>CAVVJA010000019.1:0-81408 GCA_963748415.1 uncultured Actinomycetota bacterium | reverse complement strand
GGACCGGGGTATCGGTCAGCCCCCTGTGCCTGGGCACGATGATGTTCGGCCCGTGGGGAACGCCGACGAAGCCGACTCGATCCGGATCATCCACCGGGCACTGGACGCCGGCATCAACTTCGTCGACACCGCCGACGTCTACTCCGGCGGCGAGTCCGAAGGAATCGTCGGCAAGGCCCTCGCCGGGCGCCGCGACGACGTCGTCCTGGCGACGAAGTTCTTCATGCCGATGGACGACGACCCGAACCACCGCGGTGGTTCCCGCCGTTGGATCATCGCGGAGGTCGAGGACTCGCTCCGCCGCCTGGGCACCGACTACATCGACCTTTACCAGGTCCACCGGCCCAGCCGGACACCGACGTCGAGGAAACCCTCGGTGCGCTCACCGATCTCGTCCGGCAGGGCAAGGTCCGCTACATCGGTTCCTCGTCCTACGCCGCCAGTCAGATCGTCGAGGCCCAGTGGGCCGCCCGCGACGCGGCTGGAACGGTTCGTCACCGAGCAACCGCCGTACTCGATCATGGTGCGCGGCATCGAGGCCGACGTGCTGACGACCGCCCAGCGGCACGGCATGGGCATCCTGACCTACAGCCCGCTCGGCGGTGGCTGGCTGTCCGGGCCGCTGGCGCAAGGACGACGCCGCGACCCCGACCTCGACTGCCCGGCCGAAGGCCCGCTTCGACATGACCACCCGGCCAACCAGCGCAAACTCGAGATCGTCGAGGACCTGGCCCAGCTCGCCGAGCAGTCAGGCATGACCCTCATCGACCTCGCCATTGCGTTCGTCATCAACCACCCGGCCGTCACCGCCGCGATCATCGGCCCGCGCACCATGGAACAACTCGAATCGCAGCTGCCGGCGGCCGAGGTCACCCTGACGCCGACATCCTGGACCGCATCGACGAACTCGTCGCACCCGGCGTCACCGTCAACCCCGACGACAACAGCTACGGAGAAGCCGAACTGACACCTGAGGCACGCCGACGATAGACATCCAGACGACCAGCAGCACGGCAGAACTACAGGAGAAATGCGATGAGCAAGAGAGTTTGGCTGATCACGGGGGCCGGACGCGGTATGGGAATCGACATCGTGAAGGCCGCCTTGGCGGCCGGTCATGCGGTCCTGGCGATGGACCGCGATCCGAAGCGAGTCACGTCCGCGTTCGGCGCGCCACGACGACCGGCTCCCTGTCAAACTCGATGTCACCAGCCTTGGCGATGCCCAGGCCGCGGCTTCGGCCGCGATCGACCGCTTCGGCCGGATCGATGTTCTGGTCAACAACGCGGGCAACTTCTTCGCGGGATTCTTCGAAGAGATCAGCCCCGAGGACTTCCGGGCGCAGATCGAGACGACCCTCTTCGGCCCGGTGACGCGACCCGCGCGGTGCTTCCCATCATGCGCCCCCAGCGCTCCGGCCTCGTCATCGCGATCTCCTCGACCGCCGGCATCGTGGGCCAGGAGTTCTGCTCCGCATACTCGGCTTCTAAGTTCGGAGTCGAAGGCTGGATCGAGTCGCTGACACCCGAGGTAGCTCCGTTCGGCATCCGCACGATGCTGGTCGAGCCGGGCTTCTTCCGCACCGATCTCCTCACGCCGGAGTCGACGAATTACGCCGCGTCCTCGATCGACGACTACGCGAACGCACCGACAGACCGTCACCGATTGGAAAGGAATGAACGGGAAACAGGGAGGCGACCCGGCGAAGCTCGCCGACGCGCTGGATCAAGCTCGCCAGCCAAGACGAGCCGCCGCTCCGCTTGGTCGCTGGCGCCGACGCGATCGACACGGTCGAGCAGAAGGCCAGAGACTTCATCGCCCAGGCCGACGCCTATCGAGACGTCTCATCGACACTCGCCCACGACGACTGACCTGTTCGTTGCCGCCGTTCTGGGCAGGACCACACTGCAACGGCCGCTCGCCTCAAGACGACCACAGCAAGGAATCGAACGGGCCACCGGGAGAGTGGAGGGTGGGAAAACGGCATGAGAACCACCAAACATCACACTGAACAACGGCGTCGAGATGCCCGCCATCGGCCTTGGCGTCTTCCAGACCCCGCCCGACGAGACGCGCGGCGCCGTCGCAGCGGCGCTCGACGACCGGCTATCGCCACATCGACACCGCCGCCGCCTACGGCAACGAGCGGGAGGTCGGCGAGGCGGTCACGCGTCCGGCGTCGACCGCGCCGCAGGTCTTCCTGGAGACCAAGATCTGGATCAGCGACTACGGCTACGACGAGACGCTGCACGGCTTCGAGAAGAGCGCCGGCAAGCTCGGCGTCGACCAGATCGACCTGCTGATCCTGCACCAGGCGCTGCCGTCGGCTTCGACAAGACCCTGGAGGCATACCGGGCGCTGGAGACACTGCTCGAAGGACGGCAAGGTCCGCGCCATCGGCGTCAGCAACTTCATGGTCGACCACCTGACGAAGCTGCTGGAGAAGGCCGAGGTCGTTCCGGCGGTCAACCAGATCGAGGTGCACCCCTACTTCCAGCAGCGCGAGGTCCAGGCTTCAACGCCGAGCACGGCATCCTGACCCAGGCCTGGTCGCCGATCGGCGGCATCACCTTCTACCGCGACGGCAGCACGCCAGCACCCTCGAGGACCCGGTGATCGTCGAGATCGCCGAGGCCCACGGCAAGACCCCGGCGCAGGTCATGCTGCGCTGGCATCTGCAGGAGGGCCGCTCGGTCATCCCGAAGTCGACCAAGCCGCACCGCATCGCCGAGAACTTCGACGTCTTCGACTTCGAGCTGACCGCCGACGAGCTCGCGGCGATCGACGCCCTCGACACCGGCAAGCGTGGCGGCCCCGAGCCGGACGACATCACCCTCGAGAGTTTCGGCCGACAGATCCCGGAGGCCTGAGCATGACCAGCAACAGCACATCAGCCAAAGTCGCCGTCGTCACCGGTGCCTCATCGGGCATCGGTGCGGCAACCGCCCGCGCCCTCGCGGCCAGCGGCTGCCGCGTCGCCCTGCTGGCTCGCCGGCTCGACCGCATCACTGCGCTCGCTGACGCACTCGACAATGGCTCTACCCCGATCGAAGCCGATGTCACCGACCGCGACAGCATCGTCACCGCGGCCGACCGTGTCCGCCAGGAGCTGGGCAACGCCGATGTCCTGGTCAACAATGCCGGCATCATGCTGCTCGGCCCATTCGATACCGCTCAGCGCGAGGACTACCGGCAGATGATCGAAGTCAACCTGCTCGGCGCGATCACTGCGACTGAAGTCTTCCTCAACCAGCTCAAGGACGGTGGCGGCGACGTCATCAATATCTCGTCGGTCGCCGGCCGTTCCGCACGATCTGGTAATGGCGTCTACGCGGCGACCAAGTGGGGCATCAACGGCTGGTCCGAGTCACTTCGCCAGGAGCTACTGCCCGACGTCCGCGTCACAGTCATCGAACCGGGCGTTGTGGCGACCGAGCTGCCCACTCACATCACCCACGGCGAGACGAAACACGGAGTTCAAGCTCTCTACGACAAGGCCGAAGTCACCGCCGAAGACGTCGCCGAGATCATCGCATTCGTGCTAGCGCGGCCGCGACGCCTCGCCATCAACGAAGTCTTGCTCCGTCCGGCGGGCCAGGCATAGGGCCGAACATGTCGACATTTTTTCACTACGAGAGGAGAAGCGCATGACTACTACAGAGAAGAACAAGGCACTATTCGACGTTCCGGTACTGGACTAGCGGCAGAACCCCTTCGAGCTCGTGTACGAAGGTGCCATCACAGCGAACGCGCCCGGAAGGGTCAACCTCCACCCGGTGACCTACCCGCTCGGCGAGCTGGTCTTCCAGCGACGACCGAACGCGCTCAACGCACGACTGTTGACGACCACTGCGCTTGGCGCCGGCGCCACCGCGGACGCGGTCCGTCCGGCCGCACCGCCTGCCAGCCCAACCACGCAAAAGATGAGCTGACTCGACAACGACCATGTCTGAAAGGAGCCATCGTGAAGAAGATCTTCATCACCTATGGCACAACCGAAGGACAGACCGCGAAGATCGCCGAATTCATTTCAGACGTACTCCGCGATCACGGCCACGACGTCACCATGGTTGACGTCAAGGACACAGCCGACACGGTCCCCGACGGCTACGACGGTGTGATCGTCGGAGCTTCCGTCCACATGGGCAAACACGACAAGCACGTCGTCGACTTCGTCCGGAAGAACCAAAAATCCTTGCCCACCTTCCGAGCGCGTTCGTGTCGGTTAGCCTCGCCGCGCGCGGCGACACTACTGAGGCGGAGGGCTACGTCGAGCAGTTCGAACAACAGACGGGATGGCGGCCTGACAAGGTCGCCCTTTTCGGAGGTGCCCTTCTCTACACCCAGTACGGCTTCATCAAGCGGCACATGATGAAGAGGATCGCACGCGACAAGCCAGGCAACCTTGGCACCGATCATTCCCGCGACTACGTCTACACCGAGTGGGACGGTGTAAAGCGCTTCGCAGAGCACTTTGCAACCGATCTCGACTCCAAACCCGCCTGATCCGGCGTACGAGCCTGAAGGATCGCGAGTGCAGATCGCTCCATCTGTGTTCGTCTTGATTTGGCCGGTGTACCAGCACGACGGCGATGCGTGCGCACGCGCGTACCCGGGATGATCAACTCGGACGCTGGCGCGGAGCCGGGGCCATTTCGCCTGGCCAATCGGGTACTGGCCGGTGATTATCGAGTTCATTGACCGCGTGATGAGACGCCAACGGGTTGGGACGTCGGTGGATTACCTACTGCGGCCGGCAGCCGACCGTTTCGCTTTCGGAGCGAGAGGTAGGTGCATTCGGGCAGCCGTCACTAGTGTGATCGCGTGAATGTGGAGGACCTCACAGCGCTGCTCGGGCAACACGCTTCGCGGCATTCGGTGCCGGGAGCGGCGGTCGGGATTCTCCGCGATGGGGCGATCACGACTGCCTATTACGGGGTCGCAGACGTGACAACCGGCGAGCCGGTCGTGCCAGATACCGGGTTCAGCGTTGGATCGTTGACTAAGTCGATGGTCGCGACCGTGGTCGCTGGCCTGGCGGGGGCGGGCCGGTTGTCATTGGATGACCGGGTGGCCGCGCACGTGCCCGAGCTGCGCGGGATCGGCTGGGCGGAACGGGCGAACGTGCGTGACCTGCTCGGGAATCGCTCCGGGTTGCCGCTACGCGCCAGGTTGGAGTTCGACCTCGCCGGCCGTCAGGACCGGGACGACGGCGCGCTGTCGCGGCTCGCAGCGGATGTCGCGGCAGCCGACGGGCCGCTGGCCAGCGTTTGGTCATACACCAATGTGGGCTGGTGCTTGCTCGGACGAGTCATCGAGTCGGCGACGGGAGCGGCATGGGAGGACGCCATGCGGCATAATCTTGTCGATCGGGCCGGCATGAGCGGGACCAGCTTCGCGACGGATCCCGCACCGATGCATCGCGCATCGGGGCACGAGATGACATCTGACGGTCCGGTTCCGGTACCGCCGTTGGTCGTTCGCGCGTATGGGCCGGCTGGTACGAGTGTCGTGTCCACGGCCACTGATCTTTTGCGGTTCGCCGCCATGCACCTGAAAGACTCCTCGCTCGCTATGTTGCGGGCCGTCGCGGCAGACTTCGGGATCCACGGCTGGTTCGATTCATGGTGTCTCGGCTGGGCGTGGTTCGACTGGAACGGTGGCCGGGTCTGGGGGTGGGACAGCGTTATCCGCGGCGAGCGGTCTGTTCTGCGGATCCTGCCGGACCGACTCGCTGCCGTAGTCTTGATGACGAACAGCACCGCCGGGCGTGCTCTGTATCGTTCGCTGCTCGCCGATCTAATGGATTGCCTGTTCGGCATCCGGCTCCCGACGCTGCGCCTCGACGGTTCGCCCGGCGCGGCCGGCGATCTATCGCGGTACGTCGGCGTGTACGCATGGCCCGATCGACGGGTGGAGGTCACCGCTGCCGGGAGCGGTCTTGTGATCAACGACGAGCACCAGGCGACCGAGGCGATGCCGATCGATGAGAGGGTCTTCCTCGTCGACCCTGGCGATCCGGATAACCCGACCGTGACGTTCGGCCCGTTCGACGCCGCTGGCCGGCCGCGGGCGCTGTACCTCATGCTGTGGGGGCTCCCGCGCCTGGACGAGACATCCGCTCGCGGCTAGCTGCCGGTGAGTGATCCGACGCTGCCTTAGTCGGTCGCGCCGCTGCCCATGCCGGGGGAGCCGGGGACGACCTGCGGCCCAACCCGGTTGCGCGGCCTGAAGTCGGATGCCGCGTGACAGGATCTGGCCCGTGAGCATCGTGCGCCGCAACCCCGAACAACTCCATGCAGCTCCGGGCTATCACCATGTCACGATCGCCGACGCGGGCAAGTGGATCTTTCTCGCCGGGCAGTGCCCACTCGCAGCGAGCAGAGACCTCGTCGGATCGGACGATATTGGCGCCCAGGTCGACCAGGTCGCCGAGAACACCCTCGCCGCACTCGGTGCGGCCGGGGCCGGCCCTGACGATGTGGTTCGCACCGTGATCTATGTCGTCAGCGATAGCCAGACTGTCTTGGCCGACGTCTGGACTCGATTCACTGCCTCTGTCATCGCTCCGGCTTTCACGACCGCCAGCACGCTGCTCGGTGTGACACAGCTTGGCTTCCCGGGACAGCGTGTGGAACTTGATGTCACTGCCATATGCGGAGCGAGGCAATGAGAACGCTGCCCGGCGAGGATCTGACGTCGCCGGTTCGAGAAGTCCGATCATTGTCGGATGCCGTCGCCATCGCCCTCAAGGACTGCGGAATGCGCCCGCGTCGGCGATAGGTGTCGCTGACTGGCATCGAAATCGACATTGACGATGTCAGCAAAGAACGTGATGTCGATTCCCAGCACGTCCGCACTGCAGATAGCGATTCATATGCGCGACTAAGTCACCCTACACGCGTACGCGATATCGACGGCAAGGCGCGAGCTGAGCGCGCCCGATCGCCCACGCCCGTTGGTCAGTGTCGAATCCGTCCGATTCTCAGATGTCCGTGGCGGCGTAGAGTGCGTCGCCCCGTTGCAGGCGGTCACGAGCGCCCAGGGTTTCGGCCAGATTGGTCGATTCGAGACGGACCCCCTGATGGGCGAGCGCCGCGACTACTCGCTCGGATAGAACCGCACGTTCGGGCCTGGTTGCATCTGGTGCGGCGGTTAGCGATACCCAGATACGCACGTCGTTTCCAGACGAAACCTTCACGTCAGGTCCTGCGGGAATCGTCGTCGCGTCGCTTCGGGGCGGAGCCGGATTCAGTGGCTGGATGGCGCCATGGGTCGTTGAGTGCCCGGGTGCCGTCGTGGAGCGCCGGTGTGTCGTGCCATAGGCGCGGAATATGAGATGTTCTACCGGCAAGCCGGCCCACGAGCCCGCGCGCGTTTCGCCGAGTGCACGCCATCCTCGGCTGAGCACCTCGTATGGCCGTCAACGAGTCCACCGCAGCGGCGACCGCCGGATGATCGACTAACGGAAACTGTCCACGATCCTTGACATGGCCCACGAGCTGGGACCTGAGTGTGACGGCCACCCGAGGCGCCCAGGCGCCGGCCACCCCTCCCGGCGGGGCCCCGGACGTAGAGCGCGTGGGCGGCTAGCGGACGGTCAGTGAACCGTGGAGTGGCAGGTCACGCGACGAGTTGCCCACCAGGACGCGGTATTCGCCCGGCTGGACGGTCCAGCCGTTCGCGGCGGTGTCCCAGATCGCGACCGAGTTGGCGTTGAGCGTGAACGTCACGGTGCGGGTCTGGCCCGGCTGCAGGGTGATCCGGGTGAAGCCCTTGAGCTGTTTGGGCGGCTCACTGGTCGAGGACGGGAATCCGAGGTAGAGCTCGGGGACCTCGGCGCCGGCCAGTGCGCCGGTGTTGGTGACCTTCGCGGTGACGGTCCACGCCTGCTTGCCGGTTGCCTGCACGGACAGGTCACTGAACTGGAATGTCGTGTAGGACAGCCCGAAACCGAACGGGAACAGCGGGTGTTGCCCGGTGGCGTCGTACCAACGGTAGCCGACGAGCAGGCCCTCGTCGTAGTGAACGTCGCTGCCGTTGCCGGGGTACTGCGACGTTTCGCGGGTCGGGTCAGCCGGACCCTGCGCGTTGCTGCGCGGGAACGTCACCGGCAGCTTGCCGGAGGGGTTGGCGTCACCGAACAGCACACGTGCCAGCGAGGTGCCGGTGTTCTGCCCGCCGTACCAGGCTTCGAGCACGGCGGCGACCCGGTTCAGCCACGGCATGAGCACCGCGCTCGAGGTGTTCAGCACGACGATGGTGCGCTGGTTCGCCTTGGCCACCGCGGTGATCAGCTTGTCCTGGTCAGCGGGCAGCGCGAGGGTGCTGCGGTCCATCCCCTCGCTGGCCACGTCGGACGCGACGACGACCGCAACGTCGGCCGCGCGTGCCGCGTCGACCGCCTGCGCGATGAGCAGATTCTCCTGCGGCTGCCAGCCCAGATGCAGACCAGGGGTGACCGCGAACAGATCGACGGTGACCAGGTGCTCTTGGTAGGGGGTGACCTCGACGCGGATTGAGTGCGCTCCGGCGGCCAGGTGGATCAGCCCGTTCTGCAGCTTCTCCCGTGCCGGCAGGAACTGGACGACGCTCTTGCCGTCGATCCATACGGTGGCGAATCCGCCCGCGTTCAGGGAGAAGCGGTAGTCGCCGGTCGCCGGCGCGCTCAGCGTCCCGGCATAGGCCGCGGACCACACGCTGTGCCCCGAGACGGCTGCCGGATTGCCGGTGATGTCAAGATTCGGCACGGTCTCCGTCGCGATGGGCGCGCCGGACAGATCCGCGCTGGGGTAGTAGGTCGCGGTCAGGCCGGTGCCGAAAGCCGAGGCGGGGACGGCGTCGAGGGCGCCGGTGCCCAACGTGCCTTGTGCGTGGGTGACCGTGACTCCGGTGGCCGCCGTCCGCGCGCGAATGCCGTCCAGCGCCGTGACGATCGGCTGCGACGCGATCACGGCGGCCGAACCGCCGGCGGCTGTCTGCGGGTGCTCCTGTGCGGCGTCGCCGATGACCGCGACGGAGTGCAGCGACTTGGCATCCAGCGGCAGCGTGCCGTCCGCGTTCTTCAGCAGCACGGTGCCGGCCGCACCGATCGTGGTGGCCAGCCGAAGGTGCTCGGGGCTGCTCACGTTGGTGTCCTTGACACTCGCCGGGGTGGGCAGCGGGTGGTCGAACAACCCGACGCGGAACATCGCGGTGAGGATGTTGCGCACCATGGTGTCGAGCGTCGCTTCGCTGACCGCGCCGCTTTGCACCGCCGCCGTCAGCTTGCTGTTGAAGTAGGAACCGAACAGCTGGTCTATCGGCGTCGGGTTGGTCTCACTGCTGGCCCCCGGCATCTCCATGTCCAAGCCGGCGTTGGCGGCGGCGGCCGTGCTGTGCAGCGCGCCCCAATCCGACATCACGAATCCGTCGAAGTTCCAGGCCTCGCGCAGCACCCCCGTCAGCTCGTCACCGTTCTCGCACGCATACGTGCCGCCGATGCGGTTATAGGAGCACATCACCGCACCCACGCCGCCCCGCGTCACGGCCGAGCGGAACGCCGGCTGGTAGATCTCGGCAAGGGTGCGCTGGGTCGCGATCACGTTGATGGAGCTACGCAAGATCTCCTGGTTGTTGGCGACGAAGTGCTTGACGGTGGCGATCACGTGATTGCTTTGGATACCGCGGATCTCGGCGGTGCTGGCCTGCGCGGTGAGGTACGGGTCTTCGCTGAACGTCTCCGGCGCGCGGCCCCACACCGGCAAGCGCAGAATGTTGACCGTCGGGGCGAGTGCGACGTTATTGCCCTTGCCGGCCTGCTCGGCGCCGTACGCCAACCCGTACCTGCGGGCCAGCGACGTGCTGAACGTCGACGCGAGAGCAGCCGTGTCCGGCCACTGGGTCACTCCAGTAGAGCCGTTGCCGACGCCAACCGGAGAATCCGCCAGGTACAACGGGGGGATGCCGAGCCGCGCGTTGCCCGGAACGACCCCGGCATAACCGGCCCCATTGAACGGCACCGGGTATCCGGCGCCGTGCACCATCGCGATCTTCTCCTCCAGCGTCATCTGCGCGAGAAGCGCAGCCGCCCTATCGGCCGGCGACACCGACGGCCTCAGCGCCGATCGCGCTGGGGTCGCGGAACCGGGTGCAGCGGCCGCGACCACAGCGAACGCACCAAAGACTACGGCGGCGACAACAACACTGACACGGCGCTTGATCTGCACGGCGACTCCAGTCGGCCCCATGACCACGAGCGCGCGACTGCGCGACCTCGCCCCGTGGTACTTACTAAACTCCATGACAACTAATTGGTCAACGAAAACCCCCGGGAACCGCGGCCCGGTCGGGCCGGCGCCGCCGCGAGCGCTCACACTGCCGTGACCATGCGTGAGTGCGAACCGACTCGCGTCGATCTTGGCGCGCGGCAGCTGGCGACGGCCACCGAACGTCCCGGTGCTCAGGATGGGCAGCCTGGGTGCGTTGTATTGTCGCCCTTTTCCCATCCTCGTCGCCCACCAACGGGCGCGTGGCCACCAGCGAGCTGTACAGCACTCGCGCGACCGCGGTGAACGGCGCGAGTCGTGTTCGGCGCCGCTGGCGAGGACCACGATGCGTCGGCTTGTGCGAGGCGCAGCTACGGTGCCGACACCGTGGCTGGTGCCGGTGGCGACCGCGACCTAAATCGCGGTGAGTCACCAGAGCTACAAAGGTGAAACGGCGCCCATTGGAGACGCGGGAAGAACAAGGTTCGGTGACGATCAAGGCGTCGCTGCGTTGCCGCCGTACGGCCGCGAGGCGCCGCCGGATAGGCACGCCAGAGTAATCGATCTGAGTGCCCTCCGCCGGGCGTCAAATTGATCGTATCGACGGGAGAGGTCGCATTCATCCGCGGCGCGCAAGACCCATCACGGCGGTGCGGATTCGGTGCCTCGTACCGCCGGATAGGCGCGCTCCGCGGCGAGATCACGCGACGTCTTGGCGTGTTTCAGAATCGTCGCTGGCGGCCCGTCCGGGTCGACTCGTTCTGGAGGACGGCCTCGATCTCAAGATCGATCGGGACCTTGTCGCTGACCACGGCGCCGCCCCCGGTCCAGCTGTCGATGCCGAAGTCGCCGCGGTTGATCCGCGTGGTGGCGGAGAAGCCGGCGCGTTAGCCGCCGTGCGGATCCACGCCGAACCCGATCACCGCGACCGCGACTGGCACCGGCCGGGTCACGCCGCGCAGCGTCAGTTCACCGTCGACGACCCAGCCGCGTCGGCGTGGCGGACGCCGGTGGAGCAGTAGCTCGCCGTCGGGTACTTCATCTGGGCCGGCCGGCGTCCCGTCGCTACCGTTACAGGCATGGCGGCCTGGGCCGTTCAGGGCGTACCTCGGTCGTGATCTTGGACTTGTAGCCCTGGGGCGACGATAAGTCCAACTCATCGCCGGTTGAACCCAACCGCGTTTAGCTATTGATGACCTTCTCGACGTCGTGGACGACGGCCAATGGATCAAAATAAAAGGGTTGATCGTGCATGATGGGAACGATCCGCGAGACCACAGCTCCGGCATTGTGTGCGGCGTTAGCTCCAACGGTCGCCACGATCAGCATCGCGAGCACGGTGCCACTGATCGATTTCGCCCGCTGCAGCCAAGCTGTCGTAGCGACTCCCTGCCTGGTATCGCCGGCTGGCTGTTGGGTCGGAACTGGGTAATGCTGGGCCGGCCAGTGTGACGCGCCCTGCGTTGGATTGGCTGCCCAGCCGGCGTGACAGCCACAGGCACACGCTAGTTCCGCAGAAGTTTGGCTAGCGACGCCTTCATATTCCCAAGGTTCCCTAGTTGCCATGGCGTTATCGCACCCCCTGCGTGACACTGCACGGCGGATACGAGTCTGGGCTCTGTAGCCGGATTTGCTCGCTATTCGCGCTCGTTCTCGCCTTGACGAGTTCACTGTGGAACGGGTTCGGCAGCCCTTGCGGTGATAGTTCGAAACGGACGTCAATATCATCCGGACTCAATGCCTCATGATGCCTAGCCGCATACGTATCGAACACGATCCGGGCAATGGCCTGCTTCAGCGTCTTGGGTGGGTTTGCGGTGGCGAAGTTGACAACCTTCGAGCTGTTTTCCCGATTCAGTTCGGAAATCCCCAGGTTTGCGCAGTTGTTCGGTCCGGACATGACTGCGTCGTACATGAGCAAATGCGCAGTTTTCGCAAGCACAGAGTTGGTATTGTCGACCGGCGATATGAAATCCGATCCCGCCGCCTGCGTCAGAGCCTTCGCCGTATCGACGAACGTGTTAACAAACACATCACCCAAGTTGCCATGATTGGAAATTCTTTCGCTGGCCGGATCGATAGCCGCCTGCAGCACCAGGTCGGACTTGTCGGGGTCAGGATCGCCGCGGAGCACGATCGTCAGCTTGCCGGTGTCGGGATCGGGAGTTGCCTGCAGAGACCGCAGCTTCGTACCGACATTGACGACGACATCCGCGGTGTCGGTCAAAGTGTGGTTTCGCCAATCGCGAAGCGCTGGAACCTTATTAAGCACCGGGATGGGATTTTGATCATGCAGTGTCACCTGCGCGGCGACGGTGGTGATCAACTGCGCATCGTAGAGAACAGGCAACGTCAGGGCGGTAGCCTTGAGGTGTCGTTCCTTCACGCTGCCGCGAAGCGTCTCCTTACCAACACCGGCGAACATTGCCCACAGACCGAGCACGACGCCGCCAATGACTGCACCGACCAGAAGCTTCTTCCTCATAGGCTGGATTCCATTGCTCACACTCGCCCGCGTCGATCGAGGACCAGAACAGATGCCTCGGCCCGGATATGATAGATGAATTTCGCGTGAATCCGGTGACTGAATCCTGGCCCGTAGGGCAATTACACAGCGTGGTATGTAAACCGACACGGCTGGCGATGATCTAGCGCTCAGGGTCTCCTCATATGGCGTTAACTCTATGATCAACCCGTCAGCGAGTCTGGTTCGTGGCCGGAACACCACGCCAACATCAAGGCGACAGGAAGCAAACCAGATACCTTAGCTGTACTTATCCAGGTCGGCAGACGGACCGCACGGGAGCAACCTGGAACGGACACCACAGGAGACAACGTGCGGAGGACGGCGGCGGTCGCCGTCGAGCCCGTCAGGCAGCTGCAATTCGGCGCCACCGTGCCGCTGGGTGCGCCCACGTGGAATGTCAGTTCTCCCGGTATTCTTGCGTGCGCTGGTCGTTGTACGTCCGGTGACATCGACCTCGCGCCCTGCCTGAGCGCCGTTTTCCGACTCGCACCTTGTGTGTGTCGGCCTTGCGTTGTCGCTGTGGGCGGGGCCGTCTAGCGTGCGGGCATGGCCTGGCCGACCTACCTTTCCGAACTGTTCTCGCTGGATGGCCGGGTTGCTGTGGTGACCGGCGGCAGTTCCGGCATCGGCCGGGCCATCGCTGGGGCCTTGGCCCGGGCCGGGGCGAGCGTGGCGGCCGTCGCACGCACGGAGGCGGACCTCGTCGCCACCGTCGATGAGCTCGCGGCCGAGGGGTGTCGTGCGGCCTGGGTCAGCGCCGACCTGAGCACCCGCGACGGGGTACGCGCGGCGGCGGAGCAGGCGGCTGCGGTGTTCGGTGAACCCGACATCCTCGTCAACAGCGCCGGGATCAACCTGCGGCCGCCGATGGGCGAGGTGGGCCAGCAGGTGTGGGACGCGACGATGGCGGTGAACCTGGAGGCGCCCTACCTGCTCGGGCAGCGGTTCGGGCCCGGCATGGCCGAGCGGGGCTTCGGGCGGATCATCCACATCACATCTCAGCAGGCGCACCGGGCGTTCGTCCAAAGCGGCGCCTACGGGGTCTCCAAGGGCGCGCTGGAGTCACTCGCCCGCTCCCAGGCGGAGGCGTGGTCGCCGCACGGCGTCACCTGCAACACGCTCGTGCCCGGCTTCGTAATGACGCCACTCAACGCGCGGCTGTCGTCCGACCCGGAGCAGGTGGCGGCGCTGGCCGCGCGCACGATGGTCGGTCGCAACGGCCTGGCGGAGGACTTCGCGGGCGCGGCGGTGTTCCTCGCCAGCCGCGCTTCGGGCTACATCACCGGTCAGGCGATCTTCGTCGACGGCGGGCTGTCCGTCCACTGAGTCCCGAACTGGCCCGAAAGCCGGTGCGTAGCGATCCTCAGGCGGCGCTCGGCACCGGCCGCGCCGACAGCTGGGCGGGTACCTTCCCGGCTCGGCTAACCGCAAACACGTGGGCCCGAACTCCTGATCTGCGCGGATAACGCCCACACTTGCTGCCAGCTCACCGTGTCCCGTAACGACGGCGATATGCGCGCCCGTGGTTGGTCACGCGCATCCACCTCGCGATCGCCGAATAGGGTTCGCTGGTAGGCGATTGCTGCACGTCCGCGGGGGTGTCGTTATGCGCGGACGCTGCCGGCGGTTGCCGTGCGCAGCGTGCTTGTCGGTGATCGCGTTCATCAGATGCGCCTCATCCAGATCCCGGCTCGTCGGGCCGTGGCTAATCTATGCACACCCACCCGACCCTCATTCGGCTTGCAGGCGGTAGCCGATGCCGGGTTCGGTGATCAGGTAATGGGGGTGGGCTGGGTCGGGTTCGAGTTTTCGGCGTAGTTGGGCGATGTAGACGCGCAGGTAGTGGGTTTCGGTGGCGTAGTTGGGGCCCCAGACGTCGTGGAGGAGTTGCCTGCCGGTAACGAGACGGCCGCGATGGCGGGCCAGGACTTCGAGCAGCTGCCACTCGGTGGGGGTGAGCCGGATGTCGTCGCGCGCTTTTGTGGTGACCCGTTTGGCGGCGAGATCGATGCTGAAGTCGCCGGTGGTGAGGACGGGTTCTTCGACTGCGGGTGTCCCGCGGCGGGCTGCGGCGCGGAGTCGGGCGAGCAGTTCGTTCATGCCGAAGGGTTTGGTGATGTAGTCATCGGCGCCGGCGTCGAGGGCGTCGACTTTCTGGATTTCCTGACCGCGGGCGGACAGCACGATGATCGGGGTGGTGGACCAGCCGCGGATGCCGCGGATGACCTCGGTGCCGTCCATGTCGGGCAGGCCGAGGTCGACGATGACGACGTCGGGGCGGTGATGGGCCATCGCGGCGAGTCCGGCGGTGCCGTCGGCCGCGGTGACGACGGTGTAGTCGCGGGCGGTGAGGTTGATCCGCAGCGCGCGCAGCAGCGCGGTCTCATCGTCGATGACGAGCACGCTGGTCACCGGGCGGCGCCGGTGGGGTCGCGCACGGGTGTGGTGGCGACGGGCAGGTCGAGGCGCATGGTGAGTCCGCCGCCGGGTGTGGGTTCGGCGGTGAGCTGTCCGCCGACGGCGTCGAGGAAGCCTTTGGCGACGGCCAGCCCGAGGCCGACACCGCCGCTGGTGTGCTGGTCGCCGAGTTGCTGGAACGGTTCGAAGACGCGGTCTCGCTGGTCGGGTGGGATGCCCGGCCCGTGATCGACGACCCGGACGGTGACCGCCCCGTCGCGGGCGGCGGCGGTCAGGGTGGGTGGCTGGTCGGCGGGTGAGAATCGCAGTGCGTTGCCGATCAGGTTGGCCAGGGCGCGTTCGAGCAGGCCGGGGTCGGTGGCCAGCAACGGCAGGGCGTCGGGGATGTCGAAGCGCACCCGTTGACCGCCGTCGAGTCCGCCCACCACCAGCGGGGCGACCTCGTCGAGCGCGGTGGGGCGGATGAATGGTTGCAGCGCGCCGGTGTGGATGCGGGTGACGTCGAGCAGGTTGCCGATCAGCGAGTCGAGCCGGTCGGCGCCCTCCTCGATGGTCGCCAGCAGCGCGGCCTGGTCCTCCGCGGTCCAGGCGATGTCGGTCTGCCGCAGCGTGCTGACCGCGGCCTTCACCGAGGCCAGCGGGGTGCGCAGGTCGTGGCTGACCGCGGCGAGCAGCGCGGTGCGCATCCGGTTGCCCGCCTCGAGCGCCTCGGCCTGCCCGGCCTGCACCCGCAGCCGCTGCCGTTCCAACGCGGCGGCCGCCTGCGCCGCGTAACCGTCGAGGATCCGGCCGCTGACCGTGCACGCGTCTCCGTAGACGCGCAGCTGCAGGTCTTCACCGACCGGTATGACCGAGCGGTTGCCCGTGGGGTCGACGCTGCCGGCGACGCGGACCCAACGGCCGCCGCTGCGTTCACGCAGCTCTGCGGTGACATTCAAGGTCCGCTTCAAGTGGTCGAGGACCGATTGCGGGCTGTCGTCGCCGCCGAGTACCGTCCGGGCGAGGGTCAGCAGCGTGTCCGCCTCGGCGGCCCGGTCCGCCGCGAGCGCGCTGCGGCGGGCGGCCAGATGCACGACGCTGCTGACGGTGACCGCGCCGGTAACGAACAGCAGCAGCGCGAGCATGTTCTGCGGCGCCTCGATGGTCCAGGTGTGCACCGGCGGGGTGAAATACCAGTTCAGCAGCAGCCCGGCGGCCACCGCGGCCAACACCGCCGGCCAGAACCCGCCGACCAAGGTCACCACGATCACAGCGATCAGGTACAGCAGCACCTCATCGACCAGGGCGAGATGGGCCCGGGCCGCCGCCGACACCGCGGTCAGCGCCGGCAAGATCACCGCGGCCAGCGCGACCCCGGCCAGCTGCCGCCGCGCACTCACCCCCGCTCGCCGCCGGCGTCGGCGACCCGCGGGCATGGCAGGCCGCCGCGGTGCCGCGCCGTTCCGCCCTGAACTCACAGCGTCCAGTGTGACCGCATAGTCGCCCGGCAGCGTCCGATACCGGGCCCGGGTCTCGCGCAACCGCCGCCCGAGCATCCCGACGGCCGCCGCCCCGCCGGCCACCGCGGCCAACACCACGCCCGCGGTAACGGTGCCGGCCGGGTGCAGGTCACCGTAGGGCGGACGGGAGAATCCGGCCACGGTGAACCAGCCGATCACCGCCAGCGGCGGCGCGGCCAGCGGCTCGGCGGCCAGCGCGACCGCCGCGACCAGCCCGCAGGTGAGCGCCAACACCATGGTCGCGGTGACACGCCCGTGCCCGGCCGCCGCGACCACGCCGATCAGCAGCATCCCGGCGAACCCGACCGGCAACGCGAACGCGGCCTGCACCGGCCGCCGCGGGTGATGCCGACCTGTCATCCCGCCCAGTCGACTCGCCCCGACCCGCCCGGTCGGTGATCTTGACGGTTTCTTTGCGGGTTCCGGCCCGATCTTGACGCGGCCTTGACCGGCGTCCTGCCATCACGCGCCTAGCGTCGAACCGGTGCGCACCCACGCCGCCCCGCTGATCACCGCCCGGTCACGGCCGCGCCGGTGACCGCTCCAGGCCTGGTGAAACGGCTGCTGGTTGGCCGGCCGCTGCGCAGCCAGCAACTACGCGAGACGCTGCTGCCGAAATGGCTGGCGCTGCCCGTGTTCGCCTCCGACCCGCTGTCCTCGGTCGCCTACGCCACCGAAGAGATTGTGCTGGTGCTGGCCACCGCCGGCGCCGCCTATCTCGTGTTCGCCAAGTGGGTCGCCGCGGCCATCGCCGCGCTGCTGGTCATCGTGGTGCTGTCCTACCGGCAGACCTGCCACGCCTACCCCAGCGGCGGCGGAGCGTTCGCGGTCAGCCTCGACAACTTCGGCGAGAACGCGGCGCTCACCGCGGCCGCGGCCCTGCTGGTCGACTACGTGATGACCGTCGCCGTGTCCGTGGTCGCCGGCGTGGTGGGCATCACCAGCGCCGCACCGAGCCTGCACCGCCACGCGGTTGCGCTGTCGGTCGGATTCACCGTGGTGTTGATGCTGGCCAACCTGCGCGGCGTCCGGGAATCCGGGCGGGCCTTCGCGATCCCGACCTACACCTTCGTCACGCTCACCTACCTGATGTTCCTCATCGGCGCGATCAAGGGGATCACCGGGCAGCTGCCCGACGCCGCCACCGCCACCCAACAACTGCAGCGCACCGCCCACGTCGGCGGGATCTTCACCCTGCTGCTCGTCCTGCGCGCGTTCGCCTCCGGCTGCACCGCCCTAACCGGTGTGGAGGCGATCAGCAACGGCGTGCCCGCATTCCGCCCGCCCAAGGCCCGCAACGCCGCGAACACCCTAGCCATCATGGGGCTACTGGCGGTCAGCATGTTCGCCGGCATCACCGTGCTCGCCCTACACATCAACGCTCGGGCGCAGCCCAGCGGCAACCCGTCGGTCATCTCGCAGATCGCTGCGTCCGTGTTCGGCGGCCACGCGGCCCTGTTCTACCTCTACCAGGCAGCCACCGCCGCCATCCTCATCCTCGCCGCCAACACCGCGTTCAACGGCTTCCCGGTGCTGTCCTCGATCCTCGCCGAACACCGCTACCTGCCCCGACAAATGCATTCCCGCGGCGACAAGCTGGTCTTCAGCAACGGCATCATCCTGCTCGGCGGGTGCGCGATAGCGTTGATCGTCGGCTTCGACGCCAACATCGACAAGCTCATCCAGCTCTACATCATCGGCGTATTCACCAGCTTCACCCTCAGCCAAGCCGGCATGGTCCGGCATTGGAACCGCACCATCCCGCGCAGCCCACCCGAGCGCCAGCGGCGGATGCGGATCTCCCGGCTCATCAACACCGTCGGCGCCGTATGCACCGCCGTCGTGCTCGTCATCGTCCTATACACCAAAATCGCCCACGGCGCCTGGCTCGCCATCCTCGCCATGATCGCCCTGTTCGCGATGATGAAAGCCATCCGCCGGCACTACGATGCGGTCGCCGCCGAACTCGACCTCGCCGAAACCGCCAGGCCCGTGCTGCCGTCCCGCAACCACGCCATCGTGCTCGTCTCCCGGCTGCACCTGCCCACCCTGCGCGCCATCTCCTACGCCAAAGCAACCCGGCCCAGCACCCTCGTCGCGGTCACCATCCAAATCGACGAAGACGACACCGCCCGGCTGCTGCAGCAATGGAGCGCGCACGAGATAGGCATCCCCCTCGTCGTCCTCGACTCACCGTTCCGGGAGATCACCCGACCCTTCCTCCGCTATCTGCGGGGAGTGCGCCGGCACAGCCCCCGCGACGTCATCACCGTCTTCATCCCCGAATACGTCGTCGGCCGATGGTGGGAACAACTGCTGCACAACCAAAGCGCCCTACGACTCAAAACCCGGCTCCTATTCGAACCCGGCGTCATGGTCACCAGCGTCCCCTGGCAACTCCAATCCACCCGCCACCTGGATCTACCCACACCGATCACCACCACCACGACACCCGCCAGCACCGGCGAACCCACACAACCACGCGCCTCCTAAACCGATCCGGGCAAGTCGCGCCTAGGCAGTCAGGCGGTGGGCTTCCCCCCTTAGCGTGGAGACATCGCCTTTGAGGAGGTCGGCGATGGCAGAGGCACGACGGAAGTTCGATGAGGACTTCAAGCAGGGAGCGGTGCGGCTGGTCCGGGAGACCGGTAAGCCGATCGCGCAGGTCGCCCGCGAGCTCGGGGTCAACGAGGGGACGCTGGGCAACTGGTGCGCCCAGGACCGGCGCCGGCGCGGTGACGGGGCGCTGAGCGCGGACGAGCGGGAGGAGCTGCGGCAGCTCCGCAAGGAGAACGCCGAGCTGCGGATGCGGTGTGATGTTCTCAAGCGCAGCGCGGCCCTCTGGGTCGAGGATGCGATGAGGCGGTAGCCGTGGCCGAGTTCATCGCAGCCCAGAGGGTCCAGTACGCGATCCCGCAGGCCACGGCCTGCCGGGCGCTGGGGGTCAGCCCGGCCTGGTTCTACAAGTGGCGCGACGGTGATCGGTCGCCGCGGCATGCGCGGCGTGCGCAGCTGACCGCGGCGATCCGGCAGGTCTTCGCCGCCCGCAACGGTAAGTACGGTTCGCCGCGGATCACCGACGATCTGCGCGAGGCCGGCTGGCGGGTCGGTGAGAAGACCGTCGCGGCGATCATGCGTGAGCAGCATTTGGTGGCCCGAGCGAAGAAGCGCCGCAAGCACACCACCCGACAGGGCAAGGGACGGTGGCGCGCGCCGGACCTGGTCGGGCGTGATTTCCCTGCCAGCGCGGTGAATCAGAAGTGGTACGGCGACGGGACCGAGATCGTCACCGACGAGGGCAAGCTGTTCCTCGACTCGGTCTTGGACATGGCCTCGCGCCGGGTCGTCGGGTTCGCGATGGACGAGCATCACGACGCCGAGCTGGCCCGCGCGGCGTTGGCGATGGCCGTCGCTATCCGCGGCGGAAAGGACGCGATCGCCGGGGTGATCATGCACACCGACCAGGGCAGCGAATACACCGCCGGGACCTTCCGCGCCGCCTGCGACCGGATGGGCATCACACAGTCGATGGGCAGGGCCGGGTCGGCCCTCGACAACGCGGTCATCGAATCGTGGCACTCGACGCTGGAGTTCGAGCTGCGCGGCCTCGAGCGCTTCGCCACTAAAGCCCGAGCTCGCGCCCGGGTCGCGGCCTGGATCGACGAGTACAACCGCGACCGCAAACACTCCTCGATCGGCATGCGCAGCCCGATCGACTACGAGCTCACGCTGGGCGACGGCGACCAGCAGCACACACAGCAGGAGGTCGCGGCATGACCCCCGCTCCCGGCGCCACGACGATCGTGCCGTCCTCGCCGGCGTCAAGGCCAAGCCCTCCGGGCGGCCTACGGCCAGCCTTGACACCGACTGCGGGCGACACCGGCATGCACCGGTCGGGAGCGGGCAACAAGGAAGATCAACAGAACAAGATCCACCTAACCGAAGTCTCTACGGTTTCGGGGGATTGCCACGGCGACAGGGAAGTACCCTTGTGGCTTCGACGGCATCGAGCTTCGCGCGCACGGCGGCCCGCTAACGTGGGCGGGTGACATGCTCAGGCAGCGTTTGCGTGTCCTGATCTCGGGCGCGAGCGTCGCCGGCCCGGCGGCGGCGTATTGGTTGTGCCGGCAGGGGTTCGCGGTGACGGTGGTCGAGCGGATGCCGCTGGCCCGGGTGCGGACCAGCGGCCACGCCGTGGACCTGTTCGGGCCGGGGATGGACGTGGCCGAATGGGCCGGCGTGCTGCCCGCGGTGATGGATGCCCGCACCCGGACCGAGATCGTCTCGTTCCAGCGCGATGACGGCCGAGGTGTCGACGTCGAAATGCGCTGCCTGGTCGCGGGCATCTCGGGCCGACATGTCGAGGTCATGCGCGGCGAGCTGGCCAGCATCCTGTATGAGGCGACACGAACCGACGCGCAGTACCTGTTCGAGGACTCGATCCACACGATCGTCGAGGAGCCCGACGGCATCGCCGTGGCGTTCGAGCACGCCCCATCCGACCGGTTCGACCTCCTGATCGGGGCTGACGGCCTGCACTCCATCGTCCGCCGCTTGGTCTTCGGGCCTGATGACCAGTTCCGCCGATTCCTCGGCGGCTACCTGGCGGGCGCCGCGCTGCCCAACTACCTCGGCCTCGAGGGCCGGATGGTGGTCTGGAACGCCCCAGGGCGGCTCGCGGCGATCTACCCCGTTCACCGGACGGCGACGGCCAGGGGAGGTTTCCTGTTCCGCCGCAGCGAGGAGTTCGCCCTCGATGACCGCGACGTCGACCGGCAGAAACAGCTGCTGCACCAAATCTATGCAGGTGATGGGTGGCAGGTTCCCCGGCTGCTGGCCGAGATCGACGCCGCCGACGACTTCTACTTCGACTCGATCAGCCAGATCGTGATGGACAGCTGGATCAACGGCCGGGTCGCGCTGGTCGGCGACGCCGGTTACTGCCCAGGCCCGGCCGTTGGCGGCGGCACCAGCATCGCCATGGTCGGTGCCTACGTCTTGGCTCAAGAGCTGGCCCAAGCCGGCCGGCACTACCAGACAGGACTGCGCGCCTACCAGGACCGCATGCGCGAGCTCGCCGCCGAGGCCCGCCGCATCGGACACACCACCATGTCCACGCTGATCCCGCGGACCGGCATCCACGTCCGGCTGATGCCGGAACTGCTACGCCTCCTCACACGGATGCCGCCGCGCCTGCAACAGCGCCTCTTCCAGTTGCAAGCAACACCCGCCCGAGCCCTCAACACCATCCACCTCACCCGTCCAACAGCCGAGCAGTAGCACAGCCACTTGGTGGCGTAGTCGATCACGGCGCAGCTGCCCCATATCCCGCCCGCGGCGGTCTCCCACTCGCTGAAGTCGGCCTGCCAGACCCGATTCCGTTGCGTGGGCGGGTCCTGGAACACGCGGCGACTGGTCGCGGCCCAGGACTTCCGATCCGCGCGGCAGCAGCAACCCACGGCGGCATAGCGCCCGCTCGACAGTCGAGGTGGACACGACGTGCCCGTCGGCGCGCATCAGGGCGGCGCCCTTGCGCAGCCGATCTGCCTGGTCAGGGAGCCGTACGCGAGATACGGTCGGCGCTCCCGAACGATCGATCGGTTCACATGGCACGCCGCCAAGCCAATCCGGTGTGTACCAGATCGACGGCGATGCGCGCGGCGTCCGCGGGAGTTCAGGGCTGGCTTGCCTGACCGCTCCTCGCGTGCTCGGCGCGAGGGGTGTTCCCGGCGCTGTCTCCTTCGGGTTGGGCTGGTGCTCCGGCGATGATGCGGGACATCGCGGCATTGTTGTCGCCTCGCCACCAACCGAGCGCTTCGATCCACCAGGTCGCGCCGGCATCGGCGTAGCGAGCGATACGTTGGGCTTGGTCGGGAGCATCGGTGGTGCCCTCCAGTGCAATGTCGAAGCCACCTGGCGCGAGTCGCCGCACGAACGACGCGGCTGCCGCGAACTGCTCGATCGTTGCGCCGTCGCTGCGTTGGTCGGCGAACGTGGGCATTGCGCCGTCGAAGCGCGCCGCTCTGCGAAGTCCGGGCTTGTGCGGCCAGCGTCCGCCGCACCAGATCGGTATCGGTGGCACCGCCCACTGCGACCACAGTTCGACAAGGCGGTGCAGGCGCTCGTCCAGGGCGCGGCCGCGTGTCCGAAGGTCCGGATCGAGCCCGAAGTCGGTGTATTCGCGATCCATCGACCCGATGGTCGCAAGCACGGTGAGGCGTCGCCTCGACAGGGCATCGATGCCCGCCGCGTCGTGAGCGATGTCCTGGACCTGGCGCCGCGGCAGTGCGACGGTGAGGATGATCCGGACGCGAGTGGTGCTCGCCGCGATCGCCGCAGCGGCAACGACCGGACTCGCGACCGGCCAGCCGGACTCGTGATAGAGCACGTGATCCCACAGGTGCACGCCGTCCCAGCCGTGCTGTTCGGCGGCGACCGCCAGGTCCACCAAGGTGTGAACGTCTCCGAATCCGCCGACCGTGGGCAGGCCGACCGCGTAATTGATGACCATGGCTTGGACCGTAATCAATACCCGCCGCTATATGTCGTTGCTTCTCTTCCCTCGCCGCGACAGAAGGCCGGACGAATCGGATGCAGTGATGGCGAGGCATGTGCGGGGCGCGTCTGGTCGAACAAGAGCTTTGCGGCGCCAACAAGATCAACCTCGCAGCTTCCCGTCAGCACCACCGACGTCAACGACCCCTGACGTAAGTAACGATCTGCGCGCCACCTTCAGCGCCTTCACCGCGCCCCGATCGACGGCTCAAGCGCCCCACTTTGTCAGCGCCGTGTCGGTCGCTTGTGGCCCGGCTCGAGCCTTGTTGTGGATTGCGATGCCGTCGGCTGGCTCGTGGGTGGCGGCCCAGCTGGCGAGCAGGCGGAGGGCGTCGTCGTCGGGTGAGCCCTCCGCGGCGCTGTAGACGATGAGTGCCAGTCCGGGGTCGGCCGGCAGTTCCATGACTTCGTAGGACAGGCGCAGCTCACCGACGACGGGGTGCTGGATGTGCTTGAGGCCGGTGCGATGCAAGCGCACGTCGTGGGCGGCCCAGCGGACGCGGAACTCGTCGCTGCGGGTGGACAGCTCGCCGACCAGGTCGGTGAGGTCCTTGTCGAACGGGTCGCGGCCGGCTTCGGTGCGCAGCATGGCGACGGTGTCGTCGGCGACGCCTGCCCAGTTGCCCCACAACGTGCGCGCGTGCGGGTTGAGGAAGGTGAACCGGGCGAGGTTGACCGGTCGCGCCGGGTCGGCGAACACGGGTGCGTACAGTGCCTGCGCGAGCGGGTTCGTGGCGAGCACGTCCAGGCGCCCGTTCTGGACGAACGCCGGCACCTCGGTCATCCCGTGGAGCATGCGGGCGACGCTCGGCCGGACCTGCTGCGCCGGTGGCCGGCGGCGGCGGCGCGCGCGGGCCGGCGGCGCGGGCCAGATCGAGCAGGTGCTCCCGCTCGGCCTCGTCGAGCTGCAATGCCGCGGCGAGCGCGTCGAGCACGCTGTCGGAGACCCCGGCGAGATTGCCGCGTTCGAGCTGGGCGTAGTACTCGACGCTGACGCCGGCCAGGTCGGCGACCTCGCTGCGGCGCAGGCCGGGCACGCGCCGGTTGCGGCTGTAGTTGCTCAGCCCGGCCTGCTCGGGGGTGATCTTGGCCCGGCGAGAGCTCAGGAACGCCTTGACCTCGTCGCGGTTGTCCACCTGTTCAGGCTAGGTGCTGTTCCCAGAACGAGGGGTGGGCTGTCAGTACACCGTCCAGCAGTGACTTCCTCGCGCCTTCGACGGCCGGTTACCTGAAGGCATTGCGTCGCCGACAGCGCGACAACTAGCGAGAAGGAGCTACCTGATGAAGCACGTCTCTCTCGGCGGACTGGACGTCTCCCGGATCGGCCTGGGCGCCATGACCATGGCCGGCGACCTACACCAGCGGCGGGGGCCTCGACGACGCCGAGTCGATCCGCACGATCCACCGCGCGCTGGACCTGGGCGTCACCCACATCGACACCGCCGAGATCTACGGCCCGTTCCACAGCGAGGAACTCGTCGGCGAGGCGATCAAGGACCGCCGCGACCAGGTCGTCGTCGCCACCAAGTTCGGCCTCGTCTCCCACTCCGGCGGCGGGCCCGGCGTCATCGACAGCAGCCCGGCCAACGTCCGCGCCGCGGTCGAGGGCTCACTGAAGCGGCTCGGCACCGACCACATCGACCTGTACTACCAGCACCGGGTCGACCCGAACACGCCCATCGAGGAGACCGTCGGCGCGCTGGCCGAGCTGGTCGCCGAGGGCAAGGTCCTGCACATCGGCCTGTCCGAGGCCAGCCCGGACACGATCCGCCGCGCCCACGCCGTCCACCCGGTCGCCGCGCTGCAGACCGAGTACTCGCTGTGGACCCGCGACCCCGAGGCAGAGCTGCTGCCGCTGCTGCGCGAGCTGGGCATCGGCTTCGTGCCCTACTCCCCGCTCGGCCACGGCTTCCTCACCGGCCAGATCCGCACCGTCGACGACATCCCCGACGACGACTGGCGCAAGACCAACCCGCGCTTCACCGGCGAGAACTTCCAGCGCAACCTGCGCATCGTCGACGAGGTCCAGGCCATCGCCGCCGAGGCCGGCGCCACACCGGCGCAGATCGCCCTGGCCTGGCTGCTCGCCCAGGGCGACGACATCGCCCCGATCCCCGGCACCCGGCGGGTCGCCCGCGTCGAGGAGAACACCGCCGCCGACGGCATCGAGCTCAGCGACGATCAGCTCGACCGCCTGAACAACCTCACGCCCGCCGCCGGCGAGCGCCACGACGAAGCGAACATGGCCACCATCGATCAATGACTGTCACCGCCTCGATCGCCGCCCCGGCACCTCGGACGTGAGCGCCTGCAACTGACGGATCGATCTGCGCGGTTGGCCGCTCAGCCGGTGGCCGCGCAGATCGACGGCTACCGCGTGATCGGAAGCGGCCCAATTCGCGGGAGCCCCGAGCGCTTGCGCGCGGCTCGAGCAAGCACTGTCCTAAACGTCACTCCGGCGATCTGCCAACCCTTGTCCGTTGGAGACGGTGGTTACCGGTGCCGCCGGCCGGTGGCTAGTGCAGCACCTAGCCGTGAGCCGTCTCGATGGTTGCATTCGTCGTGCGCGATGCGGGTTTGCTCTGGTGTCTGCCCACCGAGCGCGCTGGGTTGCATGTGCGCGAGGACGAGGCGTTGCCATGTATGCATCAGCCCCGGGGCATTTGGATCTGTGCCATAGTAGGGGCAGACCTTGCCCATGGCCGCGGGTAGGAGTTATGCCCGTAGTCTCTGGTGTTCGGTGCCGTATCCGCGTTTGCTTGTGAAGCGCCCGGAGTTTCCGGAGAGCAAGTGGTCCACCGATGTCGTGGACGTCGGGCGCTCTTTCTATGCCCCTGCACCGGCGGCGGGCCGCGCGACTGCCTAGATAATGGCCCGGTGACCGAGCTGCTCGCGCTCTGCGCCGATCTGCCCGTCGGAGACGGTGGCCGCCGGTGAGGTGCTCATCGAGTCCGGCGCGCCGCCGGGGCCGATGTACGTCCTCGCGTTCGGCTCGGTGACGATCGAGCGGGACGGCATGCCGTTCGCGCACATCGATCATCCAGGGGCCGTCTTCGGTGAGATGGCAGTCGTCCTGGACCGAACGGCCACTGCGACCGTCCGAGCGGTCTCCGATGTCAGCGTCTACGTCATCGCCGAGCCCGAGCAGTTCCTGTTGGGGAAGCCCGACGCGGCGCTGGCTGTGCTCCGGATGACCGCATCGCGGCTCGACGGTTTGACCCAATACCTTATCGACGTGAAGCAGCAGTTCGCTGATCATGAGGGCCACATCGGGATGATCGGCGACATCCTCGACAAGCTCGTCCATCACCAGGCCGCGCCGACCCGTACCGGCTCGGTGCGCGACCCGGACGGCGACTCGCATTAGGCCAGCCGTACCGACTCCGACCTTGCACACGCCGAACCAGTCGACGCTCCCGCCGCCGGTGTCGACGGTCAGGTGCGGCGGAATCTTCCGACCTGGCGTCCGGGTTGAACACCAGCGTGTCGCCGAGGCGGTCGTGCCAGGACCCGCCGTCGACCCAGGGGGCCTGATGGATGTGCCCGGCGAGCACGACGTCGGGCCCAGTACCGGCGATCCAGCTCGCTAGCCGCGTGGTCGGGAACTCGCGCCGCCCGTCCCTGCAGAGCAGCGTGCCGGTCGGTGGCGCGTGGTAGAGCCAGAACCAGCGTTGCTCGCCGGTCGACCGCCGGCTGCGGCAAGTTGCTCGCCGACGGCCGACTGGGTGATCGGCCCGTCCCACCACGGGCTCCAAGAGCAACGGACGTCCCTTTCGACGTGCCAGCGGTCGTCGTCTGGGAATTCCGTGATGGCAAGTTGGTCCGTGCGCAGGAGTACATGGATACCTTCGAGGCCATGAACGCCTTTCAGCCAGCGAGTTAATAGCTTCGACCCACCTCCGCCCGGTACCCGCCACCTGCAAGATCCCATCCTGTTGTCGTTTGAGACGCCCACGGCAGGGATGAGGGCTGAGGTGGCGAGCGCCGGTTTCTACCAATCACCGTGGGGTCAGCATTCCCGGCTGCAGTTGTTCACCGTGGAGCAGCGATCGATGGACGCCAGGTGAATCGACCCTGCACCCTGTCGGGACCAATGTCACCCATAAGCGGCTCCCAAGGCGAAGTGCACCTGTCCCGGAAGAATCTGAACATGTTCGCGATGGCCGCGGAGGAGCGTGAAGACGGGTTGGGGACGGTAGGACCTGACTCGTGGTGTCGCCGTCGCGCCTTGGTCGTATGGGCGCCCTGTCTCGACTGAACGTATGCGGACCCATCGTCAGTGCGGACGGGGGTCTGTCACATGTCTTGAAGTACCTCTCGGGACGACCTTCACGTCCTCCACGACTTGCTTTGCCGTCCGTACACCGAGGTCGTACTGCTGGAGTAGGTCGCAAAGTTTGTCGCCATCTATAAGCTCAATCGGCGTCGCACCGTCGCGGTTGGCCTCCTTCTTGGCCTCCGCCGTGAAAGTTCCCGACGTGATTAGCAGGCCCTTCTCACCCCTCCCGGCCATTGCACCTCGGAAGTCGCGGACTTCACCCGGGCCAACGCTTTTGGTATAGCGCTTGCACTGGAAGAACACCGGGAAGGTGAGCAAGCCGAGTCGGTACGTGCCTATACAGTCGATGCCTTGGTCGCCGATGCGGCCGGTGACAATGATGCACCCCCCCCCCCCCCCCCCCCCCCCCCCCCCCCCCCCCCCCCCCCCCCCCCCCCCCCCCCCCCCCCCCCTGATAGCCGCGGCCTTCACGTGCGCCGCGCGGAACTCCTGCACTTCCCGTTCACGCTGTTCGTCCGTGGACGTGGGGTCATGCAGGAAGCGCGTCCCCTCCTCCGTGATGGCCCAGACTCCTCGTTCCGAATTGCTGAGCAGCTTGAAGTACTTCAGGTAGGTACGAGCGCGCGCGAGACTGATAGCCGATCTCAGTGTCCGGCCCGTTCTTGTGGAGTACCGCTTGCTGTTCCTCGGTATATCCTGCGCCTTGATGACGGCATCGACGATCTCAGAGTTCTAGCCCTAGCCACCGCAAGTCGTCAACAGCCCGGAGAGCCGGCAGAAAGAACTCATGATACCGGGAATGGCGGGGTCGGTCATGGCGGCGATCATGCCAGCAACTTGAAGGGTTTGCGGAGCGCTCCTCCTGGCGCAGGGGGCGCAGGATCGGATGTCGCTATTAACGCTACCCCGCGGCCACCGGTTGTATCCGACAACGGGGACGCGGAGGTGACGGGTTCCTACAGCGGTAATCAACGAGCGGCTGGACAAACGATGGGGACAACTGTCCACGGTGGACAGTTGTCCCGAGGTGGCTGAGTGCCTGCCTCCGAGTTGGCCCCGTCGCACGGGCGTTGACAGCACGCCAGCTGAGGGCTCGTGTCGGCCATGGTCGACACGGTGCCCGGTTGCGCACGCAGCGCAGAGCTTCAGCGGCTGATGCAGGTGCAACCGTCGCGCGCACCCTTCGCCGAGTGCCTGCCTCGGCTGAGCCGACCGGGCCAGCGAACCTACCCGCTGGCGGAAAATAGTTCCTCCCCGACTTGTATCAATTCGTCATGCGGGACCCATCTTTCTGAAGCGTTCGACGAGGATGGCATCCTCATCCGGCCTAAAGCGGATCCGGATCGGAGCGAAGCCATTGTTGTTCAGGAAGAGTGCGCTGATGGGTCGCCTGGCACCGTCATACTCCCGTTTCTATGGGACAAGGACGTGAGAGTTGCTTTTGGTGAGGAACGTTGCTACTGACGGCCGGTAAGAAGCCACTTACGGTCGCGAAGGACGGCGCGCGGCCATGGCGCCCAGAAGACCGGGAATGCAATAGAGACGGCATTACAATTAGCACAAGCCAGATCGAAACGCACCGCGGGCACTGGTTGTGATAATTTGAGTGCTGTCCGCGCGCCACGAGTTCAGTGTCAACGTCTGTTCAAAGGGATCATCCACCACAGCGTGCCAATGGCCAGCGCCACGATGCCGGCCACAATCCCGGCGGCCAGGGCGCTTACCACGTCGGAGATCACGAGGTACGCGGCAAGGGTAATGGCCGCCGAGAGCGGCACCAACCCGATGATGACCTGTCGGTTGACCAAGCGCTTGAAGGCCGCCCGATCGCGCAGCGGGCTCATAAGTCGATGTTGAGCCGCAGGCGCGGCGAACAGCAACAGGCTGAATATCGCGCAAAGGAACATCGCCACGTACACGGTGTTGTCGAACCGACTGACGCGGGTATAGCCCGAATTGAACGGTAAAGCTATCAGGAAGGCCACCAGGAGCAGGGTGCCGGGCAACAATAGGCGGATTTCGCTCAGGAGGTCGGTGAGGTCCTCGTCTGACGGGGCGGGAGACTGCTCGGGCATTGGCGTAGTCATGGTGCTCCTTTGGTTGGGACGGTGCGGCGCTGCGATCGTCTCGCCAGCCGGCGAGTGTAACCGGACCCGGCTGCTCGACTAATGCTGCATGAGGCGTCTGGTCCCTACTTCCTAGCCATCCGGGTCACGGGCAGAAAACGCGAGCATCAGCGCGACCAAGGCCCTTTTCCACGGAGATCGTTAGGGAACATGGAGGACCAGCTTCTTTGCCCTATCATCTCGAATTGCGTCGCGATCTAATCGACTACGAGCTTTTCGATCTCTTAAATCCAAGCTTGGCGGCCCGGTGCTCCTACAAACCTGACCACCACTCCGGCCCAGGCGCCTGCGAACGATCAGCGGGCTCACCTGGCGGACGCCTTAGTTGATCTGGCCACAGCCGCAACCGATGAGGAGCGTGACCGCCTCGTCAAGGGATGTGAGCGCAAAGGATTCCCGCTGAGCTGCAGAGCGGCTGCGGCTGAACGAAGCGTGAGGATCGGATATGTTGGCAACTTATACCGGGCACTCGACCGAGAACCATGCCGCCTATCTCCGGACACTATCGCTGTCGCTGCGACGGATAACCATGGTTACACAGGCGGCTCCTCAAGTCCAAGATCAACTCGTGAGGACGGAGGTCGACCGTGGCAGTCACCTTGAGCAAGGCAGGCCGAGCAGGCTCGGTCGACCACCACTAGCCGAGCGGGCTCAGCACGCCACCTCGCACGTCGAGGAATCGATGCCGTCGCGTGGCCCGGCGCAGTCGCCGCAGCCTCCTCAGCTCGCATTGACGCGCCGCCGCATGCTGCGCGGTCCCGCCGTTCCACCCGTTCCACTCGTACCGCCAGCTCGCGCAACGCGACGGAATGGTGGATGCAGGCTGTCTGTGGTGCTGGTTACCGAAGACATAAACGCGGTGGTTTCGCCGGGCTTACCGGGATGTGCAGATCAACGCTGGTGGTCGTTTGTTATTTGTCCCGATGATATCGAGGGCACGAGTGTGCTTACCGACGGCTTACTCGACGCGCTGTGCGACGACCCGTTCGTCGTGCTACTCGGCGGCTACCGAACATGATGTGCTCCTTTCGGCAATTTCTGGTGATATGGATACTGTCGACGTGGCTGGTCCTTCAGCTGCACTCAAACTGCCGCGGCGGTCGCGGTTTCGAGATCGTGCAAATGCTGGGCTTCCTCCGCGGTGATGCATGCCGAGTTCGACCAAGTCGAGCGGGCTGATGAACCCGTCGCTGATCCGGAACCCGCCGGCCCTCACGACAGCATCACGCACCGGTATGGCCCAACGGTGCTCGAGCAGGATCAGGGCGGCCGCGGTGTCGTTGGGGATGTCCTCGAGCACATCCCAGGCACCCGCGTCCTCGAGAATCGAATCGCCCTCCTGGGCTGCCGTCGGCGCCGGCGAGTGCGCCCGCTTCGGCACCTTCTTCGCCGGCGAACCCGAGGCCGATGAGGGCGCCGATCGTGGAGCCCATCTCGATGGCCTCATCTTCAGTGAGGTTGCTGAGGTGTTCGGCCTCGAGGTCGCCGTTGGCGTCCTTGTAGACGGCCAGAGCATCTATTACGCGGACGGCGTCGCTCTCCCGAAGTTTCTCTAGCTCGCTCGATGATCTCGCCGTGGAAATTAGGGTGTTTGAAGCCGAGCACGACGAGTTGTACCGGTCCGATGGCCATCGCTACTTCCCTTCAGGAGTTACGCCCGGAGCCAGTTATGCGGCGCTTCACTTCGCCGCGATCGGTTCGCGAGCTGAACGACGTCCAGCCCAGCACGGACTGGGTGCCGTCACATCACCCGCCGCGGGTAAGCGTCGGCTGGTGAACTAATCAGAAAAGTGTGTTCGCAGCGCGGATGGCCTCAGACGGCGCCGGCGTCAGACCCAGTTCTTCGCCTGCGGCGGCCGCATGTCGTCACGCCGCTATTCACGTCGAACTTGCACGGGACAGCCGCCGATGAAAGCCCGCGGTGATTCGTCTGTGTGGTGATCGATGACAGGGCCGTCTTCTGGCCGACGTTGCGCCTGCGCCAGCGATAGAGAATCTCCCAGGCTGGGGTCCTGATCTCAGCCGCGGATGATGCACCGGAAGCCGAGGTGGCTTGTGCTACTGCGGACCGCTTGGCCTTGCCGGGCGGGGGGTCGATAACGCAGGCAATATGACGGGGCGCACAGGTGCGAACCGCCTTTCATCACGTTCCGGTCGCTCTCTTGAAGGGAACGGAGCGGGCCTGGTGGAGCGCAGCAAGACGGCGACGCCTCACCGGCGCGGCCGCCGTGGTCATCCGTCCATGCGGATGCCGTCCATTCCCAAACGTTTCCCATCATGTCGATCAGACCCCAGTCATTGGCTGGGAATCGACCTACCGGAGTCGTGCGATCCTTGCCGGGCGGCTTGCCGGTCTGCCACGGGAACTCGCCGTGCCAGGTGTTGGCCATCGGCCGGCCGCGGGGCATGAATTCATCCCCCCAGGCGTAGCTGGTCGGCGGCCGGCCAGCCCGAGCGGCGTACTCCCATTCGACTTCGGTGGGCAGGTCCTTGCCGGCCCAACCGGCGTAGGCCAGGGCGTCTTCGAACGAGACGTGCACGACCGGGTGCAGTTCCCTGCCGCCTACCGAACTACCCGGGCCCTCCGGTGCCCGCCAGTGAGCACCCGGTGTCCAGTGCCACCAGCGCCGCCAGTCATCCAACGGCACCGGCCCGGATGTCGGTCTGAAGACCAGCGAACCAGGCACGAGATCGTCGGGCCCTGCGTCCGGGAACTCCTCGGCCGATGGCGTGATCTCGGCGGTAGTACGGTGATTGGTGGCCTTCACAAAACGGCGGAACTCAGCATTAGTCACCGGGTGCTGGTCGATAAGAAATTCCGAAACGTGTTCCTCATGGGCAGGACGCTCCTCGGCATAGTAGTCGTCACTGCCCATCACGAAGCACCCGGCCGGCACTTCGACCATGTTCTTCGGCACCCATATGACGTTAGGCCCTCGGCCGACAAGTCAATCACCCGATCCGGGTGATCGCGGCTCACGTTGCCGCCGCCAGCACCGGAATAGTGCCCTCAATAAGACGTAATCTCACCCGCGCGGGACGGCGATAGCGTCCGGCCGGCGACGGCGGACCACCAACCAGGCGGCATACACACATCTGATCCACGCAGAACTACCGTCCTAGGCACAGCGGGGCAGGCATGGCGCCGGCTGAACGCGATGGACTTCATCAACCGGGCGATGCTGTTCGCCGCGGTCCTGTTGCTGTGCTTCGTCCCGTTCCTGCTCATTGTCGAGGCCCTTGCCGGGCGAAGTGGAACCACCAGGCTCATTAGGCGCTTCGGCCTCACCGGCGAGGCCGCCGACGCGACGAGCGCAGTTCTCACGTCGCCTTCCACTACTTCTTCCGCGGTGACGGGTTGAGCTATGTAATCTTCGTGCTAAGCGGGTTGGCAGTCGCTGGCGCTATCCAGGAGCTTTACGAGCGAGCTTTCGATCTCGAGGCCCGCGGCCTGAAAGACACTCCGCGCAGATTCGTGTGGCTGGCCATCCTCCTCGGATTCGCCGCGCTGGTCTCCTGGGCCGGCCCCTCCGTGCACGCGGCTGGCGGCCCGGTGCTGCTTGCCCTCGTTGCGCTGCTTGTGCTCACCTGTTTCTGGTGGTTCACCATGTGGCTGCTGCTGGCTGGGCGTGTCTCATGGCGGGAGCTGATCCCATCGGCCCTCGCGGCCGCCATCTGCTGGCTCGCGATGAGCGTCGTGTTCCACCTGACCATGTCCAGCACGGTCACGTCGAACTACACGAAATACGGCGCCATCGGTGTGGTGCTGTCGCTCATGTCGTTCCTGATCGCGATCGGCGTCGTCATCATCCTTGGGGCCGTCATTGGCGTCGTCTGGCGTCTGCGACGGACGACCGCCCCGGATAACGCAGCAGCCCCCGAGTCAGACTGACAGACGCGCCGAAGACCATCGGTCACGTCGAGTCCGGTTACGCCGCCCAGCCTGCTTGCGAGAGTTCCTTGCGGATCTGACTAGTTCCCGCACCGAACCAGTCGCCTAGTCCCGCACTCCGGGCGGATCCCGGTCCATGTCGCGTCTCGTTCGTGTCGACGGGCGCCGAGGACGTCGACACACGCCTGCCCGAGTTGGCGGCCCGGGTCTGGGCGCGAAGCCGAGATAGACGATTAGGCGCGATGGCGGCGGTAACTGTGTTCGGACAGGTGCCGACGGGTGGCCCGCTCCAGGACCGGGATGAAGTCACGGACCGCGCTGTCATCGAGCGTGTCGTAGCTGCCGTATACGGACCGCTCAATCTCGGTGGCGGGCAGCTCAGGAAATTGCTCGAGCATCCGCGCGACAGTCCGGCGGATCGCGTCCTGCTCGACTGCCTCGTGCCGCGCCTCTGGTCTGCGAGTTGTTGTCATGACCTCATTTCCTGCCCGCCGTTCGGTGCCTCGCTGTGCGACTGTTTCGCGCAGACCTGGCAATGCACGCACGGGTGGTGTCAACGTTTCAGCGTCTGTCGTGGTACCCCGCCCGCGTTGCATGCTGGGTTCGGTGCCTCTTTCGGCCATCTTCTTCTGTGCGTCGGCGATCGCGCCTTTGAGGGCTTGCACGTGGTGGCCTTCTGCTTCGCCGACGACTTTCTTGATGGCGCGGGTGACGGCGGGTTCGATCTTGTCGGCCGCCGAGTGCGGGTAGGCGAGGATGCAGGCCAGCACCGCCGACTGGGATGGTGTCCCCGGCCTGGTCCTCTAGCTTGTTGGCGGTCCGTGGTGCAGCAGTTTGCCGGCGCCGGCGCCGATCACGGCGCCGACCGCGGCCTGCGGCCAGCAGTGGTGGTGCGAACAGTCCGACGGCGAATCCGACGGCGCCCAGGCCGGCGGCGCCCTCGCGGACCATGTGGTCGGTCTGTTCCACTGAGCCGTTGCCCTCAAGGTCTTTGCTGACGACCACCGCGCCGTGCAGGTAGCCGCCGCTGGCCAGGGCCGCCTCGTAATCGTCCTTGGCGGCGTCGGTGGACAGGTAGCCGCCGATCAGTACATCGATTGTTTCGTCGTCGAATGCCATCCGGAACCTCCTGAAGCCGTGCGTGTTCCTATTCCGCGAGTCCGTGCCCGGCGTGCCCGTGCTGGGCCACCGCGTGCAGTGTCTCCTCGTCCTCGGTTGACGCATGGGGCTTGACGTCGAACACGACTTTTTTGACGGTGCCGGTGAAAGCGAACGGCTTTTTGGCCTCGTAGCTCCGGTCGACGACGCCTCCATTGTCGCGGCCGATGTCCATGCCGGCATAGCCCGAGAAACGGACTGGGACGGTGTGGTCCATGCGGCCCTTGCCCACAGGCTGATCGTTGATGAACAGGGTCACCTCGCCGCCGGTGGCGGGCTTGGGCGCGTCGGCGGCGAACTCCATGCGCACGTTTACCTCGCCGGCCGGAAGCCGGTCGTCGGCCTGCTGCCGGTAGACGAACACCCCCATCATCGAGTAGGTGTGGGTGAGCTTGCCGTCCTCGACGAACAGCGAGAACCCGCCCAGATGGTCGGCCTCGGCCACGATTACCCCTTCGGCGCCGCCTTCCGGGATCACGAGGTCGGCGCTGATCGTGTAGGAGTGGTTGTAGATCCGCGGGATCATGCCCGACAGCACATTCTGGACGTCGCCGCGGAACTCGAACCTGGCCTCCGTTGGAAGGGGCGGCAACATGCCGAAGAAGGTGGAAAGGGCCGCCAGCAGCGGCAGCACCTTGTACCGCTCGGCCTCCTGCCAGAACAGCTCCTTCAGCTCCTGGACCTTCTGCGGATGCTCGGCTGCCAGGTCGTGCGCCTGGCTGTAGTCGTCGGGCAGGTAGTACAGCTCGACCGGATCGGCGTCCGGGTCCCAGACTCCAGGCGCGTACGGTTTCAGGGCTGCGGGTGTGAGGACCCATGGGATCCGCGGGGTGCGCATCGCAAGCCACCAGCCGTCCTTGTACATCGCCCGGTTGCCGATGGTCTCGAAGTACTGCTGGGTGTGCCGCTCGGGCGCCGCCGGGTCGGTGAACGTGTCGGTGAACGTCACGCCGTGCATCGGCTCCTGATCGATCCCGTCCACCGATGACGGGATCGGGATGCCGGAAACGTCAAGGATGGTCGGCGCGACGTCGATGACGTGCGTGAACTGCGAGCGGAGCCCGCCGCCGCGTGACCCGCCCCGGCCAGTGGATGACCATGGGGTTGCGCGTGCCGCCCAGGTGCGAGCCGACCTGCTTGCCCCACTGGAACGGGGTGTTACCGGCCCACGCCCACGCTGCCCCGTAATGCGGATCCATGAGCTCACCGCCCCAGGCATCGATGCCGCCGTAGCGCTCGGCGAGCTGGAGCTGCATCTCGTCGGTGAGCGGGATGCCGTTCTGCATGGTCAGCTCGTTGAACGAGCCGGTGATGGTGCCCTCCATGCTGGCGCCGTTGTCGCCCCAGATCCAGATGATAAGCGTGTCGCCAAGCTCACCGAGCTCGTCGATGGCGTCGATCACGCGGCCCACGTTGTGGTCGGCGTTTTCGGAATAGCCCGCGTACACCTCCATCTGACGGGCGTAGAAGGCCTTCAGGTGCTGGGGTATGTCATCCCAGGCGGGGAACGCCTCGTTCCTGGGCGTCAGCTCGGCATCGGCGGGTATCACGCCGAGCTCCTTCTGCCGAGCAAAGGTCTCCTCCCGTAGCCTGTCCCACCCCTGATCGAACTTGCCCGTGTACTTGTCGGCCCAGGCCTTCGCCACGTGATGGGGGGCGTGGCTGCAGCCGGTGGAGAAGTAGACGAAGAATGGCTTGTGCGCGTCCTGGGCCCGGACTGCGTGCAGCCACTCGATCGTCTTGTCCGCCATGGCGTCCGGAAGGTAGTAGGGGTTCTCCTTGTCGTAGTACTCCGGCGCGGTTCCGATGATCTTCTGATTCTCCGCCAGGCACGGATCCCACTGGCTCGCTCCACCGCCGAGGAAACCGTAGAAGTAGTCGAACCCCCAGCCGTTCGGCCAGCGGTCGAGCGGCCCGGCCGCGCCCTGCTGCCCGTCGGGCGTGAGGTGCCATTTGCCGAAGGCCGCCGTGCTGTACCCGTTGTCCCGGAGAATACGGGGCAGTGGCGCGCAATTTCGGGGAAGGGTCGCAGAATACCCGGGGAACCCGCCCGCGAACTCACCAACCGAGCCGAAGCCGACAGTGTGGCTGTTTCGCCCGGTCAGCAGCGCCGCCCGCGTCGGCGAGCACAACGCAGTGACATGGAACCGGTTGTACCGCAATCCCCCCGCAGCCATCCGCGAATAGTTCGGGGTGTCAATCGGCCCACCGAACGTGCCCGCATTGCCGAAGCCGGCATCGTCGATCAGCACCAGCAACACATTCGGGGACCCCTGCGGAGGCTTGACGTGCCCGATCAGGTTCCAGTCAGGCTCCGACCCCGCCAGCGTCCTGTTGCTCACCCCCTGAAACGGCGGCCTGCGGATCGGCAGCATTGTGCGGTCCGGCTCTCTCATCTCTCCCCACTTCCCCATCCAGCACCCACTCGCGCCAGGGTCGGCCTGCAAACAGGCCACGACGAGCAGCCCGACCCCTAAATGACGAACACATCCACGACTGTAACGACGATCCGCCCAAACGCGCGCCGCTGTCATCACCCGCAACAGGGCGATCCGTCAGATGCCGACAACGTCGTCGGTGCGGCAGCAAAGTTCGCCGTTAAGAGATCTTCGCGGTGTTCGATCAGATCTGATGCCCGATCGCCGGCACGAAGGAAACCGGCCGAAGGCGGGAATGCGCGCAGGCCGCAGCCGGAGAGAGCGCACTATTTCCACAGCGGTCAAGCGACGGTGCGCATTGGCACGGCCGAAATGCAGTCGCGGAGATGTCGCCACCTGACGGGCGCATTGACCATCGAGTCATGTCCCGCCGAGGCATGCAAGGCGCGGCGATACCGCACAGCCCATTGTGGTCAGTCTGTCGGGCGTTTGACCGTGAGCTCGCAAACGGGCGTGCCCGACGTGCTCGCCCCCCGCATCGGATGAGCTCACCCTCCACGGGGTGATGACACAGGACTGGCCGACTACCACCCTGGCGGCACGCCTGCGCCAGCAGAGTTCGCAGCCGGACACCGGGGAGAAATATCGCTGCGCCATCGCGAAGTACGGCGCCACTGACCTCCGGGGTGCTGAGATCCGCACCGGCCGCACGCCGTGCTCGATCGTTGGGAAAGGTAGGAACGTCATGGCAGAGGTACGAACGGAAGCGGGGCCGGATGGGTGCTCTTCGCCAGGGTTGTCCTGATCATGGGACGGGTCTTCGCGTCTCTGGCGACGAGGGCGATGTGGATGCTGCGCGCGACCCGGATTGGTGGCCTCACGTCATGCAGCTGAGAATTCGTGACAGGTTCACCCGCGATGGGGTAGGCACCCAGCCGCGGATTCGATTGAACTGGGCGAGTAGGTGCTGCTGCTCACGGAGGAGCTGAGAGTTGTCATGATGTACGCGATCGTCGTGAGGGGTGAAGCAATCGGGCCTGCCTTCCGCTCTGAATTCGACGACTTCGTCGTGTCCGTGGGAGCTGGACAGACGATCTTGAGGGCCGATTTGCCCGATCAGCCCGCGATATATGCCGCGCTCGCTCGGGTGCAGGATTTCGGACTCGAGCTTGTTGAGGTACGCCGGCTCGCTCCCGAACTCGGCACAGAAATCGGGGATGCAGCCGTATCCGGTGGATAGCTCCCGCGCCTTTCCGACGGGTTTGGCGGTAGCTGCGGATTCTCGTCGGCCCGGTGCGACGGCCTGGTGGCCGAACGGTTTCAGAGCAGGCGCAGGTCGACTGCCCGCTCGATGGCCTGTGAGCGAGACGCTGCCGCGAGCTTCTGGTAGATCGATCGGAGGTGGGCCTTTACGGTGTTCTGCGAGATGTAGAGGGAGGCTGCTATCTGCGAGTAGGTGCTGGTTGGTAGCAGCCGGAGGACGCGCAGCTCGGCGGCGGTCAGTGGCTCGATCGGCTCACCGCGGGCGCGGCCGGCGGCGGGCTGGGTGGCGCGAACGTCGAGAGCGGCGGTGACCAGTTGCTCCATGAATGGATCTGATCGCGCCTGCGTGGAGTGCTCGACCAGGTAGGTGGTCACCTGGGGTGCGGTCGTGACGATCGTGTTGAGGAATCCTTCGTGGCGGGCGGTTTGCAGCGCACTGGCCAGGATGCCGCTGGCCGTGGGGTCACCGCACCCGATCGCGGCGGCGGCCAGGAGTAGCTGACGCACCAGCGCGTGCCGTGGGGTCAGATCAGCCAGTGGGGACGCCCGAAGGTGTTCCTGTGCCGCCTGGGCATCGTTGGCGGCCAGCGCGATCTTGGCTAACAGCAGGCCGCGACGGGCGGCCGGCAGGGTGCTCGCCAGATCTGCGGGGGAGCGCAGGTCTCCCAGCGCTAGGCGTAGCAGCGCTTCGAGCTCGTCGGCCCGCGCCAACAGCACGGACCTGGTGCCCTCAAGCACCCGGCGCGCGGCGTCGATCGTGGCCAGGGCTTCGCGGATATGCCCGCGGGTCGCCCAGATTTCGGCTCGGTCAAGCATCCCGAGGAACGCGAAGGCCGGTCGCCCGCGCTCTGATATCGACAGTGCCCGCTCGGCGAATTGCTCTGCGGTGTCGAGGTCGCGCCGCTCGAGTGCAGCGCCGGCCAGCGCACGCAGATGATCGACCGCGAAGAAATGCTGGTCGAAGCCCAATCGCTGCGCGTCCGTGTCAGCGGCCCGGGCGGCATCAGCGGCCTGGGCCAGGCAGCCCAACTCGAACCATGCCTCCGCTAGGGCGCCGCGCACTTGCACCAGCTTGACCGGTTCGGGGAGTGCGGGCGCGGCAAGAGCCGCGGCTGCCTCGCGCTCGATTGCCGGGAAGTTTTCCAGCCACAGATAGGCACGCATGAGGATCACCGGCAAGGCGGCCGTCCATTCGTCGGTGACCTGGGTGCGGTCCAGGATCGCTCGCGCGGTCAGCGCCTCGGCCAGGGCCTCGTCCGCCCGGCCGATCAGCGCGTGACGCACGCACCGTAGCGTCGCGAATCGGGCGGCCAGCCTGGACTCGCGCGGAATGATGGATGGTTGGGTGCGCTCCAGGAGATCGAGGTACCGGCCGCCGCGGGCCAGGTCACCCGACAGCAGCAGGTCAGCTGCGAGGGCCAGCAGCCGCTCGGGGGCATTCGCCAGCAAGGTCGGGTCGACCGTGCTGAGATCCGGTGCCGCCGGCAGCACCGGATCGCGCAGGAAGTCGGCGACCACCCGGTCCTGCATCAGCGCCAGCGCCCGATCAGCCTGACGTGCCGCGAGCAGGTGGCGGGCCGCTCGTCGTGTCTCACCTGTTGACTCGTACCATTCGCCCGCCCGCAACTGCATCGCCTGTTCGCGCGGCCGGTCCCTGGCCCGCAGCTCGGCATGCAGCACGTGACGCACCAAGTGGTGATACCGGTAGCTCGTCCGGTCATCGTCGAGTGCCACCAAGAAGAGGTTGGCCGAGTCGATGCTGCGCAGCAGCGCTGCTGCGTCTTGTGTTTCGGTGATGGCCGCGCAGACGCTCGCGGTAAGTTCGCTCAGGACCGATGTGTCGAGCATGAACTGGGCCACCTCGGCTGGCTGCTGCTCGAGGACCTCGGAGATGAAGTACTCAGCGAGCGGGTGGCCGCGCACGTTGAGTGCGCGCGCTATCCGCTGTGGGTCGTTGGTGCCGCGAAGCGATAGCGCCGCCATCTGCACGGCGGCGGCCCACCCCTCGCTTCGCTGTTGGAGCAGGGCTAAGTCAGCAGGTGCGACCTCGACGTCAAAGTTCGCCAGCAGATCCCGGATCTCGCTCAGCGAGAAATACAGGTCGTGGTCGCGGAGCTCGCCCAGCTCACCGGACATCCGCCATCTGTGCAGCCGCAGCGGAGGGTCGAAGCGGGTTGCCAACACCAATTGGGCGCCATCGGCCGGCCAACGCTCGACTAGCTCGGTCATGTCCTTAGAAACCGCCGACGCCACGGTATGGAAATCGTCGACAATGATCGCTGACCCTGCGGGCAGCGTGGCGACATCGTTCACGATCGACGCAGTGACATCGGCCGACATGCCATTGTCCATCGAGAGCAGCTCGGCGGCATCGGCGCCGAACCCCGGCGCCATCTCCCGGGGAGCCTCGATGAAGGCGGTCCAGAAGCGCAGTGGATTAGCGTCAGCTTCGTCGCACGACATCCAGGACGTAATGCCGGATGGCCTCGTTGCGGCCCAGCTCGACAACAGCACGCTCTTGCCGGTGCCGGCCGACCCGACGACCACGGTCACGCGCTTGCCAGCCGCTTCCGTAAGCCGATTGTGTAACACCGATCTGGTGATCAGCGTGTTGGGTAGCGTCGTTGGCCGGAACTTCGTCAGCGCGAACCGCGCGGCGCGGGTTGCGCCGTCCTCAGCCGTACCGCCATCTGCCGACACATTTCCCCGCATTTCGTTGCCCCGATGCGGTAGGCCCAGGCCTAACCGGTTCCTGATTGTAAGCGGCGATTCGAATCGTTCAGGCGCGCGTCAGCTCACCTTTCGAGGGCCGATCGGCCAGGCCAAGCCCTGCCAAACCCGGTTGTAAGCCATGAAACAAGCACACTGCTCAGGAGACGGAGTCCATCTAGACAACTAGTCTTTTTGACTCGGCGGACGCTTCCGGGGGATCGAATGGATTGGCTCGCGAGTGCACTTTATGATGGTGCGCTCGTTGTTGCGCTGTGGACGACCGGGCTGGGTCTCGGCCTGTCGTCCGATGTCGCGGGGTTACTCGCGCCCCTGCGCAACACCCAACTCCTCGCGAAGCTGATCGCTCTCGACGTGGTCGTGATCCCGTTGCTGGTGTGGGCGCTGACGCCTCTGTTCGATGTGCCCAGGGATTCCGCCATCGGGTTGCTTTTGGTCGGTATCTGCTCGGCTGGGCCTCTCGGCATCACCGCGTCGCGCATCGCCGGCGGCGATGCGCGGGCCGCCGCTTCGTTCGTCGTTGTGTTGGAGGCCGCCAACATGGTGGCGATCCCGGCGTGGGTGGCCTGGCTGCTCCCGCCTGGCGTGGTGGTGCCGTTCGGTCAGTTGATCGCGGCACTCGCCGTTCTCGTGTTGGCCCCGCTTGGGGTGGGTGTCGGACTGCGTGCGTGGAGGGGACGCAGCGTCGAACGATGGTCTGCGCCGCTTGCGACCTTGTCGAACCTGCTCGTCCTATTAGTCATAATTCTGGTGGTCATCAGGTACGCGGGTGATGTCGTCGAGGCAGTCACAAACGGGGTCGCGCCGGTGGCAGCGATTACCGTCATCGCGGCCCTAGCCCTCGGATGGGCTGTCGCCGGGCCGAGCGTAGGGCTGCGTGTGGTCGGCGCGCTGGTCACCGGCATCCGCGCTAACGGTCTAGCGCTTGCGATTGCGCAGGCATCGTTTCCGGCTCGCCCCGCCGTGCATGCGGCGGTCGTCACGTTCGGCGCCTTCTCCGTCGTGCTTCCACTGGCGACAGCGGTTCTGTTCGCCGGATGGCACAAGCGGTCGGGATCAGGCACAACCACCGAGCGAGGGCCGTCCACCGTCAGCCAATGAGGAGCGGAAGTCCCCAGCTCGCAACGCTGCCGCTGGGCCGCCGGGTGAGTCCACCCTGGCATTGATCCGACCGGGACCAGCGCATGCCTTTTTCTCACCCGGGCTGGGGGATGGCTGGGGGCGGGGTGGCGTGCTTGTCTGAGACCAGCACCCGGGCGCGTCCGTGGTGTGTGATGGTGGCGGTGTCGGGCTGCTGCGGTTCGGAGGGTGGCATGACGGTGACGGCTGAGGGTCGCAGGACACGGCGGTCTGGTGCGCGGGCGGGCGATGGGGAGCAGTTGAGTCGGGCGGATCGGGTGGCTCGGGGGAAGGATGCCCGGGTGGTGGCGCCGTTGGGGTCGCATGCGCAGTTCCGGCCGGAGGGGTCGCGGGATCCGGTCGGTCTGTTGTTGGGGCAGGCCAAGAGCCGGGTGCCGGAGTTGGTGCCGATCCGGCATGGGCGGATGCTGGTGTCGCCGTTCACGTTCTTTCGGGGGGCGGCGCTGCCGATGGCGGCCGATCTTGCGGGTACGCCGGCGTCGGGGTTGCGGGTGCAGTTGTGCGGGGACGCGCACCTGTCCAATTTTGGGGCGTTCGCCTCGCCGGAGCGGAGCCTGGTTTTCGATGTCAACGACTTCGATGAGACGCTGCCGGGGCCGTTCGAGTGGGATGTGAAGCGGTTGGCGGCGAGTTTCTCGGTGGCCGGGCGGGACAACGGGTTCCCGGTCAAGGACCGCCGCAGGATCGTGCTCGCGGCGGCCGAGGGTTACCGCAGCGCGATGCGCGAGTTCGCGCAGCAGTCGCTGATGGGGGTCTGGTACGCCTACCTGGACATCCAGCAGACCCTCGACCAATACCGGTCGCAGATCAAGGCGAAACGGCTCAAGGCCGGCCAGGCCCTGCTGGCCAAGGCGCACACCCGGGACAGCATGCAGGCCCTGGACAAGCTGACCGCCGTGGTCGACGGGCGGCGGCAGATCATCGCCGATCCGCCGATGATCGTGCCGATCGAAGAGGTGTTCGCCGATGTGCAGGCCGACGCGCTGCAGGCGCAGTTGCGGGCCGTGCTGGGCAAATACCGGCGCACCCTGCAGTCGGACCGGCGGCATCTGCTGGGGCAGTTCGCGCTGGTCCAGGTGGCCCGCAAGGTCGTCGGGGTCGGCAGCGTCGGCACCCGCGCCTGGATCATCCTGATGGAGGCCGGCGACGGGATCGAACCGCTGTTCCTGCAGGCCAAGGAGGCCCAGCCCTCGGTGCTGGCCGAATACTGCGGGCGCAGCCAGTACAAGAACGAAGGGGAACGGGTCGTCGCCGGGCAGCACCTGATGCAGGCCCAAAGCGACATCTTCCTCGGCTGGACCCGCGCCACCGGCGCGGACGGGGTCGAGCGCGACTTCTACGTGCGCCAGCTGCGGGACTGGAAATTCTCCCTACCCATCGAACAAATGGTCCCCACCGGAATGACCGTCTACGCCCGGATATGCGGCTGGACCCTGGCCCGGGCGCACGCCCGCTCCGGCGACCGGGTCGCCCTGGCCGCCTACCTCGGCGGCTCCACCAAATTCGACCAGGCCATCGCCGAGTTCGCCGAAACCTACGCCGACCAGAACGAACGCGACTACGCCGCGTTCCAAACCGCCGTCAAAGACGGCAAAGCCCAAGCCACCACCGAGATCTAGGGTGCGCGACGTCGCAATCGTGCTGACCAGCCGTGCGAGCGTGGCTCCGCGCCGTTGAGTAGGCACGCGGTCGAGTGGGACGACGGCACGGAGACCAATGAATTCTGAGGATTGTCAGGGCGACAGCGACCGCTTTGCGGAGCTACACCTGGCCGCTGGTGGCATCTGGCCCGCGTACGATCCCGTCGGCGTGGTGATGACAGTGCTGTCCTACTTCATTGCGTCCGGGCGGGTGGTCGCACACCTCGGAGCTGTTATCGGCCGTCAGTGGAACGAACGGCACTCCGCCTAGTTGGCCAAGCTGTCTGGGAAGATCGAACCGATCAGGTAGGGCGCGCTCATGTTCGTGCGGCACCGCGCATTCCACGACGGCTGCGTCGGCTCGCTTCGTCACCTTCGTCGACCACGTCTGCTCTGGCGGTGCCCTAGCTTGCTGGGAGTTTGGAGTAGGCGGGGACGACGCGGAGGCGAATGGCAGCGACCGCACGGTTTGCGGAATCGGTAGGCAGGACCGGGCCGGAGCAGAGGATGACGACTGAGCTGCCGGGGAGCCTGGTCACCGAAGGCGTCCGGAGCCTCGAGGTGCGCTGGATTTTCCCGGGCCGGCTGGAGACTTCGGTGGCCGGGTGGTTCGGACGGTTCCCGGCGAGGATGGAATCACGCGAGGACACCTACCTTCTGGATCCGCAACTGCCCGGGCTGTCGGTGAAAGTCCGCGGGGGCGCGGCCCTCGAGGTGAAGGCGTACCGCGGCAGTCCAGGAATCCTAGATGTAACAGGCCGCGCCCGTGGACACCTGGTGTCCTGGCAGAAGTGGTCGTTTCCGTTCAGCCCGCTCAGCCAGGACAGCGCTGACCCGGCTGGCTGGACGCCGGTTCTCAAAGAGCGGTGCATCAGCCAGTTCTCACTGACCAGCGGACCGATCGGCGGCGCGCGGCCCAGGGCTGATCCAGGAGCCTCGGTGCGAGGTCGAACTCACCGAAGTCCGCATCCGCGGCCAGTACTGGTGGACCCTGGGATTCGAGGCGACCGGCCCCGCCGATCTGCTCCGCAGCGAACTTGAGGCCACCGCCGCGGTCGTGTTCGCCCGCGCCTTGCCCGGTGAAATGGAACCCGGATCGGATGAATCCAGGTCCTACGCGGAGTGGCTCGGCCAGATGCCGGACCGCGAAAATGACGGCGACGCCTGAAACTGCCCGTCTGCCGCGTCGACTGCTCGGCCCTTCTGCTCGACGCGACCTGCGTCGGCCCTACCTGGAACGCCGGACCGGCACGCCGTTCACCCGTACCCGCGCACTGCCACCGGCCCGCGACCAGGGGGTCGCACCAAATGCGCGCGCTCGCGAGGTGATATCGGCAAATAGCAGCGTCGTGAGGGTAATAGACCGGCGGGATCAATAACGCCGGTGCCGATGCTTTCCAAGATTGGGCAGCGGGCGCCAGGTGGCAGCTTCGGAGCAGGCTGTGTTCACGAACTCCCGACGTAAGTCTCTGGCCAACTCGGACACGGCCAATCCATATGGCCGTCAGAACACCGGGCTGGTGGGCGGGCATGTAGCCCTAGACCATGCGGGTCCGGTCGACCGCGTCCCGTCCGCCGTATACGACCAGGCCGTAGATGACGAGGATCCCGATCGCGATGTAGAGCAGAGACCAGACCGGGTAGTAGGGCAGCCACCAGACTGCGCTGACGGCGAGGACGCCGCCGGCGATGATGCCGATCCAACGGCTGAACTGGGAGCCCGAGAGGACGCCGAAAGAACTACCGATCAGGATGAGGGCGACGATGAAGTACACCCAGCCATAGGTCTTGAGGCTGTGCCCGAAAATTCCGGCTTCGAGGTCGTTCGGTACGGCCCCGTGGTAGCGCCAGGCCCATATCGCGTCGAAGAATCGCATGATGCCGGTGATGCCCAGCACCGTCCCGGCGAAGAACCGCCAGCCACTACCTTTTTCTTCCATGACCCGTTCCCTTCCTCAGCTCTCGCCTACCGGCGCTGAAGTCGCAGTCACATCGAGGGGAACCCCGCTGATGGCGATATCACCTTCTCCCGGTGGCCTGCGCTCGCTGGCGCCGTGCGCTCGGGCCATAGGTGATGTGAAGATCAGCTAACCCTGGCCCAACCAGCGACCGAATGCATCCCCCTGCGAGGGTGACTCGGCCCGACCCGCCTGACTCCGCCCGCCTCCCGCGACCCCCTGGACATGATCCCTTAAGTCCGGTCCCGCGGCTGGTCGCCGCGCGCGCATGTCGCGATCTTGACGCGATGACCTTGAAACCGAGACCGAACAAGCCCGGTCTTGCCCGCGAATCAGATACCGGGAAGTCCCCGCGCCACACCACCAGCGCGCGCCGCGGTCGCGGACTGTTGTCGCGTCTAGTCGCGCGCCGGCTCGGCCGGAACTCGGGTGGGTTGAAGGCGCTTGCGGTACCAGAGGACGTCCGTTCCGGATGGGAAGTTCTCGACTCGACCGACCAGTTGGTAGCCGTTGCGCTCGTAGAGAGCTCGAGCCTGAAAGGCGTAGGTGAAGTGGACGGTCTGGGAGCATCCGCGGGCCGCGGCCTCGGCTTCGGCGGCGGCGAGGAGCCGGGTGGCGAGGCCCCGGCCTCGAAGACGTGGCTGCACCCAGAGGTTCTGCAGCTCGCAACAATCGCCCCAGGTCCATCCGCTGATCCCGGCGACGACCGTGCCGGCGTCGCGCACGAAGATCGCCAGGTCGAGTTCGTCACCGAGTCCCATGGCGGCGGAGGCCTCACGACGTATCTGCGTTTCGAGGACTTCGATGTCGAGCGGATTCGGGTGGTCCTCGACGGGGAAGTCCACAGCCACCGACTCGTCAGGCGTCGACGATCTGCTCGATCAGCGAGACGTCGTCGAAGTACGTGCGGAACGATCGGATCTTCCCGTCGCGGAAGTCGGCCACGGTGACGCCGGCCATCCGGACGTGCCGCCCCGTTGCTGCCAATATGGCATCCTCGCCGAGGACCAGCGGCCCGGTGTGATCGGCGTCGATGAGCCATTCGGCGAACGCCTTGTTGCCCACCTCGTCGAGTCCCCGAAACATGATGACGACGTTGGAAAACGCGGTGTCACGGATAGCGGCGAGATCGGCGAGATCGGTCAACCCGGACACCGACGCGATCGGCGACCACCCGACGACATCGTCGGTGAACAGGGTGCCCGGATCGATCGAGGCGCCACCGACCTCGGCCTCGAGCGCCTTCACCAGCACGGTTTTGCGCGATTCGCTCATTGCAGCCCCTGTTCCGGTTGTCTGGCCATCCGGCGTGTGTTCATGACCCGAGGGCCTGCGCCTTGGCCTGCGTGAACTCGTCGTCGGTCAGCGCGCCCGAGGCGTGCAACTGTGCGAGGTGTTCGATCTGGTCGGCCGGGTCCGCCGGAGGCGGCGCATATTGCCCCTGCTCCTGGCCTTGGTCCTGGTTGTCGTCGGCCGGCGCCTGCTCGTCGGCCGGCGCCTGATCGTCGGCCGGTGCCTGCTCGTCGGCCTGCTGATCGGCCTTCCGCCTGTGGTGAGCAATCGCCCCCCCGGCAACCGCCCCGGCAACGAGCGCCCGCCGTCTGGTCCGTCGCCTGAATCCCATCGAGAACCCCTTCCCGTGCGTCCGCCCAGAACATGTTGGATCAGAGCCCCACCCTGCCACGGGTCATCGGAACCGTCCTCACCCCGAACGGGTGAAATCGTTCGCCGCAGCGACGTGCGGCACCCGCGACGGGTCGAGGCCCCCCGAAGCAAGGCTCCGGCGACCGCCTAGCTGGCTGCCGGCGTCGAGGTACGACACCGGCGGGCCGTTTACATTGAGCGGGTGCGGACGCCGATCAAGCACCCGCCCGACCCGATGTACGCGGAGTTCGAAGTGCACCGGACGATGATCCGCGACCGGGTCCGCACCGAGGCGTTCCGGCGGGCGATCGACTCGGTGGTGCGCCCCGGCGACATCGTTCTCGACGTCGGGGCGGGAAGCGGCATCCTGAGCGTGTTCGCGGCGCGGGCCGGTGCTGCGCGCGTCTACGCGGTGGAACAGACCTCGGTCGCCGTCCTCGCGCAGCAGCTGGCCGCCGCGAACGGGGTGGAGCAGATCGTGCACGTGATCCACGGCGACATCCTGGACGTCGAGCCGCCGGAACGGGTCGATGTGATCGTCTCGGAGTGGCTCGGAGGGTTCGGTATCGACGAGGGGATGCTCGGTCCGGTCACCGCCGCGCGGGACCGCTGGCTCAAGCCGGGCGGAGTAATGATCCCCCGCTCGGTCACCGCCTGGGCCGCGCTGGTGCACGACCGCTATCTCGGGGACATGGTGAACTTCCTGCGGGACAACCCGTACGGCCTCAGGCTCGATGACCTGGTCGACAAGACGGTCAACGAGATCATCTATTCCGGCACCTTCCGTCACCTCGCGGCAGGTGACATGCGCTCCGAGCCGAGTCAATTGTGGACAACTCACGCGGACCTGATCCCGCTCGAGCAGGCGCAAGCGCCCCACAAGACCGAGACGCTGCTGCCTATCCGCGAACCCGGAACGGCCAACGCCCTCGCACTATGGTTCAGCGCCGAACTCGCACCCGGCATATCGCTTTCCGTCGGTCCCGGCGATCCACCGACACACTGGGGAATGACCACGGCCCCGCTGAACTCGCCCGTGGAACTCACGCCCGGCATGGCCGTTCACGCCAGAGTCCGGACCACCCCCGCCCGCCCGATCGGGACATGGACCAGCTGGGCCATCGCGCTGCCCGGCACCGACTGGGAGAAGCACGACGAGCAGGCGATCTGGCAGGAGATCGACGACTGAGCAATCTCAGCAGCAGGGCGTCGGTTCGTAGACGCTCAGACGGTGAGACTGTGTTCGCTCGCGCGCGCGGCCGGCAGCGGTACGGGCAGCGGGCGTAAGAGCGAGGCGATCAAGCCTGCGCAGACGATGATCATCATTAGTCCGCAAATAGTCCGCAAGAAGATCGCAAACGGCCGGTGTTGATCATTGGTCGCCAACGATGTCCGACAAGCTCCTGGCCCAGTAATTTCCGCGGCTAGAGGGCTCTAGGTGCCGATGCATTGAAGGTGCGATAACGAGCTCGAACGCATTCACACGGCAGGGGCCACTGGTTCGATCCCAGTATCGCCCACCATCTGAAGGTCCCGGGCTTACTGGGGTAGAGGGAAATACATGATCATCCGCCTGATCAACAATTTCGCTCGGGACCTTACTGGACCTTGGAAGGCCTCGGACGAGTCGGATGCCGCGAGTCGGCCGAATTGAACAGTGCGGTTACGGAGCTCCCGGGCACCGGATTACCGCAGCGTGAGCACCGGGCCGCTGGCCCGCGCACGCTGGAGCGCGGCGGCGCGAGTGTGGTCCAGGCGGTCATCGAGGTTTGACTCGAAGAGGTCGGCATAGATGTCGAGCGTCATTGCGGCACTGGCGTGTGGCCAAGCATGCGTTGGACTGCCTCTACTGGCAGGCATTGTCGCGTCCCCGTCAGTCGCGTCGGCAGCGGCGCGAACGGCACAGCCGACGGGCACCGTGGGGCGCCTGAACCGTAGCTGTCCGCCGGTGTAACACCAGCGCGGTGAACGCCGTTTCGCGTCGCCGGGAACCGGGTACGTCGCGGGTGTGTCGCCTGGCTCGATGCCTTTCGCAGCGAGGGACGGGTCAGGCGGCCTGCCCGGGCGGGAGGGTTGCTTAGATAGGTCGCAACCCGAGTCTTGCCCGCGAACCCTCCAGGTCGGACAGGCGAACGTTGCCAAACTGGGCGTGGGCAGGTCGTCATCACTGCCCGGACCTAGGCGTCGGCTCATGCCAGCTACACGAATTCAGGTCCGCATCGATACCGGTGCGCAATGGGGTCGCGTGTGTTCACGCGTCGTCGGCCAACGCGATGACGGTGGGCCACACTGGCGGCCCCAGCGTGGAGCCGCAGGTTCCTGACCGTCCGCCGTGGACGGTCTGACAATCAGTCTGTCAATCAAACCCAGTCATCCGCTGCTAACGAAGAACGCACCCCGTGGCAATAGCCGTAGAGCAGCAACGCCACCATCATCGCTGGCTCGAACGCCGGCCAACCCTGACCATCCTCGCGATACACCCTTAAACGCCACCAAGTCAGCCTGCTCGACCGCATCGAGGACCAGCGAGACAACGCGCCCCTGTCGGCTTCCTCCGGAAGCGGCGCGTTTCAGCGCCGCGTTCGTTGGGTATATCTGCGGCCTGCACCCGCAGCGTGACCCAACTCGTCACCGACGTGATCGCCGCGCAGCTCCGCGGCACGAATCCAGATAAGGACACTGGCCATGGCTTCCACGACACGCTCGCCCCGCACACCGGCGCCTACCGGCGCAGCTCCCTCCAGGGCAGCGTCGAAAACCGGCGCACCCCGCAAGACCACCGGCAAGACCGCCGCACCCCGCACTCGCAAGACCACGCCGAAACCGCCCGTCGGCACCACGCCGAAACCCTTGATCCGCCCGCAGCAGGCGCTGGACCACGCCGCCCGGACCGAGAAGCAGCTGAGATCCAAGCTGAACAAGCACATCAAGACCATCGACACCGCCAAGGGCGACCTCGACGACCGCGCGGCTGACCTCAAGAACCTAAAGTCGCAGCTGAAGACCGCGAAAAGAGCCCGCAAGCAGACCGCGAAGGAACTGCGCACCGACGCCGCGGCCAGCGCCACGTAAGCAGTGTCGAACGCAGTCGGACATCTGTACTACCGCCGACCCCGCCAGGCGGGCCCGCACCTTGGCGGCACGGCCGACCGCACGACCTGACCTATCCACGATCTAGCGGCACACCGTGCGACTCCCAGGAAGGATCCGATCTCCGATGTGGATATTCCTCACCACCCGACTACGAAACTGGCTGCTATTCGCCATCGCCCTCCCACTCGCCCGAACCCTCGTGCACCGCGCTGCCGTCAGCACACAACGCCGCCGCCCCGGCACCGCTCTCGGCACCTGGCTACGGCGGGCGGACGCCGCACTCATTGCGACCAGTCGGCGCGCCGGCCGCCGCCGCTGACGGCAACGCCCTGCCGAAGTCCGAGAATCGATTGACCCGAATCCGCACGGAGGCTTCCTAACTGACCGCTGGGAGAAGTTCACGAAGTGGTGCCCGAACTTGCTCGCCGACAGCCTGGGCCGAACCGTGTACCCAAGGAACATGAATGACGTGTACCGCCGTCGGCATCTTGTTCCGCCCGAACGTGGGCACGACCACCTCCGTCCTCCACGATTCGCAACGGCCGCCACAAACCGCCCCGCATTCGGCCGACGCGACCGCCACTCCTGCATGTCCGTGATGACCGCGTCGGTCACCCGCAGCACTTAAGAAGCGGTTTCAGAAGTGTCGGCGTGGTGATCCAGTCGGCGGTTGTGTTGATCATTTCTGGTCGTGTCGAAGCGAACGCGGCTGGTTAGTGTCGAGTTGTCGCCAATACCGCGATCAAGACCGGCATTACCGCGCTCCCGCTGTCCAGCACTGCCGACAGCGGTGTCCTGGGCGCCAAACTCCCCGCTACCGGGAGTCCCGCCGACGGCGCTCCGAAACCAGCCGGCTCCACCCGGATGCCGGCAACCGATCGAGGTCGCGGCGCTCGCCGACGCGTGTGCCCGCGCGTTCGCGATGACCGCTGACGATCGGTGGCGAAGCGGGGTGCGAATGGCCTGGGTGTGGTTCCTCGGCGATAACGACACCTGCATTCCAATGCTCGATCCGCACACCGGAGGTGGCTTCGACGGGCTGCACCGCGCGGGCCGCAACCTCGATCAGGGCGCCGAGTCCACCCTGGCGCACTGTCGACCGCGCAACAAGCCCGACAACCCGGGTTGCTCGGGTGATAGCCCGGCGGCTCGTCGACGATCAGCTCGACCGTGGGCATGGATCGACGAACTGCTCGACGCGATGATCCCCGAGGCTCCGTAGCGATCACGTCGTCAGCAGCCGGGCGTAGACGCTGAGGTATTCCTCGACCATGCGGTCCACGCCGAACCGGGTCGGGGCTCGGGCGCGCACCGCGGCTGGTGACGAGCTCCCAAGAACCGTAATGCCGCGGCGGAGTGCGCCAAGCGATCGGCGCCAGCATGGCCACCCTCATCGCGAAATCGCCATGCGAGAGACTAAATCGCCTGAACGGTGACCAGCGAGTCCGAACAGTCGGCTACTAACCCGTCGGCCGCCTTGGCCTGGGTTCATCGCTGACCGGGACGAGCTGACGACGGCGGACGCCACCTAATCAGCGACCGTAAACCACCTTGGCAGGCTGCGCCGGTATTCCGGCGAGTGCTGACCGGCCGCGCCACTTGCCCGCCGACGCTGCACCAATCATCTCGCTTCGCTCGGATGCTCATCCGGGAGATCAGCATCGACCAAGGCGCTGGAGCCAGCCGCCCGGGTGGTCATGCCGTCAGTGCGTTCTTCGAGGCGTTGCAGAGACTCGGCGTCGCCGAGCGGCACGGTCGCTTCCAAGTGGGTACCGGGTTGCAGTTCGGGCAGGTCCAGGACCGCATCAACCAGACTCGCCCTGCTCCCCACCGGTAGATGCCCTGATTCCGCCTGCAACGACGCCTGGGCTGTACCTGGATCCTCCGGCGAGGTCGTTACCTGCGCCGACGCGATAACGCGCTCATCCGCGCTGACTTCGACATGCCGGTGCGCGGGTTGCTCAGCCATGGTCTCTCCTGCCGCTTGATGACGATGCTCGGTATCGACCGGGCCGTACGGTTATCCGCTGCGGGTGCCGGCCCCTCCGTGCGAGGTCGGCGACGGCTTGGCAGCACCGCCAGCGTTTGCTCCAAACTGGCGAGTGTTCGGTCCGGCTCGAGGACGTGCGAGAACCCTCAGTTACGTACCTTCCCGGCAGCGGCAAGGACGTAACGTCCCTGCCACTCGCCCGGAACACGCCACGCGGGAAATGAGCTCCTATACCGTGGATGATCATCGTGCCCAGCCCGCCGGCGCGCGACGAAGGTTTGGCTCAGGGCGGCGGAAGCGCCGGGCAGAGTTGGCGACCGCGGGGCCGAGGAAGTAGATCGCGACGGTGGTGGCATTTTGCAGTACGAAGACGAGTAGGAAGATCAGCACTATCGCCGCGACGATGGAAGCCCGATCCAGATGCCCCGACCCGGCTACGGCGCACCCTGGCTGCGCCGGCTCAGCCCGGGAGTGGGCTTGGATCGCCGCGGTGAAAGACAGAGGTTGCCCCGGTGCGCTGCGTCCGGGCTGTGTTGCGGTCCGGCCTCGGCGCCGGCGGTCCGCCGCGTCACGCTTGCGGTAGCGAACGCCCTGCCGGCGCTCAAAGTCGACGAACGTCGACCACGCGGCGAGCAGAACCCCGGCCGCCACGACCCGAGCGCGCGGTCTACCGGCCCGCACCACGCCGTGTGACCAGGTCGGCGACCCTACGAGGGCTGATTTCCGACACGCAGGAATCATCATTTGCCCAGTCGCCACCGCGAAGATTGGTCGCCACCAGCGGTCAGAACTGATGTCGGCGGCGGTGCGCTCGGGGGCGCGCGTCGGGGTCGTAGATCGATGGGTACAGCGGCGTGGCCCAGGCGAGGGTCAGCCGAGGCAGCTGGGGGGCGTCGTAGGGCAGGAGCCGGCCGGGCGGTCGGTTTCCGCCAGTGCCGTCGTGCCAGGCCTGCAGGTTTCGCGCGCTCTCTGCGAAGGCGGCGAAGGCGGAGACCGGATCGAGGAGGTCGACGTCATTGCCAGGCACGCGGTCGAGGTGTTCGCGGGCGAGCTGCAGCCGAAGACTTCGGGCGAATCGGCGGGCCCCATGACCGTCGCGGTCGATGACGTACGGATCCCGCTCATCGCGAGCGTCGTCCAGAATCGCACACGACAACTCGGAATCGTGAGTCCAGGAACGTCGATTGATGTTGTTCGATCCCACCGACGCCCAGACGTCATCGACGACACACACCTTGGCGTGAACATATACGGGGGTGCCGAAATGGTTTTCGATGCCATAGATGGCCACCCGATCGCCGCCCGCGGCGCGCAGCACGTCTATGGCCTGTTGGCGGCCGACGAGATTGGGGGGTTTGGACAGTCGGCCGTCTTGATCGGGGTGCAGCGGTACAACGGCGATCAAACGCAATTGCTGGTTGACGCGCAGGGCTTCGGCGAAACAGCGCACCACATCGGTGGCCTAGAGGTATTGGTCCTCAAGGTAGATGAGACTCTGCGCGCGACCAACGACCTTTTCGTAGGCATGGGCGACGCTCCGCTCGCCGTGCGGAGCGAACGGATAACCGGGCCGGCGGCGGGGATAGGTTCGCAGGACGTGCACGTGTTGACTGCCGCAGGCGGCCGGGTCGGGAAGTAGCGGCGGGAGCACGCCACAGGACCGGTCCTCGCCTCGCAGCACGTCGCTGATCAGGTTGATCGGATTACGGGTCAGCCGAGCCGGATCTTCCCAACGCTCGCGGAATGCCGTCTCGATGTCGCGACGGCCGGCGAACACTCGCGACACCCGATGGCCAGCCTCGTCCAACCGCTGGTCCGGATCGCCCCGCCAGTCGGTGAATAGCAGCAGGTCTCCAGCGCGCATCAGTTCGACGCTGCGCAGCAACTCAGCGAAATAGGTCACGCCGTGTACCAGGACCGTGACATCGTTGCCGGTCGACCAGGCCAAGCCATCGCCATGACGGCGGTCCAACCGGGTCGCCGGATTCCCACGCTCCGCCGCCGTGAGAAACCACTCATCTTGGCGCACGGCCCAATCTAACCCCATGAGTCACTGGCGACCTGACCGGGCGGCTACTGCAGAGCGCTGACGGCGCGGGCGATCACCAGCAGCGACGTGATCAACGCGGCCGTTGCTTGGACGGCCATCAGCATCTTCATGCGACTGCTCAGCGGCATCGTGTCGGTTGGACTGAACGCGCTGGAGTTGGTGGTCGACACGTACAGATAGTCGATGAACGTCGGGATCCAATCGGACTTCTCACTGGAGCCGGCGCTGACCTCAATCACGGTGTCTCGGTCCTCGTCGTGGGAGAAGCGCAGGTCCGCGAGTGGCAGCTCATCGCGCGGCTGCCGAACGCGCGAGACCGGTCCGCCACGATCGAGCTCCCAGTAGATCAGGGCGAAGCGATCACGTTCGTCGCCCAGACCTGCAACGCCGCCAGAAGCAACGTGCCACCCCCCTTGACCTCGGCGCTGACAAGATCGTGAACGAGTTGTCCGCGAGCGACGAGGTTGGTCAGCACGATGACGGCAATCAACGCCAGCGAGATCATTCGTGACATACGGGTCTGGCGCGTGATCCTTCGGGGATCGGTGGCGACAAGGGCGATCAGCAAGATGCATTCGAGGATCGGGATGACGAAGCGCGGACCGACCAGCAGCTGGTTGGGCAGCGAGGCGTAGAGGGCGACAGCGACGAGAACGGCCACGGTCGGCGGCAGCCGGGCCTCGCCGGCGCCGCCGCGACGGCCTCGATGTCCCGGATAACCCCGACGGTCTCGGGTCGAGCTCTGGGCCACGGCCCGAGCATTTCCTATGTCCGGACGCCAGCCCAGTCACCGCGCCGGTAAGGGTGGTCGACTATTCGTGGCTGACGGGCCGCGGCTAGGGCCGCTGTCGCGGTTCGTGCACAGTCAACGATGGCTGGAAAACCTTCACACGGCAGGGGTCACTGGTTCGATCCCAGTATCGCCCACCTCTACAGGCCCAGTAATTGCTGGGTTTCCTTCCGATTGACAGCGGCGCGTGCCAGACACGTGCCAAATTGGCGCCCCCCGGTCGGTGCCTAGGAACACCCGCACCGGGGGACTTGACCGGAGGGAACCCGGCCCATGCAGAGCACACGACAATCACCCAGCGCCGCGGGAGAGCACTTCGCCGACGCCGAACGGATCCTCGCCGCCCTGCCGCTCGTTAAGCGGAGCGCCGACCGGGATCGCCACGTCCAAATCGCGCTCGTCCACCCCACCTTTGCGGTCGCCGCGGGCGTGCTCGGCGAATGGCAGAGCATCGGCGACCGGGAGAACCATCAGGAGCCGCCCGCGTAGAACCGGCCGTAACTGCTGGCAACCGTGAATAGCGCCCCGCACCGATCATCCGGGCGGGGCGTCTCACGTTTCGCGCTGACGTTTGGTCGGCCCGTGACCGGCTCCTTTGCCGAGCCGGGCCGCGCCGGACAGTCTGGCCCACCCCGCGCGCGACACGCAAGAAGGTCCGGCGTGTTCGGACATGGGCTGGCCTGCCAGTCAGACACGAACATGTTGGCCGGGCGCTGTCGGCTGGTCGTATTCGCTCCGCAACTACCTCGCCGATGTGGCCTGGCGCCTTCACGAACGCAGATTGGGTAGATTTGGGCGGACAGTCTCTGGTGGCGGGGCCTCGTCCTGGCGTACGTCGAGCCGCGCTAGCCACGCGATCCCAGCGATGTAGCCGACCGCGCCGATCACCACGATTACTAGCAGCAGACCAAGCGCTGCCATTTCGATCATCCCTTCTCGATCTACCCATTGGTCCGCGCGTTGATCCCGCGGAATCCGCCCGGCCCGAAGATCTTCGCACTCCTATGAGGACAGAGCGGTCTGACACTTGCCTGATACTCAGAAGCGAGCAGCGCCCCGTGCCGGTTCATCCGGGCGGGGCGCTTTCTATTGATGAGCGCTCGATGACAGCTTCCTGCCAGACCGGCTATCGGCGTGACGTTCGGCGCTAGGATCCGACAATTCCAGGGATATGAGCTGAGCGGCGACCCGGCACTGGCAGTCGCCAGCGGCTCCAAAACGGGGGTTCAGATGAAACGTCTAGCGGGGCTCATCGCGGTCTTGACAATGGGTGCGCTCGTCTTCGCGGGGCCGGCTGGAGCCACGCAGCCGTTCATGGAGCGGCAGGTGCAAGGCCCGGACATGCTTGTCAACCCGTTCACGGGTGAACCCACGTGCGGCTTCCCAGTGCTCTTCCAGCCCACCGGACCTGCTTTCACGAACTTCTTCGTCTTCAGCGACGGCGAGATCTTCGGGTCCGGACCCTTTGTCGGGACCGCCGCCAATCTCGACTCTGGAAAGACGATCAAGCTCAACCTGGGGGGCAGCTTCTCGGTCGTGGAACACAGCGACGGCTCAACCACGGTTACCTCCAATGGCTTCGTTATCTCCAGCCTGCGCGGGACCATCTTTTCCGGGCACACCGTCATTGAATTCGACGCGAACGGAAATGTGACCTCGAGGACGTTCAACGGAACGGAAGAAGACCTCTGCGCCGAACTCGCCGGGCCGTAGCCCCCGAGGGCTCGGCGAGCGGAGAGGAAGCGGCCAGCCAAAGCATGCCTCGCGACGTTTTCTCACGAATCAGTCCGTTGAGCCTCATCAGCCCGCCGAAGATCTTGCAGCCGACACGCGGCGATCCTCGCCGATGAGGACAACCACCGCAGACGGTAAGAACAGAAGTCCAGCGCCCCGTGCCGGTCATCCGGGCGGAGCTGCTCTCTATTGCGCCGTTGCCCTGCCGTGTGTGACAGTCGAACATGAGTTCGATACGACAGTTACCTGATGGAAGCGTGGTCGAGGTCGCGCCCGAGCGTTGCCCGGCCGGTCACCCGCTGGTCCCGCACGGCACCCTGGTTGGCTGGAGCCCGTGCGACTGCACACCGGGCGTCCACGGTCACCGCACCTACCGGTGCCGGTTCCTGGTCGACGGGCGCGAGTGCGGGCTCGTGCTCAGCTACCCGCCGTGCCGGGATCCATCTGCCGGGCCGTCGTCGTGGGTTTAGGGAGAACCGGGCGAGCCCCCGGGTCTCAGCTCCGCGCGCCGCGCAGCGTGCCCGTTGTCTTGCCGCGCGAATCCTCGACAACGCACTGGACCGCGCGGTCGCCGGCCTCCCACGTCTCCTTTGTCGGCGGGTACAAGGTGATGTCGTAACGCGATTGGTCGTACGGAATCCCGACATAGATCGCGAACACCGATGTGCAGATTTTGGTCGAGCGCGCCTCGATCGCCGCGTCGCCCGGCCATGGTCCCGTCTCGAGATCTCGTGCTGCAATGACCTCTTGGTCGTGCGGCTGACGGCACGGTACGACGGGCACGTCTGCGACGTCGACAGACTTTGCTGGAGCGGGGTCGATGCAGTCGCCGGGGCGAAGCTTGGCGAAACTCACTCGGCGGGGGCGTGTCGAGGCCGTTGGGGGGCGTCGTGGATCCGGTGGCTGGATTCCCTCCAGTCGGGACCCCTTTGCCGGCTCCGCCGCCCTGAGCAGCGCGGTCGGCCACGGCAGCTACCAGCGGGTCCATGACAGAAGTGGGGACCGGCGCGCCGATGTTATCCGAGGTGACATCGGCCTCGATTAATGGCCCGGTAATGAACGCGACGTTCAAGTAGCCCGTGACCGAAAGGCCGCTTCCGCTGACCTTAAAGGTACCGGCACCGGTCGCGACAACATTCGCAGGGCCACCCGCCGATCCGGGCGTGATCTTGAACGAGACAGACTCGAGCGTGGCTCCTGCGGGCAGCCCACCACTCGCGAACAGCTTCGTCATCTCCTGCTCGAGACACGGCGCTGCCTTCGCGCTGTGCAGCCCTGCGACGTCAGCATCGACCGCGCTCTGGGACCGGAAGCTGTACGCCGCGGAGGAAATCTCGGCATCGCCCTGGTCGAAATCGTCGGAATTCGCCTCGGCGACCTGATCGGCGTCGCTGCTGGGCACCCCAAGGCATTTATGGAACTCCGCGTCGGCGGCGGAGGCGTTAGGGTCGGGCTCATAAGGCTTGGGTTCCCAACCCTGCGGAAAGTCCCCAGGCTGCAGCACAATCTTCGCCAGCTGCGCCGCCGAAGCCGGAGACGCAGACGGCGACGCGGCAGCGGTCCTCGACGACGATGACAGGCTGCCGGCCGCCGTCGAGGTGGTCGTCTTGGAGGACGAACTACTACAGCCGGCGAGCACGGCAACAACGGAACCCAGTCCTGCGACGGCAACCGTGAAAGACACCCGCCCACGTCGACAGCACCCAGTCATGACGACTCCCCCCGTGTGGGAGCACACTCGCGGGTAACACAAGCAGCTACATCTGCCCCCGTGATGCTTTAACCCCGACAGCGATTAATTCGGCCGGTCAACGCGGAACGAACACCACACCGCGCGGAAAGGTAAACACGCGGATCAGCGCAACGCTAACCGGGCCGAAACCTGATGACGGTCAAGCCGAGAACTCGTCGCCGACGTCGGGAGGATTCCCGGACCTGCCCGACGTCAAAGCGGCGAACAGTCTGCGTTTCGGCTTGTCCCGCTGCTCGACGGCGAACCGGTCATGGTCGGATTTCAGCCACAGCCCGGGTACCCAACCCCAATCAACAGCGGCACGCAGCCGCAGCGGCCCCGGCAACCGCTGCAACTCCGGCAAACCATCCACCGCCGGTAACCAATTCAAGAACCGCACACCGATCGCGGTCGGGCAGGAGAAATTCAGTTGAGCCCCGAACGTGCCGGTTTCCCGCAACAACTGGGCCGCGTCATGCACCGCATCCCACCGGATACCGGCCCGCACCAGCGCCGCCCAATCAGCCTCACGACCCGCCCGGACCGCCAACTCCGACGCCTGCCCGGCCGAAGTCGACGACCACAGCTGCGCGGCAAAACGGGAACCTCCGCGGCCTCCGCGACCACACCGCGGCAAACCTCCTGCAGCTCGGCGTGCAAACCGGTTGCCATAGCGAACGCCACCTGCGTTGCGTTACCCCGAATCTGCGCGACCGCCTGCATCACCCCGACCATCCCCGGGGCCTCCTCCGACAGCCACGGGCCGCACTCAACCAGCGTGGCGCCGTACCCGCCGACATCCACCGGGCCGTCAGCAAACAGCGCACGGTTAGCCTGCTCGAGCCGGTTCCGGGCGGCGTCCTTCGACGTCCTCGCCTGCCCGGCCAGAGCCTCCGCCTGCGCGAGTAGCCGTCTGGGTGCCGCAAGCCGATCGGGCAGCCCGGCGGCCACGAGCGCCCCATCCAACGCGGCGATCGACGTCTCACCGTCGTGCTTATCCCACCGGGATTGGCGCGTCGCGTCGACACCCATAATGTCGATCCACGTCATCGGGACCTACCCGGCTTCGTCGGCGTGCCGTGAATATTCGAACCGGCGCCGGTCGGCGGCTGCGGCAGCCCATCCGTTCCGACGTTCGTGATTACCGCCGGTTTCGGGTCCGCCGGATGCGTGCCACTCGGGGGCTGCGGCAAACCAGTCGAATTGTCAGCCGCCGGCACCGCAGGCGGGGCGAACTCATCCGTCATTGCAATCTCCCTTTCTCCTCGCTAATTGTCACATTGACTACCCATACATCCGGCGCATCCGGCGCAGTTCCTCTGTCCGGCGACGCACATAATCCGGATGGGCGCCCAGCATCGACACCGGCCCACCATCAGCCGCCGGCGACGTCACCGTGTACCCCAACTGATGCAACACATGCTTGGCGCGCAACTCATCCAAGAAGTTCGGCTCCGGATCCGGCGGCGGTTTCAGGTCGGTCAGCAACCACCGCAACTCCCGCGCGTTCGCCGCCCCACTGGTCGGGTCCCGGTCCATCCGCCGCGCCAAATTCACCGCCATCGCCGGCCGCGACCCCGGCCCAACCTCGCGCCCTGGGCCGCAACGTCCGCCCGATGTTGGTGAACGCGGCGACCGGGTCGGTGAAGAACATCGTGCCGAACCGGCTGATGCCAAGGTCGAAGCGCTGCAGCGGGAACCGGTGGACCTGCGCGTCGGCGTGCAGGAACGCGAGGTTGCGCAGGCCTTCTTCCTTGCTGAGGCGGCGGGCCTGCGCCAGCATCCGCGCGGAGATGTCCACGCCGAGCGCGTGCCCGGACACCGCGGCCCGGGCCGCCTCTCGGGTCATCTGGCCGGTGCCGCAGCCGATGTCCAGGACGCGGTCGGCGGCGCCGACGTCGAGGGCGGTGCGCAGCCGCTCGTGGTATCGGTGCAGCTCGGCGTCGTAGTCAAACAGATCTCGGGTGCCTGTCATGGCTCACCGTGTCGCCGGCCCGTCGCGGACCACGCCGCGCACCTGATCCAGCGAGAGCGTGTCCGGGCAGAGTGCCGAGCACAGACCGGCACGTACGGTGTCCTGCTGTCCTGCCATCGCCACCTCCAGGGATCCGGTTTCGTCGACACTCAGTCGGACATGGTGACCGTCAGACACACACAATGGCAGCCCGGCCTCGAAGCCCGTCACTGGTCTCGACGCGTGCACGGGTCGCGCGACGTTGACGCAGCGGCGGTCGCAAGCGGTGGTCGGCGCGTACCGGCGGCTACCGCTCGTATCGCCTTCGAGCTCGGCGACATAGCGCACCAGTCGCTCGGCCAGCCCATTCGGATGGGAAGCGCAACCAGATGACCGCCGGCGATCTGATCAGCGTCGAGGCGAAGTCCTCTGTGGCGACGCACCGCTGGAAACCGGCAGGTAGGAAGCGGTCGTCGCGGCCAGCCAGCACCTCGACCGGGATGTCGGGCTAGCCCGGGAAGTCGCATGGCTGGCTCATGGCCCCCTGCGCATCGATGAACTACCGGGTCACCCGGCTTGCGGTGGTGGTCGTTGGCCGTGGAGGCGCGTGACGTAGCGGTCGGCGGAGCGGCGGACGGCGCCGGCTCCGTCCTCGACGACGACCCGTCCCCACCAGCCGCCGTAGACCCGGTCGAAGGTGAATCGTTCGACTCGGCGGGCGATGTCGAGGACGGTGGCCTGATCGAGGGGAATGAGGTTGGGGAAGCTCCACATGAAACTGACCCAATCGCGGTCTTGCGCAACGGTGATGGTGTCTCCGGTGAGCAGCGCGCCCCGCTGGTCGCAGCCAGCGGGCCAGTGCAGCACGGCGGCGCCGTCGAAGTGTCCGCCGATGCGGGCCAGGGTGAGGCCGGGCACCGGTTCGATGTCGTCATCGAACAGCTCGATCCGCGGGGACGGTCGCTGGATCCAGTGCTGGTCGGCGCGCGGGATGAAGATGCGCGCGACATGTCCCATGGTTCACGACGGCGACAACCGCCAGGCCCGAGACCGTGGCTATCCCCGGCTACGTCCGGGTTTCACCATCCGAGTTCGTGGAGTCCGGCGTCACCGATGCTTCCAGCATTGATCCGACCGGTCCGGCGAACCGACGCATACGGCAACCAGCGATCCAGATTCACCGCGAGGGGCGCTTAACCGTGCCGGGTTAATTCGACTGCTGTGACGGAGCACGGCGGGCGAACCACCGACGCCGCTGATCGTGATAGGAGTCGGGCTCGGACGTGCTCGCCGCGGCGGCCGGCGTCGGCCTATCCGGCGCCGGCACGTCCACCGCCGGGTGAGCATTCGCAGCGCGCTTCGAGGCGATGTCGTCACGATTGTCGGCCGCTAGCTTGCTGAGGCGCCTATTTTCCCTTGCGAGAGCGCGACGCTCGCGGCGCAGCCGCCGGGACCGCTCGGCACCACTATTGATGATGGCCAGCCCGAGCAGCCCGACGACTGCGACTATCAACCCGGCGACCAGCACCCAGTAGGCATGCATAGTCCAGGTCTGGCCAAGCGCGTGGACGTCGATGACAAGGTGACGGTTCTGCACGATGCCGATGATTGCCGTCGCAACAGCAGCGGCGAAAAGGATAAGCCCGACCAAGAACATGACCAGTCCTCCTTCACGCAACCCAATCTTGAGCGCGACCATTGATGGGCGCGGGCCCACAACCCGTACCTACCCACAATCAGGCGAACCAAATCCTCTAGTCCGACGCCCGATTGCCGGGGCCGCTATGGACAGGAAGCGGGTGTGCGAGATATCTCCAAGGTCACGACCAGTTGCGCACGACCGGTCGCTGTCTGGGCTGTGGTCAGGGTCGGGCGGCGAGCGCGCCCGGCGTCTCGGCCGGTTCGTGCGGCAGCGACTGGCTGGTGTCCGGTAGCCGGGCGAGGTTGCGGGTCGAGGACGGGAGCAGCGTGAGCAGCAGCGCGGCGAACCCGATCGCGCCGCCGATTTGGAGTAGACGCACGGCGCTGATCATCTGACTGAGCCAGCCGGACAGTAGGTAGCCGGCCGGCAGGAGCGCCAGCGAGCCCATCCAGTCCCAGGCGGACACCCGGGAGAGCAGGTGGGGTGGAATTCGTTGGGCCAGCGCGGTTTCCCACAGCACTGCGAACAGCCCGATGCCCGCGCCGGAAACCGTCATCAGCGAGTAGAGGACCGGCAGCGGAGGCCCGGAGGCGTAAACGGCCAGCGCGCCCGGCCACAGCACCGAGACAGCCGCACCGACTCGCATCGGATAGCGGGGTCGCCAGCGTGAGCCGATCAGCGCGCCGGTGATGGTACCGACACCGAACGCCGCGTTGGCCAGCCCGTACACCGCCTCCGTGCCGTAGACCTGATCGGCGACCGACGCCCCGAGCACGAAGAACGGGGCGAGCGCGGTCAGCAATGCCGCCGAGAAGCAGATGATAGTGACCAGCACCCACGGCCGATCGCGCACCGCCCGCCAGCCCTCATGCAGCTCGGTCAGCATCGATTCGCGGGCCTTCTGCTCGCCGCGGGCACGCGCGTGTACCCGCGCCAGCAGCGCCGCGGACAGCAGAAACGTCGCCGCGTCCAGCCCGAAGGCCCAGCCGCCACCGACGCCCAGCACCAGGGCCGTGGCCAGCGCGGGGCTTAAGAAATTAGCCAGCTCGGCGCTGAGACCGCCGAGCGCCTGCGCGCCCTGGATGTCCTCGTCGGAGGAAACCGTCTGCGGAACCAGACCGCTATAGGCCGGACGGAAGAACGCTTCGGCCGTGCCGTAAAGCAAGCCAATCACAACCATCTGCCAAATGCGCACAGTGCCGGTCGCGATGAGCACCGCGAGCACGCCGTGCAACACTGCCCGGGCCAGATCAGACACGACCATCACCGTCTGGCGCGGCAGACGGTCAGCCACCACCCCGCCGATGAGCACAAAGACCATCAGCGGGGCCGCGTAGGCAGCCAGAACAACCGCGACATCGGCGGCACGGTCGGTCAGCCGAGTGACAAAAAGTCCAATCGCCACGATGACAAGCGCGTCCCCGAGCACACTGACCGACTGGCTCACCCAGAGCAGACGGAAATCACGCGACCGCAGCGCCGCTAACACAAACCGACGGTAGCCCGGCCGTCACCTCATTTGGACCCACGCCAGCGGTCATCGGGCAAGCCATTTGCATTGACCACGCACACGCGAAACAGCACCCGCCACCTGCGGTACTCGATCCCACCCGCGGCAAGTGACACCGCGAGCAGCGGCCGCCAGCTCACGCCGCGGTTGATCATTTGCGTTTGAGGTCATCGGTAAAGAGATACCCGGCTACCGGTCCCATGATGGCGTCGCTGTGTCACTCCCGCGCGGACGATCTCGTGGAGGCCAGACCATTTCATCCGGCGCGGCGTGGGGCGGTGTGATCGCCGGGCAGAACAAGGTGATACCCGGCTGATCTTCTTCAGCTTTCGACCCGGCGACACAGCGAAGGTCACCCGGGTATCAGCGGTTATACGAGCTGCTTGCAGCGCGGTGATCTTCGATCACCCGTATAGCGACGGCGATGCGCGCGCCGTCATTGTCGCGCGTATCTGCTTCGCGATCGCCGATATGCCGCTATGTTGTGGAAGCTCCCGGGCCTTGGACCACGTTGTTATGCGTGCGAGGGTGGGGCGCGGCGACGTGTTTGGCAGATCCATCGGGATCCCGGTGCTGCTCGGAGGTAGCCGTCGGGAGGCGGTGGCCCGACTGCGCCACTTCACCCGCGCCGCGGACGAACTTCACCTCGCCCAGTCAGCGCTTTCGCATCAGATCCGACAGCTCGAAGCCGAGCTCGGAACCGCCATGTTCGAGCGCACCAGCCGCCGCGTCACGCCCACCGAAGCGGGACAGGCGATTGCCGCTCGAGCCCGCCGCGTCCTCGCCGAGGTGGACGCGGCTCGTCAGGATGTCGACGAGCTTCGTGGTCTGCTGCGTGGACGCATCTGGATCGGCGCACTCCACCCGCGGGCGATCTCGACGTCCCCGGGTTGCTCGCCCGCTTCAGCCGAGCACACCCCGGCATCCAGGTTGGGCTACGGGAGGGCATCGCCGCGGACATGCTCCGCTTTCTTGGCGCCGACGACCTCGACGCCGCCTTCTGCCTGCTTGCCGGCCAGGTCCCCGACGAACTCGCCGTCGAACAACTGACCTACGACGAGGTGGTTGCCGCCTTCGCCCCCGACCGTGCTCCGCCGGCGTCGCACGTCGACATAGCCGACCTCGTCCGGCACGCGATCGTCGCGCCGCGCCGCGGCTCGGCGATCACCTCCGCCCTCGACCGACGCTTCGCAGACACCGGCTTACCTCTTGGCCTCGCACTCGAGAGCGGCGACATGTTCCTGCTGCGCTCGCTGGCCGCCCGCGGCTTCGCCACAGCAGTTCTGCCTCGCTCACTCACCCGGCTCGAGGGACCCGCGATCGAGATCCGCAGCCTGTACCCACCGGTCCAGCTGCCGGTCGCCTTCGTCTGGCGCCGTGACCGCACCGCGCCACCCGCAGTCCGCGCCTTCATCGACTTCGTTCGCCGCGAGGCGGCTAACACCACGATGCCGCCGAGAAACGGAATCCCCACGCGCCGCAGCGGCCCACCGCCGACGCCTCCGCGATCATGACCGTGGTTGCCCTACGCGCGGGACCGATCGATCCGGGCTGATAGCGCGCGGATGCTCAGCACGCACCCGGTGCACCAGACGGTTGCTGGACGCGGCGGAAGCTCAAACCCGTTTCGCTCTGTGACGGCATTTGACGGCGCGGGTGCGGCTGCTGGACGCCGCGCGCGACAGGTCCCATCCGATCAGCGGTTGGCGGGGTGGAAAATCTGTGGCACGCCAGAAGGGCGACCTGCGTTACTTGCCCGCGGCGCGACGACATGTGGTCGGTTCCAGGCGGTGCCGCTGAGGTCGGGCGCCTCAGTGCCGTCCCGTGCGAATGAGCGTCGGCAACGCGGTGCAGGGGTTCCGGTTCCGGTCGTGTGCGTGGCCTACGGGCGGAACCCGTACACCGGCTGGAGATCAGTGATGATCTCTTTAGTGATGCGACATCGCGATGTCCATCGAGTCGGTGAGCATCTCTTGATCGTTGGGTCGCGGGCGGACGTGCTGCGCGTCGGTTCCGCCTCTCCCTCGGCTGGCCAAGGGTGAGACGGTCGATGAGGTTGGGTGCGGCGACATTACGACGGATTCCATGTCGACCGCGTGCCTGGCGTCTTCTTCCTCGGCGCGCACCCGCGGGTGATCCGCCACTCGATTCTGCGCTGATCTGCCCCGCCGTTGACTTCATCGCTTGGCGAGGGTAGTCCGGAATTTGGGCACGTGAACGCGGCAGTGCACCGTTCGCGATCCTCGCCCCGAGCTTGGCCAGGCGCTTGTGCGGCGATAGGAGGTCCTAGCGATGATGAGACTGACGCGCGGAGGAATCAGCGCAGTGGCCGTCGTCGTCGCCTTGGCCATGGCGGTGCCGCCGGCAGCCGCAGCCCCGCCGGCGGAGCAGGTTAACGGACCCGGTGGTCCTGGCGGCCAGGGATGGACGAGGGTTTGGACCGACACCTTCAACGGTGCCGCCGGCAGCGGAGTCGATCCGTCACTGTGGAAGTACAACACCGGGACGGGCATCTTTGGCACCGGCGAGATCGAGACCATGACCAGCTCGACGAGCAACGTCCACTTGGACCGCCGTGGGAATCTCGACATCACGGCACTCGGTCACGGCCAGTCGTGGACGTCCGGGCGCATCCAGACGATCAGCAGCGACTTCGGGGCACCGGCCGGGGGCGAGATGGCCGTGACCGCCTCCATTCGGCAACCCAATCCCTCCGTCGGCCTCGGCTACTGGCCGGCCTTCTGGATGCTCGGCCCGGGCGACTGGCCTGGGACCGGGGAGATCGACATCCTCGAGGACGTGAACGCCCTCAACGAACTGGCCGGGACGTTGCACTGCGGCAATCTCACCCAGCCCAACCCCGACGGAACCCTCGGGCCCTGCCACGAGTTCACCGGGATCTCCAGCGGGCTGCTCGGGTGCCCGGGCTGCCAGATCGGGTTTCACACCTACACGGTGATCGTGGACCGGACCAATCCCACCGCCGAGCAGATCCGCTGGTACATCGACGGGCGGCAACTCTTCCAGGTCGGCGAGGATCAGGTGGACCAGGCAGCATGGACGGCAGCGGTCGACCACGGCTACTCGATCATCTTCGACCTTGCCATCGGCGGCGGTTTCCCCGACGGCGTCTGCCAATGCACCGCCCCGAGTGATCAGACGACATCGGGGGGCACCATGACCGTCAGGTACGTGGCGGTCTATGACCGGGTCCCGGGCACGACTGAGTGATCTGAATCTGGCGTGACTTGTCGTCGTGGTCAGGGTGATGCGTACACTCCGCTCGCGGGGGTTGGTCGGTTCGCCCGCGATTTGGCATGAGATCGCGCGTCTCGGGTGCGCTATTGCAGGGCGGATGACCACGCACCGTCAAGGGCTGCTGACACCACTTCACACCGCGAATCAAAACGATCGCCGAGTATTCGCTGGCTGCAGCTGACGATGGCCGCGAGGGCCTACCTCGTTGTGCGCTGAAAACATCGAGCCGACGACCCTGCCCCGCCGGTGCGACAGCCCGGCAACTCTTCAGGCCGGTCGGTCACCCTGCCGTGGCGCGTGAGCAGCGCAGGCGCGCGGAAGGCACGGCTCGCGAGTGTTTGCCCTTAGCGTGGCGTGTAGGTGCCCGGCGTGGCTCGCTTTGGTCGGTTCAGCGGGTGGTGGGGCAGGTGCCGGTGAGCAGGCGGGTCGGCGCCGGGGCATTCTTGGACTGCCGGGCGCAGCCGGACACGGTGAGCCGCCCGTCCTCATAGCGGAAGGTCTGCCAGTAGACGCGGCCCTGTGCGAAGTTGGGCAAGTAGTCGTTGCTTGTGCCGATGACGTCGAGGTAACCGTCGGCGTTGAGGTCGGCGGCCCGCATCCCGACCGAGTTTGTGATCGCCTCGGCCCCGGGCGGGTGGACCAGCCGTCCGGCACGCAGGATCAGCATCTCCGCGACCTCGGCATGCATGCCGAGGCTGTCGATCAGGTCGCAGTTGGGTTCCGGCCCGCCGGTCAGGCAGGTCAGTGATCCGTTCCAGCCGTCGCCGCGCGGCGAGATCCACCATTGCACGGCCACTCGGTTGTGCAGCAGTTCGACCACCGGACGACTGGCGTAGTTCTGCTGGTCGCCGCCGCGCCACAACCGCACGGTCCAGCCGGGTGTCAGGTTGACAGTTTGCCGTGTCCGGCATTCCCAGGCCTGGCAGGGCGGCGGTGGTGCCGGGCTCGGTGTGGATGTGCTGGACGGCTCACGGGTGGGAGTCTGCTTTCCCCCAACCTCGCCCGGTGCCGAGCCGCACCCGGCCACCGTCGTGACCAACACGGCGGCCCCGACCCATAACGGCACGCGGCGATGTCTCCTGCCACCCGGTGACACGATCGCGTCCATCGATGGTCACCTTCTGCACCGTCTCGGGAACGTCGGTGTCGCTTACCAGTGAACGCCGAATCGCAGCGACGGCGTCGACCGCGCGCATGACACGCTCGCGCCGTGAACCGGGCTGGCGTGTTCTGCCTCATACCGATCGCCGCAGGCCGTGCTGATCACCCGGCGCGACGCCTATCCGGTGGCCAGGACCACCGTCGGCGTCGCACCCCTACGTAGCGCGGCCGTGAGAGGGCGCGCGCCCTATGACGCGTGACGAGGTATATGAACACGAGCGCGATTCGCGTGCGGGAATTTGACCGCATGGGCGGAGGCCTGTCGCGACATTCTGCGCGCTCGGCTCGGGCTCGGCGCTTGGCACCCTTTCAGGCCCGGTGTTGCCGCAGTTTCCCGAGCCCGAGGTGTACGCCCACCGTGCATCTCAACCGACACAGAATTCGTTGCCTTCCGGATCGTGCATGACGACGAAGTAGACCGGGTCGTGCGGGTCGTCATGTCGGGTCCGGCGCTGCACCCTGGCGCCCAGATCGACCAGCTCAGCAACTTCGCCTCGACGATCTCGATCCGCTGCTGCATCGGCGACGCGTTGTCCTGGCCAGTGGGATAAAGGTCGAGGTGCAGCCGGTTCTTGCCCACCTTCGGCTCGGCACCTGCTGAAACCAGATCGGCGGTCGCAGCCCAGCCAGGTCGAAAATTCCGATCGTCGAAGCCGGTCCGCCCAGCTAGCTGGGAGCGGTAGTGCGCGTGCCAGGTCGTATCCGGCTCATTCGGCGGTACCGGCTGGTAGCCAAGCGCCCGTGTCCAAAACCGGGCCAGCAGCACCTGGTCATTCGCGTCGATCGTTAGCTGCCAGAACATCACGCCCGCACGCTAGACCCGCCTCACGTCAACGTCCGCACCGAGCGCGATACGGCACTTGCCGACGGATGGCTGAACAGCTTCGACAGTATGCGGATTCCGACCGCGACCACAGGTTGCCGACGACGAAGCGCGGACGTGAGGCGACATCACGCGCGTGGACAGTTCCTGCGGCGCTGATAGCATCCGGCCGGTGCGTGCGCTGACCTCGTCTTGTTCCGTTCCGTACGTCGGCTGACCGGCGTCGCAGATCCGTGCCGCTGCCGGACCAGGTGCTGGTGCGGGTGCGAGCGTTTTCGCTTAACCTGGGCGAGGTCGAGCGGCTGCGGTCAGCTGCCCGAAGGGTCGATCCATCGGGTAGGTCTCCAGCGGAGGACAGCGGTCCGTGTGGCGTGGTCGATGTTGGCCGCTACACCGCCGCCGTTGCTTGTCGCCGTGGCGAGTCGGGTCCTATATTCGCGTTAGCCGAAGACGCGCTGAAGCTCTGGTCCACCTCGCCATCGAGGGGGTGTGAGGGACACGCGTGATCGACCCGCCGCCCTGCGACCGGCCGACTCTTGTTCGGTCGATATCCGAGAACGCGCTCGTCGCTCTCGTTGCAGATGGCGTCCCTACATCTGGCCGGCAGCCCGTGCCAGTGACGCAGTTCGATCTCTACGGCCGCCGCCCAGTGCGACGGTTGCCCTGCACTCGCGTGGTAACGCGCCACCGTCCCTCCGCGGCTTCGGTGTCAAACTTTCGGAAAGGGAGTGGTCTCATGCCACAACGTCTGAGGTCGACGGCGGCGGTATCTGTCGCTGGTGATGCGCTTCTTCGTCGCCGTACTTGGGCTCGCGGCGTAGACTCTTCGCGCTGACCGGTGCAGGTGCGATCACGTCAGCTGAGTGCGACGCTCGGGTCAACGACACGCCGAGCAAGCTCATCCCGTGCATCACAGACGGACGATCTCTGGAACCACATGAAGGCCTTCCAGGCGATCGCCGACGCCAATCCCGGCCCCGCCGACGGCCATCCGTCGCGCAACTCCGGTGAGCCCGGATACAAGGCGTCGGCGGACTACGTCGCGCAGCCTGATGAAGCAATGCGGATACAACGTCACGATCCAGACGTACAAGTTCGACTACTTCTCGTTCGCCGGCACGCCGCATTCAGCGAGGTCTCACCGACCGCTCACGATTACGCGCTCACCGAGGAATGGAATCCGGGGCAGAGCACGGGACGGCGACTGCCGATCTGCAGCCGGCCGGCGGCATCGTCATCCCGCCGACGCCGACGCCGAGCTCGGCGAGCGGCTGCACCGCGGCGACTTCAGTGGCTTCGTCGCCGGGCCGGATCGCGCTGATCCAGCGCGGCGACGTGCAACTTCGGGGTGAAGGTTCTGAACGCCCAAGCCGCAGGCGCAACCGGCGTGATCATCTTCAACGAGGGCAATCCCGGCCGCACCGAGGTGCTCTCGGCAGCTTGGTCGACGCGGACGGGAACCCGATCGTCCCGACGATCCCGGTGGCGTTCACGTCGTTCGCCATCGGCAGCCGACCTGCTCAACCAGTACCAGACGCCGTGCAGGCGGGACGGCGCTGCCGGTCATGAACCTCAACATCCAGGCGATCGTCAAGCCGAACGCCGACGACTACAACGTCATCGCGGAGTCGAAGGGCGGCGACAAGAACCATGTCCTCGTCGTCGACGCACACCTCGATGCGATCTTCGGCGCGGGAATGCTCGACAACGCATCCGGCTCCGCGACGATCCTCGACATCGCTCGAGATGATGAAGAACGTCGACCCGCTCAACAAGCTGCGGTTCATCTGGTTCGGCGGCGAGGAGCTGGGTCTGCTGGGCTCCGCGTACTACGTCAACAACCTGAGCTCGAGCGAACCCAGCCACATCGGCTACGACCTCGACGCCGATGTCACGGCGACGCCGAACTACGTCATCGGCGTCCTCGATCCGGCGGGACCGGACCTCTTCAGCGGCACCGTCTCCTCACGTTCCCGAACCGGGTGTACAAGGCGTCGACGGTCGCGCGCGATCAGGCGATCGACTACTTCGACTCGATCGGGCGCAACCACGAGCTGTTCTCGCCGGTCGGGACCGACGCGTTCAACTTCAACAACGTCGGGATCCCGGCCAGCGGCCTGCTGACCGGGCAGGACTGCTGCAAGACGCAGGAGGAGGTCGACCTGTTCGGCGGCTCCGTCGGCAACTACGAAGGCAACATTCCGAGCTTCGACGGAGGATGTGTCGACAACCCGTTCCGCTGGTGCGACAACTTGACAACAACGATCCAGAGGTGCTCACGTTCATGTCGAAGGCGTTCGCCAACATGACGGTGCGGATGGCCTTCGACACGAAGGTGATGTCCGCGAGCAACAACATCGTCTTCAAGCCGAAGCTGCCGAGCGTCGGAGTCCAGTAAACGATTCCCGGTGAAATGAGCGCTATTTCCGAGGCTAAGTGTCAGGCAATCGCTGGCACGCAGGCGTAAGGATCAGCGGTCCCATCGCTCATTGTGTGCGGGGCAGGCCGTTCGTTGGCCTGCCCCGCGCGCGAGAGGTACCGTCGTCCAGGCTCGCGGTCAAGGGTCGGCGAAGCCGATCGCGCAATGACGCGTATCGCCCTTAACCGGGACCACGGCGATGGCACGGCAACGCAAGATCTCGGCACCGCGCGCGCTATTTCCCAATGAACTGACCCGGCAACCTCGGCCGCCACCTGCGGCACGGAACGACTCATATGCGCGTGGCCGCCCGATTACCAGGCCGCTCGATATCGACGGCTCGCGAACGCATACGTGAGCGGCGTGACCGGTCGAGTTGCTCTTGATCGGGTCGTCCGGTGGACGGTCGTTTCGATCTGTGCGTGCGCGCACCGGTCAGCGGTTGCCGTCGTACCAGGCCAGCACCCGCAACGCCCGTAGCGTGTTCCAGCGGCTGGGCGTTCCGTCGCCGTTCTCCAGTGGGAAGTGCACCGCACCACGGTGGGTGTTCTCCAGCGACCAGGTGCCGTCCGGACGCCGCTTGGACCGGAGCAGGTCGACGGTCTCGGTCAGTGCCGGGTCCGGCGGGTCGCCGGTGGCGGAAGTAATCAAGCGCGCGCAGCACGTCGTAGTGCCAGTAGTCGGAAATGAGAACTGCAACCAGTCGGCGTCCACAATCGCACCGGTGCTCCGGCGCCGAAACAACCGCCGGTGAGCAGGTACTCCTCGCCGCGCCGGCGCGCCGCGACGACGTCGCGTCGACCCGCCGGTTGCGCGCTCGAAGGCCAGCAGGCCCTCCAGCACGCAGATCGTTGAATGGAACGACGAGCGAAGCGAGCCGTTCTCGGCCTCGCAGTTCCAGCCGCCGTCGGCGAGTTGTTCACCGAGCAACCGGCTCACGATGTCGTCGACCGCTACCCCGAAGTAGGCGCCGATCGCGACAGTGCGGCCGTTGATGCATGGCTCGACCTCACCAGCGAAGAACGGCTGCCCGGCGTGCTCCCAGCGGCAGTTCGCCTGCACCAGCGCAACCGTCTCACGCACCGGCTCGGCGTTCGGTTCGACGCCGAACTCGCGCATCAGCATCATGGCGGGCAGGGTCGCAGTCCACGGCTGGCCGGCGAGAAGTCACCGCGAAGTCCGTCGGGAAACACGCCCCGCCGGCCCACTGCCCGTCCCCGTCGCGCTGCGCGAGTAACCGGGCGCCCCAGCCCTCGGTCGCGACGCGCGCCCGTTCGCCGGCACCACTGCCGGCGGCGCGTCCGTCAGGTCGCGCAGCACCTGCCACCGCACTGCAGGGTCCGATTCGAGCAACCAGCCGATCACGTCCATTCCGGGACGGTAGCGCGGTAGCGGCGGAGCCAGCTGCGGTTCAGCGGAACGCACCCGTACCGGCGATGACGCCAGCCGATCGCATGATCGTGAGATTGATCTCGGCCGACGGGTCGTCACGTAACGATCCATCCGAGCGCTTGAAGCTGACAGCAGCCGGCGGGCAGATCGACGGATCGGAGTGCCGTTCGCCGTTCTGCGGACGGTGAGGGTGTTGCCGAACGTGGTTTCCGGCGCGATCTGCAGCAGCAACTGCAGTTTGAGCAACCACGGAGGCTCGATCCAAGATCCGTGATACGGCCGAGGATCCGCGACGGGTATCAGATGTCGTGGAAGTCGCAAAACATGTCGCGCGTGAGTCAGAGCACTGGGACAGCGATTCGATTCGCGGCCAGCCTGTGACCATCGATTCATCGACCATCGTGCGGTTTGCCAAACAGGCGAGCGGGCGCCTGCCCTCACGCGGGCAGGTGGCAGCTCGCGGATCGATAAACGGCCATGAGTTTCAGACGGTGCTCGAGCCGGACGGCGTGAACGGCCACTGGATGAAGGTTGATCAAGAACTGCTACCCGCCGCTGATATTGGCGTCGGCGACATCGTCAGCTTCGCCATCGGGGCCCGCGGCCGGCGAGTGTCATTACTGCCCCGCTGCCGAGCTGGGCCTGCCCGTTGCTTGGGGAGTGCCTTTGCGAGAACGCTCCTGCGTAAGGCACCATCAAGTACCGAAGTGGACGGGGATGCGCCCGTTGATCCGCATCGACCGCATTGAGCTGTACCACGGGGGTTGTTCGATGTCTCGCTCGCATCGTGGGGTCGCGCCTGCGCTTGCGGCCCTGCGCCCATGGTCTGCTTGGCCGGCGTGCTGACCGCCGGAGCGCACCGTGGGTCAGCGGCTCCGGTGACGGCCGCGTCCTCGCAACAAACCGCGTCACGCTCGGCAGGTGGCTCCTCATCCGCTTCTACAGCGTTTCGATGTTGATCTCACTTACGGGGGTGACAGCGTGACCGGGTATGCCGGAAGGGCGTTGGAGAGGCCGGTGAGCCTGTGCGGTCTGCTTCGCGCCGGTCTGGATGCCAATCCTGAGGGGCTCGCGCTGATCTGTGCGGATACGCGCTGGACGTGGCGCACGCTCGATGACCTCAGCGATCGCCTGGCTGTCAGTTTGCTCGGTCTGGGGCTGAACCCGGGCGATCGGGTCGCTTCGCTGATGCCGAATCGTCTCGCGCTCATCGTTCACTACCTCGCCTGTTTCAAAGCGGGGCTGGTCGCAACGCCCCTCAATTACCGCTACATGGCACCGGAGATCGATCACGCCCTCGCGGTCAGCGAAGCCCGTGCCCTGCTCGCGCATGCCGAGCGGGAGGAAGATCTCGCCGCAAGCCAGCTCGCCCGGCAGCTGCCTTTGGGCACCATCAGCTACGGCGGCAAGCCAGGAGCGGGTCCGGCTTTCGACGAGCTGATTGAGCGGGAGGCCCCATCTTCGCCTCCGCCGCCTCCTTCTCCGGCGGCGCCTGCCGTGATCTTCTTTACCTCCGGCAGTACCGGACGCCCGAAGGGGGTCACCCATACGCACCAGACGCTCGGCTGGATGTTCGCGACGGCGGCGGCAGGGCTCGAGCTCAGCCCCGGCGATCTGCTTCTGGCTGGCTCGTCGCTGTCGCACGTTGGTGCCTTCTACGTCTCGTTCGCCGCGCTGAGCGTGGGCGCTGGCGTGATTGTGGCCCGGACGATCGATGGGGACGAGTTGCTCCCGCTGCTTCGCGAAGACCGCCCAACGGTGCTGTCGATGCTTCCTTCGGCGCTGTTCGCGCTGACCCGCGACCACGGCGCCCGGCACGGCGATTTCGCCTCGCTGCGGCTGTGCCGCGGGGCGGGCGACACCGTCTCCGCGGAGCTGGAGCGGGAGTTCACCGCGCTGAGCGGGTTTGTGATCGACGAGGCCTATGGCCTGACCGAAGCCGGGCTGGTGACGGTGAGCCCACCATCGGGCCGTATCAAGGCTTGGTTCGGTCGGGCAGGTCGTTCCCGCGGTCTCGCTGTCCATCCGCAACGATGACGGCCAGGAGCTGCCGGTGGGCAGCGAAGGCCGCCTGTGGATCAAGACTCCCGCGACCACCGTCGGCTACTGGGACGACCCGGGCGCGACCGAGGCGGCCTTCAGCCACGGGTGGCTCGACTCAGGCGATGTGATGCGAGCCGACGACGAGGGCTACTTCTTTTTCTGCGGGCGCAAGAAGCAGATCATCGTCCACGACGGCTCGAACATCTGCCCCCAGGAGGTCGAGGGCGCCCTGCTCGAGCACCCGAGCGTCGCGAACGCTGGGGTGATCGGGATCCACGACCTTGTCCACGGTGAGAACGTCCGCGCCTACATCACCCTTGCGGAGGGGACCGCGCGCCCGGCCAGCCAAGAGCTGATCCAGTTCGCACGCGCGAGGATCGGCTACAAGGCGCCCGAGGAAATAGTCGTCCTCGACCAAATGCCGCTCACCGCCACCGGGAAGCTGGACCGGACGCACCTGAAGCGGATGGCCGAGGCGAACCTCACGCCCGAAGCCCCCTCTGGATAACTCTCTGTGCATTTCCGGGTCACTCAGCTTGCCTTCTTCCTTGCGGAATAGTACTTCGTCGGTGTCCATCGACGTCCACGTCTGCGCGTGGAGCGACGGATGGTGGGTCAGCCGACAGCGTAGCTGACCGCGACATGCTGCGCCGGTCGCGATCCACGGAGGGTCGAACCTGGTCGGGCCTGAGATCTGGGATGAGCAATGTCACTCTGTCGCATTCCACCGACGAGTCGGCACTTCGCACATCGCAGGCAGGCCGACACAACCACGCGCGACGCGTCCTCATCGATCAAGAACTGCGGCGCTCTCGCCATTCAAGAACAATCCATCTGCGCGACCTGCGAGAGTCCGTCACTTGCGCGATTCAGACGGTGCGGTCCCCTCATGACACACCTCGCGGCGCCCCTGTGGTGTCGGCGCTGACCGATCGGCGCGATGATCGCATCATGAGGACCGTCGTCGCGAAGGTGGCCCACCAGATCCCCGGACGGCAGCCCCTGCAGCTGGCTATCGGCGAACGGGTCGAGGTCGGCCAGCGGGATACCGAATGGCCAGAGTTCGTCTTCGTCACCGCCGCAGACGGATCCGGGTGGGTGCCGGCGCGACTCCTCTCCGCGTCGTCGGGAACCGCCGTCCTGACGACGTCCTGAGGCACCACCGAGTTATCGACGCATGTTGGTGACCTGCTGGAGGTTCTCGCCGAAGACAACGCCAGCGGCTGGCTGTGGTGCCGCTCGGGTGGTGGCCGTGAAGGCTGGGTGCCGATCGAATTCGCTTGAGGCCGCCCCCTGAACCTGCCACCGTGGCGACGTTTCCCGATAGCGGATCCGCGGAGGGAACGCCGCGGTGCGGCGCTGCGCGTGGGTGGCTCCGACACGTCGTTGTCGGCTACGCCTGCAGCAAGTATCCGCATCCGATTCGAGCAAGCGTTTAGCTTGCCGTATGTGACTTTCTCCTTGGTGGTGCTCCTGGCTCGGCCGGCGATCACGGCAGTCGCGGTCGGTCAGGGCTATCAGGTAGCCTGTCTCGCCCCGGGGTGATCGGCGAGGTGCCGGCGGAGGCCCGGTTCGTGCGCGCCGATCGGGTCCGGCCGACGCGTATGACGGCGTCGCCGGTGAGCGGTGGGATGCGGTGATCGACGTGGCCCGGGCAGCCGGGGCACGTCCGCCGCGCGGTCGCCACCCTCGAGTCCGTCGTTGGGCGCTACCTGTTCGTCTCCAGCGGCAATGTGTACGCGAGCCAGCGAGCTCGACCAGGACGAGCACGCGCTGCTGCTGCCGCCGCTCGCGTCGGACGTGATGGCATCGATGGAGCAGCATGGCGACGCGAAGGTGGCGTGCGAGCAGGCGCTGACCGCGGCGTTCGCCGCGGATCACACGCTTATCGCCCGAGCGGCATTGATCGGCGATCGGCGCTGGTCCGGCCGCCCAGTGGGTCTCTGTCCTCGACGCGGCCGACCGCCAGCAGGTGGCTGCTTGCGGCGATCATCAGTGGGTCGCGTTCGACTATCCGAGCCGGCCGCACTGCCGCGTCGAGGCGCTCGTCGAGGCAGCCCATCCCGAGCGCGCGCAGGCTAGGGCCAGCAGGGCCTTCGATGCCGTACACCTCAACATCGCGGAGGCCCACATCGACCAGGTCCTGCGCCAGCTTGTCGGGAAAGTGGAAATACGCGGTCGCGAAGCCGACGACGTCACCACGGAACTGCCCGGTCGCATGCAATCGGTGCAGAAATGGCTCGACCGCCTCGGTGAGGCGCCCGTCGCTGCCGATGTCCATGAAGTCGCGTATCGGCTGATACCGGTGGCGACGATCGGCGCCTGGACGTCGACGCGCCGCGCCTCGCGCAGCGCCTGAAGTGACCTTCACGTTCCGGCAGGTGTACAGGGGGCCGAGCAGTTTGACGGCGTCTTGGCTCTCATCCGCCTGCGCCAGACAGTGAGCATCGCCCACGGCGGCGAGACATTGGGAGCCTCCCGGCGACCGTGACGTGTTCCTCGACCGGGTCAATCAAGTGCACGGAGTACCCGCGCCGCGCCAGCCAGTCTGCATGGACGCCCGTGCTGCCGCCGACGTCGAGCACCGTCGCCGCCGGCGGCGGCAGGAACCGCGCCAGCAACTCCTGCGTACGCACACGCTCCAGCACGGCGTGTGCACGAAGCCGCAACCGCTCAGCTTCGCCGAAGCCATCGACGTAGAAAGCACGCACCTCGGGGTCCATCGCCACAGTGTGCCGACCGCGCGGCAATCACACCCCGCACGGTCCTACCGCCGAGCTCCTTGACGAGACGACCGCCGAACTCGGCCCACGGGGGCACGATCCCGCAAGCCGAACGACGTTTCTGCGGGCAGAGCTCTCTGTTGTTCGCCCGTGTCGCTGCGAGGTGTTGCGCCATCCTAATGAGCCGATCGGCGACGGCGTCGGGGTCGACGATCTCATGCAGATGCTGACCAGGTAGCTCCTCGACCAGCCATCCCCGGCGGCGGGCGTCGGCCGCCACCTCGTCATACGGCGGTCCGAACAGCAGGTAGCCGCAGGGGGGGTGTCCCAACCCGCCGGCACGGCACTGTTGCTGTAGTACGCCAGCGGTAGCCGAGGCTGCTCGGCCGTCACCGCTGCCCGGGTATCCGGGTCGGGAAACAGTGCCGCGACATCGGCCTCGTCCCACCAGTCGGTCCACGGCGGGAGCCGGCCGTCGGTCACCTTGCCGCGCAGGAGGTCCAGCAGTTCAGCCGGTACAACCGGAGTCGAGCCCGCAAGCACGGGGAGCGCGGCATCGACGAACAGGCAGCCGCTCACGGGCCGGTCGGCATGGGTGACGAGCAGGGGCACGAACAAGCCGGCGTTGCTGTGGGCTACCAGCAGCACCGACCGGTCGGGGCGGAGTCGGCGCATCGCCGCGGTGACGTCTGCTACGACACGAGGCCAAAACGGCGCAGCGGCGTCGGCAACGTCGAGCAACGACGGGACGATGCTCTCCTGACCTCGCGCCTCGAGCCGGTCCGCGACTGGCGCCCATGTCAACGGACCGACCGAGGGACTGTGAACCAACACGAACACGGGCTGCATCCGGTCATCCTGGTCACCACAGGCCGGGCGGGCCTACCGACTTCGCCATAAGCGAACCGCTGCAGCACACGACAGGCTGCGTCGGCCAAGGACTCGCACGTAGAGAGATCTTGCTGTGTGTCGACAGCCGATCCGTGACGGGCACAGCGATCAGGGGTAGGGCGGCAACGAGTTGGGGCATCTGCTTGTCGCCTTTGATGCGGCGGAAGGATCGTTCGGCGCTGGGCATGCCGGCGACGGTCCAGCGCAGCACCATCTGCCCGTCGCGCCAGCGGTGACGGTGCGGTTGGTGGTCGGCGCGATGGAGATCATCGACTCGATCGGGTTGCTCGTGGTCTGCCGACCTGGTTGACCAGGAGTTCGTCGAGAGCGTTGCTAGCTGACATCGAGGGTTGTTGTGACTTGCTCGATTCGAGCCGATCGGCCGATCGATCAGGGCGGCGGGGGCTGTGCCTCGGTTTGGATGGCCAGGGCGATGGCGCCGAGGACTTCGGCGTGAGGGCCGAGGGCGCTAATGGTGACGGTGACGGCGTTGGCGGTGACGGGTTGGGCGTAGCGGTCGACGGCTTCCCGGATGCCGCCGGCCTGGCAGGTCATTTGGTCGCTGATCCTCGGATTCCCTGTCCGCGACTGAGCCCAGCGATTGGTGACCTCGGCCGACGAGTCTGGACCGGGATTCGCGCGATTCTCTCAGCCGTACGCCGTATGTCGGGCAGGATTCTGCGTATGGAGTGCAGATGGAAGCTCACCAAAACTGGTCACGACCCAGAAGGCCGCCGACGATAGCAACTTGATCGCGTAAGGATGGTGCGAGCGGCGATGATGGCTCGAATGCCAATCGCGTTGATGCTGGCGACCTTGACCGAGCGTCGCGACTTTGGCGACGACTTCCTGCTCGAGCGCAAGTTTGACGGTGAGCGCTGCGTCGCCCGCAAGGACGGCGGCGAATTACGGTTGGAGTCGCGTACCGGCACTGACCTGTCCGGCACTTATCCTGAGGTTGGCGCGGCAGTGGCGTCCCAGCGCCCTCGGAGCCTCGTGCTTGACGGGGAGGTGGTCGCATACGAGGGCGACCAGACCTCCTTCGGCCGGTTGCAGCAGCGCCTCGGGATTAGGACGCCGTCGGCGGCGCTCGTGGCGAACAACCCCGTCGTCTACTGTGTCTTCGACTTGCTCGAGCTCGACGGCGCGGATCTAACCGAGCGCCCTCTTCTGCAGCGTCGTGCCTTGTTGGCGAAAGCGATCTGGCCGCGTGCAGCATTGCAGTTGAGCGAAGCATGGCGCGGCGACTCTGACCGGCGCTTCGCCGAGGCGTGTCGCTCGGGCTGGGAGGGGCTGATAGCTAAGCGCGCCGACGCTCCGTACGTGAGCGGTCGGTCGAAGCACTGGTTGAAGCTGAAGTGCGCCTGGGAGCAGGAGTTCGTGATCGGCGGCTACACCGATCCGGCTGGCAGCCGTGCCGAGTTCGGCGCCGTGCTCGTCGGCTATTACGAGGATGGCCGCCTCCAATACGCGGGCAAGGTCGGCACCGGCTTTAGCGCGCGGGTGCTTCGCGATCTCGGCGCCCGGTTACGCGAGATGGAGACGTCGACGTCGCCGTTTGTCGAGGTGCGCCCGGTTCCGCGCGGCACGCATTGGACGCGCCCCGAACTGGTCGCCGAGGTTGGTTTTGCCGAGTGGACCAGCGATGGTCGGTTGCGCCAGCCGCGCTTCCGCGGACTTCGCGACGACAAGCGCCCTCGGGAGGTTGTGCGGGAACGCCCCCAATGAGCACGAGCCGCGACCAACGACGCGGTGCGCCGCGAGCGGTAGCGGACCGCTCGGCGCAAGCGAAGACCGTTTCGGTCAGGCCGTCCTGAACGAGATGTGGTTGCAGGCCTTGCACGTCTTCTGAGGAATCACTCCGAGCCGCATCAGCCCACCGAAGATCTTGCAGCCGATACAGAAGGCGAAGATTGCCTCGAGCCCGGCGGCGGTGATCATCAGACCGAGCAGAACTTGCGTTCCGCCTGGATGCCCCGCGCCAAGTGAGACGACAGCTGTCGCCGTCACAGCCGTTCCGATGCCCTGCGCGAAGCGCTTCGGCGGCCCGGCCACCAGCTTCGGTGCACCAAGGTGTGGCGCCACCACCTTGGTTGCAAGCCGGCCTAGTGGGCTGAACCGGGGTCCGGTGAGGACCCGCGCGAGGAACCCAAGCGAGATCGGCGCGGTGAGCCACAGCCATGCGGGGCTGGCGGTCAAGCTGAGGACAAGGGTCAGCGAGCTGAGCAGCAGCACGCCGCCGGCGACCGTGCGGGCGGCCTTCTCGTTGACGGGATTGGGGAATCCGATGATCTTGCGGAATCCCACGTCCGGCGCAACGAGTTCGTCAGCCATTTTCGTCCTTGCCTGCAGAGATAGTTCAACTTAGTGCCATATCGACTTTACTGCGTTGACTGCCAACCTAGGCAATCAGGAGCTCACCACCGGGGGTGCGAAGGTTGCCGCGACGTTGCCGACGGGCGGTCGCGTTTGCAACCTGTCGGCTGTGGGACTAATGAAAGTGAACTCCGGCGCCGATCGCGATGATCAGGAGGGCGGCGACGAGCCAGTCGACGGCGGCGCAGAACGGGGGCCACCATGGGTGTTGGCGACGTACTGGCGGCGCTGCTGCCAGGCGTCTTTGAGCCCGTGGCCGGTGTAGCCGAGCACGAGCAGCCACGCGGTCGCGGTGATGCTGGTCGCGGCTAGCACGACGAACAGTCCAGGCGACGGCGCTCTCGACAGCGATCACGCTCGGTCGTCCGTCGGC
>CAVVJA010000018.1:0-200723 GCA_963748415.1 uncultured Actinomycetota bacterium | reverse complement strand
CTCGACGACAACTGAGGCCCGGCACTTCGGGTTCAGCCTGTCGCCGCCGGCAAGTGAGGCTCGATCCGAGACGAGATCGAACGTCGGGCGCGGGCTGCCGAACATGCGTTGTTCGGCGGCATCGAGCACCGGCAGGTCGGCCACGACAACGACGCTAGCCGAGCGCCCACATCGCAGCTTCGCCGTGCCACCTGCCGCGTGCGCGACAAGCCCGGCGGACTTCCTCTCCGGCAGACCTGTGAGCCGGCTGGCCGCCGGTGCCCGCACCGGAGGTCGCGGGGACGTCAGCTATGCCTGTCACACCCATCCGGGTACCGCGCCCACAGGTCAGACAGGTGCATCCCACCCGCGGCCACCAATCCATCCGCTCGACTCGCCATCTGCGGGCGACGCACCGATCGACGTCAACGTGTGGCTGACCTCGCGCACGCTTCGACTGTCGCTGGCCTCTGCCAGAGCGCGACGGCGGAGAACCTAACCAGCCGTGCATAAGGTAGGCGGAGGGCGCAAGCATGGCGACCGGGCCGATCGCGGCCAGTGCGACGACGCTTTTGCCTGTCCCAATGGGCTGTCGCCGGGTCGACTATCGTCATGCGTTGGCGGCGGCTCGTCCTGCCGGATCGGGTCGTGCGAGGTCGCGTCGACGGTGTCGAGGCTGCGGCGTCGACTTCGGTGGGATGACGCTGCGGGTGCGAGCGAGGAGTCAGCCGGCAAGTGCGATAGCGGCGACGCACACAAGCGCAACGATGAGAACTACGGTGAGCATTGGTCGACCTCCTGGGTGATCAGGTGGTTGGCCAAGGCCCGGTCCTCGTGATGCAGCACCCGACCGGCCGCTGGATGGTGACCGTTTCCGCACCCGCTAATCTTGAGGTTATCGCTCGTGCGGAACCCCAATGTTCCTGGGAAATAAGGGGATTCAGCACACCGCTTGAGCCCGGCTGGCTCTTAATCAGCGGGTTGGGGGTTCGATTCCCTCGCGGCGCACAAACCCTTGACATCACTGGAGATTCTCCGTTCAGACCAGTGAGTCGCAAGTAGCACACCGCTCTCGGGGCGCACATACCGCATACGGGACATGACTCCCACGCCAGCCAGGAATAACTCTCCCAGCGAAATTCGCTCGGGCAGCAGGCTGGGTGACTTGTTGCGCTACAGCCTCAAACAACGCGGAGAACCGTGACTGGCGACGGGTCAGAGAGGTGCGGGGATGGTTTCAGCCATCATCGCAAGGTCGGGCGGCCATTCTGACCTCACTTGTTGATCAGCGAGGAGGTCGTGGGTGGGGCGAAAGCCGAAGTCGGCGGAGGTGCGGGCGCGGTTCTTCAGGGCGCGGGCGAGCGGGACGACGTTGCGGCAGGCTGCTGCGGCGGCCGGGGTCTCGCGCACGGCGGGGCATTGCTCGTTGGCGCAGTCGGGTGGGGTGCGGCCGCGGGCGAGGCGGCCGCGGCCTACGCTGCGGCTGTCGTTGGAGGAGCGGGAGACGATCTCGCGCGATCTGGCTCGCACGATCCTTTATTGCGACAGGCACTTCCAATCCGACCTCGCCGGTCACGTCAACACATATCACTGCGAAATCGGCCAAGCTAGCCCTGGCGCCACTCGCTGGCACGATCACGTTCGACGAGTTTCCCGTCGATACGGCGATCAGCAATCAATACGATGACCGCGGAGTCGTTTCGGAGGTGACTCGCACTGCTAGACACCGGATTGGCGGCGACCGGCCTGGCAAGCAAGGGACCATGCCGAATGCGGCGGTGATCAGGATCGCTGTAACGCGCAAAAGGGCGACGAAGAATCCGCAGATCTACTATTCCCCCGTGAGTGTGGCGCCGCGGCCTCAGGTCAAGTCGACGGCCGCGTGAGCTTATCGGCATCTGTCCCCGGAGACGAGGCGGGGACGGGCCTCCCGATATGGCTGGTTGGTCGTTGCCGGCTCGGCGCTTCCGTATGTCGCGAGGGCGTCATGGCGGATCGGTGACGCGTACAGGGAGGACCGCGAGCATCGGCGACCACGGTGACGCCGGGCATGGCAACGTCCTGCGGTTGCTCACACCGGACGGCGGTCAAAGTGGGCGGTCAAATCACAAGCTGGCGCGAGCTGATCGTCCGATCTACGGGTAAGAAGCGTGTCGAGGATGGGGGCCGTAGCCAAGTCCTGCGTCACCACCTGCAACAACCGCCGCGTTCGGCCCGCCGACCGTGGCGCGGGTGCTTACCGGGCTGCACGTCACACAATGCGACATCTCAAGGTGGTCCTGTGCGGCGTGAATGGTGACAACTCAATGCCCCTGGTCTCGATTACGTCGCGTTCGACTCGGCCAGGAACGGCAACGATTCCGCCCTCTCGATGCCCGGAGGCGTCCCTACCGAGACGGACGACCAGATCCACACACGTCGCGACTGGCGGGACAACAAAGCGGCGGAGACATTCTCGCCGGCCAATAAAAGGAGGCGTGCGCATTTCGACCAAAGCCTCCCGAGCAGTAAAGATGTCAACCTGACATGGCCCCGGTATGACGGTCACGGCCACGAGCAGAGTTCCGCATCGAGGATGCACATGCCCGGCACTACAAGTAATGCTCACGCACCATCCGGGAACGCATCCCTCACGGGCGACGCGTGCGCTGCAGCGTCAGTGGTACTACGGCTCATGACATCAGCGAGAAACAGGCGCCAGTGCCGGCTGTTCCACATGCCCGCTCCCAACCACCCCGTGGTTACCGCTGATCGTGTATCACGGGTGCTGCCGATTGCTCTACTTTAAGTGTTCGGGTCGGCGCTAGGGGTGGTGCCAAATGTGGAGTGTGCTGTGCTCGCCGCTTCCCTGCCGCCCCGTCCTGTCCCTACCCGCCTCGAGTCCCGCACCGCCGGGCGGTCGAATGCCGCGAGGTCCGGCTCATGGCTGATTCGGCGGCACCGTCTGCAGGCCGGGTGTTCATCAGTTACCGACGGGAGGAGACCGCCTACGCGGCCGGCTGGCTGTTCGACCGACTCGTCGACCGCTTCGGCCGGGGCCAGATCTTCAAAGACATCGACTCGATCCAACTTGGCGACGACTTCGTCGAGGTGATCACGACCGCGGTCGCCTCCTGCGACGTGCTCCTCGCGCTGATCGGTGAGCAGTGGCTCACGATCACCGACGAGCACGGACGGGCTCGCCTGGACAACCCCGACGACTTCCTGCGGCTGGAGCTCGAGGCCGCCCTGACGCGGGACGTCCGCGTCATCCCGATCCTGGTCGCCGGAGCCCGGATGCCGCGCGCCGACCAGCTGCCGCCGAGCCTGGCCAAGCTGGTTCGCCGTCACGCCCTGGAACTGAGCCCCAGCCACTTCGAGTTCGACACCAGCCGACTGCTCAGCGTGATAAACAGCACCCTCGCCGGCGCGGCGACCCGCGCGCGTCGTGAGGCGGAAGAGCAGGCCCGTCGTGACGCGCAAGAGCAGGCCCGTCGTGACGCGCAAGAGCAGGCCCGTCGTGACGCGGAAGAGCAGGCCCGTCGTGACGCGCAAGAGCAGGCCCGTCGTGACGCGCAAGAGCGCACGCGTCGTGAGGCGGAAGAGCAGGCCCGTCGTGACGCGCAAGAGCAGGCCCGTCGTGACGCGCAAGAGCAGGCCCGTCGTGACGCGGAAGAGCAGGCCCGTCGTGACGCGCAAGAGCGCGCCCGGCATGACGCGGAGGAGCGCGCCCGGCATGACGCGGAAGACCACGCGCGTCGTGACGCGCAAGAGCAGGCCCGGGACACTTCCGTCTGGCCGGTCGCTGATGTCTCCCTCGTCCGACACGGTCGGCGCGGGGCTGCTGGGCTCGTGGCTCTAGCCGTTGCGGTGGCCACCATAATTGGCATCGTCATTGCAAACCTCGTGGGACATAACGGCACGACATCGCAGACCTCCACAGCGGCCGGCACGACATCGCAGACCTCCACAGCGTCCGGCACAACACAGCAGACCTACGCTGCGCCAGGGGGCATCTCGGTCAGAACTGACAAAGGGTGGACTCTTGACGGACCAGCTGACATACCAAATGTGCGCGACTACCGAGCTCCGGACGCCGCAAACAAGACCACTGGGACGTACTTTAGGATCGGCATCGGAGATGCGAACCCCACCTCATCCCTCGCCGACGTACTCAAGACCTCGACTGACTTCCTGACCGGGCCCAGTAGCCCCTACCAAAACGTGACGATTAATCACCACATAACCATAGAGACCTGCGGTGCGCCCTCAGTGGGTATCGACTTCACCGGGGTGAAAGACGGAGTTCTACGACGTGCAGTTGAACGCCTCATGCTCAGCGGCGGAATCACCAAGATCCTCGAGGTCAACATGCCAGACAGAGAATGGGATTCAACGCACACTCTCCTCAACCAGCTGATCGAGTCGTGCCACATAGGGTGAGGCCCGATTAGAAAGCGGAGTGGCAGGTCAGCCGGATCGATCTTGTGAGTGGCAGTTTCCAAGCCTTCGAACGCTTCAGGAGAGGTTCGCTGCGTTCGCGTTCGTGGTTCCGCTGCGGTGGTGCGGGGATGCGACGTCGTCGGATGGTGGCGTTGTGCGAGTTGTGGCCGGATGCGGTGGACAATCTGGCCTCGGCGGTTCGCGCTGGCATGTTAGTCCGAACGGATTGTCTGCGCTGGAGTCACGCGGCCCGGCGCCCCTTCGCCCGGCCTTCGCTCGTTGGTCGCGGCCTATCGAGCCAGTGGCCGGTTCGGCGCTTGCCTGGACGCTGCGGCAGCGACCTCGGCACGCGACTCCCCACCCCCCTGCACTGTCCTGCCGGTCACACGCTCGTGCCCCGGGGCACGCTCGTCGGCTAGTCGCGATGCGACTGCACACCCGGTGTGCGCGGCCATCGCACCTTCCGCTGCCGCTACCTCGTCGATAGCGTCGAGTGCGGCCCGTCGTGTACTCCTGTCTTGCCGCGACCCGGCTGCTGGACCGGGATGCAACGGACGCGCTGGGGATAGTCCGACCTCATCGGATCCGCACCCGCTGCACCAAACCGGCTCGCAGCAACGAGACTCGCGTCCACCCGTTCCCGATCACCATGACGACGCCTCCTTCGTGCGGATCCTGCAAGTACCGTGTCGGCTGTCGGCGGCCGGCTGGGCCACTGCCACGATCCCTGTGCTGGACGCACTGGCGGTCCCTGGGACCTTGGCCGATTCGGGATACGAGAAGGCGACAGGCAGATTCATCGCGAGTGGGCCGACGTCCGGGCAGCGTCTTGCCTCCCAAGAGGCCACCACGTGACACTCATGACGCCCCGCGAGGACGGAGGGTGCGATGAGCCTGCTGACCATGGCATCGATCGGCATCGGCCGTGACCTTGCCAACGAAGGCGAGACATTGGCCAGAGATACGACGGTCTCCAAGACTCGGGTCGTCCCCGCCGATCCGAGTCTTGAACGGGCGCCAGCGCCAACACCCGGGGGCGGGCAGCCCGCCAAGCAGACCGCCACGGTCGCCAGCTTCGGTCAACTGCTGGTCGCGCAGATCCCGAGCGAGACGCTGCTGGCGTACACCACACTGCTGGCGTTGTTCACTGCTGCCGGCTCGAGCGCCTCGTACAGGGTAGGCCGCTGGATTGTGTACGCAGCAGCGATTGCAGTATCCGCGGTCGCGGTGATCGTTGGTTATCTCGCGCAGCGTGACTACGGATTCACCGACACAAAGGGCGCATCCCCGCCCGTGGCAGGTGACCGCGGGATTGACGCAGGCGGCCAGGTACGGCCGCCGCCACCGGGCACCCCTCCCGTCTCCGCGGCGGCCGGGAGTGCTGCACCGCTGACGACGCTCGGCGGTGAGGTGACCGCGCCATCGACCCCAACCACCGCGTTCCGACTCGAGCCGACGACGATGCCAGCCGCAACCGCATCAGCCGCACCACCGCCGGTCGCCGCCCCCGCGCCGACGGTGACCAAGCCCCGGTCCTCGACACGAAATCACGCAGTGCGGGTGAAGCCAACCTCGACGCTGGCTCGGCTGCACCTACCAATCCTGCCCACCGTAGCCGCGATGCTGTCGATGGCCGTGTACGGGCTCACTGTGCCCGGCTCCCCATTGCAGTTCGAAGTGTCCGGCCCTGCATTTGCGATCTGGTCTGGTTGTCTAGCGGTTACCGGCGGCGTGCTGATGTCGACCATCGCACCGTTCCTTGGCAGGGGAAACTCTGCGGTAACACTTTCGGCCGGTGACGACACCGGGCGCCGTCTCAAATGAAGCTCGGAGGCGCGCGCGACGCGTACCACACCGCGTCGAGCACAGCGAGCACAATCTTTCCGCAGTTGGCATTGGCCGGCGTGGCGGTGATCTGGTTGCTGGCCGGCGCGTTCAGCAGGGAAGGTCCATCTCTCACTCGGTCTGCTGTGGGCTGCCCTTGCTCGTGATCGTCGCGCTTGCCCTTGACTTTGGGCAGTACGTCTGGACGACTCTGAGCTTCGCAACATGACACCACGAAGCGAGAGGAAGCGATGAGCACAAAGCCGATCTCCACGATCAGCTCGCCGGGACGAGGAATCGCAATCCTCACGGGCGCATCGGCCTGTGGCGGGGTTACTGGACCCACATCTGGTCGTACATCAGGTAGCCAAGGGGCGTGCGGGTGTAGTTCCGGAGGCGGGGTGAGACGAGCGCGGCTGCCTTCCAGGTCGTGGTGAAGATAACGGGCGAGGCGTCGGTGAGCTTCTGGTCGACCTGCTGCCGCAGGAGGTTGGCGGCGGCAGGATCGGTGGTGTCCAGTGCGCGGGCCCGTTTAGCCAAGTTGTCGATGTCGGGGTCGCAGAACTCGCTGACGTTTTGATTCGCTGCGCTGTTGGCGAATCCGGAGCACGAAAACGGCGGGTCGTAGTAGTTGTAGGGGACGGGAAAGTCGGAGCCCTGCAAGGTAATGCGGTGCTCCCCAACCAGCCCGGGCCGATCCCGATCTACGGCCCGTCCGTCCCGCAGATCCGTACCCATCCGCTGTAGTTGAGCGTGGCCGACTTCGGCTAACCTCGCTGCGCCTCGCCGAGCGCGCCGCGCACCGTCACCGGCGCGCACGGGCGCTGCGCGCCAGACTGATCGACGAAAACGAGCGGCTCCACGGCCTGACGCGCGCCTCCTTGGCGACCGCGAAACGTATCCTTGCCGCTGCCATCGCCGACGATCTCCACGTCGAGCCAGACACAACCGCAGGCCATTGAGTAGACGCAACGTTGCGTCTACTCCCAATCCTGGCGCGTCCTTGCGCCGCCGCACATATTGACCGACTGATACGACGTCTTGGCTGCGGCCGAGGCGCACATAGTCGGCGCTCCCGCGTCTTCTGCCTTCATCCACGCCGCTGCGCTGACGCACGTCGTACACCGATCTCAGGGACCTACAGTCTGCGTTTATTCGTCGCTGGGCTGCGGTGGATCGGCTGGGCCGCCGGCCTCAGGCTCGCTCCTGGAGGCGGTGTCATGACCAATTCATCGAGCCCGACCAATCTGCCGGTTACAGCAGCTCGGGAGAGATCGTTCGATCCGAGCCGCTGTTCACGGTCGGAGAGCGGACCGCGTTGGCGGGGTCCTCGCCGGCTACAGCGGGCTGACCCCGCGACGCGTACGCGCTGGATCTGCGCCAGTACGTGTCGTGGTGCCAGCAGCACGGTTTGCGCCCGTTCCAGGCGAGGAGGGCTGACATCGAATGCTTCGGCCGGGACATGGAAACCAGGGGCCGAGCGCGGCAACAATCGCCCGACGGCTCTGCACCGTTGCCGGCTTCTATCGGTACGCCGTGGAGGAAGAGCTGCTCGACCACTCACCCGCAGTCCACGGGCCGCGGCTTGACTACGAATCGCATGCGATCGGGCTCGACCGTAACGAGGTCGGCGCGCTGCTGGTCGCCGCCGGCCTCGGCCCCGCGCCCGAGCACGCGCTCATCTCGCTGCTCGCGATCAACGGGCTGCGGATCTCCGAAGCCCTCGGCGCCGACATCGACACGCTCGGACTCGAACGCGGACACCGGACCCTGACCATCGTCGGCAAAGGCAGGAAAGTCGTCACCATCCCGCTTGCACCACGCACAGCTCGCGCGGTCGACCTTGCCATCGGCGAACGCCTCGACGGGCCGATCTTCCTACGCCCTCACGGGCACCGCATGGACCGACACTGCGCGAGCCGCATTGTCCGCCGGGTCGCCCGCCGAGGAGGAGTCGACAAGCCGATCGGCCCGCACACCTTGCGGCACGCGTTCATCACCGCCGCCCTCGACGCCGGCGTCCCGCTGCGCGACGTCCAAGAAGCCGCCTCCCACGCCGACCCGAGAACCACCATGCGTTACGACCGCGCCCGGGTCTCCCTCGACCGGCACGCCACCTACATCGTCGCCGCCTCTGCGCCACGAGGCGCTCTGTTGTATCCCCTGCGCAGCGGGGAGGGAATGGAGGTGATGTGAGTCCCTGGGCCTGATGGCTTACCCGGACCCGAAAGGGAAATGGGGACAAGAGCATGCCAGGAAACCAGCGGTCCGCCGCCCAGGCGTATGGGGCGGGATGCTGGGGGGCCCGCGTGATATGGCGAAACCTGGATTGGCTGAACCCTAATCTCCAGAAGGCGGATAACGACGCCCGCCGGAAAGACGCCTGAAACCGGCGCCACCCCTGCGGCAATGTGTAAGCGGCTTGCCGCAAACCTCCGGGGTTGGAGCGATGCCCAGCGAGGGCATGCAAGGAGATGAGTGGGGCGCCTACGTCACGCTCGACACGTACAACGGAGACGAACGTGGGATCGCCTGTCGGGCGCGAGCCCCATGGCGACACAGTGCCCGTAGTAGTCGCAGGAGTCACGACCTGCCAGGGCGGGCGGGAAGGCCGCCCACAGGGCGAAGGGGCACAGGTGACCGGACACATCACGACCGAGAGGTATGCGAAATGCAAAACGCCGAAACGGTGCTGGGTGTCCTCCGCGAACGCGGCAGGAAAGGCCTGCCGTGCGAGGAACTGTACCGGCAGATGTACAACGTCCAGCTGTACCTGCTGGCCTACGGGCGCATCTACTCCAACCGCGGGGCGATGACACCCGGGGCCACACGGGAAACCGCGGACGGCATGTCCACGGAGAAGATCAACCGCATTATTGATGCGATGCGTCACGAGCGCTACCGATTCGCTCCAGTGCGCAGAATCCACATCCCCAAGCGGAATGGGAAGCTGCGGCCGCTCGGGCTGCCGACCTGGTCGGACAAGCTGGTCGGCGAAGTGGTTCGCCTGCTGTTGGAGGCCTACTACGAGCCGCAGTTTTCCGACCGTTCGCACGGGTTCCGCCCCGGTCGGGGTTGTCATACCGCGTTGCGGGAGATAACCGAGACCTGGACCGGCACCACGTGGTTCATCGAGGCAGACATCTCCGACTGCTTCTCCAGTCTTGACCACGATGTGATGGTCAAGATCCTGGCGGAGAAGATCCACGACAACCGGTTCCTGCGGCTGGTGCGGAACATGCTCACCGCCGGGTACCTGGAAGACTGGCGGTGGAACGCCACGCTCAGCGGCTGTCCGCAAGGCGGTCTCGTTTCCCCTGTCCTTTCCAATGTCTACCTGCACAAGCTGGACGAGTTCGTCGAGACGGTACTGATCCCACAACACACCCAGGGGTTGATCCGGAGGGAGAACCCGGACTACGCCAGCATCAGCAACGCGCTGGCCCGGGCACGCCGACGCGGCGACCGGGCCCAAGCCCGCGAACTGCGCCAGCAGCGGCGCCGCTTGCCCAGGCGGGATCCATCCGATCCTGGCTACCGGCGGCTGCGCTACTCCCGCTATGCCGACGACCACCTCCTGGGTTTCACCGGGCCGAAGGCCGAAGCCGAGGCCATCAAAGATCAGCTGGCGGCGTTCCTGCGCGACGAACTCAAGCTGGAACTCTCACCGGATAAGACGCTGATCACGCACGCCCGCACCCGGGCAGCGCGATACCTCGGCTACGAGATCGTCACCCAGCACGCCGACAGCAAGATCACCAGCGGCCGCCGGGCGGCCAACGGGAAGATTGGGCTTCACGTGCCCCGTGATGTGATCACGGCCAAGAGTGCCCCCTACCGGTGCCACGGCAAACCATGGCACCGGCCGGCCCTGCAGAACCTCGACGACTACGACATCGTCAAGACCTACGGAGCCGAATACCGGGGCATCGTCCAGTACTACCTGCTCGCCGCCGATGTCTCGTGCCTCTACCGGCTGTGTTGGAACGCCGAGACGTCACTGCTCAAGACCCTCGCGGCAAAGCACCAGTCCACGGTGGCCAAGATCGCGGCACGCTACAAGGCCAAGATCGAAACCCCCTACGGGCTGCGTACCTGCTTTGAAGCCAGGATCGAACGGCCCGGCAAGCAGCCGCTGGTCGCCCGGTTCGGCGGGATACCCCTCGTGCGCAACACCGACGCGGTCCTCACCGACCGCGTCCCCGGCCGGATCCCCCACCCGCGCAAGGAACTGATCATCAGACTCCTCGCGGGCAGGTGCGAGCTGTGCGGGGAACCGGGCAAAGTGCTGGTGCACCAAGTCCGCAAACTCGCCCGCCTCGGCAACCCCGGCCTCGGCCAGCCCACCTGGGCGGCCCTCATGGCAAAGAAACGACGGAAGACCCTCGTGGTCTGCCGTCCCTGCCACGACGCCATCCACCACGGGCAACCCGCCACCACCGCGGCATAAGTCACCAGAGAGCCACGTGCGCCGAAAGGTGCCCGCGTGGTTCGGAGGGAAGCTGCGCGGCAAAGAACCGCTCATCACCGGCAACTCGCCGCGCAGCTCACCCTGTACCTCGCCAGCGCCGCCCGATAGCGCCAGTCCTCCCGCCGCTCGCAACGCGGACGACCGCCGCGCGCGAGCCGTCTCGTTCGGTGCGCGCCGACGTGGACACCGTCCACGCGCAGATCGATCGGTAGGGCGCACAGGCAACCGCACTCATATGCCCGACACCGCTGACGTCACCTGCAGGTCGCGGGCATCTTTGTCCGACCTGACGTAGTCGACACGCGGCGCGGGCGCGGTCAGGTTCGTGACGAGTTGCCGGTACGCGTCTGCAACCACTGGTCGAACTCAGACGCGATGATGCGTTCGTCGTGGACGTCGGCGGCCTCAGGGCTCGCCAGCCAAACGATCGGCGGACCCATGATGGCCGGGTCGATCAGGCTGCGTCCTACGAGGTCGGCACCGGCTGGCACCATCCCCGTCGCGGTCGGCCCGCCGGGCAGCAGCAGGTTGACGGTGATGCCGCTGCCCTGCAGGTCGGCGGCCATGATCCGAGACAGCGACTCGCTGCCTGCCCGGGACGGCCCGTAGGGCACGTTGCCGGCGCGCCGCATCGTCGATTCGCTGACTGAGATGTTGACAATGCGACCGGCGCCTGCCGCGAGCATCCGCGTGGTGACGGCGCGCGCCACAAGGAAGTAGCCAGTGAGATTGGTTTCGATGACGGCGCGGAATCCGGCCGCCGGCACCTGCCAGAAGCCGAGCGGTTCGGACAGGAATCGCGGGTTGACCGTGCGCATGCCCAGCCCGGCGTTGTTGACGAGCAGGTCGACTCGGCCCAGTCGATCCACCACCTGCTCGACCACCCCAACAACCGAGACTTCATCAGTCACATCAAGACCGAGACCGATCGCTCCCGAGATACCGGCAGCCGTCACCTCGGCCCGCCGAGCGGAACGGCCGGTCAGCGCAACCGTCACACCCACACCGGCAAGGGCCCGCGCCATCGCCAAGCCCAGTCCGCTCGTGCCGCCAGTGACCAACGCCGTGCCGACTCGAATCGGTGAGCAGCTCATGCCCCGACCGTATGTCCAACCGCGCCGCTGACTACACGCGATACCGATGTGCACGCTCCTGCCGCGGACCGAACGCTCGCTAGCCGTCTCATTCGGCGCGCATAACCCCAGGCTGGCGTGCAACGCAGATGGATTGATCTGTATCCCTCGCCGCGCCGCGCCGGATCCCTCGTCGGCACACGCTCTCTGCGCATGAATTACTCCGGCAGCGACGATGCTCATTCGCGGCCGCGGCCGGCAGCTCAATCGCGCGCACGACATCGAGGCCGCCCGTCGCCGCGGCGACGCCTCGGCGCGACCTGCACTTTGCCCGCCGGCGGTCACACCGGCCAGGTACGGAAGGGCCACCGCGACGATAGTGATGGGTTCTCCTGCATCGGTCTGCTCGACGTTCGCAGAGCAATGCGCATCGACCGTCGGCAGCGGATTTGCTTTGCCTTCGCGTTCGTCGCCGGCGACAGCGTTGGCATCGGCTAGCGTGGTTGCGGGCACCTGGGGAGCGGGGAAGGGCCGCCGATGACGCAGCACAAGCAGCTGTACCGGCGCTACGCGGCGGCGCTGGTGATCAAGGACCCGCAGGCGATGGACCGCGCGCTGGATGACGTTCTCGCCACCGACTTCGTCGCTCATGATCTTCCCGGCGGAGTCGGCGGCGGCCGCGCGGCACTCAAGGACTTCCGCCGCCGGGTCCACACCGGTTTCCCGGATCAGACCCTGATCGTCGAGGACCTCATCGAAGACGGTGACCGGGTCGCCGCCCGGTTGACCGCAAGGGGCACACATCTAGGTGAGTTCCGCGGAGTTCCCGCGACCGGGCACCTCATCTCGATGGAGATCTTCGATATCGTCCGGATAGCCGACGGCAAGATCGTCGAGCGCTGGACGATGTTCGATCGCGGCGGGTTACTCACCCAACTTCAGCAATCCCAACGCCCCACCCGCGACAAAACCAGCGGTGCGGACACAACCTAATCGCCTGCCAACCCATCATGCTCGACGCGGCCGCCGCTTGCACTGGGTTCTAGATCGCCTAGCCGAGATACCGAATTCCCGTCATCGACAGCCAACCTCAACGAGCGATCCGAAGCACACATCGCCGTCCATCTGTTGCACGCGGGCGCGGTCTCTCATGCGGGGCGTTATCCGCGCAGATCGATCAGTCAGCGCCGCTACCTAAGCCGTGCGCCTGCCGGTGCTGCTCTGCGCCTTCCTCGGCTCGGGCTACAGACCGCCGGGTCTGTCCGTGGCTGCGAGCCACGGACCTAGACTGGGGCAGAAGGTTACCTCCAGGCACCGCTTCGGCGGCGAGGGTGACAGCCGATGACAGGTGATCGTCGTTCGCGCTCGCGGCCCGACCTCCGCGAACGGGTCGCGGGACGGCTCCTCGGCCTGGTCAACCCACTCGCCCGCCGGATGATCCCCGCGGGGGTGCCGACGGGTGCCCCGAACATTCTCCTGATCGTGCGGGGCCGCCGGTCCGGCATTGAGCGAACGACGCCGGTCGGGATGCTCGACTTCGAGGGACGCTGCTACGTCCAGGCGAGCTACGGAGCCGCCGGCTGGGCCCGAAATCTTCGGGCGGCCGGCGAGGCGACCGTCATCCACCCTGGCGGCCATCGCAGTCCGGTTCACGCCATAGAGGTCCCACCCGATGAAGCGGCAACGATTCTTCAGCACGCGCTCGAGCCGTACCGCCAATTGCACCTGCTGCGCAGATTGCTCGGCCCGCGCGTGAGGCCGCCTGTCGCCCTTCTGCGCCGATACCGGATACGCGTCGACGACACGCCAGAGGATTACCTCGCCGACGCTCAGCGCCACCCACTCTTCGAACTCCGACCCGCCTAACCTAGAACGGCGGACCGCGGCCCGCCGTCAGTGCTGGCGTCGCCTGGCTCGACGATGACGGCGAGCTCGGCTGTGCTCACCCGGAGCCCGGCGCGATGCGGGCCAGCACCGCCGACGGCGCCAGCCCGGACGGCTAGGTGCTCGACTAGCGGCGGTGATCAGAGCGGCGTGAAGCGTCGGAGGTCAGCGTTCACCATACGTACCCAGCCGACGTTCGCGGTGGACCCGTCGATATGCACGGCTCACCCGACCAGGTGGGCGCGGATCTACGAGCTCAGATCGACTATTCGGCGCGGCTCCGCGAGAGCACCCGCCGAGCTCGCACATGAGGTGTTCGAATTCGGCGGTTGTTCTCGTACTCGCTCGATTTGTGCTGTAGCCGGCGGTCCAGGCCAACCGCAGCTCAGGACGTGTTGCCACGCAGCCGACGCGTATCTGCTCGATAGGTCTGGCTGGTCTAGATGGTCCTGCGTGTGATCAGACCTCGGCCGACGAGGTCCAGGAATGCGTCGATAAGTGTTTCTCGTGCTGAGGGTGCTTGTCCGGCCAGGGGGCCGAGTAGTAGTCCCGACAGGCCGTGCACGGCTGCCCAGGCGTTGGTGGCGGCGATGTTGCGATCTGCCGCATCGAGGACTCCCGCGTCCAGCATGCCGTCGAGTGCCTGTTCGAGCAGTTCGCCCGGCCGGAGGCCGGAGTCGCCTGCGCCGCGTGCTTCATCAGCGGGGTGAGCGGCATGGTCGCCGGGACGAATCGCCGCATCCCCGGGATGAGCCGTCACCTTGCGGGGCGCGAAGGCGGTGGCGAACAGTCCTGGCTCGCTGAGGGCGAAGTGAATGTAGCCGCGCCCGACCGCGTCCAGGCGGTCGATGGCGTCGCGGCCTGCGTCGCCGCTGGGCCGACATTTCGCCAGTTCGGTCTCCATCGAACGCGCCAATGCGGACAGGGCCTCGGAGGCCACGGCCTCGATCAGATCCGGCAGCGCGCTGAAATGCCGGTACGCCGCGTTCGGTGAGACGCCGACGCGTCGGGCCGCCTCGCACAACACGATTGCCGACGGACTGCCCGCTCGCGCGAAGTTCCGAGCGGATGGTCCGCGGGATTTGGGAGCGCACGGAACGTGCGACCCACGGTCGGTAGGGAGCTCCGCGATCGAGGTCGAGCGCCACTGGCCCGTCCGGCGCCCGCGGACAGAGAGCAGGCACACGATCGACGGACGGAACAGCGACTGGTTCCTCGTCAACTTGCAGACACGCAAGGAGATCGCCGTCATCGACCCGCACACCCGCAGCATCATCACGCGGGCCTCGGTGCCGGGCTGCGACCATGACCACGGTCTGATCCTCGACCCGGCCGGCGGCAGGGCGTTCAGCGGGCCGTATCTCCTTCATCCTCATCAGTCTGGTGCAATGCATCCGCCGGCGACGAAGCTGCACTTAATGCCGCTGTTGGGACGGAACGCCCGAGCATGCCGCTGGTCGTGCGTTGCGTGACCGCATCATTCTGGGCGGCGCACTGAGGCGGCGGAAAGCTCGTGTCTGCTGTGGGTGTGCGCCTGAGGAAATGGCTCGTCGGGGGGACATGCCACGCTCTGGCTCGAGGGCAGTTGATCTTGCTGTTCGCCGTCTTCTGGCTGGGCCAGACCGAGCAGGTGTGGCCGACGGTCTGCGCGGGCGAGCCAAGGAACAGACCGGCCGGCTAGGGGTGCAGCCGGTAGAGGCGCCACTCGTCGTGCTCGATCGGGAGCACGTCGACCGCGGAGTATCCGGCCCCGGCGGCGTACCGGCGAAGCGTGTCGATGCGCATCACAGCGCCGGTTTCGGCAGAGTCCGGATCGGTCATCACGGCGGGAAGGCAGTTGAGCACGCTCCAGCCGTAGTGCGCCCGGTCGAGGACGGCGCCCGGGGCAACGATCTGGTCCGGCACCCGCTCGTCGGCGACCAGGACGATGCCGCCCTCGGCGAGCGTCGCGCGAAGCTGGGCGAGGACCGCGACCGGCTGCGACAGGTCGTGCAGCGCCTCGAAGATCGTCACCAGGTCGTACCGTCCGGACGTGTCGAACTTCGTCACGTCACCAGCCAGGAAGGTCACCCGGTCATCTAGTCCGGCGTCGCGGGCATGCTCCTGCGCGTACCCGATCGCGAGCTCGTCGAGGTCGTAGCCGTCGACCATCACATCCGGGTAAGACCGCGCCATGGCGATGCTGGACCAGCCGCTGCCGACGCCGATGTCGGCGATCCGCGCCGGTGGTGCCGACGACAGCCGCTCGTGCAACTCGGGAACGGCGGGCAGCCACTCGGAGCCGAGCAGCTTCAGGAACATCGAGCGCGTACCATCCGGACGGCCCTCGACCCAGTGGTACGGCTGATGCATCCCGGTGCCGGTCCGGAACGCTTCCTCGAGGTCGCCGATCCGCCCGGGCACCCGCAGTACCTCGTCGGCCATCGGAGCGGCGAACGACAGGCTATCCGGATCGGTGAAGGCTTCCCGGGTCGCGTCCGGTAGCCGGTATCGCCACTGGTCCGGCTCGCCTTCGGTGCTGACCAGCTCGGCGAAGCCGGTGACGGCCTGCTGTTCGAGCCACTCGCGCACCATGCGTGTGTTTAGCCCGGTCCGGTCAGCCAGCTCCCTTGCAGTTACCTCGCCGGCTGCCAGGGCGGCGTAAAGGCCAAGGCGGCGGCCGAGCTGGATGCTGATCAGGTCGAGTACTCCGACCGAGGCCTCGCGGATGCGGAGATACAGCTCGCGGGAAGTCGTCACCCGGCGATTGTGCCTCGCCCCGCGGGCCACCAGGCCTCGATCAGCGACTCAACCATCGTCGTCATACGCCGACTGTTTCCGCTGCCCGCCGCTTGGTCAACTTCAAGTCGATGACGCACAGAGCTTCTTGTGCTGCCGTCCTGCCACCGCCGCTTGGCCTCATGACCGTTCACAAGTACACCCATGGTTCCGGTTGGGTGTTGTGTGACCGGGTCATTCTGGGCGGAGTGACGCAACGACGAAGCGGCTACGGTCTGCGACGGAGCACACCTGGGTCAACGTCCGAACTCCCATGTGCGGGGCATTCCTCGATACCCCTGGGCGGGCACGTGTCGGCGCCGGCCTGTTTGGGCAGAGCTGGGCTCAGGGATGGGCATCGCCCGCGGGGTGGAAGCGCGGGTGGCAAGTTGGGTCTGGGTCAGCCCGGCCCGCAGCCGTGCCTCGCGCAGCAGCCCGCCACTCGCCGCCTCGCCCACGCCGACGGCATAGAGAATTTGCGTCGCCGGCGGGCGGGAAGTGAATTCGCGGACGGCCGCGACCCCGCTTGAACGGGATCACCTGGCCGTGCTGCACGATCTCGCCGCCCCACACCCCGCACGGTTCGGCGCGCCGCAACGCGCCGGCGAGACACTCGCGCCGCACCGGGCACGTCGCGCACAGCGCCTTCGCTCGGTCGATGTCGCCTGGGGACTCGGCGAACCAGAGGTCCGGGTCGTGCACCTGGCACGGAAGTCGGTGTGGGGATCGCCGGCCGATCGGATCGATGGGCTCGGAGTTGCGCGGCAGGACCGTGAGCCCGGCCGGTTCAGCGCACGGCTGGTCGACCGTGCGGGTCGTGGCACCGCGCTGGCTGGGTTGGCTCATTCCTGCTCCAACACTTTGTCTTTGGTGAGGCAATCTCGGGTGATGACCGAGTCGGTGCGCGGCGTTGGCGACCGCGATCACAGCGGATAGCCGGTACGCGCGCCTCGAATCCGGGCTGGGTGGCGGTCCCGGCAGGCTTAAGCTGCGAGCGTCTGCTCACGCAGGCACGAGACGAGTGTGTCGGCGGCGAGGTAGCGGGTGACGGCAATGTGCAGGCGGTCGTTTGCCGCACTGATCCACTGGTCGACGTGCGCCTGGCGCGCGTCGTGCACGGCGATTTCGGCGCGGTACAGCGCGCGTGCCGCATCGTTCTTCGCGACGACCGCCTGCCCGTAGGTCTGGTCCGTGGTTGCGTTCTGCATGATCGTCATTGCCCTCGCTCCTTTCTGAGGTAGTGGCGACTCGGCGGCGTGTAGTGCAGACATGACGAGGCAGCGGCCCGAAACTCATCGATGCCAGCCCCGGTGCACCGACTCAGGAGCACGCTCCTCGACACAGTCCACGTCCTGCCTGCTGCCGCCGATGTCATGAACCGATGGTCGATGTCGGCGGAGCTCAGCACATCGCCGCCCGGTTGGATCCTTGCCTCCACTCTCGGGTAGAGAACGCCGTCGGTTGCGGTGATACCTAGTCCTGCCCAGCCCAACAGCATTCGCGTCATCGTCAACCATCCGTCGCTCGGCGAGTGCATCGAGGGCCTCGCGTCGCCGCCCGGCGGCCAAGACATGGTGCCCGGCGGTAGCGAAGCGGATGGGTTCCTATCAGCCGGCGATGAGATCGGCCACCTGCTGCGGTTGGTCGACCTGGACGAAGTGCCCGGCGCCGTCGAGCAGATGCAGCTCGTTGTGAGGGAACAGCGTGGCGAAGTTGCGGGCGACCCGGGGATTGAGGGTGCGGTCCCGGATGCCGAAGATGATCCGGACTGGGCGGGCGAAACGGCGCAGCTGCGGGATGCGCCGCCGGCGGCTGAGCACCGTGCCGAGCAGGTCGTCGTTGAGGCGCCAAAACGCCGGGCGGGCGGGGAGGAATTGCTCGTAGAGCTGGGGGACGAGCAGCTCACGTACGGCGGGGTCCTGGATGAACCTGCCGACCTGCCAAGCGTATAGACGCCGATCCAGGTCAGGCCGCTGGCGGACGATGGCGCGGGCAGCGGTGCGGACAATCGGCGTTGAGTACAAGGCGATGGCCGGCGGGCGCCGCAGGCTGGGGGTCCAGTGGTAGTAGGTGTTGAGCAGCACCAGCATCGCGACGCGACCGGGGTTGGCCAGCGCCCAATCGATCGCCGGTGGCCCGGAAGCGTCGTGTGCCACCAGCACCAGCTCGCGGTTGCCGATATGCATATCGACCGCGTCAATCACCGCGGCCAAGTCACCCATCTGGTTGGCTGCGGTGTACGGATAGCCCTGCGGCTTATCCGAGCGGCCCCAGCCTAGGAAGTCAAAGCGCACTACCGGCCGCCGCCCAGCCAAGTACGGAACCAGCCGGTCATAGAGGTGGGTGTTGTCGGGGAAGCCATGCATAAGCACGACCGGCACCCCACTTCCGGGCACCATCTCAGCATGCAGCTGATACGGTCCTCGCGATACGGGCACAATCTGGCTGGTTAGGTCCATCACGATCAGTCCTTCTTTCTCCTCGTCCTGACGTGGGACAAGCAACGGCCCTGTCGACGTCAACGAGCAGACCTTCCTCATCGCAAGCTGCTCCTGGCCCTGATTCCCAGCCGGGTGGATGTCGTCACGAGAACGCCGCTGCCGGAGATTCCGCACCGACCGTGCCCGCGCCGTATCGACCGGGTGCGATCAGCTGTTGTGCAAAGCGCCACCCAGCTTGAGCGCAGGTGGCACCCGGCAGAGGAGGCATGCTATTTGCTGCATCGGAGTAGAACCTAACGCTGCCTGACGCGGCCGGCCAGGAAGAGAACCAGCAAAAGACCGGCAGTATCACCGTGGCGTAAATAAGACACCTGAGCATGAGCGACTAGAAGAGTCCAGCCAGCCGCACCCTGAGGAGCGAACTTGCCCGGTGCTGTCAGCCCACGATTAGGTGAGTCATGAGTGGCATATGGACGCCGGAGAATGACCCCAGGTCATACGGCAACCCGGTTGGTGGCAACCTACCGGGAGTATCTCGGCAACTATCGTCTGACCATAGAAATGAAGTGTGACGGGCTGAGCAGCGATCAACTCGCGCGACGCTCGGTGCCGGCCAGCACGCTGAGCCTGCTCGGCCTGGTCCGTCACCTGGCGCAGATGGAAAGCCACTGGTTCCGGCGGGTGCTGCAAGGGCGCACACAGGCACCTCGCTTGTACAAGAGCGAGGACGACCCCGATTGGGACCTCCGGGGTGCGAGCCCGGACCCGGACCTGCCGCGCGAGTGCATCGACGGGCCTACCGGCCAGTGACCAGTTGACTGAGCCACCGATATGGGCGCATGCGAGCGCTCGAGCCAGAGCGGAGACGAATCGTCCTGTGCCTCCGCCGCGGACACCAACGTCAATCACGGCCTAAGCCAGTGTCGATGGAGACTCGGCGGCGGTTTCGGCCGAGTTCATTTGGCGGCGATGTATTGGGCAGCGACTCTGGCGACGTGGATACATCTCGGGAAAGCTGCCGGTCATATGCCGGTGATCTTCCTCGCCATGCGCACGACGAACGCATCATCATCAAATGGCACCACATTCGCTTCGATTCTGTAGGCGTGTACGGCATTCGCATTCGATGTGGTGGAGGAGTCTCGATTGAGGAAGATCTTCACCTTCCTGGCAGCGACGGTCAACGGGTACTACGAGGGTCCGAACCAGGAGTCTGACTGGCCAACCGTTGACGAGGAGTTCAACGAATTCTCGCTCGCACAGCTTGACGAGGTCGACACCCTGTTGTTCGGGCGAGTCACCTACGAGCTGATGGCACCGTATTGGCCCACACCTGTGGCGAACGAGGACAACCCACGAGTTGCCGCGCGGATGAACGAGATCTTCAAGATCGTCGTATCGTGGACGCTCGACAAGGCCGACTGGCACAACACCCGGCTGATCCGGGCCGATATCGCCGGCGCGCTAACCGAGATCAAGCAGCAGCCGGGTCGGGACATCGCCATCTTCGGTAGCTCGGCGTTGACGGTGAGCCTCTTGCAGCATGGGCTTATAGACGAGCTGCGGATCATGGTGAATCCGGTCATTCTTGGTGCCGGCAAGGTCCTCGTTCGCGACCGCAGACCAGAGGGTCGGCCTGAGCTTGCTGGAGGCCGAGCCGTTCAAGTCTGGCAACGTCCTGCTCCGCTACGAGCCGGCAGGTCGCCGCGAGTGACGGCAGAACCCGAAGGACGCGAAGTTGCAGCCGCCGCCATGACAGCGGGTCGGGCATGAGGGTTTTGGTGACGGGCGGTACTGGCTTTGTCGGTTCGCACGCCGTGGCCGCAATAGCAGGTGCCGGGCACGAGGTGCGCCTGCTGGTGCGCCGGCCGGAGCAGGTGGGTGTGTCGCTTGGCCCCTTGCGGGTTCAGGTTGCGGACATCGTGGTGGGCGACGTGCTCGACGAGGATGTCGTGTCGCGTGCCGCGGATGGTTGTCAGGCCGCCGTGCACGCGGCGGCAATCTTCTCCCTGGACCCAAGGCGTGCCGAAGCTATGCGGCGCACCAACGCCCTGGCCACCGAGCTCGTGCTCGGCGGCGCCGTGAGTCGCGGACTCGACCCGGTCATTCATGTGTCGACGACGGTAGCGCTGGCCCGCTACGGGGGAAGCGGCCCGGACTTGCCGCTTGGCGATATCAACCTTCCGTACGCCCAGTCAAAGATTGCTTCGGAGAAGATCGCCCGCAGGCTTCAGGCCGAGGGCGCACCGGTTGCGATGATCTACCCCGGTGCCGTCTATGGTCCGGACGATCCGTACCGGGGAAATCAGAGCGAACAGCTGCGGTGGATGCTGCTCGGCCGCTTCCCGACCTTTCCTCGAGGAGCCCAGCATGTCGTTGACGTGCGTGACGTCGCCACATTGATCACGGCGATGATCCAGCCTGGCCGACAGGGCAGGTACGTTGTGCCAGGACATCACATCAACGGCGGCGAGCTCTACGCAGCAGTCACCGAAGCCAGCGGGCGACGTCTTCCACACCTGATCCTGCCGGGGCCAGTGATCGGTCCCGCGATCCAACTCATTGATGCGGTCCAGCGTCGATTGCCGCAGCGATGGCACTATCCGGCTGACCGGGAGGGCATGGAGATCCTGCGCCGCGATACCAGGTTCGACGATTCCGCCGCGCGGACGGAGTTCGGCATTGATCCCATACCGTTTCGACGGACCATATCCGACACAGTGCGCTGGCTGGTCGAATGCGGAAGAGTGCCGGCTCGCCGCGCCCAACGCGACACAACCGCATAGCGCCGACGGCGACGGCGTGATCGGCTATCGGTACCGGCCAGGTCGAAGAGCGGCCACTGCCGCGATCGCGGCCGCGAACCGGCCCCGTGATCTCCTTGAACTCGACCGGAAGCCCGCATAGAGGTGGTTATCGATGCTCCGCGACATCAAGACGACAAGCACCGGAGTCGCTGCTCAAATACGAATCCGCAGGAGCGCCGACTCACGTTACCGATCAATAATTCGTTCGTAGGCATCGCAGCTGCAGATCACGACCCACGGCGGACTCACGGAACGTGCACCTGCCGCATGCAGGGCCGTTGGGTTACCACGGCCACGACGCGTCCGTTTCCGTCGAACACGTCTTCCAGTTCGCCTTCCACATCCACGGTGATCTCGGTGACGTTATTCACGTTCAGCGGATCGCTGCGGACCACGTTCATCACCTGGTCTTCTTGGTACCAGCGGACGATGGATGGATCGGTGGCGGCGTAGAGGGGCAGGTTTGGTTCTTCGGCGGTTGCCCAGATCAGCTGTCCGCCCTGCTGATAAGCGAGCGCCAGATGGACTTGTCCGCTGCTGGCCACGGCAGAGAAGGTCTCGCGAACCTCGGTTTCGCCGCGCCGCCGCTTGGTGAAGGTCTGCGCCCGCGTGATGTGGGCAAGCGTGCCGTCGCCGTATTTGCCTGGAACGCCGGAGGGGTCTTCGGTGTAGGTGAGCCGGTGGACGTGCCCGAGCGCGCCGGTCGCGTGATTGCGGGCCTGGGAGACAAAGGCGATGTAGCTCAATTGTGGCAAACCCACGGACTGGCCCTCGCGAGTCCTGACGGCGTAGACCTCATGGAAGGGGACGAGCATGTTGGCCCCCCGCAGCGAGGTTCCGCGCAGGTCGTCGCCTGCATAAGGGGTGAGCTCCCAGCCGCTTGGTAGTCGACGCTGAAGCGCGGCCGCGTTGCCTTCGAAGGCGATCATTGTCCGCGCGGCGGCGATCTCGTCGGAATAGTGCAGGCCCACAGCGGTCCTCCTTGGTCTGTTTCTCGTCATTAGCTCGTCGGGGTGGCTCAGTGAGCTCCGGTCGGCTTCCTAACCTCGCAATGGCACACGTTGATATCGTTCGGCTTGCCCACGGGAGGCGAGACGGCCTGCCGATCCGCCGGGCGCGGGCGATGCGGTGAACCGATGAGGCCCGCGACCGCCCCGATCAGCTCCATCCATCCATCGAAGCCCGCTCGGGGCAGCCCGCGGTCGCCATTGACCCGGACAGGGGCTCCACCTTCTTGATCCGTACGAGGATCACCGCACCAACTGACCCAACGTCAACGCCCACAGCCCTCTCCCGGTCGGTCGGCACCCATGACGGAGGCGTTCAAAATGGGAGAACGACCGTTCAGCCGGCGGTGGTTTGACTCAGGATTCCCAGGTGATCTCGGCCTGCGGGTCGGGTGTGTAGGAGCAGTACCGACCGGTGTGAATTGTCGTGGCGAGATGCTGGCCCAGGGATGGGTTTGCGCGAGCGAGGTTTTCCATCGCCGATCGGATGGCTCTGGTCACGTTGAGCCTGGCTCGCTCGGCGTGGGATGCGGCGCGGCGATCCCGGCCGCCGAGGCCAACCGCCCTGGCTAGCTCGCTCGTTAGGAAGTCGATCTCCTGCTTGGCCCTTCCGATCCGGGCGAGATCGTTAAAGCCCTCGGCCTCATGAAGCTCGCTCCGGAGGCTCTCGAGCCGGGCCTTGTATGCCGCCTTGGCTGTCGTGTCGAGCATCTCGCCGGCATCGCCGAGGTCCGTGTGCGCCTCCAGCCGTTCGGGGTCGGACCGCTGACCAAGTGCCCGTGGAGTCGCTACCTGCGGATGATCGCGCCCTTCTAGGTCAATCGCGTGAAACTCCCGGCCGGGGTTCGAGAGAAGCGTTGCGAGGTAGCGAAGACCCTTGGTGTCTCGGAGTCGGACGAGCGAGCCCCCGTAGATGACGGTCCAATACTCTCCTTCGCGGCGAAACGCGGGCCGTCTCGTGCCAGTGGCGACGGCAGTTCCGGCGTCGAGCTCTCGGAGTCGTCCGATCCCGCGAAGTACCGCGGCGATCCCAACAGCTGTGGCGGTCACCTCGGCGCTGTCGAGCAGGCCGCGCGCGCGTCGTCGATCCTGGGCGCGTGCCCGCCGCGCGAGCATATGCGCGTATTCGTATTGGGTGCGAGCGAGCAACGATCTTGCGCCCAAGCTGGTATTGACGCGGATCGCGGCTGCGAAGCGGTTGTCGGCGTCCTCCCACCGGGTCATCGTTGTGTCCAGCAGGGCGAGATATAGAGACGCAGACCCGTAGCACACGACCGGATGAGGCACCGTCTGCACGATCACCTGCTCCGCGTAGGGAAGCAGCAGCGGCTGAACCCGCGCTGCGGAGCCGGCGTCCTCGAGGTGGGCGGCCGCGACGGAGGCCATGGCCAGCGCGGGGAGCCAGATCCCGTTGCGGGGTAGCTTGGGGATCGCATCGACCAGGGACCAAAGCCATCGTTGGGCGTCGTCGTTTCTGCCGAGTTCGGCGTCGGCAAGGCACAGCCATCCGCGAGAGAAGCCCGCCTGCGGAAACTGATCGACGATGTCATGCCAGGCGCTTCGTAGCTCGCCGAGTCGGCCTTGGTCCCAGCGGATCGGGGCGAGCTGGCTGAGGTTGGCGTATAGAGCGTTTCTTCGACCGGCAAGGAAGGCAGGTGCCGCGTTTGCGAGCTCTTCGGCCATGGAGAGCGACCCCCGAAGGAGAGCCTGCATTGCCTGCATCGAGGTGGTAGTCCACTGGTGGTAGGGCATCCGGAGCTCATTCGCCAGCTCGGCGTGCGTGGCAATGTCGGCCTCGGCAGCGTGGATGTCTCCCGATTGCATCGCGCAGCTGATTCGCCGAGCTCGGCCGATGAGTTCTGTCTCGCGGTCGCCGGTTCGTGCGGCCAGATCGAGGATCTCGTCGGCGAGTGCTGATCGTTCGGTCAGACCGTCTGGCCCCCAAACCGCCAGCCACCGGGCGCGGAGTGCACTTATCAAGGGAACGACTTCTCCGACGCGGCGCGCCATCTCCACCGCATCGCGGCTGAGCTTCTCCCTCAGCTCCGTCTGCTCGGAGAACGTCAGTTCGAGTGAAAGACGAGCCAGGACTTGGGCACGCAGGGGACCGTCTCCTGGACTAAGAGCGTCGAGTGCTTCCTCGAGACGTAAGAGGAGCTGTCGGTCGACAACACCCGCTTCGACCTGCGGCTGCCCGAGGCCGAGCGCGGCCAATGCCAGCCGATCTCCGTCCCCGCGCCGCCTGGCGATGGTACTGGCAGACAAGTAGCTCGCCTTGGCACCCTGGTAGTCGCCCGCCCGTGCCTGGGCGCTCCCCAGGCGCAGCAGCAAATCGCAACGAACGCCACCGTCGCGACCGACGAACTCTGTCGCCGCCAGGGCTCGCCGGTATTCAGCGACGGCCTCGTCGTACGCGCAGGCTTCCATCGCCTGGTCGCCGGCCTTGCGGGCGTAGTCGCGGGCTCGCTTACCTTCCCCAGCAGGCGCCGCGTTAGCGAAATGGTGAGCCAGCTGGGCGAGATGGAACGATGAGTCTCGGCCATACAGGTGCTCGATCGCCTCACCGATCCGTCGATGGAGCTGGATTCGGACTGGAATCGGGAGCTCGTCGTAGATCACCTCCTGCATGAGGGGGTGCGCGAAACGATAGGCGCCAACGGCATCCAGGTCCTCGCTCACGACGCCGAGCGCCACCGCTTCAGAGAGCGATTCCATGACTCGATCGTCAGGAAGCTCGCTGGCCGGGCCTACCAGCTTGATGTCGAACGCCCGACCAAGTACGGCTGCCGCGGCGAGCACACGGACGGCGTCGGCAGATAGCGGTGAGATCCGTCTGCGTATTACCCGCCGCACGCTCCGCGGGATGGTAATGCTCAGTCGGCCGGGCCGATCCAGGCCGTCTCCGGCAACTAGGCGGGTAACCTCGCGCACGAACAGTGGGTTACCGTCGGTCACCTTGTGAATCGCGGTGACCTTATCCTCCCACGGCACCATGCCGGAGACCTCTTCAATAAGGCGCCGGACCTCCTTCTGGTCAAGGCCTTGCAGGCGTAGCACCTGGCCCTCGCGGACGAGATCCGCGAGCACCTCTGCTGTCTCGGAAGGCCGCCCTTCTTCTACGTCGCGATCCGTGGCCAGGACGAGCATTCGCGACGTGCGAATCTCCCCTGCTAAAAAATGAAGCAGCAGAAGCGAGGCCCGATCGCTGGAACAAATATCGTCCAGAACGAGGGCCAGGGGATGGGCCGACGCCGCGTTCTTCAGACATCTGGCGACGACCTCAAACACATAGAATCGCCCCGCATCGGAGTCGATTGCGCACGTGTGATCCGCTGGTTCACCCAGGCGCGCCGCCACGTCGGGCGCCAAGTGCACGATCTCGGCCGCACCAGCCGGCACAAACGAACGTAGGGCCTCGTCGCCGTACTCGTTGGCCAGGGCTCGGATGATCTCGGCCCACGGCCAGAACGGGGGTGCGCCGGGGCCGTCCCAACATCGGCTCCACAGCACCAGGGCGCCTCGCTCGAGCGCCTGGCTGGCAAGACGGTCGGCGAGCGCCGTCTTGCCGATTCCTGGCTCACCGAGGATCAGGAAGAGGCTGCCGCGTCCCTCAATGGCGTCCTGCAACCCGACCGAGAGCTCGTCTAGCTCCCGGTCCCGGCCAATGAAGGCTTGTCGCAAGGGTCCTCCGGATCGACCCATAGCGATCGCCGAGCGGAGTCAGCCTCAACATCTTGAGGCTTCGCCCATCGCTGCTCGGTGGATCACTGCAGGGTCGGCCTGTTCACTCGCATCCTGCTACGGAATGAACAACCGTGCACCCCGCATGAACGCTCCCCCATTGTGGACGACATCGAAGCAATGCTCCGCGGGCGCAGAGCGCCCCTCGGACAACCGGGGGACTCGCTAGGGGATGACATGAAACGCAATCGCATCGAGAAGCCGGACGTGCGATACCTGCTATGTGCCAAACGAGGCCGGTGATGGAGCTTTTGATTGTCGCTGCTCCTGCGGCCCATGGCTCCTTCGGTGCGCTGCTAAGGGCGCAGCGACACAGAGCTCTGTTGTCCCAAGAGGAGTTAGCGGCGCGGTCAGGGCTGAGTGAACGGACGATACGTAACCTCGAGGCCAACCGCGTACGGGTGCCGCGGGCCAGCACCACCCGGTTGCTGGCCAAGGCGCTGGGGCTGAACGGGCCCGACCGGGAGGCATTCATCAGTGCCCGTCGCCGGGATAGGGAACTGGAGCACGCCGAAGGCCTTTCGGCACGCGGCTCTGGTCCGACGAGGCTGCCGGATGACTCTCCGGCGCCTCTTCCAGTACACGTGCATGGCCTGGCCCACGGCGGTGATCAATTGGCTCACCCAGACATCCCCGCAGCCTCTGGTGAGCTACCCGTCACCGTGGAGATCACGGCCAGCGCGCCTGTGGCCGGCACGGGCAGGACCGCTTTGGTGGTGTACTGGGCCGACCGGGTGACCAGAAAGTTCGACGACGAGCGGTCGAACGCGAACCTTCGCGGATTCGGGAACATGTCGGAAATCAAGGACACTCGGGACGGCTCGAACGTCGCGCCGGCCACCGCGTGTAGCGCCCAGGCAGCCATGCACATTGGCGCACTAGTCGCGAACGCGCTTCACAACGGGACGCCTGCGAAGGCGGCCGTGCCTAACGAGGAGCAGGCATCGCGTTCCAATCCGGTCCCTGAGGCTTCCACAGCGACGACCGCTCCCACGACGGGCGATCCCAGCACAGTTCGCGACGAAGGTCGCCACGGTCAAAGACATGGTGGGCAGCCAAAGGCGCAGCTGGCTGATCGAGCCCGCGACCGTGCTCAGCCCCGCACGGCGCCACGACCTCCACTGGTTATCATTCGTCCCGGTGCGTTGCGCACCGGCTAGCGGCTGGTCGAGGGCGAGCGAGCCGACCTCAGCCTCATAAGTCACCTCTCCACATCGACTGGTGGCCCGCTCGCCACTAATCAGCCTGCCGACCTACCGAGGAACACTGGCATGACAACATCAGATAAGGCGCCCCCACGGGGGCCGAGCAGTGGCACGGTTCCGGTTAACGGCCTGGACGTCTACTACGAGATTCACGGTCGAGGTGATCCGTTGGTCTTACTCCACGGCGCCTTGGGCACGATCGAGATCTGCTTCGCCGGTCTGATCCCGATGCTTGCGGCGTCTCACCTGGTCCTGGCCGCTGAGCTGCAGGGACACGGTCACACCGCCGATGTCGCCAACCGGCCCCTCAGTTACGTTCAACTGGCTGCCGACGTTGCTGGTCTGATGCGCAGGCTTGGTATCGGCCCCGCCGACGTCGTCGGCTACAGCCTGGGTGGGGGCGTGGCGTTGCAGCTGGCGATGACCGAACCGAGCCTGACTCGTCGGATCGTCTTTGCTGGCGGGGCGTCCTACCGCCGGGACGGGCTGCATCCGGACATGATCGAGGGCTCAGACTCGGATGTCTCGGATCTCACCGGCACATCATGGCACGAGGCATATGTCAAGGTGGCACCCAATCCCGCGCAGTGGAACACGCTAGTGGCCAAGAATGTCGACCTGGACCGTCACTTCGATGGCTGGACTGCGGAACAGGTGCGATCCGTGCAGGCGCCGACCTTGCTGGTCATCGGCGACGCCGACATCGTCCGGCCCGAGCACGCCGTGGAGATGTTTCGGCTGCTGGGTGGCGGGGTCAACGGCGACGTCGCCGGCCTCAGCCGTTCCCGCCTCGCGGTACTTCCGGGCACCACTCACACCGGTGTTCTTAGCCGAGTCGACTGGCTCGGTACGATGATCCTCGACTTCCTCGGCCAGGAGATTTGACAGGCCACGTTCTGCAGCACAGTTGCTTCTGCCCTAGCGATCGCTACCCAGGCTGATCCATTTGACGTACCGCGTAACGAGGATTTTGTCTCGAACCGGATCAGAAGTTCGGATCTGAGCACCGCTGGCTGGCCTAGCCAGCCAGTGGCAGCCGGGGGAGGACCAGAGTCGCGTCGATACGCCTGCGGCGAAACTGTCCCACCGCCTGTGGGCTGGGGGGTTAGCTGTCGTGGTGCGGCTTCTTGTGCTCGGTGGCACGGCGTGGCTGGGTCACGCGATGGCCGCTGACGCCGCCGCTCGTGGTCACGAGGTGACCTGCCTGGCCCGAGGCGTCTCCGGCGCGGCGCCACCGAACGTGCGCTTTCTCCGCACTGACCGCGACGGTCCAGACGCTTATGACGATGCCAGCCTAGAGCGGTGGGACGCGGTGGTTGACGTTGCCAGGCAGCCCGGGCAGGTCCGGCGAGCCGTCGCCGCACTCGAGCCCGCGGCCGACCGGTACATGTTCGTCTCGAGCGCGAATGTGTACGCCAGCCAGCGCGAGCTGGACCAGGACGAGTCCGCTGCGCTCCTGCCGCCGCTTGCGTCCGACGTCATGGAGAGCATGGACCGGTACGGCGAGGCGAAGGTGGCGTGCGAGCAGGCGGTCACGGCCCGATTCGGGCCGGGCCGCAGTTTGATCGCGCGGTCTGGGCTCGTCGGCGGTCCCGGCGACCCATTCGGCCGCTCGGGGTATTGGCCGTGGCGGTTCGCGCGCCCGTCAAACCGCGACGGTGCGGTGCTCGTGCCCGATGCGCCGGATGCGCCGACGGCGTTGATCGATGTACGGGATATCGCGGCGTGGTTGGTTACCAGCGCCGAGGCGGGCACGACCGGAGTCTTCAACGCCGGGGCTAACCGGTTGCCGCTGAGCGAGCATCTCGCTATGGCTCGCGCTGTCGCCGGTCATACCGGGCCGCTCGTCGCTGCGTCTCCCGAGTGGCTCGCCAACCATGGCGTGCACAGCTGGATGGGTCCGGCCTCACTGCCGCTGTGGCTCGATGATCCCGACTGGTACGGCATGAACGCCCGTAGCACCGACCACGCACGCACCGCCGGCCTGCATTCACGCCCGCTTGCGCAGACTCTCAGCGACACGTTGACCTGGGAACTGGCACGACCGACTCCAGGCCCGCACGGCGCCGGTCTCACCGACGAGGACGAACGGCGCCTTCTCGAAGCAATAGCCGCCGGCCGTTAAGCGACACCATCAGCAGCGCCAGCATTGTGCGGGTCGTTAGGCGACCTGGATTTGCCGACCCGGATGAGTCACTGACTTTTGCACGCGTTCACCTTCATGTGGCGACGGCCGTCTCGGCCGATCGACTGGATGCCGATCCCGCAGTGGACCCGCCATCACCCTCGGGGCACGCTGATCATCGACGGCTGCAGATTGCGACGGGGACTCTGCCCGCCAGTGCCACCGCCACGCCGGTCGGGCTCGGCGTCGAAGGCGTCGCGTCGAATGAGCATCGTGGGCTGGCCGAGGAGCTGCGCCGGGCCGTGCTCGTCGGCGGCGGCAAAGGTCCGTGGGCGCTCACCGCCCGCCAGTCGCTGCGGATCGGCAGAATGGGCGGCGCTCGGTGCCGATGGTGCGTCGCCAGCCCGGCTCGACAGCTTGAGGACGTCCGCGTTCCTGGCTGGCCTCATGCGTCTGATTGACATTGCAGGGTGGGTGTCTATGGCATCGCGCGGGACCGACCGGTTTGCACGACGGCCGGGTGGCCTGCCGAGATCGCCTTGGCGAACGCGCCCGCCACACGGTCACACAACGCCGCGTGCAGGCGTCGCTGCCGGAAGGCTGTATGCGTCGCGCAGGTTCGCTGCAGGAGTCGCTCGCCCGGGACACGCAGTTGGCCGATACGCGAACGTCGAGCTGGGGCGTGCGGAAACCTGCTTGCGGTCGGCCTATGCCGGGTGGGGTTGGGGTTCCGGCTGCGTCTTGATGTGGCCTTCCACTTCGAGATGGGGCAGCCAGTTGAGCCAGCGAGGCAGGTACCAGTTGCGGTCACCGAGCAGCACCATCACGCTCGGCAGCACCACCGAACGGATCACCGTGGCATCGATCAGCAGCGATACCGCGATGCCGAACCCCATTTGCTGAAACATGACCAGGTCGCCAGCGGCGAACCCGGAGAACACGGCAACGATGATCAACGCAGCTCCGGTAATTATCCGGGCGGTTGACGCGACACCCCAGCGGACCGCCGCGGCGGTATCCGCGCCCTGGTCGAAACGCTCCCGGATGCGGCTCAGCAGGAAGACCTGATAGTCCATCGACAGGCCGAACAGAACAGAGAACAGGAACAGCGGAACCCACGCCTCTATCGAATCGACGGTCTGGAACCCGAGGATGCCTGCACCCACGCCGTGCTGAAAGACAAGCACGAGCAGGCCGTATGCAGCACCCACCGAGAGCAGGTTCAGCATGATGGCGGTGAGTGCGATCACCACGGAGCGGAACGCGATCGTCAACAGCACCAGGGAGAAGCCGAGAACAAACGCGAATACCAGCGGCGCCGGGTCGGTGACCGCGTGCAAGTAGTCGACGGTTTCTGAAGTCGACCCGCCGACGAGCGGGTCCGCGTTCGTCCCACGGAAGGCTGCTGGCACCAAATGCCGGCGGAGGTCACGCACAGCGCCGATAGCTTGTTCACCGGCAGGATCGCCGCGGACTGGGACGACCAGATCTGCGACGCCACCGGATCCGACCCGGATCTCGCCCGGCCCGAACCGCGGATCTGCGGCAAGCTGATCGCCCAGCCGCGCGAGTGCTGTCGCGACCTGACCTGGATAGTTGGCGACAAGGACGTGGGCCGGGTCCGCAGTCTGTGCCGGAAAGTCCCGTTGCAGCGTGACGTAGCCCTGCTTGGCCACCAACTGGTCAGGCAGTGTGGTCACGCCTGACGTGCCGATCTTGAGTCCGACCGCCGGCAGCGCCAAGGCCACGAGCGCAGCCACGGAAATCGTCAGGCTGACCGCAGGATGGCGAAGGACTCGATCGATGACCGCTCCCCAGAACCGGCCCTCCGGATTGGCACGTTGCGCCGAGGGCCGGCCGACGATCGGCAACCGGCCCGCGTCGACACGATCACGTAGCACGCCTAGCAACGCCGGCAACAAGGTCAGCGCCACCGCGAGCGAGGTGATGCCGACGAGGATCGCTCCCGTCGCCAAACTGCGGAAGATCGTGGACGGCACCAAGAACAGGCCGAACATCGCGATCACGAACGCCGATCCGCTGAACAACACCGCGCGGCTGGCCGTGGCGCCGGTCGCCACGATCGCGTCGCGAGGTAGCCGCCCGCGACCACGCTCCTCGCGGTAACGGGAGATGACGAAAAGGGCGTAATCGATCCCAAGTGCTAACCCCATGCCTGTCAGCATGTTGGTCGTGAAGACTGACAGCTCGAACACTTGAGTAAGCACGGCAACTATGCCGAGCGCGGTGGTGATCGCCACGAGCGCCATCAACAACGGCACCATGCCGGCGACGACAGTACCGAACACGAGCAGCAGCACGATCAGGGCGGCTGGTAGTCCGAACCGCAGCTCACCGTTGAGCAGATCTCGCTCGGACAGCTGATTGAAGTCGTGATCGCGTGTTCTGTTACCGGTGATCGTGACGGCGAAATTGGGATCTGCGTCGGCGCGTTGCACCTCCTCGATGACGCCGGCCGTCGCGTCGTCGTTGCGTATGTTTATCGCCACCAGCATCGCGTGCCGGTCGGCCGAGACCGTGGAGCGGTCATTGGTGTCGTAGTAGGTGTGCGCGCTCAGTAGCGCACCGCTGCGTTGGCCGGTCTGCGTCAGCCTCTCGACGAACGTTCGGAAGTCTCGGTTATCCACCGTCAACCGCGCGGACCGCACCACGACAAGATCGGTTACCGTGTGCTGCGGATCAGTCGGAAACGCTGCCACCAAACGGTCATGCGCCCGCTCGGACTGCGGGTTGTTCGTCACCGAGGCCTGGGTAGTGAACCCCGTTAAGGCGAACGCTAGCGCAGCGAACGAACCGAGAAGGACCACGCCCCAAGCGGCAAACGTCCGCCCGGGATGTTGGCTACACGCGCGGGCGATAGACGTGGTCGAGAATCCCATAGCGCACCCCCAAGGCCGCGGCCCGACCCTCATTGTCAATCCCCGTCCACACGACGCAAAGCGATATAACCGCACCGCATGTGCGGTCACTGGCCTGAGCCCGGCGATGATCAAGTTCTACTGCGGGCGGTTGGGCGCATCCGGCGAACCCGCGGGTAATCCGAGGGTGGCCGACTATGGCCCTAGCGACGTCCGCCGGCTGCGCTACGCATGCAGCGCTGGCCGTCGCCGCTGCCGTGATCGAACGGGCCTGACGATCACAAGCGTGATCTGGCGAAGTAGTACCCAAGCGCCAAAGGAGACAAGGCATGAACGCGCACGTGAGCTCGATCCTCCTCGGCGGCCGGGACATGGACCGGACCAAGCGGTCTACACGTGAGAGTCTCGGCTGGAAGGTCCAGCGGGACTACCGCGTCCCGGTGTTCTTCGTGCCGCACGCGGCTCGCTTGTTGGCTTCTACGGGCCGCGACGGCCTGGCCGCCGAGGTGGGCACGAGCCCGGAGGGCAGCGGCTTCAGCGGGCTGGTCCTCACCTACCGATCAGAAGGATGGATGACCCCGCGGATCAGAAGGATGGACAGCGGCGCCGAACTATGGCTGGGCAAAACAAAGATCCGTCCTGTCAGCGAAGCAATCTCGGGACAGATCCTGTCCGGATCCGTGATTAGCCTCTTGGACATGACCGAGATCCAGTTATTGCGTCCCGAAGGACTCTTCGCGAGCCCGGCCTTCAGCCACGTCGCGGTCGTCCCTCCCGGCGCCACGACGGTGTACGTCGGCGGCCAGAACGCCGTCGATCAGAACGGCGAGCTCGTCGGCGGCACGGACGTGGCCGCGCAGACCCGGCAAGTGATGGCCAACCTCGCGACTGCTCTCCGGGCGGCCGGTGCGGGGATCGAGCACCTGGTGAGCGTATTGGTGATGCTGGTGGAGGGCGTTGACGTGCAGGCGGCGTACGCCGCGGCAGCGGCCACGCTCGGCTCCGCGAAGACCCCTCCGCTCGTCAGCGCGGCGATCGTGTCGGGACTCGGTGTCCCCGGTGCGATGGTGGAGGTGTCAGCAATCGCGGCGACGCCCGATCGAGCCCCTGCAGAATGAAGGCTGCACGCTCAGTGAGTCAGTCATCGCGCTCGTCCGCAGCCACAGCCCTTGATGGGCAGCTACGCGGCCATCCGCTACTGCGGGGCTGTGTGCCCTGAGCCGGTTGCGTTTCACCGGCGCCTTGTCGGCGACGGCCATGTCGGCTTTGGCGATCTGCGATTACCTTCGGCGACCGCGGCCCGGCCGCGGAGACCTGCTGGTGAAGACCGCCGGAAACACGGTTAGCGAGATACACCCCCGTGTGAGCGGTGGCCGTCAGCCGCTTACTCGATGTAGCCGATCGAAGATCGCGCCATTGGCTCGACGCGCACTGCGGCCAAGCGACCGCGGCCGCGAGGTACTGATCGCTAGTGGCGGGTGAATCGGATGTCCATCCAGGTCCGCCAGGTCTTGCCGTCATCGGTGCGTTCCCAGACGGCGCTCATCGTGTGTCAGTCGGCGGCCACTCGCAGCGTCGATCGCACGCCCCCAAGCCCGGGCTCCTGGGCTTCGACCCGGGCAGCCGGCGCTGTATCGTCTCCGCCGGAGAAGTGCCAGCTTCCCCCATTAGCGGTCGCCTAGTCTGATTGAACCCACGGGTTCGCCAGTCCGGCAACTCCGCCCAGTGCACGGACGGATCAGCAAAGCCGGCCGTGCCCACGTGCGCGGCGTGCTGGTCGAAACGGCCTGGTCGGCGAGCCGCGCACCCGGACCGCTGCGCGCGTTCTACCAGCGGGTCAACGCCCGACGCGGCTTCCAGAACGCCGTCGTCGCCACAGCACGGAAGATGACCGTGCTCGCCTGGCATCTGGTCATCAAGGACTAGGACTACGCCTTCGCCCGACGCGGCCTGGTCAGCCACAAACGCCGCAAGCTTGAACTCGCCGCGGGCGCCCCATCACGGCGTGGACTCTTCCCAGGCGTTGTCCCACAACCGCACCATCGCCGGGTAGCGCTGCCCCCAGGTCTCGACGAGCTGGTCGAACGCCTCGCGGGCGGCCGCGTTGACCGCGGCATCGATGGGTTTACCCCCCCGTGAACCCCCGAAACCGTGGAGGCAAGCACTATCGGGAGTAGTCATACCGGAGACAGGACGGAAAGTTCGACCCGGAGTTCCGCGACGGCGCTGTGCGACGTCCCCGCTTCCGAACGCAAACGCACGCCCTGCGCGTGTCATCCTCGACGCCCGCGCCCGCGGCCTGTGACGTCGACGGCGAGATCGAGGACGGCTCTACTCGTGGGTGGAGCCAAAGACCTAACCTGGCGGCGATGTGCGAGGGTCCGTCGATGTCGATGATTGCTCCATACCGGCATCAACGCCAAGGAGGCACGAGGGCCATGACGACGCAGCTCGAAGCGGCGGACCTCAGGGTCGAGGCGCGGCGATGGGTTCGCAAGAAGCGCATTCTCTACACGATCCTCGCGATCTACGGCGTCCTTAGCATCATGTGGTTCGCCATCGACCTGGCAGACGGCACCGAGAACATCTGGTTCTACTGGCCGATGCTCGGCACCGGCATCGCGGTGGCCGTCACGACCGTCGTCATCTTCGGTGTCGGCGGGCTGTTCGGTGTCGGCTGGGAGCAGCGCCAGATCGAGCACTACGTCAAGGTGCGGAGCGAGCAGTTCCGGAACGCCGAGTCAGCGTGGTCGGCGGCTGGTGTCTGATGCTCGGCGGAGGCGTCGTGCGGGAGTGCCGACAGGGAATAGCGACATCGTCCCTCGCGCACTTCGCTCAGATGCTGCCGAGTCCGCGCGAACGGCGTCGTCTCCTTCGATCACCCGGAGGCCGAGCGCGTTCGGCGCGACCAGGGCGTACGACGTGCGTACCCACTCCTCGATCTCGCGCCAACTCAACGCGTCGAGCGGCTCGTCAAGCGTCACGCTGATCCATCCCGACCGACCCAATCCATAGCCCGTCTCCCTGCCCACCGGATCGGGAGATCGCCGAGGCGATCCGCGCGCGCCGCGGTCAATACAGCCGTTCGCGCCCACGCAGCGCGCGCTTGGCCGCCTTCGCTTGATCGGCTTATTTCCACTGCAATCGGGGGGAGTTCCACCCCATGAGCGAATCAAGCAACCCGGTGCGCCAAGCGCCCATCGCCGCCCGCCGGTTCCGTCCGGACCGTCCCCCGCCGGCTTGCTGGCGGTGCGGCGCCCGTGCTCGACCGTGCCACGCCGAGCCCACCGACACCACCGACATGCGTCTCACCGTCGACCTGCCGTGCCAGGTCCACGATCCCGACCTGTGGTTCGCGGAAGCGCCGGCCGACCTGGAGCTTGGGAAGGCTCTGTGTGCCCGGTGCCCGGTGCCCGGCTCGGCTGGCCTGCCTGACCGGCGCAGTCGATCGGCAGGAGGCCGCTGGTGTTTGGGGCGGCGAGATCTTCGATCACGGCCAGCTCGTCACCCACAAACGGCCACGCGGCCGCCCGCGCAAGAACAGCATTCCGCCCCAGCGCTACCCCGCGCGGCTCGCCCAGCTTTCCTTTGCGCATCCGGCGCCGGAGTGCCTCGACGAGGACATCGACGAGATCGCGATCGGACGCGCCGTCTCGGGTCGCCACCGCGTACGCCTGCATGACCTCACCCCCACCGACCAGGAGGAAGCCGTTCGCCGGCTGACCGAATGCGGGAAGTCCATCCGCGACATCGCCGAACATCTCGCGACGAGCGAACGCACCATCCCCGACGCCGAGCAGCGCTGAGCACGGCCGCGGCGCCTGCGGAATCCGGAGCAGCCGTCACCTCGGACCGACGTGACCACACCGAGGAGCACACCCATGAGCACCACGAGCAGACGTGAATAACGTAACGCCACGGGCGATCGGGTGGACGCCGCTGTCCGGCGCCGCTACGACGCAGAATGGGCACTCCATTTCGCGCGCCAAACCCAGGTCGACGCCGGGATTGCGGTGGCCTACAAGACACTGCACGACGCGTTCGCTGCGCATCTCGCGGCCATCGCTGAACAACGTGCAGCAGGCGAACTACTCCACCACGCGTGAGCGACGGCAAGCCATCTGCTGCCCGCGGTACCGCCTGCAGCGCCGCCAGCGACGCCTGCCCAATAAGTGCGGCCGCAAATCCGGTGGCCTTGCGCAGCCTCGGTGATACCGGGAGGGCCCGCGCCACACGGCAAGCTGACGGCGCTCGCGGTTGCGTTGCCCCCGCTGCTGGGTCACGTCCGGCACAAGCGGCATAGGATGTGAGGCCAGCCTGGTGAACGCGGTCGATGCGTTTACACCGTCCGCGGCGATCTGGCCGCTACTCAAGGACGAACCGGAGCGTCATTGAGATCGGCGTAGTGGAAGCGATGGCGCCCCAGACCGCCGGCCAGACCGACCCGCCCTCGCCGTCCGATCCGAGACCATCGGTTCGGATCAGCCGGAGACCGAGGGGTTGGTCTCGCCCTCGAAGACCCGAATGTGGCGCCCCGCGGGTCGGCAATCACCGCGACGCACCCGTTGCGGATTTCGGAGACCGGCCCGAGCGCCCGGCCGCCTGTTTTCTCGGCGTGGCATGCGATGTTATCTGTGCTCTCGACCGCGAAAACGGGAGCCAGTTCGGTGGGATGCCCCGACTTCGCCACGATCACTAACGTCGGCCGTCGCTACGGGAGTATCCGCCTCATGCTCGGTCTGGACAGCCGCTGTCGTCCGGTCTCGTACTCCCAGCCGCCATAGCTCTTCCCCACTCCGCGGGCTGGCCGGTCAGGAGTCGTTCTTCGCCGACACCGCGACTTTCCAGATCGTCCTGTCCCGGGACTCGTCCGATGCCGGAGCGGCCACGTCACAACGTCGTCGTGGCTGGCTTCAGCGGCGCGGCGCGGACACAGCGCGGACGTCGAGGCCGGCGCCGCCGAGGCCGTCGGTGACGCTGGGGATGAGAGATCTCGTGTCAGCGCCTCACGGTGGGCGTCTGTGCACATGGCTGCGATCACCGGCGGCTCAGCGCAGTTCCTGGATGCGGACCAGGTTGCCCGCGGGATCGCGGAAGGCGCAATCGCGAATGCCGTAGGGCTGCTCGGTCGGCTCCTGGACGACCTCGGCGCTGCCGGCCTGCAGCCGGTCGAAGGTGCCGTCGAGGTCCTTGGTAGCCAGGAGGATCCAGCCGTAGGTGCCCTTGGCCATCATCTCGGTGATGGTGCGGCGCTCGTCGTCGGTGATGCCGGGGTCGACCGCCGGCGGCGCTAGGAGGATGGAGGTGTCGGGCTGGTCGGCTGGGCCGACCGTGATCCAGCGCATCGTGCCGGTTCCGACGTCGCTGCGGACCTCGAAGCCGAGGGTGTCGCGCCAGAAGGCGAGGGAGGCGTCCGGGTCGTCGTGCAGAAGGGCGCTCGTGTGAATGGTGATGTCCATGGCGGTCACGCTAACTGCGGCTCGGTGAGCGGCGCTTCTCGATTCCTGATCGGTCTGGTCACCTGTTTCGCCACGCACCTCGGTATCCCCGCAGTCGTCGTTCGCGTCGCCGCCAGCAGTACCCGCGTTGTGACCACGACGCTCGGCCGAATGATGTCACCGACCGCGCGGTACTGGTGCACACGGGCGGCGACGTGCACTGGGGCACGCCACGGTACGCGCACGACGCCGCGTACCTGACCGAGGCCGGCGCGCGCTGGCTGGTCGAGCACGGTGCCCGACTCGTCGGCATCGACGCGGCCAACATCGACGACACCGGCGACAGCCGCCGATCGGTGGCGTGGCCGCGGGCCTCACCTCTCATCGCGTCGTAGTGGGTGTTGGGCTGGGACCTCAACGAGAACGATGCGTACCCCGTCCGGATCGGCGATCCACATCTCCAGCAAGCCCCACGGTTCCCGTTCGGGTGCACGCACGATCTCAACACCCGCCGCCTGAAGGCGCTGGTGTTCGGCGGCGAGGTCCCGGACTTGTATCCAGAGGGCAAGATTGCCAGCGGCAGTCCCATCCCCGGCACCGGAGACTTCTAGGTGACCTCCGCCGAGGAAGAATACGAGCCCAGGATCGTCGCGATCACCGAACTCGCGGCATACGGCAAGACCGAGAGCGTCCCGGTAGAAACGTCGACTGCGATCCCGGTCGGCTGGTCGCAGCAAGATCCGGCTACTGAGTACGTCCATACCCGATCATGCTGCCCGCCCGGTGGTGCCGATTGGCAGCCGCGTTGCCGCAGCAGCACGATGGCTGCGTGAAGTTGACCCTCGACCTGCACGAATTCGATCCCCGGCTCGGATTCGTTCCATCCGTCCTGGTAGCTGGGCGGGGTGCGAACGATGTCGCAAGACACCCGTGAACTACGTCGTGAACTCGCGAGACCTCGTGGCGCACGAGCACCTAAGCCAATGATTCCGGGCGGTCTCGGCGATCGCTTGGCGTCTCGGCATTGGACTTGTGCGACGGCAGCGAGCGATCTGCGCGTGATTGCCCCTTTCTCGGTCAATGCGCTAAAGGCCAGCCAAATTCAAGTTTCTTGACCCGTCGCAGCCCCCTAGGTACGTTCAGCGAGGCGGGGGCGACTATGGACTTTCGTATTTTGGGTCCGCTTGAGGTCATTGAGGACGGGCAAGCGCTGCCGCTAGGCGCGGCCAAGCAACAAGTCTGTTCTCGCCGTCCTCCTGCTACATCCGAACGAAGTCGTCTCCGTGTCGCGCTTCGTGGATGAGCTATGGGGCGAAGCGCCTCCCGCGACTGCGGCGAAGGTTGTGCAGGGCTACGTATCCAGGCTGCGCAAAATATTGGGTACGCGAGACGATCATTACGGGGCGCGGTGGCTATCTCGCCCGGGTCGAGCCAGACCGTCTCGACGTCACTCGCTTCGAGAGCCTCGCGGCTGAGGGACGAGCATTTCTGCCAAGCGACCCAGCCCGAGCAGTCGAGCTGATTCCAGCGGGCGCTTTCCCTCTGGCGTGGCCCGCCATTTGCGGGCTTGAGCTCATGTCGGTGGCTCGTAGCGAGACGCAACGTCTGGTGGAGGCACAGCTGACCGCCGTCGAGCAACGTATTGAGGCAGAACTCGTCCTCGGCCGGCATGCTGATCTTGTCCAGCAGCTGCCGAGCCTGGTTGCTCAGAATCCTTATCGGGAGCGACTGCGCGCTCATCTGATGCTCGCCCTGTACCGCTGCGGACGGCAGGTCGAAGCGTTGGCGGTATATCAGGACTCCCGGCAGATTTTGTCAGCGAACTCGGGATGGAACCGAGCCGCGAACTTCAGCTGCTTCACGAGCAAATGCTCGCGCACGACCCAGATCTCGACGCGCCGCATCGCCTACGAGGTCGGACCACCGGCAGTGCATCAGCAGCAGCCGCTCGATCCGGCCCGCCGACTGGTGACCGTTGTTGCGATCTGTAGCCGGCGCGTGAATCGACCAGGAATCGATCCCGGAGTCGATGCATCGGATCATGGAGGGATATTCGGTCGACGTGCCGGAGCGTCATTCGAACGGCACGGTGGATCCGTTCAAGGTCCAGGCGGAGACACGATCACCGGCGTATTCGGATTGGCTGGAATTGCATGAGGACGACGCTGTGCGTGCCCTGCGAGCCGCCATCGAGACTACGTGATGCAATCGCCGAAGCCAACCAGCACATTAGAACGTGATCTCTCCATCGAAATAACGATTTCGATGTCGGAATTGAGTCCGGCTCGGTATTCGTCGGGGCCGGCATTCCGCAGGAGAGGCGTGGCGATCGGCGACGCCGTAGAATTAGCCACTGCACTGGCGCATAGGCCGGTCAGATAACGAGATCTTGCTTGGTGACACAGGTCCGCCAACTCGCGGGTCCCGTCCTTTCTGCCGACGCCATGGAACCCGTATCGCTGCCGACGCGTCCCGGAACCAGTCTCGGCTGGCGGCTGCACGGCCTTCGAGAGCGACGAGCCCGCGCTTCCGAGCTCGAGCCGTGTATGTCGGACATCAGCGCGAGCTGAAGCAGCTTCGTGAGCTTCTGACGCGGACAACAGCCGAGTCGTCCTGCCGTCTCGTCACGGTCGTCGGTCCCGCGGGTATCGGCAAGTCGCGCCTCACCCGGGAGTTCCTCGCGGATCTCGGCCCTGACGTTGCCGTCGTCGTCGGGCACTGCGTTTCCTACGGTGAGGGAATCACGTATCAGCCGCTGGCCGAGATCGTCGAGTCAGCTCAGCGGCGGCGATCTGCCCACTGGGCTCGTCAACATCCTCAGCGGCGAACCGAACGCCGAGTCCGTCGACGCGGCGAGTCCTCGCTGCGACTGGTCGATCTCACGAATCGATGCAAACCGATGAGCTGTTCTGGGCGGTGCGCAGATTGCTCGAGTGCGCCGCCCGGGAGCGTCCGCTGATCGTCGTGATCGACGACATCCAATGGGCCGAACCGACCCTGCTGGACATGATCGACCACGTCGTAACGTTCTCCAGCGGATCGCCAATCTTGTTGGTCTGCCTGGCGCGGCCGGATCTACTCGAAGCAGTTTCGTCCTGGGCTGATCCCGCAGCCGAACCGATCCATCATTCTGCTCGAGCCGTTGAATGATGCGGAGTCCCACGAGCTCGTCGACGCTCGCGATCCGGGCGCGAAACTCGGCCCGGCAGGAACGAACCCGCGCCATTGCCGCGGCTGAGGGCAACCCGTTCTTCCTCGAACAGATCGTGGCGGTGTCCGCCACCGGTGCCGATGCGTCGCTACCGCTGAGCATTCACGCGATTCTGGCCGCGCGCATCGATCGGCTCGAGTACGGCGAACGCAGCCTGCTGGGCCTCGCGGCAGTCGCGGGCCGGAGCTCTCGCCGGCCGAGCTCGCGGACTCATGGACGAGGCCGATCGGCGAGACATCGGTACGCATCTCGCCAGCGCTCGTGCACAAGCAACTCATCCGCCCGGGCCGTCCAGAAATCGATGGCCGGGACAGCTTCCGGTTCGCACATGCCCTTATCCGAGAAGCCGCGTATGACGCCATGCCCAAACAGCTTCGAGCCGAACTGCACGAGAAGATGGCGAACCAGCTGAAGGCGACGGCGAGCCCGCAGGCCGAGATGGTCGGCTATCACCTGGAACGGGCCTACCGCTTCGCCGCGGAGCTGGCGCCCGTCGGCGACCCGGAACGGGCGTTGGCGACCGAGGCGGCCGAATGGCTCGACGCGGCGGCGCGGGCCGCATTTCTCCGCGGGGATCCCAGCGGCGCCGCCGGTCTGCTGGAACGAGCAGCCTCGCTGTTCACGCATGACGACGCGCGGCGTTCTGCGCTGCTGCCCGACCTTGGCAGGGCTCTGTTCGAGGCGGGGCGGCTGCGCGATGCCGAGCGCGTTCTGGACGACGCGATCCAGCACGCGCAGGCCGAGAATTCGCCCGAACGTGCTGCGCTCGCGCGCGTTGAGCGGCAGCGCGTGCTGATTCAGCAGGGTTCTGGCCTGGTCCGTCGACGAGGCCGAGCACGTCGCCGGCACGGCGATCGAGGTGCTCGACGCATCCGGCGACGAATTCGGGCAATGCCGGGCCTGGTGCCTGCATGCCACCGTCAAGTGGATCCTGGGCCGCTCATCCGACGCCGACCAGGCCTGGATCCGGGCCGCCGACCATGCCGAGCGCGCGGGAAACACCCGGGATCTGTTCGAGATTCTGTGTTGGCGCGCATCAGCCGCGGCCTCCGGACCGACTCCGGTAGATGCCGCTATCCACAGGTGCAACCAGATTCGTGACCAGGTCGCGACCAGTCCGGTAGCCGTCGCCGACGCACTGCATCCACTCGCGGTGCTGCATGCCATGAACGGCGACTTTGCTCTGGCACGTGAGCTGATTCGTGAGGCCGACGCGATTCTCGACGACCTCGGGCGCCTGGAGTCGGCCGTCTCGCATCATGAAGCGACGGTGGAGTTGCTTGCCGGCGACCCTGGCGCCGCGGAGTCGAAACTGCTGACGGGCTATCGGAAGCTTTCAGCGATGGGCGAACGCTCGTTGCTTGCCACGACCGCCGCCCTGCTCGCGCTGGCGGCATTCGCGCAGGGCCGTGACGAGGACGCCGAAGAATACTGCCGGGTCAGCGAGCGCACCACCGCAGCCGACGACCTCACCGCGCAAGCCGGTGGCGGGGTGTACAGGCACGAATCCTCGCCGGGCGCGGCGAGTTCGATTCGGCCGAGCGGTTGGCACGCGAAGCCGTGCGCTCGGCGACGGGGACGGATTTCACCACAGTGCAGGCCGACTCGTACTTCGACCTGGGCACGGTAATCGACCGCGCCGGCCGCACCGTCGGAGGCCGAGACCGCAGTTCGGCAAGCGCTCGAACGGTATGTGCAGAAAGGGGACATCGTCTCGGCCGAACGAGCCCGGTCGTGGCTCATGACCCGGGCCTCGGCCCTGGACACCTACAGCTAAAGGGAGAACGACAATGAGTAATTCCATGATCAACGAGGTTGTCAAAGTGCTTGAGAAGGAGGGGCAGCCGGACGAGTACACACTTAGCGGCCTGATCGGGGACCAAGACGCCCAGCAGCAAGGGCCCGACAGCGAGCCGGACGTTTGCATCCGCGTCATGATCTTCCAGACCGAGCGGGACATTGGACTGCCAGAACTCACCACGCGCGCCTTCGCGATGAGCGAGGCCACGGTCGTGGCAGGTTCTGTGCTGACAAACGGTCAGCGGCCGTTTACCGCCACGATGACGCATCGAAAAAAACTCCGCGGGTCCGGTCTTGATCTGCCGGAATTCGACCTCACCAAGCCGGCTACCGGCCTTGCGGTCAGCGTGGACTGCACGGATCATCCACCCGGGTTCGAGATCTTCACCTGGAGCGGTCCCATCCGCTTCGAGCTGGATCCAACGGCGTCGCCGGCCTAGTCGCTGCTTCCCGTCTCGCCGTTGTCGCGCCGGCACCGGGCATTTCGCAAGGGGAATGCGCTGTTCGACGTCGGATACCGCTCGGCCTGGATCCCCGCCGTCCGCCTCGAGCCGTCGACGGTGCTGACTACCGCGATGTGGCGCGGCTGCCGCTTGGCCCGGATCCACTGAGCTGGCCGCGACCCCGGCTGGAGATCGACGTCCACCACGGACCGGTGCCCGGCGGCGAGATCCCGAAGCCGCCATCGCGTGCGTCGGCAACAGTTCGATGAGTTCTGCATGCTCTGCCCAGCCCGAGTTCAGCTTCGATGCGCTGCTCGACAGCGGTCAGCCGTGCCGCTTCCAGCCGATCTCTCTCGCTGCGAGCACCGACATGAATTCGAGTCCTTCGAAAGGTGACCACGCGAGAGGAATAGACACTCGACGGAATTTCTCGACGGCACGCGCCGGATCACTCGACAGAAATGGTCGTCCTACAGCCGCAAAGCTTTCGACCCTAATGGCGTCCAAGCGGTCAGGTTCGACCCGGGCGAAATAGCCACCAGCCCTGGTAATGATCGTCTGCGCGTCCAATGCTTTTCAGAGGGCTGGATGCGTAGCCCTGCACCTACGACCTTGCGCTTGGCCGCACCAAGCACGAGCGCTTGTCCGTGACCTCGAGCGGACCCACATGCGGAAGTCCATGGTCATGCCCCGGGCCTCAGCAAGGTCGTGATCTATCTTCGTTGGTCACGTCCGCTGTTGGCCAGCGTGATCGTCCGCCTGCCCGGACGAGGTGCCCGGTGATCTGCTGGCGGCGGCGGCTCGGGACGTCGATCCGCCCGCCCCGTCGTGGTGGCGGCATCGAATGAGCGTGATCCCGGGATCGGTGACTGCGCCGTGCTGAAGGGCGCGCGCTCGTTCGTCGCGATGGAGTAGCGGTACGGGCACTGCTGGGCATCGGTCGCGTGGCGCCTAGCGGGGCCCGATCCGCTGCACCCTGCGGGCGGCCGAGCTGGGCACCCTGGATCGGGCGCTGCCGGTCCGCATCGGCGACGGCCGTTCGTGCACCTGCCCCCCGCCTTCGAGCACACCGACGGCGTCGCGCGGCTCCCTGGAGCATCGTGAACCGGCTGCAATTGGATCCGCTAGCGAGTTGCGGTGGGTCGAGGAGATTCGGGACCGGTGGTCGATTCAGCGCATTCTGACCGTCTTGTCCGGTCGTTAAAGGCATCCGAATTGAGCGGCTCATATCGACTGGGCCCGGCTATACCGCGGCTGCACCGCAACTGAACTCGTAATAAACCGCGCATTCGCACGCTCTCCTCACCTGGCCGAAGACGGATCAAATCACCCGTCCTGCAACGACGAGCCAGCGCCGAAATGGGGCGATCATGCGCCGATTCATCGCTGCCGTCGCGACCGCTACCGCTGTCACGCTCTCAGGTCATGCATTCACGGCGGCCGCGAACGTCGCCGACAACCGCGGCGCCGGCAGCGGTTCGCTGCAGCAATCGGGTGGCGGCGACGGGCGGGCCAAATTCGTGGACCGGCATGGACGAGTGTTGCGGAACGAGCTGCTCTACCTCATCTATTGGGGGAGCGCCTGGACGAAGCCCAGCTCCTCGACACCCACAGCCAAGTTGGTCACCGACGCGGCGAGCAGGCTGATAGCGGGCACATACATGACCGGCCTCGCGCAGTACCGCGGCATCGGGCGCGGCGCTGTGCGTGGCTCGCGGGTGCTTGCCTCGTCCGAACCGCCAGCCGTCTTCACCGACGAGCAGGTTCGCGAATTCGTGCGCGAGCAGCTTGCAGCCGGAGCGGTTCCCAGTCCGGACGCCGACAACCAGACGCTGTACGTCGTCGTCATGCCGCCGAATGTCAAGCCCGACAACGCCGCGTGGGAGGGTGAGCACAACTACTACGGCAGACGCGGTCACCGGATCCACTACGCGTGGCTCGCGAACACCGGCCGTCTAACGCAGCTCACCGGCATCATGTCGCACGAGATCGTCGAGGCCGCCACCGACCCCGAGGGCACCGGATTCCTCGGCGTCCACGGGACATGCGACGGACAGGGCTGGTGCGAGATCGCGGACATCTGCACTTCACGAGGTGTGGTCGATAATGTAGTGGTCCGGTCGTATTGGTCGAACCAGGCGGGCGAATGCGTCGTTCCCGGCGTCGGTCAGCCTGCGTCCCCGCCCATCGGTCTCTGATCCGGGAGACGAGTTTGTCGACGTGGGTCTATTGGCGAGTGGCTACCGGGCGGCCAACAGCGGCGCTGTTGGCCGCCCTGTCCACGGATCTGTCCATGAACTCTCGTCGCATCATGACATACCGCCCAAGGATGACAACGAGGATGTCAGTCGTTCGGGGCGCAGACGGCGCAGTCCCCCCGTGTAGGCGAGTCTCTTAATCAGCGGGTTGGGGGTTCGATTCCCTCGCTGCGCACAAAACCGCAAATCACTGGGGATTCTCCGTTCAGACCGGTGAGCCGCGAGGAGCACACCGCTGCCACACCGCAAAACTGGCCTCGTGGATGCCAACGCGCTAGTGCTGCGCGAGTGAACCCATGCCCTGCGCGCCGAGCAGCGCAGCGATGCCACCGTCCGCTGCTACACCGAGTCCGCCCGGACGCTGATCGACTTCCGCAATGGCGCGGACGCGCTCGACGCGTCCACCTCAGCTAGGTGGGTCCCAGTGGCGAGTTCGCGTCGAAGTTGGACTCCTCGATGCACTCGTCGCGGGGAGCCGGCGTCGTGGATGCCGGATCGCGGGCCCGTGCGGCGTCCTGTCCTGGACCTGCGGACCACGGCGGCATCGAGCCTCTCATCCGATCGGGTCGCTCGCCGCGCGAGCCCGGGATTTCGCTACGGTGCTTGACTTGGCCGTTAGACGGTTCAACGGATGGAAGGTGGTGGCGGGCCGGTGGTGCACCTACCGGGCGAGAGTGAGTATCCCTACCCGCCCGTGGCCGGCGCCTCTGCCTACCCGCCCGCGCCGGACGTATCGGATCGCGGCCCAGACCCCAAGCCGGGACCTCCCGAGGCGCCGCCAAAGCCCCGGCGGAGGCGCCGCACCGGCCGGATCATCGCCCTGGCGGCCAGCTCGCTGATCGTGCTGATCGTGCTGGCGATGGTCGGTTTGTGGCTGTACGCGGACCACGCCCTGCACCGGGTCGACGCAATCGGCGACTACCCAAGCCGGCCCGCCGCGGGCGCGGGCACGAACTGGCTGATCGTCGGCTCCGACTCCCGGCAAGGGCTCAGCAGCACCCAGGCCAACCAGCTACACACCGGCACCGAGCAGGCGGTCAGCGGCAGCCGCACCGACACGATCATGCTGCTGCACCTGCCCGGCAACGACACCAAGCCGACCATGGTCAGCCTGCTCCGTGACTCGTACGTGACGATTCCCGGGCACGACAAGAGCAAGATCAACGCGGCGTTTGCGATCGGCGGCCCGCAGCTGCTAGTCCGTACCGTCGAAGCGAATACCGGGCTGCGCATCGACCACTACGCGGAAATCGGCCTTGGCGGGTTCGCGAATGTGGTAGGCGACGTTGGCGGCGTGCGCATGTGCCTGGACCAGGCGGTGCACGACGACTACGCGGGCATCAACCTGCCTGCCGGCTGCCAGACACTGAACGGACCCAACGCGCTCGGGTACGTGCGCAGCCGGCACGCGTTCGCGACCAGCGACTACGCCCGCACCGAACACCAACGACAGTTCGTCGGCGCCCTGGCCGGGAAGATCATGAGTCCCGGTGTGCTGCTGAACCCGTTCCGATCGATCCCGACGATCCTCGACCTGCCCAAGGCGCTCACCGTCGATCACGGCGATGGCCTGTGGGACCTGCTCACCCTGGCCCGGCATGTTCGCCACTTCTCCAACGTCACCACCACCGCCGTGCCCATCGGCGGATCCAGCGGCAGCGACCTCCTCTGGGATCCGACGAAGGCCCAGGAGCTCTTCCACGACCTCAACCACGACCAAACCATCCCGCCCGATCTGATCACCACGCGATGACGCCCAGCAATGTGCGTACGAGCGCTGGTCTGGATGTGCATGCCCGGTCGGTCGCTGCGGCGGCGATCGATGGCCATGACCGCGAACTGGTCCAGGCGAGGTTGACGTCATCGCACCCGCGCGGACCATCGCGGCAGGACACGCCTTCGTGCAGAACCTGGGCCGCGGCCACTACGAGATCACCGCCGAACTGCCCGTCCACGACCGAGTCCGCACCGCATTCGACGAGCTCACACCCTGCCTCTGACAGCGAGCCGCCACGTGACCTGAGCCTGCCGTCCGATCATCGAACGCAACAGCGCCGTTCAGACGATGTCGTGACCGTTGGCGGTCAGCGTGACGTCGATGTTGCCCCTGGTGGCATTCGAGTACGGGCACACCTGATCAGCGGCAGCAACGATCCGTCTCGCCTGCTCGGGATCCTGAACCTGCGGCAGAGTTACGTCGAGCTCGACGGCAAGCTTGAAACCACGCTGCTCGGTGGGAAGCAGGCGGACCTGACTGTCGATCGAGACGTCGCCCACCTCGGCACGCTCGCGACGACCCACCACGCCGAGAGCACTTTCGAAGCAGGCCGCATAACCCACCGCGAACAGCTGTTCCGGGTTCGTGCCATCTCCCTCACCGCCCATCTCCTTCGGGGAGCGGAGCTGCACATCCAAGGCTCCGTCATTTGTGCGCCCGTGACCGGCTGCGCGGCCGCCGGTGACCGTTGCCTCCGCCGTGTACAGAACTCGCGCCATGTTGGCCTCCATTCTGGTGATCTACAGATTTGCCCCGACCGCTGTGTCATCTGCTGGCGCACGATGCCCGGATCGGCTAGGGCACGACGACGACCACCGGTGTGTCTTTGCGGCCGACGAGCCGCCGGCCCAGTGAGCCGGCAAGGTGATGCAGCATCTTTGCCGACCTGCCGACCACGACGAGATCGGCGTGCATCGCGCACGCGACGCTGGTCAGGGCGCGCGCGCCGTCGCCGATTTCCCTGACGAAGGCGAGGGGCACGCCGAGATCGCGGGCCTGCTGTTCGGCTTCGTCTTTCAGCTTCCCGGCGGCCTGCTGTCTGACCTGCTCGGCTGCCGCCCAGTCGAGTGGCACGCCGACCGTGACCGCGGCGACAGGTTCTATTGCAGGGGTGACGTACACGGCGACGAGTCTGCCGTTGGCGCGCACGGCCTCGCCGGCCGCCCAGGAGAACGCGTCCCAGCTGGTCGGCGAACCATCCAGTCCGACCACGATCACCGGCGCCGTGGCACCAACGGCGTGATCCGAGGAATCCGGCAAGGGCAGCGCAGCTCTGACTTGGGTCATACGATCACCTCCGGGTCAACGGATGCGACGGTCGGGGCCGGTCCGTGGCGCACGGCCCGAGCGAGAGCTGGGCATCGCTTGTGCGTTCGCAGAGCGTGGCTCGCTGTCTGGGCTTTCCGCCGCAAGTTCCACCAGCTGGCGCAGGGCGGGCAGGGCGGTGCTGAGCGCGGCCAGTTCCGGGCCGGTGAGCTTGTCGATCAACGCCGTGAACACCGACGCGCCGGCGCGGCGCATCGTGCGCAGGTGCTGGCGTCCTGCGCGGGTGATGGCGACCAGCACCACCCGGCGGTCAGCAGGGTCGCGTCGGCGCTCGGCGAAGCTGAGGTCTTGCAGCTGAGTCACTACCGCGGTCATCGACGGCTGGGTCACTCCCTCGTTCACGGCCAGATCGGTCAGCCGCCGCGGCCCGGTCCGCTCCAATGTGGCCAGCGTCGACGTCGAGGTCAGGCTCAGCTGTCGGCCGGTGCGACGGACCGCCAGGGACGCCAGTGCGGCCAACGCCTCGCCGAGGGTGTCGCTGTCTTCGGCCATGACATAAACATAGGTCTCCCTATATAGTCGTGTCAATGGGAATCTGCCGAGGGGCGGGGTCCGCAGCCGCCGCAGCGACGATGGCAGCGGCGTCTTCTCTGCCACAGGACCAGCTGAATCCGCACTCGTCGCAGACGGTAGCTCAGGTTGCCAGCGCAGGGCCGAACGCTAGTCCGACCGACGACGCGACCGCCCCACGTGCGGATCCTTATGCGATTTGGTTCCGGAGGTCGCGTTCGGTGTAGAAGCGCTCGACCTCGTCGAGCTCGACGTTGGCGTCCTCGGCCCGGGCGACGGCGCCCCCAGCTATCACCCAGGCATCCGCTCGCCGCCTGTTTTGACGGCGGTCGGCGTGCAGTCCGTCTTTGAGGTCAATCCCGGCGCTGGCGAGGACTCGTCGGACGAAGTCTCGTTTTCCGACGCCGCTGTAGGGACGGCCGCCGGTGTGTTCGAGCAGCTGCGCCTTGAGCTGAGTGTACTCCGAGATCAGTGAGGGATCGCGGCGCAGGATGTCGCGGAAGGCGAGTCGTTCCCGCCACAGCTCACTGCCCGGCACCGTCAGATGCAGGTGGTGGGTGTGGCTCTCGCCACTGGCTTTGTTGAAGAGCACGGCGTCGGTGCGGTGCACCGCGCGGGTGTAACCCATCCGCTGCAACGCGGGCTCGGCGAGACTGGCGTCGGCAAGATTCCGAACGCCAGCGATCATGTCGATGATCGGTTTCGCGGGCATGCCGGGGATCGACGTCGAGCCGACATGGTGGACGCCGGCGAGAAGTCATTGACCGAGCGCCGACCGGAGAGCGGCGCTTTCGGCGGCGAAGTGGTCCGGCCACCGCGGGTCGTACGGCATCACCACCGGTGTCATCAGCCCATTATCAGCCGCGACCTGCACGGGCAGCGACGTGTTGCCCAGCGGTAAAGGTGAACGTCGTGGACACCGGCGACGACCGGGACGGCATCGGCCGGCTGTACCGGCAGTGGGCCGAGGTCGGGGCCCACAGGTCATCGCCGAGCCCACGCCAGCCGTGATCATCACGGGCCAACAAGAGGACCGCGATCGAACGAAGCGTCTGGCGAGGTTCGCCGACGTACCCTACGGCACTGGTCCTTCGAGCAGCCCCGAACCGTGACGGACCAGCCGTGATCGATCGCCCTGCGGGCGTCATCGGGTGCTGGCTGGTGGCCGATGGAACTCCGCCCGCCAGCCCTTCTCGCCGGGTCGGCCGGGCGCGGGCAGCAGTTCGACGCGCACAGGCATCAGGCCGTCGGTGGCGAATGCGTCGATCTCGTTCTGCCGTAGCGGCCAGGGCGGAACCGGGCTGACCGGCACGTCGGGGTCATGAACGGCGGCGAGGACGAGCAGGGTGCCCTCGGTGGCAACCAGGCCGGCAATGTTCTCGATGGCCTGGCGTCTCGGTGGGTCCGGGAGGGCCTGCACCGTGATGATCTCGACGACCAGGCCAAAGGCGTGCCGCCAGGCTGGGGGCAGGGCGAGCAGGTCGGCCACCTGGTAGTGGACCATGGTGTGCGGGAAGCGCTGCCCGGCGAGTCGGATCGCGGTGGCGGAGATGTCGAACCCGGTGGTGTCGAAGCCGAGCCGGGCGGTGTATTCGGCATCGGCGCCAAGCCCGCAACCGACCACCACTGCGCGGCGCCCCTCACCGCGGACGGCGCGGCGCTGCGCCCAGTCGACGAACAGCGGGTGCGCGTCACGCCTGCTCCACGGCACCGGCACCCGCCCACTGGCTCCAGCGGCATACAGCTGCTCGAACCAGCCGGTGGCATCCCCCGCGGCCAGGGCCCGCGAGGCAAGCCGTGCCGCTTCCTCCTCCCAATCGACCGACTCACCCGGGCCGCCCGGACCTGACCCCGTCACGCCCAGGCCCCCACAACACTCAACGCGCCGGCAACTAGCTCAACGGCCGGCATCCAACACATGGAGCGAAACACCACCGCGATTGTCATGCACGGCAGGCTACGGCCAACCACCAACGCAGGCCGTGGACCGGGTGTTGCGGCTGCTGGCGGCGCATGGTGTCTTCGAGCGCCGAGGCGACGGCGATCGGCACCACGGCGACGTCACGGCTGCTGCGGAGCGATGATCCGATGTCGATGCGCCCGTTCGTTCTGATGGCGGGGATGCCGCTGATGTGGTGCAGCTGACCGAGCTGCGCGGATCGCTGCGCACCCGGCGGCCGGCGGTGCAGACGCTCGAGCCCGACGGCATGTGGGCCTATCTGCGGGGACCGGGCGGCGAGGCCGCCGTGTTCGCCCGTGCGATGGAGGCAAAGGCCAGCGGGGAGATAGCGGCCGTGCTCGCCGCCTACGACTACACCCGGTTCGCGAGGATCGCCGACATTGGCGGGGGCCGGGGCCACCTGCTGCGGGCCGTGCTGGACGCGGCGCTTCCGCGACGGGTGTCATGTTCGATCGGCCCGACGGCGCCAACTGAGTGGCTCGAAGCCCGCTTCCCACCTCGGACCCGCAGGCTGAGTCGCGGTCGTGGCTCGCCCATCCAGCCGCGCGCTGCAGTTCGGCGGTGGTGACTCGGCCGCGCTACGTCAGCTGTGCCGCCGGCGGCAGCAAGATCGTCGTCGCTCCGATGCGGGTTAGCTTTACGGGACGGGGCTAGGCGTGGGCTAGGCGGACGGGTTGCGGTGCTTGGCGGTGGGCTCGGTCACGTCGATGCGGACCGGGTAGGCGGCTACGGCGCGAGCCAGGCCACGCCGGGACGAGGGGTCGTGTCGGGGGCGGCCCATCGGGCGACCTCGTGGCCGTCGGGTCGCACGAGAACGGCGCCAGCGGGTTGCAGGCCCAGCGCGGCGGCGGTGTGGGGTGGCAGGGCGGCCAGCTGGACCGGCGCGGCGAAGCCGGTGTGCCCGATCGGGGCTGCCCAGTGCGCGTGGTCGTCAGCGGTGAACAGCGTGAGGCCGTCGCCGATCAGATCGATGGTTGAGACGCGTCCGCTGGCGGTATCCAGCCAGCAGTGAGCGATGCGGTTGTCGAGATCCCAGGGCAGTGCCTCGTTGGTGGTCCGGCTGGCGCCCCCTGGCGATGCGGCACGGCCGACGTTGTGCAGCGCGATCGGGCGGCGCTCGCCTTCGTAGGTGTCGAGCAGCCGGGCCGGTGCCCAACCCCCCAATACCCACGCGAGTTTCCATCCCACGTCGCGGTCCCTTGCATGGCAACGGCCATCTCGCGCCGCACCACGCTGTGCGCGCCGTCGGCGCCGATGACATACCGGGCCTCGATCTGCGGCATCTCACCCGACGCCCGATCGCACACGGTGGCGCGGACCCCGTCGCCGGCCGGCGCGAGGGCGAGCAGCCCAGTGCCGAACCGCATGCTCGCCGACGGCGCCGACTGCAGGTGAGCCAGCAACAGCGGCTCGTGATGAGACTGCGGCGCCCACGCAGGCCGGGTCGGGCTCACTCTCGCCGCCTCATCGTCGGACGGATAACCAAGCGGCATCACCATGCCGTCACTCGACGCCAACGCACGCGTCACCAAAGCGGTGGACTCGACCTCGGCGGCCCCGGCCCGAACCCGTTCCTCGAGACCGAAGCGTCGTATCAGCTCCATGCCTCGGGTGCTGATGACCAGGGCCCGCGACAGGCTCGACCCGCCGTCGCGCTGCTCGACGACCAGAACATCCACCCCGTACCGGGCCAACGTGATACCGGCGACCAGCCCGCACGGTCCCGCCCCGACCACGGGCACGGTCACCGATTCAGGCGCTGCCATGACACAAGGCTCGCATGTCCCGGTGCGGCTCTCTGGGTCTCCGTCTTGGTGCGAGGTGGAGCGGGCGAGCCGGTGTGCAGTGACCGCGCAGTCCGGGGGTGCAGTCGCAGGACGACCAGCCCACCAATAACGGTGGGGACGCAGCGGCTATCGGCTGTCCGGTGCTCGGTCGAGTCTCGACGCTCAAGCCGTCGGCCCGCTGCATCGACTACAAACCCGTCCCGACGCGGAAACGCTGTCGCGACGTACTTCCGAGCTCAAGCGTCGAGCGACGGTCCGGCGCCAATCCGCTAAGGGCGCCCTAGAAGCCGGCCACGCCGTCCCAAAGACGCAGGTACGTGACCAGCTCCCCTGTGGCGTCGTCGTCGACCGGCGTGCGCGGGATCTTGACGATGCCAGACTCGTTGGCGTCCATGAGCGAGAAGCATGGTGCCCGTGCCTTGCGTGGTCATCGTCGCCGTGTCACCGCTGGAAGGGAGATCCTGATGCCGGCGTGGATCTGCGTCACTTGCGGCGTGCAGTACCCAGACACTGACCGGCCTCCGGGCGGCTGCCCAATCTGTGAGGACGAACGCCAGTACGTCGGCTGGCAGGGCCAGCAGTGGACGACCATGGCCGAGATCGCCCGGGGCCACACGGTGGTCGTGCGGAACGAGGAGACTGACCTGGTCGGCGTCGGCGTCGAGCCGTCCTTCGCGATCGGCCAGCGGGCATTACTGGTGCGCACCCCGCACGGCAACGTGCTGTGGGACTGTATCTCGCTGCTCGACGAGCAGGCCCGTGGGCAGGTCGCCGACCTCGGCGGAGTCGCCGCAATCTGCCTGTCCCACCCGCATTTCTACGCGGCCAACGTCGAGTTCGCCGACGCCTTCGACGCGCGCATCTTCATCCCGCGCGCCGACCAGCACTGGATCCAGCGACCGTCCCCGCGGATCGAGCTGTTCGATGACGACATCGAACCGGTGCCCGGCCTCACCCTGGCCCGCATCGGCGGACACTTCGACGGCGCCGCCGTGCTGCACTGGCCCGCTGGCTGCGACCAGCGGGGCGCGCTGCTCACCGGAGACACCATCACCGTTGCGCAAGACCGCGATTGGGTCAGTTTCATGTGGAGCTTCCCCAACCTCATTCCCCTCGATCAGGCCACCGTCCTCGACATCGCCCGCCGAGTCGAACGATTCACCTTCGAGCGGGTCTACGGCGGCTGGTGGGGACGGGTCGTCGTCGAGGACGGAGCCGGCGCCGTCCGCCGCTCCGCCGACCGCTACCTCGCGCGCCTCAATGGCCAACGACCACCACCGCCAGCCGGGTGACCCGGTAGTCGATCGATGCGCAGGCGCCGGTATCAGGCCTGCATCGAGTCGGTCTCCACGATCATTGCTTGATTCGGTCCGAGCAACTGGTCACGGCGGCCACACGTGCTCGGGCCATGGTGTCGATACCGACTCACGTGTGGAGGGCGTATCGGAGGGACGGGAAATGTCGTGGTTCGACAGCGCATGCGGCGGCCATCCGGCGGTCCGGGTGGCCTGCTCCAGCCCGCTAGTACGGAACGCGCATCCCACGGATTCACCCAGAAGCCGAATTCGAACACCAGCTGCAGTTCGTCTCCGGATCCGATTTCAGCCGCAGGTGCCGTCAGCGTTGTAGAAGCCGGAGCCATCGAGGTCCGGGCCGGTCAGCTGCGGCCGGTTCGTGCTGCCACCGTGCGGATACGCGGTGTCGAACCACTGGGTGAAGAACTGGTCAAGACGCGCGCTGCATGCCGCGCTCTTGTTTGGCATCCACGCCTGGAACCCGGCCTCCAACTGTTGCTCGGTGATGCTGGAGAACCGATAGTCGCGCTGGATCTGTTGTAACGCGCTGGCGAAGTTCGCCTTGCCGAGGATTTGCCGCAGCGCGATGTACGCGGTGCCGGGGCGGGTGTAGGTGAAGCGGCCGGAGAACAGCGTGGCCGGCGTCGGGTCGGAGGGCGCGGCGGTCCAGAGCTTGCCGTTCGCGTAATTCGTGTTGAACTGATCGACCAGGCTGGCATCGAACGCTGCCTGGCCGGCTGGCGTGTCCAGGCCACCCGCGGAGGTTGCCGCGTTGCGGGCGTCGAACAGGTACTCACCAAGCGTGGCCATGCCCTCCTTGAAGAAGGTCAGGTTGTAATTGGCCTCGGTGACGCTGTCGCCCCACCACTGGTGCATGTTCTCGTGGTTGAACGTGTCCAGGTCGATCCGGCCGCCCTGGAAGGTGATCATGGTCTGCATCTCCTCTTCGAACCCGGCTTCCGGGATTCCGACCAGGACGCCGTCCGAGGTGAACGGGAACGGACCGTTGAAGCGGGCCTGGAAGTCGGTGATGTCCTGCTGCTGGTCCATGATCGCGAGGTTGGCCTGCTTCTGCACGGCGTCGATCGAACTGCTCTGGGCCTCGTAGTACCGGATCCCGTCGCTCGCGTCGCGCCAGGTCAGGTCGAATGCTCCGACGCTGTTTTCGACCAGGTAGCTCGCGACCGGGGCGGCAGACTGCCAGTGCCACGTTGTCGATCCGCCGGGAAAATGTGCGTCCGGCGGGTTCGCCACGGTGGAAATCAGCATGCCGTTCGCGATTGCCGTCCGGCCGGCGGTGACCGTGTCGTAGAAGTCATAGCTCGGCTTCGCGGTCGGATGGTCATTCAGTGGCATCCAGTCCTCGGTGCCCACCGGCTCGGTGGTGACGAAGCCACCATCGCCGGGCGGGGAATCGTTGCGGAACCAGCCCTCGGTCGTGCCGTCGCCGTCGGTGTGCACCCCAGGACGGCCGGTGTAGAACACGGTAACCGTGAAGCTGGAGCCGGCCGGGATGCTCAGGGACGGCGTGATCACCAGCTTGTTCGCCGGGCACTGATCACCGTTCTGCGCGTTCACACCGCCGGTCACTTCCGGCGTGCAGGCCGGTGGCAGCGGGTTCTTGTGGGGGCCGCCGACCGGGTTGACCTGCGAGGCCTCATGGGCGAGTGGGTTGGGGTCGTCCTGCCCGTTCGGGTCACCCGGGTAGGTGGGCTGCACGAACTTGTACGCGGCCGGGCGCCCGTTGACGACAATCGAATTCACCGCCATGTCCGGGCCGTTCACCGGATCGACGCTCGTGCGCTCGAAGTCGAGGCTGAAGTCGGTCAGGCACTGAGTCGCGCGCACCGTCAGGACGACGTGGTTGCCCGGCAGAAACTGGTTGCCAGGCGCGTCATAGATCATGTGGACGTCGGTGTGCAGGCTGGTGTATCCACCGTTTCCGGTCTCCGGATACACGTGGTCACCGAAGTGCGACAGGGTATGCGCACCCGAAACGCAGGTCGCCGGCGTGGCAAGTCCCGGAGGCGCGGCGGCCACGCCCGGGATGACCACGACTGCGGTGAGCGTCAGCCCTGACACTGCTGCGGCCCGGACACGACGACCGTTCATGATCGACCTCCTCGGATGCATAGCAGTCTGGAATCATCCCACTGGTGGGATCGCTCTGAGGTCTCGTTTGGGTCTCGGCGAGCGCGAGCATCAGCTGCGGCGCGAACGACGATGGCCTCGCCCCTCTTCTCGCTCGAGGGGTCGAGGCCATCGTTTCCATCAATCACCAGCACCGGCGGACCGCCGTGCGGTGACCGTTCAGGGGAGGGTGTTAGCCGTTGATGAATACGTAGTCGGCCTGGTAGGGGACGTTGACGATCGGGGTGGCCTGCGGGTTGCAGGTGCCGGTCGGGGCGACGCCGCCGACGGTGTTGAGGCGGAGCACCGCGCCGGCGTGGGCGAGCAGTCCGGTGGAGGTGCCGATCTGGGTGGCGTCGAGGTTCAGTTCGGCGATGTTGCCGGCGCCGTTGGCGTTCCTGTCGACGACCGTGCCGCTGACCGCGCTGCCGTCCGGTGCTTGCCACTGCGGCGGGCCGGCGAACGGTTGCACGAAGGTGTGGTGGATGAGGCCGTTCAGGCGCGCCTCGACGCCGAACTGGGTGAACGCGAACGAACCGTCAGCCGTCGGGGTGCAGGCGTAGATCTGGCTGCCCAGCACGACCGACTCCTGCAGGGCGGCCACGCCGTTGGTGGCGACCGGGTGGTGGAGCTGGTGGAACTGGGCGCGGGCCGCGCCGTCGGGGAACTCGGTGGTGTGCAGGTCGGCGTAGAAGCCGCTCGGGTTGGCGCGCAACGCGTCGAGCACGGTCGGGTCGGTGACGGTGACGGTGCCGGACGTGGAGCCGTCCGACGGGCGCGGCGTGCTGAACAGCGGCACGACGACCGGGCCGTCCACGCCGCGGGCTCCGGCGTGGATGTCTGCCTGGGTCGGCGTGCCGATGCCGCGCCAGGAGATCGAGTAGCTCAGCGTGTTGCCCTGAATGCCGACCAGTTCCAGCGCCTGCCCCTGCGGAGCGCCGGCCGTCACCTCGTTGCGGCCCTCCAGGCTGGCGACCAGGGTGGCGGGTGCTGTGGCCGCGTCGCCCGGCACGGTGATCCCCACCGGCAGTGTCACGTCGCTACTCGCTGACGCCGCGCTAATCGCCAGCGTGCCCAACGCGACCCCGGCGGCGAGGACGGCGCCGACGCCGAACGCCAGGCGGCGTTTCGTAGTACTACTCATGATGGTCCTTCCGGATCCGCAGCCGACGTCTGGTACGCGGCTCGCACCTGTAGTACGTCGACTAAGCGGCCCGGCGCCCATCCGGACCGTGCGGGAAAGCTCACAGCCACCTGAGGGAACCGAATCGCTGCCGCCCGCGTACAGATGCCGGGTTGGGCGGCGACACCCTTGTTTCGGATGCTGCCGCAGCTGAGGCGACCGGACGAGCACATGCGGACCACCGCCGCCTCCCCCGCCTGCAAGGGGAGCCAGCTAGGCGTCTAGTGGCGGAATGGGAGGGCTGCCGGAAAGCTACCCGGGTTCGTCTGCTAGGCATACGGCGTATCGGTGGCGCGGGTAGCACCGGCCGGGCGTTGACAGTTATGCCCGTTTTGCCTCGACGTCGAATGGTTCGGCGTCGACCGGAGGGAGGCAGCCAAGTGAGTGAACCTGCACGAGAGCCCGGCACGCTGGAGATCACCGTGTCAAGTGTCTACGCGAAGCGCCGGCCCGAATGGCTGCGGCTCGTGACGAGGGACGGCGACGTCGTGTACGACGGGCCGCTACCCGAGTCCGTCGACAGCTCGCACACCCTTGTCGGGCTGCCAAACCTGGGCAGGATGAGCGACCTCGGCGATGCACGGGTAGTCCGCTAGGACGACAGCAGGCTATGGCCCCGGCGGGAGATTCTGCTGGGGCCGTGGTCTTTCGAGCGTGTCAAGACCCTTCCAGCCATGCGGCGGCCGTAGGCCATACGCCGCGGGTGGCGCGCCAGCGGACTGAGAGCAACGGAGGGCCCATGACCCGACCTTGCCCGTGATGAGCTCACCGCGCGCGAACCGCGATATCGTCGCCGCCGAGCGCCGCCGCGGCCTCGTGCGAGGTCGCGGCGCACCCGGCAAACCGCATCATGGCCGCGTAGTACATCTTTACCAGTGCAGCCGAACTCAACTCGGCGCGACGGGCGAGCTTCGTGGCGACCAGGCACGCGCGCATCGCCTCACCGCGTGGATGCCCGCGGTCAAGTCACTGGTCACCGACAACGCGGCGACCACGCCGGCAACGCCGAGACGCCCGGACACGACGCGAGTCTAGGGGCGCCGCCCGGTGTGGTCGCCGGCATCGTGCCGTGGAACGTTCCGAACATCCTGGCGGCGTTTTGCAGTACGCCGCGACGGCGGCCGGCTGCACGGTCGTGTTCGAGCCGGCGCCGGAGACATCGCGCAGAAGCTGAGCGGGACACCCAGCCGTCGCGAACGAGTCCGTCCGCTCGACTAGGAATAATCATCGCGTGCAGGCACCAATGGTCCGGTGGGCACAGGCAGACGATCAGCTGGCAATCACCGCCCTGGTTCGGCAGGCGCGGCTCAACCCAGCCGACCTGCAGTGGCAGCGGTTCGTCGTCGCCGAACGCGACGGCCACGCGGTCGGCGTCGCTCAGCTGCGCCGCCACTCCGATGGCAGCAACGAGCTCGCATCGCTGGTCGTCGAACCTGCCTCACGCGGGCACGGTGTTGCGACACAAATGGTCGATGCCCTGCTCGCCGATGAACGAGCCCCGGTGTACACATTGATCGATCGCCGCTTCGTGGAGCATTTCGCCCGGTGGCGCTTCACTCCGGTCGATCCCAGTGTGCTGCCGCGTTCCGTGCTTCGGGTATACCGGATGGGCCGTGTCGTAACCGCTGTCGGAAGTGTGCTGCGCCGGCAGCGGATACGCATCGTGCCGCTTCTTCGTCCCGGTCGTTGATTCACCCCTTTAGCGAACGGCGCGAGTAGGTCTCCACGGCGATCGCGTCCCAGTTCGCCGAGCGCACGATGCGACGGTCGTGGCTTGAGAACTGGGTGAGCGACAAGAACGGATTTGCGGTACAAAGTAGAAGGTCTGTCCATGGACTCCGAATGGAGCCGGCGCGGACATGAAGACGCTGTTCTGGGGTCTCGTCGTCACGTTTCTCATCTTTTTCGCGGCGACGGAGCCGCAGGCTGCCGCCCAACTCACCCACAGCATTTGGGACGTCATCGTCAACGTCTTCAATGGGCTCGCCTCATTCGTCGAGAGCTTTACCGGAAGCAGCTCCGGTTGAAGCTCCAGGCGGGATTTTCGTGGCACCCGGAGAATGCTGAGACCTGACTAATGAGAGTTACTGGGTCGGTTGTTCGGCAGACTCGGTAGCTGGTGGCCATCGGCGGGTGAGCACTTGTCCTGACTGGGCCTGGAGCCCTTCAGCCCAAGACTGTGCCCTCGCCGGTGTCCGGGGAGAGTTGATCGCTGCTGGGATGTCGTGCCCGCCGGCGCGCGTGAGCACTGTTCATTAGTTTGCTGATGGTTCTCCCTTGCTGCTAACGGTATTTGGCCATGGTGGGCGAGGAGGACGTGGGTGCGGCTGTGCGTGGGTGATGATTGGGCGCAGGACCATCACGACATCGAGGTGATGGACGAGGCAGGCACGGTGCTGGCCAGACGGCGACTGCCGGAGGGGGTCGTCGGGATCGGTCAGCTGCATGAGCTGATCGGCCGGTTCGTGCCTGTGGCTGCTGGCGATTCTGTTGCTGCGGAGGTGCAGGTCGGGATCGAGACTGATCACGGCCCGTGGGTGACGGCGTTGGTCGCCGCCGGGTACGTGGTGTTCGCGGTGAACCCGTTGCAGGCCTCGCGGTTCCGGAGCCGGCACGGCGTGTCCGGGGCCAAGAGCGACGGCGGTGACGCGCACATGCTGGCCGATGTAGTGCGCACCGATGCGCATCAGCTGCGCCCGGCGGCAGCTGACAGCCCGGCGGTGCAGGCGGTGAAGGTGTTGACCCGCACGCACAAGACGCTGATCTGGGAGCGAGCCGCGGTGGTGCTGCGGTTGCGAGCCCAGCTGCTGGAGTACTTCCCGGCCGCGGTCGCCGCGTTCGAGGACCTCGACGCCCCCGACACGCTGGAACTGCTGGGCAAGGCGCCGGACCCGGCCCGAGCCGCGAAGCTGATCCGCGCGCAGGTGGCGGCGGCGCTCAGGCGGGCCGGCCGGTACAAGATCACCGAGCGGACCGAGATGATCCTGACCGCGCTGCGCAGCCCACAGCTGGGTCAACCGCCCGCCCTGACCGCCGCCTACGCCGCGACCGTGCGGTCCCTGATCGCGGTCATCGCCACCCTCAACCAGCAGGTCAGGGTCTTGGGCCAAGTAATTGTGCGCACCGCGGTGCCAGGTGATGATCGGAAGGGCATCGGGTAAGTCGTTTCGGGAGTGGCTCTTCGGCGGTCAGGACGTGTGTCCTGCTCAGTCTTAGCGAACTGCTGTTGCGATGTGCGGTTACAGTCCACGACGTGCTTTCCGACGTCCCCGACACTGCGGCCTGCCGCTCGGCCCTGGAGGTCGCGACGGAGTACTGCTCGCAGGCCCTGCTCAACCACTCCGTCCGCTCGTACCTGTGGGCGGCACACCTGGGCGCGGTCCGCGCCATGAGCGTGGACGCCGAGCTGCTCTACGTGGCGGCGGTGCTGCACGACCTCGGCCTGCTCGCCGAGTTTGACAACCACCTACTGCCGTTCGAGGTCGGCGGCGGCCATGTCGCCGCGGTGTTCGCCGCCGGCGCTCGCTGGCCGGCCGATCGGCGCCGTCGCGTCGCCGGCGTGATCGTGGCCCACATGGCCGACTCGGTCGACCCGGGCGCGGACCCCGAGGGCTTCCTGCTCGAGCGGGCCACCGCGTTCGACATCTCCGGGCGGGCGCCGGAGGACTTCCCAGCGGAACTGCGGGCAGCGGTGCTCGACCGCTACCCGCGGCTTGAGCTCGGGGCGGAGTTCATCGCGTGCTTCGAGGAGCAGGCCCGCCGCAAGCCGGAAAGCCAGGCGGCCGCGGCGGTGCGGGCCGGTATCGCCGGCCGTCTTGCGGCCAACCCGCTCGAAGGCCGCTGACTGGTCAGGGCAGCACGCGCTCCGCGCCGAGAGGAGTACGACGGCCTGCACCGCGGCCGCTCCCGACGCGTTCTTCACCGGGCACGCCTACGCCACGCACCGAGAAGCTACGACCTCAATTAGTGCGCAACTTCAGGCCGCGCGCCTACCTGCAGACCCCGAAATACGGGACGTGCGTCAGATCGAACCGTGATCTTGGCCGAAGGCAGGTCGAGAGCTTCACCGGAAGCATCTCCGGTTGAAGCTCCAGGCGGGATTTCGTGCCACCCGGAGGATGCTGAGACGGCGTGGGGAGCCTGCGCTCATTTCCGCGCTCCGCCGGGTCGAACGGGGTTAGGCGGCCGAAAGGGGCCAGCCGCCCGCGCCAGGCAGTCCGACCCGCGGGACGCCGTGATCAGCGCGCCACCGATGGCTCAGACGTCACTGGCCGGGCGGCGGTAGCGGCTGGTCGCGCCACTCGTCGGCAAGCAGGCCGAGGATCACCTCGTCGCTGAAGGCGCCGTTCACCCATGCAGACTTGCGCAGCAGTCCCTCCTTCCGGTAGCCGACCCCGGTCGCGGCGGCGAGCATCGCCTGGTTATCGGCGAGGGTTTCCAGCGGCAGCCGGTGCAGCCCACGAGTGGCGAACCCGTACCCGGTCGGCACCCGCACCACGACGGTGCCGAATCCACGGCCACGGAACACTGGCCGCAGGGACACCCCCAGGTGACCCACCCGGTTGTGCAGGTCGATATTCCACAACGCCGCCCCGGCCAACTCCCCGGTGGCCAGCTCCACGACCGAGAACGCCGCAGTCCGATCCGACGGATCACCGGCCGCAAACGGCGACCCCAGCTCAACCGGGATGGGCCGCCTCGCCCGTGTGTCGGCCCGGGACCGGCTGGCCACATCCTCATACAGCTCGGCGTGCAACACGCCGACATCGGCCTGCTCACGCGCCCGCAACCCAACTCGTTCTCCGCGCAGACGCGGCCTGCCTACCATCCGACACGAGATCGCGGCAAGATTCTCTCGCGGCGCACAACCGCAATTGGCGGTGGAGACCGAGCGTCTTGATCGGCTCAGACCGTGCGACGTCGCGCCTCGCCGACGGCCTTCAACATGGCGCCTCCATGCCGCCGCGAGCGGCTCGAGCCCGGGCGATCTGAATGGATTACGCCGCCAGATCCCGTACGCGACGAAGCGGCGCCGCCGCGTTCGCCGAGCGGTCGCGCCGTGGCCACGGTGCCCGGCGTCGGGCTGATCACCAGAACCCGCCCTCGCGCCGCCGACGAGTCACCGGGCGATGCGATTCAGGCGCTTCGCTGAGCAGTGTCTTGCCCATCCGTACCGTCAACTGACGCCAGACGGTGCCGGGCCAGATACGTTTCGCCCCGCCGCCGACGCTCGCGCCGGGCAACGGCCACCGCTTCCCGCAACTCGTCGTAGTTGGCCCAGCCGATCACCCGTGGCTCATGCTCGCCACTGGTCGTCATCATGTGACCCCCCGCCTCAAAATGGCGTGGCGGCTCCGCTGACTTTGAACAGGCCACCAGCCGACGGCACCTATACCCAGCCGACGACCACGCCAAACCGCGGCCAGCCTCGTCGCCGAGGTGAGCAGCCCCTCACAGTCGTCCTGACCGGTTCGAACGCCCGTTCCAGCAGGTCAGTTAGCTTCGGGCGCAATCACGCATCGAGCATGTCCTGCACAGTCTGGTGGAACGCGGTGATCTTGCACTCCCGGTCGTTGAGAACGTTGCGGCGGTACCCATAGGACTGCCGGGTCGCGGCGACCTCCTCCCAGATCTCCACGTCCTCAGCGACGACGCCCTTGAGTCGACCCCAGTGTTCGTTGACCTTCGTCTCGTACTCCTCGCCGCCGTCGCCGTACTGCAGCTCCCAGCACTCGAAGCGACTCCGATCCACGGCGAGCGGCACGGACCGGAATAGCTGGATGTGGTTCGGATTGCAGTTGAATACCGACGTCGGAAAGATCGTGTAGTGGCAGATCGCGATGTGGTGGTCGAGCGTGTCGCGTAACTCGGGCAGCACGCCCTTGTAGGGGATGACCATCATGCCGTGCCGGCCGAAGACGAAATAGGTGCTGAACCGGCCGTCGCGCACGTCTCGGGGCTTGGTGTTCTTGGCGTGCAGGTGGGCTGCGTGGTAGTTCTCGTTGAATGCGTCGACGATCACCTTCCAGTTGACCGACACTTCCCAGACGAGCTTGTCGACGAGCTTCATGTCCTCCATCCGGTATGCGCCGAGGTCGGTCGTGATCTCCGGACCGAGCCACTCGGGCAAGGACGGCGTGCTGCCCGGGCCGGCAAGGGCAGCCCACACCCAGCCGCCCCACTCGGCGCACTCCACCGCCGGTGCCGCCAGCCCGTCCAACTCACCCGCGTCGAAGTCCTCGCGGTCGGGCACACCGACGACCGCGCCCTCCAGGTCGTAGACCCAGCTGTGCCAGCGGCAGGTGAACCGGCGCGCACATCCTGAGCGCTCCTTGACGATCCGGGCACCGCGGTGCTGGCAGACGTTATGGAAGCCGGATACCCCGCCGTCGCGACGCCGGCACAGAATGATCGTCTCGCCGTGCCCCTCCCACGTGATGAAGTCCCCCGGATCGGCGATCTCCGCAGAGCGGCAGATGACCTGCCAACTGGCACGCAGCACGGTGGCCCGCTCCCGTTCGTAACGCTCGGGATCGGTGTAGACGGCGGCGTCGACGATCCCTGGCCCGATATCCGGAACCATCGGGACGCCCGGACCGAAGCGGACGGGGGCGTTACCGCGAATGGGCACGTGAACCATGGGATCTCCCTACGGGAACCAACGAGAACTTTCCGAAAGCATCGCATGACATCTGTCAGATTACAATTGTCATCTGACACTTGTCATAGAGTTCCTGCCTTCGGCATGATCGCGTTGTGCCAATCCAGGTCGATCGTCCCCGCCAACGTGCCCACGTCACCGACATTGCTGCGCGGCTTGTCGCACGAGAGGGAGTGGCAGCATTGACCTTCCGCAGGGTGGCCGAAGCTGCCGGTTCGAGCACGGCCATTGTCAGCACCTACTTCACGGACAAACGCGACTTGCTCCTGTCCACCCTGCGCGCCGCGGCAAGCCGGACCACCGTGCGATTCGAAGCGGCCGTCGCTCAGGGTGGGGACCTGCAGGCCGGCCTGGAAGCCTGGCTCCCACTGGACGAGGAGCGGCTCACTGACTGGCGAGTCATCATCGCGTTCTGGGGCGTCGCGGTCAGCGACCCGGAGCTCGCCGAGGTTCAGAACGGTCACGTCACTCGGGCGCGGGCCCGGGTCGAGAAACTACTCCGCCAGGATCGTCAGCTACCCGAGAAATCGTCCGACCTCGTGCGGCTCGCGCAACAGGTCGTCGCGCTCACCCTCGGTATCGCCCTCCAGGCGGTTTTCGAATCGGGCGGGCCGAACGCGCGAGCCCAGCGGGCGCTTCTTGCCGACGGCCTGTTCCGACTCTTGCCGGCCGCCGTCTAGCGCGAGTCCTCAAGAAAAACTTTACCTATCTACCTAGGTAGACTAGGTTTATGTGTGTGTTGGACTTTCGGATCGACACGACGAGTGGGCAGCCCCCATACGCACAGCTGGTTGCACAGGTCAAGCAAGCGCTGCGGCTGGGATGGTTGCAGCCGGGCGACAAGCTGCCGACCGCACACCAGGTCGCATCCAGCGTCGCGATCAACCCGAACACAGTGCAGAAGGCATACAAGGAACTGGAATACGCGGGACTTGTCGTCGGCAAAGCAGGGCAGGGAACGTTCGTCCAGCGCAGCCTGAGCCAATCCACGCCCTCGTCGCTGGCCGCGCTGAGACGGCGGCTGGAGCGTTGGCTGGCCGCTGCGCGCGCCGCAGGCCTAGACGAGGACGGAATCATGGACGTTATCGAGGCAACCATGCGGGATTTTGATACGCAGGCCAGCGCGTGAACGCGGCCACCGAGATCGCAATCGAGGCCGTTGGCGCCGGCCACCGGTACGGCCACCAGCTGTGGGGGCTGCGGGGGTGCACCCTGTCGTTGCCGACCGGCTCGATCACCGCTGTCGTCGGTGCGAACGGTGCCGGCAAGACGACGCTTCTGAACATGCTGGTCGGGCTGCTGCCGGCGTCGGAGGGTCGGCTGCGGGTAGTCGGAGAAGAGCCCAGCAGCAAACCGACATTCCTCGCCCGGGTCGGCTTTCTCGCCCAGGACTGCCCGCTGTACAAGGAGTTCAGCGTCGCCGACATGCTGCACTTCGGCCGCGCGATGAACCCGAGTTGGGATGACGACATGGCCCGGGCCCGGCTGGCCAGCGCCGACGTGCCCCTTGGCCGTCGCGCTGGAAAGCTGTCGGGCGGGCAGCGCGCCCAAGTAGCGCTCGCGCTGGCCGTCGCGAAGCGACCGCAAGTGCTGCTGTTGGACGAGCCGTTGGCTGCACTCGACCCGCTTGCCCGGCGAGAGTTTCTGAAGAACCTGCTGGACAGCGCGGTCGCTTCGAAAATCACGGTGATGCTGTCCTCTCACCTCCTCGGCGACCTCGCGCGGGTCTGCGATCACCTCATCGTGATCAGTGAAGGCGAAGTCCGGCTGGCTGGTGAACTTGATCAGCTCCTCGCCGAGCACCACTGGATATCCGGTGCGCCGGAGCAGACTTCGCGATTGCCCGGCGGTGTGGAGGTTCTGGCTGAGTATCGCCACGAACGCCACAACCGGCTGCTCGTCCGCATCGGCCAGCCGCTGGTGAACCCGGCTCTGACCATGGAACCGGTCGACCTGGAGGACCTCGTGCTGGCCTACCTCGAGCGGCGCGGTGGATGGAGCGAACGAGCGCGGACGCCGTGGGTTGTGCAGGGGGCGAGCCGGCCGTGATCTGGACGACCTGGCGCCAGCACCGAGCTGAGGCCGCCGTCTGGGCGGTCATCCTCGCTGGGCTCGTCGCTGCGATGCTCGCCGTCGGTTCAATCGCGCGGAGCCGGGCCAGTGGACTCGGCCTGCCCGCGTGCACCGCAACCGGCGGTAACTGCAGCAACGCCTTGGACGCCCTACACCGTGCCTTCCACACCATCCCACCATTCACCGCCGCGCTCATCGCAATCCCACTGCTGGCCGGCATGTTCTGGGCGGCGCCGCTAGTTTCGCGCGAGTACGAAGCCGGCACCCACCGGCTGGCCTGGACGCAGACGGTGAGCCCGCTGCGCTGGATCACGGTGAAGATCGTGCTGATCTTCGGCGCGCTTGCTGGACTGGCGCTCATCCTCGGATTGCTCGCCACCTGGACCCTCGACCCTCTCACGACCGCGTTCGGTGGCCGCTACAACAGCACCTGGTACGACACCCAGGGCCTCGTCCCAGTGGCGTGCATGCTCTTCGCGCTGGCCCTAGGGGTCGCGGCGAGCGCTCTCATCCGCCGCACCATCCCGGCGATGGCCGTCACGCTCATCGTCTACGCCGCCGTCCGTATCCCAATCCACTGGATCCGAGGCAACTTCTGGCCTGCCGTCACCCACACCTACAACGTCGACGTTGCGACGCTGCTGCAGCGCCGGATCGAAGCGTTGCAGGACACGTACCGTTCGACATTGGCGCCCGGCGACTGGATCCAGACCGTCACCATCACCGACAGCACCGGCCACCGGTACATCCCGAACCAGCTCAGTTTCGACGTGCTCAGCCGCTACTGTCCGAGCGTGCGGACCGCCGCGACTTCAGGTGAGCCCCGGCCGCTGGATCCCGCCGCTATCGCTGCCTGCAAACCCAAGGTGGCCGGCCTGAGTCTGCACGAGACAGTGACCTACCAACCCGCCGCGCATTTCTGGCCGATCCAAACGGTCGAGACCATGATCTTCGTTGCACTCGCCGCTCTGCTCATCACCGTGGCGGTGCTGACCGTCGCCCGCCGCCGCCCGTCCTGACCTGCCGCGGCACCTGCGCAGAATGCTTCAGTCATCCGTCCGGGCAACTGGAGCTGAAGCGTGAGCGCTGTCCGCCAGTTCGAGGAGCAGCAGCCAGGCGCCCCAAAGGAAGCACACGGCGCCCAAGAACGTTCCGCTGTTGTCGATGCGGGCTGAGACCACCTCGTCAGTAGCGGGGCGGACGAACGCGGCGATCGCCGAGATCATGAAAAATATCGAGCCGACCATGTTGAGCCATACGATTCGCCACGGAATCTCATTCCAACGCCAACGGCGATGGCCGGGCGCAGCCTCCTCCTTCACCGCGAACCAACTCGCGGCGAGGAAGCAGATCGACCCAAAAAAGTCCGGCGACCACACCCGCAGGTTCTGCTGGCTAACGGTGAAGGCTGTGTTCAACGCCTCGAACGTGGTCACGTTGAAGAACAGCGTGCCGAGCAGCTGCACCGCGGCTGCCCACCAACCCAGGCCGCGTGGCTTGATCCCGAACCACTGGTAGACGACGTGCTCACCAGTACCGGTCGCGCTGGACGCCTGGACGTATTGCAGGTAGCCCGCGCTGGTAAAGAACAGCGAGCCGACGAAATAGATCGAGGAGATGACCTTCGCGGATACCACCTCCGACAACGATGGCACCGAACCGACCGCAAAACATGCCGATCCGATCATGAAGAGAACTCCGACCCACCAACCGATTTCGCGCGGCGCCCATAGGACGGCATGGGGTCGCCCCTCCGAGCGATTACTCGGCCCGGTAGCCGCGCGAGCGCGGCGCGGACCGTACCCTTTCCGGTGCCGACGGGCGGTGAATTCGACAACCTCGCCGTCGGGGCGGCGCACCAGTTCGCGAATGACGAATGGCCCCCATGTCTCCGAGCTGATCCGGACCCAGCCGGCAGGCAGCTCCCACGTCGAGGTCGCTTGCATTCGGGCCTCCTGCCAGCGGTCGATGTCGATCGCGCAGCATCCATTGTCTGAAGCCGTGGCGGCAGGTCATGCCGCGGGGGCGTCGACCGCGCCCATGATGATCTTTGAAAACGTCGCTACCTTCGCAGCGGACTGCGCACGAGGACGCGATACGGCATGCATGCTCAAGCGACGAAGGTGGCGCGGTAACGTACGATCGGTGTTCCGCCCTTTCGTGAAAGCCGGGCGATGACAATGGTCGAAGATCCTCGAGTCGAATCGACGCTCGAGGCGTACCCCGGATACCGCTTGGCAGCTACGGGCCGCGAGGCAGCCGAAGACGAGCGGCTAGAACTACTCGAGCGCCTTTTCGATCCGGGCTCCCGTCGGCTGCGCCAATTGGTGAAGCCTGGCTGGCGCTGCCTCGAGGTCGGTGCCGGCCGGGGATCGATGGCTGCGTGGCTGGCCGAGCGGGTGGGTCCGAGCGGTCACGTCGTAGCGATCGACATCGACGTGGGGTACCTGGCTCAGCGGTATGTGCCCAATCTGGTGGTGCGGCAGCACAACATCCTGGACGATCCCGTCGATGATCTGGATCCGGGATCGTTTGACCTCGTCAGTTCGCGGCTGATGCTGTTCTGGCTGGCGGATAGGCAGGAACGCGCGGTCCAGCAGATGGTGCGATGCCTGCGTCCTGGCGGCTGGCTCATCGACGAAGACGGCGACTGGGGCACAGCCGGTCCGGTGGATCCCTCCCATCAGCTGTATGCCGGCTACCACCGGGTCTACCAAGCCGGGCAGTGGTTTGCGGCCCGGGGCTATGACCCCCTCTTTGGGCGCAAACTGCCAGCGCTGTTCGAGCGCTGCGGCCTGGAGAATATCCACCACCAGGCCAGCGCCGAAGTGGTGCGTGGTGGCAGCCCGTGGGCACGGTGGTGGCGGGACACCCTCGATGCCATCAGAGCCTGGGGGCTGGCCGACGGGAGCCTGCCTGGGTCGGCCGAAGAGGACCACGAGGCGCTCACCGCCGCGTGCCTGGAGCCCACGGTGTGGTTGATGTCCGAATTGCTGCATGCCTGCATGGGTCAGCGCAGCAGCTGACGAGAACGAAGCCCAGCAATCGGTTAGGGCATAACGAAGTGCGCAGTACTGGCCCGGCTCCTCGTGTGCGCCGGAGCGATTGTCATCCTCGATCGGTACCCAGGTCGCGTTCGTCAGTCTGGCTATCCCGATCGGCATCGCCGGCCCGGGTGGCCGGATTCGCCGTAGTCGGGGTTGAGGTCAGCTGGCTTGCTTGATCGTCGAGGGCCGCTTGGATGAGCGCACGAGCAGCCCAGATCGAGACGCGCGTCTGCTCGTCGGTGGGCAGGCCACGCAGGTCCTGCAGAACGATGAGCGCCTCCCACCCGACGACCATGGCGAGGGCAGAGACCAGACGCTCGAATGCGGCCTCGTCTAGCTCACTACGCAGCGGCGCGATGGCGCGCTCGATCCAGGCGATGCGCCGATAGCCGCGCTTGGGATGCTCGATGTTCTCGCCGGGTGCGTCGACCGTCAGGCGGATGAGCGAACGGCCTAGTGGCAATGTCTGCGCCGACAGGTCGGCTAGTGCGCGGGTCATCGCTTGGACGCGCTCGGACACGTCGCCGCCGGCGTCCGCGCGGTCGATCGCGGTGTCCACCTCGTTTTGACTCAACAAGCCGAGGGTGGCATCGAGTAAAAGTTGATCGACGGTCGGAAAATACTGGTACACCGTCCGCCGCGACACGTCAGCGGCTTCGGCGATCTCGGTCACGCCGGGCGTTGTCCGCCCGTTGCGGAGCAGCTCTGCGGCGGCATCGACGATCGCCGCGCGGGTTCGGCGGCGTTGCCGGAAGCGCCCAGTCTCTGAATCAGTTGTGGCCACACGTACCCCGATTTGCTTGACGGACCGATGCTGCGTGAAGTATACATCAGTGCTGTAACTGCACATGAGTGCAACGAGCAAGGGAGCTAGCACAATGAACAAGATCTCCGCCGAAGTGCGCGTCGCCCCGGCAGCCGATCAGTCGCTCGACGGACCGGTGACCTTGATGAACAGTTTCGCCGTCAGCCCTGACCGCGACCTGGCGTTCCATGGACTGTGGACGCAGACCAGCAAGTACTTCACCGCACAGCCGGGCTTCATTTCTCTCCGACTGCACCGCGCCGTTTCCACAGACGCTCCGCACCGGTGGGTGAACGTCGCCAACTGGCAGTCCGAGGCGCACTTCCGGGCAGCGCATGGCACCGAGGAGTTCCGGCGCGTCGTCACCCAGCCCGGATGGGACGAGTTTCCGAGCTCGCCCATGCTCTTTCAGGTCGTCACCGAGGTCGGCTGAAACGGCGGCGGGTCGTATGACCGCGGGGTCGAAGAAATGGTTCCCCGTGCCACCCGATGCTCTTCGTCTTCGACGTGTCGACCGCTGATTGAGATCTGTGCCATCTGCCTGCAACGGGTCGCCAAGGATGAGCCGGAACTGCAGGAAGTCAAAGATCGTGTCTTGCGCATACCTGCGTCGTGCCCGGCGTACGCTGCACGCGATCAGGCAGGACGACAAGGAGGTCGCCGTGAAACTCGTAGCCGTCATCGGCGCACTGGGCATCGGCGCGCTGTTCGTGCTACTAGGACTCAAGCACAAGAAGATGCGCGAAGGTTCGACGTCTTAACGACCTTCCGAACGCTTCAGCTCATCCAGCAGCTAGCGCTTTCGGCTGAGTTAACAATGCCGGGTGGCCCATCTGTTCAGGAATTGGCTCCAGCTCGGCCAAAAGGGTGATTGCTAGGCGTGAGCCCGTGATTCTGCGCGAGCGCGACCAGGCGATGGCTTATTTTGCCCTCCGCGGATCGACACTTCCGGCGGCGCAGGTCATATCTCGATATCGTCCAACCCGGGTGGCTCCGGTTCATGATCGCCTGTGAGAACGGCCTGAGTGAGATCATTGGGCGCGCTAGCATCACAGGATGTCGCCGCAGGATCGCAAGGGATCTGCGCCGCAGGAGATCCGATTCTGTCGGGCGCCGGATCGGGTGCGGATCGCATACGCGGTGCACGGCAACGGGCCACCGCTGCTGATCTCGACATGCTGGCTCAGCCATCTGCAGTTCGATTGGGAAAGCCCGGTGTGGCGGCACTTCGTGTCCGAGCTAGGGCGCATTGCGACGGTCATACGGTTCGACGAACGCGGCCATGGCTTGTCGGATTGGGACGCTACCGATCTTTCTCTCGAATCGCGGATCGGCGACCTCAAGGCCGTCGCCGATGACGCTGGGTTCGACCGGTTCGCGATGATGGCCATGGCGCAGGGCGGTCCGGTGGCAATCTCGTATGCAGTGCGATACCCGGAGCGGCTCACTCGGCTGATGTTCTATGACAGCTACGCGAACCGGTTACGGGGGATGACGGCCGATGACATCGAGCTGGAGGACGCTTTCGATCACGTCATCAAGGCGGGCTGGGGGCGGCCAGAATCGACGTTCCGACGTGTCTTCAGCTCCATGATGATTCCCGGAGCCAGCGAGGAACAGATGAGGTGGCTTGACGAGCTGATGCGCGTGTCGGTATCGGCGAGCAACATGGTGCGGGCCAAGCAGCAACGCAACAACGCCGACGTGAGCGATCTGCTGCCGCAGCTGCGCGTTCCGACCTTGGTATTGCATGCGCTGGGTGACCGGATGAACAGCTTCGAGCACGGCCGCCACCTTGCGTCGAGCATCCACGGGGCCCGTCTGGTGGCCCTGGAAAGCCAAAATCACATCCTGCTCGAAGACGAGCCGGCGTGGCCGGTGTTCCTTGATGAGGTCGAGCGCTTCCTCGCCCCCGACCGCCCGAAATCCTCTGCTGGCCCGGAATCAGCTGCACTCGACACGCTCACCGATCGGGAGCTCGAGGTGCTTACCTTGGCCGCGCAGGGCCGCGACAACGAGGAAATGGCTCAATCGCTCAGGCTCAGCGTCCGCACGGTGGAACGACACCTGCAGAACATCTACGCGAAGCTGGACATCCAAGGCAAGTCTGCCCGCACAGCGGCGGTGGCCCGCTTGCTGACGACAAGTTGATCGGCCCGTCGCGGGCCTACGCGCACTCCCCCAGTTCTCGCTGACACCACGCTCGTCGATATACGCGCAAGCACCGATGCGGCGCTGCCCGCTTCGCACTTAGCGTCACGGCCACGGGTCAAAGACCACTACGCGAGAGCGGGGAGATCACGATGAGTCAGGCGGAAATCCTGGATCCGATCAAGCAGAAGCACCGGGCCTTGTGGGCACTCGGTGACTATGACGTGGTAGCGACAGACGTGGTCTCTGAGCTGGGTCGCACGACAGTCGATGCCGCCGCCATCACGCCCGGCACGCGAATCCTCGACATCGCGGCTGGGTCGGGGAACGCGAGCCTGCCGGCCGCCTCAGCGGGCGCGCGGGTCGTCGCTTCGGACCTCACACCTGAGCTGCTCGAGACGGGACGGCATCGCGCTGCGAGTCAGGGTCTGGACATCGAGTGGGTCGAAGCGGACGCCGAGCGCCTTCCCTTCGAAGACGGCGACTTCGACACCGTTTTGTCTTGCGTGGGCGTGATGTTCGCGCCGTTCCACCAGCCGGTAGCTGACGAACTCGTGCGGGTGACCCGGCCCGGCGGGCGGATCGCGTTAGTGAACTGGACGCCAACTGGTTTCGTCGGTCAGCTGTTCGCGGTCATGAAGCCGTATGTCGCACCGCCGCCGCCTGGTGCGCAGCCGGGGCCATTGTGGGGTACCGAAGACCATGTCCGCACCTTGTTCGGCGATCGCGTGACCGATTTCCAGGCCCGGCCGCAACGGCTCACGGTCGAGCAGTTCGAGAACGCGGAGAGCTTCCGGGACTTCTTCAAGAAGTACTACGGCCCGACCATCGCCGCCTATCGCAACATCGCGGATGACCCAGAACGTACCGAGAAGCTCGATCAGGAGCTGGCCGACCTCGCCCGTCGGAACGACGCCGACAGCGGCATCATGACGTGGGAGTATCTCGTCGTCACGGCGACCAAACGGCCGTAGGCCGAGCCGATTGGATCATGCTGCCAAGCCGCCACCGTCGATGTCCAGATCACGGATCGCGCGACGGACGGTAGCGGCAAGGCGCTCCTGGCTCCGTCGGTTGTGCAGCGGTCCAGCCCCGTTCGTCAGCAGGAGCCGAGTCTCCGCCACTCCGCGAACAGAGACCGGACCCTCGGCGAGTAACCGCCGAGACAGTTCCCCAATCTCGGCCGCGGAGGCAAGAATGCCGTCCCGAGACAATGGCGCGCCGGCTGGCCTGGCATAGCCCGACGCAATCGCTCCGGCCAGGGCGCGCTGCAACCCGGAGGCGAGATCGCGGCGGGTTTGCATACTGGTCAACTCCTGAGCGCGTAACGCGGATACGACGCTTGCGTCGGGCGACGCACCGTCCGCAAGGTCACGATCGATCCGGCCGGCGGTCAGGTGCCCCCGTAGATAATCCCGCAGCCTGGCCCGTACCCCGACGACCCCTCCGGCACCGTCATCGATGAGGAGCATCTCGACCTTCCTCGCCGCACGACTAACAACCCGATATTCCTAGCCCGAACGAGCTGCCGCATCGGGAGAACTTCGTATCTCATGAGGTCCAGGTCGATCCGGAGCCTTACGCATCTCCGATCTCCGCGTTGCGCGCAGTAGCCGGGCCCTAGCCCGAGCGGCTACCTACTCAATCGAGGGAGTAGGGCGGGTACTCGTCGACGAGCAGCAGCAGATACGCGTCGACCCGCAGCCACCATCGGAGGACACCCAGCGTGAAGTGACGCAGCCCGGCTGGCCAGTGCGCGGTGAACAACACGGCAAAGAAGGCGATCACCAGCACGACGAACCCAGCGATTGAGAGCAGCACCAGCATGATCAGCTGCGGAATCACGAGAATGAACCGGAATCCGACGGTCAGGCGGTTCCGCTGCTCGAGCTCCGAGTGAATGGCGACGCGAATGCGCGGGTCAACGCCTGGATCGTCCTGCGTCACCGTAAAGTCGAACGGCGGGTACTCCTCGCCGAGGAACGAAATATAGATACTCGTCCGGACGTAGTACCTGAGGTACATCACTTGGAAGTCCGCAAGCCCCGCGGGTAGGCGACCGGTGAACAGAATGATGAACCAAGACACCACCGCCAGCACCTCGGCCACATAGCGGAGCAGGCTGAGCACGATCAGGTGGGGTATGGCCAAAAGCCAGTTGACCAGTGGCCGCCAGTTCGCGACCCGGTCCGGCGGATCGAAGGTGAATTCGGCCGGATACGGTTCGCCTACAGCTTGCATGAGCACCTCCCGTTTCGGTTGAACCTACCGGGCGTCGGCTTCGGTGTCTGTGGTGCTGGCGGTAGTGATCAGGCACGCTATCGGATATGAACGACGAACTGTTCCGGCGGACCTATTCGCGAAACGAGAGCGAGGCCGACCGGCTGGACCGCAACTACGCCGAGATGTTGCAGGAACTCCGCGTGGCCCAGACCGGCGTTCAGATCCTGTTCGCGTTCCTCCTGAGCATCGCCTTTCAGCAGCGGTTCAACGAGATCGACGCCTTCCAGCTCACGGTTTACGTGATCACCCTGCTGTGCGCCGCGATGTCCGCGCTACTGCTCATCGCACCGGTTCCAGCACATCGCGTGCTCTTCCGCCAGCATCGGAAGGACGAGCTGGTCACGTTCACCGGGCGCGTGGCCGCCGGCGGCCTGATCTTTCTGATGTTGGCGATGCTGGGGGCGGTGCTCTTCGTGATCGATTGGGTAGGGAACTTGCCGCTCGCACTCGCGAGCGTGGCCGGGTTGGCTGCGACCGGGGCTTGGTTCTGGTGGATCCAGCCAACTCGGTGGGCAGCCCCTAACCCCCCCATCGCGGAGAGCGCCGGCGGCCCGGACGACGACGCCGACATCGGTTCGCCAGGTACATCGGCCGATCACTGACGGCAAGGAATAGGCTGACAAGTGGAGGAGAGATGGGTCTAGGAGAGGCGCTGCAGTCGTGGCCCGTGGTGCGTCAGCTGCGTGGTCCCGACGTCTTCGCCCGCGGATCCGCGGTGACGTCCCGGCGCACTGAGCAACTCGTAGCCCGAACCGAGACTGCTGACCGTGTCGTGGCAAGCGTGTGCCCTTATTGCGCCGTCGGCTGCGGACAACGCGTGTACGTCAAGGACGAACGAGTCGTGCAGATCGAGGGCGACCTCGACTCGCCGATCTCGCGCGGGCGCCTGTGCCCGAAGGGATCCGCGAGCCTTGAGCTGGTCACCAGCCCGCACCGCCAGACGCGCGTGCTCTACCGCCGTCCGCACGCAACCAAGTGGGAGAGTCTCGATCTCGAGACTGCTACTGACATGATCGCCGATCGAGTCATCGAGTCGCGCGCCCGCACCTGGCAGGACATGGACGAGCATGGCCAACCGCTGCGCCGCACGCTCGGCATTGCCGGGCTCGGCGGTGCCACGCTGGACAACGAAGAGAACTACCTGATCAAGAAGCTCTTCACCGCCCTGGGCGCGATCCAGATCGAGAATCAGGCGCGTATTTGACACAGCTCGACCGTTCCCAGTTTGGGAACCTCCTTTGGTCGCGGTGGGGCGACAACATTCCAGCAAGATCTGCAGAACTCCGATTGCATCGTCATTCAGGGCTCCAACATGGCCGAGTGTCATCCGGTCGGATTCCAATGGGTGATTGCCGCCAAGGCCCGAGGTGCGACCGTCATTCACATTGATCCGCGCTTCACCCGGACATCGGCCGTCGCCGATTTGCACGTCCCGCTCCGGGCCGGAAGTGATATCGCGTTCCTCGGCGGCATCGTCAACTACATCCTGCAGAACGAGAGGTACTTCCCCGAGTACGTCCTGGCTTACACGAATGCGGCGACGATCCTGCGCGAAGACTTTCGCGACGTCGAGGATCTCAGCGGCGTCTATTCCGGGTACGACCCGGAGTCCGGCACCTACGACACTCGGTCGTGGGAATATGAAGGCGTAAGAGAGGCCGCAGCGGCTGGCAGCCGGGAGCATCTCGAGGGCGCAGATCGGGAGAGCAAAGCAGCACGGCGGCCCAGGATGGCTGGGCAAGCGATGGGTGGGCACGGAGCCCGGCTGGCTCACGCCGTCGTGCAGCGAGACGAGACCTTGCAGCATCCGCGGTGCGTCTTCCAGGTGCTCAAGCGTCACTTTGCTCGCTATACGCCGGAACTCGTCGCTTCGACCTGCGGGGTGCCACCTGAGGTATTCGCCAAGGTGTGCGAGGCGGTGACAGCGAACAGCGGGCGCGATCGCACAACCGCCTGGGTCTATTCAGTCGGTTGGACCCAGCATTCGGTGGGCGTCCAGTACATCAGGACGGCCGCAATCATCCAGCTGCTGCTGGGCAACATCGGCCGGCCCGGCGGCGGGATCATGGCGCTGCGTGGCCACGCGAGCATCCAAGGTTCCACGGATATCCCGACCCTCTTCGACTTGCTGCCTGGCTATCTGCCGATGCCCAAGGTCGGTGAACACGACGACATCGACGGGTACCTGGACGCGATTTCCAGCCCGGACCAAAAAGGATTCTGGACCGAGGCCCGGGCTTACCTGGTCAGCCTGCTCAAGTCGTACTGGGGTGACGCGGCGATCGAGGCGAACGACTACTGCTTCCACTACCTGCCCCGGCTTACGGGTGATCACGGGACCTACCGCACCGTCATGGACATGCTGGACGACAAGGTCGAGGGCTACTTCCTGATCGGTCAGAACCCAGCTGTCGGATCGGCGCATGGCAAGATGCAACGCCTGGCGATGGCGCACTTGAAATGGCTTGTCGTCCGGGATCTGAACGTCATTGACTCGGCCACCTTCTGGAAGGACAGCCCCGAGATCGAGACCGGTGAGCTGGTCACCACGGACATCGGGACCGAGGTGTTCTTCCTGCCGGCGGCATCGCACGTCGAGAAGGACGGCTCTTTCACCCAGACGCAGCGACTTCTGCAATGGCATCACAAGGCCGTGGAGCCACCGGAGGACTGCCGCAGCGACCTGCATTTCTTCTTCCACCTCGGGCGCAAGATCCGCCAAAAGCTGGCGTCGTCGTCCGACGTACGCGATCGCCCGATCCTGGATCTGACCTGGGACTACCCGACCGACCACACAGGCGAACCGTCAGCCGACGCGGTGCTGCAAGAGATAAACGGATACCACCTGCGCGGGGCGCAGGCCGGCAATCCCCTGACGTCCTTTACCGAAATGAAGGCCGATGGCTCGACATCCGGAGGCTGCTGGATCTACACCGGTGTGTACGCCGACGGAGTCAACCAGGCAGCGCGGCGACGTCCCGGCAGTGAGCAGTCGTGGGTCGCGCCGGAATGGGGCTGGGCCTGGCCCGCCAATCGACGAATTCTCTATAACCGGGCATCGGCGGATCCCGAAGGCCGGCCGTGGAGTGACCGGAAGGCGTATGTCTGGTGGGACGAATCGAGTGGCCGATGGACTGGGCCCGATGTCCCGGACTTCGAGATCACCAAGCCGCCGTCGTACCGCCCCGAGCCGGGCACTAGTGGCGTCGACGGCATCGCTGGTGACGATCCGTTCATCATGCAAGCCGACGGGAAGGCGTGGCTGTTCGCACCTTCTGGTCTTCTCGACGGGCCGCTGCCCGCGCACTACGAACCGAGCGAGTCGCCGGTGCGAAACCCCTTCTATCGCCAGCAAGCAAACCCCGCACGGCAAGTCTTCAAGCGAACCGACAACCTCCAGAACCCCTCGCCGCCCGAGCCCAATTGGCAGGTATACCCCTTCGTATTCACGACCTATCGGCTCACCGAACACCACACCGCGGGCGGCATGAGCCGCTGGCTCTCCTACCTGTCGGAACTGCAACCAGAGTTCTTCTGCGAAGTATCCCCGCAGCTCGCGGCACTTCGCGGACTCCAGCAGTTGGGTTGGGCCACGATCGTTACCGCCCGCACGGCCATCGAGGCCCGCGTGCTCGTGACCGATCGAATGGCGCCGCTGACGGTCGACGGGCGAACTGTTCACCAGATAGGCCTCCCCTACCACTGGGGAGTCGGAGGGGGCGCGCTGTCCCGCGGAGACTCGGCCAACGACCTGTTCGGTGTCACGCTCGACCCAAATGTGCACATCCAGGAGGACAAGGCTGCCTCGTGCGATATTCGGGCCGGCCGGCGACCTACCGGGGCCGCCTTGCTGGACTTCGTCGCCGACTACCGTCGCCGCGCTGGGATCACGACGGAGACTGGCAATCAGGGGCGCACTCCTGCTAGCCCGGAAGATCGGGGACGATAATGAGCACGACCACGACATCACCTCCGGCCGTCAAGACTGTCGAAGCGCGAAAGGGGTTCTTTACCGATACTTCGGTATGTATCGGCTGCAAGGCGTGTGAGGTCGCGTGCAAGGAATGGAACGCGATACCCGAGGATGGCCTGAATCTGCTCGGCACGTCGTACGACAACACCGGTGCGCTCGGCGCGAGTACCTGGCGGCATGTCGCATTCATCGAGCAAAAGCGCCCGACCTTTCTCGGCCTGCCGTCCGCGCGTCCGTCCAGCGACGGCGCCGACCGCGCAGCAGGTAGCGAGTTCCGCTGGCTGATGTCGTCGGATGTCTGCAAGCACTGCACGCACGCTGCGTGTCTCGACGTTTGCCCGACCGGCGCGCTGTTCCGAACCGAGTTCGACACGGTGGTCGTGCAAGACGACGTCTGCAACGGTTGCGGTTATTGCGTCGTGGCCTGTCCATTCGGCGTTATCGAACGCCGTACGGGTGATTCCGACACCCCCAACGTCGGACTGGCTCAGAAGTGCACGTTGTGCTACGACCGGCTCGGAGCTGGAATGACGCCGGCCTGCGCACAAGCGTGCCCCACCGAGTCGATCCAATTCGGCGACCTGGATGAGTTGCGCGAGCGGGCGACAGCTCGACTTGCCGCCGTGCAGGCCAACGGCGTGACCGATGCCCGGCTCTACGGTCACGATCCGGAGGACGGAATCGGCGGTGCTGGCGCCATGTTCTTGCTCCTCGACGAGCCCGAGGTCTACGGTTTGCCACCGGATCCGGTCGTGACCACGCGGGATCTGCCGGCAATGTGGCGCCGCGCCGGTCTGGCCGCAGCGACTCTGGTTGCCGGAGCCGTCGCCTCGTTCCTGGGGGGCCGCGGGTGAACGGGTCGCCCCGACGGCGCTCTTCCAGCAGCGACCTCCGAGCGTCGGCGTCGGAATTTGACAACGCCCAACGCGGTCAGGGCGCAGCGCGGCGCGGCCGCCGCGAGCGGACCGTGGTCCCGGACGTGGAATTCACGTCGTACTACGGCCGGCCAGTCGTCAAGTCTGCACCGTGGGCCTCCGACATCCCCGGCTACCTGTTTCTAGGCGGCCTGGCAGCGGGCTCCTCTCTGCTCGCTGCTGGCGCCGACCTGACCGGCCGCGTCTCCCTGCGCCGCCCGGCCCGAGTCACTGCCTTGGCCGCGATCGTCGCGAGCTTTGCCGTGCTGGTACACGACTTAGGCCGACCTGCGCGGTTCATCAACATGTTGCGCGTCGCCAAGCCGACATCCCCCATGTCGGTCGGAATCTGGCTTCTTACCGGCTACGGTCCGCTGACCGGTGTGGCAGCGATATCCGAACTTCCGCGGGTCGGGCCCCCGTGGGCCGATCGTCTCGTCCGTCGAGCGGCGCGGCCGGCCGGACTGGCCGCGGCGGTAATGGCGCCGGCGGTCGCTACGTATACCGCTGTGCTGCTGTCCGACACCGCCACCCCCACCTGGCACGAAAGCTACCGCCTGCTGCCATTCGTGTTCGTGGGGTCCGCTGCCGCCTCGTCAGGTGGAGCAGGCCTGATCTGTGCTCATCGCGCCGATGCCGGCCCCGCGCGTCGGATGGCGGTCGGCGGCGCGATCGTCGACGTGGCCACGCTGTACGCGATGGAACAGTCCTTGGGACTGGCCGCCGAGCCGTTACGCATTGGCGCTGCCGGTGCCTGGCTGCGCGCGGGAAAGATTCTTACTGGAGTCGGCGGAGTGGGCGCGGCGGTCAGCCGTCGCAGTCGCGCACTGTCGATTGCGTCGGGCGCGGCCCTCCTCGGCGGATCGATCTGCACACGATTCGGCATCTTCCACGCCGGAAAACAGTCCGCCGATGACCCGAAGTACACGGTCGCGCCGCAGCGGGAACGGCTCCGGGAAGGCCGCGGCGTCAGCCCTCGCTGATGATCTTGGGCGGCGGGACCTTCGGTCAGCCGAACACGATCGTCTTGTTTCCGAACACCAGCGTCCGGTGCTCCACGTGGGCGGAGACCGCCCGCGCGAGGACCACGGTTTCCAGGTCGCGTCCTTTCCGGATGAGGTCGGCGACCGAATCACGATGGGACACCGGCGTCACATCCTGGGCGATGATCGGGCCCTCGTCCAGGTCAGCTGTCACGTAATGCGCGGTCGCGCCGATCAGCTTGACTCCTCGTTGCTGCGCTTGGTGGTAGGGCCGGGCCCCGGTGAATGCCGGTAGGAACGAATGGTGGATGTTGATGATCCCCGCTGGGTAGGCCGATAACAGCGTCGGCCCGAGGATCTGCATGTACCGAGCCAGCACCACCAACTCGACCTCGCTAGCGTGCAAGATGGTGCGGACCTGGAGTTCCTGCTCGGCCTTGGTGTCCGGCGTGAACGGCAGGTAGTGGAACGGCACGCCACTGAATGCAGCCAGGGCGGCGTGATCGGGATGATTGCTGATCACCGCCACGATCTCGGCTGAGATCTCTCCGGCCCGCCAGCGCGCAAGCAAGTCGGCCAGGCAATGGACCTCGCGCGACGCGAGCACGGCGATGCGGGGCCTATCGTCCACGAACCGGATGTCAACCCGCATGCCGAAGCGCCTGGCGACATCGGCGAACCGCGCTCCGACCTCGTCGCGTCGTACTGCCTCCGAAGTCGTGTCGAACTCGACCCGCTGGAAGAAGACGCTGGTCTCGGCGTCGACGTGCTGCTCGGCGTGCAGTATGTTGCCGCCAACGGTGAGCACGAACTCGGCTACCGCGTGGACGAGACCGGGCTGGTCGGAACAGGACAACAGCAGGACGACACGCACCGGATTCAGGAGTTGGCGGTCAGTATGTCCGGCGGCGCACCGCCCGGACCCTGGCCACGACCAGCAGCGTCACGAGCAGCGTCGTGCCTCCGACGACCGCTCTTCCTTTGGGACTTCTCGTCCAGGCGATCAGGTTCTGCTTCGCGAGATCGGCGAGCCGCTTCGGGTTGGTGCGCTCCGCAAGCTGGTCGACGGTGGTCGCGAGCGACGCACGAGCCTGCTCGATCTCGCGCTGGATCTCCTCTGGTGACCGCTGCACCGTCACGCCCGGCTCCTTCCATCGATGCCGCTCGCCGCAGAGCCTAGTGTCTAGCTCTAGTGTCTAGGGCATGACACGTCTTGCTTCCGGCGATCCCGCTCCCCCGTTCACGCTGTCCGACGCGGACGGGAAGCAGGTGTCCCTCTCTGACTATGCGGGCCGTAAGGTTGTCGTCTACTTCTACCCAGCTGCGTCGACGCCCGGCTGCACAAAGGAAGCATGCGACTTCCGTGACAATTTGGCCGACCTCAACGACGCCGGTTTCGCCGTCGTCGGAATTTCCCCGGACTCGCCGGCTAAGATCGCGAAGTTTCGCGACAACGAGTCGCTGACCTTCCCGCTGCTGTCCGATCCCGACCGATCAGTTCTATCGGCATACGGCGCGTACGGCGAAAAGTCGATGTACGGCAAGAAGGTCATCGGCGTGATCCGCTCGACGTTCGTCATCGACGAGAACGGCAGGATTCTGGAGGCGCTGTACAACGTCCGGGCCACCGGTCACGTTGCGAAGCTGCGCCAGGATCTCGCCGTGTGAGCCGCCCGGGGCCGTAGCCCAACGGCAGAGGCAACGGTTTTAGGTGCCGTCCAGTGTGGGTTCGAATCCCACCGGCCCCACTTCTTGACCAATCACTCGTTTGTGCAGATTCCGTTGCCCTGGCAGCGGTATTGGCTGTTGATCGTGGCTACGGCACGGGCTGGCCGGCTGGCGCGCTGCGGATGTTGTGGCCGACAGACGTGAGGCACTTGCCGTCGGTGAGCCGCCACTTCCAGCCGTGCATCTGGCACGTGAGCACGTTGCCGTCGATCGAGCCGAACCGCGAGAGGTCGGCCTTGAGGTGCGGGCACCGCCGCTGCACCTCCCAACCGTCGAGCGTGATCGATTCGGCGGCCTCAGTGGCGTTCTGCTCGGCGAACCAGCCCTCGGCGTAGTTCAGCCGTTCCTCGGACAAACATTTGAAGAAGACGTAGATGAATTCGTTATAGGGCCCGATGCGTTGCGCGGAGAATCGGCAGGACAAGAACAGGCTGTTGACCCAGTCGACTTCGTGATCGTGAACGAGCTGTTCTAGGTAGGCGCGGCGGGTGCGGAAGCGATACCGCACCTTCTCCCCCGCGTATTGCCGCAGCTCGCGGGCGACGAAGTCGATGATGAAATCGATGTCGCCGCGTTCGGCGTCCTCGGCCGTAAACCGGACTCCGCCATTGATGCCTGCCGCCATATGGTCCGCTTCCTCCAACAGCGGGGCGAACCACTCCTGCAGGATCGGGATGACGTCGATTTCGGGGTGGGCCCAGGTGGCCTTGACCGCCTCGATGGCGGGCTGGGCCCGGGCCTGGTAGTCACGGAGGTACGCCGTCTTGTCGGCGAAGAGTTTCTCCACCTCGGCGTCGGACATCGGATGCTCGACCGGGCATCCCGGTGCTACGACATCGGCGACCGAGCCGGGCAGCAACAACCGTCCCTCGTCGTGGCCTCGTTCGGCCAGCCACTCAAGAAAGACGACCTGATCCGGGAAGATGTTCGACTCGTCGCCGAAGATGTCGTTGAACCCCCACAGCTCCTCGTCAAGAAAGCAGGGCGGCCCAGCGGTTGGGAAGACGTAGGCGGCTGCGAGTTCCTCGATGTATCGCAAGGTCCGGTCGAACTGCCGGGCCCGCTTCTGCAACCCGAGCGCCTGCTTGGCCCGCTTGGGCAGCTCGTACACCATGGGGAACCAGATGGCACCGGAGAACTGGATGAGGTAAGCGTCGACCGAGCCGAGTTCGAGAAATGGAGTCAGGTTGGCCGGGCGCGCGTCGTTCTGATTGAGCAGGCGTTGCTCGCCGTCGTATACCCACAGTGACGAGTCGCCGATCGGGCCGTCCGTGGGTGAGGTCAACGACTCGATCATCACCTGCAGACCGTCCAGGTCGATCACCTCGCCGGACACGGTCTTGACGACGTTGCGGAAGCCGAGGTCTCGAATGCCGTCCTCGAGTTCGGTGGTCGGGAACTCGGGCAGCAGCACGGTGATGCCCTTGTCGACGTGGTCGCGCAGATTCATCGGGTCGAAATGGTCATGGTGCAGGTGGCTGACGTACAGATAGTCCGCGCGGCCGAGCTGATCCCAGTCCAGCTGCGAGTTGTCCGGGAACGGGAACCACGATCCGAAGTACGCCGGATTGACCCACGGATCGGTCAGGATGGTGCCGTAGGTGGTCTCGATCAGCGCGCTGGCGTGCCCCAGCCCGGTGACTCGCATCAGTGTGATAGCTCCCGTTCACTCCGGTCGGCGCCCGCGACCACCGTAACCGAGGCGCCGACTGCTCCAACGACCATCCGGGCGCCACAGGCGCCGCGAGGTCATATCGCAGACGGACCGCTAGCGCCCCAGCCGCCACCGCCGGGCGTCACCACGGTGACCAAGTCGCCCGCGTCAAGGCGCAGGGTCGTCTTGGCGGGCAGCTCCCTCAGCTCGGCTCCGTCTCCGAGCAGGTTCCGACCCGAGGCCCCAGGCTCGCCACCGTGGCCCCCGCGCGGCCGATGCCGCCGACGATCCGTGAGTAGCGACACGGTGGCCGGCTCGAGCACGCGGATTGACCGGATAACCCCGTCACCGCCCGGATAACGGCCGCCGCCGCCGCTCCCTTCCGCCAGCTCATACCGCTCGACCCGCATCGGGTACTCCAGCTCGAGGGCCTCGACCGGGGTATTTAGCGTGTTGGTCATCCCGACGTGAACGCCGCTCGGTCCAGGCGCGTGGCTGGAACCGCCTTGCCCACCAGCCACCGTTTCGTAGTACGTCCAGCCATGCCCGCCTATGACGACGTTGTTCATGGTGCCCTGGCCGGCTGCCGGAACGTCCGCCAGCTCGGCTAGCGCTGCTAGCACCGTGTCCGCGATCCGTTGGCTGGTCTCCACGTTCCCGGCCACGACGGCATGCGGCGGAGCGGCGTTTACCAGCGAGCCGGCAGGGGCGACGATCTCCAGTGGCGCATACGTCCCGGCATTCGCTGGTACGTCGTCCGGCAGCAGCACCCGGAGCGCAAAGTAGCACGCTGATCGGGTCACCGCGAGAGGACAGTTCACGTTCCCCTCCACGGCGTCCGCAGTGCCGGTGAAGTCGATACGCATCCGATCGCCGTGCACGGTGAGGGTGACCTCGATCGGGATGTCGGCGTCGCTGACGCCGTCGCCCTCAAGCTCACCGCTCGCCCGGAAGGTCCCGTTCGGCAAAGCCCGCAACGCCTCCAGCGTGCGGCGCTCGGCGTAGGCCAGGATCTCGTCGTATGCGGCGAGCAGCGTATTCAGCCCGCGGCGCGCGGCCAGCTCGGCCAGTCGTTCCCCCGCGATCTGGTTCGCGGCGATCTGTGCGCGGAGATCGCCCCGGCGCAGCCGGGGAGTGCGCGAGTTGGCCAGTATCAGCGCGAACAAGTCCTCATCCAGGCGGCCCTCGCGGACCAGCCGGACCGGCGGTATAACCAGGCCCTCCTGCCACAGGTCGCGGCTGCCGCTAGGCATCGATCCTGGCTCCATGCCGCCGATGTCCGAGTGGTGCGCGCGCGTCACCGCATAGCCCACTGAGCGGTTGCCGACCGCGATCGGGGAGACCAGCGTGACGTCAGGGAGATGGGTGCCACCGGTGTACGGGTCATTGAGCGCGAAGACGTCTTCGGGCTGCGCGCCGCGGGCGATCACGGCGGTCACGGCCTCGGGCATCGCACCGAGGTGGACGGGGATGTGCTCGGCTTGGGCGACCATCCTGCCGCGGTCGTCGAACAACGCGGCCGAACAGTCCTGCCGTTCCTTGATATTCGACGAGTAGGCGCTGTGCACGAGCACCGAGCCCATTTCCGCCGCGATGCCTTCGAGCGCGCCGCGCATCACCGACAGCGTGACCGGGTCGAGGGTCATGGGTGACCCCTGGTCAGGATCAGCGTGCCTGCGGGATCGATGGCGCCGGTCCACCCAGGTCGCACCAGGCAGGTCGCCTCGGCGAACTCGACGACTGCCGGCGCCGGCGCCGCGTTGCCGCGCCCCATCAGGTCGCGATCCAGGACGTCCGCCCGGATCCAGGCGCCATCCAGGAGAACGTCTCGGACGCCGGTTCGCGGGTTCGCCTCCCGGGGTTCAGGCTCGATCAGCTCCGGCCGGTGGCCGGCGATGGTCGCCACCAGCCGGACGTTGACGACCTGTACGGGCTCGTCGTCCTCGCGATGGCCGTACCGCCGCTCGTGCGCCACGTGGAAGGCCTCGGCCAGGGCAGTGGGAGTGTCGCCCGGGACGGTGAGCTCGTAGGACTGGCCCTGGTACCGGAGGTCTGCCAGCCGATCAAGGTGCGGGTCGGCTGCGAACCCTCGCAAGTCATTACGGGCGCACTCGGCGAGCGCTTCCCAGGCGGCGGTCAACCGGGCCGGGTCGAGGGCAGCGATCTCGCCGAACAGCGGACCGACGTAGTCGCGGCGTATGTCGGCGATCGCCAATCCGAGGGCAGATAGCACCCCTGCCGCCCTCGGCACCAGCACGCTCCGCATGCCCAACTCGTCCGCGAGAGCGCACGCGTGCATCCCACCCGCGCCACCGAACGCGACGAGCGCGAAGTCGCGTGGGTCCAGACCGCGCTCGACGCTGATCCTCCGCAGCGCTCGGCCCATCTCGGCCTCCGCTACCTGGACGACACCCGCCGCCGCCTGTTGAGCGGTCAGCCCCAGTCGGTCACCTAGCCGTTCCAGGGCCCGCCGCGCGAGGTCGGAGGACAGCACCACCTCGCCACCCAGGGTCGCGCCGTCCGCCAGGTAGCCGAGCACGAGGTCAGCGTCGGTGACAGTCGGCTCGTCGCCACCGAGCCCGTAGGCGGCGGGCCCAGGATCGGCGCCGGCCGACCGGGGCCCCACCCGTAGGGCGCCACCCTCATCGGCCCACGCCACCGAGCCCCCGCCCGCGCTGACCGAGTGAACATCGACCGCAGACAGCTTCACGGGAACCCCGGCGACCACCGATTCGGTGGTCGTCTGAACCATGCCGCCGACTACTGCCGCAACATCGGTACTCGTGCCGCCCATGTCGAAGGTAAGCACGTCGCCGCAGCCGGATTGAGCGGCGACGTAGGTCGCCCCTACCACCCCGCCAGCTGGCCCGGACAGGACAAGCCGCGCCGGCTGGGTCGCAGCCAGGTCGATCTCCGCCACGCCGCCCGCGGACTGCATGACCAGGGGGGCGGGCAAACCACGTCCCCGGGTCCGCTCAGCGAGCCGGCGTAGATATGCGGTGACCCGGGGCGCGAGATAGGCGTCTGCGGTCGTGGTCGCCACCCGCTCGTACTCGCGGAACTCGGGCAGCAGCTCACTCGACAGCGATACCGCCAGGTCGGGCAGGGCCGTGCGAATCGCGTGGCCGATCCGCCGCTCGTGCTCCGGGTACAGGAACCCGAACAGGAGGCACACCGCGACCGCCTCGACCTTGGCGGCCCGCAACGCGGCGACGATCCGAGCCAGCTCGCCGTCGGCCAGCGGAACCACCACACCCGACGGTCCAATCCGCTCCCGTACGGTGAACCGCAACTTGCGCGGCACCAGCGGCGGCGGCCAGTCACGGGCGAGGTCGTAAAGCGCCGGGCGGTTCTGCCGGCCGATTTCCACAACATCCCGGAATCCCTCGGTCGTGACCAGTGCGGTGCGGCCGCCCCGACGCTCGAGCAGCGCGTTGGTAGCGACGGTCATGCCGTGTGCGAACACCGCGATTTCTGCAGCGTCCAACCCGGACGCATCGAACGCTGCAAGCGCGCCCGCCGACTGGTCCTGCGGAGTGGACGGCACCTTCGCCGTCACGATCCTGCCGTCCCGCAGCGCCACCAAGTCGGTGAACGTCCCCCCGACGTCGACCCCCATTCGCACCGGTCGGCTCGTCACCAGCACATTTTGGCATTGCCCCGGGCCCTGGGCCCCAAAGGCGGCGGGCACTACATCGTCAAGCGGGCAACGCTCGGTCGGGTGAAACCGGCGCCGAAGCACAGGAAGCCCGCGGCCGTCGCCATGCCCTCGAATCCTCGGGAGGCCACCTCCAGCTGTGCCGAGGCCAGCGCAGCGGCTACCGTCTCGCCACCGCGTAACCGATCGTGCAAGGCAACCATGAGCGGCCAGGTTTCCGTGTCGAGAATGGGCAGCACCGATGCCACGAGCTGTGAGGTGCCCTGTGCGAGAAGGCTCGCGGTCAGCCCGAGCAGCTCGTCTCCAATCGGAACGACCGGACGGCCGGCGTCGCAGGCCGCCACGACGACCGTGTGCGGCGTCCGGCGCAGCTTTTCCAGGTCGTAGATCATCAGCGGTCCGTCGGCTAGGCCCAATGACCCGAACTGCGGGTTGTCGGCGCGCACCCGCCCATGGGTGGCCAGGTGGGCCAGTGCGGCACCGTCCAGGCTCGCTGCCACCGACTCAACTGTTGCCATGTCCCCCACCAGCGGCTTGACACCGTAGATCGACGCCACGGCCTCCGCCTCGGCCCGGGCGCCTGGCAAACTCGGCCCAGCTGCCACGACTACGGCGCCGCGCCTCGCCCGACGGGTGATCGCCCCATGCCAGAGCGTCGCTGAGGGTGCGACGGTAATCGGGCGGCCGGCGCAGGACGGCAGCGCAGACCATGGGAGCCACTGCAGGTGGCCGGTCGGCACGACGAGCAAAGAACGATCATCGAGATCCGGCGCCGAGCCCAACAGGATTCGGTCCAGTTCGGCCACTGTCGTTCGCAGTAGGGAATGCGCCGCCTCCCGGCTGGGCTTCGAGGCGCTGCGGCGGGCTAGTCGGTGCAACGCGAACGGCAGGCGGCCGGCCAGGTCGAGCACCGGCGCCAATGGGCCCAGGTCCCGCATCCGGACGTGCCCATCGACGACCGTGATGACCCGCAGCCGCTCGTCCAGGGCGACATATTCCACCACAGCAGCGCCCCGCAACGCCTCAGCGAGATCGGCCACTGACGGCGCCGCCGCTGCCCCGAGATGGCTCGCTCGCTGGTGCCTCTCGTGGTCTCGGATCTGCCGCTCAAGGCCTAGTTGGCGCGCGTGGAGGGCGCCGGTCGGGCGGCCTGCGATGCGAGCCTCGTCAATGTCTCGGGTGACGATGCGTAGTTCGGAGAGCGCCTCAGACAGCGCTTCGTCTCGCTGCGCAGTCGGCGCTTTGTGCAGATGACTCGCCCGTCCGATTTCGGCCCAGGCGAAAGCCTGCCGAGCTGAGCCGTCTTCGATGGCAAGGCCCAGTCCGAGCGACGCGAGATCGACACGGTGCCCGGCCACGTGCGCACGCATATCGGTGGCCGCGATCGCCGCAGCGTAGTCGTCAAGAATTCGCAGCCCGGTCCGCGCGGACGACCTCGCGGCCGTGCGGTTACCGCCAGCTTGATGAAGCAGCGCTTGCGCATACCAGCCCCGCGCGCGAAGGGTGGCGGCGCCGCGCCGACGAGACAGCCCGGCACGCGTCAGTAGCGTGACGGCTCGGTCGGACCGCCCCCGGTCCAGCTCGCGTTGTCCGGCAACCAAGCGAGCCTCGAGAGCGACATCGGGCCACAGGCCGCCCGTGCCGGCAATCGCTCGCTCCAACTCGGCCGTGCGAATGCGCGACGAGTCACCGGCGAGCTCGTAGGTCAATACCAGCACCCGGGCGAGAGCCGCGAGCTCCGCGTGCCCGAGACCGTCCAGTTCTCGAGCGGCGGTTCTGGCTTGGTGCAAAGCGCTATCCAGATCCCCGCCGAGCTGCTCTGCGCGCGCCAACAGAAGACGCGCCTCGGGCAGGATCGAGTGCCGCTGTTCGCGTAGACATTCCGTGATCGCCCGCTCCGCTGCCTCCCGTGCTTCGGACACCAAGCGCACCGACAGCAGCAGCTCGGCGCGGTCTCGCAGCAGCGGCGAAACCTGCGATCCGAGCTGGCGGAAGCGAGCCTCAGCTTGGTCGAAGTACGCCAATGCGGACGGGATATTTCCGCGAAGCACTTGGACGTAGCCCAGGTTATGGATGCCGATGGCGACCGATAGGGCCAGATTGAGTCCGTCCCACAGGCGTAACGCCTCACGAATGTCCTTCTCCGCGGCGAGGAACTGGCCGCGGTGCGCCCGTCCGAGGCCTCGATTGACGTAGACCCGCGCGGCCCAGCGGTCGTCGTGCGCCTTGCGAAGGACCGGCAGTCCGGCCCGATAGTCGACGACGGCCTCGTCGAATCGACCCGCCTGCTGCAGGATCGCCCCGCGCTGGACATGAGCGCGGGCCCGGTCCACGCCATGCAGGACGCCAACCGCCGAATCGATCATGCGTATGGCAGTTGCCGACCGGCCGCGCCACATCAGGACGAACGCCAGTGTCATTCGCGCCTCGGCCGCGAGTTCCGTCGATCCGGCCTGCCGGGCGAGCCGGATGGCCATCCGCAGGAATGCCACGGATGCGTCCAGGTCTTCGAGGTAGAACGCGGCGAGGCCCTGGGCGCGTGCCGCGACGGATTCGGCAGCCTTTTCGTGCGACTGATGTGCGCCGGCCATCGCTTGGGCAGCCAGGACTGCGGCCCGTCGTGGATCCACCTCGACGAGACCCAGGGCCTCGCGGGCCAGGTCCTCGGTGGTTGCCGCCATGGCTTAGAGCCTCCGCCAATAGGGGCAGGCTATTAGTGGTTCGCGCCGACCCCTTCCGTGTCAAGCATTTTGTGCCCATTCTGGTGTATCAGCCCCGGGCATTCGCCCTCCGACCAGTCAGTGATCTCTTCCTGCCCACCGTGGAGTCGTGCATGTCCGAAACGACCGACATAACCGAAGTACCGACCGACGTGCTTGCCCATCAGCTGGTCGTCTCGCTCGAACACGCCGACGTGGTCTTGGAGGAACTCGCCGCCCTTGCTCGCACCGGGATCCTGACGAGCGCGCCGACGCTACGCGCCGAAGACGAGAGCGTGAAGTTGGGCCTCGGTCTGATCCGGCTGTCGTATCCGAGTGATCGCGATCGGGCGGCCGCAGACCTGCCCGATGACGTGTCTGGACGGAATCTCAACGACGTGCTCACCATGGTGCGCACCGCCTGCAGCTTCCGGTACCGAGGATGGACGCCGACGATCGGCAAGAACCGAGTCATGAACGGCATCGGAGGCGAAGGCGGACAGGTCAGCGGCGGCGGCGGACAAGTCAGCGGCGGCGGCGGACAGGTCAGCGGCGGCGGCGGACAAGTCAGCGGCGGCGGCGGACAGGTCAGCGGCGGCGGCGGGCAAGTCAGCGGCGGCGGCGGCGGGCTGCCTTCTCCCTCTGACGGACCGATGTGGCCTAGGCAGGCCGCCTCGGGAGGGCACGGCGTACGCATCGGTGTGCTGGACACCCCCTTGGTCTGGAATCCGCAGTGGGGTCAGAACGTGCAGTCCCTCGATCCGTCCAACGGCGACAGCGAGCCCTACAGCAGCGTTAACGAGTCGTTCAGCTATGACGTCGGACACGCTAACTTCGTGACAAGCCTTATTGCGTCACAAGCACCAGATGCCAATATCGGCGTCCTTGGCACATTGCACCCCCGCGATGCGTCGGCCACAGCTTGGGACGTCGCGTGCGCGATGGTGTCGTTCCTCGACCGCGACGTGGCGATCCTCAACCTCTCGCTCGGTTGCTACACGGAGGACAACCAGCCACCGCTTCTGATGCAACGCGCAATCCAGATCATGACGCCCAGACTGCTGGTCGTCGCGGCCGCAGGCAATCACCGCCAGCCGGCCCGCCCTCGCCCGTTCTGGCCGGCTGCTCTCGACGACGTCGTCGCGGTCGGCGCTTACGGCCCGAACTATGAACCGGCGCCATTCACACCGGAAGCGCCCTGGGTTGATATCACCGCACTCGGCGTCGACATTGTGAGCAACTACTTCGACGGCTTGGTGACGCTCGATTCGGGCAAGCCGGAACTATTCACCGGTTATGCGAGGTGGCAAGGCACCTCCTTCGCCGCGGGCCTGGCCACCGGCGAAATCGCGGCCCGGCTGCCGGTCAACGGCGACGCCCGCGAGGTGCGCAGGACCCTGCTGTCCAATGACTACCACGGTATCTTGATCAAAGGGTCGCGGGCTGCGTGACCACCTACCCAGGCCATTCCTGGCGACACGATGCGGGGGTGAACTATGCGCGACGACCCGGCCGTGATCATTCTCGTGACCCGGGCACAGGATGGCGACCAGGAGGCGTGGGACGAGATCATCGAGCGGTTCGCCCCGCTTGTCTGGTCGATATGCCATCGGTTTCGGCTATCGGACGCAGACGCGCACGACGTCGGACAGAACGTTTGGTTGCGATTGGTGGAACATCTCGACGTGCTTCGCGAGCCGGCGGCGCTGCCCGGCTGGCTCGCCACGACGACGCGGCGCGAGTGCATCCGGGTGCAGCGACTCGGCTGGAAGCGCGATCGCCAGCTCGTGGACCCGGAGCTCGATGTGCCGGCGGACGAGGACCAGACGCAGGTCGATCAATGGCTGATCGCGGCCGAGCGACAGGCCGCGCTGCGGGCCGCGTTCGCCGACCTCGGCGATCGGTGTCGCGAGCTGCTGGGCATGCTCATGGCCGACCCGCCGGTCGCCTACGCCGAGATCAGCGTGCAACTGGGCATGCCGGTCGGCGCTATCGGACCGAACCGGTCTCGATGTCTGACTCGATTGCGCCAGCATCCGTCGATCGCGGCGCTGGTCGAGGACGCACCGGCCGAGCGAAGGGGAGGTGCTCGACATGACAAGCCCATGGTGGGTTGACGATGACGAGTTGCTCGGCGAACTGCATCGGGCATTCGAGCCGGTGCCGGCATCGTTCATCGAGGCCGGCAAGATGGCCTTCACCTGGCGGAGCATCGACGCTGAGCTAGCCGCGCTCACGTACGACTCCTCCCGAGATCTCGCCGGCGCAGCGCAGAGCCGGGCCGAACCTGCCGCCTTGCGTTGTCTCACGTTCGACGCGACGCATCTCACCGTCGAGCTGGAGATCGTGCACGACGCGCTCCACGGGCAGCTCGTCCCACCCGGGCCCGGCGTCGCGGAGATCCGGCGAGCCGACGGCAGCGTGAACCGGGTAACGGTGGACGACGTGGGCTACTTCACGTCGACGCCGGTACCGACCGGCACGTTCCGGCTGTACTGCGCCCCCGAAGGCGGAGAGCCCATTCTCACCGACTGGATCACGCTCTAGGGACCAGCCTGGCTGGGCGTTTGCTCGCCTCGACGGCGACCGTGAGGTCAGTCAGGTGTTGTCAACGTCTTGAGTCCAAACCCCCGAATCGCTGATGACTCCACAGCGAGCGAGACCGTTCTTCGGGATAGGCGACGAGTACCGGCTCGGGGTTGTAGACGCGGGTCGCGCGCTGGTGTCTTCGGAACCGGGTCCAGCCAGGGTCGCCCGTGGTGGCGAAGCCCAGGAGTTCGGCGCGGATGAGTTGGGATAGCTGCTCGGTTGCGGCGACTGCGGCAGGACCGGCCGTCGTTACCTCGCCATCGACGTCAGCGGTCCCGAACAGGAGCAGCGTGTCGAGGCCGTGAGAAGCGCCGTGCGGTCCGAATCCCCAGCACAGCTCGTAGATCCAGACTCGGACTCCGCCGAGCTGGGCGGCTTCGGCGAGGTGGAGGGCGGGCATCCGGTACAGCCAGTCTGACAATGCCGTCTCGCGTAGCTGATTGGGAGTGGCCGACGGGTAGGCCACCCGGTAGCGGTTTGCCCCTGGCGTGGGTGAGAGCCCATCGATCAGGACGTCCACCTGTGGGTCGTCGATCTCGGGGAGCGGGGCAGCGAGCAGGCTGTACTCGTCGCGGCTGTGTCCGATCAGCATCTCGACCCCTCGGGCCGCGCCATCCGCGAGCGCAACCCACGGCGCCGAGGAAAGAACGTCACCGTCGACCACAGGAGCGAATGGCGTGGAGGCGTATGCCACGGGCCCCCATCGGTCGAGGCGCTGCAAAAGACGACTAGACACCGTGTCGGCCGCTGCGACCAAGTCGTCAGGGGCAACGTCGGCGAGGTCGGCGACGCTGGCGGTTCGGCCGAGTTCATCGCAGATTTCCGTCGAGATCTCGGCAGCAAGGCTCGTTGTGAAGTATGTCTGCGGGATGCTCTGCAGGACCGCGCGACGAAAGGTTCCGGTTGCGACTGGCATCGCCAGCAGGGCAGCGATCGAGCCGGCTCCGGCGGACTGGCCGAGCACGGTGACGTTGCCCGGATCGCCCCCGAAACGGGCGACATTCTCCTGAACCCAGCGGAGCGCCGCGAGTTGATCGAGGAGAGCCCGGTTGTCCGGTGCGCCGTCGATGTGCGCGAAGCCCTCGAATCCGCTCCGGTAATTCGCACTGATCACCACCGCGCCGGCTTGGGCCACGGCTGAACCCGTTAGGTAAGGGTCGGCGGAGTCGCAGTTGAGATACCCGCCACCGCTGATCCATACCACGACCGGAAGGTTGGACCGGCCGGGGTCAGGCGTCCACACGGCGAGGTTCAGCCAGTCGTCGCTCACGGTAACGCGGCCCGGTTGCGGTGGAGGCGGTCCGAAGCGGTTCGCATCCCGGACGCCCTCCCAGGGCTCGGCCGGTTGGGGAGGGATGAACCGACGCGGTCCGACCGGCGGGGCAGCAAAAGGAATGCCGCGGTATACGGCGACGCCGTTTTCCCAGCTTCCCCGAACCGTGCCGGTTGACGTGCTCACGTCGGACGTCACGATTGGCATGCTCGCATCTCGGTTGTCCAGTACCTACGCCCATGGATCATGATGTTGATCACGTCGCGGTTGCAGTACCAGGTGGGCGTGTGAGGCGCGAATTGCCTTGAGATTGTTGGTGATTCTCCGTTGACCGGGACACGTCGAACTGGGATAATCGAATACATGTTCGAGACAGCCGCGGCCGGGTCGGCGATGGTGTCACGGGTGGCCGACGCCCTCGAGCGGCTGGCCGCGGCGCAGCAGGAGCTGCTTGGGCTGGACCCCACAGTGTTGTCCCGGGACGAGCTACTGCACCTGCTGGAGATCCATGAGATCAACGCGCGGCGACATGCTGCGGTGGGCTGCGCGCTGATCGCGGAACTGGACGGCCGTGGGGTGGCCGGCGAGCTGGGCTATGCCTCAACCGGGGTGCTGCTGGCCGAGCGGCTGCATCTCGGCCGGCGGGAGGCCGCCGGCCGGGCCCGGCTGGCTGCTGACCTGGGTCCGCGGCGGGCGATGACCGGCGAGGCACTTGAGCCACGATTCCCGCAGGTCGTCGCAGCCCTGGCGGCGGGGGCGATCTCCTCCCGGCACGCCACGGTGATCACCGCTACGGTCAACCGGTTGCCGGACGCTGTGCTGACGGACCAGCCAGAGTTGGCAGCCCAGGTAGCGCCCACCCTGCTCGGCTACGCCCGCACCGTAGATCCGGACCGCCTAGCGGTGCTGGCCCGCACCGTGGCCGCCTGTCTGGACCCGGATGGGCAGCTGGTCGCGGAGCAGGACCACCAGCGGGACCGATCTGTCACCCTAGCGGTGCTGCCGGACGGCTCCGGCCGGCTGGCCGCCACCGTTACCGCTGAGGCCGCCGCGGTGTGGTCCACGATCCTCGACACGCTCGCCCGCCCCGTACCGGCCGACGATGACCAGTCGGATCGGCGCAGCCCCGGGCAACGGCGGCACGACGCGCTGTTGGATGCCGGGCGGCGGTTGCTGCGCTCCGGTGCGCTGCCGGACTGCGGCGGCGCTCCGGCCACCGTCTTGGTCACGCTGACTGTGGATCAGTTGCAGGCCCGCACCGGCCTGGCGACCGCCGGCCACGGCGGGCTGGTCAGCATCGCCGAGGCACTGCGGATCGCCGCCGAGGCCGACATCATCCCGGTGGTGGTGGGCGACGCCGGAGGCGTGCTCGGCTACGGGCTGACCCGCCGGGTCGCCAGTATCGGGCAGCGGCGCGCGCTGGCCGCCCGAGACCGGGGCTGCTCCTTCCCGAGCTGCGACCGGCCCCCGGACTGGTGTGAAAGTCACCATGTGACGCCCTGGGTCGACGGCGGCCCCACGGACCTGGGCAACCTGACCCTTTTGTGCGGCTTTCACCACCGGGAACACCACAAACGCGGCTGGGCGGTGCGCATGCGCAATGGGCTGCCCGAATGGATCCCACCCCGCTGGATCGACCCGACCCGAACCCCCAGCCGCAACACCACTCACCACATAGCCATCCGCTTCCCGCCGCCTGTCCAGCCGGAACCGAACGGCACCCAGACCGGCGATCCGCCCCGCGACCCAATACCCGCTTGCGCTTGACGCCCGGATACTCGCCGATCTGTGGCCGGTGCCGGGCTAGTCGGCCACTCCAGCCGATCAAGCAGGTGACGGCCTCTTCGGTGCTGGGCACGGGAGATTGCCGGCCCTAGCAACATCGAAGCTCGAGACATTGTCAGCTCCAGGCGGGCTCCGTCATGCGCGCCCGCTGCGCCTCGGTGAGCACGTCAGAGGCGGCGACGTCCCATCTCAGCTCGATCCGGCTGAGCCCTGGCCCGGCTACGGGTCGAAAGCGGTGTGACATGAGCCGCGTTTCGGACGTTCGTCGACACGCATGGTTCGACGATGCGTTCGGCCAGATCAGGCAGTTCCTTCACGGCGAAGATTAGCGGCGTGGACGACGCCGGAGGTCACCCGACGTCCGGGGCCTGTCCCACCCGTTCGGTCATTAGGGACGCGACCTCGTGCCGGCCGACCCGGCGTCAGCCGGGCAGCGCAGCGTCAGCTCCGCCCAACCCGACGACATGAACGACCTCTACAACAGCGCTGCCGCACCCGGACGAAGTAACGAACTAGTCAGTCGCGCCCCTGGTCGCCTGAACGAGGTACGGCGTTCCGCGGATCAGGCAGGTGACCGAGACGATGGCCTCGACCCTTGGGCTAGAAGGGATCGAGGCCATCGTGCTGCGTACGGTAGGCGATCAAGAGTCGTTGTGGGAATCGCTGCTGCCGGAATTGGTGCGGCGGCTGCCTGAGGAACTTGCCCGCGTCGATGTGCCGTTGGACGATCCGGCGTTCTTCGCGCCGTTCGTGCCGTTGTTCGATCCGCGCATTGGGCGCCCGTCGACTCCGATGGAGATGTACCTGCGGCTGATGTTCCTCAAGTTTCGGTATCGGCTCGGATATGAGTCGCTGTGCCGCGAGGTCGCCGATTCGATCGTGTGGCGGCGCTTCTGCCGGATCCCGCTGGATGGCGCGGTGCCGCATCCAACAACGCTGATGAAGCTGACCACGCGCTGCGGCGTGACCGCGGTGGACGGGCTGAACGAGGCGCTGCTGGCCAAGGCTGCGGCAGACCCACCAAGACGCGGCAGGCCGTAGAACACCGACCATCCTTCCGACGCACAGTCAAATGGCGAACCGGATGCGAAGGCCGGATCAGCACCCTCAAACGCAACTACGGCTGGGACCGCACCCGCATCGACAGCACCGAAGGCGCCCGGAGCTGGGCCGGCCACGGCATTCTGGCCCACAACCTCGTCAAGATCAGCGCCCTTGCCGGATGACGGAACACCCAGAGAAGATCAACACCACATCACGAACAGCGGAGCAGCGAGAGCACTCCGACCGATCAATCCGCTGCCCCGTTCTTCAGGTCGAAGGAACTAATCAGTCGCGCGCCCCTGGTCGCCTGAACGAGGTACGGCGTGATAGCTCGCATCGCTTTGCCGCGGTGGCTGATCGCGTCTTTCTCAGCCGGCGGCAGCTCACCGTTGGTCAGTTTTTGCCCGTCAGCGACGAAGATCGGGTCGTAGCCGAAGCCGTTGTGACCCCGAGGCAGGTGCTCCAGCCGGCCGGTCATCCGCCCCTCGACCACGACCTGCCCCCCGTCCGGCGTGGCGAGGGCCGCGGCACAGACGAACGCTGCGCCTCGACGGCCGTCGGGCACATCGACGAGTTGGTCGAGCAGTAGCCGCAAGTTTGCGGGGTCGTCGCCGTGCCGGCCGGACCAGCGAGCTGACAGCACGCCGGGCATGCCGTTCAATGCGTCGACCGTCAGTCCCGAGTCGTCAGCGACGGTGATCAGCCCGGTCGCCTCGGCCCCGACCCGGGCCTTCGTCACGGCGTTGTCGGCGAAGGTGGCTCCGGTCTCCGGCACATCCTCGTACGGCACCGCATCGTCCAGCCCGATTACCCGTAGGTCGGGCTGCACGTCGGCCAGGATGCGACGCAGCTCTGCGAGTTTGCGCTGGTTGCGGGTGGCGAGCAGCACCTCCGCGGGCATCACGCCGCCAGCGCGTCGGCTTGGATCTTGGCCAACTGCGCGCAGCCACTGTTGGCGAGGTCGAGCATCGCGTCGAGCTCGACCCGGCGGAACGGCGTGCCCTCAGCAGTGCCCTGGACCTCGACGAACTCGCCGGTACCGGTAAGGACCACGTTCATGTCGGTCTCGGCCCGGACGTCCTCGTCGTACATGAGGTCGAGCCGGACCTCGCCGTCGATCACGCCGACCGACACCGCGGACACCGAGTTGACGAGCGGATCCGGGCGGGCCAATGCCTGGCGGTCCCGCAACCAGGCCACCGCGTCGGCGAGGGCCACATAGGCGCCGGTGATCGCGGCGGTTCGCGTGCCGCCGTCAGCCTGCAGCACATCACAATCGATGGAGATCGAGTTCTCGCCCAAGGCTGACAGATCGATCGCCGCCCGCAGTGAGCGGCCGATCAGCCTGGAGATCTCGTGCGTCCGTCCGCCGATCCGGCCCTTGACCGACTCACGGTCGTTACGGGTGAGCGTCGCACGTGGCAGCATCGCGTACTCGGCCGTGACCCAGCCAAGCCCGGATCCCTTGCGCCAGCGCGGCACTCCCTGCACGACCGAGGCCGCGCACAGCACTTTGGTCTCGCCGAACTCGATCAGCGCTGACCCCTCGGCGTAGCGCTGCCACTGGCGGGTGATCGTGATCGGACGGAGCTCGTCGGCCACGCGGCCGTCGGGACGCACCATAGACCGCAGCCTAACGAGAGCCACCGTCAACCGATCGCCAAGCCGCGACGGCCCATGCCAGATGCATGTCAGGACGCACCAGCGCGGTGTGCGAGCGCTACCAGGGCTCGCTCGCACGATCGAGGCATGACATCACACCCGTACGCGATCGAGGCCGAAGGCCTGACCAAACGATTCGGTACCACTCAGGCGCTCGCGGGCATCGACCTCGCTGTCGGAGAAGGGACCGTGTTGGGCGTCCTCGGCCCGAACGGGGCTGGCAAGACGACCGCGGTGCGCATCCTGGCAACGCTGATCACGGCCGACCGGGGATCAGCGCGCGTCGGTGGCTTCGACGTCGTCCGCGACGCCCGCCAAGTCCGGCAGACAATTGGGCTTACCGGCCAGTACGCGTCGGTCGACCAAGACTTGTCCGGCATGCAGAACCTCGTGCTGATCGGCCAGCTGCTGGACCTGCCGACCCGCGAAGCCCGAGCTCGGGCGCGTGAGCTGCTCGACTGGTTCGACCTCAGCGACGCCGCGGGACGGCCGGCCAAGACCTACTCCGGCGGCATGCGCCGGAGGCTCGATCTCGCCGCATCGCTGGTCGGACGGCCTTCCGTGATCTTCCTGGACGAGCCGACCACCGGTCTGGACCCGGCCAAGCGCGAAGACATGTGGGAGGTCGTCCGTCGGCTCGTCACCGACGGTTCGACCGTGCTGCTCACCACCCAGTACCTGGACGAGGCCGACGCGCTAGCCGACGAGATCACCGTGATCGACCACGGACGGGTCATCGCGCACGACACCCCGGACGGGCTCAAGCACGTCGTCGGTGGCCAAACACTCGAGGTCCGGCCGAGCGACCCAGCCCGCACCGAGGAGGTCGCCGCGGTTCTCGCCGACGTCACCCACAGCCGCGTCGAATCGCCGCGCCGGGGCACGTTGAGCGTTTCCGTCCCGGACGATTCCGCGCTACCCGCGGCGACGAGCCGCCTCGCGGCTGCCGGCATCACCGTCACCGAGTTCTCACTTCACCTGCCCAGCCTGGACGAGGTGTTCTTCACCCTTACCGGGCGCAGAGCGAGCGACGACGAGTCGCCGTCGAACACCAAGGAGGCAGCATGACCGCCACCCTTTCCCGCGAGCCGACTGTCGCCGCGCCCGCGCCGGTGCCGCCCGTAACGACCCGCCGGTTCGGGCTGATCCGGCACAGCGTCGCGTTGGCGCGCCGCAGCCTCATCAAGACCTGGCGAACCCCAGAAGCGCTCATCGACGTGACTTTGCAGCCGATGATCTTCCTCGTGCTGTTCACCTACATCTTCGGCGGTGCCATCAGCGGCGGATCCCAGCACGAGTATCTGCAGTTTCTACTTCCAGGCCTGCTCGGACAGTCGATCGCGATGGCCGGCATCTCCCTGGGCACGAACCTCAATGGTGACCTCGAGAAGGGTGTCTTCGACCGGTTCCGATCGCTGCCGATCGCCCGCTCAGCACCGCTGGTCGGCGGCGTGCTCGCCGACGTGGTCCGTTACCTGATCCTGTGCGCGGTGTTCGTCGGCTTCGGGTACCTCATCGGTTTCCGGATCGAGACCAACACTGTCGCGACGGTCGCCGCAGTCGCATTGTCCGTGGCATTCGCGTTGTGCTTCTGCTGGATCTCGGTGTGGGTCGGCATGATGGCTCGCACCCCAGGCGCGGTACAAGGGATCATGTTGCTTCTCGTGCTGCCCCTGTCCTTCGGCAGCAACACCTTTGCGCAACCGAGCACGATGCCCGACTGGCTGCAAGGTTTTGTCAAGGTCAACCCGATCACCCATCTGGTTGACGCGGTGCGTGGCTTGATGCTGGGCGGCCCAGTGGCCTCCCACGTGCTGTGGACGCTGGCCTGGATGGCCGGGCTGCTCGTGGTGTTCGTCCCGCTGGCGACGCGCGCTTACCGGCGTCGGACCTGACCCGGATCGGCCAGATCGATCGCCTCTGTGCGACTAGCGGCCCAACCAGCCGACCATTGTTCATGGAATCCGCCGGCGCCCAGCACCGCTCGGGCGCCGGCGGCGACCTGCGCAACCATCAGGTCGGTCGGGTCATCTGCCCCGCGAATGCGCGCGGCCAGACCGAGTAGCCAGGCGGCGATCGCCGCATCGTCGTACGCCAACGCGAGCATGGCTTCGGCGACTACGACGGTCGCAACGATCGGCATGTCCCTCGACGCCCGCCCGGCCGTGTAGGCGGTGTCAACGTGACGACGGGCTAGCTCCATATCGCCGGCGTCGACCGCGGCTGCTGCCCCGAACGCCGCGACGAGCGCGGTCCCGTGGTGCATGGTGAACCGGGACCGCGTGGCTTGGGACAGCAGGTCCTCCGCCTCGGTTTGCCGCCGCTGGGCCGCCTCGACTTCCCCTGACGCTCGCAGCACTCCCCCACGCAGGACGGCAGTCAGCGCGCGCCATTCCACCGAGCCGATGGAGTCCGCCATCTCCGACGCGGCCTCCGCATAACTGCTCGCCGCATCCCACTCACCGAGGCGCCCGTGCATGTCCGAAAGCCGCAGCAGGATGTACAGCCGGTCATCGACCTCGATCGCTCCGGCGGATTGGTCGTCGAGCAGCCGGAAGGCCTTGGTCAACAGGTTGACCGCACCGGAGACATCGCCGTCATAGGCGAGCAGCCCGGCAGCGAGCGGCAGGACCGACGCCAACCCCACCTCGTCGCCGAGCGACTCGTAGCGGGCGATGGCCGCTGCGGTGTCGGCCCGGACGGCGACGACGTCGCCCGAATTCTCGGCAAAGCGCGCCCGCATGGCCAGCGACGTGGCCTGGATCCACGGGTCGGGGTTGGCAAGCGCTTGGCTGAGATAATCGGCCGCCTGCTCTTCTTGTCCAGCGATGAACAGCAGGAACGGCTTGACGATCGCCAGGATCGGGGTGTTCGTCACGTCGAGGGCAAGAACGTCGTCGAGGATGTCGAGAATTTCGTCCCGAGGTTGCCGTCCGCCGGGGTCGGTCCCGGCCAGCTGGGCACCAACCGCGCGATTCATCACCCGCAGCGCGACTGCGGTCAGCCAGAGATCGGGGTCGACGTCCTCGCTCGGCAGGCGCAAGGCCAGATCCAGCCAGGTCAGCGCTTCCGTGTGCCTACCGGTGAGGCCCCAGTACAGGTTCAGCGCGACAACGAGCGTGAGCGCCGGCCCGGCATCCCCACGGTCGACGAGGTGACGGAGCGCGGCAAGAACGTTGTCATGCTCCTCAGCTATGACCCGCATGGCCGCTCGCTGGCGCCGGTCTCGCAGCTGTCGCACCAGATCGGTGATCAGGTCCGCGAAGTACTGGGCATGGGCGGTCCGCACCGCATCCACTTCACCGCGCTCGGCGAGCCGATCTATCCCGAACTCACGGATCGTCTCGAGCATCCGGTACCGCGGGCCGTCGTCCTCCAGCACTAGAAGCGACTTGTCGACGAGGGCGGCCAGCAGGTCGGGAATGTCCGCGCGGCGCACCCCGTCGTCGGCACACACGGCGGCCGCGCTGGCGGTGGTAGCGCCCGCGGGAAAGACGGCCAGGCGCTCGGCGAGCAGCCACTCCGCGGGAGCGAGTAGATCCCAGCTCCACTCCACCACTGCCCGCAACGTTCTGTGCCGTGGCAGCGCGGTCCGGCTGCCGCCGGTGAGCAGCCGGAACCGGTCGGACAACCTCGCGGCAACCTCGTGGACCGGCAGCGTGCGCAACCGGGCCGCCGCCAGCTCGATCGCGAGCGGCAGGCCGTCGAGCCGGCGGACGATCTCGACGCTGTCGTCGACCGTCGCCTCGTCGATGCCGAACTCCGGCCGGGCCGCCGCCCCCCGATCGACGAACAACTGCACCGCCGGGGATGCGAGCGCCTGCTCGACCGTCGATCCGAGCACCGGAACCGGCAGCGGGGCCAGCACGACGAGCGCCTCGCCGGTGATCGCAAGCGGTTCGCGGCTGGTCGCGAGCACAGCCAGCTGCGGGCAATCGGCCAGCAGCGTGTCGACGAGTTGCGCCACGCCGTCGAGCAGGTGTTCGCAGTTGTCGACCACGAGCATTGCCCGACGGGCGGTGAGCACCCCGCGCAGCTCGTCGACCGCTTCCGACGGGCGCCGTGGCGCATCCGGATCGCTGCGGGTTGTGGCGTCCCGCCGGCCGATCGAGGCCAGTGCCGCATAGGGGATCTCGGCCGGATCCGTCACGGGAGCAAGCTCCACGAGCCAGATGGCGTCGTAGTCGTCCAGGAGTGACGATGCGGCCTCGGTGGCGAGGCGGGTCTTGCCCGAGCCGCCGGTTCCCACCAGTGTGACCAGGCGGCTCTCGTTCAGCAATTTGACGATGCGCGCCGCCTCCTCGTCGCGGCCGACGAAGCTGGTGAGAGTGGCCCGCAGGTTGGTCCGCCGGGCATATCCGGCCGTGCCGCTGGGCGGAGGCTGCTCGCCGCGGAGGACGGACACGTGCAGTTCTTGCAGCTCCGGTGACGGGTCGACGCCAAGCTCGTCGACAAGGAGCTCGCGTAGCCTCTGGTAGGCGGAGAGCGCATCCGAGGTACGACCCGCAGCCCGCAGCGCTTTGATCAGCAGCGCGGCGAACCGCTCGTCGAGCGGGTGCTCTCGGGTGAGCGCCTCGAGCTCGGCAACGACGGCGGGCGCCCGCTGGAGCGATAGGTCGGCGGCCAGCCGATCGGCCATGGCGGCGAGCCGCAGATCGTCCAGCCGAGCTATCGGCGCGGCGGCGAACGCGGCGTCTGCACAGTCCGCCAGAGCGGGCCCGCGCCAAAGCGAGAGAGCGCGCCGCAGCATCGGCCGGGCGGTCGCCGGGTCACCTCGGCGCAGCGCAGCCGCGCCGTCCGCAGCCAACCGCTCGAATTGGTGCACGTCGACGTCACCGGGGTCGGCCGCCAGCCGATAGCCCGCCGATGATGGCTGCACCGCCTGGACGTCGCCAAGCGATCGGCGCAGGCGGGACACCAGAGACTGCAAAGCGTTCGCCTGATCGCCGGGCGGGTACGCACCCCACACTGCGTCGACGAGCGCGCCGGCGCTCACCGGGCGCCCGGCGTCCATGGCCAACCGGGTGAGCAGGCTGCGCAGCCGGGAGCCGGCGACGTCGACCGTCACGCCGTTGACCCGGACTTCGAGTGGTCCGAGCAGCCCGATCTGCATGCCTCCACTGTGGCAGGTCGATGGGAGGGCAGTGCCCCGAAATACGCAGTGCAGGATGGTCCGATGCGTACCGACACGTTCCGGATCCACACTGGCAACCGCCCTGCGGTCATCGACCTGTCGGACCGTTGCGCCCGATTCGTCGCTAACGAGTCCGGTGGTCTGCTCACCGTGTTCGTGCCCCACGCCACAGCCGGCGTGGCCGTCCTCGAGACGGGGGCCGGCAGCGATATCGACCTGATTGCCGTACTCGAGGAGCTGTTGCCGCGGGACGGCAGGTGGCGGCATCAGCATGGCTCTCCCGGACACGGCCGTGACCACGTCCTTCCGGCATTCATCCCGCCGTCGATCGTGGTGCCCGTTGTGAACGGGCGGCTGCAGCTCGGAACTTGGCAGTCGGTATGTCTTGTCGACACCAATATCGACAACCCGGACCGAACCGTGCAGCTGAGCTTCCTCGCCGGCTAGGTGGTATTGAACACGTCGTTCAAGGTGACGGTGACGAGCTGGCGGGAGCGAATCAGGTCGGCGAGCTCGTAGAAAACGTGTGTGACGGTCGGGTAGTTGGCGTGTCCGATGACGATGTGATGAGCGATGAGCCATTGCTTCGCGTTGGCCAGCACCTGGGCGGGAGTCAGTAGGTCGGAATCACCGAACGTCCCGTTCCACATTGTCGACACCCAGTAGCCCTGGTCGGCGGCCAACCGGTCGATGCGGGCGTCGCGCGAGCCATACGGCGGCCGGAAGAAGGGTCTGGCGGTTACGCCGAAGGTGTTCCAGAGAAACTTCTCGTTGCGCGAGAGCTGATCTACGACGGCTGAGTCGGACAGGACAACCAGGTCTGGGTGGCTCCAGGTGTGATTACCGAGCTGTACCTGTCCGCTGTCAACGAGCGGACGCAGGGCTGGCGCGTGCTGCGTCCAGGACGGGTACACGCCATTCGGGAAGAACGTGACGCGAATGCCGGTGCGTCGGATGAAATCGAGATAGGCCGCCACGACGTCGGAGTTCACGCCGTCGTCGATCGTGAGCGCCACGGTGTTGCCAACCGCGGGCAGCCCCCACAGCAACCGATCCGGCAGGGCGTGAGTCAGCTGCGGAGCGCCCGACTGGATACGCTGCAGAGGCGGCCGAGTCGCCGATGGGGAAGGACTCTTGGCCGCTGGTTCATGCGGCTTGCCCTTCTTCGCGTCTGACGCGCCACGCTCGTGCAGCGCTACCACGGCAACGGACCCAGCCGCGAGCGACAGGAGGAACGCCCGTCGATTCACGCGGCAAGAGACTACAAGCGGGTTCGCCCCATTTTGGGGACGCGCGCCGAGGTCATATCTCGAATTCGGCGCCGGGTGAAGCCGCGACGACCACCCCGTCGTACATCGCCGCCGCCTCGGTCGCGGCCACGTCGCGCGAGGCCCACGGCGGGATGTGCGTGACGATGAGTCGCTGCACGCCGGCCCGGGCGGCGTGCTGACCAGCCTGCGCCCCGGTCAGGTGCAGATTGGGCACGTATCGATCACCCGGACCGAACGTCGCCTCGGCAAGCAGCGTGTCGGCGCCTTCGGCGAGCGTCACGAGCGCCTCGCATTCACCGGTGTCACCGGAGTACACGAGGCTCCGACCGCCCACGGTCATCCGCACGGCGAAGGTGGGTACCGGGTGGTTCATGACGGCGAACGCGACCTCGAATGGGCCGAGGTTGCGGCTGACCGGCTGGTGGAAGTCGAACAGCTCTCGAAGGCCGAGGTCGGAGGGGTCTGCGTCCCATGCCGCCACGATTCGCCGCTCCGTCTCGTCCGGACCGATCACCGGGATTCGCGCGCGTGGCCGGTCCGGGCTGTACCGCAGGGCCACCATGAGCGACGTCATGTCCAAGCAATGATCCGCATGCAGATGCGAGAGGACGACGGCGTCGATGTCACGGGGCGCAACGTAACGTTGCAATGCCCCGAGCGCCCCGTTGCCCAGATCCAACACGACGCGATGTCCGTCGGACTCGACAAGATAGCCGGCTGCAGGCGAGTCCGGTCCGGGCAAGCTCCCCGAACAGCCCAGCACGGTGAGCTTCATGCGGCACCTCCGACCGCAACCTCGGCCGCCGCCGCGAGCTCGGGGCCCAGAAAGCGTCCGGACAGCCGAGCGAACGGCTGCGCGGGACCGGTTGCCCGGAAGATCTGGGCCGGTGGCGACGCGGCATCAGGACGCAGCAGATCGGCCCGGTACAACACCCGATAGACGTCCTTGGCGGTCTCTTCGGCGCTGGACACCAGTGTGACGCCATCACCGAGAACGATGGAGAGCAGCCCAGTGAGCATTGGGTAATGGGTGCATCCCAGAACCACGGTGTCGACGCCGGCCTGGTTGAGCGGGGCCAGGTATGACTCGGCCAGCCCGAGTAGCTGCCGGCCGCTCGTGATCCCGCGCTCCACGAATTCCGCGAACCGCGGGCAGGCCGCGCTATAGACCTCGACGTCCGGCGCCGCCGCGAAAGCGTCTTCGTACGCTCCGCTGGTAATGGTGGCGACGGTCCCGATGACGCCGACCCGACCGTTGCGCGTGGCGGAGACGGCGCGCCGTACCGCTGGAAGGATGACCTCGATGACGGGGATGTCGTATCGCTCACGCGCGTCCCGCAGGCACGCCGCGCTGGCACTGTTGCAGGCGATGACGAGCGCCTTCACGCCACTACCCGCCAGCTCGTCCATAACAGTCAGCGCGTGCCGCCGCACCTCGGCAATCGGCTTCGGTCCATACGGGCCGTTCGCGGTGTCGCCTACATAGTGGAGTGATTCGTGGGGCAGCTGATCGAGAATGGCCCGAGCGACCGTGAGCCCGCCAACTCCGGAGTCGAAAACCCCGATGGGATCGAGACGGTCGGTCGGCGGCACGCCGATCACGATACGCAGGCTGTGGCTGGCTGAGGCTTCACGCCCGCACGTGAAGCCTCAGCGCACGTCGCCCTGGGGACGGACGCGTTGGTCCCTTTTCTACTGGCTTGCGGTCAGCGCGTTTACCAGCCCCTTGCCGTAGAAATTGTTGCTGCCGGGGCCGCCGCTGCAGACCTGCACCGGAGCTTCGAAGAACTCGACACCAGGATCGAGCGCCGGCGGGCACGGCTGGGGGGTCGCGGTGTTGCGCAGCAACGCGGCGACCGCGCCTTGCGGCATACCGGGGTGAGCGGCTCGGATCAGCGCCGCGACACCCGCGGCATGCGGTGCGGCCATCGACGTTCCGTTCAACCAGGCGTAGTAGTTGCCGTGGTCGTCCTGGACGAGACGCCCGAGCGAGGCCTCGAGGGCGAGGTCGCTAGCGGTGGCGGAGTACGTCGATAACACCCGTCCCCGATTGGGATCGAACGTCGGGGTCTGGAACCGGGAGCCGCCCGGCGCGGTGACGTCGGTGGCATTCCCGTAGGTCGAATACCACGAGAGCAGGTTCTGCGCCCCGGTCGCGGTAACGACGACGACGCCGGGCAACTCGGTCGGCAGCACGACGCACGAGTTGTTCACGGGGCGAGTCACCGCGGCTCCGGGCGGGTAGTCCGGGCTTATCTCGTCGACCGTCGGGTGACTGAGGTCGATGCCGTCGTTTCCGGCTGCGGCCACCAGCAGAACCCCACGTTGCTCCGCGTAGCGGGCGGCGGCGGAGATCGCTTGGATGATCGCCTTCTGTTCCTTGTCGTTGCGGCAGTTGAACAGCCACGGATCGGCGAAGAAGCTCATGTTGACGACGTCGAGGTGCTGATCGCCGGCATAGCGCAAGGCGTCGACGACCGACTGGGTGAAGAAGTAACCTTGCTCCGTTCCGGCTTTGAGCACGACGATCTTGGCCTCGGGAGCAACGCCTGAGACGCCCACGCCGTTGATGGGCGCGGCCATAATGCCCGCGGTGTGCGTGCCGTGACCGGCCAGGTCCTGCAGCGCGGCCTTGTTCGAGCAGTCGCCTCTCGTCACCTGCTCAGCCGGGTTGGCAGTCGGGGTATCCGCATAGAGGAAGACGCACGAACTCGCCACGTCGACGTTCGGCATGATGTCGGTGTTGGTGAGATCGATGCCGGTGTCGATGTCGCCGATGCGCGCTCCCTCGCCCTGGTTCACCGAGTACGACCCCGCTGTGGTTGCGCTAATTGCCCGCATGTCCCATTGGCATGCGCTCAGCGGTTCGGGCCCAATGCTTGCCGGCACCCCGTACAACGACGCGCAGGCCAGCGCCTCCGCCGCTGCAGTGCTCGTGCCAGGCGGCGCCGCTGCGCTGGCCACCTGAGTGCCGCACAGCATCGCCAACGTGACGCCAGCCGCTATACACAGACGCCGAACTGCCTTTCTAGACATTGTCGTGCCCCCATCCGCGCCGGTCTTTGTGTGTGGGCATGCTCTCGTACGCGGGCATCCTCGGCAACCCTGCGGCGCCTCTGTCGGTCACAGCGCGCTTCCGACCACGACAAAAGGCCGGCGCTGCACGCATGACTCCCGCTAAGCGGCTCCGCGCGGTTCACGGCCCCGCTGATGGAGCAACCAGCCGGCCAGGATGCCGGCCGCGAATCCGCAGACATGCGCTTGCCACGAGGTACTGCGATCCAGGGACGGTAGCAACCCGGCAAGCAGCCCACTGAAGAAGAACGCGACCAGGATGGCGCCGAGAATCCACAGCAGCCTTCGGGAGAACACTGCCCGCGCGATCAGGTACCCGAGCCAGCCGAACACGAGACCGCTAGCCCCGACGATGAGCCCGGATGGCGCGAGGAGCCAGGTTGCAAAACCGCCGACGAGGATCACTATCGCGGTGACCACCAGCCACGTCCGCACGCCAGACAGCAACACCGCCCAGCCGAGCGCGATGAACGGGGCGGTGTTGGATATCAGGTGCCACCAACTGGCGTGCAGGAACGGCGAAAACAACACCCCCCACAGGCCAGCCACCTCGCGCGGACGGATGCCGAATCGGTCCAGCTGGAGGTTGCCCGCGACGTCGATGAACTCGACCACATAAAGCACACCTGCGAGCGCAGCCATCACGATGAGCGCGCCGCCCCAACTGGTGGGATCGAACCGGCGAGCGCCCTTCTCGGCTGGCCGGGCGGGAACCGTCATTACCCGAGGCTAACTCCCCCATCCGCTCGAATGGGTCCGTTCCGCGGGGCCGGGCTGCGCGGGCACGATTGCGAGCGATCAACCACTGGCGCGCCCAGTGACGGTGATCTGGTGCAGCCCGGTCGCCCCCGCGGGGTAGGAGTCCCGATGGGTCTCGTCCTGCTTGGTGCCGTCCGCGGCAACCGCGCGTGCCGCGATGCGATGCGTTCCCGGAGCGGGCACGGTCCAGGGAAAGACCCACTGCCGCCAGGTGTCGATCGACGGCACCGGCGCCAATCGCGCATCCTGCCAGGCGCCTCCGTCGATTTGTACCTGCACGGCGCTGACGCCTACGTGCTGATCCCACGCGATGCCCGCGATGGCGATCGACTGCCCGACCGGCAGCCGCGCCGTCGATTTCGGCGTGTCGATTCGCGAGGACAGCTGGATGGGCGGATGCGGCGCGTACCCGCGCGCCACCCAGTAGGCATCGGTGTCAGCGAAGGTGGTGGCTTCAAGATCGACGATCCATTTGCACGCTGACACAAAGCCGTACAGGCCAGGAACGATCATGCGCACCGGAAAGCCGTGATTCAGCGGTAACGGCTTGCCGTTCATGCCGATGGCCAGCATCGCGTCCCGTCCGTCTAGGACTGCCGCGGTGGGCGTACCGATCGTCATCCCGTCCGCGGATGTCGCGACTAGCTGATCCGCGTCGGCGTGAATGCCCGCTTCGCGCAGGACATCGGCCAGTCGCGCACCGAGGAATCGCGCGTTACTGATGAGGTCGCCGCCCACCTCGTTGGATACGCAACACAGGGTGACCCAGCGCTCGATGAGCGGCCGCGCGACGAGCTGCGAATACGTCAGCGTGATCTCTCGGTCCACCCGGCCGTGGACCTGCAGCGTCCACGTGCGCGGGTCCACTTCGGGAACGGCGAGGGCGGTATCGACCCGGTAGAACTTGGCGTTCGGGGTCACGAACGGCACCGCTCCCTTGCCGAGATCGGTGCCTGGGGTCAATGGCGGCGCCGGTGACGCCGGGGTGGGCAGCGTGAGGGCGTTTCGGGCCCGGGCCAGATTGCGCTCGTGCTGCCACGACCGGCCAAGGAAAGTGCCGAGCACGGCAAATCCCGCAACCACGCTGCCCGCCTGCAGCAGACGCCGGCGATTCACACCCGACGGATCGACCGTGTCGCCACGCGGCCCGATCACCCGAAGTAGGCCGGCGAGGGTCGCTGCGCCAACCACTCCAGCCACGATCGATGGAATCACGTCCGCAGGGTGGTGGCCCTGCGCCGTCGCCGCACAGTAGACCCCGACCGCACCAAGTACCGCGATGCCGGCGACACCGAGAACGGGGCTGCGCGCAGCAAGCAGGCCGACGAGAACCGCGAACAGCACGAGGCTGAGGTAGATGCCGGTCAACAGCGCGGACTTGTCATTCGTCCCGAAGACGCTGATAGCCCAATTCTTGACCGCGACCGGCGTGAACTCGATGAAGCGGTTACCCACGGCGATGATTGGCGACGCGGCTGGCCGCACAACCACGGCAGTGAGTTCGCCGGCCGCCAGCGCTGCCCCCGCTGCCAGCAGCGCGGCGACTACGCCGACAGCCGGACGAGGTCGCATCCATCCATCCTCGTCCTCGCGGGCGCGACTCGCCCTTACCGAGCGATAACGCTCAGCGTCTCGTCGGTCAGGCCCACAGTTGCCCTTCGATACGTTCTGCTGCCTGCTGCAAGGAACCCTCGTACGCGCCGGTGGATAGGTACTTCCACCCGCCGTCGCTGACCACGAACGCGATGTCGGCCCGCACGCCGGCCTCGACGGCCCGCTCCCCCACCGCCATCGCGACGTGCAGGGCCGCACCCGATGACACTCCGGCAAAGACTCCTTCGGCCTCGATCAAGTCGCGGGTCCGGCGCAGGGCGTCGTAGGACGACACCGAGTAGCGCGACGTCAACACTGAGTCGTCGTAGAGCTCGGGGACGAATCCCTCATCGATATTGCGCAAGCCGTATACCAGCTCGCCGTAGCGCGGCTCGGCCGCAACGATCGACACGTCAGGGACCTTCTCGCGCAGAAACCGGCCGGCCCCCATCAGCGTTCCGGACGTGCCAAGCCCCGCGACGAAGTGCGTAATGGTCGGCAGATCGCGCAGGATCTCCGGACCGGTCGTGTCGTAGTGCGCTTGCGCATTCGCCGCATTCCCGTACTGATAGAGCATGACCCAGTCCGGGTTCTCCGCTGCGATGCGCTTCGCTGTGGCGACCGCCTCGTTTGAGCCTCCCGCTGCCGGGCTGTACACGATGCGGGCCCCGAACATTTCCAGCAACTGCCGCCGCTCCGCGGACGTGTTCTCCGGCATGACGCACACCAGGCCATAGCCGCGCAGCTTGGCCACCATCGCGAGCGAGATCCCGGTGTTTCCCGATGTCGGTTCAAGGATCGTCGCTCCGGGGGTCAGCCGCCCCTCGTCCTCGGCCGCACGGACCATGGCGAACGCGGCCCGATCCTTGACCGACCCAGTTGGGTTGCGGTCTTCCAGCTTCGCCCAGATCCGGACCGCATCCGGGCCGTCCCACCGGAGCGAGAGCCGCGGCAATCCGACCAGCGGCGTATCGCCAACCGCATCGAGGAGCGATTCGTACCGGGCCATGTTAAGTCTCCTCAGCCTCCGGCGACTGCCGGGAGGATCGTGACCGAGTCGCCATCTTTCAGCACGGTGTCCAGGGAGCCGGTGAAGCGCACGTCCTCGTCATTGACATAGACGTTGACGAACCGGTGGAGGTTTCCGTCCTCGGTGACGAGCCGACCCTTCAGGCCGGGATGGCTGGCATCCAGATCGTCGAACAGCGCGGTCAAGGTGTCGCCGGTGGCGCCGACGGTCTTGGCGCCGCCGGTATAGGTGCGCAGGATGGTGGGAATCTTGACCTCGATGGCCATCGCCGGGCTGCTCCTGTCGTACGGATTTTGTGGGCGAGATCTTGGTGCGGAGACGAACCCGGATCGTCAGCGTGTTCGTTCCGCGAGGATGCCGGGACAGCCAGCCGTCACCGACAGTCGTACTCGACGTCTGCCGGGGTGTGGCCCAGCAGCACGCGCTGGATCATGGCCTCATGCACTGATCTCGACCTCGATCACCTCAACCGGCTCCTCGGTCACCTGACCATCGACGATACGGAACGATCGAAAATCGGTCTGGCCCGGAGCCCGAGTCGACACCAGAACATAATGCGCATTCGGTTCGGAGGCGTAGGAGACGTCGGTGCGCGACGGATAGGCGTCGGTGGCGGTGTGCGAGTGGTAGATCACCACCGGCTCTTCGTCGTTGGCGTCCAGCTCCTTGTACAGCTGGAGCAGGTCGTAGGAGTCGAACTCGTAGAACGTCGGCGAGCGCGCCGCATTGAGCATCGGGACAAACCGGACCGGCCGATCCGAGCCGGCGGGCCCAGCAACGATGCCGCAGGCCTCGTCCGGGTGATCGCGCCGAGCGTGCGCAACGATCGCATCCCGCGTCGCCCGATCGATGCTCAACACAGCTGCCACGGTAGCTGAGAACCCGGCAAGTCACCGCATCGCAGTCTGCACGAGCCCGTCCTGGAGCGTCGTGAGCCAGTAGTAGATGACCCAGCTCTGCGCGCGTGGGTCGGCAGGATCGATGTCGGTCGGCTCGTCTTGGGTGACCCCGAGGCGCGTGCCGAGCGCCAGGCGCAAGTCGTTCAGCACGGCGAGCCAGCGCTCGGCCGCTTCGGCTGGCAGCGGTAACTCCCCCGACCCGGTGGGAAGCTCGGCCCGGCAGCGCTGCGTCCGGGCCGCCTTGTCGTCGCGGAGTCCCGCCTCGGTCAACGCGCGAAACTCCGCCGCCGCCTCCACGTCGTCCCGGTAACCATCGGGGAACAACCGTTGGCGCACCGGATCGTCCTCGGGAAGCGTGCCGAGAGCGTCGAGGAGGTCGTCCAGCAAGGAGCCCAGCAGCGCCGTCTCCATTTCGTCGAGCTGAAGCTCGGGTACGCCGCGCCGTCGACGGAACTTCACCAGGTCGCTCAGCTGTCGTGCCGAGCCGTCGCCCATAGGCCGTAGCCATGCAACGTCGTGACGTCGAGCTCCATGCGCTCGCGAGTGCCCGATGAGACCACTGCGCGGCCGCGATGGTGCACGTCCAGCATGAGTTTCTCCGCCTTCGCCTTGGGGTACCCGAAAACAGTCATGAAGACATGAGTGACGTAGCTCATGAGATTAATCGGGTCGTTCCACACGATCGTCACCCACGGCCGGTCGGCGCTGGCGAGCTGATCGGGTTCCTGCTCGCGCAGCTCCTCGCTCTGGGGGGTGAGCGTTTCAGGCATACGTTTATGGTGGCACGCGTGCCGACTGGATTGCTGACCGACCGTTACGAGTTCACCATGCTTGGGGCGGCGCTTCGTGACAGCACGGCCCAACGGCGATGCACTTTCGAGGTATTCGCGCGGCGGCTGCCGAACGGCCGGCGCTACGGCGTCGTGGCCGGGACCTTGCGGCTGCTGCAGGCCATCACCGATTTCCGTCCGACCTCGGATGAGGTCGAGCAGCTACGAGCCGACGGGGTCGTCGACGACGCGGGCGCCGAATACCTGGCGAGCTACCGATTCGGCGGCGACATCGACGGCTATCGGGAAGGGGAGCTGTACTTCCCGTACTCCCCGCTGCTGACAGTAAGCGGCACGTTCGCGGAATGTGTCGTGCTGGAGACGCTGTGTTTGTCGGTGCTGAACCACGACTCAGCTATCGCCTCGGCCGCAGCTCGCATGGTGAGCGCCGCGGCTGGACGTCCGATCATCGAGATGGGGTCCCGCCGGACCCACGAGCTGGCGGCCATCGCCTCAGCGCGCGCGGCCTATCTCGCCGGGTTCGCGTCCACGTCGAACCTGGCGGCCGGGCGAGTGTTCGGCGTCCCGACGGCCGGCACAGCCGCGCACGCTTTCACCTTGCTGCACGACGACGAACTCGGAGCATTCCAGGCGCAGATAGCAGCCCTCGGCCCGGCTACGACGCTGCTTGTCGACACCTTCGACATCACCAAGGGCATCGAGAACGCGGTTGCCGCGGGCGGTCCGTCGCTCGGCGCCATACGCATCGATTCCGGCGATCTTGGCGTGCTGGCCAGTCAGGCCCGTGCCCAGCTGGACGGCCTCGGAGCGACTGGAACGCGCATCGTCGTCAGCGGCGACCTGGACGAGTACGCGATCGCCGCGCTCGCCGCCGCGCCGGTGGACATCTACGGCGCCGGCACGGCGGTGGTCACCGGCTCGGGCGCCCCCACGGCCGGGTTCGTGTACAAGCTCGTCGACGTCGACGGCCGGCCGGTCGCGAAGCGATCCGAGCGCAAGGAGAGCCACGGCGGACGCAAGTTCGCCTACCGGGTGCACAAGGCAACCGGAACTGCGATCGAGGAGGTTGTCGTCTCGGAGCCGAAGGACGAAATAGTCCTCGGCGAGGACGACCGGGCCCTCCAGCAGCCGCTGCTCCGCGGCGGAAAGCCCGCGGACGAGCTGCCGGATCTCGCCGCGTGCCGGGAGCATTTGCAGGCCGCCATGGTCACCTTGCCCTGGGACGGCCTGAAGCTCTCACACGGCGAGCCGGCAATCCCAACCCGCGTCGTCTCGGAGTTCCCTTATCCGTCATGAATGCTTGACGATGTTGGACCAACCGTCGGCCCAGAGCTACAAGTCCAAGATCACGACAGATCCAGCGGCACAATCAAGCTATGGCACGTGCGCTGCTCGTGGTCGACGTCCAGAACGACTTCTGCGAAGGTGGCTCGCTGGCGGTGGTCGGCGGGGCAGCCGTGGCCCGGGCGATCAGCGACCGACTGGATGTCGGCGACTACGACCACGCGGTCGCGACCCGGGATCGCCACATAGACCCTGGAGGCCACTTCTCCCAAGCACCGGACTACATCGACACCTGGCCGGCGCACTGCGTTTCCGGCACCTCAGGCGCGGAGTTGCACCCCGATCTCGATCGAACCAATCTCGAGCTGGTTTTCGACAAGGGCGAATACGCCGCCGCGTACTCCGGCTTCGAGGGCATCGCCGACGCGGACGGCAGGCCGTTGCTGGACTGGCTGCGCGCCCACCACATCAACGCCGTGGAGATAGTCGGCATCGCCACCGACCACTGTGTGAGAGCAACGGCGCTCGACGCCCTGTCCAATGGCCTGACTACGAGCGTCCGACTCGATCTCACCGCCGGAGTGGCCCGGGCAACCGTCGATCACGCGCTGGAGCAGATGCGCACGGCCGGAGCGGAACTCGTCGGCGTGCCATCTGTAGGTACTGCCAATTAGGGCACGCCCTACTCACGCAATCCGGCATATCGAGCTCGGTCCAGGGCAGCTACCTCGTCGATCTCGTCGCCGGAGATGCCGAGGATGAACAGCACGGAGTCAAGGAACGGCTGGGTCACGGATGCGTCGGCGGCGGCGCGCAGCGCCGCCTTGGCGTTGAACGCGATGCCGAGCCCGGCCAGCTCCAGCATGTCGATGTCGTTGGCGCCGTCGCCGACCGCAACGGTCTGGCTCATCGGCACGCCGAAACGGTCGGCGAATTCGCGGAGCGCGTCAGCCTTCCCCTCGCGATCGAGTATCGGTTCCAGCACGTGCCCGGTTAGCCGTCCGTCCGCGATGTCTAGCTCGTTTGCGGCGGCGAACTCCAGTCCGAGTTCAGCCACGAACCGATCAGTGAAGACGGTGAATCCGCCGCTCACCACCCCAACGTGATAGCCCAGCCGGCGCAGGGTACGGACGGATCGGTCGGCGCCAGGAGTGAGGCGCAGTCCGTCACGTACCTGCTCCACCCGCGGGTAGGGCAGCCCGGCGAGCAGTGCGACCCGCTGCCGTAGCGAGTCCGCATACTCCAACTCGCCGTTCATGGCGCGATGCGTGATCGCTTCCACCTCGCGGCTTCGGCCAGCGGCCGCGGCCAACGCGTCGATCCCCTCGTCCTGGATCAAGGTGGAATCGAAGTCGAGAACGACCAAGCGCTTGGCTCGTCGGCGTAAACCGGCCGGCTCGACGGCGATATCGAGGCCCGTCTCCTCTGCGGCCAGGACCAGTGCGGACCTCAACGCGGCCGGGTCCGCGGAACTGACGAGCAGCTCGAGGCTGCTCGCCGGCAACCGAGACAGCTGGGTGATCGACTCGATCGTGCCGCCCTCATCGCCGATGCGGTGAGCCACATCGCTGATCGAGCCCGGCCGCAGCGGACGGCCGAGCACGATCACGTGGCTGCGGCCCGAACGGGTGCGTCGTTCCGGCCGGGTTTCCTCGGTCTCGACGACCACCACATCGCATTCCATTCCGAGTGCCTTGGCGGTGCGGGCGACCGATCGCCGCAAGGCCGACGGGTCGCCCCGCAAGTCGATCAACACGGCCAGAATCAACCGTTCACGAACCACCACTTGTTCGACATCGACAATGTCGGCGTCATGCTCGGCAAGTGAGACGAAGAAAGAGGCGGTGACGCCGGGTCGGTCCCGCCCAGTGGCAGTGATCAGGATCGATGTTGGTCGCATTACCACGCAGACGATCGGAGTCGGACGGCTACGGACTCGGCCGCCTGTAGAGGTTAGCTGGTTGTTGGATCGGTGTCCCGCGCGCTGCGGCCCGACTCGCCGCTGCCCACAGTGCTGGTCGCAGCCTCATGGCGCCGGCTGACATGCGCCTCAGCCTCCAGCCGGTCCAGCAGGTGCGGGTAGTGGTATTCGAAGGCTGGCCGCTCCGAACGGATAACGGGGATGGACGTGAAGTTGTGTCGCGGCGGCGGGCATGAGGTCGCCCACTCTAGCGAGTTGCCGTGCCCCCACGGGTCGTCTGCGGTGACCACTTCGCCGAAGCGGTACGACTTGTAGACGTTGTAGACGAACGGGATCAACGAAGCGCCCAGCACGAACGAGCCGATCGTCGACCACGTGTTCAGGCCGGTGAAGCCATCGGTCGGCAGGTAGTCGGCATAACGGCGAGGCATACCTTCGGCACCCAGCCAGTGCTGCACCAGGAACGTCATGTGGAAGCCTATGAAGGTGAGCCAGAAGTGCAGCTTGCCCATCCGCTCGTCCAGGTAACGCCCGGTGTACTTCGGGAACCAGAAGTACACGCCGGCGTAGGCCGCGAAGACGATAGTGCCGAACAAGACATAGTGGAAGTGCGCAACCACGAAGTACGTGTCAGAAACATGGAAGTCAAGCGGTGGGCTGGCGAGGATTACGCCGGTCAAGCCGCCGAACAGAAATGTGACGAGGAAACCGATTGCGAACAACATCGGCGTCTCGAACGTGATCGAGCCACGCCACATCGTGCCGGTCCAGTTGAAGAACTTCATTCCGGTGGGGACCGCGATCAGGAATGTCATGATCGAGAAGAACGGCAGCAACACCTGGCCGGTCGTGAACATGTGGTGCGCCCACACCGTGAGCGAGAGCGCCGCGATCGACAGCGTCGCAAAGACCATGCCCTTGTAGCCGAACAGCGGCTTCCGGCTGAAGACCGGGATGATCTCCGTCACGATGCCGAAGAACGGGAGCGCGACGATGTAGACCTCAGGGTGGCCGAAGAACCAGAACAGGTGTTGCCAGAGAATGGCTCCGCCGTTCGATGGCGCGTACACCTGAGCGTCCAAATGCCGGTCGAGGTACGCGACGAGCAGAGCCGCCGTCAGGATCGGGAACGCGAAGAGCACCAGCAGGCTGGTGACCAGGATGTTCCAGGTGAAGATCGGCATCCGGAACATCGTCATGCCCGGGCAACGCAGTGTGATCACGGTGGTGATCATGTTGACGGCGCCGAGGATCGTGCCCAGGCCGGCAATACCCAGACCGATGATCCAGAGGTCTTGCCCCACGCCGGGCGCGTTGAGCCCGTCATTGAGGGGCATGTAGAACGTCCAGCCGCCGTCGGCAGCGCCGCCCGGCGTTATGAAGCCGGAGGTAGCGGTCAGCGCGCCGAAGAGAAAGAGCCAGTAGGAGAACGCGTTGAGCCGGGGAAACGCGACATCCGGCGAGCCGATCTGCAGCGGCAGTACGAGGTTGGCAAATGCGAAGACCAGCGGCGTTGCGAAGAACAGCAACATGATTGTGCCGTGCATCGTGAACAGCTGGTTGTACTGCTCCGGAGACAGGAACTGCATGCCGGGACGGGCCAGCTCGGCGCGCATGAGCAGCGCCATGAAGCCGCCGAGGAAGAAGAACAGGAACGAGGTGACCAGGTACAGCCGGCCGATGAGCTTGTGGTCCGTGGTACGGAGCACATTGAGGAACATCGACCCCTTGGCGACCTCGTGCTCCGGGAACGGCTGAGCGATGATCGGCTGGGGCAGCAGACTCGTCGGCTCGGGAGCCTCCGCCGCGGTGGGCTCGGCGGTCGTGGTCAACGTGCCTCCCGCTCGGGTTTGCCACACGGTCCGGACGTCGGCGGGCGGGTGCGCCCCGCCGCCGGATTTAGAATAGCCATTAGCGACCCCGCCGCGGCACCCGGATCGCCATTTTTGGCATTTTTGGCGCGAGCTCGCCGGTCGCCGGGCGGCGGGGCATGATCGAGGCCGTGACGCAGCCGCACGATGAGCTCGACGCCCAAGTCCGGTCCCAACTCGAGGATCTCGGCCGTGGGCACGGAACGTCCGCGGCGCCCGAGACCCTGCTGGGCCTGTTCGACGCGATAGCTGGCAGCCGCCAGCTCGACATTCACGCTCGACGAATGCGCGAGCGCGGGCAAGGCTTCTACACGATCGGGTCGGCGGGGCACGAGTCGAACGCCGTAGTTGCCCTGGCCCTACGGACGTCGGATCCCGCACTGTTGCACTACCGATCGGGTGCGTTTTACCTAGCGCGGTCGATGCAAGCCGGTCGGAAGCTGGCCGACGGTCTGCGGGACGTGCTGCTCGGCGTCGCTGGGGCGGTGGCCGACCCTGCCTCGGGCGGGCGGCACAAGGTGTTCGGGCACCCGGACCTGTCGATCATTCCGCAGACCTCGACCATCGCCTCGCATCTACCCCGTGCCGTTGGCATGGCGTTCGCCATCGAACGGGCGCGGCGGATCGGAGTCGATGCCCGGTGGCCGGACGACGCTGTGGTGGTCACCAGCTTCGGCGATGCCAGCCTGAACCATTCCACTGCCGCCGGAGCGCTCAACACGGCTGGCTACTGCGTGCGCCTCGGGCTTGGCGTCCCGGTGCTGTTCGTCTGCGAGGACAACGGACTCGGGATCTCGGTGCGTACGCCATCCGGTTGGGTTGCCGCCGCAGCCCACCGGCCCGGGATCGAGTACGTCGCCGCCGACGGCGAGGACAGCGCAGAGCTGGAGCAGGTCGCCGCGGCCGCTGTCGAGCGCGTCCGAGCCACGCGCCAGCCCGTGTTCCTGCACCTGCGCACGGTCCGCTATCTAGGCCACGCCGGCACGGATGTCGAGAGTGGGTACCGCGGTGTCCGTGAGATGGCCGCCGATCGCTCGCGTGACCCGCTGGTCTCGCTGGCCCGACGGATCGCGTCGGATCACGGGGTCGATCTGCTGGCCCGCTATGACGAGATCGGCGCCCTGGTCGAGCAGATCGCCGAGAGCCTGCACGACCCGCCTCGGCTGACCTCCGCCACCGCTGTCGTCGCCCCGCTCGCGCCGCGACGCCCCGAGACGATCAGGGCGTTGGCGATTCGAACTGCCCCCGACGACCTGCGAGAGCAGGTATTCAACGGCCGGCTGCCGGAGCACGCCGGTCCGCTGACCCTCGCGCAGGCGATCAATGCCGCCCTCACCGACGAGCTCGCCGCGCGGCCGGGACTCGTCGTGTTCGGCGAAGACGTCGGCCGCAAGGGCGGTGTCTACGGGGTCACGCGCGGCCTGCAGCAGCGCTTCCGCTCGACGCGGGTTTTCGACACTCCGCTGGACGAGCAGGCCATCCTCGGCCTGGGTCTGGGGTTTGGCATCAGCGGCCTGCTCCCGGTCCCCGAGATCCAATACCTCGCCTACGTCCACAACGCCGAAGACCAGCTGCGGGGTGAAGCGGCCAGCCTCCGGTTCTTCTCCGACGGCGCCTATACCAACCCGATGGTGGTGCGGATCGCCGGCCTGGCCTACCAGAAGGGCTTCGGGGGCCACTTCCACAACGACAACGCGATCGCCGTGCTGCGGGATATCCCTGGCCTCGTTGTCGCCGTACCGGCCCGCCCGGACGACGCGCCTCCGCTGCTACGAACGCTGCTCGCTGCAGCGGAGAGCGATGGTCAGGTCAGCGTCCTACTCGAACCCATCGCGCTCTACCACCAGCGGGACCTGCATCGCGCCGGTGACCGCGGCTGGCTGGGCGAATACCCACCACCCGACGACACGGACGCGCACATCCCGATCGGGTCCGCCCGCGTCTATGGCGATGGCATGGATCTCACCATCCTCACCTTTGGCAACGGGCTGCGCATGAGTCTGCGAGTTGCCGGGCGCCTGAAGGAGTACGGCATCGGCGCCCGGGTCGTCGATCTACGGTTCGTCGCGCCCCTGCCGATCGCCGACATCGTGCGCGAGTCGGTGGCCACCGGGCGAGTACTGGTGGCCGACGAGACCCGGCATTCGGGCGGCGTCGGCGAGGGCGTCGTCACCGCTCTCGTCGAAGCCGGCTTCGGCGGCCCGATCGCCCGGGTATCCAGCGTGGACAGCTTCATCCCACTCGGGGATGCGGCGACCACCGTGTTGCTGGACGAAGCCGCCATCGACCGCGCGGCCCGGAACCTCATCATGAGGAGACCAGCACCCGATGACCCGCGGCTCGGATGAGCACGGTGCACCACGTTCGGAATGGGCGCCACGGCTCGGCCAGCTCTTCCAGCTCCGCCGGTGACGGCAGGTCCGCCAATCCGTAGAGCTGCCGGATAAGGTCGAGCGACCGCGACTCGTCCGGCACCAGCACATCGGTAAATCCGGTACCCCGAATGACGATGAGGCTGGCGTAGAACGGCCCGATGCCCTTGATCCGCTGCACCTCGCTCGCCGCGACGACCGGACCGAGCCGGAGCAGCCGGTCGGCATCCAACAGCCCTCGCAGCGCGGCCTGCGCAACCCTGTGCAACCGCTCGATGCGGTCGGGTGGAATGCCGGGAAAGTCCGTTACTGCAAGCAACTGGCGCGGCATGGGCAGGGCCGCGAGGGGTTCGCCAGCCAGCTCAAAGGTCCGGCCCCAGGCCCGGCTGAGCCGCGTCCGCACTTGAGCGGTCTGCGCGGCGGGTCGCCGAGCACTCAGAACCGACCAGGCCGCCGCCTCGTAGGGCGAATAGAACAGCGGTGGACGGAGCCCCGGCGCCGCTTGCTGCAACTGCCCGATCACCGGATCCCGGCGGCCGACCGCCTCGAAGTCGCGACCGTCATGGTCGAGGGAGAGACAGCGGGCCACCTGCCGTCGGACCGCCTCCAGATCACCGGCGCCGCGGACGACACCATGCACGCCCGCATCGTCCTGCCGGAGCTCTACGCCAACCTGATCGGTGTAACCGTCGAGGCAAAATGCCAGGCGCATAACACCATCGAAACCGTCGTCGGCCGAGCCCGCCCGCTGGCCGCCTGGCATCCGCTGACCAAACCCGAACATGGCCGATTCGCGCAGCGAGAAGGCGCCGAGCGGCCGGATGAGGAACGATCTCGTCATGACCTGGGATCATGCCGAGCACCTCCGACAGTTTCCGCCCCCCGTCCCGGGCGCGCGGGAGAATGGTCGTGTTGCTCCGTCTGCGGAGGTGGGTGACATGACCGTTCGATTCATTTCCGACGCCGGCGTAGTCGAGGAGTCGGCGGAGGAGATTCCGTTGTTGGTGAAGCGGGAAGACGGGTTCTTGTGGTTGGACGTCCCAGTGTGGACGTCGGAGATCGACGAGTTGTTGGCCCGGGAGTTGGGTTTGCATCCGGTAGCGCGGGAGTACTGCCGGGTGCGCAATCACATGCCGATGGTGCATGGGTATCGGGATCACGTGTTCATGGTGTTGCACCGGCCGGTGGTGTTGGGGCAAGGGGACACCAGGTTGGTGGAGCTGGATTTGTTTGTCGGGGATCGGTTCCTGGTCACGGTGCACAAACGGGATGAGGCGTCGATCACCGCCGTGGAGGCGATGTCGGAGATTGAGGAGACGTTGGATCGGATCGCGGGAGGGCGGATCGCCCCACACACGCCGATCGAGTTGACCCATGCGTTGGTGTCGTTGATGGCGTTGCGGCAGCGGCTGTTGGTGCAGGACGTCGCGGTGCGGGTGGCTGAGGTGGAGGAGAAGGTGCTGCGCCGGCAGCTGACCAACCCGGAGCACGCGTTGGAGGAGATGTTCCTGGTCCGGTATGAGCTGCTGTCGGTGCGGACCACCGCGGCCCATTCGGAGGAGGTGCTGGCCCGGGCCCGGAAGCTGCTCGGCCCCGGTCACCACGACGACGAGGCGCAACTGGCCGACCTGCAAGACATGTTCCGCCGGGTACACCGCATGACCGACAGCGAACAAGAACTCCTCGCCGGCGTCATCGACCTCTACCGCACCCGCACCGACACCAAGATGATGATCGCGATGGAGCGGCTCGCGGTGCTCGCCGCCGTGACGCTGCCCATCACCGCCATCGCGTCGGTCTACGGCATGAACGTGATCGTCAACGCGCAGACGCACTACACCCAGTTGATCATCGTGTTGATCATCATGGCCGGCATCAGTGGCGTCCTGCTGCGCTGGACCAAGAAGCAGGGCTGGTGGTGATCTGAGCCTATCCGCCAAGAAGCCGGTGTCGTTCGGCTGGTATCCCAGTTAGCTGTTGTGCAGGACAGCTGCGCCGCCGAAACGGCCGTGCGCAAGGTCGGCCATGGCCTCCGGCGCCCGATCCATCGGATAGCCGACGGTGGTCGGCGTAATTCGGAATCGTTCGGCGAGTGCCAGGAACTCCTCCCCATCCTGACGAGTGTTCGCCGTGACACTGCGCAGCCGGCGTTCTTCGAACAGCTCACGCTCGTAGTTCAGCGTCGGCACGTCGGAGAGCCAGATCCCGGCAATCGCGAGGGTCGCGCCACGATCCAATGCCCGGAGGGCGACGGGGACGAGCTCCCCGGCCGGAGCGAACAGGATGGCTCCGTCGAGCGGTTCCGGCGGCGCGTCCGTCGCACCGCCAATGGAGTCGACGCCGAGCGAGCGGGCCAGCTCCTGGTTGCGCTCGCCCCGGGTGAGAACGTGCACGCGCTGGCCCATGTGCAGCGCGATCTGCGCGGTGATGTGGGCACTGCCACCGAACCCATAGATACCCAGCCGGCCGCCGATAGGAACGTCCGCGGATCGCCATGCCCGGTAACCGATGATGCCGGCGCACAACAACGGCGCTGCATGCTCGTCGTCCACCGTTGTCGGCAGCCGGTAGGCGAATCCCTCGTCGACCACACAGAAGTCGGCGTAGCCACCGTCGCGATCCCAGCCGGTGAAGGTCGGCGCGATACACAAGTTCTCCGCACCACGCCGGCAATACGGACAGCTGCCATCAACCGAGCCCAGCCACGGCACGCCGACGCGCTCACCGACCGAGAACCGCCCAGCATTCGAACCCAGCGCCTCGACGCGTCCGACGACCTCGTGTCCCGGAGTGACGCCAGGTCGGCGCGGCGGCAGGTCGCCCTCGGCGAGATGCAGGTCGGTACGGCAGACGCCACAGCACGAAATCCGGACGAGGACGTCCGTCGCCCCAGGCTCCGGCCGATCACGATCGATCCGGCGGAGCGGGCCATCATCGATCGGCCGGGGAGTATCGACTATCCAGGCCTGCATCAGCATGCTCCTACCCGAGGCCAACCGCCGATCGCGACCGCATCGTAGCTGCTCTCCGGACCTGGCCGCGTCGCATCCCGGACCTGACCCGCGTCGCATCCCGGACTTGGCCGTCGCGTCGCATCCCGGACCTGACCCGCGTCGCATCCCGGACTTGGCCGTCGCATCGCGCGCACCGGTGGGACGGTTGACGACACTTCCGCACCTCACCAGTCCCACCGGCACCACCAGCGCGCGGGAAGCGACGCTCCGGCGTGACCGCGGCACCGGGTGAAGCACGGTGGCGGTCGCTCGGCCACCCTTCGCATGTTTGACTGGAAACAATCGAACTAGGGAGATGTCCGCAGTGGAACCGGAGGACCTGTACGAGCTGGACTCGGATCGCCCGGACCTGACGGACAGCGTGCTGCTGCAAGCTATGGACGGCTTCGTGGACGCCGGCGCAACGGTCAAGATCCTCCGCGATCACCTGCTCGGTCTCGGGGAGGGACGCATCATTGCCCGGTTTGACGTGGACCTGCTCTACGACTACCGGGCGAGGCGGCCGTTCCTACATTTCGACCGTGATCACTGGGCTTCGTTCGACGCGCCCGAGCTCGCGCTCCACCTGCGGTATGACGCGGACGGAACCGCGTTCCTCCTCCTCGTCGGCCCTGAACCGGATGTCTTGTGGGAGCGCTTTGTCCAGGCTGTGCGCTCCATCGTCGTCCAACTCGGCGTTCGGCTGACTGTCGGCGTCAACGCGTTCCCGATGAACCTGCCGCACACCCGCCCGACGCGGGTGATCCTGCACGGTTCGCGGCCGGAGCTCTTCGAGGGCTACCGTCCATGGCTCGGCGGGATCATCGTGCCGGCAAGCGCAGGACACTTGCTGGAATTCCGGCTCGGCCAGGCCGGCTACGACGCGCTCGGGATGGCCGCGCCCGTGCCGCCGTACGTGACCGATACTGAGTACCCCGGCGCGGCCGCCGCTCTCGCGCGCGAGATAAGCGCGCGCACCGGGCTGCGGTTGCCCACGGCTGACCTGGATGCGGCTGCGGCGCAGACCCGACTGTCCATCGATGAGCAGATCCAGCAAAGCGACGACCTGCAGGCCGTGGTCCGGGCCCTCGAGGAGCAGTACGACACGTACCTGCACGGCCAGGATCGCTCGCTGCTGGCCGACGCGGGCGGCTTGCCGACGGCTGACGAACTCGGCGCCGAGCTCGAGCGCTTTCTCGCCGACCAGTCCCGCGGGACCGACCCCCCGGCGCCGCCCCAGCAGTGACCGCCTTGGCTACGGGATGAGCACGAGCTTGCCGTGAGCTCCCCGTTGCTGTTGTTCCCAGGCGTTGGCCACGTCGGAGAGCGGCAGCTGGATCGTGTCGACGGTGATCAACCCCCGGGCTGCTTGCTCGGTCAGGTCGCGATAGGCCTCGCGGCGCGGCTCAAGGGGGACGTGGAAGACCGCGAAGCCCAGGAGGTGCAGCGCGCGCGAACGAACTAGCGCAGCCGGCAGCTCAACGGTCGACGCGGCGGAGTTGCCGAGCTGCACATACCGCGCGCCATGGCTCGCCGCCTGCATGGCCGCGAAGGCCGGCTCACCCCAGAGCGGGTCGAGGATCACGTCGATCCCGTGCTCGCCGGCTGCCTTCCTGAATGCCGCGGGAAGATCTGCCCCTGGAGCGATCGTCACGACGGCGTCCGCTCCCCGCTCTCGGGCGAGCGCCAGCCGGCCCGCGTCGCGGTCGGCGGCGATGACATAGGCCGCGCCCTGCGCCTTGGCCGCCTGAACCGCGATCATCCCCAAGGCTCCGGTTCCGAGGACAAGCACTGACTCACCAGGCTGCAGTTTCGCGCGCCAGCTGAGCGCGAGCCAGGCGGCCAGGCCGGTGTTGCCCAGCGCGGCTGCGGTCACGTCGTTCACCCCGTCGGCCGGCTCGAACAGTTCCGCACCGGGGACGAGCGCGCGCTGCGCCCATGACCCATATGGAGGCACGGGAGCGTCGAAGAAAACCCGGTGTCCGTCGGCGGTGCGCCCGACGCCGTCCGAGCCAACAACGGACGGGACCGGCGGAGGGCCGGTGTAGAAGGATCCGGAGGCCTTGGCCAGATCGACGTGGTGCACGCCGGCAGCCGCGACGTCGACGACAATCTGGCCCGCCCCGGGGACAGGGTCGGCAAAGTCGCTGAAGCGCGGCGGAGCACCCAACTCGACGAGCACGGCGGCCTTCATCTGCGACATCTTCCACGTTGCGGTGCCGCGGCTCTCCCGCGGGTTCACGTCCGGAAGCACCAACTGGACTCCGACAGGTCAGACCGGCGACTGTCGAGGATCAACGGTGGGCGCGTTCCGGCCCGCCACGACTGTCATAGTCAAGCGAAACGGAAGGAGAGCACTCATGGACCGGCAAGACATCAACGACGAACTGTCCTCGGCCGGAGCGCAAGAGCTGCTCGAGTCCACCTCGGCGACCCACTTTGCATACATCGGGGAAGACGGGACACCGCGAGTGATTCCGGTCGGATTTTCTGGACCGGCGACCAGTTCGTGATTTCCTCGGCTACGACCTCGCCGAAGGTCACAGCGCTGTCGGCTCGCCCGGACGTTGCCCTGACCATCGACACAGGCGACACTCCCGATCAGGCGCGAGCCCTGTCGATACGCGGGCTGGCGAGCGTCGAGATCGTCGACGGCGTCGTCCCGGAGTATCTCGCCGCCGCCCGGAAAACTATGGACGCCGATGCCGCGGCGCAGTTCGAGCAGCGCGTCCGCGAGATGTACGACCAGCAGGCACGAATCGCAATCACACCACATTGGGTGCGCTACTACGATTTCGGCGCCGGCCGAATGCCGCAATTTCTGAAGGACCTGGCCGAGCGCAACCACTCGTGAGGGTTGGACTTGCCCACGAGGGGTTTATCGCACCATCGGCGTTTCCGGCGGTCTCCGTCAGTAGGCCTCGGCCGCGATCAGACGGTGCCCCCCTCGCCGGCCACGCCTCGGCATGCTTCGCCGCCAGCGCCTCGATCTCATCCACGCGCGGGGTCGGCCACGGCCCTTTGATCGGCGTTGCCTCGCGCCGCCGGGCCAGCCGGCGGCGATAGGTCCGCTCCGGGACACCGGCCAACACGGCGAACCTCGAAACCGGCACACCCGCTGCCGCTCTCAGGGCTTCGAGGTCAGCGGAGGGACCTTCTCGGCGCACTCGGCGCCCTTCTGCCAGATCCGCAACTGCACCGTCGCCTCCGCCAGCGCGAGCTTGAGCTGATCGTTCTCCGACCGCAACCGCCGCTCAGTCGAGGTCCCGTTCGTCGCGGGCCAGACAGCGCATTCTCTAGGCGTCCTCCGACCCGGACCAAATTGAAGACCCGGCCAAGAAGTTTGACGCCGCGGTTGTCGGCGGTTTATGCGAACATATGTTCGTGTCCGACACGGGTCACATCCTGCACGCCGATCTCGACGCGTTCTACGCATCGGTCGAGCAGCGCGACGATCCACGGCTCCGCGGCCGACCCGTCATCGTCGGCGGTGGCGTGGTCCTTGCCGCAAGTTACGAGGCGAAGGCCCTCGGGATCCGCACTGCGATGGGCGGAGCCGCCGCTCGCCGGTTGTGCCCTGACGCCGTTGTCGTGCCGCCACGCATGACTGCGTATTCCGAAGCCAGCAAGGCGGTGTTCGCGATCTTCGAAGACACCACACCCCTCGTCGAAGGAATCTCGATCGACGAAGCCTTCCTCAACGTCGGCGGTCTGGCCCGGATCACCGGCACGCCACTGGACATCGCCGTTCGGCTGCGCCGCCAGGTCCGTGATCGGGTCGGTCTTCCCATCACTGTCGGCGTGGCCCGGACCAAGTTCCTGGCGAAGGTGGCGAGCCGCGTGGCCAAACCTGACGGACTGCTGTCTGTGCCGCCGGGTGGCGAGTTGCGTTTTCTCCACCCGCTGCCGGTTGAGAGCCTCTGGGGCGTCGGCCGGGTCACCGCCGTCAAGCTCCGAAATAGAGGGATCTTCACGGTGGGCGACGTCGCGGATCTGAACGAGCGAGCGCTCGTTTCGATGCTCGGACCTGCGTCCGGCCGGCATCTGCACGCGCTGGCTCACAATCGCGATCCGCGCCCGGTCCAGGTTGGTCGTCGACGCCGGTCGGTCGGGTCGCAACGCGCACTCGGTCGCCATCGGTTATCCCTCGCCGAGCTCGAGGCCACCCTTGCCGGGTTGGTGGACCGCGTTACGTCACGGCTGCGCGCCGGTCATCGGCTCTGCCGCACCGTGGTCTTGCGGATGCGATTCGACGACTTCACCCGCGCAACCCGATCCCACACGTTCCCCGCGCCAACGGATAACACTGCGACGATCCTCGCCGCGGCGCAGGTCGTGCTGGTTTCTGTCCGGCCATTGATCGCCGAGGCCGGCCTGACCCTGATCGGCATCACGCTGGCGAATCTCGACCATGCCGACGCGATCCAGCTGGAGCTTCCCTTCCGCACGGCCCTGCTCGCCGACCTCGACCACGCCATGGACCGGATTCGCGACCGCTTTGGCACGGCCGCACTCACCCGGGCGGCCCTGGTCGGCCGCGATTCCGGCCTCACGGTCCCGCTCCTACCCGATTAGCAACTCTCGCCGCGACGCCGGTATCGGCGAGCTACGTGAGAGTTCCTTAATGATGTGACCCGCGCTGTGGAATCGCCGATCGCTCCCTGCGGCATACTCCGGTTAGGGCGGCCCCGTGCGGACTTCGGTGGGGGGAGTGTCATGGCGGACTACGCGCTCGCCGTGGACCTGGGCGCCGAAGTGACCGCTGCGATCAGCGACGACGAGGGCCCCCGGGTCGTCCCAATCGGAGACGCCAGCCAGCCGGCCATGCCGGCGGCCGTGGACGCTGCCGGCCGGCTGCGGGTGGGGGACGCAGCCACCCGCTGGGCAGGTGAACCAGATCTGCTGTGGTGGAAGGCACAACCGGCGGGCTCCACCGTTGCACCGGATGACACCGCCGAGCGTGTCGTCAGCGAAGCCGAACGGCGAGTCAGTCAGCAGATCGACGGACGATTCGCTGCGTTGGTCGTGACCACGCCGACGGCGTTCCCGGCTGACGCCGCGCCCCTCCTTGTCGCCAGGTTGTCGCAGAGATATCGCGGACGCCGTATCGATACCCACCCGGCGGTATGCGCTGCCGCAGCGTTTGCCGTGCGGACCGGGGCGCTGACCCCGGACGGTCAGGTGCTGGTCGTCGACTGGCGCTCGGCCAGCCTCGATCTGGCGGTCGTGCGATGGAGCGCGCCCCAGTTCGAGATCGTCAGTCAACCATTCATGGACGAGTCACTCCCCAGCGGAGCCATGGTCACCACCGGCGCGGGCCAGATCGACCTAGCCACGTTGCGCGCTGCGTTCGCCACGGTCTTGTCCGCTGCGGATTCGCCGGTAACGGTGGCGCTTCTGGTCGGCTCGGCCGCATCGAGCGACGCGGTCCGGGACGCGATCTCTGCGACCCTACCGTCAAGTCGAGTCGAGTCGGTGGCCGACGATGCTGTCGTCTTGGGCGGTGCCAGCCGCGCCGCCCTTCTTGGCTTATCAGCCCGCGAGTCGCCGCCCAACCACCCGGACGCCACCGCACCGATCGTCGACGACGACGTGCAATTCACCGTCTACCGGCCGCGCAGCGTCCATCCCGATGAATGGCGAAGGCTTCTCGTTTTCGCTCACAAGACCGAACCCTTCGAGTCGCACGGCGTGCGGGTGGATCCCATTCAACAAGTGGCCCAAGAGGCCGACGCGTTGCTCGGCCAGGAATCCAGTTCGTACGTGCAGGTCGCGCAGGACAGCGATGCCGATCTGCCGCGCGGTACGACGATCAGATTCGTGCCCGACGTCGAGGGTGTCGAGTTCAATCCGCCGGTCCGGGAGTTCAGCTGGCAACTCCCGGTCCACCGCGAGGAATTCCTGTTTCGGGCCGCCCGGCGCCTGCAGGGACACGTGGCGCACGGTCTCCTCTCGGTATACGTAGGCACGGTGCTTGTTGCCGACGTGAGCTTGTCGATCCGGGTCGACAGCGGATCGAGTGAATCCGATCCAGAGCCGGTACCGGCCTCTCGATATCGGAAGGTATTCGCCTCCTACTCGCATCTTGACGCCGCGATCGTCGAGAACGTCGGCCGAGTGATCGCCGCGATCGGTGACGAGTTCATGCGCGATGTCGACAGCCTGCGGTCCGGACAGATTTGGAGCACCGAGCTCGCGGGCTACATCCGCGAGTGTGACGTCTTCCAGCTCTATTGGTCATCGAATTCGATGACCTCTGACCTGGTCAGCAACGAATGGCATTACGCGCTTGCGCTGAACCGGCCGGGGTTCATCCGGCCGGTCTACTGGGAGAGGCCGCGGCCCGTATTGCCCGAGCGGAACCTCCCGCCCCCGGAGTTGGACCGGCTCCACTTCAGCTACCTGCCGGTGCGGATCGAGCCGCCCATGCTGGCCGAGCCGAGCTATCCGGGGGCTCCAGTCGGCCGGGCGCCGGCGACCACGACCGGTCAGGCCCCAGTCGCGTCCGCTGAGGCCGGCCCTCCGGCGATCGGTGGCTTGCCTCCTGTCCCGCCGGCCTCGGCCGGTGATACGCCCGCTCCGCGGCGTCGGCGATCGACGCGAGCCATCCTCGCAATGGGTACCGCTGCGGCCGCGGTGTTGATCGGTGGATCGGTGCTGGTCGCGAATCTGGGCACGAGCGGATCCCACCGTTACGATGCAGACGTAGCGACGCCCACCCTGGCGCCTGGGACGACCTTCGCGGTCGCCCCGCCGCAGGGTGCATCCGAACTCGTTGTGTCGAGATTCATCAGCAACGTCAACGATCGCGATGTTGCCGGCGCGACGTCGCTCGTCTGTCCGGCCTTACAGTCGAGCTACGCGCGCGGGTTCGTCGATCCGAACAGCGCGTTGTCCTACCAATGGACCGAGGTCTTGCTTCACGCGACCAGGGTGGCGTCGTCGTCGCGCAATCTGACGTACACCGTCACGCTCCGCCGTGCGACCCAGCAGCTGCCTCGGACAGCGACCTTCCGGATGATCGAGCAAGCCGGAAGGTCGGTCGTGTGCGGTCTGACTGTCGGGTGAAACCGATCAGCGAACGGCGGCGCGGCGGAAGACTCGCAGGGCCAAAGCAAGGAACAGGACCGCGTAGGCCATGACGACGGCCGTGCTCAGCGTGGCCATCACGGTGGTGTTGGCCATCCCCCAGATGTCGCGCAATCCGGCTCCGCGTCGATCCAACAAGCCGTAGCGCATCAACGCCAGCACGTGAGTGAGCGGCAACGCCTTGGCAATGGCGGTCAACCCCGCTGGTAGCGCGCTGATGGGAAACAGCGAGCCTGCGATAAACCAGGGCACGATCGCGACCGCCGGCACGGCACCGACGTACTCTTCCTGGCTGGGAATTCGGTTGGCCATGATCTCGGCGACGGAATACATCGCGACGGCGAAGCACCCGGCCGCGCCGACAAACCAGCCGATACCGGTGGCGGTCGCGTTGAAGTGCGCACCTCGCAGATAGGTCGCGAGAAGCAACGCGCCCAGCTGCAATCCGCTCACGAGCACGGCGACGACGAGATTGCCGAACACGATCAGGCCGCGCGGAATCGGCGCCGTGAGCAACTCCCGTCGGGCGCCAATTTGCCGATCGACAACTACCCCGAGGCCGGCGAACATGCACGCGAGCGGGACGAGAAGGCCCGCGGTGCCGATCGCGAGGTAGGTCCGGTAGTCCAGTCCGGGCGCGCTGCGCACCAGCGTCGCCAGGGCGGGCGCGATCACCAATGCGAACAGCAGCGGGGTGAGCAGTGGAACGAAGATTTCGCGGGGGTTGCTCGCACTCAGAGCGAGCCTCCGACGCGCGAGAGTAAGGAGCGCGGAGACGTTGTGTTGCCCGGTGGGGCGGCGCCGCGTATGAACAGGGATGCGATCGCTTGCGGCAATAGTGGTCATCGTTCTCTGTCTCCTCAGGCGGCCAGTCGGTCGCCGGTCAGGCGAAGGTAGACATCATCGAGGGTTGGCGGTCGGGTGCTGATGGCCGTGGTTGCGACGTCGAGCTGGCTGATCTGGGCCATCGCCTCACCAGCGGTCCGGTTCCGCAACGGGATGGTCAGTGTCGAACCCACCACGAACGTGTCATCGCCGGCAATGCGATGCGCGCGCAACATCCCGAGAACTTGCTGCGGATCGTGTTGTACGCGTAGCTCGATGACTTCGCGGCCAAGGCTATCGAGCAGAGCGCGAGGGCTGTCGAGGGCGACGATCCGTCCGGCCGAGATGATCGCCACCCGGTCGCACAGCCGCTCGGCTTCGTCGAGGTAGTGCGTCGTCAGCAGCGTCGTCATGTCGTTGTCGGCTCGCAGGTCATCGATGAGTTCGAGCAGCTCGTAGCGGATTCGGGTGTCGAGACCAACTGTCGGTTCGTCCAGAAACAACACCGACGGCCGAGAGATCAACGCCCGAGCGATCTCCAGTCGACGTACCTGTCCCCCGCTGAAGCTGCCGACCGGCCGGTCTATGACGTCGCCGATCCCGAATACTTCGACGATGTCCTGGATCCGTTGGCCCGCAGCGTCCGAGTCGACCGACCAAAGTCGGGCGTGCAGGACAAGATTGCGCCGTCCGGTGAGCGCTCGGTCGACGACGGGCTCCTGGAACACGACGCTGCTAACGCGACGGGCCTCTCGCGGTTGTTTGGCGACATCGAAGCCAGCCAGCCGGGCCGTACCGCTAGTCGGCTCGATCGTCGTGGTCAGCATGCCGATCGTGGTGGACTTTCCCGCACCGTTCGGTCCGAGCAGTCCGAAAACCTCGCCGGCCCGCACGTCGAAGTCGACAGCTTTGACGGCCTCCACGCCGCCGGGATACGTCTTACCCAACTGCGTTACCTCTATCATCGTCAGCCTCCATGAGTGGATCCCGAAACAAGGACGCGGGCGCTTCGAGGAATGTGACCGTCACGTCTGAGCCGGCAATTTCGTCTATAGGATGTGGAGATCACCCAGGACGGGGCATGGCTGGCGGCGCAGTTCGAGCTCTACCGCCCGCATCTGCGGGCTGTTGCCTACCGGATGCTCGGCTCTCCCTCCGAGGCTGACGACGCCGTCCAGGAGTCGTGGTTCCGGCTTAGTCGCGGGAATTCGTCGGCCATCAACGATCTGCGTGGGTGGTTGACGACGGTCGTTGGGCGAATCTGCTTGGACATGCTGCGCACACGTCGCGCGACCCGCGAACAGACCGTCGCCAGCTGGCTACCGGAACCCGTGGTACAGGGCGATGGACCGGAGCAGCAGGCAGAGCTCGCCGATTCACTCGGCATCGCACTCCTCGTGGTGCTCGACACGCTTACCCCCGCCGAGCGGCTCGCTTTCGTCTTGCACGATGTGTTCGCGATGCCCTTCGACGAAATCGCGCCGATTGTCGAGCGGTCTCCGGACGCGACCCGGCAGCTAGCCAGTCGCGCCCGTCGCCGAGTTCGGCTTGCGCCGCAGCCTGATCGCGACCTGGCGCAACAGCGGCGAGCCGTCGATGCCTTCCTCGCCGCGGCCCGCAACGGGGACTTCGATGCGCTCTTTGCCGTTCTGGACCCGGACGTCGTATTCCGTGCCGACCTCGGAGCATCGGGTCCCCGATCCCGGCCACCGGTCCACGGAGCGCAAGCGGTGGCCATCGAGGTGCTTTCCTCTGCGCCTCGCTTTATCGCCCGGGTGCGTCCGGCGATCGTCAACGGCGCCGCCGGTGCGGTGTACGGCGACCTGGACCATCCTCTCGGAGTAATCGGCTTCACGGTGGTGAACGGCCGCATCGTCGCCATTGACCTCGTCGCCGACCCAGCGAAATTGCGTCGCAGCTAACGAGCTCGCGCGCCGCCCTCGTCGCCAATGGTGGCTAGCTGCGCGGTGTTTGAAGGTCGACGGCTACCGTGGCTCCGAGGTGGATCACGATAAAGGGGCCGCTGGATGAGGATTGGGCTGCACATTGCGAACTTCACCTGGCCGGGCGGCCCACCGACCCTGGCGCGGGATCTCCGGCGCATCGCAACAGTGGCGGAAGAGGCCGGCTTCGCTCGGCTGAGCGTGATGGATCACGTCTGGCAGATCCGCGGCATCGGGCCAGCAGAGCACGAGATGCTAGAGGCCTACACGGCGCTCGGTTACCTGGCCGCCTGCACCTCACGCGTCGACCTCGTGTCCTGGGTGACCGCCGTCGTGTATCGCGAACCCGGGTTGCTCGCCAAGGAGGTCACCACGCTGGATGTGCTGTCCGACGGCCGGGCGTGGCTCGGAATCGGAGCAGCCTGGAACGAGGCGGAGGCGCGCGGGCTCGGCCTCCCGTTCCCGCCAACCGCCGAGCGCTTCGAACGACTCGAGGAAGCACTGCGGATCTGCCTGCAAATGTGGAGCGACAGCGACGCGGCGTTCCAGGGCAAGCACTACACACTTGAGCGCACGCTGAACTCCCCTCAGCCGTTGCGACGGCCGCACCCGCCGATCATGATCGGGGGCGGCGGAGAGCGGAAGACGCTACGGTTGGTTGCGCTGTACGGCCAAGCGTGCAACCTGTTCGCCGGTCCGGACCTGGAGCGAAAGCTCGACGTCCTTCGCGAACACTGCGCGGCTGTCGGACGCAGCTACGACGACATCGAGAAGACAGTCATGCTGCCGTTGGACGTCGGTCCGAACGGAGGAGACGTCGATGTGCTCCTCCGCGAACTGGAGCGGCTCGCCGGCCTGGGCATCGAACATGTCCATGGGCAGGTCCGGGACATGGAAACCATTACGCCGCTGGAAACCCTTGGTGAGCGCGTCATCCCGGTTGCCGCTTCGTTCTAGCGTCACGGCCGACCGGTCGAGAATGATGATCTCGGAGATAACGTCGTTCCAGGCAGCAGATCCGAGATCACTACCCGCTAACGCCCTCGCAGCCGGTCTGTTGTGCGGCCCGGGCCGATGCGCAGGCCGTCCTGCCCCTGCGGTGACTCCAGACCTCCCGGCCGAGAGGCAGTGGGTGGGATAGTCCTGCTGGAGGGGTGGTGGGGCTCATGGCCGACATGATCGTTGCCGTCGAGCGACCAGCGGTGAGTCGACCCGTGGCCAGCGCGAACGCCGGGCGGAATCTCGGCTTGCTGGTTGTCTCGTTCGGCGTGACCGTTGTGGTGACACGCTTGTTTCTCGTGCTGTCGGGCTATCCACAGGTGGGTGGCAGCACGTATCACATCGCCCATGCACTATGGGGCGGACTGTTGCTTGTCATCGGCGCGATGCTGCCGCTGGTATGGGCGAACCGATGGATCCTCACGTTGTCGGCGTTGTGTTCCGGAATTGGCGTCGGCCTGTTCATCGACGAGGTCGGCAAATACATCACAACGAAGAACGACTACTTCTTTCCACTGGCCGCGCCGATCATCTACGTCGCGTTTCTGGCCGTCCTGATCGTTGCGCGATTGGTCAGCCGACCCCGTCTGCACGACGCGCGCGGCCAAACGTATTTCGTTCTCGACGGTCTGTCGAAGGTTGCAGATGGCGCGATGCCGGAGAGCACGAAACGTGACTTGATGAGCCGGCTTGGCGAGATCGAGCAGTCCACTGACCGCCCGGATCTGGCCGATTTCGCCAGTAGCGTGCGGCCGTTCGTTGCCAGTCTGGTGCCGACGACGAGACCGGACATGCACCCGCATCTGGCCAGGCTCATAGACATCGCTAGTCGAGCCGAACGCATCCTGCTTCCCCGATTTCTCCACCGGATCCTGCTCATCATCGGGTCCCTGATCGTCGGACTCTTCTCGATGCTCGGCTTGCTGGTATTCCTCGCCCTTGCTTCGAACGACCCCGAGAACAAGGTGGTGATCGATGACAAGACGGTCCCGCCGGGAACCCATCCACCGGCCCTCATGGTCGCCGCCGCGGGCGAGACCATCGTCGGACTTCTCCTGATCAGCGCCGCGGTGCTATTGCTGTTCGGGCGGGATCGGAAAGGTGTCGCAGCGCTGCGCGCTGGCGTGATCTTCGGGCTGGCTGCGGTCAACGTCGTCCTCGGCTATGTGGATGCCGAGCTGGTCTTGACGGTCGTCCTTCTTGAGCTCGTTGGGCTCGGGCTCGCGCAGCGCTACCGCTCTCGTTTCCTCGGCCAGCCCCGCCAGCCGGACACCGGATACGCAGCGGACAACTGCCGACCAGCGAACTCGGCGGTGTGAGCGACAATCAGGACGACGGATGGCACCAATCGAACAAATGGTGAGGAGTGCTGCGGGTGACGGCAGATCGGAGGCTGGCAGCCCAGGTGTTGTCGGTGAACGTGGGTCTGCCAAAGGACGTGCTCTGGCAAGGCCGGACGGTGCATACGGCCGTCTGGAAAGAACCGGTGGACGGCCCGCGGCTGGTGCGACGCCTCAACATCGACGGTGACGGACAGGGCGACCTGGCGGGCCACGGGGGCGAGCAGCGAGCAGTATTCGTATACCAGATCGAGTCTTATCGGTATTGGCAGGACTACCTCAGCCGCGACGACTTCACGTACGGCCAGTTCGGGGAAAACCTTACTGTGCAGGGTCTGACCGACGACGAGGTGTGTATTGGCGATCGCTATCGGATCGGGAGCGCAGTCTTCGAGGTAAGCCAGCCTCGGGTCACCTGTTATCGGGTCGGTATCCGAATGGACGACGCGCGCATGCCTGCTCTGCTCATCTCTCATCACCGACCCGGATTCTATTTCCGGGTGCTTCGGGAGGGCATTGTGCAGGCCGGAGACGAGATTGTGCTCATCGCCCGCGGACCGGGGGCGATGACCGTGGCCGACGTCGACGCGCTGCTCTACCTGCCTGGGCACTCTCGCCAACGCGTCGCCCGCGCCCTGCGGATCCCTGCCTTGTCGCCCGGCTGGAAGATGTCGTTCGAGGCGATACTCGAGCAGGGAGTGAAGCCAGGCGCCACAGGTAACCCCGGCCTGACGGCAGTAAGCCCTTCGCCGGCGTGGGCAGGATTCCGTCCGCTGAATGTCACGGACCTTGAGCCGGAAAGCGAGTCCGTGGTCTCGGTATACCTGGCCGATCCAGACGGCAATGGCTTGCCATCAGCCCAGCCAGGACAATTTCTTACGCTGCGCTTGCCAACCGATCAGGGCCGGCAATCCATCCTGCGCAGCTATTCGCTGTCTGGCCCCCCCGGTGCTAGCACGTATCGAGTCAGCGTCAAGCGCGAGCCGCATGGGGCAGGCAGCCAATTCGTGCACAACCGGGTGCGGCCCGGCGACCGCCTGGACGTTGCCGCACCGCGGGGCACCTTCATCCTGAGGCCGTCCGACGCGCCGGTGCTGTTGATGAGCGCAGGTGTGGGTGCGACGCCGGTGCTGGCGATGCTCCATGCGCTGGCTGGCACCAAGTCCAGCCGAGACGTTTGGTGGCTGCATGGCGCCCGCAACCGAGCAGAGGAGCCGTTCGCGGCCGAGTCGCGCTCGTTGCTTTCGGCATTGCCGAATGCCCACCGATACGTCTGCTACAGCCGCCCCGGCCGTGACGATGCTGCTGGCCGCGACTACCAGACGGCCCGGCGCCTCACTGCGTCGGTCCTGGCCACACTTGACCTGCCACGCAACTGCGACGCGTATATCTGCGGCCCGGCGGGGTTCATGGCGGAGACATCCGCCGCACTACTGGGCCTCGGCGTCGATGCCACCCAGATACGAACCGAGTTCTTCGGCCCGGCACCCGCGATCACGCCTGGTGTTATACCGACCCCGACCCGGCCGCCACACCATCCGGACGGTGAGGCGACCGACGGTCCGCGGGTCGGCTTCGCCCGCAGCGGCCTCACCGTGCACTGGGACCCGCGCTATGCAAGCCTGCTGGACCTCGCCGAGGCGTGCGACGTACCCACCCGCTGGTCATGTCGGACCGGCGTTTGCCATACCTGTGAAACGAGTCTGCTCTCCGGGACGATCGGCTACGCTCCGGACCCGGTTGACAACCCAGCCGATGGCAATGTGCTGATCTGCTGTTCCCAACCGGTGGATGACACAGTGTTGGACATGTGACCGGACGTGGGCATACCCGATTTCTGTCCCGAGCGTCATTCGGCCATTGTTAATTCCCGAAATCCGTACCCCGGCTGGGTGGCTTTGTGCTGAACATTCTCATCTGGTTTGCTCCCTCCTGCCGAGTGGCATGGACGGAGAAGGCATGGCATTCGCGTTCAGTCTCCTGCTCTTGACGTTCCTGCATGCTGACAATCGATTCGGCTTGGGCCGCTGGTGGGAGGCACACACTCAGTCGCTGCTGCACGAAACAGTCAGGCACGATCAAACTGCGACCAACCTTAGGGGCAGGAATTCACAGATTTTGACCGTGGCGTGGTGCACGAAGGCCCGGTACCGTTCGGCGCGTGAAGCAAACCATCACCCAACTCATCGATGACATCGACGGTGGCAGAGCGGAAGAAACCGTCTTGTTCGCCATCGACGGTGCGAACTACGAGATCGATTTGAGCCGCAGGAACGCCGCAAGGCTCCGCGATCTGATCAACGGCTACACGTCCTATGCCCGAGGTGTTCGGGGCGGCGCGCAGCAGCGGCGTCGCCGGCGACGCCGCGCAGCGCCCACTACCCCCTTCGTCGAAGTGGACAACAAGGCAGTGCGGGCCTGGGCGGCGTCAAACGGGATCGACCTCAGCACCCGCGGCCGTATTCCGGCCAGCGTGCTCGAGCAATATCGGGCCGCAGGAAACTGACCGCGCTAGGCAGATTAGCTGCCGGCGATGATCCCCGCGAGCGCATTCGCCGCGAAATCGACCTCGTCGATCGTGTTGTAGAGGTAGAAGCTGAACCGGCAGCTTGCTGCAGGATCGAGCCCAAGGTAATGGTGGGCCAATGTCGCGCAGTGACAGCCCGCTCTCGATTCGACACCCACTGCATTGAGGGCGTCGGCAATATCGAACGGACTCCAGCCGGATACGTTGAATGCGACCAGCGACGCCCGCCGCTCAGCCGACGTTGGACCGTAGATAGTGACGCCCGGCAGGCGAGCAAGCCGGTCAAGGGCGTAGCTCACCAGCAAGCGGGCGTGCTCCCGGATACTCGCCATCGCGCTCGCGATGTCATCCGCGGCGATAGCGCGCTCTGATCCGAAGTAGTGATAGGTGGCGGGGTGCAGCGCGAGGTCGAGAATCAGTCGCAAGGCCTGGGCGGACGCGATCGTACCGAGGATATTGGGCGTTCCGGCCGCAAACTTCCACGGCAGGCCGTTGTAGCCGACATGGTCTGGGAACACCTGGCCTTCAGCGATCATGTCGCCTCCGTAGAGAAACGGTAGCGAGTCGCGAAGCAGCTGGCGCTTTGCATACAGGACGCCGACGCCGAATGGCGCCAGCATCTTGTGGAACGAGAAGACCAGGTAGTCGACGTCCATCGCCTGGACGTCGACAAAACTGCTCGGTACGAGCTGGGCGCCGTCGATCAGTAGTCGTGAGCACCGGTCACCGGCCGGCTGACAATAGCCACTCTCCGCAGCGATTCGTCGAATGGAGTCCAGAGGAGTTCTCGTGCCGAGAAAGTTGGATGCCCCCGTACAACACACCAGCTTGGTCCTATCGTCGACCTGTGCCGCCAGTTCAGCCAGATCGAGTTCGCCAGTCTCCTGGTCGAACGGAACGAGCCGGCACTGAACGCGGATCCCAAACTTGGGAAGGATCTCCTGGCATAGCGCGTGCCATGGCACGTAGTTCGAGTTGTGCTCCATCATGGTCGTGACCACGTTGTCGCCATCGCGGAACTCGGTCATCAGCGAGTACATGACGGAGTTGAGCGCCTCCGTCGCGTTGCGATATACCGCTACATTCTCTCGGCTGGGGGCATTGATGAATTGTGCGATCGTGTCGAACGACGCTTCGAATTGCGCGGTCATCGCCCGCGACGCGTTGGACTGGCCACGATGCACGTTCTCGTAACCCGGTGCAAGGTCTTGATAGAGCTGCACCAGCTCACGTGGTGGCTGCGTGCTCGCTGCATTGTTGGTGACGATCCGGCCCCGTTCCGGAAAGAAGAAATGCGACCGAATCGCATCGACATCGAGAGGCGTCGAACCGACCTCGCCGGCCCGCGGCGGGCCGACCAGGCGGCCCCATCCGGCAGATTCCTCGGCCACGTCGACTCCAACCATCGGACCCTCCGTTGAACGGATCGATAGCTTGCCTTCCACACCGTGATACGTGCGTGTCGCGGAATACGGTTCCCTCGGCTGGGCACCTCAGCGGTGAAATCGCACGAACTGGTCTTCCGCGGCGTCACTGGCTGTGTAGGCGACTGCATCGACCAGACGGCCACCCGGATCGACTAACACCAAATTCCCCCCGTTGTTGCCGAGCTGGGCTCCGGCGCCGTTGAGGGGTACCAGCAATGAGCCTCCCGATCCAATCGTCTCCGGACCGATCATGGTGCAGCGGTGCGACTTGTCGATCAGCTGCCAACCTGCCAACGATGCGATGGTGTTGGCCAAATTTCCGATCACGACAACTTCGTGGCCGACGTCGTCGCCGACCGGGTTGAGCAACGCGCGCTCCAGGTAGATCGTGTCAGCCGGAGGCGTTGCGCCCTGGATCAGATCCGCGATTGACCGCGCCGACCTCGCGAGCCGATTGTCGAAGTGCGGGTCCAGCTATGCGAATGATCCGGTGACGATCTCGCCTGCGGGCTCGTAGGTACCTATAACGACCCCCGTCGTTGAGAGCTTGCTGTCAACAAGATTCAGTCCGGCGGGGATCGTGCCGTCCGCGAACAGGCGCTTGCCGGAGCCGATGACGACAGGAAACACCCACAGCCGGAACTCGTCGACCAGGTTGTGGCGCAACAGCGTCTGGATCAGGTTCCCGCTGCCGTGCACCTGCAGTTCCGGCCCGTTTCCCTCCTTGAGCGCCGCGACGCCTTTGGCCGCATCTCCGTCGATCAGGACCGAGGGCCCCCAGGCCAGCGTGGGCTGACTCCGCGACGCGACGTACTTGGTGGCGTCATTCAACGGCTTGCCGCCCGCATCGTCGCTCGCGTTGGGCCAGAACGCGGCGAAAATGTCGTAGGTCTTGCGTCCAAGAACGAGATCGAACGGCCTGCTCATGGCTTCGCCCATGACCTGACCCATCTGGTCGTCCCAGTAGTTCACCGACCAGCCGCCGTACGCGAAGCCGCCTTCGCCGTCCTCCTCCGGGCCACCCGGGGCTTGCATGACCCCGTCGAGGGTCACAAAGGTGCTCACGATCAGCTTTCTCATCTCTCCCGTGTCCTTTCCATCGGATGTGGTACGGAGCAGTCCGGGTTAGCCCGCGAGGAGGGCGTCCATCTGGCCGACGGCCTCCCGCATGCCTTCGGTCATGCCCATGCTGTCGAGTCGCTCCATCTCCTCGCGGGAGTCGAACACTGTGCGCAGTTCCATCCGGGTCCCACCACCATGCTCGGTGAGCTGCATATGCACGGTGGTTGTTGGCATATCAGCCGTCGGAGTCCCTTCCTGGTCGGCGAATCCGTCCCGAAACTCGAGAGACTTCGGCGGGTTGACCGAGGTGACTCGCCACCAGCCGTGGTACTTCTCACCCTCCGGCCCGGTCATGAAGTAGCTGACGTCTCCGCCCGGAGCCAGGTCGTACAGTTCGACCGTCGCCGGGTAGCTCGGCGGCCCCCACCAGCGTTCCAACTTTCGCGGATCGGCCCATAGCTGCCACACCCGCTCGGGTGAGGCGTCGAAGTCCGCGACCACGGTGAGGGTGAGGCGGTCGAAGTCTTTCTCGACGCTGGTGACGCTCATGTGTCGTGTCCTTTCGTCGGGGGATTCTGTTGTGGGTCGGGATCTTGCGCGAGCAACTCGGCCATGCGGTCCACGCGCCCGCGCCAAGCTGTCTCGAGCTGGTCAAGGGCCTGCCGGGCCCGGTGGACCGCATCCGGATCGGTGCGCACGAGTTGCTCCCGTCCGCGGCGCTCCTTGGTGACCAAGCCGGCCCGCTCCAGCACCGCGACGTGCTTTTGCACGGCGGCGAAGCTCATCGGGTAGGCCTCGGCCAGCCGCGACACAGACGAGTCGCCCTGGACGGAGCGGTGGAGGATGTCACGCCGGGTAGCGTCCGCCAGGGCGTGGAATACATAGTCGACTGCTTCGTCGGTCACACTATCTACAACCATTTGGTTGTAGGTTAGCCGACGACACCGGTGGCGTTGCAAGCCGCGGCTCATGACGATTCCGAATTGACGCAGATTGCGCGCCGGGGTCCACGGTTAGCCTGAAATGCAGGCGGATGACAGCATCGCGAAGCAGGTGTCCGTAGACAGCCGGGAGATCTTCGGTGGCGCTCGTTTTCGAGCACGAGACCAAGGCGCAGCGGGTGCTGTTCGGCACCGGGCTCGCGGCGGCACACCTAGCGGCGGAGACGAAACGCATCGGCGCGTACCGGCCGTTCGTCGTCGCCAGCGCCCGGCATGAGGACCTGATGGCGCGCGCCGGGTTGACCGATGCGGTTCGGTACGGCGAGATCGTGGAGCATGTCCCGGCGGACGTCGCGGCGAATGCCCGGGCCGCCGCCCATGCCGGTGGCGCGGATCTGTTGATCGCCATAGGTGGCGGTTCGGCAACCGGGCTAGCCAAAGCCATCGCGCTCACCTCGGCGCTGCCGATCGTGGCGGTGCCGACGACGTTCGCCGGCTCGGAAGCCACGGATGTATGGGGGCTGACCGAGAACGGCCGGAAGCGGACCGGCAGCGATCCGCGCGTTCTTCCCGCAGTCGTCGTATACGACGCCGACCTGCTCGCCGGGCTGCCGTCGTCTCTCGCCGTCGCGTCAGGGCTGAACGCGATCGCCCACGCGATCGACTCGATGTGGGCACCCCGGGTCGATCCGATCGACGCGGCGCTCGCCATGGAGGGGCTGCGGGCCCTGTGCACCGGCCTGCTCGGCGTCGTCGCCGGCGACGTTGACGCGACGGAGCAGACCCTGTACGGCAGCTACCTTGCCGCGGTCGCGTTCGCGTCGGCCGGATCCGGCCTGCACCACAAGATCTGCCACGTCCTTGGCGGCGCGTTCGGACTCCCCCACGCGGCCACGCATGCAATCGTGCTGCCACACGTGCTGGCGTTCAACGCGCCGTTCGCGGCGACCGCCAGCGCCCGCATCGCCGATGCACTGGGGTCCGACGATGCCTCCGATGGGCTGCACCGCCTTCGCACGCGCGTTGACGCACCCACGGCACTGGGTGAGATCGGCCTGCGCGAAGACGACATCGAACCCGCGGTGGCGCTGATCCTGCCGGAGGTGCCGCCAAGCAATCCGCGGCCCGTCGACGCCGCGTCGCTGACCGCTGTGCTGCAAGGCGCGTGGTCGGGAAGCGATCCGCGGCCGACCTGGACGGAGGGAGCTACATGACCGGAACCGACGCCGAGCCGAGCATCCAGGAACGCCGGGAGCAACAGCTTGTCGACGCCGTGATCGCCAGCCTCGCAAACACCCCGGACGAGCGACTAAGGACTGTGTTGACTGCGCTGGTCGAGCACCTGCACGCATTCATCCGCGAAGTCCGGCTAACTGGGCGTGAGTGGCAACTGGGGATTGACTTCCTTACCCGCGTCGGCCACGTCACCGATGACAAGCGGCAGGAGTTCATCCTGCTCTCCGACGTCCTCGGGGCGTCGATGCAGACGATCACCGTCAACGACGACCCCACGGGACGCACGACCGAAGCCACGGTTGTCGGCCCGTTCTTCGTCGAGGACTCGCCGCTCGTCGAGCTGGGCGGCGACATCTCCAGCGACGCCTCCGGCGAGCCGTGCTGGGTCGAGGGCCGCATCGTGGATGTTGCTGGTCGGCCGCTCCCGGGCGCGCGAATCGAGGTGTGGGAGGCCGACGACCACGGCTACTACGACGTCCAGTACGCCGATGGCCGTACCGCCGCGCGCGGCCACCTCTTCGCGGACGACGAAGGCCACTACCGTTTCTGGGCACTGACCCCGACGCCGTATCCCATTCCGGCCGACGGGCCGGTAGGCGACCTCCTGGCCGCGGCGCACCGCTCACCCATGCGGGCCCCGCACCTGCACTTCATGGTCAGCCACCCGGGCATGCGAACCCTCGTGACGCACCTGTTCGTCGCCGGTGACGACATGGGCTACGACAGCGTTTTCGGCATCCGCGACTCGCTGATCGTCGACTTCATCCGGGCGCCGGGCACCGAGCCGACACCGGACGGCCAGGTTCTCGACCGGACCTGGGCGCGCACGAGCTTCGACCTCGTGCTCGCGCCGATTGCCAACGCTCAGCCGGACTTCAACGGCGTGGGCTGAAACGCGAGAAGCCGCCACCCGTTCGCTCGCCGGACCCAGACGGTCAGGGCTGCGCTGTTCAGATGGCGCAGCGACCCGTTGACGACCACGTCGCCGGTCATCCGGCCGACCAAGACGGCGCAGTCGCCGACGACGATCGTCCGATAGTTCTCGTGCTCGAGCCACCGGTAGTCGAAGTAACCGTCTCGTACCCGTCGCAGATAACTGACCTTCGTGTCGCGAGCACCGTCCGAGTGCGTGTAGGTCAGCTCGTCATCGCACAGCTCATCGAGGGTCGCCTCGTCTGAGCGGAGCATCGCTTGGTATCTCTGCGCTTCCAGCTCGGCGATCACATCTGCGTCGTCGGTCACGGCGCTGAGAATACGGGGCTGCAGTTGGTTGACCGATGAACTATCACGGCGTAGAAAGCCAACCAGCGAAGCGGAATCGGCACCACTGCACTCGACGATCAGGAGCCTGCCATGGTGACACCCGACCAACCCCAACGTGTGCTCCCGTCGGCAGACGCGGTCTCGACCGCGCCCGGATTCGTGTTCCGAAACGCGACCGTCGTGAGCGGCGATCTAGGCATCGGCACTCGCGAGAACACGGACGTGCTCGTCGTCGGCGACTCGATCGCAGACGTCGGGAGATCTTTGAACGTGCCCGAAGGCACCGTGGAGATCGACTCCCGCGGCGGCATCGTGATGCCCGGCATGATCGACACCCACCGACACATGTGGCAAACGGTCATGCGCGGCTTCGGGGCTGACTGGACCCTCACGAACTACTTCTACTTCTATTACCTGGAGTGGGGTCACGCGTTCCGGCCGGAAGAGGTCTACGCGGGCAACCTCCTCGCCGGGCTCGACTCCCTCGACGCTGGCGTGACGACCACGCTGGACTGGTCGCACGGCCTGCGGACGACCAACCACGCCGAAGCGGCCGTCGACGCGCTCGAACGGCTCGACGGCCGATACGTCTTCGCGTACGGCAACCTGTCCGAGGGGCCATGGGAGTGGTCGACGCGCCCCGAGTTCAAGGACTTTGTGCGCCGCCGTCTCGATGGTCGGGGCGACATGCTGCGCTGGCAGATGGCCTTCGACGTCCCCGGCGATCCAGAGTTTCCCGAGGAACCAGCCTTCGCCGTAGCCCGCGAGCTGGACACGAGAGTGACCACGCACAGCGGGGTGTGGGGGGCCACCTCGGATCAGAGCATCCAGCTCATGGCTGAACATGGGTACCTCACCGATCGGGTGACGCACGTGCACGTGTCGAGCCTGGCCGAGGACTCCTACCAACGCATCGCCGCCTCGGGCGCACATGCCTCCGTGGCGACCGAGAGCGAGTGCAGTGCCGGCCAGGGCTATTCGCCGACGGCGCGGCTGCGCAAGTACGGGATCCCGATCTCGCTGTCGGTCGACACGAGTTCGTGGTGGTCAGGGGACATGTTCTCGGCGATGCGCGCGACGCTGAACCTCGACCGGGCCCGCGAGCACCTCGAAGCTCACCGCGAGGGGCGCACCGTCATGAACCTGGCGCTGCGGGCCGAACAGGTGCTCTATTACGCCACCATGGGTGGTGCTACTGCGCTCGGGCTGGACGGCCTCGTCGGCACCATCACGGTGGGCAAGAAGGCCGACCTCGTGCTGGTGCTCAACGACAACTCGCCCACGATGTTCCCCGTCCTCAACCCGGAAGGTCACCTCGTGTTCCAGGCCGGCCGCGGGGACGTGCACACCGTGCTCGTCAACGGCCGGGCGGTCAAGTACGACCACCGCCTGCTCGCGACCGACCGGCTGGAGGAGGCGCGACGGTTGTGTGCGGAGTCGGTCGAGCACGTGCGCGGCGTGTTGGGCGAGGAGGCGTGGGACGCAACGATGCACCCCGAGCAGCCGGATGAAGACCGAATCGCCAATCCGTATCAGTACTCGGACTTTGGCGGTGCGGAGCTGAAGGCACGCGAGGAGACCTGAGCGCGCTTACTCCGGGGCCGCAACCTCAGGTGTTGATGTCCGGGTACGGGAGCGCAAAGTGCTTGAGCTTCGCCGCGTAGTCGAGCTGCATCGCCAACGGCTCGCTGTGATCGCGTTCGAACATGGCGATCCAGAGCGTTAGGGTGAGGAACGGATGGGCACCCATCTCGAAGAGCGCAACGTGGTCATGCGTGGCCAGCGCCTCACGTTCGGCCTCCGTGAAGGCCAGCCAGGTCGACGCCTCGCCCGCGACGCAGTTCAGGATCTGGTTCGCTCGCTCGGTCTCCCACCACGCCACGGTCCCGGCTGGGTCCGCACGGTAACGCTCGACGAGGTCGGGGTCGCGGTCAACCGTGAACAGGAACTTGTTCACCAGGTACTTGCTCATTCCTTTGCCTCTTCGCGCGCGCACATGCACCCGACGAAAACGCAGCGCGTTTTCGCAGGGACCCCGCTCATCGTCCGCTCGTTCCGCACCTGACTCACGCCCCTGCTTCGTTCGGGTACCAGGTGAAATAGGCCTCCATCGTGTGGAACAGATCGAGGTTGTCGGCGTAGTCGGCCTTGTGGTAACCCGCGAGCCCCATCATCAGCATGAAGTCCATGAACCCGTGAGTGGCGTTGCCCGGCGCGTGCAAGCTGTCCAGCGTCACCTCCGACAGGCAGCCGTCGATGTCGCCGTTGGCGATCCATTCGACGGCCTTGGCATCGAACTCCGGGTCGGGGCCGTGCGGGCCGAATTGACGCGGGCCGCCGAGCTCCAACGAGAGGTGGCCGGTGCCCACTACCGCGACTCGCAGGTCAGACGGCCACGCGTCGACAAGCTCACGCAGAGTCCGGCCGAGCTTTACGAACCGCTCCGGGCGAGGCAGCGGTGGCGCAAAGATGTTGGTGTAGATCGGCACGATCGGAAGGTCGTTGTGCGGGCGGACGGTAATGATCGGGCAGGTGATCGAGTGGTCGACCCGCAGCTCGTTCGAGAACGCCAGATCGAACTCACGGTCCAGAGCCTCCCGCAGGATGTAGCCCGACAGCTCCTCATGCCCCTTCAGCACGAGCCGCGGTAGCCCGAACTCGCGTTCCTCGTTGTAGTAGTTACCGTCGTAGTACGGCGCTTTGCCGACAAGGAACTGTGGCATGTTGTCCAGCCACAGCTGGTGGAAGTGGTCGGAACCGACCATCACCAGGACGTCCGGGCGGGCCGCGGTGAGCGTCGCGCGATATGCCTCCACCTTCCGAACCCACTCGGCGGCGAACGGCGGCGCCTCGTCCGGCGGCAGCTGGCTGGTCTTGTAGAAGAACGGATGGTGTGTGGTCGCCAGGATTGCCACGAGCTTGGCCACGTGTTGCTCCCTCTACTAGCTCGCATCGGCGCGACTTCGACGGTAGGACCGCTGGCCAATTCCCCCATCGCGCTGATGATCTTGGACTTACCGCTACCCGAGCAATAAGGCCAAGATCACGACCGCCATCGACTCTATACAGATTAGGCGCTCGCACCGTGGGCACCGCTCTACGCTGGACCTTTGTCCGCCCGACGGTTAGGAGCAGCGACTGTGACCGCACCACCGCGGCAGACCGCCGGCACGGGACCGCTCTCGGGACTCATCGTGGCCGACTTCTCGCGCGTCCTCGCCGGGCCCTATTGCACGATGCTCCTCGCGGACCTAGGTGCCGACGTGATCAAGGTCGAGTCCCCGGCCGGCGATGACACCCGGCACTGGGTACCGCCGCTGCGCGGGGAACTCGGGACCTACTATGCGGCGATCAATCGCAACAAGCGCTCCATCTCACTCGACCTCGCTGACGACGCCGACCTCGCGACCGCTCACGAGCTCTCCGCCCGAGCGGACGTGATGATCGAGAACTTCCGGCCCGGCGCACTTCGCCGGTTCGGGTTGGACTACGAGTCGGTCGCAGCGCGCAACCCGACCGTCATCTACAGCTCGATCAGCGGCTTCGGGTCGGGCCAGGGCGCCGCACTTCCCGGCTACGACCTGCTGGTTCAGGCGGTGTCCGGCCTGATGAGCCTGACCGGATCACCGGACGGTCCGCCGTATCGCGCCGGCATCAGCGCTTTCGACGTGATGACCGGGCTGCACTCGGCGATGGGCATCCTGGCCGCGTTGCACTACCGCGACAACACCGGCACCGGGCAGCACATCGAGGCGAGCCTGCTGGCGTCGGCCCTGTCGGCGATGGTCAATCAGACCTCGGCGTACGTCGCCGGCAACGTTGTGCCGCGTCGCATGGGCAACTCACACCCGTCGCTGTTCCCGTATGAGCCGTTACCTACCGCGGACGGCGAGATCATCGTGATCGCCGGCAACGACCGGCAGTTCCGCAAGCTCGCCGCGGCCCTCGGGATCGCGGAGGTTGCCGACGATCCGCGGTTCGCGACCGTGCACCAGCGGAACGCCAATCGAGAGCAGCTGCGCCCAATGTTGATCGCCTGCCTGGAGACCAAGTCGGCGCAGGAGTGGTTCGATGTGCTCAGTGCGGCGGGCATTCCGTGCGGTCCGATCAACGACGTTCGCGGCGGCATCGAACTCGCTACCGAACTGGGACTCGAACCAATCGCACTGGCCGGCGATGTGCCGACCGTCAGGCACCCGCTCCGGTTCTCCCACACCCCGCCTCGCTACGACCTACCGCCACCGGCCCTCGACGAACATGGCGAGGAGATCCGGGCTTGGCTCGGCCAGCCGCCGGCCCACGTCCGCACCCTGGGCGCGGCCGACTCGGCGCCCGTGCCGTCTGCCTGACGCAGACGAGCTAGTGTCCCGCACCCACCACCGAGAAGGGGCATCGTGACCGACTTGCAGTTCCCCACCTCGCTCGGCATCTCGACCCCGGACACCATCACGCTGCTCGGTCGCGATCTGCCGGGCGAGCTGCTCGGCAAGATCAGCTTCGGCGAGCTGGCCTACTGGCTGATCACCCTGCGGCCGCCGTCCACGGGCCAAGCTCGCGTGTTCGACGCCGTTCTCGTCGCGCTCGCGGACCACGGATTCACCCCAACGGCCATCGCCGCACGGCTCACCTACCTCAGCGCGCCAGACGCGATCCAAGGCGCGCTCGCCGCCGGGCTGCTGGGCGGGGGCTCGCGATTCCTCGGCGTCAGCGAGGACACCGGTGCGTTCCTCGCCGGTGCGCTGGCCACCGTCGACTCCCTGCCCGGCGACGACGCAGGCTGGGACGCGCTCGCGGCCGCAGCTGTCCAGGCCCGGCGGGACGCCGGCAGTTACGTCCCGGGGCTTGGCCATCACCTGCACAAGTCCGGCGACCCACGTACCGCCGTGATCATCGAGATCGCGCGCGAGGAAGGCCAGTACGGCCCGCACCTGGCGCTGTTTGAAGCGGTGGGCCGGGTCGCGCCCGTTGTGCTGGGCCGGGCGCTGCCACTCAACGGCGCCGGCGCGTGCGGCGCAGCCCTCGCCGATATCGGCATTCCGCTCGGCTTGCTGCGCGGGGTCGTGCTGCTCGCGCGCTGTGCCGGGCTGCTCGGTCAGCTCGCCGAGGAGATGCGCAACCCGATCGCGAACGACATCTTCCGCACCGTCGAGTCACACGCCGGGTACGTCGAACCGCAGTACTGACGCAGCCGACGCCGCACGGGTCTTTGCCGCCGAGGTCGACAACCCTGCCGTTCTCTCGACGGACTGACGAGGTTCATCGGGTAATTCCAGGTAATCCCCGGCCGTCGCCTGCCCGGGGCCTTCATGGTGATTCGCGTGTTAGAACGCATTTTAACGGTCTGTTAACGGCGCCGCTTTTAGGGTCTTGACAGCAAGGGCTCGTCTGGGCTACTCGGCTGTCTTGGGAGCATCCCGTGGATGGTCTGCCGGTTCCGTGTCGAGAACGGCAGCTAACGCAGAGGCGCGCGATCGACCGGCACGCGCGCCGACCCGACATTTCATCAGCCGGCAGGTCTCGTCTCCCTAGAGGGGGTTCTCGATGACACGTGTGCGTTTACGCAGACACCGGATCGTCAACCGGCGGCACGCGGTAGTGGCTGTACTCGCGCTCACCGCCAGCCTGCTGGTTGGTGGTCTGGCCGCGAGTAACGCGACGAGCGCCCCGGGCGGGCAACCTATCGATGCAAAGGTGAACGCCCTCCTGGCGAAGATGACGTTGCAGGAGAAGCTGGAGCAGATCCAGCTGCTGCCCGACTTTCTGGTCACCGACCAGGAGGTGCAAGCCGGCCTCGGCTCGGTGTTGAGCGTCACGGATCCGGTGACGATAAATCGGCTGCAGCACATCGCGGTTGATCAGTCCCGGTTGCACATCCCGTTGCTGTTCGCGTTCGACACGATCCATGGTTTCCGGACGATCTTCCCGGTTCCGCTGGGAACGGCCAGCAGCTTCGACCCGCAGGCGGCGATGGATGACGCCACGATCGGCGCCCGCGAGTCGGCCGCGGTCGGGCTCAAGCAGGCGTACGCCCCGATGGTGGACGTCTCGCACGAGCCGCGGTGGGGCCGGATTGTTGAGGGTGCGGGCGAGGACCCGTTCCTTGGTTCGGTCATGGCGGTAGCCCGCGTCAAGGGTTACCAGGGGACCGACTTCAGCGCGCCTGACAAGGAGATCGCCAGCGTTAAGCACTTCGCCGCGTACGGTCAGCCGGAAGGCGGGCGCGACTACAACACGACCGACATGTCCGAACAGCGGCTGCGCAACCTCTACCTGCCGCCGTTCAAAGCAGCGGTCGACGCCGGGGTGGGCACCGCGATGTGCTCGTTCAACTCGATCAACGGCGTGCCGGGCTGCGGCGACCAGGAGACAATGACCGACATCCTTAAGGGCGAGTGGGGATTCAACGGTTTCGTCGAGGCGGACTGGGCTGCGGTCGCCGAGATGCGGGCGTGCCCGCCGGTGAACCCCAACTCCGGGGACTGTGGGCATGGCTTCGCGGCGGACGGACCGGACGCGGCGGCCAAGGCGCTGAACGCCGGCCTGGACTCCGAGATGACCAGCACGCTGATCCGCGACTTCGGCGCGCAGTTGGTCGCCAACCACCAGGTCTCGATTACGCGGATCAACGACGCCGTGAGCCGCATCCTGCGGGTGAAGTTCGAGGCCGGGCTCTTCGACCACCCGTACGTCGACGTCTCCCAGGCCGGGGCGGCGCAGCTGCAGCCCGACGCGGTGGCGCTCGCGCGCAAGGACGCGGCCCGCTCGATGGTGCTGCTGAAGAATGACAACTCGACGCTGCCGCTCGACCCGACCAAGAACACGGCCGTGATCGGTCCGCTCGGTGATGACGGGCACGCCATGCTCGGCCCATGGTGGGGTACCGGGCGTGACGAGGACGCGGTCACCCTGCTGAACGGGATCAAAGCGCAGAGCTCCGGGACAACGACATTCGTGCAGGCCTGCTCCCTGCCGCACACCGAGCCGCCGCAGTACAACCCCGCGGATGACTGCCCGGCCGGTCCAGGGTTCGACCAGGCTGTCGCCGCAGCCAACGCCGCGGACCAGGTCGTGCTCGCGCTCGGCGAGTCGCGCGAGATGAGTGGCGAGGCCACGTCGCGCAGCAACATCGACCTGCCCGGCCAGCAGCAGGAGCTGATCAACCGGATCGCGGCGACCGGCAAGCCGTTCACCGTCGTCCTGTTCAACGGCCGCCCGCTCACCCTGCAGAACGTCGCGGCGAAGTCGCCGGCGATCCTCGAGGCGTGGTTCCCCGGCGTCCAGGCCGGCAACGCGGTCGCCGATGTGCTGTTCGGCAAGGTCAACCCCGGCGGCAAGCTGCCGGTGTCCTTCCCGGTCAACATCGGTCAAGTGCCGATCTACTACAACCATGAGCCGACCGGCCGGCCATGCGACATCACGTCCAAGTACAACTCGCGCTACCGCGACCTGAACACCTGCGATCCGCTGTATTCGTTCGGATACGGCCTGAGCTACACCACGTTCAACATCTCCAACCTGCAGCTCAGCTCCGCGACGATGTCGCCGAGCGGCAGCATTAAGGCCACGGTGGACGTCACGAACACCGGCAGTCGCGCCGGTGACGAGGTCGTGCAGCTCTACATCCACGATCCGGTGGCCAGCATTTCGCAGCCGGTGCGGCGGTTGAGCGGCTTCAATCGCGTGACTCTGGTACCTGGCGAGACCAAGACGGTCTCCTTCACACTCGACCGCAACAGCGTCGGCTTCTACAACAACTCAGGCAAGTTCGTCGTAGAACCCGGCCAGATCGATGTCTACGTCGGAGACAGCTCCAAAGCCACCATGACCAAGTCCTTCACGGTCACCGGATAGCCGAAAGCTGACGGGTCCGGCACTTCGTGATCTTGGACTTGATGCCGAATAGCGACGTTAAGTCCAAGATCACGATAGGGGGTAGTACCGATACGGGCGAGAGGTGCGAGGCTGATGATGCCGGACGGCCGGAGCGGTTACGACGACGTCAAAGCGCGGCCGAGGCGGCCTCACGGCATGCGGCGGAGGCTGATTGGATGGCGCGGGTCGCTTGCGGTCGCGCGGCGGATGCGCACGAACGGGCCGCGGCGGCCCACGAACGAGCAGCTGATCGAGGTGTTGGGGACGTGGCCGCGCACCGCGTAGCGGCCGCTCACGACCGGCAGGCCGCCGCAGCCGACCGGCTAGCAGCCTCCAGCCGGGATCCTCACTAGACACGAGGCCGGCGAGAGGCTGCCTAGCCATCGTCGACGGATGATCCGATTCTGACGACGTTCACCCAACCGCAGCAGCTAGTCAGGCTTGGATCGGATTAGCGCAGCCGTGACGAACTCGTTCGTTATTCCTCCCCACGAGCCGGGAGTCTGTCCGAGCCGAAGCGCGTCAGAACCGTGGTTCGAAAGGGGGGCCGCCTGGTGGCGCACTTCCGGCCCGGCGAGGGAGTGAATCGAGATCTCGCAGCCGACGCTGTTGCCGTCGCGCAAACATCACCAGGGCGACAAGCAGAATTGCGGCGAGGACCCCGAAAGTCACCAGGTTGCTCATCATCGAGCTCAGCTCCGTTAGATTATGTGACTACCTAGCTGTTCAGGGTCATGAGAATTTTACCTCTTGCGGGCGACTTCACGTGAGCGAGGGCGTCATGTCGGCGATCGTCGCTCTGCGCTCGGCACGCTCGGGGCGCATACTGATGACATGCAGGCGGCATTTTCAGCTTCTGCAGCCGGCAGGGCTGCGGCGGCTCGCGCGACCGAGTGCCATACCCGGCTTGAGGCCCTGCGTGACACAGCGCGTGCTACGACAAAAGCAGACGTAGCCCTCGCCCACGAGGCCCTGCTCCGCGCCGCGTTCCGAGCCGCGCTGGCGGAGGTTCGATCAGCCGCCGCTCTACGGCGTACGACAAGGGCAATCCCTGCAGGCGATCTCCGGCACGGCGGATCTCACGACGATGTCGGCGGAAGATCGGACAGCCTAGGTGAGCGCGACGCTGGTACGTACGACCTACAGCAGCAGCGGATGGCAACGCTCGGAATCGCGGTGGACGAGTTGTGGATCCACTATGCGGCATTGTGCGGTACATACTCCAGGCTCGAGCTCGAGGCATACCTACACGGTGGGTTGGAGCTGAGCCCGACGGAACGAATCAGAATTGACCAGGCGCTGTGGGAATTAGGCGACAGCGGCTGACCCAGCGGACAGCCCCGCACATGGGATCCCTTAGCCCGCGGTCGATTCAGCGCGCTTGGGGTGCTTTACGAGGCGGTGCGGATCTTCGCCCGTTGCGACAACCCACTTCGCTAGGTCACGTAGCTTGCGATGCGTACGTTGCGAGGCATAAACCAGAAGGTCGAAGGCCTGGCTGGCGGTAATCCGATGCCGTTCCATGAGAATGCCGACAGCCTGTCCAATGCATTCTCGGGACCGCAGAGCCGTGCGCAAATTGGCTTCGAGCTCCGCATGCGCGAGGGCGATCCCGGCATGGGTGGCAAACGCTCGGCCGATGAATTCGTCTTGGGCGTCAAAAGCCTCCTCAGCACTCGCATACAGACTGAGAGCGGCGTTTACGCTACGTGGCGACAAAGGTATGGCGAGGATGCTCCCGACGCCGAGCTCGGCTACGCGTTCGGCGAATCGTGGCCAGCGTAAATCCGTCGGTGCGGATCCCACGCGCACGATGAGGTGGTCGGTAATCGCCGTCAGGCTTGGTCCTTCATGGACCGCACTCTGGAGTTCGTCGCCAGCTCCGGCCGAGGCAGACAGGGTAGCGGCGGCCTTAAGACGCCCCCCCTTGCCCAGCCGACCGACGCTCACCTCATCACAGGCTGGGAAAACGACGAGAGCTCGTTCCAGTACATCCAGGAGTAGTTCCTCCGGAGTGGCTTGCTCCGCGAAATCCAGCGCGGCGTCGGCCAGGGCGTCCGTCACGGGCGGCTTGTGCAGCTGCGGCTGCGGATCCGATTCGCCGGCGGGTGAGATCCGCGGCATCCGCACAGGTGGATCTGCTGAGGCCGCGTCCACGTCGCCTGCACCAACGGGGCGAAGTTCCCAGTGCAATACCGCGTCGCTCGTCATCCCGTCCCACGACGGTCGCACGGACAACATGACGCGGAGCACAGTCCCATCGGGCCGGACAAGAGCGCACTCGACGGACTCGGATCTGGCGGCGCCCGCCAGTCGACGAACGCGGCTTCGGCTCAGGGTGACCGCACGTCGGATTGCCGATCGGTCCTCCGGTCGAAACAGACTGACCATCGTGTGCGGACGCCCTGGCCACGTGTCCAGCATCGCCAGCTGTGCGGCCACCAGATTGGCCCGGATGATCGCGCCATCCCAGTCGGTCTGCACATAACCAACCGGAGCATCAGCGAACAGCTCCTCATACGCCCGCACCATGCGCTCTAGCGAGCTGGTCGACGCGCTCAGGTGCTCGGCCTGGACCCGCAACTCCTCGTCAGCGACGAGTAATTTCTCGCCAATTCCATCGATCGTCGCCGCAAGCTCGTCGGCCGAGTCGGCAGACACGTCGCTGCGGAGCATGCGCAGCCGCTCCTGTTGCATGCGCAACTGATCTACAAGCTCTGATACGCCTATCGGAGCTTGCATGGGTGCCCTCTCGTCTCACGCAGCCGTTAAGCCGCCGCGAGCTACCGCTCGTTTTACCGTACGCTGCACCTGGCTTGTCCGGCCCTGCGCTTTCCGCGGACGCGACCTCGGGACCAGGATGATCGAACTGACTGCTTCTGTTTGTGTACCGTTTCCGCCGGCACTTCGCTCGGCCGCCTGACCATCGTCACGCAGTAGAAGGTCGGTGGCGAAATTCGGCAAATCGCAGAAGCCGGACATGGTGGCCATTGGGCTCGCGTGCGATCATGGATGCTGGGAAGACAGCTCCTGCCTCGCCAGGCGCCCTGGCGGGTTCCATGATCACAACTTCGAGCAGCAGCTAACGGCCCCGTACGGCCGTCCCTGGACCTTGACCATCCGCCTCGGGTGGCGTCCATCAGTGCGTGTGGGTGTCCGAACAGAGTCGGGAGAGCCGATGCGTCGCGACATCGTTGTGGTGGGTGCATCGGCTGGAGGCGTTGAAGCGCTGCGGACACTGGTCGCAGGTCTGTCTCCAGAGTTGCCTGCCACGGTCCTCGTTGTCCTACATGTCCCCCCGCACGCGAGAAGTGTATTGCCGGCGATCCTCGACCGGGCTGGACCCCTCCGCGCCCGCCATGCGGTCGGGGGTGACCAACTGACCTATGGCGACGTTTTGGTTGCCCGACCTGATCATCATTTGGCGCTTCACGACAGTACGGTGCTGCTGACCAGAGGTCCGCGCGAGAACGATCATCGTCCGTCCGTGGACGTACTGTTTCGCACCGCGGCTCGCGCGGCCGGCGCGAGGGTAATCGGCATCGTGCTGTCCGGAGTCCTTGATGACGGAACCGCTGGGCTGGCGGCCATCCACGAGAGGGGTGGCGTCGTCGTTGTCCAGGATCCGGCAGACGCGCTCTACCCGGACATGCCATCCCACGCGATCGAGCACGTAGCGGTGGATCACGTGACCTTGGCGAAGGATGTCGGTCACCTGCTCGACAAGCTGTGTGCTGAGGATGTCGAAACCAGTGAACAGTTGCCTTCTTCGTTGATGGGAATCGAGACGGGACCGGCGATGATGGATGACGCCGGGATGAACGATCCCGATCGGCCGGGCCGGCGTTCCGGATTCAGCTGCCCGGACTGCGCCGGCACATTGTTCGAGATCCGCGAGGGTGAGCTGGCCCGCTACCGGTGCCGAGTGGGCCAGGCGTGGTCGGTGGACTGTCGATGGCATTGCGCGGAATGGAAGAGAAGGCGGCACTCGCCCGTGAGTTGGCCGTCCGAGCCCGCCAACGGCACAGTAACCTCACGGCGATGCGTTTCGATGAGCAGGCCGACGAAGCCACCCATGCGGCTACGCTGATCCGGACGATGCTGCAGTCAGAGGCCGCACCGGCCCGACGGCGTCGTGACGGTGCCTGACCCTAGGAGCGTGGGAGTCGCACACCGGTGAACAAAGATCTAGACGACGGCGACCTGGACGGCGGGTCATCACAAGGGGCCGACTTGGCCGATTCATCATTCGAGCGGCTCCTGTATTATTTGAAAGGGAGCCGGGCGTTTGACTTCACTGGCTACAAGCGGGCGAGCCTGATACGTCGGGTGAAGCATCAGATGCGGCAGTCGGGCGTCGATACATTTGATGACTATTATGATTATCTACAGGTGCACCCGGACGAATTCACCAGCCTCTTCAATACCATCTTGATAAACGTAACCGGCTTCTTTCGTGATGCCGAAGCATGGGACTATCTGGCGACTCGGGCAATCCCGGCGTTACTGGCCGATGTCGGCCCGGCGCCATTACGCGTGTGGAGCGCTGGTCGTGCGAGTGGACAGGAAGCCTACAGCCTCGCCATGGTGCTTGCCGAGCACCTCGGGATCGAGGAGTTTCGATCCCGGGTAAAGGTCTATGCGACCGATGTCGATGAGGAAGCGCTCGCCGTAGCCCGGCAGGCAATCTACACCGGAAAAGAGGTCGCCGATCTCCCTGAAGGATATCAGGAGAAATACTTCGAACCGACTGGCGCAAGGTTCGCATTTCACAAGGATCTTCGCCGGTGCGTGATCTTTGGCCGAAATGACCTGGTCCAGGATGCACCAATTTCGCGAATTGATTTGCTGGCCTGTCGAAATTCGTTGATGTACTTAAATGCGGAGACCCAATCACAACTCATCTCCCGGCTCGGCTTCGCGTTGAAGCCTAATGGCATTCTATTTCTTGGCAAAGCTGAGATGCTCGTCAACACCACACGGGTACCTTCGAACCGATCGATCTGAAGGGCCGATTCTTCCGTAAGAGATCGTCGTTGAACAACGACGACCAGATGAGTCCGGACGGTCCGCGGATCCTTGGGCGTCAGTCCGCGCGACGTGATGACCTAGAACAGTTGCGCGCCGAGGCGTTCCTGACCAGCCCAGTCGCGCAAATCGTTATCGACAGCGATGACACCCTCGCCCTCGTCAATCATCGGGCGTCGTCGCTGCTCAGGCTCACCGAGCGCGACATCGGTCGCCCGTTCCAAGACCTGGAGGTTTCCTACCGGCCGGCCGAGCTGCGGTCTCATCTCGCTGCCGTGCATGAAGGGCATGTTCCGGCCTGGATCCGGGACGTGGAGTGGAACAGGTCGTCCAACGAGCGGTTGTACCTTGATGTCCAGCTGGTCCCTCTCGTTGACCCTCGTGCTCGGCTCCTCGGCGTGGCCGTCAGGTTCAACGACGTCTCGCGCTATCGACAGTTGCACAATGAATTAGCCACCGCCAATCGGCAGCTTGAAACCGCTTACGAGGAGCTGCAATCCACAAACGAAGAACTCGAGACGATGAACGAGGAACTGCAGTCGATGAACGATGAACTGCAGTCGACAAACGAAGAACTGCGCGCGCGCACCGGGGAAATCACTTCGTTGAACGAATTCATGGAATCGATTCTGGGTAGCCTGCGAGCTGCAGTCGTCGTTGTAAACAGAGATCTCATCGTCCAAGTTTGGAATCGTCAGGCGCAGGAACTTTGGGGGTTGCGCGACGACGAAACGGTCGGCGAGCACCTCTTCAGCCTGGATAGTGGCTTGCCCTCGGAGCGGCTCAAGCCGATGGTTCGGGAGGCCGTGTTCGATGGCCGCCTGGGGCAGGATGCCACGATCGAGGCCGTGAATCGTCGCGGCCGCTCGGTATCACTGAGGGTAAGCGTGACCGCGCTGATGGCGGGCGATGAGAATTGGCAGGGCGCGCTCCTCGTCATGGAACCGATCGAGGATGATGCGGCAGGTTCTGAATAGCCTCGCTCGGTGGCCTTTCGATCTTGCTCGGCACATCGTCGGCGAATTAGCGCCGGGATACCAGACCTCGCAGCAGACCGCAGCCCGCCAGCACGAGTCTCGGTTTCAGTAGGAGCGACTGTCGGTTGGGATGCTCCAGCGGGAGCTTCCTGACTAATGAGAGTTACTGGGTCGGTTGTTCGGCAGACTCGGTAGCTGGTGGCTATCGGCGGGTGAGCACTTGTCCTGACTGGGCCTGGAGCCCTTCAGCCCAAGACTGTGCCCTCGCCGGTGTCCGGGGAGAGTTGATCGCTGCTGGGATGTCGTGCCCGCCGGCGCGCGTGAGCACTGTTCATTAGTTTGCTGATGGTTCTCCCTTGCTGCTAACGGTATTTGGCCATGGTGGGCGAGGAGGACGTGGGTGCGGCTGTGCGTGGGTGATGATTGGGCGCAGGACCATCACGACATCGAGGTGATGGACGAGGCCGGCACGGTGCTGGCCAGACGGCGACTGCCGGAGGGGGTCGTCGGGATCGGTCAGCTGCATGAGCTGATCGGCCGGTTCGTGCCTGTGGCTGCTGGCGATTCTGTTGCTGCGGAGGTGCAGGTCGGGATCGAGACTGATCACGGCCCGTGGGTGACGGCGTTGGTCGCCGCCGGGTACGTGGTGTTCGCGGTGAACCCGTTGCAGGCCTCGCGGTTCCGGAGCCGGCACGGCGTGTCCGGGGCCAAGAGCGACGGCGGTGACGCGCACATGCTGGCCGATGTAGTGCGCACCGATGCGCATCAGCTGCGCCCGGCGGCAGCTGACAGCCCGGCGGTGCAGGCGGTGAAGGTGTTGACCCGCACGCACAAGACGCTGATCTGGGAGCGAGCCGCGGTGGTGCTGCGGTTGCGAGCCCAGCTGCTGGAGTACTTCCCGGCCGCGGTCGCCGCGTTCGAGGACCTCGACGCCCCCGACACGCTGGAACTGCTGGGCAAGGCGCCGGACCCGGCCCGAGCCGCGAAGCTGATCCGCGCGCAGGTGGCGGCGGCGCTCAGGCGGGCCGGCCGGTACAAGATCACCGAGCGGACCGAGATGATCCTGACCGCGCTGCGCAGCCCACAGCTGGGTCAACCGCCCGCCCTGACCGCCGCCTACGCCGCGACCGTGCGGTCCCTGATCGCGGTCATCGCCACCCTCAACCAGCAGGTCAGCCGCCTGCAGGGGCAGGTGGAGGCACATTTTGGCCAGCACCCGGACGCTGAGATCTACCTGTCCCAGCCCGGCTTGGGCGAGATCACCGGCGCCCGGGTGCTCAGCGAGTTCGGCGACGACCCACACCGCTACGCCTCCGGCAAAGCCCGACGGAACTACGCCGGCACCTCACCGATCACCCGCGCTTCCGGCAAGAAGAAGATCGTCACCGCCCGGTTCGTGCGCAACGACCGGCTTATCGACGCGTTGATGATCCAGGCCTTCGCCGCGCTACGGGGCTCACCCGGCGCCCGCGCCTTCTACGACCAGCAACGCGCCAAAGGACTCGAGCACAACGACGCCCTACGACGACTGGCCGGCCGCCTGGTCGGCATCCTGCACGGCTGCCTCAAGACCCGCACCTGCTACAACGAGGCCACCGCATGGGGCCACCGCGAAGGATCTGTCCCTGAACCAGAAGCCGCCGCTTGACATCAAAACTCCTGGGGTGTCTTGGGTCACGGTTGGTGCATGGCTGGGCGGAACACCCGTGGTTTGGGTCCTACAGGTCCCTGAGTCGACTGGATTTGCGCACTAAATTGATCTTGAAGTGTTTCCGCTCGCGACGATCTGCAGCGCACTTCGGGCAGCTTGGGATCCGACGAGTGCACTTACCGTGACTCCTCCCTGGGCTGAGCCCAGGGCGGGGGATTGCGCAACTTTGCGCTTGGGTGTCCACGATCTGGCCGTCGCTGCCTAGCTGATCGGGGGAGCGCAGCATCCGCCATAGCGGAGGCCACTCGGCGGATATGGGACTTACCGCGCGGCGCCCATCCTTCATTTGTCAACACATATTTCCGATTGAGGAGACGTCATGATCAACAGGATTCGCACTCAGCTCAGCCGGCTCCGCGAGCAGGCCAAGCTCCGCCACGCGCTTCGCCAGGCACCGCCCACCGTACGGACCGATCTGTGGGCTGCCGCTGACCGGTACTTGGGTCAGCGGCCAGCAATCGGCGTGGACGGCGTGTCGCACTATCCCCTCGTCCGACACATGAATTGACCTGGGTTTCGTAGAGGCTCTGGTGTCTCCCGCCCTTCGTGGACTTCGGTTACTGGATTCTGGTGCGCTGACCCCAGGAGGTCGGTGTGGGCAGACGGGGTTACCCGCCGGAGTTCCGTCGCAAGGTTGTTGATCTGGTCGAGTCCGGGCGCAGCGTCGCTGAGGTGGCAGGCGATCTGGGGATCAGCGAGCAATCGATCTACGTCTGGCGGCGCCAGCACCGCATCGACAAGGGACTGATCCCGGGTCTGAGCAGTGCCGAGAAGGCGCCGAGAAGGCCGAGCTCGGGGCGGCGAACAAACGCATCGCCGAGCTGGGACACCGAGCTGGCGGTCGCTCGCCGGGCGGTCGAGCTGCGGAAGGATGCCGGTGAGCGCAACGACCCAAAAGGCGGTTCTCGGCGGTCGCGGTGATCGCCGAGGGCCTGCCGGTGCAGATCGCCGCACGGGTCCTGGAGGTGTCCGAGTCCGGTTACTACGCGTGGAAATCTCGGCCCCCGTCCCTACGAGCTGTTCGGCAGGCGTGGCTGACCGACGTCATCCGTCAGGCGCACCCGGTGTCGCGCGGCACCTACGGAGCGCGGCGAGTACACGCCGAACTCGTCCTCGGCTACGGCGTCAGCGTGGGTCACGGCGCGGCCGAACTGCTGATGCGCAGAGCCGGAATCGTGGCCTGGGAGATGGTCCACCGCGACGGAGTCCCGTTGATCAACGGGGCACGCGGTGTGCACTAAGTTCACCGGGCGCTGACCGGTGCCTCCAGTGCGTTCGCCGATCGGCGGATACCGCGATCATCCGTTGCATCGGCTACGTGGCCGATATGACTCGACGTCGTTGTGACCGAAGCTGCTCTGCATGACTACCTCGGCGAATCGTGCCGAGGGTGAGACAGAGGAGAGATCAATGACCGCAACGGCGACCGTGCGCGACGCGACCGGGCACGACGTGGCCGAGCTCGCTGCGCTGGCGGCGAGTGCCTACCGCGAGACCTATCGAACGATGATGGACGCAGGTGTCACTGAGGCCGTGATAGCGCAGAGCTGCACAGCTGACGCGTTCACCCGCCTGCTCGAGAACGTCAGGTCAGGGGGCGGCATCTTGCTGGTCGCAACCCAGTGCTCCAGCATCGTGGCCTTCCTCGACTTCCGCGTCGAGGCGGACCATGCCGAGCTTTGCCGCCTCTACGGCGCGCCGGGGAAGACCGGCCGCGGCGTTGGGTCGGCGCTTATCGAAGCATTAGAGCGCCGGCTTGATCCCACCGATGAGTACGAGGTGACGGTCGTTGCGGCCAACGTCCGGGCCCTATCGTTCTGGCGGCGGCACGGGCTTCAGCCGGTAGGCCGGGTGAGTTTCGTCGAGCACTTCGGCGCTACCCGCGGCGTGCGTTTCGACTCCGCAGCCGACGGTGGCGATCTGATCAAAATGCGTCGTCAGCGGAGCTCGAGCCTCAACCAGGCGGCATAACCAGACCAGGCGTAGCGACCGCACAAGACGGTGAGCGGGACCATTCCACCGCGGCTGAACCCGTTGATCAAATGGGGCATGCGTTGTGCACTAAGTTGACCCAAGTCGGGTTTCAGTGGGAGCGAGTATCGGTTGGGATGCTCCAGCCGGAGCTTCGGCAGCAGGTGCCGTTGGGCGCAACTATCAGCGCTTCATATTCATCGACCTCGGCTATCCAGCGCACTCCTGCTGCACCCATGACGAACACGGCCGTTGCGTATGCGTCAGCCCACGTCAACGAAGGACCAGTGATCGTCGCGCTCAAGGCTCGCGATGCCGGGCGGCCGGTAAAGGGGTCTATGACGTGGGCGCCACGCTCTGCGGTCCCCGACGTGGCTACGGCGAAATCTCGCCCGGACACGACCGTGAGAACTCCGCTGGAGTCACGCGGGTTGCTGATGCCGACCGTCCAGGGGCGCCCGGAAGCGGCCCCGCCGACGAGTTGCATGTCGCCCCCGCCGTTGATTGCGTGATTGGCGGCGCCGTGGGCGGTCAGCCGTCGGCTCGCCTGTTCTATCGCCCAGCCCTTGACAAGTCCGGTGGGGTCGAGTTGACCGTTCCGCATAGCCGTGAAGTAGCCGGCGGTAGTCAGCTGAGCATCGGCGCAGAGCCCGAGCACATCGGCAATTTCTGGATTCGCGGCCTCCAGTGTGAGCTCGCCGCGCCGCAGCCGGCTGATATCGCTCTCGTGCCGATAAGTACTGAAAGCGTGGTCGACCTCATGCAGCCAGCTGACCACATCGCGGATGGCATCGCTCCAATTCCCCGGGTCACGGATGTCGATTGTGAATGCGGTACCCATGCAGTGTTCGACATGCACCGTGCGCTGCCGGTTCGTGTGCGCTCGCACCCTCGTCTGAGTCATTTCAGGCCGGCCTTGTCGAGCGCGCTTTGCAGCGACTCGATGTAACCCTGGCTGGTATAGGTAGCCCCGGAGATCATGTCGATCTTCGCACTGCCGGCCGACAGCGCTTCGTGGTTGAGCGCCGGGATCGCGTAAGAATTGATCTCCTGGTCGCGAGGATTCTCACTCGGGTACTCGACAGCGGTGACGTCGGTGAGCTTTCCGTTGGTCACGGTGATACGTACCTGGACCGGACCCCACCGCGTGTCGGCGACATCGCCGGTTAGCGAATTCGTCGATGACCCGGGAACGCTTGGCGCAGACGGCGCGCTCCCGGCGTTCGGCGTCGCGCCTGATGTGTTCGGACCGGTGGTGCTAACCGCAGCCGGCGGGTTCGCGACTGATGCCGAGTGCGTCTTGAACGACAGCAGGCCGACCAGGCCGGCGATCGTGCCGACGATGGCGAATGCCACCCGACGCATGAGGATGTCTCGCTTTCTTCCAGGAGCTCAGAATTCGAACGACTCGTGGTGGATCTGCCGGCGCGGCACGTTTGCTTCGCGAAGCGCGGCAACGACCGAGTCCGCCATGCGGTCCGGGCCGCAGACGTACACGTCGTGGCTGCGAAGGTCCGGGACGTTGGCGGTGAGCGCCTCCTTCGACAACGGGTCGTAGCCCAGCTCGCTCCGATGTCCGGTGACGATGTGCAGTTGCGCCGCGCGCTGGTGAGCGATGGCGATGAGTTCGTCCCGGAACACGGTGTCCGCGTCGTGTCCGGCGCGGTAGATCAAGGTGATGTCGCGCTTGCCGCCGGGCAGTGTCTCGAACAGCGCTCGCAGTGGGGTAATGCCGATCCCGCCTGCGATGAGCAGCACCTTGCGGTGGCGGCGGCGGACCGCGGTCATCGCGCCGTAGGGACCCTCGGCGAACACGCGGGTCCCGGGCTGCAGACGAGCGAGTGCAGAGCTGTGTTCGCCGAACTCCTTGACCGTGATTCGCAGGCAGTCCGGGCGTGGCGCCGCGGACAACGAGTATGGGTTGGACGCCCACCACAGATGACGGGTAAGGAAGCGCCAGCGGAAGAACTGACCGGATTGCGCCCGCAGATCGAGCAGATGCCGTCCACTGACCACGATGGACGCCACGCCGGGCGCTTCCGGGTATACGGCCACAACCCGCATTTGGTGACGGAGGGCGTGCCAGATAGGCATGGTGAATCGGTACCAGACAATGGCGGCGGCGACCGCGATGTACATGGACGCCCAGACGATGCGCGCGGGCCTATTGCTCATGAAATCTGCGCCGGTCGCGAATTGATGACTGAATGCGAGAGCGACGGCCAGGTAGGTGTAGAAGTGCAGGTAATACCAGGTCTCGTAGCGCATTCGACGGCGCGCAGCCCGCGCGGAGAAAATGCCGATGCCGACGAGCAGTAGTCCTGCGACGGACGCCATCAGTACGTCCGGATAGCTGGCCAACAGCGTGCCGGTCTGGCTAATGACGTTGGTGTGGGTTGTGACCGCGTAACCCCAGATGATCAGCAGTCCGTGTGCGACGACGAGGCTCACGATGTATCGGCCGCCGTGAGCGTGCCACCGGGCCAGCTGATCTGCGCCGATGCCGCGTTCCAGCAGTGGGATCCGGGCCATCAGTGCGAGGAGGACCACGACTCCATAGCCGGCCAGCAGGCCCGTCACCCGACCGGCGTTGGTGAGCCAGTCACCGAAGCCATGGATTGTGGTGTCCTGCCACCACAAGGCGATCGTCGCCACGGCTCCCGCCGCGATTACGGCCAGCACAATGGCTTGGCTCGCGCTCGGCTGGATCGGTGCCTGCGTTGACGGCGTCACCGACGCGGCTGGGCGGATGCGCCCGCGATCCCGAGCAGCGACAGTCATCGGGCCAAGCTCACCATGAGTTGCCGCCGCATCCTTCCTTTATCCGCCATAGACATGGGATCCGGCTGCACGAAAGCTGCGCGTTTGCTGAAAGCGCGGTCCGGACGCGGTCACTGACGTGAGCGGGCACGGCCAGCCGCGGCCCGGACGACTCGCCGGTCCCGGGCCACGGTGTCTTTTGCCGCGTTCAGGTGCCTATGGGTCAACCGTCAGTGGCGCCAGAAGGCGGTGCTGCAGGACGGTCCTTGGCCTCGTCGCCGGCATGGAGCTTGTCGATGATCGTGGCTGCGTTGACGGTCTGGGTGCTGAACCTGACGGCGTCGCCGACCTTGAGGTCACGGAGCTGTGCCTCGCCGTTCTTGTCGATGTCGCTGGCCGAAGTGACGCCATAGGTGGCCGTCCCGCTGCTTGTCTTGATCGTCACCGAATTGCTGCCAACCGCGGTGACGGTTCCGCTGGTCCAGGGCAGGTGATTACCGCGACCGCAGTCGGAGCCAGGGGCGGCTGCCGAGGCGCTGCTTGCCGTCTGCCCACTGCCGGTCGTGCTGGATGCCGCGGTCGCGCCCACGGCGGTTGCGATCACCGCCCCGGCGGCGGCGCCGGCGAGGATTCCTGCACCGATCGCGAGGCCGCGCCGGCGAGCGGGCGGGCGCGACGGGGCGTTCGGTGGCGGGTAAGGCGACATGCTCATGTCGATCCTTCCTGGGTCGATTGAACCTCTTGGGTCACCGTCTTTTCTTGTCGACTTAGCTTGGGTCGCTCTGCCGAGAACCTGCCGGTTTGCTGTCAATCCGACAGCAGCCACCAGAGGGTCTGGTGTCAGCTCGAGCCTGCTGGCACGGGCGCGGCCGGGACAGCGGCCAATGGAATCTCGACCCGGAAGCAGCAACCAGCCCCAGGACTGGTTTCCACGTCTACCGTCCCGCCGTGTCCGGCCACGAGCGCAGCGACGATGGCCAGGCCCAGCCCGGTCCCGCCGTTGCGACTGCGCGACTGGTCAGCGCGGTAGAACCGTTCGAAGACTCGCGCTGCTTCGTCCGGCGTCATGCCGGGGCCCTCGTCAGCGACAGCCAGGACCACCGTGCCCCGGCCGACATGTTGGTCAACCCGGCTGGAGACCCTGACCATGACCGGCGTCGCGGGGGGCGTGTGCTGCAGCGCATTTCCCACCAGGTTGGCCACGACCTGCTGCAGGCGGGTCTCGTCACCCATGACGATGGGCGGCGGATCGCTTTGGCCGACCTCGAGCGTGATCGGACGCGACGGATCGAGCACACGCGCGTCGTGCACAGCGTTGCCCGCAAGCGCGAGCATGTCCACTGGGGACTGCGCGAGCGGGCGCTCCTGGTCGAGGCGAGCCAGCAGAAGGAGGTCTTCGACAAGTACGCCCATGCGGTGGGCTTCGTCCTCGATGCGACTCATCCACTGTCGAACATCGGTGTCGTCGGTGGCGGCGCCCTGCCGGTACAGCTCGGCATATCCACGGATCGAGGTCAGCGGAGTGCGCAGCTCGTGGCTGGCGTCCGCGACGAACCGGCGCATTCGCTCCTCCGAGCGTCGCGCTGCGGCCTCGGATCGCCGCATCCGCTCCTCCGACCGGCGGGCGGCGTCTTCGGATGCGGCGCGCTGCGCGAACGCGGTCTCGATCTCGGCGAGCATCGCGTTCAGCGCTCCGGAAAGCTGGCCAACCTCGGTCCTCGGGTCGGCGTCTGGCACACGGTGTGACAGATCACCGGCAGCGATCATCGCGGCCGTGCGTTCAACGTCGCGGAGTGGTCGCAGGCTGGCTCGGATGAGGAAGTACCCGACACTGGCGAGGACAACGACGGCCGCCGCACCGATGATCACGAACAGGGTAATGAGCTGGCTGACCGTGTTCTGCACATCGCTCAAGCTTTGCGCAACCAGTTGCGTGCCGGCTGACCCGTCAGACAGTGCGATAGGCGTAGCCAGCACTCTCCAGCGGCCGTTGCCGGTGACTGCTCCAACGGTGAAGGTATGCGACCCCATGGCCTGGGTCTGCGCGCCGGTCGGGTGCGGCAGCGCGGGCAGCGGCTCATGCGGGTCAACGAGGTTGCTGGTGGGCCCGGACACGACGGCGCCGTTCGCGTCGGTCACCTCGGACACGTATGCACTTGGCAGTCGGGACGGTCCCGCGCCATGGTCATCCTGGTCCGGGCCGCCATGGTGTTCGCCGATCGGTTGCTGAGCGGCGGCCAGCTGCGCGTCGACCCGCCCGATCAAGTAGCTGCGAAGTTTCGTGGCCGCTACTGCACCAGAGCCGGCGAGAGCGGCGGTCACCAGCAGCAGCATCGCCGCGATGAGTTTCACCCGCAGTGGGGTGCGAGAGTACGCGCGACGGGTCCGGGCCGCGACTGCCTGCGGAGCGGCAAGCCCTCGGTTCGGCCGGTCAGGCATGGTCAGGGCCGTGGCAGGCGGAGGGTGTAGCCAACGCCGCGCAGCGTGTGCAGGAGCCGCGGCTCGGTCGTGTCAATCTTGCGGCGCAGGTAGGAGACATACGACTCGACGACGTTGGCGTCGCCGCCGAAGTCGTAATTCCAGACGTGATCAAGAATCTGCGCCTTGCTCAGCACTTTTCCCGCGTTCTGCATGAAGTAGCGCAACAGGTTGAACTCCGTAGGAGATAGTGCCACCTCGACTCCCGCTTTCCATACCTGATGCGTTTCGTCGTCCAGCTCGATGTCGGCGAACGATATCCGGGCCGCCGGAACGGACGATCCCGTCGAACTGCGGCGCAGCACGGCGCGAATACGTGCGATCACCTCATCCAGGCTGAATGGCTTCGTGACGTAGTCGTCCCCGCCAACCGTCAGTCCGGTGATCTTGTCCGAGACCGAGTCCCGGGCCGTGAGGAATAGCACCGGGCAGCGGTTCCCCTCCGAGCTCAGCCTCCGGACCACCTCGAAACCGTCTATCCCGGGGAGCATCACGTCCAGCACGATGAGATCCGGCCGAAATTCGCGGGCCAGGCGGAGCGCCTGGCGCCCATCTCGGGCCCCGGCGACCTCGAAGCCGGCATAGCGCAAGCTCGCCGACAACAGCTCGACGATGTTGGCGTCATCCTCGACGACCAGCAGCCGGGCCTCGATCGGGCGCTCAGAAGCTCGACGGCCGTTGCTCACCATGGCGGTCCCACCCTGCCAGTCTTCACGTCTCACATGGTCGCTGGCTGAATGAGACCTGACAGTAACCTGGGAGCCGCTTACCCATGGCGGCGTACACGGCAAGCAAACCATTCGCGCGCCCGCAGATATGGAGCCTGATGTGAAGCCAGTCGCTATCGTGACCGGAGCCGGTTCTGGTATCGGCCAAGCAGCAGCCCGCATGTTTCATGACCGGAACTACGCGATCGTCGCCGCCGACGTCAGCGCTGAGGCGTTGTCGTGGACAGTGGATGTGCCGGATTGTCAGGCGGTCGTTGCTGATGCGAGCGACGAGGACGCCACCGTCGCCACAGTTCAGGCTGCCGTGAATGGGTTCGGCCGGCTCGACGTCGCCGTTCTGAATGCGGGTGTAGCCCGCCGCGTTGACTGGACGGCTGATGACGCCGTTGAGCAGTACGACCGGATCATGGCCGTGAATGCGCGCGGCGTCGTGATCGGGATTCGCTGTGCAGCGCCCGTGATCGCCACGCACGGTGGTGGATCAATCGTTGTCGTCGGATCCACCTCGGGGATACGGGCCGACCCGGATCGGTGGGCGTACAACGCATCCAAGGCGGCGGCCATCAATGTGGCCCGGGCCGCTGCGCTTGATTGGGCGCACCGGGGCGTCCGAGTCAACGTGCTTGCACCCGGCCCGACGCTCACCCCGATTCTCCAGGGCGGCAAGCCCACCACCGATCACCTCGATGAATTGAGCCGGTCGATACCGCTGCATCGCCTGGCGCGTCCCGAGGAGCAGGCCGAGGCCATCTATTTCCTCGCCTCGCCGGCCGCCAGCTACATCACCGGAGCCGTGCTGATGTGCGACGGAGGCGTCACGGCCAACGTGGGCCTCTTTCCGCCGCACGCTGCTGGTGGTTAGCTCGCGGAGCACACCGTGACTGACGAGGAATCTCCGGTCATCATCGTCGGCGCTGGCCTGTCCGGCCTCGCCGTTGCGCTAGCGGTCGCTCTTCATGGTCGCCGAGCCGTTGTCCTCGACGCCAGCGACAAGGTCGGAGGCGCAGCCGCATGGTCCGGCGGCCAGGTGTGGGTCGGCGCGAACCATGTGGCCGCCAAGGCGGGTATCGACGACGACCTCACGCGCGCCGAAGCATACGTCCGCGCGATCGGGGGAGCCCATCCCGAACTGCTCGACGAAACTGCTCTGAAGCGCTGGCTCACGATCGCTCCGATAGCAATGCGCTATTGGGAGGAGGTCGGGGCCATCACGTGGGAGATCATTCCTGATCTCGCCGACTATCACGACTACGCACCGGGCGCTCTGGCCGAAGGACGCTATCTCACTGGTGCGGTCATCGACGGCTCTGTTCTCGGTGAATGGCGCGACCGGCTACTCGTGTCGCCATACTTTCCGGTCGGAACTACGTACGCGGACATGTATCTCAAAGGCCGTCGGGCCGCCAACCTCGGCACCAATGAGGACAACCCTCGACACGGGGAAGAGAAGGGAATCGCCGACCATGCCGGGGTTCCGGCATTCGGCCGCACCATGCCGGCGCACCACCGCCAGCGGTCGGATGGCGCAGACCCGCTGACGTTCGGCACCGGCCTCGTCGCGTGGTTCCTCGCGCGGGTGCTCCGACAGGACAACTTCGACATCCACCTCTCGTCGCGGGTCACGGCCCTGCTCCGTACCGACCGTGGCGCCGTGTCGGGCGTGCGGGTCCGAGCCAACAACGAGGACCGCGACATATCTGGTCCGGTCGTGCTGGCGACCAGCAGTTTCGACTGGGATCCCGAGGCCGTCGAGGATCTGCTGGGCCTTGGCCCGGACGACTTCGGTTCGATCGCCCCGAAGACCATCCGCGGCGACGGGCTGCGGATGGCGCGCGACGCCGGTGCGGCAGTTGTCCGAATCCCCCCCACCGCCGTCCCGATGCCGCCCGGCTGGCGAACCGCCGACGGTCAGGGGTACGCGAACGGCCCGGAATATGCCCTCCCGCACGCGATGATCGTTGACGCCTCCGGGCGCCGGTTCTGTGACGACTCCTATTGGGTGGACATAGTGCGAAAGGGTCTCGCACCCGACGATCCACACGTGCCGTTCTTCCTCATCTGGGACGAGCAGCATCACCGCGCTTACGGACTGGGCTCATCCGCTCCCGATGAGCCATATCCGGACGGGCTCGTCACAACAGCACCTACCCTTTCCGGGCTCGGCCCGGCGCTGGGAATCGACGGAGCGGTGCTCGCAGCGACCGCGGATCGGTTCAGCCGGCATGCCCGCGCCGGTGTCGACCCCGATTTCGGGCGCGGATCGGTGCCTTTCATCGCCCGCTTTGCGGGAGACCCGGCACATGAACCGAATCCGCTACTCGGTGACGTGGCCCAACCTCCGTTCTACGGAATGCGAATGGTCTACGTTGGCACCGCCATTGGCATGAGCGGCATACACATCGACGCCGACGCGCACGTCCTCGACCCGTCCGGTAATCGGATACCGGGCCTATACGCAGTCGGTTCGGTCGCGGCCTATACGACAATGGGCACCGCGTACAACAGCGGTTTTGCACTCAGCCGCGGGCTCACCCACGCCTACCTCGTTGGTCGCGAACTCGCCGCGCACGGTGGCGGCTATCGTAAGTAGGGAGAAGCCGTGTCGCGCGGGTGGTTCTTATGAGACATTTGCTATGAGCGCACCGATCAGCCTTGACGATCGATTCACCATCGGGACGCGCTACTGGCATCGCCTCGACGACGGCCGGGTGCAGTGCGACGTGTGTCCGCGAGCGTGCCGGTTGCACGAGGGTCAGCGGGGACTGTGTTTCGTCCGGGGCCGGGTCGACGACCAGATTGTGCTCACGTCCTATGGCCGATCAAGCGGATTCTGTGTTGATCCGGTGGAGAAGAAGCCGCTCAACCATTTTCTGCCGGGCACGCCGGTGCTCTCCTTCGGAACGGCCGGATGCAATCTTGCGTGCAAGTTCTGCCAGAACTGGGACATCTCCAAGTCCCGAGAGATCGACACACTCGCCGACGCCGCGTCCCCGGAAGCCCTTGCCGACGCGGCGAGTCGGCTGGGCTGTCGCAGCGTCGCCTTCACCTACAACGATCCGACCATCTTCGTGGAGTACGCCATCGACGTGGCCGATGCTTGCCATGAGCGCGGTATCAACGCGATCGCGGTCACTGCCGGCTACGTATTGCCTGCGCCCCGGTTGGATCTGTATGCACACATGGACGCCGCTAACGTCGACCTCAAGGCCTTCACGCAGACCTTCTACCATCGCGTCTGCGCCGGCCACCTCGATGCTGTGCTCGACACTCTGGAATATCTGCACCACGAAACGAACGTATGGTTCGAGATCACCACACTGCTGATCCCCACGCATAACGATTCTGACCAGGAAATCGACGCGGAGACCCGGTGGATCGCCGAACACCTCGGACCAGATGTGCCGCTGCACTTCACCGCATTCCACCCGGACTACAAGATGCGCGACCTACCACCGACGCCGCCCGCGACACTCTCCCGCGCCCGCCGAATCGCTCGGGCCAACGGCTTGCACTTCGTCTATACGGGCAACGTGCACGACTCCGAAGGCGGCACGACCTACTGTCCTGGGTGCGGCGCCGCGGTAGTCGTGCGCGACTGGTACATCCTGAACCGCTACGAGTTGACCGATCGCGGGACCTGTCGCTCCTGCGGCACAACGGTGCCGGGTGTCTATGACGGACCGGCCGGAGGATGGGGTGCCCGCCGGCAACGGGTGAACCTCTCGGGCGCGCGCTGATCGTGGGCGCCCGAGACGGCGTGCGGCCACCCGAATGCGCAGGCCGGTTCTATCCTGCCGAAGCCGCTCGCTTGGCTGAGACAGTGGACCGACTGCTGGCCGAGGTCCCATTGGCTGCTGCGGATGACGACATCCCCGTCGCACTTGTCGTTCCGCACGCCGGATACGTCTACTCCGGTCGGGTCGCCGCAGCTGCGTACCGACAGCTGGCTGAGCAGCGCGGACATATCCGTCGCGTGGTCGTTCTTGGCCCTGCGCACTTCGCCCGACTCACCGGCGCGGCGTTGCCTGAATGCAGCGCGTTCGCCACCCCGCTGGGCGAGATCGAGGTCGATCAATCGGGATGCGCGCTGGCCGCAAGGCTCCCGGCCGTCACATTGTCCGCAGGCGCACACCGGCGCGAGCACTCCATCGAAGTGCAACTCCCGTTCCTCCAACGAAGCCTGCGGCCTGACATCACCATCGTTCCGATCGCGGTCGGTCGCGTCGAAACGCGCCTGGTCGCAAACGTCATCTCTGCGCTGTGGACAGACGAGTCCACCGCAGTCGTGGTTAGTTCGGACCTCAGCCACTACCAGGACCAGGCCACCGCTGAGCGGCTAGACGGACGCACCGCCGAGGCGATCCTGCGTCAGGATCCGCTCGCAATCGGCGAGCACGCAGCATGCGGACGCTACCCGCTGCGGGCGCTACTCGAAGTCACGCGGGAGCGCTCACTCCGCATGCGTCAACTCGATCTGCGCACGTCAGCGGACACCACCGGTGACCGATCCAACGTCGTTGGATACGGCGCGTTCGCTGCTTACGCCCACGGTTAGCCGCCTCGTCGATGGAGGAACCCAGAGCCTGAGCGGGCGCACCGATCACGGTGAGTCATCGCTGACTGGAGGTCTTGCTCTGTGCCTCGCACGGGAGGATTGTCACAGTATGACCGCGCTTACCGCCCCACTCAGGTCGTCGACGCTTCGTCTGGTTGTCGCTCTCGCGCTGCTCACGGTGGGTCTCGTGGTCACCGGGCCGGCCCCCGCGAATGCGAGTTCGTCGGCTTCGGCCGCTGCGCTACCGGCCGCCGCCGCCAATCCTTTCGGTCCCAACGTCTACGTTTTCGACCCGTCGATGACACGGGAGGAGATCCAGGCGACGGTCGACGCGGTCGCCGCCCAGCAGGTTCCGAACCAGTTCGGCGCGGAACGCTACGCCCTGCTGTTCCAGCCGGGCACGTATGGGTCGGCGACGAATCCGCTGAACTTCCAGGTGGGGTACTACACCGATGTCGCCGGTCTCGGGGCATCGCCGAACGACGTCGTGATCAATGGATCGATCTATGTTCGCAACCAGTGCGACGCGCGGCTCTTGCGTTGCCCTGAACAATTTCTGGCGGTCGCTGTCCAATCTGACGATCAACGTAACGACCCCAGACTTTGGCTGCTACACCGGCGAGTTCTGGCCGGTGTCGCAGGCTGCACCGATGCGCCGCGTCCACGTCAACGGTTTCACCACGCTGATGGACTACTGCACCGGCCCGTCGTTCGCCAGTGGTGGCTTCATCGCGGACTCGAGGTTCGACGGCAATATCGTTAACGGTTCACAGCAGCAGTTCTTCGTCCGCAACACAACGCTCGACGGCTGGACCAACGGCGTGTGGAACCAGGTCTTTGCTGGCGACGTCGGCGCCCCGGCGCAGTGCTTCCCCGCACAAACGAGCTGCGGCGGGCCGTACACCACGCTCGCCACGACCCCGGCGAGCCGCGAGAAGCCCTACCTTTACGTCGACGGAACCGGCAAGTACCAGGTCTTCGTCCCAGCAGCCACGACGAACTCCGCTGGTCAGTCCTGGGCCTCCGGGGCGACGCCCGGCCGGTCGATCCCGCTCTCGGATTTCTTTGTTGCGAAACCGTCCGACTCCGTCCAGACGATCAATAACCAGCTCGCGCAGGGCCGGAACCTGCTGTTGACCCCTGGCGTGTACAACGTCGACCGCACGATCAACGTCAAGCGGGCCGACACCGTCGTGCTCGGACTGGGGTTCGCCACGCTGACGGCCGCCAACGGCGCCGTGCCGTCATGACCGTCGCCGACGTGCCCGGCGTCGACATCGCCGGCCTGATCTTCGACGCCGGCCCGATCCAACTCGCCGACGCTGCTGCAGGTCGGCACTCAGCACGCCAGCAACGGAGCGGCCCGCGAAACAACGGCTGGAGCGATCCCGCCGACCCGACGGGCCTGCAGGACGTGTTCTTCCGCATCGGCGGACCCCATGCCGGCAAGGCGACCGTGAGCCTCGAAGTCAACAGCGACAACGTGATTCTCGACGACATCTGGGCCTGGCGCGCCGACCACGGCAACGGCGTCGGCTGGACCGCAGAACACCGCCGACACCGGTGTCGTCGTCAACGGCGACAATGTCGACCGCCACCGGGCTGTTCGTCGAGCACTACCAGAAGTTCCAGGTCATCTGGAACGGCGATAACGGCACGGACGTCTTCTTCCAAAGCGAGATGCCGTACGACGTGCCCAGCCAGGCGGCGTGGATGTCCAGCCCAACCACAAAGGGCTACGCCGCTGTCCTGGTCTCACCGACCGCGCAGCGCTTCACCGGATATGGCATGGGCACCTACAGCTTCTTCAACCAAGGCATAGACATCTTCGCGGATCACGCCTACGAAGTGCCGACACCCGGCCAACGTTCGGATGCACGATCTGCTGACCATCTTCCTGGATCCCAGCCACGGAATGGGCGGCATCCTTCACGTCATCAACGACGCCGGCGGCTCCTCGACGATCGCCAATCCGGACGTTCCGGTAACCGTCACCAACTACCCGTAACTGCAGGTGGCCCGCGCTATCCCGTAATTACGAGTAGCCCGCGATGATCTTGGACTTATTGACGCCATCTGGCATTAACTCCAAGATCATCGCGGCGTTGCGTCGCATCTCAATCGACGCTCGTCGCCATACCCCGGCCAAGCCAGGAGCGCACGACGCGATCGATGTCCTCGCGAACGAACTCGCGGGCCTCGGCCCGAGGCACCCCGTTCATCATGAGGTCGTCGTAGCGAGTGTCCTCGTGTCGGACCGCAGCTACCACAGCCAGTTGCACGGCTTCGGGATCAAGGGCGCGGCCTGCGCTCGTGCGGCCGATCCGCCCGCTGCTACGGGCACCGGCGTGCCGGGCGATGCGCTGCGCGCGATCCGGCGGGCACCCTGGAAATTGCGCGCGAATCGCAGCCGCGAGATCCGCCACAAACTGCTGGTCCTCGACAGCGCGCCGTTCGGCCTCGCGGTGGCGGCGCCGTTCCCGCGCCGCACTGTCGACCAAGCATTCCTGCTCGGCCTGTGCGATCGCGGCCGGCTCGGCGAGAACGCCCTGCCGTTCGTAACGCTTTCGCGCTCGGCTCCATTGCACGACCACCGCCGAGAGCCGACTTGCGCGCCGAGCGCGTCGGGTCAAGGCGGTATCACCACGGGGGAGAAACTCCAGATGGCCGAGGTCAGCGCAGTCGAGGCACACAGGTCCGCCATCGTCCATGGACAAGAAATCGCCTCGTTCGAATTCGATCGTGCAGGCGGTACATGTCCACGGCTTGCTCGCCGCTATGACAAGCAGCTCTGACGAGCGCGCCTCGGTCATCATGTCCTCATCTTGCATCGTCGATCTCACCGCGAAGTGCACGGTCGGGTCGTCACGGGCTGGGGTGTTGCCACGACTCGGCATACGCTTTGGGGCACAACCCCAGCGGACTGGAGCGGGTCAGGGCGAGCGGACGATGATCACCACAGAGCTTCTCGTGGTGGGCGCCGGGCCGTACGCGCTGTCGACGGCTGGTTTGGCGCGTGAGCGAGGCATCAACACCGTCGTCGTCGGGCATCCGATGGGGTTCTGGCGGGATAACATGCCCGAGGGAATGTTCCTGCGTTCAGGGCCCAGTTGGCACATGGACGCGGCCGGAACTCATACCCTTGCGGCGTTCCTGCAGCAACGCGGGATTGCACCTATGGACATTGACCCGATTCCGATCGCGGTGTTCCTCGACTATGCGGAATGGTTTCGCGAGGAGAAGGCCATCGACGTGCAGGCGGAGACTGTCGCCGACCTGACCCAGTCTGACGGTAGGTTCGTGGCGTCGCTGGCCGACGGCGAGCAGATTGTCGCTGATGCGGTCATCTGTGCTCCGGGCATCCGCCACTACACGAACCTTCCCGAGTGGGCATCGGCGGTACCGCCTGGGCGCGCAGCGCACACCTGCGACCTCGTGCAGTTCAGGACGCTGGCCGGGGCGAGGGTACTCATCGTGGGCGGCCGGCAGAGCGCCTACGAATGGGCCGCGTTGCTGCGTGAGCATGGCGTTGCGCGGGTCGACATCGTGCACCGCCATGCCGTGCCGCGCTTCGATCGCGTGGATTGGGCGTTCGTCGATGCCCACGTGGAAAGGACAATGAGCGTCCCGGGGTACTGGCGGCACCTTTCGCAGCCTGAACAGGACAAGATCGGGGGGCAGTTCTGGGAAGCTGGGCGGCTGACGCTAGAACATTGGCTGGTACCCAGACTGGAATGGGACGGCATTTATCGCTGGCCAGGCACCGAAGTCGCCGAGGTCATCCCCCACTCTGTGGGTGATGAGCTGGAGGTCCGGCTGTCGAACTCCGAGCGGCTCACGGTTGACCGCATCATCTATGCCTCGGGTTACCGTGCCGACCTGGCAAGAGTCCCGTATCTGGCCAGCTTGATGAGCCGCATCGTCTGTGTCGACGGGTTTCCGGTGCTTGATGAAGCCTTCGGGACCAGCCTGGCCGGGTTGTACGTGACCGGCTTCTCGGCCAGCCGGGACTTCGGGCCGTTCTTCGGATTTGTGAAAGGCGCACCGGCTGCCGCCACGCTCATGGTGCGAGATCTTCTGTCGCGACCGTAACGGCACCCGGCGCGGGTTCCGAAGAGTCCTCAGCTATGCCGGGCGAAAGCCCGGCGTTACTTCCGCGCGGCGACCAATCGAGAGGTAACGGTGTTCAAGCGGGCGGTGCGGCGGTACGGTCTCGCCTACACCACCCATCTCGGGGTCAAACCGAGGAGGCCGAAGTGTCGATGCGTTGGCGGACCGCCAGGGTAGTGGCAGTAGTAGCGGCCGTGGTGGCTTCGGTCGGCTTGCTTGGCGCGCCGGCGGGCGCGGCGCAGCCGGGCAGCACGCAACCGTGGATGGACCGGCACCTTTCTCCGGACCAGCGAGCTCGCCTCCTTATGGCGCAGATGACGCTCGCGGAGAAGGTCGATCTGATGACCGGCAACCAAGGTGAAGCGCCGTACGCCTTCTACAACGCGCCGATCCCTCGCCTCGGGATCCCGGCGTTAAAGATGGCGGATGCGGGCGGCGGTGTCGCCCCGCGCGGCTGGTCACTTCCCGGCACGGGCGGCAATGCGACCGCAATGCCGTCGGAGATGGCGCTTGGTGCGACCTGGTCCCTCGATGTGGTGCACCAGTTCGCCGGCGTCGTTGCGGATGAGGTGCGCGAGACGGGCCAGAACGTGCTGCTCGCCCCGGACGCTGACATAGCCCGAGTGCCATGGGGCGGCCGGATCAGCGAGAGCCAGGGTGAAGACCCATTCCTGAACGGCGACCAGAACAGCGCGTACTCGGCCACGGTGCAATCTCGCAATGTCATCGCCACGTTGAAGCACTACACGGCCAACAACCAGGAGACCAACCGCGGCAGTGGCCAGAACGCCATCATGTCCGAGCGGACATTGCGCGAGGTGTACTCGCTGGCCTTCGAGATGGCCGTTGCGCGCGCTGGCCTTGGCGCTGTCATGTGCTCCTTCAACAAGATCAACGGCGAGTATTCGTGCGACAACGCGGAGACCCTTCGCACGGTGCTCAAGGGCCGGATCGGCTTCAGCGGCTTCGTGATGAGCGACTTCGGCGCACTGCACGACACGCTGAAGGGGCTTAACGCCGGCGATGACCTCGAGACCGGCACGACGACCGTCTACGACGGCGCGCTGCTCGCCGCGGTGCAGTCCGGCCAGGCCAGCCTCGCCTTGGTGGACGACGCCGTGTTCCGCATCCTCACCACGATGTTCCGGATCGGCGTGTTCGACACGGACTACACAGCGACCGCCATCCCCGTTGCCGCGCACGACGAGGTCGCCCGGGCCGTCGAGGACAAGGCCATCACGCTGCTGAAGAACACCGGCGTGCTGCCGCTGACGAGCGCCACAAAATCGATCGCCGTCATCGGAGCGGACGCGAATATTCTCGCGGCGGAGAGCGGCTCGGCCTACGTATCACCGACCACCGGCACGCCGGCGCTGCAAGGGATCACCGCTCGTGCGGGATCGGCCGCGCAGGTGACGTTCACACCGGGCAATGATCCGGTTAATGCAGCGTCGATGATCGAGACGACTGACATGACCGCCATCCCATCGGCGGTGCTCACGCCGGCGACTGGGACCGGACCCGGACTTACCGCCCAGTACTGGCACACTCCGAGCTTCAGCGGTGCGCCGGCAGCCACCCGCGTCGAGCGGCAGGTGAACTACGACGTCGGCTTCGCGAGCACCTTCCCGAACTGGGCCGGCGCCGGCACGCAAGTGCCTTTGCCGCCAACGAATTTCTTCCTCGAACAGCAGGCGGTGAAGTACGACGGATTCCTGACGCCGCCCACGACCGGCGACTACCAGCTCTCGCTCACCGGCTGGGGCGACGCGACTCTGAGCCTCAACGGCAGCCCGATCATCGACATGACGGGGCAGAACAGCCGACGCGTTGTCGATTCGCCAGTGCTGCATCTGGTCGCGGGCGTGCCGCACGCGCTGCACATCGAATACCGGGCGACCCGGCCGCTGACGGGCCTGCAGCCCGGCACGCTGCTGCTGCAATGGCGCACGCCGGCGGGTATTCAGTTGCCGGGCATAGAGCAGGCGGTCGCCGCGGCGCGGGCTGCTGACGTCGCGATCGTGTACGTGCGCGACTTCGAGACCGAGGAGCGGGACCGGGTCTCCCTGAAGCTGCCGCAGAGCGCGAACCAGCTGATCAACGCGGTGAGCGCGGCGAACTCGCACACCGTGGTGGTGCTCGCGACCGGTGGCCCGGTGACCATGCCCTGGATCGGCTCCGTCGCCGCGGTCGTGCAGACGTACTTCGGTGGCCAGGAGCAGGGTCGCGCACTCGCCGATGTGCTCTGGGGGGATGTCAACCCGCAGGGCAAGCTCACCGTCACCTACCCGACGAGCGAGCAGGCAACACCACCCGGTCCACAGAACCCGTGGAACGGCATCGCCAGCCCAGACATCGTCTACAGCGAAGGCGTTGACGTCGGCTACAAGGGCTACGACGTCGCCGGCATCAGCCCGTTGTTCCCGTTCGGGTATGGCCTGTCGTACACCACGTTCGACTACAGCAAGCTGGGGGTGCACGCGCCGAACCCGAACGCCGCCAAGCTGAAGAAGGTCCAGGTCGAGTTCCGGGTCAGCAATACCGGCCAGCGCACTGGGACGGAGACCGCGGAGGTGTACCTAGGGCTACCCGCGAGCACCGGTGAGCCGCCGAAGCGGCTCGTAGGCTACGCGCAAGTGACGCTGGCGCCGGGCAAGTCGACAACGGTGCATGTGAAGATCGACCCAGCAGCGCCGAACCACCCGCTGAGCTACTTCGATGAGGCCACCCACAGCTGGCAGATAACACCCGGCGAATACCGTGTCTACGTCGGCCCATCCGAGCGGAACACCCCCCTCACCAACACCTTCAACGTCGGATGACCCAAGGCGGCAACTCGAGCCGAGTAGGAATTGCTGGGTCACGATCTCTTGCCACGCTCATCGTGCGAGGCCTCCTGTCGCGACCGTAACGTCGGGTGACCTAGTGTCGAGTTCGTGATCTTGGACTTATCGACGTCACAGAGCCTGTTGCAAAATTGCCGCGCGCCTCTGCGGGTTGATCTTGGTGTGGTTGAGGATCGGTGTGTGGCGAAGGGGTTTCGGCCGGTGCAGCGGGATCAGGTGTTTCTGTTGCCGCCGGATATGCGGCAGTGGCTGCCGGCTGATCATCTGGTGTGGTTTGTGTTGGACGCGGTGGCCGGCCTGGATCTGGCGGCGTTTTGGGGGCGACGTCGGCTCGGCGGGGCTGGGCGGGCGGCGTATGACCCGGCGATGCTGGTCGGCTTGTTGATCTACGGGTACGCGGTTGGGCAGCGGTCGAGTCGGCAGATCGAGCGGCTGTGTCACACCGATGTGGCGTTTCGGATCGCCTGCGCGCAGGACGTGCCCGATCATGTGACGATCGCCCGGTTCCGGGCCGAGCACGAGACCGGCCTGGGCGGGTTGTTCGAGCAGGTGTTGATCGTCTGCGCTCGGGCCGGGATGGGGCGGGTCGGCGCTGTGGCCCTGGACGGCACCAAGATCGCCGCGAACGCTGCGCTGAGCGCCAACCGCGGCGAGTCGGCGCTGCGGGGGCTCGCCGCTGGCATTCTGGCCGAGGCTGCGGCGGTCGATGCCGCGGAGGATGAGCTGTTCGGGGATCGGCGGGGTGATGAGCTGCCGCCGGAGTTGGCTGACCCGGACGGGCGGGCGGCGCGGATCCGGCGGTTGCTTGATGACATCGCCGCCGAACGCGAGGCCAAGTCGGCCGACAGCGAACGGACTCGGCGGGCCGCCGAGCGGGTCGCGCAGGCCCGCGACAGGCTAGCCGACACTCGGGCCGAGGTCGGCCGCCGCAACGCCGAGCGGGCCCGCTGGGAGCAGCTGATCCGCGCCGGGGGCGGCAAAGGACTACCCGGCCGCGCGGTGCCGGTCGAGCAGCACTACGACGTCCGGGCCGCCGCCGCCCGACTGGCCCACGCGCAGGCGAATCTGGCCCGCGCCGTGCACCCGCAATCAGCAGCGCCCGGCACGCCCGGGGAAGCCAAACGCAACCTCACCGACCCCGACTCGCGAATCATGCCCACCCGGCACGGCTGGGTGCAGGGCTACAACTGCCAACTGGTGGTCAGCAGCGACTACCTCATCCTGGCCGCCGACCTGCACAACGCCCCGGTGACGTCACCAGCTACCAGCCGGTGATCGACCAGGCCGCCCAGGCCGCCCGCGCGATCCGCCGCGCCACCGGCCGCCGCAGCCGCATCGGCACCGTGCTCGCCGACGCCGGCTACGCCAGCACCACCAACCTCACCTGCCCCCGGACCGGACCGGCTCATCGCTCTCGGCACCCGACACCACCACCACACCGCCGCCCGCGACAACCCCGCCCACGGGCAACCACCCCACGACGCCACCCCGTGGCAACGCATGCACCACCGACTACGAACACCCGCCGGCGCCGCCCGCTACCGACACCGCGCCGCCATCGTCGAACCGGTCCACGCCCACCTCAAAGACCGCCGCGCTCTGCGCGCCTTTGCCCGCCGCGGACTCACCGCCGCCCGCAGCGAATTCCGCTTCGCCGCCGCCGTCACCAACCTCCTGCGACTCCGCACCGCCCTCGCCAACACGGCAACATGATCAACAACAGAGTCCCAACCGCCACCGGCACCAACACGCAGCCAATTACGCAACAGGCTCCACATGGGCATTAAGTCCAAGATCACGACGAGATCGGAGGTCAACGGGTCAATGGCCGCTGACAGCTTTGATGGGCGAACGCGCCGGTTGGCGGATGGCAATCGGATCCCGGTGTTGGGCCTCGGCGTCTGGCAGGTGCCCAACGGCCGAGAGTGCGTCAACGCCGTGCTGTGGGCGCTTGAGCTCGGCTATCGGCACATCGACACCGCTCAGGCCTACGGCAACGAAGCGAGCGTCGGAGAAGCCCTTCGCCGCAGTGGCATACCTCGCGAGCAGGTGTTCATCACCACCAAGTTCCAGCCGTCCCGGCGCAACGCCGCGACTGAGATAGCGGGCAGCCTCAAACGGCTTGGCGTCGAGTACGTCGACCTGTACCTCGTCCACTGGCCCAGCGGCGGACCAACGAGAGCGTGGCCGACTATGGAGCAGTCCCAAGGACTCGGCTATGCCCGGTCTATCGGGGTCTCCAACTTCAGCATCACTGAACTCGGAGACGTGATGGCGGGCGCGACCGTGCCGCCCGTTGTCGACCAAGTGAATCTCAGTCCCTTCACCTACCGCCGGGCGCTGCTGAACGAGGGTCGAGCCAGAAACGTGGAGTTCGAGGCGTACAGCCCGCTGGGGACGGGACGCCACCTCTCCAACGGCACCGTGAATCGCATCGCGTCACGAATCGGTCGCACGCCAGCGCAGGTCCTGCTGCGCTGGGCCCTCCAGCACGACCTCATCGTGCTTCCCAAATCGACCCACCGTCCGCGAATCGAAGAGAACGCCCAGGTCTTTGACTTCGTCCTCTCCCCCAGCGAAATGTCCGAACTGGACGGCCTGGACCGGACCAGCGGAACCGGTGTGGCTCTCGAACACAAATGGTGGCGATAGCGCCTACGGCACAGCGTGCGATCGCTCCCCTGGTGCGAGTCGCCTCAGTAGATGAAATCGCTGAGGAATTGGTTGCCGAATTTGCGGTTCGGATCATGCCGTGCGGCCAGCTGTTGGAAGTCGGTCAATCTGGGGTAGCTGTCGCGGACCCGCCGCGGGTCCAGGGAGAAGATCTTCCCCCAGTGCGGACGTGGTTCAAAACGATCGAGCGCCCGCTCGACCTGGGCGCAGGCGTGGAGTACGGCGGCGTCGCGGTTGTGCCAGGTGAAGTGGGCGGCCACCGAATCGCGGCCGTACGCCAGGCTGAGCCAGAGGTCGTCGGCCGCAACCGTGCGAATCTCCATCACCTGCAGCGCGTCGGTGAGATCGAGTTGCTGGAGGGCGGCGACGGCGGCGGGACCGTGCTGACGCGGAATCAAGTATTCCGTTTGCTGTTCGTCGCCGCTGCTCGGCGTGAAGCTGGCTCGAAAGTGCGGTAACACCTCGTACCAGGGCAGCCGTTCGCCGAGTTGTGGGCTGGCCGCTCGTGGATCCAGTCCGGCGACGGGGTGCGCCGGCTCGGTAGCGGCTCCGGCGCCCCAGATCGTGCCGTCGGGCGGCTCGGTCTCGGCCTGACTCTTGATCCAGATCTGGTCGATGACGTCGCGGCGATGCGGCCAGCTGAGCAGGCTGACGCTGTAGCCGGAGCCCATGATCTCGTCGAAATGATCGAGCACGCTATCCAGCGGTGCGTCGCGCCAGACATGCTGCCGCAGGTCGAAGGCTGGTTGGGTCGCGAGCGTTAGTCGGGTCGCTACGCCGAGCGCGCCGAGAGCGAGGACCGATCCGGCGAACCCACCATCCTGCCTCGCAATCGTGACGAGCTCCCCGTCAGCGCGCACGAACTCTATGCCGACGACGGCCGCGGCCAGGCATTTGTTTCGGTCGCCGGATCCGTGGGTACCGGTGGCGGCCGCGCCCGCGATAACGATGTGCTGGAGCGATCCGAGATTCGGCAGCGCCCGCCCGCGAGCGTGCAAAGTTGGCCCGATATCGCTATAGCGCGCACCCGCAGGCACCGTGGCGGTTCGCTTCGATTCGTCAAAGTCGACGCCGATTTGCAGCGCCTCGGTCGTGACAAGGTCGCCCGACGTGTCCGCGACGCGGCTAAACGAGTGGCCCGATCCCAGCGCCCGAATGCGAGCCGATCCGGCAATCACGTCTTGGAGTTCCACAACGCTGCGCGGTCGGCGCAACCGGGTCGCGGAGAAGGTCACGTTTCCGGCCCAGTTCGTGAGTGGTCCGCCGTAGGTCACTTTGCGCGCGTCGAGTTCGCGGTTGTCTTCAGTCACAGCGTGATTCCCGGTAATAACATTGTGCGCTGGGGCAACGGGTCAACCGTGTCGAGGCCGACGAGCGCGTCGACTTCCAACAGCGATCGACAAGCATAAAGCCAGCAAACATCGCCCGGCAGAGGGAGTCGGCAATGCAGCTAGTGCTGACGGAAGAAGAGGCCCTGGAGATATTCGCCTTCCTGGTCACGGCCGCCCGGACCCAACTGGACGAAGCAGCGGAATACGGACCGCTGCGGCTGCTCACGGCCGCCCGCCGTCTTGGCGAGATGATCGCACCGCGATCGTCGGAACCAGTCCGCCAGCTGGTGACCGGACCGTTGCAGCAACTCGGTCCGGTACCGCTCAGTGACGACGACAACCGCGGCGACTTCGCTGCGCAACTCGACACGGTATGCGTGGCCGTGGCTGAACATGCCATGCAACGCGCCGGGCTGCGCAACAAGGCCTAACGACATGACGGAGCCAAGCGCCGAGGTCCTACGGACCATCCGCAGCCGCCGGGTAGCCCGGGCACTGACCGCGCAGCCAGTCACCCGTGACCAGTTGGACACGGTGCTCGAGGCGGCGTCGTTCGCTCCGAGCGCGGGCAACCGCCGCCTGCATCCGCTGGTCGTCGTTACCGATCCCGGCCGGCTGTTTGTGCTACGGCTCGTATCGCCGGGCATGCTGCAACGCCCCGCTGCCGCGATCGTCATTTGCATCGATCAGGCCAATGCCCGGCGCTTCGGGTTTCGGCCCGGCACGCCAGGCCTGTACGTGGATGTGGGCACCCTCGCCGCAACAGTCCTGCTGGCCGCGCACGCTATCGGACTTGGCTCCGGACCGGTTACCTCGTTCAGCCGCGCTGCCGCAACGCACGTGCTGGACCTGCCCGACGGGTGGGAGCCCCGGCTCATCGTGTGCCTAGGGCATCCCGCCGACCATCAGCCCGTAGGAGTGCGCGCCGGGCGGCGCCGCGACGCGCTGGCCCGCACCCTGTGGCGATAGCGGCAGAAGCACGATGCCGGCAAGACACAAATCTGCGCGTTGTTTGTCTTGCCATGAGGTGAGATGTCCGACTAGAAACAGAGCCGTCCGGCTGTTCACGCTCGGCGGCGGGTCATGAGCGCGCCGTCACCAACTGAGTGGAGGACGCGTTGAAGCGTTCACTGGCTCTACTCGCAGCTGCCGTCTTGACCGGCGCGGCTGCAGTTGCTGCCGCAACCCCGGCCCAGGCAGCGACGTCCTATGACATCAGCACCCTGGCCGGAAAGGTAGCGTCGCTGCACGGAACGGCAGGCCTGCAGATCAGGTTCTCCGCGTTCATCGAGGAGGAGGCCGAGGAGGACAGCGCGCCGCCCGTTGCGGCTCCGATCAGCCCGCCGTTCGTACTGAGCAGCCCCCTCGATGGCACCGCAGTGCAAGCACCGGCTGTGACCGTCAACCAGGACACCGCCGGAGCTCCGCAGAACGAAACGGCGATCGCCATCGACCCGAACAATCCACAACGGATCGTCGGCGGCGCAAACGACTACGTCACCCGCACGTGGACGTGCACGATCGCCGGCACCCCATGCAGCGCGCTCGGTGACGGCTATTCCGGCACCTATTTCTCCAATGACGGCGGAAAGACCTGGTGCTGCACGGCCACCGATCCGAGCCACCTCGGCACGCTGATTCCGGGCGTGGAACGGCTCACCGGCGGCCAATACGACGCCGGCGGCGACCCCGCGGTTGCCTTCGACAGCCGAGGAAATGTCTATTACGCGGGCCTGGGCTTCAACCGGGCAAGCGCACCGAACACGGTAACCGTCAGCCGCGGCACGTTCGCTGGCAACGGTGCGCTGAGCTGGTCAGCGCCAACGTTCATCAACCAAACGACCTCACCGTCGACGCTCAACGACAAGGAATGGATCGCCGTCGATCACAATCCGGCGAGCCCGTTCCGCGACCGGGTCTACGTCACCTGGACTCGTTTCCTGTTCAACCCCAGCAACGGCCGCTACGTGCAGTCCCCAATCGCGTTCGTCTCATCGAGCGACGGCGGGCGCACCTTCACCGCGCCGAAGCTGATCTCCGGCAACGCGCTCTACAGCCAGGGCTCGCGTCCGGTCGTCGGACCAGACGGCTCGCTCTACGTCTTCTGGGACGGATCGACCCGCCTCGCTTCGACCAACTCGACGTACGTGGCCAAGTCCACCGATGGCGGCGCGACCTGGACCGCACCGAAGGCGATCGCGCCGGTGGCCGAAATCGCTCCGCTGCGCAACACCGCCTTCCGCGTGAACAGCTATCCCGGCCGCGGCCGCAGCCGCGAATGGCGACCTGTACGCCACCTGGAACACCGAGACCGCCAATGGCTCGGTGGCCGTGTACAGCAAGTCCACCGACGGCGGTGCGAACTGGTCGGCACCGGCGCAGGTGTTCGCTGCAGCGACGCGCAGCCCGGTCGGCTACCCGGTCCCTCAACCGTCCGGTGGAACGCTCGACGCACCCACGCCGCCCGGTCCGGTCGAGGACGTTTTCCCCGCAGTAGCCACCGGACCAAACGGGCATGTGTACCTGTCGGCCTACCGCGGCGACGTGGTCTCGCCCTGGCAAACCTGCGCATCTGCACCGCCCGCACCGGTCGGCCGGATCGAATGCGACGCCCTCGGCGACTACATCCACAACACCCGCCTCAACTACGTCGTCACCGATCTGACCACCCACGTGACGCGGACCGTGAGCACGCATCCGATCAACACCCAGAACGGCTTCGGCGGCGGATTCTTCGGTGACTACACCGACATAGCCGTAGGCTCGGACGGAACCTTCCACGCGTTCTGGACCGACAGCAACAACAAGCAGACCGTCGTGTGGTTCTACGGCGCGGAGTTCGTGCCCACCCCCATCAACCAGGAAGACGTCGTTACCGCCACCGGCAACTTCTAAGACCGACTTGCCAGCAGCCGCCTGATCGAGCAGCCGCTCCCCGCTACTTGCGAGGGGCGGCTGCATCGTGTCCGACAGCGAATGCGCCCAAGCCGGGGGCCGCTGTGGCGGCCCCCGGAGTGTTACGGCAGCGTCACGCCCTGCAGAACAACCGGGCCGAGCGTGTAGTCCAGCTCGTCGGACTGGCTCACGCCCGACGGCGTTAGCACGTCGACCGCCTTGGGCACAGCATTCGGATCGAACGTGCAGTGCGGATCGGTGCTCGCGGTCGCGCAGACGCCGAACTGGAACGGCTGCGGAGTCGGCTGGAAGCCCCGCGCCTGATCCGGGCTGAAGCCGTCTTGACCGGTCAGCACGACCGTGAACGCCCAGCCCGACCCGGGTGTGCCGCCGAGTGCCGTCTTGTCCACCGAGAACGTGATGTAGCGCGAGATCTGGTTGGCGCTGATCGTGATGGTGCCCACCGTGTTCGTATTCGTTGAATCGACGAACCGCTGTCCGAAGCCCTGTACCTCGAGCAACCGGCTCCAGGCGCTCGCCGATGCGATGGTGTAGTTCCGCGTAGCGAACGACGCCGTCCGTCGACGTCGCCGATGCACCCGGCTGGTGCACGTAGACGTCGACAAGCTGCGCACCGAGCGGGCTGCCGAAGGTCGGCGACAGGTCGCGGGTCTGGACCCGGAACGTCACTGTGCTGCCGGTGTCGTAGACCTGGAAATCGGTCATGTCGTAAGCGCCAGCGTGGAAGTCCGGGGCCGTCGGGTAGGCGTAGTTGCCCGGCCCGTTGTCGTCCCCGGTCGGGTCCGTGCTGTCGAACAGCAGGAGCTGCCTTGGACGACGTCGTTGACGACCGTCCGAACGGCCTGGGCCGTACCGCCGTTGGGCGCAGTGCTGGTGACCACCAGAACGTTGTTGCCGATCAGCGGCGCGACGTCGAAGCTGAACGACCCATCGGCAGCCGCGGTGCCGCTGGCGTGCGTTGTCGTCCCCGGGCCTACGTCCGCTACATCGATGGTCGCGCCGGGCACCGCCGTCCCCGCGACGTGAATCGGGTTAGTGGCGGCGGTCTGGTCGGGCGGCGACGTCACGGTGAGCGTTGTCGCCAGCTGGGTATGGGTGATGTAGCGGTCGACGGTTTGTGCCGGCTGCTCCAGGACACGACCAGCGCTCAGGTCGGCGACCAGCCGAACTAGCGAGCCGGCACCCCACGTGAGCGGTCCGGCCGAGCCGTCCGGCTTGCCGTTGACGAAGCCGATTGAGGCGAGAGTTGGATCGGTGCCAAACGGCGACGCGGCAACGTTCGGCGCGTCCCAGACCTGCTCGGGAACCAGACCGACGCCACCGGACATCGCGATCATCGCGGCAAGTAGCTGGCCCGCTGAGGTAGCCTGGCCGGTGGCCAGATCCTGCGCGCCGCGTTCGGCGGATAGCACCGGCCACGGGTGCCCGGTGCCCATGTTCGAGGGCGCCCACGGCCGGCCCTCGAGCGGGCAGGTGTGGTCCGGCAGGATGTGGCAGTCGCCGTAGCCGTCACCGTTGTACCGCAGCCATCCTGTGCCGCTGGCGGTTTGCTTCTCGATGGTCTTGTCCACCACGGTTAGTGAGTTCAGGACATCGGGGTCGGTGGCGGATAGCTCGCCGAGCCGAACCAGCTCGAGGAAACCGGCGTCGATGACCGCGCGCTGGTCGAGCGTGGGTCCGCCGTTGCCGACGTTGTAGCTGATCGCCGCATTCGGGTCACCGGTCTTAGACAGCCGGATGAAGTAAGGCTGGCTCGACAGCGGCCCATTTGTCGTGACGGCCTGGCCCTTGATCGAGCGCTGGTATTGGTCGGCGGTGGCCAACCAGATCCGAGCGTCGGCCGGAGATGCGTGCTGCTGGGCGATTGTTGCGGCCGCGACCAGCCCGGCGATCTCGGCGGCGATCGTCGATGGCGAGAATCCGCTCTGTTCTTCCCAACGCTCGGGGCCGAACGACGGCCCGTGCGCGATCAGATAGTTCGCGGCGGCCTGGACGTGCGGCCACAGCCCGGCGTCGCCGGCGAGTCCCGACTGCAACACCATCAGGATGGGATAGGCAACCTCGTCGAGCTGGGTGTTAAAGGAATCCGGCGCCAGCTTCCCGTTCAAGAGCGAGTTGCGTGGCAGCGACCCGTCCGGGAGCTGCTGCTTCTCGAGCAGGAACCTCGTGGCGGCACGCGCGGTGGCCAAGTCGCCGTCGGTCAACAACGCCGTCCACGCCTCGTAGAGGTCACGGGAGAAGACCTCCCGATACGAGCCGAAATAGGTGTTGGCCGGGTCGCCGGCCGAGACCGCCTGCCCCCATGGCGACGCGATCGAGGCGACAATCGCGCCCGGGAACGTCTTGTCCTCGCTTGCCTTGACCACATTGGCGGACACGTAGTACGCGTTCACGGCCGCCGACTGCTGAGCCTCCGACAGACCCGGAAGCGTCGCGGATGGGGCCTTGAGACCGTCGTCGTACGACTGCCACCCCGACCGGTACTGGCCACGCAGCGACCCGAAGGGCCGGCCAACCGTGGCGCCGGCCGTGGCGACGGCGTTGGCCTGGGTGGTGCCGAAACCAAGGGCGAGCATCGCGTCGCCGTGCTTGTCGAACCGCACCTGCGCCGTCTGCTCCACGTTGCCACCCATCGCCGAGTCGGTGGGCGTCAGCGTGTGCGCGGAGTCGAGCTGGCGGAGTCCGTCCGATGGGCTACCGACGAAGCCGCTGCTCACATCGCCGAACGGTTGATCGGCCCGCAGGGCCAGGTAGCTCGGCACGGCGTAATCACGATTGGCGGCGTTTGTCTGAGTGTTCGTGTCGTAGGAGACCGGCACCGGCGAACCAGTTGTGGTGTCGATGACCGCGCTGTCGGGACCGCCGTTGCCGCTGCTGCCGCCACCGTTGCCGCCCACAGTCGCGTCTAAGCGGACGTACACCTGGTATCCAGCCGCAGCCGCCGTCAGCGGCGTGTAGCTGGTCTGGAGCACGACGCTCGGGCGGGCCGGGTCGGTGAGGTACGTGGTAGTCAGCCGGTAGGCACCGGACTTGGCCGTAGACGTGACCTTGCAGACCATTCCGGTCGAGTCAGCCGACACCGTGTAGGTCGTGTCGCGTGATTGGAGGTCGGTGAACGAGGAGCCGTCGGTGACGAGGTACTGCATCGTCTCGACGTTCGTCGTGTCGATCGTCGGGGCATAGACGTCCGAGAGCACGCCGCCTGCCACCGTGTACCAGATCTTCGACGTCGTGTTACGGGCAGTGCCCAGACAGTCCTTGCGGGCGAGGTCGAAGTGACTCAGCGCGCCCGGGCCGTCAGTGGCAGGACTGGGGTCGGCGGCAACGGCCGCTGGCGCGGCGGCCGCGAGTGAGCCGGCGACCACTGCGCCGACCACCAGGAACACGGACAACGGTCGTGCGCGCATAGCTCCTCGCCCCCAAGCCGAATGCGGCAATGTGCTCGCACACACAGGCAAGCGCATCGGCCGGTTGCGGTCAAGAGATCGTCGCCGCCGCAAGTCCTCGGATAAGCCGAAGTTGCCGTCTGACGGATTCCTGCGAGACGGAGAGCCTGAGAACGGTGGACGAGCTGGTTACTGCTCGGAGGCGTTGCTAATTTGAGTCAATGAACAGTTACTCGGACGCGGCGACGCAGGCTGAATTGCCGGCCGTGTGGCTGCTGCCGAAAGCGCTGTATGTCCTTGAACCAGAGGCAACTGCCCTGCTCGATCAGGTCAACCAACGGGTCTGGGCAACCGTTGATCCAGCTCTGCTCGAGATCATCCGGCTCCGGATCGCTTGGCTACTGGGAAACACCGCGGGAATGCGGGCACGCGGTTCGCCGGCCCGCATCCCGGAGCAGAAGGTCGCGGAGTTGCCGGCGTATGCCACGTCACCGTTGTTCTCCGCGCTCGACCGTGACGGCATCGCGTTCGCCGAGCAGTTCGTCATGGATGTCACCGGAACCAGCCAGGAGTCGCTCGATGCGCTGCGTGGTCAGCTGGGCTCGGACCGCCTCCGGGATTTCGTCACGTCGGTCTACCTCGTCGAATTCACCCAGCGGCTGCAGCTCGTGGCGCAGGTTTTGCTGCCGTCGGTGCCCGACCTGTCCGACGCCGACAGACCTGAGCAACGCCGAGGGTCGCTGCGCGAGCTGCTCGGGTCATATCAGGACGCGGTGGTCCGTTCCACCGCCCTCGACCCGGTTACCACCGAACTGGTCCGACTACGGTGCGCTCGCACGCACAACTGCCGGATCTGCCAGACACTCCGGATGGCCGATGCCCAGGCCGCCGGAGTCGACAGTGAAATGACCTCGAAGATCGACTTCTACGAAACCAGCGACCTTCCGGAGCCGCAGAAGATAGCGCTGCGGATCACCGACGCGTTCATCATCCGGCCGGATGCGCTGTCAGCGGACATCGTCGGACCAGCCCGCACCACCTTCAGCCCGGAGCAGCTCGCCGAGCTGTGTCTGGACATCACGAAATGGAGCACCCAGAAGATCCACGTCGCTCTGGGCACGGATGGTGCGGACAGCCTGCCTATTAACGAGGACGGCGTTGTGCTGTTCGGCTTCCAGGACGACGGGCGGGTCGCCGGATACTGGGCCGATCCCGAACACCCCGTTGTCATACCGAACCGGCCGGACCACTAGGCACGCAGCGCCGGCCGAGCGACAAGAATCTGGCCCGCCCACGGCGGCGATTTTGTGTCGGCCGCCGAGTCTGTAGATATAGGGCCAGCGGGTCGCTGGCGATTGCGCGGTGCGAGTTTGGGGCAGCCGATGACAGTCAGCGAGGATTTCGCCAGTCTTACGGGCCGATTCCGGCGTGAGTTACTGGCGCACTGCTACCGGATGCTGGGCTCGGCCGAGGAGGCCGAGGACCTGGTTCAGGAGACGTACTTGCGGGCGTGGCGGTCCTATGACGGGTTTGCGGGACGCTCCTCAGTGCGGACCTGGCTGTACCGGATCGCGACGAATGTGTGCCTCACCGCGATCGAGCGCCGCGGCCGCCGGCCGCTGCCGTCCGGTCTGGGTGGGCCGGCAGAGAGCTCGGAGGTTCCGCTAGTAGCCGCGCCGGAGGTGCCGTGGCTGCAGCCGTTCGCCGACGCTCTGCTGGCCGGGGAAAGCGAGGATCCGGCCGCAGTAACAGTGTCCCGGGCGGGTGTCCGGCTGGCCTTTGTCGCGGCGTTGCAATACCTGTCGGCCCGGCAGCGCGCGGTGCTGATCTTGCGGGATGTGCTCGAGTGGCCGGCCGCTGAGGTGGCCGACCTGCTGGGCACGACGACCACTGCGGTGAACAGCGCGCTGCGTCGGGCCCGGGCCCAGCTCGCCCAGGCGCTGCCCGTCGAAGATGAGCTGGCCGAGCCCGCCGAACCGGAGCGCCGCGCGATGCTAAACCGGTTCGCTGCGGCCATTGAGAACGCCGATGCCGGCGCGCTGGCCGAGCTGTTGACCGAGGATGCCGTCGCTGGAGATGCCCCCCGTACTGGCCTGGTTCGCTGGCCGCCAGGTCGTGACGCGCGTTACCGAGTCGAACCTGCTCACGGCGCCGGGACGGTTGCGCCTGGTTCCTGTCATGGCGAATGGCCAGCCGGCGCTCGCGATCTACCAGGTCGAACCAGGCGGGGCGTATCACGCCCACGCCGTATTGATACCCACGGTCACCCGGAGAGGGATCGCCCGGATGGTCAGCTTCGTCAACCCGGACTTGTTCAGGTTGTTCGGCCTGCCGCAGACGTACCGGGCCGTGGAGCTGATGCCGGCACACGACCCGGCGGTATCCCCGTGGGCCGGCTGAGGAGGGAACGGGAGCTGCTCGGATCAGCCGTGAGTTACGCGCTCACCGAAGCCGCGCTCGTCACTCCGCAGCTCCTGTCGAGTCCCACCCCGTGCCCCGGGTGGGATCTGCAAATGTTGCTGGACCATGTCGTTGACTCGATCCGGGTGCTGCACGAGGCGATAGCTACCGGAGGCGTTAGCACTCGCGTGGCGCCGGGTTCGCCTAGGCCAACGCCCGACCCGGTGGCGCGGCTGCGCAGCCACACCGCCAGGCTGCTCGCCGCCGACGCCGCCCCTGGATCGGCGGAGCGCGCGGTTTCCATCGGTGATCGTGAGCTGACCGCGAGCCTGGTCGCGGTCGCCGGAGCTGTTGAGATCGCCGTGCACGGCTGGGACATCTCGGTCGCATGCGGCGCCGCCCGGGTGATCCCGTCCGGCCTGGCGGCACTGTTACTGCCGATCGCTCCCCTGCTCATCACCGCGGAAACCCGGCCTGGGCTGTTCTCCGAACCGGTTCGGCTGCCTGGTCCAGCCTGCCCCGGTGACGAGCTCGTCGCCTTTCTCGGCCGCCAGCCGCGCCTCTTGGCTCCACCCGAGCCCCGCGGCGGCTAGCCCGATGTCCGGCTCCGGCCGGCCCGCGACGATTTCCGGGAATCCGGCTGGTCTATATCACCAGGCCGCGTAATCAGCAGCGCGGAATCCATCGGACTAGGAGCAGTAGACATGTCAATCACCAACAAGGCAGTCCTGATCACTGGGGCCAATCGCGGCATCGGTCAGGCGCTGGTCGAGGAAGCACTCACCCGAGGCGCGAAGCGGGTATACGCCGGCACCCGCGAGCCCCTGACCCATCCGGACCCGCGCGTCACGCCGGTCACGGTCGACGTGACCAGCCCGGCGCAGATTCAGGCGGCCGTCGATCGTGTCGAATCGCTCGACATCCTCATCAACAACGCCGGCATCGCGCTTTACGACGACCTGAGCGAGCGGGCCGCGCTCGAACGGCACCTCGCCGTCAACCTTTTCGGCACCTACGGCGTGACCCGGGCCTTCCTGCCGTTGCTGACTCGTTCTCGCGGCGCCATCGTCAACAATGTGTCGGTTATGGCCTTGGCCCCGTTGCCGATCACTCCGGCCTACGCGATCTCCAAGGCAGCCGCGTTCTCCCTCACCCAGTCGCTGCGTGCTCTTCTCGCCGGGCGCGGCGTGCGGGTGCACGCCGTCCTGACCGGCCCCACAGACACAGACATGACCCGAGGCTTCGACATACCGAAGGCCTCCCCAGCGTCGGTCGCGCGAGCGATCCTGGACGGGGTAGACAACGGGGAGGAGGAGATCTTCCCCGATCCGATGTCGCAGTCCATGGCCGATAGTTGGCGTAACGGGGCGGCCAAGGCGCTCGAGCGTCAGAGCGCGGCCCTCGTTCTCGCACCGCAAGTCGCCGCCTAGGAAACGGACTGGCGTTGCCCGCCGGATCGAGTCGCGGGCTTCTCAGGCTGGGCGTTGGCGTCGCTTGGACCAATCAGCCGTGACGGTAAGAGGGACAGACGGTCTACCGAGCTGCCAGCGCGACGTCGACCGTGATGCCGCCGCCCGACGGGTTGGCCATCGCCTGGATGCGGCCGCCGTGAGCGGCGACGATCGAGCGCGCGATGGTCAGGCCGAGGCCGACGCCGCCCCCGTGATCGAGGCGGTCGCCGGACTGGCGCCGGAACGGCTCGAACAGCCCGCCGACCTGGTCCGGCGCCACCACCGGGCCGGTGTTGCTGACGGTCAGCCGGCCCGGTTGGGCGACGGCCACGTGTACCTGCCCGCCGTCGACGTTGTACTTGATCGCGTTCTGGACGAGATTGCTGACCAGCCGCTCGAGAAGCGGGCGCTCGCCGACGACCCAGGCCGGCGCGAGCTCCGCGGCGACGTGCACGCCGCGTTCCTGCGCCGCCTTGGCCAGCGTGGTCAGCGTGTCGTCGGCGATCTCGTCCAGCCGCAACCGCGCCGCCGACACGAGGCCGCGTTCGGTCTCGGCCAGCACCAGCAGGCCCTCGATCAGCTTCTCGTTGCGCTCGTTGGTGGCCAGCAGCTGTCGAGAAAGCAGCTGCAGTTGCTCCGGAGTGAGCGCGTCGGCCAGGCTGACCTCGATCAGCGTGCGCTGGGTCGCGAGCGGAGTGCGCAGCTCGTGCGATGCGTTCGCGGCGAACCGGCGCTGGGCCTCGTAACCGACCGCGACGCGGTCCAGCAGCTGGTCGATCGCGTCCGACAGCTGCCGCGTCTCGTCGCGTCGCCCGGTGGCGCGCAGCCGCACGTTCAGGCTGGTCGGCCCGAGCTTGGCGACCGTGCCGGCCATCGCCCGTACCGGGAAGAGCGCCCAGCGGGCCAGCAGCCAGCCGATGCCGAGCACGATCAGCCCGACCAGGACGAGCTCGAACCAGGCCAGCCCGACGCTGAACGACCGGCCGCAGTTGTTGCCCAAGTCGTGCCAGTAGCTGTCGCTGCACATGCTCTCCCCACCGCGGTATTCGCGGAAGATGTTCCGGCCGGTCTGCAGCCCCCAGACCATGTAGACCCACCCCACCGGTACCGCCACCACGAACGCGACCAGGACGCGGAGGCGGGCCGTCAGCCGCATGCCGCTACCCGCCGAACCGGTAGCCGACCCGGGGCACGGTGTGGATCAGCGGCGGCTGGCCGACCTTGCGGCGCAGGGTCATGACGGCCACCCGCACGGCGTTCGTGAAGGGGTCGGCGTGCTCGTCCCATGCCTGTTCGAGCAGGGCCTCGGCGCTGACCACCTGCCCGCTGGCGCGCATCAGTACGGACAGCACGGCGAACTCCTTCGGCGTCAGGTCGAGCAGCTCGCCGTCGCGGAACGCCCGGTGCCGCGGCACGTCCAGCACCACGCCGTGCTCGTCCAGCACCGGCGCAAACCCGGCCGGCGGACGGCGGCCCAGCGCCTGCACGCGGGCGGCCAGCTCGGCGAACGCGAACGGTTTGGTCAGGTAGTCGTCGGCGCCCAGTCCGAACCCGTCCACCCGGTCGCGGATGCCCGCGGCTGCGGTCAGGATGAGGATCCGGGTGCCCAGCTCGGACTGCACCATCCACTGGCACACCTCGTCGCCGGTGCGCCCCGGCATGTCGCGATCGAGCACGGCCACGGCGTACTGGTTCACGCCGAGCCGCTCCAGGGCGGTATCGCCGTCGTAGCAGACATCCACGGCCATGGACAGCTTGCGCAGCCCGTCAGCGACGGTGTCAGCGAGCAGCCGCTCGTCGTCGGCCAGTAGTACGCGCACGGGTCAGCTCCTGCATCCGATCTTCGACCGCACCAGGATCGTCGGCCGGGCATAAGGGCGTCATAAGGACGACTCGAACGTTGACGATAGCGATCATTTGCGAGCGTCGGCGTTCATGATCACTCAACAGTTCGGCTCCACGACCTATCACCGGCACCGGTCCCGGGGGCGGCGCGTGTTGGGTACGACGGTCGCGATCGCCGCGCTGCTGGCGGTGGCCGGCACGTGCGCGGGCTTCGTGATCCGCAGCCACCGCGTGTACGGCCCGCCCGGACCGGGCCAGACCTCCTACCAGATCGGCGACGGGGCGGTCGTGTCGAGCCTCGGCCAGCAGCCGGTGCCGATCGCCAGCGTAACCAAGGTCATGACCGCCTACTTGGTGCTGCGCGACCGGCACGACGTGACGGTGACCGTCACCGACGACGACGTCGCCGACACCCAGCGCCGGGCCGCACAGGACGAGTCGATCGTCCACGTCACCGCCGGCGAGACGCTGACCGAGCGGCAAGCAGTGACCGCGATCCTGTTGCCGTCGGCGAACAATGTGGCCGCGATGCTGGCCCGGGCCTCGGCGGGCTCGCAGGACGCCTTCGTCGCGCGGATGAATGACATGGCCCACGCCCTAGGGATGCGGCACACGATCTACACCGATCCGAGCGGCTTCGACGAGGGCACCCGTTCGACGGCGGACGACCAGCTCATCCTGGCCCAGCGCGCCATGCAGGTGCCCGAGTTCGCGTCGCTGGTGGCCCTGCGCAGTGCCGAGTTGCCGGTGGCCGGCACCGTCCGCAACACCGACTCGCTGCTCGGCAAGGACGGCTTCGTCGGAATCAAGACCGGCTCGGACGACGCCGCCGGCGGCTGCTTCATGTTCCGCGTGCGGCGTGCGGGCGGCGACCTCACCGGCGTGGTGCTCGGCCGGCGCGGCCACGACCTGATCGCCGCCGCCCTGAACGCCGCCCGGGACCTGGCCTCCTCGGTGGTCTAGCGTTCACCGCTTTCCCTCCGGCGCCACGACGAGTACGACAGCCAGACGACATAAGGACCGCGGACGACCTCACCGCCGCCTGCCGCAGGGCAGCGGATTCACTGCATGCTGGCGACAACAACGATGTTGTTCGTACTCGTATCGCCCTGCTCGAACGCACAGGTGACTAGGACAATGCGGTTTCGCACGGTGCTGTCGGATGCCCATCTCGGCAGTGTGCTCGCCGATTTGGGCGACAGTCCGGTTTGCGCGATCTGATAGGTCAGCACGCCGGTCGGGAGCGTGACCCGAACCAGATCCCCGACCCGTGCGTCCTTGAGCCGGGTGAACGGGCACTGATGGTAGTGGCAGGCGTGCCCATAGATGTAGCTCGTGCCGGTGCTTTGCGCGGACGGGTAGGCGGATTGCTGCACCCACACGGCGGTGTTCCATTCCGCGGCGGTGCTGTGTGGTGGGTCGACCGGCTGGTTGCTGGCAACTCTGATCGAACCGACATTGGCCAGGATCGGGCCGGAGCTCGTGGTGACGGCAAGGGTGAACGAAATCGCCTGGGCAGGTAGCGGAATCCCCGGATCGGGTTGGACCCGTGACGCCGACGCATGGGGCGAGGCTCCGGAACGCACAGAACTCGATCCGGACGTCCGGTGATTGCGTGTGGAGCTAGCTGTCGCCGCCGGTGCGGGCGACGCTTGCGACGACGGCGGGGCCTGCGTGTGAAGTGCCTGGTCGCGGTCGTCTGACGCAGCATTCGGAAGAGTGATGGACGCCGCCATGATGACAGCGGCGCCCATCACGCCGGCGAAGAGAACCTTACGTATGGCTACCACGACGTCGTAGCACGCTACCCGACAGCGCTGCCGCGAGGCCGAATAGACCGATCCCGGACCCCAGCATGATCGGCCTCAGCGGGAAGCCGCTGGGGGGTGGGTTGTCACCGGTCTGGCCTGGTCCCGGCACAAACGGTGAAGTGCTCGGGACGACGGCTGGCGACGAGGCCGCCGATGAGCTGCTCTCCGGAGCCGATGAGCTGCTCTCCGGAGCCGATGAGCTGCTCTCCGGAGCCGATGAGCTGCTCTCCGGAGCCGATGAGCTGCTCTCCGGAGCCGATGAGCTGCTCTCCGGAGCCGATGAGCTGCTCTCCGGAGCCGATGACGTGGTCTCCGGAGCCGATGAGCTGCTCGGTGGAGTCGACGGCGTGGTCTCCGGAGCCGATGAGCTGCTCGGCGGAGCCGATGAGCTGCTCGGTGTCCCGCACGGGCCGTGGCTCAGGACGAACTGGCCAGACCACCCACTGTAGATCGTGGCGGTCGCCGAGACGACCGTGCTGTCCAGGTTGAGAGTGGTCGTGTAGTGAGCAGCTCCCCCCGTGACCTTCTCTAGCGGCACGTCGGCCGACTTGCCGTTCGCCCAAGTCACATGGATCGTCGCCGGGGCGTTGCTAGCTGTGTCGATCTGATTAATGATGAAGTGCCATTCGCTGTCGTCGCAGTCATGACCCGAGAGAGACCCCGCTTTTACCGTAATGAGCTTCGTGGCGGCAGTCGTGGCTCCGTCCTGCGCGGCAACCTGGCCGCTCGCCGGACCCGCCGCGCCGAGGAGCACGAGTACGAGGCCGACCAGGCCGAGCACGCCAGCGAGGAGTAACCGGTTGACCCCGTGTCGTTCCCCCATCAGACGCGCTCGGTGACGACCGCGAGATCTCGGTCCGTCGCTGTGTTCGGACATGCGCGTCGCGCTCCCATCCGGCATGGACGGATCCACCCCCCGTGGGTGGATCCGCCCGATCGCCTCACTACATAAGCGTCGAGTTCCTCATATGCGTCACACTTGGCTCAGGCGGGTCGACGTGGTCCACCGCGACTCGGGCGCAGCGAGGCGAACGGTGATCCGTCCGCGTACCAGACGGTGCTCAGATTGCCATCTATGGGGAGGCGGGAAGCGGAAACCGCAGGACGGCTGCGACGCGATGCGGCGCCAGCTCAGTCTCGACCATCACGTGCTTGACCGTTCCGCCCTCATCGACGACCCGCTCCGTCAGCTCGTCAATGACGTCCGGAGTCTGGCGGGTCTTCGTTCCGGAGATTGGGCAGGCGTCACCAGATTCACCGAGCCAACCGTCTTGGGGACAGACCACACCTGGCGCAGTCACCTCGTCGTGCACCAACAATTCCTCGACGGCACCCGTGGTGGCCGCCCACAGGCACTCCCGCAGGCCGATCGCGGTTGGCCGCTGCGTCGAGGCTCGCTCGAACAGGTCGTGGACTTTGCGCTTCTCGTCCTCGCGTTCCCAGGCGTCGACGATCGCACCAGCACGATCACGTACCTCCGCGTCGAGGTCCCGTCGCGCATCCACGGTGAACGTTCCGGCTAGACGGTTACGCAGCCGTTTCGGCAGGTGTGCTTCGAGTCGCGAGAGTTTGTCGTGCTGGCCACCGAGTACCAGCAGTTCATAGCTGGGATCAATGAAGATCTCGTCGAGTAACTCGACCACGCTGAGATAGTGACGTTTCTCCAACTCCTCGGCCTTATTGGTCACGGTGTGCTCCCGGAGGCCATGCCATCCCGCGAAGTTTCGTTTACGCAATGCGCGATGCTCGACATCCCGAAGTGGGTGGAACTCGCCCTGGAACAGCTCCCACACGCGGGCCGAATTGCTGTCTGTGACGAGCACAACCGCGCGGTGAAACTCCTCCAGCACAGCCAGCATCGGCCGGATCCACGGGATTGCATCGGCGACGATCCGGTCGCGGGCGCGTCGCGGAAGCTGGACTTCCTCGAGAAAGCTCTGTCCCGAGCAGGAAAAGACCGCGACGGCGGGTGGTTGCCAGCGTTCCTTCGTACACAGCTCCTCGATGCGCTCGAGGTCCGTTCGTACCGACAGCCGCGCGTCATGGCTGAGCGTGTGATCCTCGCCGAGCGGACGGACCTGCTCGAGCAGACTCCTCACGTGCGTCTTGATCCGGCTGCGCTCCCCCACATCGACTGGCACGGTCACATACATCGAGATCACCGGAAACTCGCCGGTCTCGACGTCACGGATCCGCCGGATGGTCGCCGCGGTAATCATCATGCTCGCGCCTGTTCCTCACCGGCCGGACGTCCACCGGCCCGCCACCACACTGGCACAATTGGTGCAAGCCGAGGCTCACTTTTCCCGGCATTCCTGGTCAGGGCATCCCATTGTGACCCGCGCCCGTAAGCGCCGTCGGCCACGCACGCCACCACCCATCCGCCTTGCGTGATAGCCCACCCGGCGCAGATGATGACCCGCCGGCCGTCCAAGACGAGAATCCCGGGTGGGCAAGGGCCGCCAGGAGCAACCATCGACACCAGCGAGGAACGCGCAGATGACGACACCGACGTCGACGCAACCAGCCGACCCCCTCGCGCTGCTCCGAACCCGGGGCTACCTGGCGCTGCTGGTGCTCGCGGCGATCCTCGGCGTGCCGATTGCGGCCGCCGCCTACGGCTTCCTCAAGCTCGTCGATGTCATCCAGGAGGCAGTCTTTACCCAACTGCCCATCGCGCTCGGGTTCGACGGTGAGCCGCTGTGGTGGCCGCTGCTCCCCCTTGCCCTCGCCGGGGTGCTGGTCGCGCTCGCGATCCGCTACCTGCCAGGGAAGGGCGGCCATTCACCGGCCGACGGATTCAAGCCTCGAGGAGCCATTACCCCGGAGCAGATCCCCGGCGTCTTCCTTGCCGCTCTGGCCACCCTGTCGCTGGGCGCCGTGCTCGGCCCGGAAGCCCCCCTGATCGCCCTAGGCGGCGGACTGGCCGTCCTGGCCTTGCACTTCTCCAAGCGGGACATGCCGGCCAGGACACTGGCGGTGGTCGGCTCGGCCGGAAGCTTCGCCGCGATCGCCACGCTGTTCGGCTCGCCGCTGCCCGCAGCCTTCCTGCTGATGGAGGCGGCCGGTCTGGGCGGAGCCATGCTCGATATCGTCCTGCTGCCCGGCCTACTGGCAGCCGGGATTGGTGCACTGATCTTTGTCGGGCTGGACGCCTGGACCGGGTTCGGCGACTTCTCGCTCGCGATACCCAACCTGCCGCCGTACTCGCACCCAGACCTGGCCCAGTTCGGCTGGGCGCTCGTGCTGGCCCCCGCAGCCGCGATCATCGGCACGGTCATACACCGGCTCGCGTTGGCGGTGCGGCCGCACGTCGAACGGCGCCTTGTCCTGCTCACCCCGGTAGCCGGGCTGGCGGTCGCAGGGCTCGCGATCGCGTACGCGGCTGCCACCGGGAAGGACTCATCGGAGGTGTTGTTCTCTGGGCAGTCAGCCCTCCCAACCTTGGTCGACCAGGCCAGCAGTTACTCCGTCGGGGCGCTGCTGATGCTGCTCGCCTGCAAGGGGCTCGCCT
>CAVVJA010000017.1:0-107330 GCA_963748415.1 uncultured Actinomycetota bacterium | reverse complement strand
ACAGTCGGGTGGCCCGGGGGGATCGCACCCCCGGGCTCCCACAGAACGGAGCGTGACAGTCTCCCGTCACTCCGCTCTTCTCATCGCAGTCCGGCGAACGTGCGAACCATGCGCCAGTGCGCGAACAGGTCGGGGTCTCGATCGATGATCCCAACCACCACGCCTTGAAGCGTTTGTAGGACCGCAGCCGTTTGTATTTCATGCCTGCCCAGCGCATCAGGTAGGTGTTGATGCGCTGCAGGAGGGGCACTATCCGCGACGGGTAGAACCGGCCGTAGTAGTTGATCCAGCCCGCCACGATCGGATTGATCTGCGCGGCGATCTCGGCCAGGTCCCGTTGGACCCACCGGTGCAGCCGCCACCGACGAACCCGCTGACCCATCTCGGCGAGGGCCTGTCGGCTGGCCGCGGGCATGAACGAGCTGAACAGCCCGTGCTTGCCCCGCGCCTGCCGCAGGGTAAACGTGAACCCGAGGAAGGTGAACGACGTGTGCTCATGCTGCTCGCGACGCCGGTCTCCGTCCTTGCAGTACACGATCCTGGTCTTGTCGGGATGCAGCCGCAGCCCGACGTCGGCCATCCTCGCCGTGAGCGCGGCCAGCACCTGCTGTGCCTGCCGCTGGGTCACGCAATGCACGACCGCGTCGTCGGCGTACCGCTCGAACTCCACCGTTGGGAACTCGCGCGCTAGCCACGAATCGAACGCGTAATGCAGGAACAGGTTCGCCAGTACGGGCGAGATCGATGACCCTTGTGGGGTCCCCCGGTCCCGCTGCCGCACCGTGCCGTCAGGTAACTGCAGCGGAGCTTGTAGCCACCGCTTCACGTACAGCAGCACCCAACGCTGCTCGGTGGTGATGTTGGCTTCGACCGCTTTGACCATCAGGTCCCACGGCACGCTGTCGAAGAACGCGGCCACATCAAGGTCGATGACCCACGCCTTCTGCCAGCACCGCGTGCGGCACACCGCCACCGCATCCAGCGCGCTGCGCCCTGGCCGGTACCCGTAGGAGTCAGAATGAAAGATCGACTCCGTCCGCGGTTCCAGCGTCAGCGCCGCCACCGTCTGCGCCACCCGATCCGCGACAGTCGGCACCCCGAGCACCCTCGTGCCCGCGCCGCTACCGGTCTTGGGTATCTCCACTGCCAGCACCGCAGGCGGAAAGTAGGTCCCCGACGACATCCGATTCCAGATCTTGTACAGGTTGTTCTGCAGATCGGCCTCGAAGCCGGCGATGGACTGCCCATCCACCCCGGCGGCACCCTTGTTCGCCTTGACTCGCTCGTACGCCTCCCACACCAGTTGCTTCGGAATATCAAACGGCTTGTCAGCCTGACCTGGCCTGCCCACTCGTCTCCTCCCAGAACCTCTCGGTCCCGGTTGCTCGCGCGAACAAATCCATCGATGAGCCGGCCCCTTCGCTCCACCCCCATTACAGGGCTTCACCGCTACTACGAGCCGGTCCGCCAGCAGGCGCCGCGACGGTACTCAGCGTCTCCGGATTCCGCCGTACGACGCGCTCCCTCTCACCACCCCATGCCTCACAACACGCGGCGGCCGTGTCGGCACCCGCCTTATCGCGGTAGGGACCGTCCTTACGGGCGGCCCCCCGCACAGATCCCAGCGTGCGCTACTAACGCACTGGGCTCCTGCCTTGGGTGCGAACGCGAAAGCGCGCCTCGGGAAAAGGGTGCATTACACGGGCGGGCGGCAGCCATCGGGTGGCGAGGCGGTCCATCCGTGCCCAGTTGATCCGCGTGCGCTGACTACGGCGCTCCAGCGCCTCGTGCCAGAGCTTGGTCACCTGGGTGCGGAAGGTGGCAACCGCTGCGCGGTTGCCAGGCACGGCGTAGTAGGTGCGGTGTCCCCGCACCACGCTCGCCAGCCACTGTCCCTGATCCGGGATGGGCTGATGTCGGCGCACCTTGAGTTCGTCCTTGACCTCTCGGAGCTTGGCCCGCATCCGCTTCGAGATCGTGATACGCCGCACCCAGAACCGCCCGTCCCGCATGGTCGCGCAGATGTGCGTGAACCCGAGGAAGTCGAACGTCTCCGGTTTCCCGAGGCCCCGCGCCTGCCGATTCTGGGCGGCGAACCGCCCGAACTCGATCAGCCGCGTCTTGTCGGGGTGTAGCTCCAGCCCGAACTTCACCAACCGCTCGCGAAGGTCGGCGAGGAACCGCCGCGCATCGTCTTGCTGCTCGAAGCCCACGATGAAGTCGTCCGCCCAGCGCACGATGATCACATCGCCGCGCGCGTGGCGGCGTCTCCACCATTCGGCCCACAGGTCGAAGACATAGTGGAGGTAGACGTTGGCGAGCAACGGTGAAACCGATGCTCCCTGTGGCGCTCCCTCCATGGTCTGCGACCAGTTCCCATCCTCGATGACACCTGCGCTGAGCCACTTGCGGACCAGACGCAGGACCCGCTTGTCCGCGATTCTGTGCTCGAGGAACGTCTCCAACCAGCCATGATCAATGTTGGTGAAGAAGTCGCGGATGTCCGCGTCGAGCACCCAGTTCACCTTCTTCCGCCAGATCCCCACCGTGAGCGCATCCAACGCGTGATGCGGGTTGCGTCCCGGCCGAAACCCGTAAGAGAAGCCGAGGAAGTCCGTCTCGTAGACGGCGTTAAGCACCTCGACGACGGCCCGCTGCAAGACCTTGTCCTCCAGCGTGGCGATGCCGAGCGGCCGCAGCCGCCCATCCGCCTTCGGGATGTAGGAACGCCGCGACGGCCTGGCCCGGTAGCTGCCTGCGTGCAGCCGCCGGTGCAAGTCCTGAAGGTTGTTCTCCAGATCCTGGCCGTAGGCTGCCCAGGTCATCCCGTCCACCCCCGGCGCGGCCTGTGGACGGATCGCCCGGTAGGCCGCCCGCAGACGGTCGACGTCGACATGGTGCAGCAGCGCGGTGAACCGCGCATCCTTGTCTCTTCGTGCCACTTCACGCACACGGTCCAGCCCGCTTGGCGCACCTTGCCCGGCCCTGCGTCCGGGATACGTTGTGCCGGCCGTGTTCCCCTCGGCCGATCCCCTTCCCTCCACCACCTCCGCGGCCGCTTCCCCGGCCTTGTTCGGCGGCTTCGCCGGTACTACGGGACCGTCTGACTTCCCACGCTCGTTCATCCCAGGCTTACCGCCTCAGCGTTCCCTGAGCGGCCCGCCCAGTGATCATCTGGACGGGCGAGCAGTGGGACCTCCCGGTTCTCGCACAGAAGGACTCCGTACATGCACAGGTTCTCAGACCGCGCGGGGTCCACCAAACGGCTCGCGCTAACGCCGCCGGTGATGTGGCCTTCCGTCTCGTGAGACGACGTCGGCACCCCGAAGCTGTGATTTCGCGGCTCAATGGCTGGCCTGCACGTACCCCTGTCAACGCTTCGCCGCCGCCCTCACGGACGACGGCGCATGACTCGGGGCCATCGTGGATCGCTACTCCTTCGATGTCGGGCGTTCTCATCCCTTTCCTCCTGCCGGTTTATCCCGGCGCACCCCACGTTCCGTGCAGGAGCCGCAGACCGGGCTCGCGCCGCCTTCACGCCGGACACCGCCTGGCCAATAAGCGGGCACCCGCCAGGCTCATCCCAGAGACTCTTAGCCTCTCCGGTTTTGATGTCATCCAGTTGTTTCGACGCGTCAACAGCGGTTCGCTCACGCTCGCCTTCCCGATCCCCACCTGACGCATCAAAGTGCGCCTTTTCCTCATCGCTCACCACGACGGTCACCAACCAACGCAGCATGAGGCGGTTTGACGCCTCCCCCCACAGGGCGACGCCGAAGGGCCAGCAATCCTTCATCACCTGCACAGCACCACATCAAGAGATCTCCTACGGCGACCCCTCTCTGCGCTCGTGGCGCACCGAAGATCAACTCTGTCTTACCCGAATGCGCTATCACACCCGGATTCACTGGGAGCCGACGCCCGGACTCGAACCGGGAACCGCTCGATTACAAGTCGAGTGCGCTGCCAATTGCGCCACGCCGGCCAAGCATCGATCGTAGCCGCGCTATCACCTGGGGATGATCGTGCTCGCCCACGGCACACTGTGCTGGAATCGAGGGAGCGACATGAGCCGACTGCACAAGCCCAAGGCCGGATGGATGGTCCGCGCTGTCGTCGTCGTGCTGTACCCCTTCAGCGGGCTGATGTTCCGGATCCGGTTTCGCCACCTCGACCGTATCCCGCCGACCGGTGGGGTGATCCTGGCGGCGAACCATATCTCGCATGTCGATACGGTCCTCATCGCTCGGGTTGTCTGGCAAGCGGGCCGCATCCCGCGGTTCATGGTCAAGAGCACGATCTTCGACAACCCGGCGCTGGGTCAGATAATGCGCCGGTCCAAGCAGATTCCCGTAAGTCGCGGTACAGCTGACGCAGCGAGATCGCTCGATGCGGCGAAGGCGGCCCTGGATGCGGGTGAGGCAGTCGTCATCTATCCCGAAGGCACGATCACCAAGGATCCCGCGCAGTGGCCGATGCAGCCCAAGTCCGGGCTAGCGCGGTTGGTGCTGCTCGCGCCGGACGTTCCGGTGATGCCGATCGGGCAGTGGGGCTCACAGCAGGTCAAGGGTCAGGGTCGACGGCACCTCCTGCGCCGCCGCGCGGCCGCCGCGTCGGTGGGACGTCCGGTGGACCTGGCCGACTTGCGCCAGGCCGAGCCGACCGCGCGGACGCTGATCGAGGTGACGAACCGGATCATGACGGCAATCCGAGAGGAGGTCGCGACGCTGCGCGGCGAGGATCCGCCCGTGCGCTTCTACCGACCGCCGGCCGCGGGCAGCAAAGCGGCACCGGAAGTCGATGGAGGCAGCTGATTGACTTTGCAGCGTGCCGCAATTGTGCCCCCCCGCTGCGGGCGTCCACGTCTCATTCCTCGCCGCTATGGTCGAGTTTCAGGCTGAGGGCCGCGGATCAGCCGAGGACACCTCGATGATCGGAACCGAGATCCGCGAGTACGGGCCGTCCTGGGCGGATCCCGCAGTATTCGACCGTTACGCGAGCCAACTGCGGGAGCAGGCCCTTCCCGAGACCCCGCGCCCGGCCGGGTACGTGCCGTGCACGACTTTGTGGTGGGTCGACGGTGACCAGTACATCGCGCGAATCGCCATCCGGCACCAGCTGAACGAGTTCCTGCTCAATGTCGGTGGCCATATCGGCTACGACGTCCGGCCTCGTGCTCGCAGGCGCGGGCACGCTACCGCCATGCTGCGGGCCGCGCTGCCCGTCGCTCATCAGTTGGGCATCGAACGGGCACTCATCACGTGCGATTGGGACAACGTTGGATCTCGCAAGACGATCGAGGCCAACGGCGGCATTTATGAGGACCGGCGAGGCGTCAAGCTGCGCTATTGGGTTCCGACGTTTCCTTGACGCAAGGTAGCCCGTCACGGTCCAATAACGATGCCCCGACCGCTACGCCGGTCGACCGGTGCCGCCTGCTACTCGGTGGGGCGGACCAACGCTGATCGATCGGAAAACCGTGAGGTGCGCCGACGGCGTCTAGCCAGCGCCCGTGGTTCACCCGTACCCGGTGCGGTCACCTACACCGAAGGGAGACCCCCATGGCTGGAGTTAAGTTCGTCGACGCGACCCGGATCTATCCGGGCGCCACAGTGCCCTCGGTCAACAAGCTCAACTTGGACATCCCCGATGGGGAGTTCTGCGTGCTGGTTGGCCCGTCAGGATCCGGCAAGTCCACCGCACTGCGAATGCTGGCCGGTCTGGAAGACGTCGATCTCGGCGCGATCTACATCGGCGACCGGGACGTCTCGAATCTGCCGCCGAAAGAGCGCGACATCGCGATGGTGTTCCAGAACTACGCGTTGTACCCGCACATGTCAGTCGCCGAGAACATGGGCTTTGCCCTGAAGCTCAAGGGCGTGAACAAGACCGAGCGGGACGCGAAGGTTCGAGAGGCCGCCAAGCTCCTCGACCTCGAGCCGTACCTCGACCGCAAGCCGAAGGCCCTCTCCGGTGGCCAGCGCCAGCGCGTGGCCATGGGCCGGGCAATCGTGCGCGAGCCCAGTGTGTTCCTGATGGACGAGCCACTGTCCAACCTGGACGCCAAGCTCCGGGTCGAGACCCGCGCGAACATTGCCGCCCTGCAGGCCCGCCTCGGCACCACCACCCTGTACGTGACCCACGACCAGGTCGAGGCGATGACGATGGGCCACCGGGTCGCCATCCTCAAGGAGGGCGGCTTCCTGCAGCAGGTCGATACGCCACGCAATCTGTACGACAAGCCGATCAACTCGTTCGTCGCCGGCTTCATCGGATCTCCGGCCATGAACCTCCGGCCGGCGGAGATAGTGCCGGGCGGCGCCAAGGTCGGCAACATCGTTGTACGGCTGCACGCCGACGCCGAGGCCGAGGCGAAGAAGGCGAATTTGTCGAAGGTCCTGCTCGGGGTGCGTCCGGAGTCGTTCCACGTCGGCGCGAACCCGGATGTGGGCTTGGAAATCAAGGTGAACCTGGTCGAGGAGCTTGGCGCCGACGCGTATGTCTACGGCGAACTCACCGGTGACCCTGAGGTCTACGACAAGCAGTACATCGTGCGGTTCGACGGCCGGGTGCCGCCGCGCATCGGCGACGTCATCCACGTCGAGGTCCGGGAGGGCGAAGAGCACGTGTTCAACCCGGACACCGGCGAGCGCCTCGGTGGGGCATCCCAGGACGTGTTCGACCGCCCCGCCCCGCCCCGCCGCCCCGCTGCCCGCCCCGCGTCCTAGCGCGCCGCTGGTCGAACAACTCCGACAGAACGACGGGGCCCGGTCGGGTTAGCCGGCGCGGCGCACGCGGGCGATCTCCGCGAGGGTCACCGCGGCAGCGACCGAAGCGTTCAGCGACTCGGCCGGCCCGGCCATAGGAATCGCTACGGTGAGGTCGCAGGTCTCGCTGACGAGCCGGGACAGCCCGCTGCCCTCGGATCCCATGACGACCATCAGTGGTTGGTCGGCCACCTCGAGATCGTCGAGGCTGGTCGTTCCTCGAGCTTCGAGACCGATGACGAATAGGCCGGCCTCCTTCGCGTCGCGCAGCGCTCGCACCAGATTGGTCACCTGTGCCACTGGAAGGCGTGCTGCCGTCCCCGCCGAGGTACGCCAGGCAGCGGCCGTCACCCCGGCTGCCCGGCGAGCCGGAACGACCAGGCCATGGGCGCCGAACGCAACGGCCGAACGTATCAATGCACCGAGATTGCGCGGGTCCGTCACGCCGTCGACCGCGACTAGAAGGGCAGGCGCCGTAGCCTCGTCAGCGACGGCCAGCACGTCGGGAAGATCGACATAGCGGAACGGCGGCACCTGCGCCGCAAGCCCCTGGCTCGGCAGCCCACCAGTCATGCGATCCAGCTCAGCCCGGCTGACCTCTACCAAGGAGATACCACGGTTTCCGGCGAGACGAACCGATTCGGTGACCCGCTCGTCGGCCTCGATCCCGATGGCCACGTACAGCGCGGTCACGGGCACCTTGGCTCGCAACGCCTCAGCCACCGCATTGCGGCCCACCACCAACTCCGGCGCGTCCGCTCGTCGAGACCGAGCGCCGGTGCCCCGGCGTCCCTTGTCTCGAGAAGCAGACTCGGCAGCTCCCCGTCGCGCAGCCGGATGCCCGGTACGGTCCTCTGCGCGCGGGGTCGGCCCCCGTCCGCGCAACCCTTTCCGGGACTGGCCCCCGGACCCGACCGTCGCGCCCTTTTTCGACTTGCGGACGGCACCCTGCCGGCGCGAATTGCCGGCCACGTCAGCGTCCCTTCAAAGTCCAGCGCGGGCCGGCGGAGGTGTCCTCGACGACCACACCAGCCGCGGCGAGCTGATCCCGGATGCCGTCCGCGGCGGCGTAGTCCCGCCGGGATCGCGCGTCCTCACGGGCCTGCAAGGCGAGCCGCACCAGGCTGTCGACTGTGGCGAGCAGGTCGGTCGATTCGGTGCGCTGCCAGTCGAGCGGGTTGATGCCGAGCACGGAGGTCATAGCAAGCACCGCGCCGAGACGATCAGCGACCGTCGTCACATCATTTGCGCCAAGCGCGATATTGCCGTCCCGCACGGCCGTGTGGATCAGCGCGAGCGCCTGGGGCACGCCGAGGTCATCGTCCATGGCGGCCACGAACTCCGGCGGCAACGGGCGAGGTTGCGGATCCGCGCCGACGTGCTCCACGGCGCGCTCGACGAAGTTCTCGATCCGAGAGTAGGCGGCTGCGGCCTCGTCCATCGCCTCCGGCGAGTACTCCATCCGCGATCGGTAGTGAGCCGAGCCTAGGTAGTACCGCACCTCAGCCGGCCGCCATTGAGTGACGATCTCGCTGACCAGCAAGGTGTTGCCGACTGACTTCGACATCTTCTCGCCACCCAATGTGAGCATCGCGTTGTGCATCCAGTAGCGGGCGAACCCATCTCCCGCCGCGTGCGACTGGGCTTGCTCGTTCTCGTGGTGCGGGAAGATCAGATCCAAGCCTCCGCCGTGAATGTCGAACGTCGAGCCGAGGTACTTGGTGGCCATGGCCGAGCATTCCAGGTGCCAGCCTGGCCGGCCCTCGCCCCACGGCGTGGGCCAGAACGGCTCACCGGGTTTTGCCGACTTCCACAGCGCAAAGTCGCGCGGGTCTCGTTTCCGGTCGTCCCCGACACTGTCGCCCGACGCCTGCATCTCGTCGATCTTCTGACCCGACAGCTCACCGTAGGCCGGCCAGGACCGGACGTCGAAGTAGACGTCCCCGTCCGCGGCGTAGGCGTGTCCAATGTCGATCAGCCGCTGCATCAGCGTGATCATCTCGGGCACGTGGCCGGTGGCTCGCGGCTCGTACGTGGCCGGTAGGCAGCCCAGCAGCGTGTACGCCTCGATCACGGCGCGCTCGAACTCGTACGCCCAGGCCCATGACGGGCGGCCAGCGCCCGCAGATCGAGCCAGGATCTTGTCGTCGATGTCCGTGACGTTGCGGACGTAGTTGACCTCGTAGCCGGACTCGAGCAACCAGCGGCGCAAGATGTCGAAGTTCACGGCCGAGCGCACGTGGCCAATGTGTGGCGGAGCCTGCACGGTCAGGCCGCAGACGTAGATCGACACCTGACCGGGTATGAGCGGTTCGAACCGGCGCAGCGTCCGGGTCTCGGAGTCGTAAACGTGCAGCGTCACCGCGCCATCCTAATGAGCGGATCTCCTGGCCACGCTGCGCACGCCCGGGCGAGGGGCCACAACCCGCGTCTGTCGCGGGATAGCGTCGGGGACATGGACGGACTACAGCCCGAATCGGTCGCGGTCGCAAGCGGCCGGCCGCCCCGCACGGCCGACGCTCCTCTCAACTCGCCAATCGTGCTGTCGGCACCGTTTCATCACGGCGAGGACAACCGGTACCTGCGCGTCGAGTCGAGCGAGACGATCCGCTCCTTCGAGGCGGCAGTTGGGGCCCTCGAGGGCGGCGAGGCGATCGCATTCGCGTCCGGCATGGCTGCTGCCGCCGCCGTCGTCGAAGGGCAGCCGGCGGACAGCGTCGCCGTCGCACCCGCCGCGGCATACGGCGGTATCTCGCTGTTGTTCGCGGAGCAGGTGCGGCTGGGCCGGATGACCGTCCACGAGGTCGACATGACTGACACGACGGCGACGGTCGCCGCGTTGACCGGCGCCGATCTGATCTGGGTGGAATCCCCGACGAACCCGCTGCTCGGTATTGCGGACCTGCCCCCGATCGTCGAAGCCGCGCATGCCGTCTGCGCCACGGTGTACGTCGACTCGACGTTCAATACCCCCCTCGTCGCAAGACCGCTCGACCTCGGCGCGGACGTCGTCATGCATGCCGCAACCAAGGCGCTGGCGGGCCATTCCGACCTCCTGATGGGCGTGCTCGTCACCCGCTCGCCGGAACGGGCCGAAGCGTTGCGAACGCGTCGCATCCGTACTGGAGCGATGCCCGGCGGCCTGGAATGCTTTCTCGCGCTGCGGGGGCTGCGCACGCTGGCCGTGCGGATGGAGCGCGCGCAGGCCAACGCCACAAAGCTCGCCACCCGGCTCAGCGAGCACCCGCGGGTCTCCCGGGTCCGCTACCCGGGTCTGCCGTCCGACCCGTTTCACGAGCGGGCGACGCGGCTACACCGGGGCTACGGAACGGTGATCTCGTTCGAGGTCGACGGGCCGGCCGAAGACGCCGAGACGGTGTGCGAGCGGGTGCAGTTGATCACGCACGCCACCAGCCTGGGTGGAGTGGAATCGCTCATCGAACGCCGCGCCCGCTACGAGACGGACGCGGCCCAGGGCACCCCGCCGTCGTTGCTGCGGCTGTCTGTGGGCATCGAGCACGTCGAGGACCTCTGGGCCGACCTCAGTCGCGCCCTGGCCGGCTGATCAGGGCCGTCGCGATTGCGGCCCGACCCTCGCCCCGGCCGGTGAGTCCAAGTCCGTCAGTGGTGGTGGCGGCGAGCGTGACCGGCGAGCCGCCGATCGCAACGGACAACGCCTCCTCGGCCTCAGCCCGGCGCGGGGCGAGGCGGGGTGTGTTGCCGATCAGTTGCACGGCGACGTTGCCCACGATCCAGCCATCGGTGCTCATCCGATTGACGACGTGGGCCAGCAGATCCGTACCGCGCACTCCGGACCACCGCGGGTCCGCCACTCCGATCAGCGCGCCGAGATCGCCAAGTCCCGCAGCCGAGAGCAGGGCATCACAGGCCGCGTGGGCGACGACGTCGCCGTCGGAGTGGCCGGCGCACCCGTCCTCACCGGGCCACGTCAACCCGGCAAGATGGCACGGGCGTCCCGGTTCGATCGGGTGCACATCGAGGCCGATCCCCGTCCGGATCACCGGCCGGCCACCGCCTCGGCGAGCGCCAAATCCCACGGACGAGTGATCTTGAAGGCCTCGTCGGCACCGTCGACGACGGTGACCTGGCCGCCGTGCGCCTCGACGAGGGCAGCATCATCGGTGAAGTTGCGCCCAACTCCCGCGGCATGGGCGGCTTCGAGCACCGCGCGGCGGAACCCTTGTGGCGTCTGTACGACTCGCAGCTCCGACCGATCGAGCGTCGCGACTACGGCGCCGTCCTCGTCGACCTGCTTGATGGTGTCTGTGACCGGACGGGTGGGGATGACCGCATCGACGCCCTCGGCGAGGGCAGCAAGCACCCGGTCCACCACCGCAACCGGGACGAACGGGCGAGCCACATCGTGGACTAGCACGGTGTCGACGTCAGTGGCCACCGCCGCCAGGCCGAATGACACCGACGCCTGCCGGGTCGGGCCGCCAGCAATGGTGGTCACCTCGTCGCTGAGGAGGGCAGCGGCATGGGCCACGTACGGTCCGGGCGCGACGACAACAACGTCGCGAACCGCGTCGCAGGCCCGAAATGGGACGAGGGCATGTTCGAGCAGAGTGCGCCCACGAATCACCGTAAACGCTTTTGGCACCGCACCGCCGAGCCGAACACCGTCGCCGGCGGCAACGAGAATGGCGGCGACGGTCGGGTGACCGTGCGCCGCCATTGGTATCGACGAGCCGAGCGTTATGCGACCGCTTCGGCCAGTACCTCGTCCAGGACGATTTCGGCCTTGTCTTCGTTGGTGCCTTCGGCAAGAGCCAGTTCGCTGACGAGAATCTGGCGAGCCTTCGCGAGCATCCGCTTCTCGCCGGCCGACAAGCCCCGGTCCTTGTCCCGGCGCCATAGGTCGCGCACGACCTCGGCGACCTTGTTAACGTCGCCCGACGCCAGCTTCTCGCCGTTCGCCTTGTAGCGTCGCGACCAGTTCGTCGGCTCCTCGGTGTGCGGCGCGCGGAGCACCTCGAAGACGCGGTCGAGCCCCTCTTGTCCGACAACGTCACGAACACCAACAATCTCGGCGTTATCAGCGGGTACCAAGACGGTGAGATCGCCTTGTGCGACCTTCAAAACTAGGTATGTCTTCTGCTCGCCCTTGATAGTGCGCTTCTCGATTGCTTCGATCTTGGCCGCCCCATGATGGGGGTAAACCACGGTCTCGCCGACCTGAAACGTCATGTGTGCGGGCCCCTTTCCACTTCTTCTAGGGTAACACGACCTAGATCACCCAGGATTGAGGAATGTGGCTTATGCGAGGCTGAACAGGCTCCCGCTACGAGCCTGGTCGGACCACCAGATAGCTAGCACACAGAACTACGTCGCGCCCGGCGTGGCCCGCTTCTGCAGCCGGATTCTCGATCGCTACGCTGGGCTGCGGTCGCTGTTCGCCGGTGCAGCTCGACGCGCGCGAACTGCAACCGCCCGAAAGTCACCGCGAACCGACCGCGAGGAGTCGAGCCGTGAGTGCACAGCCTAGGACGCGCGGCCTGCGGGCCGTACTCGTCGCGGGTGGGATCGCGGTGCTGCTCGCCGGATGCGCGGCCGGTCAGGTCGCAAGCACCGCGGAGATCGTGCCGGTTATCGACGGGGCATTGGCTACCGTCAACACTATGGACTTGCGTGCCATTGCGGTGGCACCGCCCACGGACCGGAGCTGGGCTGAAGGCAGCTCGGCGCCGCTGCAGATGTTTCTGATCAACAACAGCGCGACACCGGACCAGCTCGTCAGGGTATCGACCAATCGGTCCACCTCGGTGCAAGTCCTCGCGCAGGGCGGCGTCGAGGCGTCCGCGGCCTCCAGCGCGCAGCAAGCACAATCCATAGACGTGCCCGGCGACGAGTCGGTGAGCGTCGGGTTCGACCCAGGTAACCCGCAGGTGGTGCTTACCGGGTTGACCGAGAACTTGTTCCCGGCCCAAACGATCTCGGTCACGTTCCAGTTCGCGAAGGCCGGATCGGTGACCACCAACGTGCCGGTACGCCTGACCAGCCCGCCATCAAGTCCGCCGACCATCAACGCGACGCCGGCCGAAGGCTGAGCCGAGTTCGCTGCTGGGGATAAGCGGACCAAATCTGTCGGACCCTGCACTTACGGTGCCTGCGTGACTCGAGCTGCCACTCGCCCTCCCGCGTCAACCTTCCGCTGTGTCGAGTGCGGTGCGACGGCGATTCGCTGGGTCGGGCGCTGCTCGGAATGTCAGGCGTGGGGCACGCTGATCGAAGGTGGCGCCGGAGCAGCCCTGCGGTCGGTGCGTCCAGGACCAGTCAGCAGCCCGGCCCGGCCGATCGGCGAACACGACCCGGAACGGGCACGGGCCCAGCCCACCGGCATCGGGGAGCTTGACCGGGTGCTCGGCGGCGGCCTGGTGCCGGGATCGGTAGTACTCCTGGCGGGCGAGCCGGGCGTTGGCAAGTCGACCCTGCTACTCGACGTCGCCGGCCGCTACGCCGCCCGAGGCGGTCCGCCTGCGCTGATCGTGACCGGTGAAGAATCCCCCGCCCAGGTTCGACTGCGGGGAGAACGCACCGGCACGGTGCATCCCGCCCTGTTCGTGGCCTCCGAGAACGATCTGAGCGCGCTGCTGACGCATGTCGATCGGGTTGTGCCCGGCTTACTCGTCGTCGACTCAGTGCAAACGATCACCAGTCAGGGCGTCGACAGCTCGGCCGGCGCGGTAACCCAGATCCGCGCGGTGACGTCGGCGGTGATCGCGCTCGCAAAGGAACGGGAAATCGCCACTGTCCTCGTCGGACATGTGACGAAGGACGGCGCCATCGCTGGGCCTCGGGTGCTCGAGCATCTGGTCGATGTCGTGCTGCACTTCGAGGGTGAGCGGCATTCGGCGCTGCGCGTTATTAGAGCCGCCAAGAATCGCTATGGCGCCGCGGACGAGGTCGGCTGCTTCGAGATGCGCGAGGGTGGCATTGTCGGGCTGGAGGACCCGTCCGGACTGTTCCTGTCCGACCGCGGCGCCGCGGTTCCCGGCACATGCGTCGCGGTGACGCAGCAAGGTCGCCGGCCGATGGTTACCGAGATCCAGGCTCTTGCTACCCGCGGATTCGGCGGCGGTTCGATGCGGCGGGCAGTATCGGGTCTGGATGCCGGCCGGGTCGCCATGCTGCTCGCGGTGCTCACGCGCCACGCGCGGCTTCCCATGGCCGATCAGGAGATCTACGCGGCGACAGTCGGTGGCCTTGCCGCCACCGAGCCAGCCGCTGACCTCGCGATCGCGCTGGCGCTTGCGTCGGCACTGCGGGGTACTGCGCTACCCGCAACGGTGTGCGCTATCGGCGAGGTGTCCCTCTCCGGCGACGTCCGCAGCGTGCCCGGCCTAGACCGGCGGCTAGCCGAGGCCGCTCGGCTCGGCATGACGACGGCACTGGTGCCGGCGGGACACCACAATCGACTGACGACCGATATGGTCACGCGTCCGGTAGCGACAATTGAAGCTGCGCTCTCGGCCGCCGGCGCGCTGGCTGGCCTCGTCACCGCGCCTGACCCGCCCCGGCCGCCCACCAGCCCCCAGGATCCGTCGGCGGATGCAGGTGCGCCGAGTAGCCGGAGAGCCGCGTCCAAGCGCCGGTGACGTGCTGGGCACCTCGGCTACGCATGGTGACCAAGACGTTGGCCCTAGACTGATCCGGGTAGCGACGTCGCGGAGGTGACCGTGCCGACCACTGAACGCGAAGTGGCGCTGCGGGCTGTTCTGGCCACGGTCGCACCGGGGACTTGGTTGCGGGACGGAACCGAGCGCATCCTGCGCGGCAACACCGGGGCGCTGATCGTCCTCGGTTGGGATCCCACGGTCGAATCCCTGTGCACCGGCGGATTCCCGCTGTCCGTCGAATCGTCGGCCACCCGCCTGCGGGAACTCGCCAAGATGGACGGCGCGGTGGTGCTCTCCTCCGACGGCACGCGGATTCTCCGGGCGGCCACACACCTCATGCCCGACCCCGCGGTACCGACCGAGGAATCCGGCACCAGACACCGGACGGCGCAGCGGGTCGCGGTACAAACCGGTTACCCGGTGATCTCGGTATCCCAGTCGATGCGCATCATCAGCCTGTACCTGGGCACGCGGCGGCATGTGCTGGAGAGCTCGAGTGAGCTGCTGTCTCGCGCCAACCAGGGCATCGCCACCCTTGAGCGGTACAAGGCCCGCCTGGACGAGGTATCCAATACCCTCTCAGCCCTGGAGATCGAGGATCTGGTCACGGTCCGGGACGCCACGATCGTGCTACAGCGGCTGGAGATGGTACGCCGCATCGCCGACGAGATCGTCGGCTACGTAGTCGAACTCGGTACCGACGGGCGGTTGCTGGCGTTGCAGCTGGACGAGCTGCTGGCCGGCGTCGACGCGGACCGGCAGCTGATCGCGCGGGATTACCCGCCCGTGGGACGCCGGGAGCGCAGTTCCGAATTGGTCATGGCCGAACTGGCGGAACTGTCTGCAACCGATCTGCTGGATCTCACCGCCGTGGCTCGAACCCTGGGCTTCGGTGGAACACCGGAATCGCTCGACGCAGCGACCAGTCCCCGGGGCTACCGGCTGCTGTCCCGTGTGCCCCGGCTGCCCGAGCCCCTCTTGGATCGCGTGGTCGAGCAGTTCGGCGGTCTGCAGAAGCTCTTGGCGGCGAGCGTCGAGGAACTCGAGGTGATCGACGGCTTAGGGGAGGCGCGGGCGAGGTCGGTGCGAGAAGCCATCTCCCGGCTCGCGGATGCATCAATAATCGATCGGTACCCGTGATGGGCGAGGACGTCAGGTCAGGCTGAACGTCGCAGTCGTGCCCTCGACGCCGGACAACTTGGCGTGCAGTGTGTAGGTCCCTGCGCCGACGAGCTGGCGGGTACCCGCGCATTGCGGCTGAGAGGACAACCCAGTCCAGGTGATCGATCGTCGAACCGCCTGGCGTGGGTTCAACGTCATGAGCTGGGAACCCGGCTCGACCTGGCAATCATGGCTGCCCCAGACCCGGGATTCACCGTTGTAAACGAGCAGTTCGATCTGGGTGTCCGAGAGGTCGGCGACGCACGGGTTCTTGCCGGTGTTCGTCACTTGCAGCGCCAGCACTGGCTGACTGCCCAGCTTGAAACTGGGCACGGCTGTGGTCGCCGCCAGCTTCAGCGTGCCCGCGGGACACCCGTTCGACGCGGAATTGCTCGGCGATGCCGTCCGACCAGCCGTCATCGACGTGGGATGGTTAGCCGCGCTCGTCGATGGCGTGCTCGTGGGGACAAGAGCGGATGCTCCGGGGCGGCCGGAACCGCGGCCGAACAGGACGTACAACGAGATCACTAGGAGAACCACGGTGATCAGCAGGACCGCCCGGCGCCGCCAGTAGACGGCGGGTGGCTTGCTGCCGACCGGGTGCATCATGGTGCCTGGACGGTAACTCCGCGCGGGCGCGCAGTGGTGGCACCGCGCGGATATGTGCTGCAAATTTCCGGTCTGGCACGCTGGGCGCGTGGAGCTGGCGTCCTCGGTACTCGAGTGGTACCGCCGGTCTGCCCGTGATCTATCGTGGCGCGCGGCGGACGCCACCCCGTGGGCGATTCTGGTCAGCGAGATCATGCTGCAGCAGACGCCGGTGGCCCGGGTCGAGCCGGTGTATCGCGCCTGGCTGACCCGCTGGCCGACACCGGCGGATCTGGCCCGCGCTGGACCCGGGGACGCAGTGCGGATGTGGGGAAAGCTGGGTTACCCGCGGCGGGCCCTGCGGCTGTGGGAATGTGCTGTCGTGCTGACCGAGCGATTCGGAGGTGAGGTTCCGGCCGATGTCGATGCGCTACTTACGTTGCCCGGCGTGGGCAGCTATACGGCCCGAGCGGTGGCAGCGTTCGCCTATCGCCAGCGCCACCCCGTGGTCGACACCAACGTGCGTCGCCTGATCGCGCGAGCGATTCGGGGTCTGGCCCAAGCCGGCCCGGCGGCGCCGGCCCGCGACCGGGCCGAGGTCGAAGCGTTACTGCCCGCTGAAGCGGAGGCGGCGGCGCGGCTCAGCGTGGCCCTGATGGAACTGGGCGCGCTGGTATGCACGGCCCGCAACCCGTGCTGCCTCTCGTGTCCGCTCGCAGCTGGCTGCGCGTGGCGGGCAGCCGGAGCGCCGGCGCCTGCCGGACGGGCGACGAGGGCACAGCGCTTCGCCGGCACCGACCGCCAGGTCCGCGGTCTGCTGCTCGACGTGCTTCGCGGCGCTGACGATCCTGTCCACCGGGCCGCGCTGGATGTCGTCTGGCCTGATCCGGTGCAGCGCGAGCGCGCACTCGACACGCTCGTCATAGACGGACTGGTGGATCCGCAGCCCGACGGTCGATATGCCTTACCGGGCAAGCGGCTGAGAACATGACCTGATGGAACTGGCGCCCGGGTACCCGGTGCGGTCTCGTCGATTGAGCCTTCGTCCGCTGTCCGCGGCGGATACGACCGCGTTGTTGACCTATCGCAGCCGACCGGACGTCTGCCGGTACGTGCCGTTCAAGCCGATGGACACGGCCCTCATCGCTGAGCGGCTGGGGACGGTCTGGGCCCGGACGTCGCTCAACGATGCCGGGCAGAGCTTGACTCTCGGCGTCGAGGTCACGGCCACCGGCGAGCTCGTGGGAGACGTCGTGTTGTTCTGGCACAGCCGCGAACATCGAGGTGGCGAGGTCGGATACGTCCTCAACCCAGAGTTCGGCGGCCACGGCTATGCCTCCGAAGCGGTGCGCAGGTTGCTCGGTCTGGCGTTCGACGATTTGGGGCTGCACCGAGTCGTCGCCCGGATCGACGCCCGGAACGAGGCGTCGGCCCGGCTCGCCCGGCGACTGGGCATGCGCCAGGAGGCCTACCTAATGCGTAACGAGTGGTTCAAGGGTGAGTGGACGGACGAGCTGGACTTCGCGCTGCTCGAGGACGAATGGGCCGCCACGTCGAAGGATGACGGCTCGGCCTCGGACCCGCCATAAGGGATCCGAGGCCGCGTAGAGCTCCCCTGGTACGCGGGGGCGACCAGCCACCTGGTCGCCCCCCGCCGTTCCTTGTTGGTTGGGCCTACTGTGCCGCGACCAGGTGGGATCTGGCCGACTGCGGACCCGATCCGGCCTTGTTGCTGGCCTGGACGGTGAACCGGTAGTTACCCGTCTGCAGCGTCATCGTCAGCTGCCCGGCCGAAGCCGGCTGGACGGCCGACGTCATCGTCGCGAGGACAACGCCGCTTGCCGACATCCGCAAGGCGCGTACCACGTACCCGGTCACCACTGATCCGCCGCTGCTGGTGGGAGGGTTCCAGTGGGCGGTGGCGGTGACCGTTCCGCCGGCCGTGCCCGAGGCGGCGGTTGCGATGACCGGCGCACCCGGCACGGTTGCCGGGGTGACCACCGTTGACAGGGCCGAGTTCGGGCCGGTGCCGAATTTCCTAAGGCAGAGCGGAACGCTCCGTAGCGTTTCTGATGAGGAGGACGGTACCGAGCCCAGGCGTGTTACGCAACCCTACGTTTCGTAGTACAGTGCGGGCGTGACAGAACCCACCACGGCACCGGCGCACACACCGGACCGGCGGGCGGCCCGCTCCCGGCAGACGATCCTGGACGCCACCCGCGAGCTGCTCGCCCACGACGGCGACGTCGGCGCGCTGACCGTGGAAGCGGTCGCCGCCCGCTCCGGGGTGGCCAAAACCACCATCTACCGGCGCTGGCGCGACAAGTGGCAACTCGCCCTAGACGCCGTGATGATCGACATGCTGCCGCGGTTCGACGTGCCCGTCGACGTCGGCGACACCCGCAAGGAGCTGCTCACCTTCGTCAACTCGGTGGTCAAGATATGGGCCGCGACACCCTACGGCCCCGCCATGCAAGGCCTGGTCTCCCAAATCGCCACCGACCCCGCACTCGCCCGCGTCTACCGCGAGCAGGTCGTCCAACCCCGCCACGACCAACTCGCGCCCGTCATCCAACGCGGCATCACCCGCGGCGACCTGCGCCCCGACACCGACATCCGCCTCATCCACGAACTCCTGGTCGGGCCCATCCTCTACCGCCTGCTGCTCAGCGGCGCCCCACTCAACCGCACCCTCGGCCCCCACATCGTCGACGCCGTCCTCACCGGATTCACACCCCGCACCAACCACCCCAACTAACCCACACCAGGCACACCTGCGGACGAGCTGGACTACGCTGCTTGCGACGAATGGACCGCCACCTGCAAAGGAGAAGATGGCTCGGCCTCGGACCCGTCACAACGGATCCGAGGCCGCGTAGAGCCGGCTCGACGACCTACTCGGTCGCGCCGCCTTCGCCGACCGGAGCGAGATCAGGCACCGGCGCCGACTTGCTCTCGCCACGGAAGGTGAACGTCGGCTTCCCGTCTTCTCCGGGCGCGACGTCCACGACGACGATCTGCCCGGCGACCAGCTCGCCGAAAAGGATCTGCTCGGACAGGGCGTCCTCGATCTCGCGCTGAATCGTCCGGCGCAACGGCCGCGCGCCCAGCGCCTTGTCGTAGCCCTTCTCCGCGAGCAGGGACTTCGCGGCCGGGGTCAGTTCGAGGCCCATGTCCTTGCTGCGCAGCTGCACGTCAAGACGACCAGTCATCAGGTCGACGATCTGGACGATCTCCTCCTGAGACAACGGATGGAAGACGATGGTGTCGTCGATTCGGTTGAGGAACTCCGGCCGGAAGTGCTGCTTGAGCTCGTCTGTCACCTTCTGCTTCATCCGCTCGTAGTCGCCGGCGGTGTCATTCGCCGCGGCGAATCCGAGCTTCGCGATCGCCTTCGACGCGTCGCGGGTTCCGAGGTTCGTGGTCAGGATCAGCACGGTGTTCTTGAAGTCCACGATGCGACCCTGGCCGTCGGTAAGCCGGCCATCCTCCAGGACCTGCAGCAGCGTGTTGAACACGTCCGGGTGGGCCTTCTCGACCTCGTCGAACAGCACGACACTGAACGGCTTGCGCCGCACCTTCTCGGTCAGCTGGCCACCTTCGTCGTAGCCCACGTAACCCGGAGGGGCACCGACCAGCCGGGACACGGTGTACCGGTCGTGGAACTCGGACATGTCCAACTGGATGAGCGCGTCCGCATCCCCGAACAGGAACTCGGCGAGCGCCTTCGATAGCTCTGTCTTCCCGACCCCGGACGGACCGGCGAAGATGAACGATCCGCCAGGGCGCTTCGGGTCCTTCAGGCCAGCACGGGTCCGCCGGATGGCCTGCGAGACCGCCTGCACGGCCGGCTGCTGGCCGATGACGCGCTTGTGCAGCTCGTCCTCCATGCGCAGCAGGCGGGCCGTCTCCTCCTCGGTGAGCTTGAACACCGGGATGCCCGTCCAGGTCGCAAGGACTTCGGCGATCTGCTCGTCGTCGACCTCGGCCACGACGTCCAGGTCGCCCGCCTTCCACTCGTGCTCGCGTTGGGCCTTCTCCGCGAGCAACGTCTTCTCGCGGTCCCGAAGGGCGGCGGCCTTCTCGAAGTCCTGCGCGTCGATCGACGACTCCTTCTCGCGGCGCACTTCGGCGATGCGTTCGTCGAACTCACGAAGGTCCGGCGGCGCCGTCATGCGGCGAATGCGCATGCGCGATCCGGCCTCGTCGATCAGGTCGATCGCCTTGTCCGGCAGGAACCGGTCAGAGATATAGCGGTCGGCCAAGCCGGCCGCGGCCACCAGGGCCGCATCGGTGATCGACACTCGGTGGTGCGCCTCGTACCGGTCGCGCAGTCCCTTGAGGATTTCGATGGTGTGCGCGACGGTCGGCTCGCCCACTTGCACCGGTTGGAATCGCCGTTCCAGCGCGGCGTCCTTCTCCAAGTACTTGCGGTACTCATCGAGCGTCGTCGCACCGATCGTCTGCAGTTCACCGCGCGCGAGCATCGGCTTGAGGATCGACGCCGCGTCGATTGCCCCTTCGGCCGCACCGGCTCCGACCAGCGTGTGGATCTCGTCGATGAACATGATGATGTCGCCGCGCGTGCGAATCTCTTTCAGCACCTTCTTCAAGCGCTCTTCAAAATCGCCGCGGTAACGGCTGCCGGCCACCAGCGATCCGAGGTCGAGGGTGTACAGGTGCTTGTCCTTGAGCGTCTCGGGCACCTCACCCTTGACGATCGCCTGCGCCAGTCCTTCCACGACGGCCGTCTTGCCGACGCCGGGCTCGCCGATCAGGACCGGGTTGTTCTTGGTTCGGCGAGAGAGCACCTGCATAAGGCGCTCGATTTCCTTCTCGCGGCCGATGACGGGGTCCAGCTTGCCCTCGCGGGCGGCCTGGGTCAGGTTGCGCCCGAACTGGTCGAGCACCAGCGACGTGGACGGTGTGGACTCCGCGGCCGTGCCGGCCGGCTCCTTGCTCTGGTAGCCGTTGAGCAGCTGGATGACCTGCTGACGCACCTTATTCAGGTCGGCGCCCAGCTTGACCAGGACCTGCGCGGCAACGCCCTCGCCCTCGCGGATGAGGCCGAGCAGGATGTGCTCGGTCCCGATGTAGTTGTGGCCGAGCTGCAGCGCCTCTCGCAGCGATAGCTCAAGAACCTTCTTTGCGCGCGGAGTGAACGGGATGTGCCCACTCGGCGCCTGCTGACCCTGGCCGATGATCTCCTCGACCTGCTGGCGCACCGCGTCCAGCGAGATCCCAAGGGACTCCAAGGCCTTCGCGGCAACGCCCTCGCCCTCGTGAATCAATCCCAGCAGGATGTGCTCGGTCCCGATGTAGTTGTGGTTGAGCATCCGGGCCTCTTCCTGGGCCAGGACGACAACCCGACGTGCGCGGTCGGTGAACCTCTCGAACATGTTCCAGCTCCTTCCCGCGCCGTAGTGACGGTGCCACCATCGACTGTAGCGCCGGCGTGTAACGCGCCCGGTCACATATATCGCAGGACCGGGCGTCAGTCATGTCAACGTTCCAACACGATTTTCGATGCCGCTAGCTCGTCCGCTCGAAGCGAACGCAGCCTGCCACCCACGCCAACTGCCTGCGTATTGTCCGATATCTTCGCATTGTCACCAGGCGCGCCCAGCCTCTGCTTCACCCCCACACAGAAACCACCCCTGGGGAAGCCCCAGGGGTGGTCCAGGCGCTACGCCCGATCAGACTCGGCACTCGCCCCTCGTCCGGCGCGAGTGCAGGTCCGACGGTGCGCCGTACGAACTCGCCCACCTAGTGGTGTCGCGCGAGACTACTAGCTTGCGTTGTTGTACGCCTCGAGAACGACAGCTGGTACGCGACCGCGGTCGCTGACTGCGTACCCATTCGATCGCGCCCATTCCCGGATTGCCTGCGTCTGTTCCCGACCGGCGCGCGCCGTCGATCGACCCCCACGGGGTGCGGACCTTCCGCTTCGACTAACACGTCGCGCGCTGCCGACATACAGCGATAGTGCCTCACGCAGTTTCCGTGCATTCGACTTTGAGAGGTCTATCTCATAGACGGCGCCATCCAAGCCGAAGCTCACGGTCTCCGCGGCTGTGCTCTGATCGATGTCGTCTACGAGCGTGACCTGTACCTTCTTGGCCATGCGCAGACCGCTCCTTCGTTGGAGTGATTTCAGATTTCCAAATAATAGCGCACTACCGCGCCTAAGGTGACATTCGGTGAGTTCGCCGGCCGTGCGTAACGCCTGGATTCACAGCGGCTTCAAGAGCGGAAACAGAATCGTCTCTCTAATACCCCGCCCGGTGAGCAACATCACCAGGCGGTCGACACCCAATCCCATTCCGCCGGCGGGTGGCATTCCGTACTCAAGTGCTCGCAGAAAGTCTTCGTCCAGCTGCATTGCCTCCGGATCGCCGCGACTCGCCGCAGCTGCTTGCGCCATCAGCCGTCGACGCTGCTCTACCGGGTCGACGAGCTCGGAGTAGGCCGGCGCGATTTCGATTCCTCCGATGACGAGATCCCACGCCTCAGCCAATCGCGGATCACGCCGGTGTGGCCGCGCCAAAGGCCGCACTTCGACCGGATAATCTCGGACGAATGTCGGCTCTATCAGCGTGTGTTCGACGAGCTTTTCGAAGAGCTCGAGTACGATCTCGCCGGCGTTAGCTGTCTCCGGAACTGGCACACCGGACGCTTTCGCGTACTGCCGCAATTGTGCGATATCCGTGGCTACTGTGATCTGCTCGCCGACCGCGGCCGAGACCGCATCATGCACCGTAACCGAGCGCCAATCCCCCATCAGGTCGATCTCGGTGCCGTCCAGTGCGAGCGCGACCGGTTGGCCCGCCGCAATCGCGGCATCGACGATAAGCGTGCGCGTCAATTCCGCCATCGTGTCGTAGTCGCCGTACGCTTCGTAGGCCTCTAGGTGCGTGTATTCCGGGGAATGGGTCGAGTCGATGCCTTCGTTGCGAAACGATCGGCCGAGTTCATAGACCCGCTCGATGCCTCCGACGAGAACCCGCTTGAGGTACAGCTCGGTGGCGATGCGCAGCGACATGTCCAGGTCGAAAGTGTTCAGATGGGTCCGGAAAGGGCGGGCGGCAGCACCGCCGTGTACAACCTGCAGCACGGGAGTTTCGACTTCGAGGAATCCCCGCGAATCCAGGGTGAAACGTAAGGAACGCAGCACCGTCGCCCGTAGTTCCACCATGCGCCTTGCTTCCGGGCGGACGATCAAATCCACGTACCGCAGCCGGACCTGGGATTCCTCCGACAACGGACGGTGCGCGACTGGCAACGGACGCAAAGCCTTCGCGGTGATCTGCCAAGAGTCGGCCAACACCGACAACTCACCTCGCCGGGACGAGATGACCTCACCGTGAACGAACACGAGGTCGCCGAGGTCGACATCAGACTTCCAGGCCGCGAGTGAATCGGCACCAACTCGATCCAGCGAGATCATGACCTGCAGTTCGACGCCGCCTTCGCGCAGAGTGGCAAAGCAGAGGTTGCCAGTGTTGCGAGCGAAGATCACTCGCCCGGTGACGCCCACTTCGTCGCCAGTGCGCTGGTCCGGAGCGAGGTCTGGATAGGTCGCGCGGATCTGCGCGAGTGAATGAGTACGCGGAACCGCTACCGGATAGAGCGTGCCGTGAAGTCGATCATATTTCTGCCGCCGGATCCGCAACTGTTCCGGCTGGTCAGGGGACTCGCTCTCCTCGTCCGCCGCGGGCGGGAGCATGCTCACGCCAGCAACCCTATCGGGGGGCTCGAACAGCAGTCGGCCTCCTCCACGGGATACTGACGAATGTCATCGTTGAGTCCTGCCACGGTGGCACTGCCAAGCTGCCGCTGGTGGCGGCAGGCTGGTGACATGAGTTTGAGCACGCCATCCGGCCGCGCCTCGGCCGGAATTGTCCTATCCGATCTGACCAAGTCGTTTCGCTCCGCCGAGGGCGTCGTGGACGCGGTCCGTGGAATCGACATCTCGATCGCGCCCGGCGAGACCGTCGCGCTGCTAGGACCAAATGGGGCCGGTAAGTCAACGACTATCGACATGCTTCTCGGGCTGCTGCCGCCCGACGCCGGCTCGGTCTCACTATTCGGTCAGCCGCCAGCCGAATCAATCCAGCTCGGGGCTATCGGCGCGATGCTGCAGACGGGCTCGCTGATCCGCGATCTGAGCGTCCGTGAACTCGTGACCATGATGGCGTCGCTATATCCGAATCCGATGTCAGTCGATGAGGTTATCGGCCTCACCGGTATCGGCGACATTCAGCGCCGTCGTACCCAGAAACTGTCCGGCGGACAGACGCAGCGCGTTCGTTTCGCCGTCGCGCTCGTGTCCGACCCAGACTTGCTCGTCCTCGACGAACCCACAGTCGCAATGGACGTCGAAGCGCGGCATGGCTTCTGGACGACGATGCGGGCGTTCGCCAGCCGCGGTAAGACTGTTGTCTTTGCGACGCACTATCTCGAAGAGGCCGACGCATACGCGGACCGCATCATTTTGATGGCCCGCGGACAAATCGTCGCGGACGGTCCGGCAACAGAGATCAAGGCCACCGTAGGCGCCCGATCAATTCGAGCGACGCTTCCCAACGCCGATCTGGACGCGCTCGCCGCGCTGCCCGGTGTCACGAAGGCCGACCACCGGGGCTACTCAATCGTCCTCACGTGTGCCGATTCCGACCGCGCTATTCGGGCCCTGCTGGACAAATTCCCCGCCGTCCGCGACATCGAGATCAGCGGCGCAGGTCTGGAGCAGGCGTTTCTTGCCCTCACCGCAGATGAGGCCGCTTCGACCACGTCCGGCAACCACGCGGAGATCACCCGATGAGCACGTCAGTCACGTACTTGCGCTATGAATTGCTCCGGACGGTGCGCAACACCCGGTTCTTCATTTTCTCGCTGGTGTTTCCGCTCATACTGTTCTATGTCGTCGCTGGAGCGAACAAGAGTCTGACGCTAGGCAACATCCCGTTTCCGACCTACTACATGGCCGGGATGATCAGCTGGGGCACTATGTCGGCCGTCCTCGCCGGAGGCGCTCGCATTGCGGCAGAACGCAGTGTCGGGTGGAACCGGCAGCTTCGGCTGACCCCGCTGACGCCGCGCACCTACTTCCGCGCCAAAGTCATCACCGGATACGCCCTCGCCGCGGTCAGCATCGGGTTGTTGTGCGTGGCTGGCCTCACGCTCGGCGTCCATTTGGCGCCCGGTCGATGGGCCACCATGATCTGGTTGATCCTCATCGGGCTCATCCCGTTCGCGGCGCTCGGCGTGCTGCTCGGCCACGTACTCACTGTCGAATCGGTCGGGCCGGCTCTCGGTGGGATAACGGCACTGTTCGCGTTGCTCGGCGGCGCCTGGGGCCCAATCCTGCAAAGCGGCGCCATGCTCAACATCGTCGAGCTGCTGCCGTCCTATTGGCTGGTCCAAGCTGGGCATGTCGCCTACACCGGGCAGAGCTGGCCGCTGAAGGCCTGGATCGTCATCGCCGGGTGGACCATCGCCCTCACGCTGTTGGCCGCGCGCGCGTACCGGCGCGATACCCAGCGGGTCTGACCGCATTAAGCTCAGGTCGAGATGACCACCGGCCGCGACCCCGCCGAGCCGCTCACCGCCACGTCCTTTGGCGACCAGCAGAATAAGTGGCGCAAAGGGTGGCGCTACGTCTTCCCAAGCTTCTGGTTGATCTACCTTGGCCAGACCGCGTCCGGCGTCAATGAGCACGCAAGCGGCTGGATAGCGGCCGTCGGATACCTGATCATCGTCGCCTTTGCGGCCTGCTACCTGGCTGCGCTTCCGGCCGGCTGGGGCTCGCACCGTACGCGGTTCTGGTGGCTCTACGCCGCGACCTTCGTGCTGCTCGCCCTGGAATTGCCGATCGCCCATCAAGACGCGCTGGTGTTCTGTGTCTATATCGCAGTGCTCACGGTGGCGAGTCGGGCAAGTTGGGCCATCGCGATGATTGCCGGACTAGTGGCGCTCAACTTGTTCGCGCCGGTCGTCATCCAGTCCTGGGGCGGCCAGGTCGATTGGCAACAGGGCATCACCATCTTGCTCGTCGCCTTCGCGATGTATGCGTTTTTTGCGATCATCCGATCGAACGTGCAGCTTGCCGCGGCGCGGGCTGAGGTGGCTAGGCTCGCCGCGGAAAACGAGCGCAGCCGAATCGCTCGAGATCTGCACGATCTGCTCGGCCATTCGCTCACGACAATCACGGTCAAAGCTGGTCTCGCCAAACGCCTGGCGCAGCTCGATCCGGAGCGCGCCGTCCGGGAGATGGCCGAGGTGGAGCAGTTGAGCCGCAGCTCTCTCGCAGACGTCCGCGCGGCGGTATCCGGATATCGAGATGTGACGCTGGTCGGCGAGCTGGCGAGCGCCCATGAGGTACTCCGAGCGGCCGGAGTGCAGGCCGAACTGCCAGGCGCTGTCGATGTCGTCGACCCGAGGCTGCACGAGGTGTTCGGTTGGGTCATTCGGGAAGGCGTGACCAACGTTGTACGCCACGCCCGGGCCAGCCGCGCAACGATCGCGCTCGGCGCGACCTGGATCACCATCGACGACAACGGCCGGGCTGGGATCGCCGGTGCCGGCAACGGTCTGACCGGACTGCGCGAACGGGTCGAGGCAGCCGGCGGCACGCTAGTCGCCTCCGGCCGAGCCGACGGCTGGCGATTGCGCGTCGATATCGCCGAACCAGTCGGCCCGGAACGACCACAAACGGTGGACGAGCCGACGATCCCGGCGTGACGATTCGGATCCTGCTCGCGGACGACCAAGCGCTGGTCCGCTCAGCGCTCGCCGCGCTGCTCGAGCTCGAGGACGACTTCGAGGTGGTGGCCCAGGTCGGTCGCGGCGACGAGGTGGTGGCGGCCGCGCGAGACCAACACCCTGACGTCGCGTTACTCGATATCGAAATGCCGGGACTCGATGGCCTCGCCGCAGCAGCCGCGCTCAGCCAAGAGGTCCCAACGTGCCGGGTGATCATCGTGACCACGTTCGGCCGGCCTGGCTACCTGCGGCGGGCAATGGAGTCCGGTGCGCTCGGGTTCGTCGTGAAGGACGCGCCCGCCGAGCAGCTGGCTGACGCGATCCGCCGGGTATCGCGTGGCCTACGGGTGGTGGATCCAGCGCTGGCGGCGGCCACCCTCGCGGGGGGTGTGTCGCCGCTGACCGGACGGGAGCGGGACGTGCTGGTCGCCGCCCGGGACGGCGCGACAGTGGCCGACATTGCCGGCCGGTTGTTCCTGTCCGAGGGCACCGTGCGCAATTACCTGTCCGCCGCAATCGCGAAGACCGGTGTGCGTAATCGGGTCGAGGCCGTCCGAGTCGCCGACGAACGCGGCTGGCTGTGACACGCGACCTGTCCCTCAGAGCTGCGGCAAGACCTCGGCCGCGATCAGCTCCAGCTGCGAGATATCGGTCAGGTCGAGAAACTGCAGGTAGATCCGGCCGACGCCGAGGTCGGCCAGCTGGCCGACCTTGTCGACAACCTCAGCGGGTGTGCCGGCGAGCCCGCTCGTGCGCAACGTACCCGCGTCCTGGCGGAGGACGGCGGCTCGGCGGCGTACGTCGGCCTCGTCCTTGCCGACGCAGATGATCTGACCGGCGGAGTAGGCGAGACTCGCCGGGTCGCGGTCGGTGTCGGCCAGGTTCGCTTTCAGTCTCGTGAAGATCTCCGATGTGTCGGCGAGTGAGCTCCAGGCAACGTTGAACTCGTTGGCAAAAAGGGCAACGAGCCGCGCGGAGCGCTTCCGGCCGAGTCCGCCGAGGATGATGGGCGGGCGCGGCGACTGCACGGGCTTGGGCAGCGCCGGCGAGTCGGTGAGCTGGTAGTGCGCACCCCGGAAGGAGAACCGCTCCCCCACCGGAGTCCGCCACAGCCCGTCGATGATCTCCAGTTGTTCGCTGAGCCTGTCGAACCGGGTGCGCAGGTCCGGAAACGGGATGCCGTAAGCGCGGTGTTCAGACGCGTACCACCCGGACCCGAGGCCGAGCTCGACCCGGCCGCCGCTCATCGCGTCGACTTCGGCCACCATGACGGCGAGCGGGCCGGGCAGCCGGAACGTCGCCGGGCTGACCAATGTGCCAAGCCGAATGCGGTTCGTCTCGCGGGCCAGGCCGGCCAGCGTCACCCAGGCATCCGTTGGCCCGGGCCGGCCGTCGCCCATGATCCCGAGATAGTGATCCGAGCGGAAGAACCCGGCAAAGCCGAGGGATTCGGCCGCCCGGGCCACCCGGAGCAGGTCCTCGCAGGTGGCGCCCTCCTGGGCCTCGCTGAAGACATGCAGCTGGATGGTCGACACCCTAACGAGGCCTTCGATCAGACGTTGCGCTCGTAGATCAGGCGCAGACCGAGCAGGGTCAGGTCCGGCTCGTGCCGCGTCACGGTTTCACTGTTGCGAATGACGAGCGGCGCCAGCCCACCGGTCGCGATCACCGCGACGGACTCCGGATCGTCCGGGACGAGCGCGGCTCGCAGCCGGCGGACCAGCGCATCGACCTGACCGGCGAAGCCGTAGAGGATCCCGGATTGCAACGCCTCGACCGTGTTCTTGCCGATCGGTCCACGCGGCTCGACCAGCTCGACCTTGCGCAGCTGCGCCGCCCGCGCCGCGAGCGCGTCCAACGAGACCTCGATCCCGGGCGCCAAGGCGCCGCCCATGAAATCGCCTCGCTCGTTCACCACATCGAAGTTGGTCGTGGTGCCGAAATCGACCACGATCGCTGGCCCGTGCACGAGGTGGTAGGCCGCGAGTGTGTTGACGATGCGGTCGGCGCCGACCTCCTTGGGGTTCTCGTACTGCAGACTTACCCCGGTACGCACGCCTGGCTCGACCAAGACCGTCGGCAGGTTGCCGTAGTAGTCAGCGAGCATCTGCCGCAGCTCGCGCATGGCAGCGGGCACGGTGGAGCAGGCGGCAATGCCGTCGACGGGATGGTCGGCGAGCAGCCCACGATAGGTCAGCGCGAGCTCGTCGGCGGTGCTCCGCGAGTCCGTCTTAATCCGCCAGGACCGGTCCAGCTTCTCGCCATCGAACACGCCGAGAACGGTGTTCGTGTTGCCGATGTCGATGGCGAGCAGCATCACGGCAGGTCCATCCCGATGTCGAGCGCCGGGGCGGAATGGGTCAACGCGCCGACCGCCAGGAAGTCGACGCCGGTCGCCGCGATCTCGGCGGCTCGGTCGAGGGTCAGCCCGCCCGATGCTTCGAGCCTGGCCCGCGACCCGGACTGACGCGCATAAGCGACAACCTCCCGCAGTCTGTCCGGCGGCATGTTGTCCAGTAGCACCAGATCCGCGCCGGCGTCGATGACTTCGCGGGCCTGAGCGACGGTGTCGACCTCAACCTCCACCGGCATGTCGGGGTACTTCTTGCGGACGCGATCGAACGCGGTGACGACGCCGCCGGCCGCGGCGACATGGTTGTCTTTGATCAGGGCGGCATCCGACAGCGACATCCGATGGTTCACCCCACCGCCGCAGCGCACCGCGTACTTCTCCAAGGTGCGTAGGCCCGGGAGGGTCTTGCGAGTGTCCCGCACCTGGACACCGGTCCCCGCCACCGCGTCTACCCACCGGCGGGTCAGGGTCGCCACACCGGACAGGTGACCTAGCAGGTTCAGTGCGGTGCGCTCGGCGGTCAGCAGGTCACGAACCGGGCCGCGCACGGTGGCCAGCACCTCGCCTGGGGCCACCGTCGCGCCGTCAATCGAACCGAACTCTATCCGCACCCGACCCTGCCCGACGCTGTCGAACACCCATGCTGCGACGGGAAGCCCGGCCACAACCCCGGCGGCCCTCGGCACCAGGTCCGCACGACCCATGAGGGTCCCCGGCACCGTGGCCAGCGTGGTCACGTCACCTTTGGCGCCGATGTCCTCGACCAGCGCCCGAGAAACCACGTCGTCGACCAGCCACGGCGCAAGCCTCGCGGACTCAACGATCGCGCGCACCGAAGGGTCAGCCGACCTCATGGCGGCGCTCCCCGTTCATGGATCCGATCATGGCACCACATCCGTGACGAACCGCCGCCGAACGATTCCGTCCGGTTCAAGGCGGACATCCAAGTGCCCGGCCCACCGCACATCGTCGCGTTTCGGGAAGTCGTCCCGCCAGTGCGCCCCACGCGTCTCCTCGCGCGCGCGGGCCGCGGCCGTCAGCGCGATTGCGACGGTGAGCAGGTTGCTGGTCTCCCAACTCTCCGTGGCCCCGGTGGCCACCGTGCGGGCGGTTAGCGCGGCGAGCTCGGCCGTCGCCGCATCGAGACCCGCTCGGTCGCGCAGCACGCCGACGTGTGACGACATGATCTGCTGTAGGTACGAACGCGCCGAGTCGTCGGCCACGGCCGACTCGCCCTCCGGATCGGCCGGCTCCGCGGTCGTTGCCGGCTCGCCGAGATCAGCTACGAGCTCGGCCGCGATCCGTCGCCCAAACACCAGTCCCTCCAGCAGCGAGTTGGACGCCAGTCGGTTCGCACCGTGCACGCCAGTGCAGGCCGCCTCCCCGCACGCGTAGAGCCTCGGCACCGTGGATCGCCCAACCAGGTCGGTGCGAACCCCGCCCGATGCGTAGTGGCATGCCGGCACCACCGGAATCAGATCGCACGCCGGATCGATGCCGAGGCTCGTCAGGGTGGCATAGATGGTCGGAAACCGGACCCGCCACTTCTCGGCGCCCAACGCCCGGCCATCGAGCCAGACGTGCTCGGTCCCGGTCTCGCGCATCCGCCGCAGCATGGCTTTTGCGACGACGTCTCGTGGTGCGAGGTCCGCCAGCTCGTGCTGACCGGCCATGAACGGGATGCCGGCGTCGTCGACCAGGACGGCGCCTTCGCCCCGCACCGCCTCGCTGACCAGCGGCTGCTGCCCGCGGGATCGCGCGCCTAGCCAGACAACCGTCGGGTGAAACTGCACGAACTCCAGATCGCGCAGGACGGCCCCAGCCCGCATGGCGGCCGCTACACCGTCGCCGGTGGAGACCGCCGGGTTCGTCGTGGCGGTGTAGACCTGGCCGAGACCGCCGGTGGCCAGTACGACAGCGCGGGCATGTACCGCGCCGACCCCATCCCGCTGGCCTTCGTCCATGACGTGGAGCGTGACTCCACAGGCCACCCCGGCTGCATCGCGGAGCAGGTCGAGGGCGACGGCGTGTTCGATGACGTCCACACCCGACGCGGACAGCAGCCGCGCCTCCAGGGCGCGCTCGATCTCGGCGCCGGTTGCGTCTCCCCCCGCGTGCGCAACGCGGTCTCGACGATGACCGCCCTCTCGTGTCAGGGCCAGCTGCCCGTCCCGGGCGCGGTCGAACCGGGCGCCAATCGAGGCCAGGTCGCGCACCGCGGCTGGGCCCTCCCGAACCAGGACGCGCACCGCGGTCTGGTCACAGATCCCGTCGCCCGCGGCGATCGTGTCGGCGTAGTGCTGCGCGGGGCTGTCGCCCACACCCAGGGCTGCGGCGATGCCGCCTTGGGCCCAGCGCGTCGACCCGGCGGTCAGCACGTCCTTCGTCACGACGAGAACGCGCAGGGGCGACTGGCGAGCGATCTGCAGGGCGGTGGACAGCCCGGCAATACCCGAGCCGACGATCACCACGTCCGTTTCGGTGTGCCAGCCCGGCGCCGGAGCCCGCAGGCGCGTGGGCAGCATCAGAGGATCACCTCGACGTTGTCGATGAGCCGGGTCCGGCCAACCTGCACGGCACCCAACAAACGTGCCGGACCGTGGTCCGGCACGGCATTCAGGTCGGGCGCGCGCAGGGCCAGGTAGTCGACGACGAGCGGAGCGCCGAGGGCCGCCCGGGCCGCCGCCAGCACCGCATCGGGACCCGCTGGAGCGGCCTGCTGCCCGGCTCGCATACCACGGGGTAGCCCAAGGGCCTGCTGCCGGTCGGCCATCGAGAGATAAATGTTCCGGCTGGAGACGGCGAGGCCGTCTGGATCGCGCACGGTCGGCACGGTGACAATGTCGACGCCCAATTCAAGGTCGCCGGACATTTCCCGCACTAGCACCTGCTGCTGGTAGTCCTTCTCGCCAAAGTAAGCGGCGTCCGGTCGGACCAGGCCGAAGAGCTTCGCGACCATGGTCAGCACGCCGACGAAATGACCCGGACGAGCCGCTCCTTCCAGCTCGTCGGCGAGCGGCCCGGGCGAAACGGTCACCTGCGGCCTACCTCGCGGGTAGACATCGCCGATCGATGGCACCCACACCACGTCCACGCCAGCTCGGTCGCACATTGCCAAGTCGCCCGCGAGGGATCGCGGATACCGGTCGAGATCCTCCCCGGCACCGAACTGCAACGGGTTGACGAAGATGCTGGCCACGACCGACACACAATCCGCTCGCGCAACACCCAGCAACGCCGCGTGTCCGGTATGCAGCGCGCCCATTGTCGCCACCAGACCGACCGGTGCGACGAGCTCTGTTCGGGCCGCCGCGAGCTCGGCGCGGGTGCGAGTGACGATCATTCCGACTCCAGCACAGCGGTGAGATCTGCCGCTCGCGACGCCGGCAATCGGCCGGATTGTTCGGCCCGCTGCGCGGTCCGCCGGGCCATTGCGACATATACCGGAACGACGTCGGGCGCCTCCCGGCGCAGAGTCTCCAGATGGCCGGCAACTGTGGCTGCATCGCCGCGAGAGACCGGCCCGGTCATGGCGCCGTCGCCGAGGCGAAGAGCGTTGTCCAGGGCGGCGCTGAGCAGTGGGGCGATGAGACGCCCGGCCGACTGAACGCCCGCTCGGGCCAGTGTGTCGGTCGCGTCGTTGACCAGCGTCACGAGGTAGTTGGCACCCATCGTGAGGGCCGCATGGTAGAGCGGGCGGGCCCGTTCCGGGATCCAGATCGGTTCGCCGCCAAGTTCGATGACCAACGCCTCGGCCACCGGCCGCAGCTCATCCGGCGCCGTCACCCCGAAACTCGCGCCCTCGAGCCGATCGAGGTCCTCCGGCCGGCCGGTGAAGGTCATCACCGGATGTAGCGCAAGCGGTAGCACACCCCGGGCCGCTGCCGGATCGAGAATGTTTATCCCGTGCGCACCGGAGGTGTGCGCGACGAGTTGCCCATGGCGCCAGACTTCGGTGGCCGCCAGGCCGGCGACCAGGGGCCGGAGTTGATCGTCCGGGACGGCGAGGAGTACGAAGTCGGCCGCCGCTACGACCTCGTCCGGAGGAAGCAGTGGTACCCCGGGAAGCCATCGCTCGGCTCGCCGTCGCGACGCCGCCGATACCCCGCTCGCGGCCACAACGTGATGCCCAGCCCGGGATAGGGCCGAACCGAGCACGCTGCCGACTCGGCCGGTTGCGACGATCCCTACCCGTAGTCGCGCAGGGGTGGCAGGTGTCGTGGTCAGGGGGAGTCCTCCGGACGCCAGGGCGGTCAGCTGGGCGGACCGCGGTCGAGCCTACGCGGCCCGTCGACCCAAACCAGCGAGTGGACGAGGAATTGCGCGACCAAAAGCAGTATGTTGATGGCCCGTGAACGACCTGCAACCTGCCGTCGCCCATAGTGCCGACCTTGCTGGCTTGCACGCGACCGCGCCGGCGTTACTGCTCGAGCTACAGAGCCTGCTCGGCGCGCTGTCGGCCACGGCGACCGAGATCACCGATCGCGGGCGCCGGCCATTCCGACCGAACGCCGAATGGTCAGGTCGACTTGGCGAGCTCGCCTATCGCGTTTACCTGCTCGCCGACCAGACCGGCGCCGACTTGGAGGCCGAGATCCGCAACACGGCCGACGTCGTCGAAAAGGGCGCCGCCGAACTAGTTGGGGACGGCGGTTGGCCCTTCGACCATGATTAATCCGGGATGAGCCCGACGCCGTACCAGCGATAGTTCGTGCCGGTCAGACGCGCCCGGACCCACCGTTGACGTGTGCGCCGGAGTGCGCGTGCTCGCTCGGACCGGCGCGGCGGCGGCCAACATAGCCGTCCGGCAGAGCAGGGACGATGTCGTTGTCGTGCACATCCCGGAACACTCCGAGCCGCGGCATCTCGCCGAACGGATCCGGCGGAGAGTACGGCTGCGGGGGCAACGGCAGGCCGCTGCCGACCGGCCGGGCAGTTGACCATGCAGTCGACGGTGGCAGCGGCCCAGGCACGGACCCCAGCGACCCCAACGGTGGTTCCGCCCGACCCGGCGCCGGGCGCGCCGGCGGTTGCGGGCGGACCGTTCCGAAGTCGGAACTGAGCCCGGTCGGAGGAGTGCCGTTGGCCGGCACGACCGGAGCTGGTGCGCGGGTCGCGGGCGGCGGGGGCGCTGGCGCCGCCTGGACTCGTAATGGCGGCGTGGGCGGTGGCGTGAACGGCGGTGTCGAGGTCACCGACCCCGTCGAGCGGGTCAGCGGCATGTCCATGCGTGGTGGGGTGAGCGGGGGAAGCGGCGAGCCCGCCACCGGAACAGGTGGGATCGGAGCTACCTGCGGCGTCGCGAGTGGCGATACCGCAGGGCGCGCGGGCGCGGGTGGCGGACCAGCGGGAGGTGGCGCCGGTGGGCGCGGGGTCATCGAAAGCGGCATCCCCGGACGTGATGTCACAGAAGGCGGGGGCGCGGGACGTGACGTCACCGATGGCGTCCCCAGAGGTGACGCGGTGCGCGGTGGCGGGCTCGGCGGCGCACCGGCCGGCGGTACCGGAATCGAACCGATCGGCGGGAGGGAGACCGCTGGCGGAGCCAGCGGGGGCACCTCCAGGGCCGGCATTGCCGGTGGCGGGGCGGACGGAGGCGACGAAACGACACGCGGAACGCGGGACTGCCCGGCCATGGATGCGTCGCCGGGTGCCGCCGCCACCGTCACTGTCTCCCTCGTCGCGGTCAGCGTCGGTCCTGGCGTCAGGAACTCCCGCGATACCGCGAGCCGGCGGATTTCCCGCTGCAGCGCTTCGATGTCCGAGCCGAGAGCCCGGGTCGTCTCGGTCCGTTCAAGGCGAAGCTGTCCGTCGACTTTTTCGACGAGATCGTTGCGGAGCAAGGCAACCTCGCCGCGCAGCTGGGCGACGTGCTCGTTGAGCGCCTGCTCCATCTCACGCCGAAAGGTCCGCTCCAACTGCGCTTGGTATTCCCGGTACTCGCGTCGCGGGTCCGGCGCGGTTCGTATTCCGACGTCGTTGTACACGGGTCGCGAGGCGTCAAGACCGGTCGAGACAGCTTGCGGCTCCTCTTCGCGGCGCGGCGGCAGGAAGTACGCCACCACGGCCGCCCAGATTCCCAGCAGCACGCCGATCCGTAACTGCTTTTGGGAATCACCGAGGACGACCAGGGCTACCGCGATGGCGCCTAGCCCAAGCACCAACAAGATGCCGAACCACCGCACCAAAGTACGGCCTCGGGAACGGGGCATTTGGCGAGCTTACCGCCGAAAGCGGATCAGCCAAGGCGGCTGGCCGGAACGCCTAAGAAGCGAATCTGCCTATCAATCCGGGGCTTTCCCGTTAGCTGGGCGTTTGGTCGAGGGGTCTATTCCAGCGCGTTCCAATAGGAGGCCGGCCACTAGAAGTAATCCGCCCGCCACGAGGAGCAGGAGGGCGACCCGCAAGTCGTTGCCTGCCGCGCGAACCGTCGAAGCATCTGGCGCAACGCTGGCAATCACCCCCACGGCAGCGCCGCAGATCCCGGCCGCGACGAGTGCGGAAGCCTTACCCAGGGCGACGCACCGCGCCACCGAGATCGCGGCCATCGGCCTGGCATCGCGATCGTGGTGCACGACCGCGCGCACCCGGCGCGCTATCGAGAACTCGACGATGGCCAGGATCGCAATGGGGATCGGCAGAATGTACTGCAGCGGCGGGATCGAGCCGTAGAAGAACCGGAAGACCAGATAGACCGTCAGCCCCACGATGACGAAGGGCAGAATCAGATCACCGACGCTCGTCCGACGCACCGCTACCTCAGCACCAGGTCCGGCCGCATATGCACGGCAGAGATCTCGCTCGGGGGCAGCAGAGCCACCAGATCAGCGACCGATCCACCGGGCAACCGAGCCTCCGGGTCGACCGCGAGCCACGGGACGAGGACGAACGCTCGCTCCGCCGCCCGCGGGTGCGGCAGGGTCAGGTCGGGATCGCTCTGCTCGACGTGGTCAATCGCGACGATGTCGACGTCGAGCGTCCGCGGTCCCCAGCGCACGTCACGAACCCGGCCCGCCGCATCCTCAGCGGCACGCGCCCGGGCGAGCCACGTCCGTGGATCGGCACCCCCGTCCGACACGAGGATCACGGCGTTGAGATAGTCGGGCTGGCTGACCGGACCCCAGGGCGGGGTCTCGTACACCGGCGACACCGCCCCGAGATATGGCTGCATCCGGTCCACGACGGATCGCAGATGGGCTAGCCGATCGCCCACATTGGAGCCCACTGACAGGACAGCGCGAGTCACGACCGACCCCGACGCATGGTCACCGAGACATCGTCGAAGTTCAGCCGGATCGGCGCCTGCGGCTTGTGCACGGTGACGGTAGCTGCGGCCACGCGGGCATCGGCCAGGCATACGTCGGCGAGGCGTGCGGCGAGGGTTTCCAAGAGGTTGACCGGCTTGCCGCTGATCACGGCGGCTAACGCCTCCGCCAGTGCTCCGTAGTCGACGGTGTCGGCCACATCGTCGGATGACGCCGCCGGAGCGAGGTCAAGATCCAAGCTCACGTCGACGACAAAGTCCTGCCCGGCTCGTCGTTCGGTTGCCAACACGCCGTGGTGCCCCCGTGCCCGCAGCCCGGTGAGCGCGATGCGGTCAGTCATCGGGTCGCTGCCTCGCGGACTGCCGCAATCGTGCGGGCCGCATCGACATTCGCTCTCACGTCGTGCACCCGAACCCCCCACGCCCCCTGCGCCGCTGCGTAGGTCGTGAGCGCGACCGTCGCCGCCTCCCGTTCGTCGACCGGCCGCGGCGTACCTGCGGGATCAGCGAGCACGCGCCCGAGGAACGACTTGCGCGAGGCGCCGATCAGCACCGGCAGGCCTAGGCCGACCAACACGTCGAGATGGGCGAGCAGCGCCAAGTTGTGCGCCGCTGTCTTGGCGAACCCGAGACCGGGGTCGATCACGATCCGGTCGCCGCTGATACCGGCCCGATTCGCGGCTTCGACCCGCTCGGCCAGCTCCCGGCGGACATCGTCGACCACGTCGGCATAGTGGGCCAGGTCCTGCATCCGGCGGCTGTGCCCACGCCAGTGCATGAGGATCCATGGACACTCGGCCGCACGGACCACCGCCGCCATGTCCGGGTCTGCGAGCCCGCCGGACACGTCGTTGACCACCGACGCGCCCGCGGCCAGCGCACGCTCGGCGACCACCGCTCGATACGTGTCGATACTGACGCGGATGCCGTTGGCGACCAGCGCCTCAACGACGGGGACTACCCGCCGTTCCTCTTCGGCGGCCGCAACCCGTTCGGCGCCCGGGCGGGTTGACTCGCCGCCGACGTCAACCAGATCGGCTCCCTCGTTCGCTAGCCGGCAGCCGTGCGCGACGGCATCGTCGAGGTCGATGAAGCGGCCGCCGTCGGAGAAGGAATCTGGCGTGACGTTCAGGACGCCGATAACGACCAGGCGATCCGGCCGGGAGGGGAGGGCCACTACGTGCCTACCGGCCCAGCACGAGCGAAAGCGCCTCCGCGCGGGTCCGGGGGTCGCTCTGGAAGATGCCTCGTACGGCTGAGGTCACGGTGAGCGAGCCGGGCTTGCGTATCCCCCGCATGGCCATGCAGAGATGCTCCGCCGAAATCACGACGATGACGCCCTGCGGTTCGAGGCCTTTGCGTAAAGCGTCAGCGACCTGCGAGGTCAGCCGCTCCTGGACCTGGGGCCGGCGGGCGTACAGATCGACCAATCGAGCTAGTTTCGACAGGCCCGTGATGCGACCGTCCGGGCCCGGGATATAACCGATCGCCGCAGTCCCGTGCCACGGCAGCAGATGGTGTTCGCACATCGAGTACAACGGGATGTCCTTGACCAGAACGAGTTCGTCGTGATCCTCGTCGAAGGTCGTCTCGAGCACCGTGTCAGGATCGGCGAACAAGCCGGCGAAAATCTCGCTGTATGCCCGCGCAACCCGGGTCGGGGTGCGTTTCAGGCCCTCGCGGTCGGGGTCCTCGCCGACCGCGAACAGCAACTCGCGAACCGCCGCCTCCGCGCGGGCAAAATCGACACCTTCGGGCCGGCTCCCCCGCCGGAGTGTCACGCGGAGCCCTGAGTGCCACCGTCCGGGCCGGGGCGCTGCTCGGGGCGAGTGCCGCCGGGCGGCGGGAAGGGGCTGCCCTGCGGGGACTGGTTTCCGCGCTCGCCGCCAGCAGGCGGTGGATACGGCGGCTGGCCGTAGCCGGGGCTGGGAGGAACTCCGTAACCCTGCCCGGGCTGACCGTTGCCGGGCGCCGGCTCACCGCCGTAGCCCGTGCCCGGGTTCCGGTAGCCCGACCCCGGCTGCTGGCCGTAGCCCGGCTGGCCATGGCCCTGCGCGTGCTGGCCATACGTCGGTTGACCGTATGGCTGCCCGGGCTGCCCGTAGTCCGGCTGCCCGTACCCGGGTGTGGGCTGGGGGACGGGCGGTGACTGGTTCTTCGTGGGGTCGCTGCGCCCGTTCGACCGGGCGGTCAGCGGGATATCGACCGGCGGACGGTCGCTTGGCGTGCGCTTGCCGAACCCGGAGAACGTGTTGTGCGGTGGCCGCTTACGGACCGGCGCCAGGATGCGCTCGAGGTCCTCCTTGTTCAGCGTCTCTTTCTCAACCAGTTCCAGCACCATCTCATCGAGGGCATCCCGGTACTGAACCAGGATCTCCCACGCCTCATCATGCGCCGCCTCGATCAGGTCACGCACCTCGGTGTCGATGTCCGCGGCAATGTCCTCGGAGTAGTCGCGGGTGTGGCCATAGTCGCGGCCGAGAAACGGCTCCGAATCAGACGTGCCGTACTTCACCGCGCCCAGCTTGGAACTCATGCCGTACTCGGTGACCATGGCGCGGGCCAGTTGCGTGGCCTTCTCGATGTCGTTGGACGCACCGGTCGTCGGCTCGTGGAACACCAGCTCCTCGGCTGCGCGGCCACCCAGCGCGTACACGAGCTGATCGAGGATCTCCGACCGGGTCTGGGTGTACCGGTCCTCCAGTGGCAGAACCAGTGTGTGCCCTAGCGAACGGCCGCGCGGCAGGATCGTCACCTTGTGCACCGGATCGAGGTTCGGCATCGCCCACGCGGTCAACGCGTGGCCGGACTCGTGATACGCGGTGACCCGCTTTTCCTTGTCACTCATCGCGCGGGTCTTGCGCTCCGGGCCGGCGATGACCCGGTCGATGGACTCCTCCAGCGCAGCCGTGGTGATCAGCCGGCCGTTTGTGCGCGCGGTCAGCAACGCCGCCTCGTTGATGACGTTGGCGAGGTCGGCCCCGGTGAAGCCGGGCGTGCGCCGGGCGATAATCCCGAGGTCGACGTCCGCAGCGAACGGCTTTCCCTTGGCGTGCACCGCGAGCACGGCCTTACGGCCCTCGACATCGGGCGGCGCTACCGCGATCTGCCGGTCGAAGCGACCCGGCCGCAGCAGCGCCGGGTCGAGGATGTCCGGGCGGTTCGTGGCGGCGATCATGATGACGCCGCCCTTGACGTCGAAGCCGTCCATCTCGACAAGCATCTGGTTGAGCGTCTGCTCGCGCTCGTCGTGTCCGCCACCCAGGCCCGCGCCGCGGTGCCGCCCGACGGCGTCGATCTCGTCTACGAAGATGATCGCCGGAGCATTGGTCTTGGCCTGCTCGAACAAGTCACGGACCCTAGACGCGCCGACGCCCACGAACATCTCCACGAAGTCTGACCCGGAGATCGAGTAGAACGGCACGCCGGCCTCGCCGGCTACGGCGCGCGCGAGCAGCGTCTTGCCGGTTCCTGGCGGTCCGTAAAGGAGGACGCCCTTGGGGATCTTGGCACCCAGTGCCTGGTATCGAGCGGGGTTCTGCAGGAAATCCTTGATTTCCTGCAGCTCCTCGATCGCCTCGTCAGCACCGGCGACGTCGGCGAAGGTCGTCTTGGGGGTGTCCTTGCTGACGAGCTTGGCCTTGCTGCGGCCGAAGCTCATCACCCGGTTGCCGCCGCCTTGCACCTGGGTCATGACAAACCACAGCACGCCGAAGATCAGGAGGAATGGCAGCAGGCTGAACAGCAGGCTCAGCCACCCGTTGCTCTTGCTGACCTGGGTGGTGAATCCGTTGGTCGGCACCTTGGCCTGCAGGTCATTGAAAATGCTCTGCGTGGCGTCGGCCGGGTAGGACGTCGAAATCTTGCTGTGGCCGTCGACGGGGGACTTCAGATCGAGGTTGAGAGACTGCTCCTTGTCGTGGATGACCGCCTTGTCGACGTTGCCGGAGTTGATCTGAGAGATCGCCTGGGAGGTGTTCACCGAGTGGTACTCGTTACCTGAGCCGAGCACCGACTGAAGCGCGAAGAACAACACGATGGCTACGACAGCCCATAACCACCATGATCTGACGATGCGCTTACGATCCATTATCGTTGCGAGTCGCGGCGGCGGACTCGCATTCCTCCTGCTTCGACCACTGGGACACCCTGGAAACCAGCGTGAGATCGGAAGCGATGCTCACCTGGCACGGTACACGGGGTGACCCACGATCCGAGAATCGTGGACGACCCGTTATCGAATGCAACGCGCCGCCGAGACCGGTCGTTCCGGTTGCTCGGGAACCATCGCCGCCAGCGAACGTATCCTCAGCTAAGTCTCAGCTCGTCCAGTGGGTGCGGTCACTCCGGACCCACCCGGCCGGCCTGGATTTCGTACACGGACGGCCGCAACCGGCCGATGTACGGCAGATCGCGATAGCGCTCGGCGTAATCGAGCCCGTAGCCGACGACGAACTCGTTCGGGATGTCGAAACCGACATATTCCACGGTCACGTCCACCTTGATTGCATCGGGTTTGCGTAGCAACGCCACAACACGCACTGAAGCCGGATTGCGACTGTGCAGGTTTTTCAGCAGCCAGGACAGGGTAAGGCCCGAGTCGATGATGTCCTCGACGATGACCACGTGTTGCCCGCTGATGTCGCGGTCGAGATCCTTGAGGATCCGTACCACCCCGGACGAGGTCGTCGAGGATCCATACGAGCTCACGGCCATGAACTCCATCGTCGAAGGCCGCGACATCGCCCGAGCGAGGTCGGACATGAACATGACGGCGCCTTTGAGCACGCCGACCAGCAGCGGCTCGCGGTCGGCGTAGTCCTGGTCGATCTGCTTGGCGAGCTCACTGATCTTGGCCGAGATCTGGTCGGCGGTCACGATGACGGCGTCGATATCGGCATCGAGCACGGACGACACAGTTACCCCTTATGGGAGTGCGGCGAGATCAGGGACAGCCTGCCAGATACTCGAGTCACACCGAACCCGCCGGGCAAATCGACCCGACCTTGCCCATGCCAGTGCGCCACGAGCGCATCCAGCTCGTCGAGATGGGTCGCGGTGAGCGCTGGCACTCCGGCGCACATCGCCCAGCGCCGCAACACCCGGGAGCGGATCGCCTGGGGATGGGTGGCCAAGCTCGACGCGTCGAGGTCGGCGCCTTCGGTGGGCAGGTATGACTCGGCGATCGCGTCGAGGGCGTCGAGGTCGGACTGGGTGAGCGCTGCGGTACGGGCCAGGGCCTCCGCCACCCCGCCTTGCAAGACCTGCTCGAGGAGGGGCAGCACCTCAGTGCGCAGCCGCACTCGCTGGAAACGCCTGTCGCTGTTGGCCGGGTCGTGCCACGGCGTGAGGCCAAGGGCCGCGCAGGCTGCCGCCGTCGTCGACCGGGGAACACCCAGGAAGGGACGGCGGTAGCGCCCATCGACCGGGCGCATCCCGGCCACGCTGCGGGGTCCAGATCCCCGGCCCAGACCGAGCAGTACCGTCTCGGCCTGGTCGTCGAGCGTGTGCCCGAGCAGCAGGGTCGCACCGAAGGCCTCGCCGGCGGCATCGAGAGCCGCATAGCGCGCCGCGCGCGCTGCCGCCTCCGGTCCACCAGCCGTTCCTACGGCGACGCGAACGATCTCGACCGGGTCGTAGCCGAGCTCGTAGCCGATCGACGCGACTGCGCGCGCCTGCTCGAGGGAACCGGGCCGCAGCACATGATCGACGGTGACGAGGCCGGCCGACCGGCTGGCGCGCGGCGCCTCGAAGATCGTCGCCGCGGCCAGAGCCAGCGAGTCCGCGCCGCCGGAGCACGCCACGAGCACCGGGCCCGCAACGCCGGCCAGCGCAGCCCGCACAGCTCGGCGGACTTCGGCCACCGCCGGATGAGGTCCCATCAGCCGGGCCGAGCTGGGCAATCCGCGGTCGTGCTGCGGCGTGCCCGGTCGATGATGCGGGGCTTGCTGATGATCTTGGAGATATCGTCGCCGCACGGCAGCATGTCCAAGATCACGACAACTGTAGGGCTCACGCCGGTCGCGGGCTCGTTGTCACGGATGGACGCGGGTAATCCAGTCGGCGGGCGACGCGATCTCGGCTTTCGTGGGCAGGGTCTCGCGCGACGTCCAGATCGTATTGAAGCCGTCCACCCCGGTCTTGTTCACAATTGCTCGGACGAATGCGGCACCGTCGATGTATTGCCGGGTCTTCGCCTCCAGCCCGAGTAGTCGGCGCAATAGCCGGTCGAGCGGGTTGCCGCCCCTGCGGCGGCGTACCCCGAAACGCTCCTCGATGGTGGGCTGGCTCGGAATCACGTCCGAGGACACCGCATTCATCACGAACTCGGCGTGACCCTCGACGACGGACATGAACGCGGACACTCGATCCAGGATCGTCCGTTGCTCGGGCGTGGCGATCACCGATAACAACCCGGAGCCATCACCCTGCCCCCGGACGACGTCCGTCAGTTCGCCGAGCCCGGCGCGCAGTCGCTCGCGAAGTGCATTGGGATCGATCTCCACCGTGGCGGTGAGGGCATCCACTTCGTCTTGCATGTGCTGGCGCAGCCACGGGACGGCGCTGAACTGCACGCGGTGGGTCACCTCGTGCAGACAGACCCACAGACGGAAGTCGGACGGATCGACGCGCAGCTGGCGCTCCACCCCGACAATGTTCGGCGCGACCAACAGGAGTTGCCCCCCAGGCTGATCGAAGAACTCGAACTGGCCCAGCACCTTGCCGGACAGGAAGCCGAGTAGCGCGCCGGCCTGCACACCGGTCACCCGGCTGCCGAACGATTCGGCGATCTTGCCCACGGAGTTGGCGGCGGTGAGCCGGTCGACGAGTGGAGTCATCACGTTACGCATCGCCGCGGTATTGACGTCGATCCAGGCGTCCCGATCGACTACCCGGGTCAGCGCCGTGATCGGCGGTTCGACCAGGCGGGTCAGGTCGGCGACATGGCCAGCGGCGGTGTCGGCGGCGTGATACAGCCCGCCCACGGTGTCGTCCGCCTCGTCGCGGGACACCGAGGGCGACGGTGGGGACAGCCGCCGCGCGGTGCGCGCAGCGAGATCCCAGTCGATCAGGGAGGCCATGACGGCCACGGTACCGAGCGCCCAGCTAACCCTTACGCCGATTCGGCTATCGGCGCATTCTCGAGTGGCTCGCGGCCCGGACCACCAACGATCAGGTAATAGGTTGCACCGGCGATGGCCGCACCCGCGACCGGCCCGACCAGAAACACCCACACCTGGGCGATGGCCCAGCCTCCGGCGAACAGCGCCGGGCCGATCGACCGGGCCGGGTTCACCGACGTGTTGTCGATCGGAATGCTGGCCAGGTGAATCAACGTCAGCGTCAGGCCGATGGCGAGCCCGCCGAACCCGGCGGTAGCGCGCCGGTCGGTGGCGCCGAGGATCACGTAGACGAAGATGCAGGTCAACAGGATCTCGGCGATCAGCACGGCCCACAGACTGTAGTGGCCGGGTGAGTGATCACCGTAGCCATTTGCCGCGAATCCGGATTGCTTCGAGGAGAAACCCTTCTGACCGTGAGCAATGATCCAGAGCGCAACCGCGGCGGCGATGGCGGCGACGACCTGGGTGATGACGTAGGCCGCCACGTCGCGTCCGGGAAAGCGCCGGGCGACCATCAGCCCGATCGTCACGGCTGGGTTGAAGTGCCCGCCCGAGACATTGCCTACGGCGTAGGCCATGATGAGCACGGTCAGACCGAAGGCAAGCGCCACGCCAAGAATTCCGACGCCGGTCGGCCCGAAGTTCGCCGTGATCACTGCGGTCCCGCAGCCGCCGAATACCAGCACGAACGTGCCAAGGAACTCCGCGCCAATACGCTTCGGCAGGGGATCGTCCATGCCACACCCTTCCGCGTGATCGCGCCGACCAGACGGTCTCCTGTCTAGGGCATAACCGACCGATGATCAAGCACCCACGCCGCTCCGGCCGGAACCGGTTGGTCAGCGGCAGCCGCATTCGACCAACGCGCCGACGCTCGCGTCCAGGGCCTGCTGCGCTTCGCTCGTACCGTCAGCAGGAACCTCGTCAGCGACGATCGAGAACAGCAGCAGCCGCCCGTCGTGATCGCGGAGCAAGCCGGCCAACGCCGAGACCCCGGTCAGCGTTCCTGACTTGCCGCGAACCACCCCGACACCGGCTACGCCAACGAATCGTGTGGCGAGCGTCCCGTCCCAGCCAGCGACGGACATCCCGTCCAACACATCGCGCAACCGCGGTGGTCCCGTCGCTGCCGATTGCAACAGCGCGGCCAGCGCGGCCGGACTGATCCGATCGTTCGGCGAGAGCCCGCTCCCGTCGAGCAGCCCCGAACCGATGTCGAGACCGGCCTTGCGCAGCACGGCCGCCGTCGCAGCGGCGGCGCCGGAGAAGGACGCCGGCTGCCCGGTCGCCAGCGCCACCTGCCGGGCGAGGCACTCGGCAATGACGTTGTCTGACCCGTTGAGCATCTGCTCGACCAGCGTGCCGATCGGAGCAGACTGCACCTGCCCAACAACCCGCGCCCCGGTAGGCGCATGACCGGATGTCACCGCTGACGCGGGCAGCCCGAGATCGGCTGCAAGCGCCAGACCGGCGGCTGCGGCCGGATCCGCGCTTCGCGTGACGGCGTCGGGGGCGTCTCTCGCGCCGTCCACCATCGCGGCCGTGATCGGAGCCGCATACGCGCTCGGCGCATCGCCCGGACCCCAGCCCGGCCCGGTGAGCGCGCCGGTAAACAGGGAACCATCGACGACGACGGCGGTCGGGGTGAGCCCGGCTGCTCGCACTGCACGCGCCAGATCGGATATCCGCGCGGCCTCGGGATAGGTTGGCGCTGTGCCGGGAGCGGCCGCCGTCAGCGTGGGATCCCCAGCGCCCACAAGCACAACCGCCCCAGGCGCTGCCCCCGCCACCACGCGAGTGATGATCCGATCAGTCGCCGAGCGAACACTGAGCACCGCCGCAGCCGTGGCTAGCTTCGCGGTCGATGCCGGAGCCGCAGGGGTTGCCGCATTCCGGTCCAGTAGCACGGCCCCGGATTGCGCATCCCGAACCTGGGCGAGCACTCGCCCACCCAGCCGCACGTCGTCCAGCCGAGGGGTCAATGCTGCGGACACCCCACCGACCGTCGGCGCGGGAGCGACCGACGCAGTCGCGATCGGCGACGGCGTCGCCAGCGCCGCGCTAGCCGCGGAGGGAAGCGGGACAACCGACGTCGGAACGGCGGCCGAGGCGTCGGATTGCCGAATCCCGCTGACGAGTAGGTACCCGCCAATGGCGGCACCGACAGCTAGGACAGCTACCAGCGCCACGATGAGCACGGTGCGGCCCCCGCGGCGACTCATGACGAGCCAGCTTAGTGACCTGCCCCGCGCAAGACACTTGGGTGCGCGCATATGGCGGCACCGGTTGGCGACCGACCGGTTGGGCGAAGGACACTAATGCGGGAGCATGATCGCGAGCGCGCGCGAAAGGGGCCTGCCGTGGAATTCGACGTCCTCATTGAGATCCCCCGAGGTAGCCGCAACAAGTACGAGGTCGATCACGAGAGCGGGCGGATCCGCCTCGACCGCACGCTGTTCACCTCGACGCAGTACCCGGCCGACTACGGCTATGTCGAAGACACGCTCGGGGAGGACGGCGACCCTCTCGATGCGCTGGTCATGCTGCCCGGCGATCCGCTCTTCCCCGGCGTATTGGTGCGCTGCCGGACGATCGGCATGTTTCGCATGACCGATGAGAAGGGCGGGGATGACAAGCTACTCTGCGTCCCGGCGCATGACCCGCGGCTGGATCACCTGCGCGACATCTACCACGTCTCCGAGTTCGACCGCCTGGAAATCCAGCACTTCTTCGAGGTCTACAAGGAACTCGAGCCGGGAAAAAGCGTCGAGGGCGCGATGTGGGTGGGCCGGGCCGCCGCGGAGGAGGAGATCGAGGCGTCCCGGAAAAGACTTCAGGAGCACCTGGCGAGGGAGTCACCTGAGCCCGGACTTAAAAGGCAGACTCCTATTCATCCACCGGCACAGCGCTGACCGGCCGATAGCCAAGAAATCGGCCCAGCCCAGGCCGGTCGCAGGTGAGGCGATCTCCGTCGTGGGGCTCGACCAAGACCGTGACGTCGATGAGGCCGTGCGGTCCCGATAGCCGCACGATTGCCTGCGCATTCCGTACCCGGTGCGCGTGCACGAGCCGTATTGCGTCCATCCGTCGGACGGCGAGGTGTTCGTAAGCGAACGCGAGCGCGGCCTGCGCCGACGGCGGCAGCCCCACCCGGCCCCGGAGCAATGCACCAACGACCTCGCCGGCCTCCGCGGCGGCAACGAACTCAGCGGCGGCGAACGGAAGCACCCGCCCGTACAGCAGGCCCGTCGGGACCACCAGGACGTTTGCGGCAAAGCGCTCCCCGCCTACGTGGCTGCACTCCCACACCAACCCAGGCCGGACCTCGTGTAGCGCCATCGCGACATTCCGGCCGCGCAACGCGCAGCAAGTGTCGTGCTTGCTGTGCGTGCAGACGAGGTACGCAAGCTGCTTGGTTGGCTCGCCGGCTGACCCGTCCAGCGGCAGCTCGAGCAACTCGGCCTCGGACTCGTAGCTACCCCACCGCGCTGTCTCGCGATCGCTGCGGCAGTCGATCAGCGCCCACCTCCGCACGATGCCCCTTGGCGTTCGCCCCGGCCGACGGATGGCGAGTACCCGGATGCCGCGCTCCCCAGCGCGCGCGACGAGCGCCGCCGCGGCGGCGCGGTTGAACCGGGAGGCTGGCAAGCCGGCTCGGCCCCACGGACCGGGTTGCTCGACGAGCAGCAGCCGGCTGGCCGGGAACGCGGTGCCGAGCATCGGGTCACCGCGCAGCTGAGCATGCAGGGCACATCGATCGAGCGACTCGCGTGGACGCGGATGACTCGCGTGGCGGCCGTCCTCCCGCTCCGATGCCACGCGCTCAGGCTGGCACGAGCACGCCCTCGCGCAGCAATCGCCGCGCAAGTGCGAGCTGCTCGTCCGCATCCAGCCCAGGCAACGACGCCGGCGTCAGGAGCTCCCCGGTCAGCACCGCCTTCACGGCGTTCTCGGCCGTGGCGGAAAGCTCAATTGTCCGGTCCAGCAGCCGAAGCTGCAGCTCGCCGCCGCGGTGGGTGATCCGGCACCGGAGACCTCGTCGCAACTGAAGCGCCGTCTCGGGCCCGAGCGTTTCGGCAGCCCGCAGCTGCGCGAGCGGGCCCAATGGCGCCGGCCTGGTCTGGGAAGTCACCTCGTCGGCGACCGCAGCTGCGACGGCCTCCACCGCGGCCGAGCCAGCGGCCGACGCGAGGTGGGCGGCGAGAGCGGACACCGTCGCTGACAGCTCGGATGCCAGCACCTCCGAGTCACCGAGCTCGACTCCCATCGGCAACGACGCCCGCAGCGCCGGGTCGTCACGGGCTCGGGCGACGAGTTGCTGGACGAGATGATGACGGGTTACCGGATGGACACCGACAGTCAGGTGGATGGAGACCTCGCCGAGAGCGTCCGCCGAGTGCAGGTAGCCGCGCGGCAGGTAGAGCGCGTCTCCTGGCTCCAGCACGACATCGATCAGTGGTTGCTCGGCGGCGCGCGCCGCGATCGCGGCTCGATGCTGTTGCCACGGTTGGTCGGGCAGCGGGTTGAGAACCACCGGCTCGTGAACGTGCCACCGCTTGTGGCCCGCAACCTGAAGGACGAACACATCATGCACGTCGTAGTGGGCGGCGAACCCTCGGTTCTCCGGCGGCGTGATGTACGCATTGACCTGAACTGGGTGACCCAGGTCTGATGCCAGGTCGGTGGCAAAGTCGACGAGTGGTGGCCACGTGCGATGAAGACCTTGCAGTACCAACGTGCCGCCGCCGCCCATCTCGGCCAGGATTCGGTCATCGGCTGCTTGGTCGGTGACGCCAGCTCCGGCGCCTCCTCCCCGCGTAAAGCGGGACGCCGGAAGCACGGTCCCATCCTTCGCCATCCGGAGGAATGGGGTGCGCAGGCCGCGGCGGGACACGAGCTCGTCGATCGCGCGTGCGTCGAGAAGATCGGTGAAATCCCTATCGAGGTCTCCGCGTCGGGTGAGCAACGGCGCTCGGCCCCAGTAGGTGGTGGCGAATGTGGCTGTATCGCAGGCAATGCACCGGCGCAGCGCCGTGAAACGGTCGCTAGCTATGCCTCCCGGATCGGGCGCTGCGCCGGCTTCGTTCACCGATCAGCCTCCAGCCGGCCCGTCGGCTCCGCCGTCGCCAGCCGCGCCGTCACCACCGCTGTCGGCGCCACCATCAGCACCGCGATCGCCGGCGCCGCCATCGGCGCCACCGTCTGCGCCACCATCGGCTCCGCCGTCACCGGCGGCTCCGTCTGCACCGCCGTCGCCGAAGTCAGCGCCGCCGTCGCCGCCACTGTCAGCGGCGCCGTCCGCACCACGATCACTACCGGCAGACGTGGCCTCGTCGTCACTCATGCTCATGCGAGTCCTTTCTCCATACGAGGGGAGGGATCATCGATCCGCGGGGATAGCGGCACCGGGTTAGGCCGCCGCGCTCACGCTATCCGGTGCGCATGATGCAGTGCGACGGCCCCGCCGGTCAGGTCGCGCCACCGCACATCGGTCCATCCGTTGGCGTCGATGCGCTGCGCCAGTTCTTCCTGGTGCGGCCAGGCCCGGATGGATTCCGCCAAGTAGTCATACGCGTCAGCGTTGGACGACACGACGCGCGCGATCAGCGGCAGGGCGGTGAGCAGGTAGCGGGTGTAGACGAAGCGAAACGGCGCGAACCTCGGCCGGCTGAACTCGCAGACGACGAGCCGGCCACCGGGACGCACCACTCGAGCCATCTCGAGCAACGCGGCATCGGGATCGGCGACGTTGCGCAGCCCGAAGGTGATCGTGACCGCGTCGAATACACCGTCCGGGAACGGCAGGTGCAGCGCGTCGCCAGCAACGAAGGGGACCCTGCGCCGGTTCTTGCGGGCCCGCCCGGCGCGCAGCATTCCTAGCGAGAAATCGCAGGCAACTGGTCGGCACGAGGTACGGTCAGCGAGCTCGGCGGTGGAAACGCCGGTTCCGGCCGCCAGGTCGAGAATCCGCTCTCCCGGTTGTGGCTCAATCGCCTGCCGAGTGCGGCGCCGCCACAACCGGTCCAAGCCGAGTGACATCACGGTATTCGTGATGTCGTAGCGACGGGCAACGCCGTCGAACATCGAGGCGACCTCGACCGGCTTCTTGTCCAGCGTGGCGCGATTCACGCACGCCCCGTCTCAGCAAGCGGCCCAGCATCTAACCACTCCGGAGCAGGCTGGAGTGACGGCGAGTTGGCGAGCCGAATCGTGCCGTAAACGATGGCAGCGAAACAGAGCACGTAGCCGATGACATACAACGGCGACATGGGCACGTCTTCGTGCAGCAGCACGGCGCCGAGCAGAACCGCGACGAGGGGAGCCGTGGACTCATTCGCGGGGAAGCTCGCGCCAAGAGCACCGATTTGGAACGAGATCTGGGTGAGGGTGAAACCCAACGCGCCCAGCGCCAGCACGCCGATCAGCGGAACCAGCCCCTCGGGATGCGCGAATCCACTCCACGAGCTGGCGTCGAACGTCTGGGCCACCGTGTTGATCATGACGCCAACCATCCCGAAGAAACCGCCTGCCACGCTGCCGTACCCGACGGCGCGGATCGCTGGCCGACGGCCGCGGACGGCGAGCAGAATGGCCGCGCCGACCGCGAGCCCGATCAGGATAGTGAGGAGGGCCGCTCCGGGACGGAGCGGCTCGCCGTTGCCGGGGTCGCCAACGAGAACGAAGAACACCGCGAGGCCGGCGATGATCGACGCGCACGCGCCGTAGTCCGCGCCGCGCGGCCGCGGCCCGCCGATCAGAAAGCCGACGATCAGCGATACCGGCAGGGCGAGGACCAGTAGCGGTTGGATGAGCACTACCGGCCCGGTGGCGAGCGCAATCACTTGAAGGAGCAGGCCGACTCCATCCCCGCCGACGGACAGCCACCATCGAGGATTGACCAGCAGCCGTACCAGGCCGCCGGCATCCGCCTCGCCGCTCCCGGTGTGCGCCGCCGAGTGCTGGACGGCCGTGGCTGCGCCGTAGGCCACCGCGGCAGCGATCCCGCACGGAATCGCGACGGCGAGGGACATAGCCGTTAGCCGCCGCTAGCTCGCGGCCCGTTGCGCTGGCACGAGCGGCAGCGCGGTCGAGGAGAAATGCGAGTGGATGCGGGGATCGACCGGATCGAGCGCGGGATCCTCGTGCACGACGAGGTGTCGGTACAAGGTGTCGCGCTGAGCCGGGATCCGCCCCGCGCCGCGGATCAACTCGATGAGCTCCGTGAGGTTGCTGCGATGCCGCGCACCGGCCGACGAGACGACGTTCTCCTCGAGCATCACCGAACCGAGGTCGTCGGCGCCGAAGTGCAAGGTCAGCTGGCCGATGTCCTTTCCCGTGGTCAGCCATGACCCCTGGAGGTGATTGATGTTGTCGAAAAACAGCCGGGCGACGGCGACCAGGCGCAGATATTCCATGCTCGTCGCCTGCGTCCGCCCCTTCAGATGGTTGTTTTCCGGCTGATACGTCCAGGGGATGAAGGAGCGAAAACCACCCGTGCGATCCTGCACATCGCGGATCATCCGCAAATGCTCGATGCGCTCGGCGTTGGTCTCGCCCGTCCCCATCATGAACGTGGCGGTGGATTCGACACCCTGCTCGTGCGCGGCCTCCATGACCGCGAGCCAGGCCTCGCCCGACTCCTTCAACGGGGCGATCACGGTACGCGGTCGGGCGACGAGAATCTCGGCGCCCGCCCCGGCGAAGCTGTCCAGCCCGGCCCGATGAAGTCGCGCGATGACCGCGGGGGCATCGAGATCGGACGTGCGCGAGATGTGCATAACTTCCGATCCGCCGAGCGAATGCAGGGTCAGCTGCGGGTAGGCCGCCTTAATGGCCGCGAACGTCTCCTCGTACCACTCGATGCCGAGTTCCGGGGAATGGCCGCCCTGCAGCATGATCTGGGTTGCGCCGAGTTCCACGGCTTCGCCACATCTGCGCAGAATCTCATCGACCGAATGCGTCCAGCCCTCGTCGTGCCGCGGGGGACGGTAGAAAGCGCAGAACTTGCACGCAGTGACGCAGACGTTGGTGTAGTTGATGTTGCGGTCGATGATGTACGTCGCGATGTTGTCCGGGTACCGCCGCCGGCGTACCGCGTCGGCGGCCTGCCCCAGAGCATGCAGCGGCGCGTCGGTATACAGGAGGAGCGCCTCGTCGGGACTGATCCGGCCACCGTCCGCTGCACGCTCGAGCAGCCGTGAAGTCTGTCCTGGCATGCGCCCAGGGTACGGCCGACCGCTACAAGGAGTCGCGCCAGGCGACCCAACGGCGCAGCCCGCCCAGGTCGTACCGTGGTCCGCCGACACCGACTGTGAACAGCGTTATGCCAGCGTCGAGTAACGCCGGGCCAGCGCGTTCCGGATCGCCCTGGATGCCGACCGACCGTTCGATCTCTACCGGGTCGCGGCCAACGTCGGCACAGTGCTCGGCGAGTACCGCCGACTTGTGCCGCACCGTCCCGACGTCGCCGAAGCTGTGCCAGATGTCGGCATGCTGAGCGACCAGTCGCAGCGTCTTACGCTCGCCACCACCGCCGATCAGGACTGGCATCTGGCGAGTCGGCGGCGGGTTCAGTTTCGACCAGCGGCGCTTGATGCGAGGCAGCGCTTCGGCGAGCGCATCTAATCGGCTGCCGGCAGTGCCGAAGGCGTATCCGTACTCGTCGTAGTCGCGCTGGAACCAGCCCGCGCCGATACCGAAGATCAACCGCCCGTTGCTGATGTTGTCCACGGTTCGGGCCATGTCGGCGAGCAGATCCGGGTTGCGGTAGCTGTTACACGTAACGAGCGCGCCGATCTGCACCCGGCTGGTCTGCTCGGCCCACGCGCCGAGCATCGTCCAGCACTCCAGATGCTTGTCGTCATCCGGGCCATAAAGCGGAAAGAAGTGGTCCCAATTGAACACGATGTCCGCGCCGAGATCTTCGGCTTCGCGCACCGCGTCCCGGATGGCGGGGTAGTCGGCATGCTGCTGCTGAAGCTGGAGGGCGACGCGGACTGGGCGAATGGTCACGTCCGCCGACACTAACGCCCCAGCAACGGGCGACGAGCTCGGCATCGAGCTAGGGTCCCGCGAGGGGCGTCCAGACGTACGGCGTGGTGGTTGTCACCGCTACGAACCCAAGGCGATCCAGGATCGGACGGCTGTCATCCGACGCGTCCACCTGCAGGAAGCGATAGCCGAGACCGACGGCCAACTGCGCCCGCCGGGCGACCAGCGCGCGATAGATCCCTCGGCCGCGCCAGGCCCTCAGGGTGGAGCCGCCCCAGATGCCGGCGAAGTCGGTGCCCGGCTTGTAGACGATCCATCCCGCCGACACGACCTCCTCGTCGGTCTCGGCGACCAGAACCTCGGTGTGGCCACCGGCGACGAGGCCGATGAGCTCGTCCGCGAGCCAACTCCAGTCCGCACCCCATACCGACGACTCCATTGCCGCGACGCGCCGCATGTCCTCGTCGGCCCAGACCGAACGGAGCGTGATGCCGTCGGGAAGCACTAGGTCGGTTGCCAGCTGGGCGGCCACTCCGATCAGAACCGTCTCGCGAGGCTCGGGCTCGAAACCACGGGCGCGCAGGCGTTCGGGCAGGTCGGACGGCCAGTCGTGCCCGCGCGTCTTCCATTCGAAGGCCTGACCACGATCGGCGAAGTGTGTGATCTGCCGGTCGATCAGCGCGTCCAACTGCTGATCACTTTGACCCTGGAGGCTGCGATAACCAACAAACCCGCGATGCCGATAGTGGACGCGCACGAGCGGCCCGTCAGAGTCCGTCTCGACAGCAGGGTCGGACTCGGCCCGGCCGCGCAGTTGCCCGTCATACGCAGCGAGCAGGTCGGCTGCACGGTACACAGGCTTCAGCGTGAAGCAGTCGGGTAATCCGAGCAAGGCCAGGAGCTCGACGCCCGCTCAGTCGAACAGCGCCAGCTGGTTGGCAGCTACGGCGTCCCGCATCTTGCGGCGCACGATCGGACCCGGACGAGGTGCCCAGCTGACGGCGTCGGGCGGCACGTTATCCCACGCTTGCCGACGCTCGTCGATGACGGAGCCTGGCTCACCGCACAAGACGCGCAGTGCCTCGGCCGTCGTCCAGCGCAACTGCATCGCGTCGAAGGTGGCTCGCACGGCGGCCGGCAGCAGGGGCAGGGTAGGCAGTGCGGCAACGTCGATCGGGACGTCATCCCGCATCGCCATGACCCGCCGGTTGAGCTCCCAGGTTGCGCGTGCGTCCGGCGCCTGGAGCCGATCGGCCACGGACGATCCCAGGGAACGCACCACCTCATCGGGCACCGCGAAGGCGGTCGCCGCCGAGCCCCACTCGGCGAGGATCCGGGCGGCGGTCTTCGCCCCGATCCCCCGCACTCCGGGCAGGTTGTCTGACGGATCACCTCGTAGCGCGGCGAAGTCCCGATACTGATCGGGCCGGACTCCGAGAAGCAAGACCAGCCGCTCGGCGGTGATCAGCGGCGAACACTCGACGCCACCGTTGATGATGCGCAGCACGTGCGTGTCCGCGTCGATGAGTGCGAAGGCGTCCCGATCGGACGTAACGATCACAGTGGTGCCATCGGATGCGGCGACGGCTCGAGCGGCGGAGGCCAACACGTCGTCGGCCTCCAGACCGGCGGGGACGACAACGCCGACGCCAAGACCTCGCAGGGCATCCGCGGCGACCTCGAGCTGGCGCACAAGTGTCGGCAACTTGTCGGAGCGATTTGCCTTGTACTGCGGCCATTTCTCGCGACGCCAGCTCACATCCGGATCGTCGAAGCCGATGACCACGACATCCGGTTGGAAGCGATCGACGGCGGCAACCAGTTGCGTGAGCAGGCCTCGCACGGCCCAGATCGGATCACCGTCGGCGCCGTGCAGACCGGTGCCGGCCTGGGAGTGGTAGCTGCGGTGCACGAGTGAGTTGCCGTCCACCGCGAGCACCACTCGACCCTGCTCGGCGCGACTCGGCGGTGCCACTGCTTCAGTCTCCTCCCCCGTCTGACAACCGGTGTCGGTCATACCTCGGCGAACGCCGGTGTCACTTCCGTCGCTACTGCGCCAACCGAAGCCGCCCGGCGCGCGAACTCGGAGAGCCCGGCCAGCTGGCGTTCACCGAGCCGGAAGTCCAGCGTGCGGAAGTAAGTGGCAAGGGTTCGAGCGTCGAAGACCTCCCAGCGCGCAGCTTGCAGAGCGACGGCGTCCACATGCCCGAGCGCCTCGTCGCGGCTGCGCACGAACGCGGTATGGACGTCCTTGACCAAGCCCGGGTTGGCGACCGCGTAGGAGCGACGAACAGCCCAGACCGCGAACACCATGGGCAGCCCGGTCCACTGGCGCCACACCTCCCCCAGGTCGTGCACCGCGAGGCCGGTCCTTGGCGCGTCGTACGTCGCGCGTAGCGCGGCGTCGCCAATGAGCACGCCAGCGTCCGCCTCGAGCAACATGGCCGTGAGGTCTGGGGGACAGACGAAGTACTCGGGGTGGACGCCATGCACTTGCGCGAGCCACATGCGGGCGAGCAGGACGGAGGTCCGCGAAGTGGAGCCGAGCGCGACCCGACCCCCATCCAGTGCCGCAAGCGGCACCTGCGAGACGAGATTGACCGACAGCACTGGCCCGTCGGACCCCACGGCCAGATCGGGCAGGAGCAACAGCTCGTCCGCGTTTCGCAAGTACTCCAGCAGCGAAATCGGCCCGATGTCGAGATCTCCCCGAACGAGCGCGTCGTTGAGCCGATCCGGCGTGTCTTTGGTCAACTCGACGTCGAGCAGCGCGCCCGAACGCACCAGTCCCCAGTAGATCGGCAGGCAATTCAGGAACTGGATGTGTCCGACGCGAGGCCGCGCGGATGTCACCGGTCGGGACGGTTGATCGAGGGCAGCGGTCCAGGCTCCGGTCCTGGTACCGGCCCGGGCCCTGGACCGGGCGTCGGCCCCGGGTCTGGCGTCGGCGGCGGAACAGGCGACGGCGAAGGTGGCGTCGGCTCGGGCATGGGCGGTGCGGGCGGACCAGGTTCCGGTCCGGGCACTGGTGAGGGGACGGGCGGGGGTGACGGCACGGGCGGCGTGGGCGGGGTCGTCATCGTCGTAACGCTACGCGTGAGCCGCTCCCGTCCAGCGCGGAACACCCGCGTTCGGCCGCCAAGATCACGGCGCAGGACACTAGTGTTGATCGGTGACCGACGAGCGTGACGATCTGGCGCTGGCGTCGAATCTCGTGCGGGCGGCCGGGACATTGGCTGCCGACATGCGACGCTCCGGAGTGCAGTCCTCGCGCAAGACGTCCGTCACTGACCTCGTGACCCCAGCGGATCACGCCGCTGAGGCGCTGATCGTCAACGGGTTGCGCGCGGCCCGCCCGGAGGACGGCATCGTCGCCGAGGAGGGGAGCTCGCAACCAGGGCGCCGGACATGGTTTGTCGACCCCATCGACGGCACCTACAACTACGCGACCGGCGTCACCCTGTGGTGTAGCGCTGTGGGTCTCATCGACGCTGCTGAGCCGTTGCTCGGCGCCGTATACCATCCGGCGGCGGACGACCTGTGGTCCGGTGGTCCAGGGAGGCCGACTACTCGCAACGGAGAAACGGTGTCGCCCATCGCCGACCGGCCGCTCGTCGAGGCGGCGGTGGCAAGTTACCTGCACCCCACGACCATGCCGGACGACTCGGTGCGGGAACCGCTGTTACGTGCGCTGCGACGCGCGGGCACGGTACGCACCTACGGCTCAGGTTCGATCGAGTTGGCGTGGGTAGCCGATGGTCGGCTCGGCGGCTTCCTCCAGCACGACTGCCTGCCCTGGGACTGGCTGCCCGGCGCGGCTCTCGTGGCCGCGGCTGGTGGCGACATCGCCGTTGTACCGGCCAACGGGCACCTGTGGTACATCGCGGGCAGCAAGCAGCTCGTCGACGATCTGGCGACGGTGCTGCGCGGATCAGGCTGACCCGTCGCCGTCCGCGGCGAGCCGGCGGTAGGTCTCGGCCGCGGCGGATGCAAACCCCGCCGGCAGACCTACCGTGGCCATGGCCGCCGCCACCTCGTCCATCTCGCCGGACCACCGCCACGCCTTGCCGCCGGCCCGCCGGGCCAACGCGGCCAGCGCCGCGTCCAGATCGACCCCGTCACGCGCCAGCTCGGCCCGCACCGCGTCGGCCACGCCGTACCGGCGCGCTGCCTCCGCCAAGGTCCACCACAACGTTGGGAGTGCCTTGCTCTGCAGCGCGAAGCAGGCCTTGAGCGCGCTGGCCGAGCCCAGATCACCGGGCAACACCCGGGCATCGAACGGGGAGGCCGCGAACAGCGCAGCCACCTCCTTCGCTGGCTCGCCGGCCAGCCACAGCACCGTGTCCGCACGCTGCCAGGCCGGCGCGCCGATGACCGCGCCGTCGACCACCCGCTCCCGGCCGAGCAACTCGGCAATCGATGCGACCGTGGTGGGCGCCACCGCGTTCGCGTCCAGGTACGCGGCAGGACGAGCGCCGCGAGTAGCGGCCCGGACCTCGCGAGCAACGTCCAGAGCGGCGTGCGGGGGGCAGATCGAGATGACGAGATCGCTACGCGCCACCAGTTCGGCGACATCCGGGACCGCGACCAGATCGGCGAGCTCCGCCCGCTTGCTCGTGGCGTCCGAGCGTCCGGCGGCCGCCCAGATGACCTGACCGGCAACGGGCTTGAGGGCCGCGCCTAACGCGGCGCCCATGGCGCCCGGGTGCAGGACGCCAACGACGGGCCGTTCCCCGAGCAGCACCGTCGGCTATCGGCCGCGACGTCGCTCGCCACGACCGCCGTAGACGATCACTGCGACCGCCGGGACGAGCAGGAACCACACCCACCATCTTGTAGCAAAGAACAGGGCCAGCGCGATGATCGGGGCTAGCGCTACGACAATCGCACCGGCCCGCCCGCCAAAAACGCGGTCAGCACGGTCGGCATCGGATGGCTCGTGACGGCGCGGAGCGGGTGCATGCCTGATCGCCGCTAGCTGCGCGCCCGACAGCGAGTGCGGCTCCGGGAGATCGACGAACAGCACCTCGAGCTCCTCACGGGTGCGCGCCACGCTGACCTTCGCGACCCGGTCGCCGTATTCGTCGGGTTCGAGCCTCCCGGCGGATAGGTGCTCGTCCAACGCCTGCATCGCGCCAGCGCGCTCGTCGTTGCCGATGCGGATGTGCGGCTCAGGCGATCCGTCCGCCCCGCTGGGCGAACTGTTCATCGGCGCCATTGTCGTGAACGCCCGGCCCAATCCGACATCGGACCGCCCGGATAGCCCCACCGTCGGCCAGACGTGAGCCGCGGGAGAACGACGAAGTAGAGCACGACAGCCGCGATGACCAACGGAAACACCAATATCACGGCCACCACCACGGCAATGAGTGCGGCGATGCGACCGACCGACGACTCCGGGATGTAGCTAAACCAGTCCCGCCGATAGCCGCCAGAGCCGGCGTTCACCGGAAGAGTCGAGTGCCCGGTCGACGGATGCGGCGCCGGCAGGTCGGTGAACAGCGCATCGAGCTCGGCCTGGGTGCGGGCTATCTCAGCTGCGGCGTACCGGTCGGCGTACTCGTCGGGGTCGAGCCGTCCGGCGGTCAGATGCTCGTCGAGGGCCTCCTGAGCGGCGGAGCGCTCTGCATAGCCGATGCGGGTCTGCGGATGTGGCGCGGTCACCCTCCCAGTGTGCGCACGGCATGGGCCTGGCGCATAGTGCGAATTGTCAATACGTGTGAGGCGTGGCCGTTCCGTCGTCCGCCATTGAGCCGAGAGCTGGCGCCAAATAGCGCGCCGGAGCCGACCGGGGGGTTGGCGCAGGCCCTAGGGCGTGGCGCTTCCGTCGTCGCCCTTGAGCCGAGAGCTGAGCTCATCGCTATGGGCGCGGCGGGCCATGAGCCGCGCCTCGACCGTCTCGGCGAGCGCGGCCCGCGGCTTGGCGAGCAGAACGTAGGACAGCGGCACGGACAACCCGAGCGCGAGCACCGCGGCGAGGAATACCGGAACACCCACCAACCAGAGCAGACCGAACAGGACTCCGAAGACTAGGAACCGCAGGCCCGTGTACATCCACAGCGTCCCCATGGATCGACCGAACGACGGCTCGGACGGCGTTGCCTCCGGCGGCTGACTCGGCTGGTCCGACGGTTCCCCGACCGGCCCGCGGATCGGCTCGTCGGACCCCGGCGCAGTCACGCCCAGACCGCCTGCGGCTCGGCTCGCCGGACCGCGAGCGGTACCGGCCCGTCGTATTCGCGAACGACCTGGTAGCGCGTGTTTCGCTCCACCGGGCGGAACCCGGCATCGCGGATCAGCCCGAGCAGGTCCTCCCGGGTCAACTTGTCGGGGGTGCCGAAGCCGTCCGCGTCGTGGGTGATCTTGTATTCGACGACCGAGCCATCCATGTCGTCGGCGCCGAAGTTCAAGGCCAGCTGGGAGGTTGACAACCCGTGCATCACCCAGAAGACCTTGACGTGATCGAAGTTGTCGAGCAGCAACCGGCTGACGGCGAACGTGCGCAGCACATCCGCTGGCTGCGCCATTGGCAGGTGAGACAGCCGGTTGTTGTCGTTGTGGAACCGCAGCGGGATGAACACGACAAAGCCGCCGGTCTCGTCCTGCAGCCCGCGCAACCGGAGCACATGGTCGACGCGGTGCCGCGGCTCCTCGATGTGGCCGTACAGCATCGTGGCCGGAGTGCGCAGCCCCTTGCTGTGGGCCAGCCGGTGGATCCGCGACCAGTCCTCCCAATGGGTGTCGTGATCAACGATCTGCTTCCGGACGTCCCAGTCGAAGATCTCCGCGCCGCCGCCGGTGAGCGACTCGAGGCCGGCGTCGATCAGCTCGTCGAGGATCTCGTCGGCCGGTAGCCCGCTGATCTTCTCGAACCAGTGGACCTCGGTCGCCGTGAACGCCTTCAGCGCCACCTGCGGCAGGGCCGCCTTCAGCTCGCGGAGCACTCTGGGGTAGTACCGCCACGGCAACGTGGGGTGCAGGCCATTGACGATGTGCAGCTCGGTGATGCCGTCGTCCTTCATGGCGAGCGCCTTCGCGACGGCCTCCTCGACCCGCATCGTGTACGCGTCGGCCTGTCCCGGCTTGCGCTCGAACGAGCAGTACGCGCACGAGGCGCTGCAGACATTGGTGAGGTTCAGGTGCCGGTTGACGTTGAAGTAGGTGATGTCAGTGTTCTTGGCGGTCCGGACGCCGTGGGCGAGACCACCCAGCCAGGCCAGGTCGTCCGCGGCATACAGATCAACGCCGTCCGCGTAGTCGAGGCGTTCCCCGGCCGCGATTTTCTCGGTCAGCTCGGCCTTGCGGGATTGCGTCAGCGGCATGCCGTCAGGGTACGGGACGGGCTGACGGCGACGCCCCGTGATGATCAGTTAGCGCGGCGCCGAGCTGGCCGGTCCACCGGGTCATCAAGTCGTGCGGGACGCCCAGCACGTCCAGCACCTTGGCCGCGACGAAGTCGACGAGCTGCTCTACGGATGCCGGTGCGCTGTAGAAGCCGGGGCTTGCCGGCAGCACCACAGCGCCCGCATCGTGCAGCGCGAGCAAGTGCTGCAGCGTCGCCCGGGTGTAGGGCGTCTCGCGCGGAACAACGACCAGCGGCCGCCGCTTCCTTGAGTGTGACGTCGGCCGCGCGTTGCAGCAGGTCCTTGGACAGCCCGATCGCGATGCCCGCCACCGCCGCGGTGGATGCCGGGAACCACGACCATGCCGCGGGTCCGGTAGGACCCCGACGAGGGGCCCGCGGCGAGGTCGCCGGCGGCCAGTAGACGAGATCCGCGTCGGCCACCTCGCGATCCAGCCAGCTGGCCAGATCGTCGCCCAATGGGCGTCTCGGAAGCGAACGCCGGTCTCGTCCAGCATGGTCAGCCGGGCCGCACGCGAAACGACGAGATCCACCGGCAGCCCGGCATCAAGGAGCCGCGAAGCACCGCCGGGCGTACGGGGTCCCGGACGCGCCGGACACGCCGACGATCCACGGCAGCCTCGTCATCGCTGCACCTACGCCTACCAGCGGAGGCCCTGCGCGATCAGATCAGCGAGGGCGAACACGAACAGGCCGATGCCGATGAAGCCGTTGGCGGTGAAGAACGCCCGGTTGACCCGCCGGCAGGTCGTCTGGCCGCACGATCGCGATGCTCGTAGACGAAGGCACGCCGGCGGTGAGCAGCACGCCGATCCACCACAACCATTCGAGCCCGAGCGGCGACGCCGAACCAGACGAACGCGCCGAACGTCACGACGTGCACGACCGTCGACGCCTGCAGCGCGACCGGGACGCCGAATCGGGCCGGGACGACCGCGCACCGATCGCGCCGGTCGACCTCCGCGTCCTGGCAGGCGTAGATGAGGTCGAATCCGCCGATCCACATGCCCACCCCGAGGCCGAGCACCACCGGCCGGTCCACGACACCTCGCCGGTGACCGCCAGCCAGGCGCCCGACCGGCCCGATCAACTGGGCCATGCCCAGGATCGCGTGCGGAAAGTCGGTGAACCGCTTGCCGTACGGGTAGACCACCAGCGGCACCACGGCGAGCGGCGCGAGCAGCAGGCAGCAGCGACGACAGCGCGGCGGCGCTCGCGAGGAACACGATCAAGTGCGACGACCGCGCCGATCCAGGCGGCACGCAGATCGAGCTCGCCGGTGACCAGTTCGCGTTGTGCGGTGCGCGGGTTCGGCGCGTCGATGCGCCGGTCGAGGATCCGGTTGGCGGCCATGGCGAACGTCCGCGCGCCGACACCATGGCGATGGTGATCAGCAGCAGCTCCCACCAGTGGACCGATCGGGTCAGCTGCCACATCGCGGTCAGCGCGGAGATGTAGGCGAACGGCAGCGCGAAGACCGAGTGCTCGATCATCACCAGCCGGAGGAACTTCGCGACCCGGCCTCGGTTTGCGCCCGGACTGTGGGGCAATGTGGCGCGATTTGGCTCAGTCACCCAGCACCTCCGTCGGCCCCACGCGGAATGCGATACGAGGCCCAGCGGCGGTCGACCAGCTGCGTGATCGGGGGTCGACCACGCATTCCTCCGGCCAGCCCCCGTCGCGGCGATAGCCCTCGCCCGGCAGCTTGCGGGTCGCGTCGATGCCGGCCTTGCCGCCCCAGAACTGCTGGTACGACGCGTGGTCCAGGTGGTCGACCGGGCCCTCGGTGAGCAGCAGGTCGTGCGCGTAGTCCACGTTGCCGAACGCCCGCCACGCGACCTCGGCGTAGTCGTGCACGTCGCAGTCGTCGTCGACGACGACGATCAGCTTGGTCAGCGACATCAGTCCGGCGCCCCAGATCGCGTTCATCACCTTCTGCGCGTGCTTGGGGTACCGCTTGTCGATCGAGACGATGACGCAGTTGTGGAACACGCCCGCCTCGGGCAGGTCGTAGTCGACGATGTCCGGGATCGGTCAGCTTGATCAGCGGCAGGAAGATCCGCTCGGTGGCCTTGCCCGATCGGGCCCGTCCTCCTGCGGTGGCCGGCCGACGACGATCGACTGGTAGATCGGGTCGCGCCGCATCGTCATGCACGTCGACGTGCAGGAACGGGAACGGCTCGACCGGCGTGTAGAAGCCGGTGTGGTCGCCGAACGGGCCCTCGGGCAGCCGCTCGCCCGGCTCGACCCAGCCCTCGAGGACGACCTGCGCGTGCGCCGGCACCTGCAGCGGCACGGTGAGGCAGTCGACCATCTCCACCCGCTCGCCCGCAGGAACCCGGCGAACAGGTACTCGTCGATGTCGCCCGGCAGCGGCGCGGACGCCGCGTAGGTGACCGCGGGCGGGCAGCCGAAGGCGATGGCGACCGGCAGCCGCTCGCCGCGCCGCTCGGCCACCGCGTGGTGCGCGGTGGAGTCCTTGTGGATCTGCCAGTGCATGCCGACCGTGCTGCTCGTCGTGCTGCTGCAGCCGGTACAGGCCGAGGTTGCGCTTGCCGGTCTCGGGGTGCTTGGTGTGGGTCAGGCCGAAGTTGAGGAAGACGCCGCCGTCCTCGGGCCAGGCCTTCAGCCGGGCAGCGATCGACAGGTCGACCTCGTCGCCCTTGAGCACGATCTCCTGGCACGGCGCGACCTTCACCTGCCGGGGCGGCACCGCCCGCAGCTGCACGACCTTGCCGAGCGCGTCGCGCAAGCCGCCGACACCGCGCGGCAGCTCGGGCTTGAGCAGCTCGCCGATCCGCTCGCCGATCTCGTCGAGGGACTGTGACGCCGAGCGCCATCGCCATCCGCCGCGTCGTGCCGAAGACGTTGATCGCCAGCGGCAGCCGGCCGCGGGTCGGCTGCTCGAACAGCAGGGCCGGGCCCCGATCGCGCACCACCCGCGGGACGATCGCCGCCACCTCGAGGTCCGGGTCGACCGGCGTGTCGACCCTCGCCAGGTCCCCCTCACGCTCCAATGCGCGCAAGAAGTCCTGGAGATCAACGAAACCCACAGCAAGCAAGCCTAGGCTGAAGCCATGATCCGGTTCGGTGGCCTCCTCGCCCTCGTCGCGTTCGGCTTCTGGCTCTATGCACTCTTCGATTCCATATCCGCGCCGCGGGAGCGGATCCGGTTGCTCCCGAAACCGGTCTGGGTGATCGTGATCGTGGTGCTCAACATCGTGGGCACCGTGCTCTGGTTCACCGTCGGGCGCCCGCGCAAGCCCGACGTGCCACCGGCTCCCACCGCCGCTCCGCGGGCAGGCTGGGCGGGCCAGTTCGGCCGACCCGCCGCCCCACCCCGCCGGCCCGTCGCCCCGGATGACGACCCCGAGTTCCTGCGCAACCTGCGCAACCAGCCGCGCGGCGACCACCCGGACGGCGGATCCGACCAACCGAACTGACCTTCGCTCCCGTGGTCCAGATCCTGCTCGTTGAGGACGACGCGGCAATCCGCTCGGCGTTGATGCGCGCCCTGCGGGAACAGGGCATACCGTCAACTCGGTCGACACCGGCATGGGCGCCCTCACGTCGGCCGTGGCCCAGCGACCCGACGTCGTCCTGCTCGACCTCGGACTGCCGGACATCGACGGGGCTGACGTGCTCTCGATGCTCCGGGCGGCCAGCGACGTCCCGATCGATCGTGGCCACCGCCCGCGACGACGACGCCGAGCATCGTCCAGGCACTCGACGCCGGCGCCGACGACTACGTGGTCAAGCCGTTCAGCGCCGCCCAGCTCGACGCCCGGGTCCGCGCCGTGCTGCGCCGCGGCGGCGCCGCTCGTCGAGGAGCCGATCACGGTCGGCGGCCTGGTCGATCGACGAGCGCAGCCGGGAGGTCACCCTGGACGGGCGCCCGGTCGAGCTGGCCCGCAAGGAGTTCGACCTCCTGCTCGCGCTGGCCCGGCGGCCGGGCGAGGTGGTGACCAAGCGCGACCTGCTCGCCGAGGTCTGGCGGCACGCGTAGGGCGGCTCCGACCGCACCGTCGACGTCCACCTGTCCTGGCTGCGCCGCAAGCTCGGGGAGACGGCGGCCGAACCGCGCTACCTGGACAGCGTGCGCGGAGTCGGGGTTCGGCTGATGGCCCCCTCGGACGTGGAAGGGTGATATGCGCCGCCAGATCATGGCCCTGGTCGTCGGGCTGACGACGCTTGTCATCCTGGCGTTCGCCATCCCGGTGGCGCTGCTCATTCGCTCCTCCGTGGTCCAGAACGCGGAGCGCGCGGCCGTGTTACAAGCGAACAACGTGGCGCTGACCATTCGCACGAACAACAATCAGGCCGCCATCGAGTCCTACTTGAAGGCGCTCGCGCAGAACAAGGACCGCCGCACCAGCGTGCGCACGCCCGACGGGACCGTGCTCGGCACCGCGCCGCCCGGCGCCGCCGGGCCAGGCCACGGCTCGCCAGCGGAGTCGCCCCCGAACGAGACAGAGAACAACCGGCCACCACCCGGCGGAGAAGGTGGCGAACAGGCCCAATTACGTCAGATTCCCGGTGGCCAGGTCGCCGAGCTCGCCCTCCGGCTGCCCGACGGCATGTACTTCGTGCAGGTCTACGTGTCGAATGCTGCCTTGCACAGCGGTGAAGTCGGGCGGTTGATGCTGGTCGTCGGTGGCAGCCTCGCGCTGTTGGTGGTGAGCGTGTTCGGCGCCGAGTTGCTGACTCGTCGCATCGTTCGCCCCCTCGTCCAGACGGCCGAGACCGCGCACCTGCTGACCGCCGGGGACGTCACCGCTCGGGCCCCGACGAACGGGCCGCGTGAGGTGGCTGAAGTCGGGGCATCGCTCAACCAGCTCGCCGACCGGATCGATGAGCTGGTCGCCGAAGAACGGGAGACGGTCGCGAACCTCTCTCACCGGATGCGAACGCCACTGACCGCGCTGCGGTTGGAGTCGGAGTCGCTGCGCGATCCGGCCGAGCGCGAGCGGATCGCGACCCAGGCGTCCGCCCTCGAGCGAACCCTGACTGCCGTCATCCATGCCGCCCGGAGGCCGCAACGAGAAGGCCGGTTGCCGTCCGCCGACGCGACCGCGGTCGTGCGCGATCGAGTTGCGTTCTGGTCCGCCCTGACCGACGAGCAGGAACGGGCATGCACGCTGACACTTCCGGACGGTCCGCTCATCGTCCGCGCATCGGCCGAAGATCTGGCCGCGGCGGTCGACGCGCTGATCGAAAATGTCGTGGCGCACACCCCCGAAGGCACGCCGTTCGCCGTGTCGCTGCGCTCGGCATCCCCGAACCCGTCGACCTCGTGGGACCTGACCGGCTCGGTAGGCGCGGGCCCGACCGGCTTTGTTGGCCCGGACTCCGCGGCATCGTTGGATGCACCGGCGGGCCGGCCGTTCGCGCCTGGCTCGGCCGCCGGACCGGCCCGATTCAATGCAGTCTTGAGCCCCGAGGGTGCGGTCAGCGCGCCGGGCCCGTCGGGTGGCGCAGCCGCGTTCAGCCCGCGGTTGTCAAGTCTGTCCGGCCTGACCGAGCTGACCGTAAGCGACGCCGGTCCCGGGTTGCCCGACGGAGCGGGGATCCGCGGACGCAGCGACCGAGGGTCAAGTGGCCTGGGGTTGTCGATCGCGCGCCGGTGCGCGCAGGCCAGTGGCGGCTGGATGGATACCGGCAGCTCACCAACCGGCGGCGCGCAAGTCACCCTTTATCTGGGCGCCCCATAGTCGCCTGAGGCTCCCCACGGATGATCTTGGAGTTAATGCCAATAGAGCCTGTTGCGTAATTGGCTGCGTGTTGGTGCCGGTGGCGGTTGGGACTCTGTTGTTGATCATGTTGCCGTGTTGGCGAGGGCGGTGCGGAGTCGCAGGAGGTTGGTGACGGCGGCGGCGAAGCGGAATTCGCTGCGGGCGGCGGTGAGTCCGCGGCGGGCAAAGGCGCGGAGAGCGCGGCGGTCTTTGAGGTGGGCGTGGACCGGTTCGACGATGGCGGCGCGGTGTCGGTAGCGGCGGCGCCGGCGGGTGTTCGTAGTCGGTGGTGCATGCGTTGCCACGGGGTGGCGTCGTGGGGTGGTTGCCCGTGGGCGGGGTTGTCGCGGGCGGCGGTGTGGTGGTGGTGTCGGGTGCCGAGAGCGATGAGCCGGTCCGGTCCGGGGCAGGTGAGGTTGGTGGTGCTGGCGTAGCCGGCGTCGGCGAGCACGGTGCCGATGCGGCTGCGGCGGCCGGTGGCGCGGCGGATCGCGCGGGCGGCCTGGGCGGCCTGGTCGATCACCGGCTGGTAGCTGGTGACGTCACCGGGGCGGTTGTGCAGGTCGGCGGCCAGGATGAGGTAGTCGCTGCTGACCACCAGTTGGCAGTTGTAGCCCTGCACCCAGCCGTGCCGGGTGGGCATGATTCGCGAGTCGGGGTCGGTGAGGTTGCGTTTGGCTTCCCCGGGCGTGCCGGGCGCTGCTGATTGCGGGTGCACGGCGCGGGCCAGATTCGCCTGCGCGTGGGCCAGTCGGGCGGCGGCAGCCCGGACGTCGTAGTGCTGCTCGACCGGCACCGCGCGGCCGGGTAGTCCTTTGCCGCCCCCGGCGCGGATCAGCTGCTCCCAGCGGGCCCGCTCGGCGTTGCGGCGGCCGACCTCGGCCCGAGTGTCGGCTAGCCTGTCGCGGGCCTGCGCGACCCGCTCGGCGGCCCGCCGAGTCCGTTCGCTGTCGGCCGACTTGGCCTCGCGTTCGGCGGCGATGTCATCAAGCAACCGCCGGATCCGCGCCGCCCGCCCGTCCGGGTCAGCCAACTCCGGCGGCAGCTCATCACCCCGCCGATCCCCGAACAGCTCATCCTCCGCGGCATCGACCGCCGCAGCCTCGGCCAGAATGCCAGCGGCGAGCCCCCGCAGCGCCGACTCGCCGCGGTTGGCGCTCAGCGCAGCGTTCGCGGCGATCTTGGTGCCGTCCAGGGCCACAGCGCCGACCCGCCCCATCCCGGCCCGAGCGCAGACGATCAACACCTGCTCGAACAACCCGCCCAGGCCGGTCTCGTGCTCGGCCCGGAACCGGGCGATCGTCACATGATCGGGCACGTCCTGCGCGCAGGCGACCCGAAACGCCACATCGGTGTGACACAGCCGCTCGATCTGCCGACTCGACCGCTGCCCAACCGCGTACCCGTAGATCAACAAGCCGACCAGCATCGCCGGGTCATACGCCGCCCGCCCAGCCCCGCCGAGCCGACGTCGCCCCCAAAACGCCGCCAGATCCAGGCCGGCCACCGCGTCCAACACAAACCACACCAGATGATCAGCCGGCAGCCACTGCCGCATATCCGGCGGCAACAGAAACACCTGATCCCGCTGCACCGGCCGAAACCCCTTCGCCACACACCGATCCTCAACCACAGTCGGGTGGCCCGGGGGGATCGCACCCCCGGGCTCCCACAGAACGGAGCGTGACAGTCTCCCGTCACTCCGCTCTTCTCATCGCAGTCCGGCGAACGTGCGAACCATGCGCCAGTGCGCGAACAGGTCGGGGTCTCGATCGATGATCCCGAACCACCACGCCTTGAAGCGTTTGTAGGACCGCAGCCGTTTGTATTTCATGCCTGCCCAGCGCATCAGGTAGGTGTTGATGCGCTGCAGGAGGGGCACTATCCGCGACGGGTAGAACCGGCCGTAGTAGTTGATCCAGCCCGCCACGATCGGATTGATCTGCGCGGCGATCTCGGCCAGGTCCCGTTGGACCCACCGGTGCAGCCGCCACCGACGAACCCGCTGACCCATCTCGGCGAGGGCCTGTCGGCTGGCCGCGGGCATGAACGAGCTGAACAGCCCGTGCTTGCCCCGCGCCTGCCGCAGGGTAAACGTGAACCCGAGGAAGGTGAACGACGTGTGCTCATGCTGCTCGCGACGCCGGTCTCCGTCCTTGCAGTACACGATCCTGGTCTTGTCGGGGTGCAGCCGCAGCCCGACGTCGGCCATCCTCGCCGTGAGCGCGGCCAGCACCTGCTGTGCCTGCCGCTGGGTCACGCAATGCACCACCGCGTCGTCGGCGTACCGCTCGAACTCCACCGTTGGGAACTCGCGCGCTAGCCACGAATCGAACGCGTAATGCAGGAACAGGTTCGCCAGTACGGGCGAGATCGATGACCCTTGTGGGGTCCCCCGGTCCCGCTGCCGCACCGTGCCGTCAGGTAACTGCAGCGGAGCTTGTAGCCACCGCTTCACGTACAGCAGCACCCAACGCTGCTCGGTGGTGATGTTGGCTTCGACCGCTTTGACCATCAGGTCCCACGGCACGCTGTCGAAGAACGCGGCCACATCAAGGTCGATGACCCACGCCTTCTTCCAGCACCGCGTGCGGCACACCGCCACCGCATCCAGCGCGCTGCGCCCTGGCCGGTACCCGTAGGAGTCAGAATGAAAAATCGACTCCGTCCGCGGTTCCAGCGTCAGCGCCGCCACCGTCTGCGCCACCCGATCCGCGACAGTCGGCACCCCGAGCACCCTCGTGCCCGCACCGCTACCGGTCTTGGGTATCTCCACTGCCAGCACCGCAGGCGGAAAGTAGGTCCCCGACGACATCCGATTCCAGATCTTGTACAGATTGTTCTGCAGATCGGCCTCGAAGCCGGCGATGGACTGCCCATCCACCCCGGCGGCACCCTTGTTCGCCTTGACTCGCTCGTACGCCTCCCACACCAGTTGCTTCGGAATATCAAACGACTTTTCAGCCTGACCTGGCCTGCCCACTCGTCTCCTCCCAGAACCTCTCGATCCCGGTTGCTCGCGCGAACAAATCCATCGATGAGCCGGCCCCTTCGCTCCACCCCCATTACAGGGCTTCACCGCTACTACGAGCCGGTCCGCCAGCAGGCGCCGCGACGGTACTCAGCGTCTCCGGATTCCGCCGTACGACGCGCTCCCTCTCACCACCCCATGCCTCACAACACGCGGCGGCCGTGTCGGCACCCGCCTTATCGCGGTAGGGACCGCCCTTGCGGGCGGCCCCCCGCACAGATCCCAGCGTGCGGTACTACCGCACTGGGCTCCTGCCTCGGGTGCGAACGCGAAAGCGCGCCTCGGGTAAGGGTGCACTACGCGGGCGGGCGGCAGCCATCGCGTCGCGAGGCGGTCCATCCGGTCCCAGTTCATCCGGTGCGCTGACTGCGGCGCTCCAGCGCCTCGTGCCAGTGCCTGGTCACCTGGGTGCGGAAGGTGGCACCGCTTCGCTGTTGCCTGGCACGGCGTAGTAGGTGCGGTGTCCCCGCACTACGCTCGCCAGCCACCGTCCCTGATCGGGGATGGGCTGATGTCGGCGCCGCTTGAGCTCGTCCTTGACCTCTCGCAGCTTTGCCCGCATCCGCTTCGAGATCGTGATACGCCGCACCCAGAACCGCCCGTTCCGCGTGTTCCCGCAGATGTGCGTGAAGCCCAGGAAGTCGAACGTCTCCGGTTTCCCGAGGCCCCGCGCCTGCCGATTCTGGGCGGCGAACCGCCCGAACTCGATCAGCCGCGTCTTGTCCGGATGTAGCTCCAGCCCGAACTTCGCGAACCGCTCGCGAAGCTCGCTCAGGAACCGCCTCGCATCATCTTGGTGCTCGAAGCCCACGATGAAGTCGTCCGCCCAGCGCACGATGATCACGTCGCCGCGCGCGTGCCGGCGTCTCCACCATTCGGCCCACAGGTCGAAGACGTAGTGGAGGTACACGTTGGCGAGCAACGGTGATACCGATGCCCCCTGCGGTGTTCCCTCCTCGTCTCCGACCAGTTCCCATCCTCGATGACCCCCGCGCTCAGCCACTTATCGATCAGCCGCAGGACCCGCTTGTCCGCGATTCGATGCTCGAGGAACCTCTTCAACCAGCCATGATCAATCCTGGTGAAGAAGTCGCGGATGTCCGCGTCGAGCACCCAGTTCACCTTCTTCCGCTAGATCCCGACCGTGAGCGCATCCAACGCGTCATGCGGGTTGCGTCCCGGCCTAAACCCGTAAGAGAAGCCGAGGAAGTCCGCCTCGTAGACGGCGTTGAGCACCTCGACGACGGCCCGCTGGACGATCTTGTCCTCCAGCGTGGCGATGCCGAGCGGCCGCTGCCGCCCGTCCGCCTTCGGGATGTAGGACACGCCGCGACGGCCTTGCCCGGTAGCTGCCTGCGTGCAGCCGCCGGTGCAAGTCCTGAAGGTTGTCCTCCAGATCCTGCCCGTAGGCTGCCCACGTCACCCCGTCCACCCCCGGCGCGGCCTTCGGGCTGATCGCCCGGTAGGCCGCCCGCAGACGGTCGACGTTGACGTGGTGCAGCAGCGCCGTGAACCGTGCATCCTTGTCTGTTCGTGCTACTTCACGTACACGATCCAGCCCGCTTGGCGCGCCTTGCCCGGCTCTGCGTCCGGGATGCGTTTTGCCGGCCGTGTTCCCCTCGGCCGGGCGCCTTCCCTCCACCACCTCCGCGGCCGCTTCCCCGGCCTTGTTCGGCGGCTTCGTCGGTACTACGGGCCCATCTGACTTCCCACGCTCGTTCATCCCAGGCTTACCGCCTCAGCCTTCCCTGAGCGGCCCGCCCGGTGATCATCCGGACGGGCGAGCAGTGGGACCTCCCGGTTCTCGCGCAGAAGGACTCCGTACATGCCAGGTTCTCAGACCGCGCGGGGTCCACCAAACGGCTCGCGCTAACGCCGCCGGCGATGTGGCCTTCCGTCTCGTGAGACGACGTCGGCACCCCGAACTGTGATTTCGCGGCTCAATAGCTCGGCCTGCACGTACCCCTGTCAACGCTTCGCCGCCGCCCTCACGGACGTCGACGCATGACTCGGGGCCATCGTGGATCGCTACTCCTTCGATGTCGGGCGTTCTCATCCCTTTCCTCCTGCCGGTTTATCCCGGCGCACCCCACGTTCCGTGCAGGAGCCGCAGACCGGGCTCGCGCCGCCTTCACGCCGGACACCGCCTGGCCAATCAGCGGGCACCCGCCAGGCTCATCCCGGAGACTCTTAGCCTCCCCGGTTTTGATGTCATCCAGTTGTTTCGACGCGTCCTCAGCGGTTCGCTCACGCTCGCCTTCCCGATCCCCACCTGACGCATCAAAGTGCGCCTTTTCCTCATCGCTCACCACGACGGTCACCAACCAACGCAGCATGAGGCGGTTTGACGCCTCCCCCCGCAGGGCGACGCCGAAGGGCCAGCAATCCTTCATCACCTGCACAGCACCGCATCAAGAGATCTCCTACGGCGACCCCTCTCTGCGCTCGTGGCGCACCCAAGATCAACCCGCAGAGGCGCGCGGCAATTTTGCAACAGGCTCAATAGCGCCCATATCTCAAAGATCATCTTGGTCATGGACAAGATCAGTCTCGTTCAGCCGCCTCCTAACCGATCTTGAGGTGCACTTGACGGTCGGCTGAGGCTGCGATGAGTCATTCCCGGTGATCGTCGTACGCATGACAACGACACCACCCCCCAAGCGACCGAATCGCGTGTTGCGCCGCGCCACATTCACGGCGGCCGGCGTCGCGACGGCGGGTGCGGCCCTCGGCGCGACGCTCGTGGCCGGAGTTGCCAATTCCGCCGCGACCGGCGCCTCGGCAGACACGTCGGGCTCCACGTCGACGGCCACCACGGGGTCCGCCGCCGGGTCCGCGACGACCACCACGCCAGGTTCGTCGAGTAGCGGAGCGAGCAGCACCCCGACGCCCGGAGCGTCGTCCGACAACAGCACCAGCGGCATCGGCTCGACCAACCAGGGCAATGCTGCAGCAGCAGGGAGTAACGGATCATGACGAGCACCCTCGACCCGGCAGTCAGCCCGGGCCCAGCCACCTGGACGCCCAGCACGGCCGATGTGGACGCCACGACGCTGGCCCAGTGCACGCACGTCCAACAGGCGTGGAGCTGCATGGTGCGGCTGATCGTCGCCGATCCGACCGCTCGCGACGCCGCGGCCCGCGATCTCACCGCACTGCTCGACCTCGTCGACCGCACCGCCAGTCGCTTCCGCCCCGACTCAGCCTTGTCGCGCGCCAACGCCAACACGGGTCGGCCGACGCCGGTGCCCGCGCTCCTCGTCGAGTTCGTGCGGGTCGCCCTGGACGCGGCCGCCGTCACCGGTGGCGTGGTGGATCCGACGGTCGGCCTGGCCATGCGACGCATCGGCTACGACCGGGACATCCGCGCCGTCGCGGATTCGAGCGATCCGGTTCACCCGCTTGCGCCGCAGGCGGGTTGGCACGACGTGCTTCTGGATCGGGAGGCCGACCTGTTGACCGTGCCGCCCGGTACCGCGCTGGACCTGGGCGCAACCGCCAAGGCTCACCTGGCCGACCTCGCCGCCCTTGTGCTGTCCCGCCGTCATCGCACCGCGGTGCTGGTGGAGATCGGCGGCGACCTCGCCGTTCATGGCAATGCCCCCGGCTGGAATGTGCTCGTTGCGGAACGGGCCGGCGCTCCGGGACAGCTAGTCCTCGTGCGGCACGGCGGCCTGGCGACGTCAACCACGACGGTCCGGCGCTGGACGCGGGCCGGCCAACCGATGCACCACATCGTCGATCCCACGACCGGCGCGCCCGCCGACGGACCATGGCGCACGGTCACCGTGCACGCCCAGTCAGCTCTTGCGGCCAACACCGCGAGCACGGCGGCGATCGTGCTCGGCGGTGCGGCGCTCGACTGGCTCACCGCCCGTAGGCTTGCCGCCCGGCTCGTCGCTCGCGACGGCACCATCGTGGCAACCGCGTGGTGGCCCACCGTCGGCCTGGAAGCGGCGCTGTCATGACGCTCTGGTATACCGCTCGCGGGGCCGGCCTGGCCGCTCTCGTGGCGCTCAGCGCGGCGACCGCGCTCGGGGCGTTGGTCTCGATGCCGAGCCCGAACCCGGCGCGGCGGATCGTCGTCCAGTACGCGCATCGCGCAGCTGCCGCCCTAGGGGTGGCACTCCTTGCGGTGCACATCACGGCGATCCTGGCTGACGCCAAAGCGCATGTCGGCATCCTCGGCGCTCTCATACCCTTCCAGTCCAGTTATCGACCGGGTTCGGTGGCGTTCGGCTCGGTTGCCGCGTACGTGTTCCTCGCCGTGAGCGCACTCGGCCTCGGCCGAGGGCGACTTGCCCGTTCGCCGCAGGCCATCCGCGTTTGGCGGGGGCTCCACGCGCTGGCCTACCTGGGATGGGCTGCCGCGATAATCCACGGCTTCCAGTCGGGCACCGATGTCGTTCAGGGCTGGGTCGACGCGTTGTTCCTGGTCTGCCTGGTCGGGGTGCTCGCTGCCATCACGGCCCGCCTCGTCTCGCTCGCTCGCCGCGACTACGTGCGCCGCGCCATGGTCCCGATCGAGGCAACCCGATGACCGCTGCCATGATCCGCCCTGCCCCGACCACGCCAGCCGAGCCGATCGCGTGGAGCATCGGCGCGCCCCGCCTACTTGCCGGGCTCGATCGCGGGCTGAACCGCCTGGACCACCGCGCGCATCGTGCCACACACGGCCCACAGCCAGCCGTCGAGCTACCCCGATTGGTGGGCATGCTCGATGGGGTCGCGTTGGCCGGGCGCGGCGGCGCGGGCTTTCCGCTCGCCGCCAAGATCCGCGCCCTGCCGGCGGAAACGCGCCGCGAGGTCGTTATCAACGGATGCGAGAGCGAGCCCGCGAGCATCAAGGATCGGCTGCTCCTGCGCTTCTCCCCCCATCTCGTGCTGGACGGGGCGCTGGGCCTCGCGGGCTCGCTCGGTGCCCACCGCGTAACTCTCGCGGTGCACGACTCGATGAGTGCTGATTCGGTCCGCGACGCCGTCGCGGAGCGCTCCGACGCACGCATCGTGCGGATCCATCGAGTACCAGGAGGATTTGTCAGCGGTGAAGCCCGTGCCGTGATGCGGTCCATCCGTGGCGGCCCGGCCATTCCCCCTGGCCGGCGCATCCACGCCAGTTCATTCGGCGCGATCCTCGGCAACGTCGAGACATTCGCTCAGCTCGCGGTGCTGCTGCGTCTCGGCCCCCAGCGGTACGGCGGAACCGGTTCGCTCGCCGAACCCGGCAGCACCCTGCTGTCGCTCGGCGGCGCCGTATCGCGAGCTGGCGTCGTCGAAGTGCCGCTGGGCACGCCGCTCGGCGTGCTCCTCGAGGCCGGTCACGCTGCGCCGGCGCAGGCGGTGGTTGTGGGCGGCTACCACGGACGCTGGCTGGCCGCCGACCCCGAGCTGCGGCTATCTCGAGCGGGCGTCGCCCATGCCGGGGGCAGCTTCGGCGCTGGCGTCGTCCTCGTGCTGGATCACACGACGTGCGGGCTCGGCGAACTCGTGCGGGTGACCGACTGGCTGGCGGCCGAGTCCGCGCGGCAGTGCGGACCGTGCCTGTTCGGCCTGCCGGCCCTTGCTCGCGATGTCCGAGCGATCTGGTCGGGCGACCGCAACGGCCTCGCCCGGGGGCTCCGTCATGCCGACCTGGTCGACGGGCGCGGCGCCTGCCGGCATCCCGACGGAGCGGCGCAATTCGTCCGCAGCGGACTAGCTGCGCTGTCGGATGACATCGCCGCGCATCTGCGAGGCGGCTGCGGGCGTCCAGTGCGAGGTCAGCTTCCGATCGGAGGGTCGCGATGACGATCGAGATCGACTGGACGCGCTGCGATGGCCACGGGCTGTGCGCCGAACTCCTGCCGGAACAGTTCGTCCGAGACGAATGGGGATTTCCCATTCTGCTTGGCCGGCGCGGTGCTCCGGTCGACGACCGAGCCGAGCGACGGACGGTAGCGGCTTGCCCAGCTCTGGCCTTGCGCATAGCCGAATCCCCGAGATAACCCGCCACTCCGGACGGAGCGACGTCATGACCTCCATCGAGGCCAGCGCCCAGCTGGTGCTCCCCACCGACACCGGGACGGCCGACGTCGAGATCGTCGTCCCGGTCTACAACGAGGAGCGAGACCTCGCGACGAGCGTGCGGCGATTGCACGCGTACCTCCACGACGAGTTCCCGTTCCCGACGGTGATCACCATTGCCGATAACGCCAGCACCGACGGCACGTGGCCCATCGCCCAGCAGCTGGAAGACGAGCTGTCGGACGTGCGAGCCGTCCACGTCGCGGCCAAAGGTCGCGGTCGCGCGTTGCATGACGTCTGGACTGCCAGCAACGCTCGCATCGTCGCCTACATGGACGTCGATCTGTCCACGGATCTCGCGGCCCTTCTTCCACTGATCGCCCCTTTGATGTCGGGGCACAGTGACGTGGCGATCGGCACCCGGTTGTCGCGGACAGCCCGGGTAGTTCGCGGCCCGCGGCGGGAACTCATCTCCCGCGGTTACAACCTTCTGTTGCATGCCACGCTTCGGGCCCGCTTCTCCGACGCGCAGTGCGGATTCAAGGCGATGCGCGTGGACCATGCGCGTGCTCTGTTGCCCTACGTGTACGACCGGAACTGGTTCTTCGACACGGAGCTGCTCGTCTTGGCCGAGCGCGCCGGGCTGCGAATCCACGAGGTGCCGGTCGACTGGGTCGATGACCCGGACAGTCGGGTCGACATCGTTGCCACGGCCGTCGCTGACCTGCGAGGAATCGCCCGGGTTGGGCGCGCATTCGCCACCGGCGCCCTCCCCCTGCGTGACTTGCGCCAGCAGCTCGGCCGACAACCGATCGGGTTACCCGGAGTGCCGCCATCGCTGGCGCGCCAGATCCTGCGGTTCGCCGCCGTAGGCGCCGTCAGCACCGTCGTTTACCTGCTTCTGTTCGTCGTGTCCCGCGCTGGTCTCGGCGCCCAGCTCGCCAACCTGGTCGCACTCCTCGTCACTGCGGTGGCGAATACGGCCGCCAACCGACGATTCACCTTCGGGGTGCGGGGCGAAGGCGTCGCCCGGCACCAACTGCAAGGACTTCTCGTGTTCGGACTTGGTCTGGCTGTGACGAGTGGGGCGCTCGCTGTGCTGTCGTGGATCAGCGCCGACCCCTCACGCTTCGTCGAGGTCGGAGTGCTCCTACTCGCGAACCTCGCCGCGACCGTGCTCCGCTTCGTTCTGCTGCGCGAGTGGGTCTTCTCCCCGCGCCAACCAGTCCAAGCAGCCAGGCATCGTGCCATACCGGATGTGGAGACCCTGCCATGACAACGACCTACCCGTACCTTCGCCCTGACGCATCCCCACCGGCATTCGCGCCTCGGAGCCGGAGTGGCGTGCGCCGGGCTCTGCAAGGTCCGGTCGGCCAACCCACGTGGGTCCGTCCTTCAGTGCTCGCGCTGCTTGCCGGGACTGCGCTGCTATATCTCTGGAATCTCGGCGCATCGGGGAACGCCAACCAGTTCTACGCGGCCGCTGTGCAGGCCGGTACGAAGAGCTGGAAAGCGATGTTCTTCGGCTCGCTGGACTCCGGCAACTTCATCACCGTCGACAAGCCGCCGGCTTCGTTGTGGCCGATGGAGATCGCCGGCCGCATCTTTGGATTCAACTCCTGGTCGATGCTCGTCCCACAGGCCCTGATGGGCGTCGCGGCGGTCGGACTCCTCTATCTCACGGTCAAACGCTGGTTTGGGCCGCCCGCCGGACTGATCGCAGGTGGCTTGCTTGCGGTGACTCCGGTCGCCGTGTTGATGTTCCGCTTCAACAACCCCGACGCGTTGATGACGCTGCTCCTGGTCGTCGCTGCCTACGGCGTTACCCGGGCCGTCGACGACGGCAAGTTGCGCTGGCTGGTACTCGCAGGCGCGGCTATGGGATTCGACTTTCTGACGAAGAGCCTGCAGCCCTTCACCGTGCTTCCCGCGCTCGCCATCGTCTACCTCGTCGCCGCGAACACCACGGTAGGCCGGCGCATTCGCAACCTGCTCCTCGCCGGCGCGGCGGTGATCGTCAGCGCCGGATGGTGGATGCTCGCGGTGACGTTGACGCCCGCGAGCAGCCGGCCCTATATCGGTGGCTCGGGCAACAACTCGGTGTGGGGGTTGGCCTGGGGTTACAACGGGCTCAGCCGGCTGACGGGCGGCGCGGGCAGCGCACCTGGCGGCAGTCAGGGCGGTGGCGGCACCGGCCCGACCGGTCAGCTTCCCGGAATCGGGCGCGCCGACCTCGCCGCCGGCGGTGGTCCCGGTGCCGGCGGCGGTCCCGGTGGCGGAGGCGGCTTCGGCGGCTCGTCCGGGCTCGGCCGGTTGTTCAACTCCGACTTCGGCACGCAGATCTCTTGGCTCCTCCCGGCAGCGCTGGTCGCGGTCGTCGCCTTGTTCGTCGTCGCCCGCCGGGCGCCGCGAACCGACCGGACCCGTGCCGCAGCACTGCTGTGGGGCGGCTGGCTCCTCGTAACCGCCGGAGTATTCAGCTACGCGAGCGGCATCATCCACCCGTACTACGCGGTGCAACTCGCTCCGGCTATCGCCGCGCTGGCCGCGATCGGCGCCGTCGTGCTGTGGCGGCGGCGTACGTCCATAGGCGCCCGGCTGACCCTCGCCGCCGGTGTGGCGGTGACCGGCGTATGGAGCTACGAGCTGATGACCCGGGCGGCCAATTGGTATCCCTGGCTGCGCTATGCGCTCCTGGTCATATCGCTTGTCGCCGCGGTGGCCATGGCGGTCCCGCCGAACCTGATCAGCCGGCGCGGCGTCGCGGTTGCCGGCTTGGCCGGGCTGCTCGCTCTCGGGAGCGGGTCGGCGGCGTACGCGGCCGATACCGCGGCCAGCCCGCATGCTGGTTCGATTCCGTCCGCGGGACCGACGTCGAATACGGCGACAGGCGTCGGTGGGCTGGGCGGCGGAAGCCCATTCAGCCAGCAAGGGAACGGAAACGATCTGCAGTCAGGACAAGGCGAGTTCTCGGGTGGCTCCGGTCCGGGAGCTTCGAGCTCGTCCAACACCGAACTCGCGGCACTTCTCAAGACCACCTCCACCCGCTGGGCCGCGGCAACCGTCGGCGACCAAAGTGCGGCCAGCCTCGAATTGGCCAGTGGTGGCAAAGCCGTCATGGCTATCGGTGGTTGGAGTGGATCCGATCCGACGCCGACACTCGCGCAATTCAAGGCCTACGTCGCCGCTGGAGAGATTCGTTTCTTCATTGTCGGCGGAGCGGGCGGCGGCCCGGGCGGCGGCGCCGGAAACAGCAGCGAGATCACCGACTGGGTGACGTCAAACTTCACGGCCACCTCCGTAGGCGGTCTGACCGTCTATGACCTGGGGAGTAGCTGATGATCAGGACGACGGCGGACCGGCAGGAACGTCGGTTAGCGACCGGTCATCGGCCGTCGCCGACCGCAGTTCGACGCAACATTCACCCGCTCGTGGTTGCAGGACCGCGCGTACGGTCGGCGCATTCAGGCCGGTCAGGAAGCCGGTCAGGAACGAGTGGTTGAGCCCGCACACGACTTCTGGGAACTGCCTACTGACGGGATGGAACGGGCAGTTGCGCAGGCAGACCCGCGTCGGTGAGACCCGGTCCGGCTCATACCCCTGTCGGCTCAGCAAGCCCTCGCTGAACGTGAGCGCCCGTTCGGCGCCGAGCCGGCCGGGACGGGAATTCTGACGCTCGGCCGCGCCGACCGCCTCGCCGCGGTCGCGCGCGGCCCGCAGGACAGCGCGCCGGGCGGTCTCGCCGGCCCGCTCGCTCAGCACGGCATCGATCAGGATGGTCGCCAGGACGTCGTGCTGGCGTTCCGGGATGCTCAGCCGGACGTCGGCATCGACCGGGACGTAGACCTTGGGCGTGCGCCCCACTTTGCGCACGCCGCTCGGGTGCGGGTAATCGGTGCGCAAGAGCCCGGCGGCGACGAGCTTATCGAGGTGGAAGGCGGCGAGCTTGCGCGAAATGCCGACGGCCGCCGCCGCCTCCTCGCGCGTGACGGGCCTTCGCGCCGCGCGGATGAAGTCATGTATGCGGCGTCGCAGGTCGTCGTCCAGCGCGGCGATCGCCCTGATCGCCGGGCTGGGCCGGTCACTGCGGCTCATACCGTCCACCATAACGTAAACAGTCATATACGAAAGTTGGACTCTGCCAACAACTTGACGATTTCGATAAATAAGACCAAACTTCTTTGGATCAAATAGTTGACCCAGCCTCGCCGGCGCCGTCGAAAGAGCGTCTCATGCGTAGCAGTCCCGTCCTCCGCATCCTGGAGGAGCCCACTGGGATGGACCTCGGTGCCGCGGAACGGGCCGCCGGCCAGTTCCTCACGGCGCTAGGCATTTCGCTCGACACCGAGAGCCTGCGCGACACTCCCGGGCGGATGGCCCGGGCGTACGCCGAGCTATTCACGCCCCGTCCGTTCGACCTCACGACGTTCCCGAACGACGAGGACTACGACGAGCTCGTGCTGGCCCGCTCGATACCGGTGCGGTCCGTGTGTGAACACCACCTGCTGCCGTTCGCGGGCGTGGCCCATGTCGGCTACCTACCCGGTGACCGGATCCTGGGTCTGTCGAAGCTAGCCCGGATAGTGGAGCACTTTTCCTGCCGTCCGCAGGTGCAGGAACGGCTCACCAAGCAGATCGCGGACTGGCTCGCCGACCGATTGCAGCCGAAAGGAGTGGGCGTCGTCATCCAGGCTCGACACACATGCATGACGCTGCGCGGCGTCCTCGCCACCGAATCCGACACCGTAACCTCGACCCTGCTCGGCACGCTGCGGCACGATCCGCGGTCACGGGCGGAGTTTTTCGCGCTAACCGGCGTGTCCGGCTGAGTTGAGCCGGTCAGGCCGAGCCCGCTCCGGGAACCTCCGTCGCCTCGACGTGGGCGTCCGGACCGGGAAAGACGAGCGCCTCATGGCCGCTGTCTTGCCAACGAACCATGAACGGCGGACCGCCATTGTCACCGTGCACGGCGAGGATCTCTCCTCGGCGGGTGTGGCTGTGCTCAGTAGGTCCCTCGACCAGCAGGAAATCGCCTGGCTGTGCTCTCATTGACGTGCCTCCTCGAACATTGGCGTCGTTCAACGGCAGTCGCCCGAGGTCTTCAGCTCACCACCTTCCGAGGCACAACTCCAGAGGCAAGTCGTCATTCATCTCTGATCCGGATCCGCGCGCAGTCACGATCCGCGGTACCTCGTCACTTATCGCGGATGGTTGCGCCGTAGACGGCGGCCTGGGTGCGGCGCTGCATGCCAAGCTTGGCCAGCAGCCCGGAGACGTAGTTCTTGACCGTCTTTTCGGCGAGGAACAACCGGTCGCCGATCTGCCGGTTGGTGAGCCCGTCGGCGATCAAGCCGAGAATCTCCCGCTCCCGATCGGTGAGCGTCGTCAACCGTGGATCGGTCACCGGTCCCTGCCGCAGCCGGATCAGCAGCCGTTCCGTCACGGCCGGGTCGAGCAGCGATCGGCCAGCCGCAACCTGCCGCACGGCATCAACAAGGGAGGTCCCGCGGATCTGCTTGAGCAGATAACCGGACGCACCACCCATCACCGCGGCGAACACCGCGTCGGCGTCGTCATAGGAAGTCAGGATGAGGCACCGCACCGCGGGCATGGACGACCGGACGTCCCGGCAGACGTCGATGCCGCTGCCGTCCGGCAGCCGAGCGTCGAGAATGGCGACGTCCGGTCTCGTGGCCGGAATGCGGCGCAAGGCTTCGGCGGCAGTCGCGGCCTCGCCCACGATGGTGATGCCATCGGCCTCGAGTACCTCAGCTATTCCGCGCCGGACGACCTCATGGTCATCGAGCAGAAACACCCGTATCGCGCGGTCGGTGGAATCTGAGATCAGCGGAGCGGAATCGTCCATCGCAAGCGAGTTCCTTGTCGGTAGTTGTCCATGGGCGGCTCCTCGACCTGGCCGATTGAGAACGTGCCGCCGTGATGTTCGGCGCGGGCCCGGAGGTTGGCCAAGCCGCTCCAGCGCGAGCCGTCGGTGATGCCGACGCCATCGTCGGTGACCTCGAGGACGAGAGAGTCAGTGGTCGCCTCCACGGCGACATCGACGCGGCTGGCGTTTGCGTGGCGGGCGACGTTGGTCAGTGCTTCCCGCAATGCCGCGATGAGATCATCGACGGACGCGTCGGGCGCCGCGAGATCGACCGGCCCGGCGAACGTGACCCCGGGTTGCAGGCCGAGAACCGGCTCGAGCTCGGACACCACGGACAACACGGCCGACCGCGTCGTGCCCACTTCGGCGGTCAACGGACCGCGTAGCTGGAAGATAGACGTGCGGATTTGCCGGATGGTCGCGTCGAGCTCAGTGACCACGCGGCGCAGCCGTAGCGACGTCTCATCCGAGCCCTGCCTAGCGGCGACGCTCTCGACCGAGAGTCCGGCTGCGAACAGCCGCTGGATCACGTGGTCGTGCAGATCGCGCGCGATTCGGTCGCGATCCTCGAGCAGCACCATGCGCTGCTGATTCTCGCGCGCGTCGGCGAGTTCGAGAGCGACTGCGGCATGGTTGGCGAACGTGGTCGCCATGTCCAGGTCAGCATCATCGAACCGATTCCGGCCCCGAAGCCGAGCGATAACGAGCGCACCCCTCGTGTCCGCCGTACCGACGAGAGGAAGCACCATGACCGGGCCGACCGGCAGCACCTGCGACAAGTGCGAGTCGTAGTCGGAATCGGCGGCATCACTCACCAGGACTGGGTGCCCGCTGGTCAACGCCAGCCCGGTCAGCGTGTGCTCGATCGGATAGCTCAGACCGGTCAACTCATCGGCTGCTTGCCCGGCCGCAACCTCCACCATCATTCGCTCGCGGGATTCGGTGGGAAGGGCGACGGCGACCACGTCCGCGTCCGCGATCTGGCGGGCCTCGCGGGCGATCAACCGCAACGGCTCTTCGCCCTCAGCTGAGAGCAACTGCCTAGTGATCTTGGCCGACGCTTGCAACCAGTCCTGGCGCCGCTGAGACTGCTCGTAAAGTCGCGCATTCTCGATCGCAACACCGGCCGTCGCAGCGAGCGCGGTGACCAATTCTTCGTCGTCGGCGGTAAACTCCCCGCCGTCGGTGCGCTCAGTCAAGTAGAGGTTGCCGAAGACCTTTTCGCGAACCAGCACCGGCACGCCCAAGAAGCTGGTCATAGGGGGGTGGTGCGGCGGAAACCCAACCGACCTCAGGTCGTCATCGATGGACCGAAGCCGAATCGTGCGGGGATCGTCGATCAGCGCGCCGAGGAGGCCTTTGCCCTCCGGCAGATGCCCGATCCGCGCCACCGTCTGGTCGTCCATCCCCACATGCACGAACTCGGCCAGTCCGCCGTTCGGAGCAAGCACCCCAAGCGCTCCGTACCGGGCTCGCACTAGTTGGCACCCGGCCTCCACGATATGCCGCAGTACGTTAGGCAAGGTCAGGTCAGTGGTGATCGTCCGGTTGGCGGCGAGCAGGCTACGCAACCTGCCCTGGGTGGCCAGAACCTCCCCGGCGCGGACGATGATTTGGGTCAGCAGCTCATCGAGCTCCAGGCGAGGCGCGTCGGGGAACACGAGCCGACCCGAATCGTCGGGGCGCTCGTTCTGTTCGATCTCATCCGGCATCGCCACCGACCCTATCTGCCGTCGGTCGGGGTGAGAAATGTCTGCTTAGACACTTTCGGCAATCATGTCCACCAGACGTCGCCGTCGGGTCGGAGTGGTCGCGGCTGCCCGTCCGATGCGCAGCAGGATGTGGGGATACATGGTCAACGCCAGCTCTTGTCGAAGTATGGCATTCGTCCGGGCCACCTCGATCACCTGCGTGAACGCGCTGGCCACGTATCCCCGCCGGGTTGCCTCGAGCAGCACCCGTTCGAGCGCCTCACCGCTGCGCATCCAGGCGACCTGATCGTCGGCGGCGGACCCCAACAGCAGCAGGCACTGCCGCGTCGAGGACTGCGTCTGGGTAGGCAACCAGCCCATTCCTCGCGTGTCGAAGTCCCGGATCGGTATCTCGTCCCCGGATCCCGCGTCGGTGTGCGGGACCGCGGCTGCCGGTACGCCGTCGCGGCGCCGTGCGTCGTCGGTGGTCCAGGCCCGCAACTCGGCTCGATAGGCCGGATCGGTGTTCTCCATCTCATCGGCCAGTTGCGACAACCGCGCGGTCGACTGCCGATGCTCGGCGCGTTCTACCGGAAACAGCACCGCGCCCTCCGCGTCTGCCGCCTCGACCAACGCGGCGACATCGGCCGGCGGAACCGGTTCATCGGAAAACCGGCGGCGGTTGGTGTGCCGGCGTTCGGCCTGCTCGTCCAACGCGCCGATCGGCACCCAGCCGCGCCGCAGCTCGCCGACCAGCACCCGCGCGAGCAGGTTAGGCTGCATCGGGTCAGGCAACCGCTCCACCGCCGGGTCGTAGCCGGCGGCGGCCATCGACGCCCGAGCGTTGAACAGCGCGCACCCGCAACTAATCGTCATCTGACGGCCGCGCGGATCCAACACCCGCAGCTGCCGCGACCGATCGGCGTGGATCTCCAGCGCACCGGCCGACAGAACGAACCGCCACGGCTGGGTGTTGTGAATCGACGGCGCAAGGGTGGCCCGCACCGCCGCCCGGCGCAGGGCCTGCGAGCGATCCTGTTGAATAAGCGAGGTCATCGGTCCTCCGGTGCTCCCAGTGACCCCAGCGTGAGCCGGACGCCGGATCGCCAAGCAGAGTCAAACGTCCCGAGTAATCCAGGCGTCTGAACCACTGTGGAACCGCCCCATCACGAGCATGATGAACGACGGTGCGTTTCTAAGGGAGACATCTGATGATCTCGACGAGCTGCCAACATCTCGATTCCGAGCCGAACTACCCGCGCGATCGCGCCCGCATCGTGGTCTGGGCCGAGAACACGCCACTCGCAAGCGCTGACATCGCGGCGCTTTGCCCCGCGGGCCCACGGTGAGCCGGTTCTCGGTCGTCGTTTGCGGCGGTGGGGTCGCGGGAATGGAGGCGGTGCTGCGGCTGCGACGGTTGGCCGGCGATCAGCTCGACATCACCTTGGTGAGCCCCTCTGAGATGCTGGTCTATCGGCCGCTGGCTGTTCTCGAGCCGTTCGGAGCGGCGCTGGTTAACCGCTACCCGGTGGCTCGCATCGTCTCCGATACGGGGATTCGCTGGATCCGTGCGGGTTTTGACTGGGTCGACCGCGCCGCGAACATCGCGCATGCCGGCGGGGAAGACGTCTCCTACGATGCGCTGTTGCTGGCGATCGGTGGACACCCATTGCCGATGCCGGGGGGTGTTTTCGTCTTCAGCGATCGGACCGCGCCTGCGTTTCGGGAAATCCTCGAACAAACCTGGTCCGGTGCGATCAGCCGGATCGCGTTCGTCGCTGCCGCCGAGCCGAGTTGGCCGTTGCCGATCTACGAACTGGCGCTGCTGACCGCGGCGCGGGCCGGCGACGCTGACCGGCCCCGGGCGGAGATCATCGTGGGCGAGCCGGGACCCCGGCCGCTAGCCGCCTTCGGCCGCGAGGCCAGCGAGGCGGTCACCGAATTGCTGGCGAACGCGAGGATAGGCGTATACACCCGGTGCGAGATTCGGGAGCAGGACGGGCCGCTGCTGCATACCCCCGAGGGTGACCTGCGCCCGGATCTGATCGTCACCGTGCCGCGCATCACCGGGCCCAACGTCCGAGGCATCGCCGGTCACGCCATCGACCGATTCCTGCACGTCGACGAGCACTGCCGGGTGACCGGAGCCGGCGGGCGGATCTTCGCCGCCGGCGATGCGACCCACCTGCCGGTCAAGCAAGGCGGGGTCGGCGCGCAACAGGCGGATACCGCAGCCGCGTCCATCGTCCACCTCGCCGGTCTCGGGCCAGCGCCGCCGCCGCTGCATCCGGTCATCCGCGGCGTGCTGCTGACCGGCGGGCAGCCGCTGTATCTGACCGCGCATCTGATCGCCGGGCAGGGGGTGCGCGCACAGGTGACTCGCACCCCGCCGTGGCCGATCGATGACAAGATCGTGGCCGAGGAGCTCAGCCCTTACCTGGCCGGACTCAACGCAACCATGGATGCCGACGAATAACCGGACGCGCCGCCCACAGCCGGCCCAGACCCCACATCCGGGCCGCCCCGGTGACGGCGAGCACCACGAGGACCACGGCGTAGATGTAGTGGAAGCCGGCGAACGGGTTGGTCGACCCGCTCGGACCCCCGGCGCTGGTGTGCTGGGCAATCGGAAACTCGGCCAACCACATGAAACCGAGCAGCAGGACACCGGCCGCGGCGCCGGCATACATCAACACCCCGAGGATGAGGGTGAGGCCGACACCGAGCAGGCCGAGCATGAACAGCCAATCCGCCCACCAGGTCCCGGCGATCGAGTGGAACCAGGACTGCAACGGCCCCACCTCAACCGAGGTGAGAAACCCTCTGGTCGGTGATCCGCCGTGTATCCACGCCTTGGCTGACGGGGTCGAGTAGTGCAGCCCGAAGGTCTTATCCAGGAAAGCCCACAAGAACACGAAGCCCATCGACTCCCGCAGCACGGCCAGCGCGATCCCCGCCGCGGTGGATCCGGTCCTCGGCCCCTCGATTCCGAGGGGTGTCAGCCGATGGTTCGGTCGTCCAGCACGTCGGCTATCGGCCGGCGCCGGGATGCGGGAGTGACCGGAGCCCGACCCACCCTGATCACCATGTGCGGATGCATGCTCAGCCGCAGATCCGTCCGCAGCTGCGCCCGAATCACCGCGACCTCGACCGGTTGCGAGAACAGACTCGCGACATAGCCAGCGCGGGTCGCCTCCAGCCACACCCGCTCCAGCGCCTCCCCGGCGCGCAGCCATGCATCGGGCCGGTCGGTGTTCGTGCCGAGCAGCAGCAGGCATTGCTCGCGCCCTGATTGGGTCTGCGGCGGCAGCGCTCCTTGCCCCTGAGTGTCGAAGTCGCGGATCGGGACCTCGTCGCCGGCAGTCCCGTCGACGTGTGGCACGACCAGGGCGCGAACGCCGTCGCGCCGGGTTGGGTCGGTCGTCGTCCAGGCCCGTAGCTCGGCTCGGTACGCCGGATCGGAGATCTCCAGCGAATCGGCTCGCTGCACGAGACGGGCTAGGGCCATCCGGTCGTCGTCGAGGACGACCGGGTGCAAGATGGCGCCCTCGCGCTCGGCGGCGGCGACCAACGTGCTCACCACCTCCGGCGCCACCTCACCGGATGCGAACCGACGGCGGTTGGTCTGACGCAAGCCGATCACCGGATCCAGGGCCGCAAGCTGCCGGTCCACCGCCCCGTCGCCGACCTCGATCGAGGCGAGCAGACTCGGCTGCGCCGGGTCGGGCAATCGGCGAACGGCCGGGTTCGCGCCCGATGCCGCCATCGAGACCCGGGCATTGAAAATGGCGCACCCGTCACTGAGATGCAGTTGCCGTCCAGTTGGATCGAGCACCGCCAGCTGGCGACCACGGTCGGCGTACACATCAAGCACACCAGGCCGCAGCACGAACCGCCACGGCTGGGTGTTGTGCACCGACGGCGCCAGGGTTGCGCGCACCACCGCGCGGCGGAACGTCTCCTCGATGGCCTGTGTCGTGGACGTCACCCCCCAAGCCCACGTCAGCCCTGAGAGCTGGACAAGAGACCTAGGTCCCGACAGAGACCTAGGTCCCGTGATGATGATCTTGGATATTGTCGCCGCAAGCCAGCAAGTCAAAGATCACGATCGGTTGCGCACCGACGCGAGCTTCCAATGGTCGGTCGGCTCATTCGGTCGCCGACGTCGATTCGGCGTGTGGCGGCGGGCAGTCCGCCTTATGCCACGCTCAGCTGCGCTTGATGCAGGCTTGAAGCTGTCGTGAGGCTGTCCTGACCAACGGCCGACCAGGCTCGGCCGCGATGGACGGACAGCAGCGATGAGGGCGCTGCATTTGCGCTATCCCAGGCGCCGGTGGGTCGTGGTGACCGCGATCGTCGCGCTGCTCGGGGCCGGGGGTGCCTTGTGGTGGGCACGCAGCGCCAACTCCTCGAGCGCCAACAATCCGACCTATCGTCTCGTGGCCGCAACGACGGGAACGATCCGCCAAAGCATCACCTCGACGGGAACAATCGCGCCGGCTGAGCAGGACGCGGTCAACTTCACCGTTCCGGGCAAGGTCACGCGGGTCGCGGTTACGACCGGACAGCGGGTGAGCGCGGGAACGGTGCTCGCGACCATAGACACCGCCACGCTCGCCGCGAACCTCGCCCAGGCCCGGGCCACCCTGGCCACCGCGCAGGCCAAGGTGGCCGCCGACAACGCGGACAGTTTGACAACTGCCACGCAGCTGGCGGCTGACACGTCGGCGGCGACATCGGCGCAGGGCCAGGTCACCGCCGCCCAGCAGGCGATGTCCGCGGCGACGCTGACCTCGCCTATCGCCGGGGTAGTCGCCGAGGTGAATCTCACGGTTGGCCAGCAGGTCGGCGCATCGTCTGGTGGCTCGGGCAGCGCTACGACCGGTGGTTCGGGCGGTGGTACCGGGGGCCTCAGGTAGCGGTACGGGCGGCTCCGGGTCCGGTGGCTCGAACTCCACCAGCTCGTCGTCGACCGATCAGTTCCTCGTCATCAGCACGACGTCCTGGGTCGTCAACGCGACAGTCGACTCCACGGGCGTCGGCCCTCATTGCTCCCGGCGACGAGGCGCAGATCGTCCCGGGCAGCTCGCCGAGCCTGGTGTACGGAACCATCGCATCGGTCGGCGTCATGGCCACGACCTCGTCTGGGGTAGCGACATTCCCGGTCGTCATCTCGGTCACCGGTAATCCGCCCGGTTTGCATGCCGGCGACACGGCGACGGTGTCCCTGATCTACCGGCAGCTGTCCGACGTGCTGGTCGTTCCGACCGCGGCAGTGCACGCCGTCGGCGGGCAGCGGGTCGTCTACCTGGTGTCCGGCGGCAAGCAGGTCAACCACCCAGTCGAGGTTGGTTTGTCATCCGGCGGGAGCACCCAAATCACATCCGGGCTGAACGAAGGCGACCAGGTCGAGGTCGCGATCCCGACGACATCGAATGGCGGTGCCGCCTCGAACGCGAGTCGGAGTGCCCGTCCGAGCGGTGGCACGCGGCAGTTCCCCGGTGGCGGCAACTTTGGCGGCGGCGGGGTCGGCGGCGGCGCAGGCGGTGGCGGATTCGGCGGAGGCGGCAACTTCAGCGGCGGGGCACCCAGCACCGGCGGGGGCTGATGAGCATGCAGCCCGAGTTGCCGGACCCCCACGAAACCCCGCAGCAGTTTGCTCGGATGCAGATGCAGGTAACCGAGCCAATCCCCCCGGTCACCGCTGACCCGGTCATCCAACTGGAGGGCGTGGGGAAGACCTATCTCACCGGTTCAGTGCTTGTCGAAGCACTCCGCGACGTGTCGCTCTCGATCGCTTCGGGCGAGTACGTCGCAATCATGGGCCCGTCCGGCTCGGGCAAGTCGACACTCATGCACATCCTTGGCTGTCTTGACGTGCCTACTGCGGGCCGTTACTTCCTCGCCGGCGATGACGTTGGCCGGCTTACGGAGTTCGAGCTCGCCGAGATCCGCAATCGGAGGGTCGGTTTCGTCTTCCAGCAGTTCAACCTGCTCGCTGGGATGTCGGCATGGCGCAACGTCGAGCTGCCACTGTGTTACGCCGGAGTGCGACGCGCCGAGCGGCGGACTCGAGCGGTCGATCAGCTGGGACGCGTCGGCCTGGCCGACCGGATCGAGCATCGGCCGGGTGAGCTGTCTGGTGGCCAGCAGCAGCGAGTCGCTGTCGCCCGGGCCTTGGTGACCGATCCGGCTCTCGTACTGGCCGACGAACCTACGGGCAACCTCGATTCCGGCTCGACAGAGGACATTCTCAACTTGCTCGATGCCCTCCACAGTCAGGGCCGGACAGTTGTGCTGATCACGCACGAGCATGACGTGGCCGCGCGGGCGCAGCGCATCATTCAGCTCCGTGACGGGCTGATTAGCTCGGACAGGGGCGGTCTCTAGTGGGTTGGCTGGAAACCTTCCGAACCGGCTGGGACGCGGTGCGATCGCACCGTCTTCGCTCGGCGCTCACCATGCTGGGCATCTTGATCGGCATCGCCGCTGTGGTCCTGACCGTCGGCCTAGGCGAGGGTGCACAGCAGAAGGTCAGCGCACAGATCAGCGCGCTCGGTAGCAATCTGCTGATCGTGTCACCAGGCAGCGCCACGAGCACGACCGGCGTGCGTGGTGGCTTCGGTTCGGCATCGACTCTTACCGTCGCCGACGCGGCCGCGCTGAGCTCGCCAGTCGCCGCGCCAGACATCGCAGGCGTGGCTCCCGTGAAGACCACCTCCGAGAGCCTGGTCTACGGCTCGACGAACTGGACGACGTCCGTCGTGGGCACGACGCCCGATTGGCTCGCGGTGCGGGCACGAGCGGTTACCGAAGGCCGGTTCCTCTCGACGGCAGACCAGGCCGAGTCGGCGGCAGTCACCGTGCTCGGCCCGACGACCGCCCAGGAATTGTTCGGCGCAACGGATCCGGTTGGCCAGACCGTCACGATCAACGGCATTCCATTTTCCGTCATCGGGGTGCTGAACTCGGCCGGTTCTGACTCGACGAGCAACCTGGACGACCAGGCCTTGGTCCCGATATCGACCGCGGCCTCGCGCCTCGTCGGCGGGAGCACGCGCAATTCGGTGTCCTCGATCTATCTCGCCGCCCGATCGAGCTCCGTGCTGTCGGCGGCGTACCAGGAGGCCGACAATCAGCTGTTGAGCCTCCACCATGCCAGCTTGCCCACGAATGCCGACTTCACGATCACCAGTCAGCAGTCACTTATCACTACGGCCACCTCAGTGAGCAAGACATTGACGATCTTGCTCGCGGGTGTCGCTGCGTTGTCCTTGCTGGTCGGCGGAATCGGCGTCATGAACATCATGTTGGTGTCCGTCACCGAGCGCACGCGCGAGATCGGCTTGCGTAAGGCGCTGGGTGCACCCCCTGCGGTGATCCGGCGGCAGTTCCTCGTCGAGGCATCGGTGTTGGGATTCGCCGGAGGAGTTCTGGGCGCGGCACTCGGCATCATCGGTGCGATCGTGCTGCCGCACCTGATCAACAATCCGATCGCCATATCACCGACGGCAATCGCGCTCGCGCTCGTCGTGGCCGTCGCGATCGGCGTGATCTTCGGCGTCTACCCGGCGAGCCGGGCCGCCCGGCTGGCCCCCATCGACGCGCTTCGCAGTGAATGACATCGATCAAAGGAAGCTCATGACGACTCGAATCCCCAGCAGCGCCATCCGGCTTTTCGCCGGCGCGACGGCGGCTCTGGCCGTTGCCGGGACGTTGGTGGCGTGCAGTAGCGCTAAGACGAGCGGATCTGGCGCGGCGGCGACGAGCCAGCCGGCGCCAGCTAGCAGCGGGTCGAGCTCGTCGTCCTCGTCGGGAGCGCGCCCCGCCCGCGGTGTGCGGCCGGCGGCCCAAGGCACGATCGCCGCGCTGGCCGTCACCAGCATGGAGGTGCAGAGCCCACAATCCGGTCAGGTCACGGTGACATTCGGTCCGAAGACCGCGTTCACTCAAACCACGGCGGCAGCGTAGGCCTCCGTGGTCGTAGGAACATGCGTCGCTGCCATGGCTGCGCGCAGCCAGTCATCCGGATCAGCGGCGCCGAGCACCCCGGCGCCGTCCGCGAGCCGGCCAGCCCGGGTCACGAGCTTCACCGCCGCGACCGTGGTGATCACTCGGCCGGCCAACGGCACGTGTAACGACGGCTTCGGCGGACTGAATGGTTCAGCAGCCCCGAGCGGCGCTCCGTCCGGAGCCTTCCCGAGCGGCGCTCCGTCCGGCGGATTCGGCCGCGGCGGCTTCGGCGGCTCCGGTGGATTCGCGGCACGAGCGACCGGGAAGGTGACTGCGGTCACGGCCTCGACGATGACCGTCGTCGGGTCGACTCGAAGCGGCCCGATCACCTACACCGTGTCCGTCGACCCCAGCACCATGTACACCGCCACCGGGAGTGGGACATCCGCATCGCTCGCCGTTGGAAAGTGCGTCATCGCGTTCGGCTCGACAGATTCGACCGGAGCCGTCGCCGCCACCCGCATTGCCGTCAGCCCAGCACCGTCTTCTGGCTGCACGGTCGGCTTCGGCCGCAGGCGACCCGGCGGAGCATCGGGCAGCACGGGTGGGTGAGCAGGTGACCGGGCGTCGCGGTAGGCACAGGCGAATCGTCATCGTCGGCGTTGCCGCGGTTGTCGCCGTGGCCGTTGGTGGTGGCGTCGCCATGGCAATGACAAGATCCTCCGGACCCTCGTATCGGCTGGCTAGCGTCACCCGCGGGTCGGTTGCCCAGACCGTGACCTCGGTTGGCACCGTCTCGTCAGTCGACCGGGCCACCGTCAGCTTCGCGGAGTCGGGCAAGGTGGCATCGGTTGCGGCGCAGCTCGGCCAGCCGGTGGCGGCCGGACAAACCCTGGCGCAGCTGGACATGACCGCGCTGAACGAACAGACCCAGGCCGCGGAAGCCGACGTCGCCAGGGCGCAGCAGACTCTTGCCGCGGACACCGCCGCACAGTTGGCCGGCACAACCAGTTCGTCGTCGGCACCGTCAACGTCGTCATCAACATCGTCCGGCGGCGCGGGTTCGACAACGCACGTCAGGCAAAGCGCAGCGACAACCGCGTTGACGGTGACACCAGCGATCCTGCTCCGCACGACTCCAGGGCCGACCTCCGCGAGCGGCGCTGCATCGTCTGGCACCCGCACCGGCTCGAACGCGAGCTCCGGGGCTGGAGCTGGTTCGGGTGCGCCCGGGACCTCAAGCGGCGGATCAGGTACGGGAGTGGGTTCTGGGTCGAATGCAGGGGTCGCCGCGGCGCAGGCCGAGGTTGCGCAGGCCCAGGCCGCCGTACTCAACCAACAGCAGGCCATCGATTCGCAGCTGGCGACGGCGTCCGCCGACATGAGCGCCGAGGTCAAGGCCTGCGCGGCGGTCAGCGCCTCGTCGCCGACGTCCAACCAATCCCCAGCGCCGACCGCCAAGTCAGGGGGAACGGCCCCCTCCGGTGCCCGATCCGCACCCGGGTCCACGTCGCCGTCGAGCGCTCCCTCGAGCGCACCGGTCGCGCCATCAGGTGGCACGACCGTGAGCGGCTTGGCGGCCTGCCAGAGCCTCATCTCGACTGTGCTGGCCGACCAACAACAGGTCGCCACGCAGGAAAACACGGAGCTCAGCAACGAGAAGACTCTCGACACCGCCCTGACCGCGCTTGAGCACGCCATTCTCGTCTCGCCCAGCGGCGGTGCCAGCGGATCCGGTAGTGGCAGCGGCCGATCCGGTTCGACCGGGTCAGGTGGATCCGCCAACCACACCGGTTCGGGAGGTTCGGGTGGCACCGGCTCGGCCGCTCGCGGCGGATCCGCGACGTCAGGCTCGAAGAACGGCTCCGGCTTGTCCCGCTCGAACAACGGCTTTGGCTCGTCGAGTTCCGGAAGCGGTTCGGGCTCGTCCGGCTCGAGAAGCGGGTCGGGCTCGCGAAGCGGGTCGGGCTCCTCCAGCTCGACCGGTGGGTCAGGATTCAGCGGATCCGGCGCTGGATCCGGCCGGATCATCACCGCAGCTCAACTGGCGGCGGATCAGGCGCAGCTCGATGCCGCTAACACGAACGTCGCCGTGGCGCAGCAGAACGCCGCGCAAGCAACCCTCACCAGCCCGATTTCCGGCACGGTCGCCCAAGTCGGGCTGACCGTCGGTTCGTCCGCGGGAAGTTCGGGAATCACGGTGATTGGCTCCGGCAACCGTGAGGTATCAACCACGGTCGCCCTGACCGACATCGATCGAGTGAAGATCGGCGATTCCGCAGCCGTAACCGTCGATGGGTTGACTACGCCGCTGTCCGGCAAGGTTTCAGCCATCGGGATCCTCAACATGACGACGGGATCGTCGACCAGCTATCCGGTTACCGTGCTGCTCGATCCAACGACGGCAAAGCTCTATGACGGACTCGGGGCATCTGTAGCAATCACCACGAGCTCAGTATCGAACGTCCTTACGGTGCCTAGCTCCGCCGTGCACACAGTGGGACAGCTGCACGTCGTATCCGTGTTGAAGGGCGGAACAGAATCGACGGTGCGAGTCAATACCGGCGCCATCGGCCCGGACCGTACTGAGATCACTTCGGGTCTCGTCGAGGGGCAGCGGGTCGTGCTCGCCAATCTCGACGAGACGATGCCCACGAACTCGGCGAACGTCAATCCACGCCGCCTTGGCGTAGGCGGGACCGGAGGTCTTGGCGGCGCCGGCTTTGGCGGCGGTGCTGCTGGGTCTGGCGGCGGTGGCGGTGCTGTCACCCGCGGTGGTAGGTGAAATCTTCCGGTGATGATCTTGGACTTATCCTCGCCCCCCAGGGCTATAAGTCGAAGATCACGACGTTATCCCTGTGTCAGAATGCCGTTGATCCGTCGCGGCAGACGCCACGGATTGCCGACCTGTGCCTCCGCCGGAAGCAGATTGTCCGGTACTGACTGGAAAGCGATCGGCCGCACAAAACGGCGCAACGCCGCCGCTCCCACCGAGGTGGCCGTTGGGTTGGACGTTGCTGGCCAAGGACCGCCGTGCTGCTGAGCCCAGGTGAACGCCACGCCCGTTGGCCAGTCGTTGACGATCACGCGGCCGACCGAACCGGATACCTGATCGATGATCTCGCCGGAGTCTGGGTCGTCCTCATCGTTCATGATCACACTCGCGGCGAGGGAGCCCGGCAGCTCGCGCAGGGCGGCTCGAACATCAGCAGCGTCGTCGTATTCGGCGACCAGGGCCACCGGTCCGAAACATTCCTCGAGAAGGCGGCTGCCGACCCGCAGGGAACGGATGGGTACCCGAAGGACGGTCGCGTTTACCGACCAGCCCGCCGCAGCGCCGGGCACAGACCGGACGACTTCGGCACCCGCGTCGATCAGCTCGGTAAGGCCACCGTTGAAGGCATTTGCTATCCCCTGCGTGAGCATCACCGGACGTGGCTGCGCGGCGACGAGGGCGTCACCGACAAGGTCGGCAGCACGACATCCACGCGGGGCGAAGAGCAAACCCGGCTTGGTGCAGAACTGCCCGGCGCCGAGAGTGAACGAGCCTACGAATCCTGCGGCGACCGTCGCCATGTCGCTGGCTGCGCCGCGAGTGACGATGACTGGGTTGACCGTCGCCATCTCGGCATAGACAGGAATCACCGTCGAACGCTCGTTGGCCATTCGCCACAACGACAGCCCACCGCTCTGCGAGCCGGTAAAGGCGATCGCGGCAATGACGTCAGCCTTCGCCAGGCTCACGCCCGCCTCATATCCAGCGACCATGGCGAACGTTCCCGCCGGCGCGCGGGAGGAAGCGAGGGCCGTCATTGCGAGTTCGGCGAGCCGTTCACTGAGCAAGACATGCGCAGGATGTGCCTTGGCGATCACCGGGCATCCGGCAGCAATCGCCGAACCGGTGTCGTTGCCGAGCAGGCCAAATGCGAAGGGAAAGTTGCTCGCCCCGAACACAGCGACTGGGCCGATGGGCCGGTTGACCCGGACCAGTTTCGGCGTCGTGGCGGTCGCATCGTCCATGGTCACATCCAGGAAACTGCCCTCAGCGGCGACGTCGGCGTAGAACCGCAGTTGACCCGCGGCCCGAGCCACCTCGGCCGTGAGGCGCTGCCCACCGAGCGCAGTTTCCCGGTCCGCGATCTCCACGAGTTCGCCGACGTGCCCTTCCAGGGCTTCGGACATGGCGTATAGCCACGCACCTCGTTCGGGCGGCGGCGAGGCGGCCAGCAGCGGTGCGGCGGTCCGCGCCTGGCCGAGGATTCGCGCGTGCTCTCCTTCGCGCGTCTCTGCGATCGTTCCGGCGACCGCCCCAGTCCGCGGCTCGAAGCTCGTGGTCCCGCTCATTGATCAACCTCCTTGCCACCCGGCATGCGCGCCCGGACATGCTTCGTTTGCTCGCTTACTCGTCCACCATCCACTGCCTGCCCAGACTGCTCCAGCCCAAAGAGCTCATCGTGCCGGGACCGGTTCTCAACTCTGGCTGGTCTGTAGCCAGTGTCCTGCGCATCGCCAAATCGGTTGTCACGTACATCGGCGGTAATAGGTCGGAGGAGTGCTTCCGCTGCGCAATCGACCGGTATTCGCTCTGGAGCCCGCGGTCTAGGGTTTTGGAAAACCGCCCTGCACCCGTCGGAGGTACCGCTATGGCCGGCAAGCGCGAACTGCAGAACTTCATCGACGGAGCCTTCGTCGGGGCGCGGGACGGCGCGTCCACCGACATCGTCAACCCATCGACCGGGGAGGTGTTCGCGACCGCACCGCAGTCTGGGCCGGGCGATGTCGACGCCGCCTTCCAGGCGGCAGCACGCGCCTTCGAGGGGGTGTGGCGGGACACGACGCCAAGCGAGCGGATGGGCTACCTGCTGAAGATGGCCGACGCCATCGAATCGCACGCCGAAGAGATGGTCGCGGTGGAGAGCGAGAACACCGGCAAGCCACGAGCGTTGACGATGAGCGAGGAGATCCCGCCCATGGTCGATCAGGTGCGTTTCTTCGCCGGCGCTGCGCGCATGCTCGAAGGCAAGTCGAGCGGGGAGTACATGCGCGGCTTCTCCTCCTGGATTCGGCGCGAGCCCATCGGCGTCATTGGATCGGTGACACCGTGGAACTACCCGATGATGATGGCCGTCTGGAAGTTTGCCCCGGCGCTGGCCGCAGGCAACACGATCGTGCTCAAACCCTCCGACACGACACCGGCCAGCACGGTAAAGATGGCCGAGCTATTCGTGGACATTCTCCCGCCTGGGGTGTTCAACATCGTCTGCGGCGACCGTGACACTGGCGCGACCCTTGTCTCGCATCCGATCCCAGGGCTGGTGTCGATCACCGGCAGTACCCGCGCAGGCATTGCCGTCGCCACGGCTGCCGCCGGGTCGGTCAAGCGAGTCCACCTCGAGTTGGGCGGCAAGGCACCGGTGATCGTCTTCGACGACGCCGACCTCAGCGCCGCCGCGGAGGGTATCGCCGTTGCCGGGTACTTCAACGCGGGCCAGGACTGCACGGCGGCGACCCGGGTGCTCGCCGGGCCTCGGGTCCACGATGACTTCGTGGCCGCCCTCACCGAGCAGGCCCAGGCCACCAAATTCTCCCGCGACGAGACGGACGACGACGCGCTTTACATCCCTCCTATCAACAACGCCAACCAGTTGGCGCACGTCTCGGAAATGGTCGAACGCACGCCGGGATACGCCACGGTGCTGACGGGCGGTCAGCGGGCCGGCGAGCGCGGCTACTTCTTCACTCCGACGGTGATCGACGGTCTGCACCAGGACGACGAGATGATCCAGCGTGAGATTTTCGGCCCGGTGATTACCGTCCAGCGGTACTCGGACGAGAACGAGGCGCTGCGGTGGGCGAACGGTGTCGATTATGCGCTGGCCGCAAGCGTGTGGACCCGCGACCACAAGCGGGCCCTGCGAATGGCCCGCGGCCTCGACTTCGGTTGTGTGTGGATCAATTGCCACATCCCCCTGGTGGCCGAGATGCCGCACGGCGGCTTCAAACGCTCCGGCTACGGCAAGGATCTGTCGATGTACGGGTTCGAGGACTACACCCGCATCAAGCACGTCATGTCGCACATCGAGGATTAGTTCGATGAGTGATTCCGCTGGCGGGACACGCCGACGACTGCGGAACATCTCCGAGATCCGCACGTTCTTCCGGACCAATGAGACCCCGATTCTCTTCGTGGGTCCCACGGCGTTCAACCTGCTGGGCCTCGACCGGTGGGTGCGCAACTTCTCCTATATCTCTTACTACGACTCGTGGGAAGGTGCGCATCCACGCGTGTTCGTCCCTCAGGGCAAGCAATACGTCGAGTTCCAGAGCGCAGAGGAGATCAACAACTATCTGCTGCGTATGCCGGAGGTACAGGATTTCATTGCCGGCAAGGGAGATTCGCCCAAGATCGCGATGGTGTTCTTCGACAAGGAGACGGAGCGGATCTGTGCCGATCTGGGCTACGACCTGATCCTGCCGGCGTACGAGTTGCGGCAGCGGCTCGATTCCAAGATCACCACGACCAAGCTGGGCAATGAGGCCGGGGCGCCGAGCGTGCCGAATGTCCTCGGAACCGCCGACAGCTACGACGACCTCGTGCACCTTGCCGCAAGCCAGGATCTAGGAACCGACTTGGTGATCCAGACGCCGTACGGCGATTCGGGCAAGACAACGTTCTTCGTCAAGTCCCGCACCGAATGGGAGGTCCACGCCGAGGACATCGTCGGCGAAGATCTCAAGGTCATGAAGCGGATCAACAACAAGGCCGCTGCGGTAGAAGCCGTGATCACCAAGCACGGCACCCTCGTCGGCCCGTTCATGACCGACCTCACCGGCTATCCAGAGCTCACGCCTTACCAGGGTGGCTGGTGCGGCAACGACTTGTTCCCGGACGCACTATCCGACGCGCACCGCTCGCGTGGCATCGAACTCGTGCGCCGCCTCGGCGATCGCCTTGGCGCAGAGGGCTACCAGGGATTCTTCGAGGTGGACGTGCTGGTGGATCTCGACACGGACGAGATCTACCTCGGCGAGCTCAACCCGCGGATCTCTGGCGCCAGCTCGATCACGAACGTTACTGCCGGTGCCTACGCCGACCTCCCGCTGTTTCTCTTTCACGTGCTGGAGTACATGGATGTCGATTACGACATCGACATCGACGAGATCAACGACCGGTGGCGGGAGCTCGCCGCAGTCGATGTGTGGAGCCAGCTGGTGATGAAGGAGCCCCAGTCGCGAGTCGAGCGAATCGTCGCCGCGCCCCGGACCGGGCAGTGGCAGCTACATGAAGACGGCATGCTCAGCTTTCACCGTGCGGCGCTGGACTGGCACCAACTACAGGACGAGACGGAATGTTTCTTTCTCCGGGTCTACGGGCCCGGCGATTATCGCTTCAAGGGCGCCGACCTCGGCATCCTCATCACCAAGGGTCGGCTGCAGACGGACGAGCCAAAGGAGCTCACTGAAAGGGCCCGCAGGTTCATCGAAGGCATTCGGTCCCACTACGCCGGAACGCCGGCGGGGGCGGAGGTCCATCCACCAACGGTGAGCTACCTGACGTCGTCGTCGTTCTGAGAGAGTGGTATTTCCGCGAAACCGGCTAGCCGATGCCACCGGTCACGTGGTGCTCGTCCTGACAGGCGGCAGGCGGGCTGGGAGCCACGTCGAGCGCGGGGTTGCGGTCGAAGAACCCGAACGGCTTGAGCCAGAACGACACCGTGTCGACCGGCATGATCGGCCAGTCCTCCACCCGCGTGATGTGGTGGATCCCGAAGACGTACCACAGCACCACATCAGTGTTCTCGATCGGCCGGTTCGCTGCCGTCCATCGTGGTAGCCCGCTGTCCGTCCGATTCTGGTTGACGAACTCGCCGCACGGCCACCGCTCGTCGCGGTCGAAGGGAGTTACCCAGAGCGTGTGGCCGATGACCTGCGCCACGTGGAAGATCGGCGAACCTTCGGCCATCAGCGCGGGGATAGCACCGGTCGGCACCAGCTTGTATGCCACCGGTGTCCCGACTGCGTTCCGACGGTTCGGGTTCTCTACCTTCCAGGTGCGCTGGCTGGCCCACGAGTAGTCCTGCTTGCCCTCCACTTCGGTGCGCAGTGGCACGTTCCGTTGCACCATAGCCAGACCGTGTGGGTTGTCCGGACCGGTCGAGAGTTGTTCCGACTCGGACATGATCACGGTGTTGTTCTCGCCATCCACATCCATGTCGAGCCGGGCGACGATGAAGTGCTGATGGAACGGGGCGTACGTACGCCGGTCGATGAGCGTGCCGTACGGCGGAGGCTCCCCGTCGGCGAAGTGCGACGTGACCATGATCCCGCTCGCCCGCACCTCGCACTCGATACTGCCGTCCTGGTAGAAGCGCCAATAGAGGAGGTACTCATAGTTCGCGACCGTGAGGTGCGCTGACACGACGAGGCGACGAGCCCGGCGAACCTCGGCCCGCTCCGCTGGCACATCGATGTGCTTCCAGAGGACCGCGTTGTCCTCCTCGTGGACACAGATCGCATTGTGAATCGGGTAGGGCTCGCCGTGCGAGTCGTGCAGCACGGCATCGAGGTAAACAATTTCGCCAAGACAGTCGCAACCAAGCTCCAGCGACGTCGTCATGAAGCCAAGGCCCCACTCCCCGACGTCGTACGCCGTGCGCCGGTAGTGATCGACGCTAGGGTCTCGATAGGGAACGACCATCTCGGCGAACGAGAGCCGATGGGCGATCGGGCGCACCCGTCCGCCGTCCTCGTAGCTGACACAGTGGATGGTGGGGCCCTCGCGGTAGTTGAAGCCAAGCCGCATCGACCACTTCTGCCAACGCAAAAGATAGCCGTCGAGGGTGAAGGACACTCCTTCCGGTTGCACTATCTCGAGCGGTTTGAGGTCGGCGCGCACTTGTTGCCCGGGAACCAGATGCGGTACGTACTCGCCCGTCACCCGCGGGGGGTCGACGACGAAGGAGTCCTCGACCTCGAGCAATTCCATGCTGTTGAGATCCACCACGAAATGCAGTCCATTGACCGGGTGCGCATACGGATTGCCCTCCGCCGTCTCCCGATGCCATGCGTCGACCCACCCGATCCGGCGCCCCTGGTACCTCTCTGGTATCAGCGCGCCGCGATATCCCCAGGTGTCGAGGAAGGTCAGCGACATATCGGTGATCCCACGACGGGTCAGCGCCTCGATCACACGTGGGTCTTCCCGCAACGCGTGGTCGGCTTCGTGCCACTCGTCGACGGTGAGGCTCGGCTGCTGGCCGGACTGATGCTCCCAGCTGAGTACGCGATCCTCGGTCAATGACATGACCGCCTTGAACGCTTGGCCATCGTCTCGGTTCCAGCAGACGGCAAGTGCTTCCCGGATGATCGCGGCGCCCGGCTCGAACTCGCCTACTGCCTGCTTGGACGGCTCCCGCAACTCGATCGATGCAAGGCGCCAACGGTCACCGACGCCCTGGTCGCGCCGCAGGATGGCTGCCGCTTGGCGGAATTCTTCGGCCGATAGCGGATCGAGGGGGTGCGCACTCATGGCAGTTCGTGACCATCCTCGGAACCCAACCTGCTCACCCCTCAGTCAGATGCAGGTGCAGATCGATCAGTCGCTTTGTCTCGCCCCGAGCATGCTCCTCGGCCCGGCGCCAAGCCGCATCCTGGTGGCGACGCCGGACCGCGGCAGCAATCAGCCCGGCTGAGTCCTCGGCCGTCGCGGGTGCGCTCAGTTCAGCCCGGCGTAAGAATGCAGGCCGGAGACGACGATGTTGACCACGAAGAAGTTGAACGTCATCGCACTGAAGCCCAGCAGGTTGATCCACGCCGCCGACCGACCCTTCCAGCCGGCAGTCGCGCGGGCATGCAGGTAGGCGGCGTAGATCACCCACGCAATGAATGCCCAGGTCTCCTTGGGATCCCAGCCCCAGTAGCGCCCCCATGCTGCCTCGGCCCAGATGGCGCCGGCGATGACCCCGAATGTGTATATCGGGAACGCGAAGGCGACCGTGCGGTAGGCAACCTTGTCCAGGGTCGCCGGCTCGGGCAAACGCCCGCCGAGAGAAATCGGAAATCGTACCGGCAGGTGTGCTGTGACCCGCTTGTCGTATCGCTGCCGCATCAAGAACAGCACGGTGATAACCGCGCTGGTCATGAGAATCCCTTCCGCGCTCGCCGCGGCGGACACGTGGATCGCCAGCCAGTAGGACTGCAAGGCGGGAACGAGAGGAGACGCCTTGGCGTACAGCACCGTGCCGGCCAGGAACATGACCAGGATGACGGGCAGCATGACGAACAGACCGAGATAGCGGATCTGCGGCGCCCGGGCGAGCGAGGCCAGGAAGGCCAGGACGGCGATCAGCCCGACTACGGACGCGAACTCGTACATGTTGCCCCACGGCACGCGATCGACGGCCGCGCCACGGACAGCGATCGACGAGGCGTGGACGACCGCGCCGATGATGGTCAAGCCGACGGCGATCCGACCGAACCGGTCGCCCACCGCGGAACCCCGCCCGGAGCGACTCGGACTGATCGGCTTCGTCCCCCGCCCGGGAGCCGAATCCACGCGGCGGGATTCCCCGGCGCCTGCCCCGACCAGGACCTTCGCCGGTGTCGTGCGAGATGTCAGCGCAATCCGTCCCCGCCGCCCAAACGCGTATTCGGCCGCGTAGCTGATCATCGCGAGCGTGTAGAGGGCGATTGCTGTGGTGAACAGGGTGTCGGACAGATGTGCCATACCACTGTTGACCGCCACCGTCACTCCCTTCCGGCACCGACGAGTTCGGGCTCCGGAGCCGGGCTGGCTGCGGCTTCCAAGCGCTCCATGAGCGACGTGAACTCGCTCGAGAAATTGCCCGAATCGCTGCGGGCGAGCCCGCCCACGGACACCACGGTAAGCGAGGAGGGATCGCCGGACGCACCCGGGGTGATCCGCAGCCAGAGTCGGCGACGCCGGATGGCGAGCGAGCCGATCAGCCCCAGCACCATCGCCACGCCGGCGACAAGGAGATAGTCCTGGCTGGGATCGTGCGAGACCTGCATGCTCGCCCATGGAACCCAGCCGTCGAACGTGACCGTAACGCCGTTGGCAGCCCGGACGGTTTGACCGATCTGGAGATTCGCCTGACCGGTGCGGGACAATTTGGTTGTGTCGAGCGAGTACACCGACTGCGGCAGGCCGGTGGCATTGATCGTGCCCTGATAGATGAAGATGCGCAAATTCCGCCACATCACGGCACACACCTACGACACCTTCGACCCGGACGACGCCGACCCGGCGGTTCGGGCGACGGAGAAGTTGGTGGCGGGCCTGGCGGCCGCCATCACGGCCTATCGCCAGGCAATCGACCCTTAGCTCAACTTTATCGAAAAATGGGTCTGCCTGTGCCCTCCGCATAGCGGTAGGTGCTGGTGACGATGGTCATGGGCGGTTCAATGTAGGCCCGGCTACAGCGGCTTCAGGCCCGGGCGGCCCGCTAGAACCACCCTGCTTATGCGATCGCCTGCATCAGGTCTTCGCGCTCTCGCCGAGCGGCCTCGATGGCGCCGGGTTGCCGGTCCGAACGGCAGCGCCGACCCGCGCGATGCTGGACAAAACGAGGCCGGTATCGTCCTCGTAGCACCGCCAGAAGGCGGCGAGGCGGTCGTAGCGAGCGGGGTTCTCGTCCCCGGCGCACCAAAAGTGACGGGAAGAGAATCCAGGATTTTCAATGGTTTGGCTCACTTAGATCACGCCGCCTTCGCCAGCATCCGCTGCGCGATCAGCGTCTCGGCGATCTGCACCGCGTTCAGCGCGGCCCCCTTGCGCAGATTGTCGGATACGCACCAGAACGACAGCCCGTTCGCCACGGTCGGGTCCTTGCGGATGCGGCTCACAAATACGGCGTCCTCGCCGGCGCTTTCGAGCGGGGTGACGTAGCCGCCGTCCTCGCGCACATCGACCACCTCGACACCCGGCGCTTCGCGCAGGCAGGCACGCGCCTCGCCGGCGGTGATCGACTGCTCGAACTCGACGTTCACCGCCTCGCCGTGGCCGATGAACACCGGCACCCGCACGCAGGTGGCGTGCACCGCGATGTTCGGGTCGAGGATCTTCTTCGTCTCGACCACCATCTTCCATTCCTCCTTGGTCACCCGTCGTCGAGGAACTTGTCGATGTGCGGGATGCAGTTGAAGGCGATCTCCTTGGTGAACTGCTGCGGCGGGGAGGTTTCGTATACGAAGGACGACTTGGTGTGGTCGAACAGTTCGTCCATGCCCTCCTTGCCGGCGCCCGACACCGACTGGTAGGTCGCCACCACCACTCGCTTGATGCGGAACTGGTCGTGCAGCGGCTTCAGCGCCACCACCATCTGGATGGTGGAGCAGTTCGGGTTGGCGATGATGTTGCGCTTGCCGAAGTTGCGCAGCGCCTCCGGGTTCACCTCCGGCACCACCAGCGGGATATCGGGCTCCATGCGGAAGTGGCTGGTGTTGTCGATCACTACGCAGCCGGCGGCGGCGGCGCGCGGGGCGTGCACGGCCGAGACCGCGGCGCCGGGCGAGAACAAGGCGATATCCCAGCCGCGGAAGTCGAAGGTCTCCAGGTTGCGGATCGTGAGCACCTTCTTCTCGCCGAAAGACACCTGCTGGCCGGTTGACCGACCCGAGGCGAGCGCGGCCACTTCGTCCACGGGGAACAGGCGTTCGGCGAGCGTCTTCAGCATCTCGCGCCGACCGCCCCGGTGGCTCCGACGACAGCGACCCTGTAGCCCATGGGAGTGCTCCTGCTTCAGCGCGGGGTATTAGGCGACGGTGTGGCTCCGAGGCAAGGCTGAAGGCACCAGAACAGCCCCTCGTCAGGCGCAACGCAACGAGCTATTTCCGGCCAGATGTGCCATGCATCGGCAACTCGGGTTGCCGTGCGCGATGGCTGGAACAGGGCCTCCGCCGGGATATTCCACGCCTCGTGCAATCGCCGCACCTGCTCCATGGTTAGCCCACGTCGCACCGCGAGAATTTCCGACGCCGCAACCGCGATCCGAGCAACCGTGCCAGGTCCTTGCGCCAGACGAACCACCATAAGGGGCGTCAGCGGCACCGGCAGGAAGCGAAAGAGCAGGATCAGCAGAAGCGGCCCAAGCAGCGTCAGAGCCGCGCGACAACAGGCGTTTGACGCGCAGTGGAGGGCTTGGTTTTGCAATTCGTGCGAGTTTGTCACGCTGGCCTGCCTGACGAACTGACCACGACCATCGGGGGAGTTTTTCTGCCGCGCCCAGGCGTTGAAGGTCACGGGCAGAGCATGGCCGTCGACATTGATACTGGCGGTGCATGGCAGACCTGTGCCGGGACCTCTCGCAGCCGGGACGGCTTTGGGTAAGTTCAACTCCCATGGACGCGTCCACGCCCACGAATTCTTCTCTTTACCCCGGCCATGAAGAGAAACCTCTTCCTGCTGGTCTGCTGCCAGGCCATCGGTCAATCGGCGAATACGATGATGTTCACCGCGACCGCGCTCTCGGTGGTGACCTTCTTCTCGACGCGCGATCTGGCAACGCTGCCGATAACCATGCAGCACCTTGGCGTCATGTTGTGGGTGTTCCCCGCGGCGCTGCTGATGCAGCGACGGGGGCGCCGGTTCGGCTCGATGGTCGGATCCGTGTTCGGGATGGTCGGGGCCTCGACCTGTGGGCTGGGGCTGTATATCGGCAATCTCCCCGTCATGTGCCTGGGCGGCTTGATCCTGGGATACGCCGTGGCGAGCCTGCAAATGTACCGCTTCGCCGCGGTCGAACTCGTCCCCACCGGTTACCGGGCGAAGGCCATCTCCTGGGTGACGGCGGGTGGCGTGGCGGCGGGCATCATCGGACCGGCGATGACGCGATGGTCGTTCGACAAGTTGATGCCGATCTACCTCGCCACCTATGCGACCATGGTGGTCGTCCACATCATCGTCTTCACGGTCATGTCCTTCATCCGCTTTCCGTCGATGCAGGAGCCGGCACCGGTATTGCTGATGACGGACACAGACGTGCCTGCCCGTGTCGCCACGCCCCCTGCGGGAGATCGCCGCTCAGCCGCGCTATGCCGCCGCGGTGATCGCCGCGATGGTGGCGTTCGGCACGATGTCGTTCCTGATGAGCGCGTCGCCGCTCGCGATCGTCGGCTGCGGGCTACCGCATACCGAGGCGCACTGGGTGATCTTCCTGCACGTCATGGGCATGTTCGTTCCGTCGTTCTTCACCGGCAACCTGATTACCCGGTTCGGTGTATTGAACGTGATGTTCTGGGGTGCGGGAATACTTCTGGCAGGCGTGGTGGTCGCACTCCTGGGGTTGTCCACGTGGAATTTTCGCATCGCGCTGACCCTGAACGGATTGGGCTGGAATTTCCTGTTCGTCGGGGCGACAACGCTGTTGACCACCTGCTATCGCCCGTCCGAGCGTGCCAAGGCTCAGGCACTGAACGACTTCCTGGTGTTCGGGACCACGGCGACGGCGAGCTTTCTGGCAGGGTTCCTGCAGGAGCGTCTCGGATGGTTCCCGCTCAACCGGTCCGCCATCGCGCTGATTCTGGTGGCTGTGCTGGCCGTGCTCTGGTTGTGGCTGCAGCAGCGACGGCCAATGGCGCTGCCGCTGAGCCAGCGCTTGAATTGGTCTTCCCGTTCGGTGAGGCCTGACGCCGGCGGGTGACGGCCGGGCCAGCCGGCCGTCACGCCGGCTCAGAATAACCCCTCGATCTCGCCGTCCTCGCGCAGGTGGATCGCCTCGGCCGCCGGGCATGCGCGGCAGGCCGGGCATGGTCATGATGTCGCCGCAGATCGCCACCACGAAGCCGGCGCCGGCCGACAGCCGCACCTCGCGCACCGGCAGGGTGAAGCCCTCCGGCGCGCCCATCACCGTTGGATCGGACGGTGAAGCTGTACTGCGTCTTGGCGATGCACACCGGCACGTGGCCGAAACCGGCCTTCTCGAACCCTTCCAGCCGCCGCGCCACCGCATCGGCACCAGAATGTCCGCCGCCCGGTAGATCTGCCGCGCGATGGTGCGGATCTTCTCGGCGAGCGGCATCCCTTCGGCATACAGCGGCGCGGGCTTGCCTCGCCCAGCGTGATCTTCTGCTGCACCGCGCGGGCCAGCGCCTCGGCGCCCGCGCTGCCGTCGCCCCAGTGGGTGCACGAGATCGCCTCCACGCCCTGCTTCGCCATGGCGTCGCGGATCGCGGCGAACTCGGCCTCGGTGTCGGAGGTGAAGTGGTTCACGCCCACCACCACCGGCAGCCCGAACTTGCCCAGGTTCTCCACATGCCGCGCCAGGTTGGCGACGCCGCTTCTGCACCGCCGCGACGTTCTCCGTGCCCAGCGCGTTGCGCGCCACGCCACCGTGCATCTTCAGCGCGCGCACCGTCGCCACCACCACGGCGCAGGACGGCTTCAGCCCCGCCGACCGGCACTTGATGTCGATGAACTTCTCCGCGCCCAGGTCGGCGCCGAAGCCCGCCTCGGTCACCACCACGTCGGCCAGCTTCAGCCCCAGCCGCGTCGCCATCACCGAATTGCAGCCGTGGGCGATGTTGGCGAACGGCCCGCCGTGCACGAATGCCGGCGAGCCTTCCAGCGTCTGCACCAGGTTGGGCGCCAGCGCGTCCTTCAGCAGCACCGCCATCGCGCCATCGGCCTTCAGGTCCTTCGCCGTCACCGCCGAGCCGTCGCGCTTCTGCGCCGACGATCATCCGGCCCAGCCGCTCCTGCAGATCGTCCAGGTTGCGCGACAGGCAGAACACCGCCATCACCTCCGAGGCGACGGTGATGTCGAAGCCGTCCTCGCGCGGGAAGCCGTTGGCCACGCCGCCCAGGCTGCCCACGATGGAGCGCAGCGCGCGGTCGTTCATGTCCAGGCAGCGCCGCCAGGACACCCGCCGCGCGTCGATGCCGAGTCGAATTGCCCCAGTAGATGTGGTTGTCGATCATCGCGGCCAGCAGGTTGTTGGCCGAGGTGATGGCGTGGAAGTCGCCGGTGAAGTGCAGGTTGATCTGGTCCATCGGCACCACCTGCGAGTAGCCGCCGCCGGCCGCGCCGCCCTTCATGCCGAAGCTCGGCCCCAGCGACGGCTCGCGCAGGCAGATCGCCGCGCGCTTGCCGATGCGGTTCAGCGCGTCGCCGAGGCCGACCGTGGTGGTGGTCTTGCCCTCGCCGGCCGGCGTCGGGCTGATGCCGGTGACCAGCACCAGCGCGCCGTCCGGCCGGTCCTCCAGCGACTTGATGAAGTCGATGCCGATCTTGGCCTTGTGGCGGCCATAGGGCTCCAGCGCCTCGGCGGGGATGTCAAGTTTCGCGGCGATCTCCGCGATCGGGCGGAGCTTGGTTTCGCGGGCGATCTCCAGGTCGCTTTTCATGCCTTCGGTCCCTCAGCCTATCTTGCGCATCACGGTGTGCGACCGGTTGGTGGTGTGGGGGCGGATCTTCGGCGCCCAGTCGCCGATCTCCGAGGCCCGAGCCAGGCGGGGCTCTCCATTACGTTGGCCGCATCCATCTCGTACAGCGCGAGATAGCGCGCCATGCCCTCCTTGTTGGTCTTCTCCAGCGCGTAGCGCGTGCAGCCGCGGACACCGGGGACCTTCAGGATCTCCGGCACATGCTCGGTGTCATAGATGCGGTTGAAGTCCGCCTCGTGCGCGGTGGGAATGTCCATCTGCACCATGTAGATAAATGGCGCGTGTATGCTTTCCGGCATCTGTCCTGTCTCCTTCTTGGTTTTGTCATTGCGATTCCATACCGGCCGTCGGCCGACCCGCCCCGGATGAAACCGCGGCTTTGTCCCGATCGTTATGGCCGGCGAAGGCCGGCCATCCACGTCTTGTGATGCGCGAACAAAGGGAGACGTGGATGGCGGGGCCAAAGCCGCGGTTTCTTGTTGGGAGCGAAGCGACGCGGCGATCCCCGTCAAGGTACGCACTGCGATGGGGATTGCCGCGTCGCTTCGCTCCTGCAATGACAACGGCTTCGATTGTCTCGCAATCCGCAACAACAGTATTATTCCGCAGCCGGTCT
>CAVVJA010000016.1:0-82608 GCA_963748415.1 uncultured Actinomycetota bacterium | reverse complement strand
TCCCAACGTGAAGGAGATGCCACCCTCGCGGGTTACCGCCCGTGCCTCGCCGAGCAGCGCCGCCGGGCCTGGCTCGCGGTCAGCGGGCCCCGGTGTGCTCGGGGCTCGGTCATGGCCCGGAACGCGCACGCAGCGGCAGGATGCGGCCGGCATCGGTATGGTCGGACCGCTGACGCCCCGGTGGTAGCCGCTGCTGTCCGTTGCGCGAACGCGGCGATCGCGCCGATGCGCGCCAGCGCTGCTGGCCGCGCGAGGACGCGTTCCGTGTAGTAGGAGCTGACCCGAACTCGTTCCCACTGCGTCGCCGACAACGGGCCGGGCTTGTCGAGAATCGTCACCGGTGCGCCATGCAGCCCGATGTCGTGAACCAACCCGGCCCGCCGCGTCGCCACGACCTCGACGGCAGGCAGCCGGAGCGTGCGGGCCGCCGCGCCGGCGAGGTCGGCGACGCCGCGCGAATGGCCCGCACGCGAGGCACAGCGCAGGTCGGTGAAGTCGGCCAACCCCTCCAGCGCCGCGTCGAACTCCATGTCGGACAGCCGGCCGAGCAGTCCAGGCTCGCCGGAGATCAGGTCGTGGGCATCGTGGCTGTCCGCCGCGCCGGACAACGCCGCGGGCGCGATCGCACAGAATCCGTCGACGAACTTCGGGTCGAACTGCGTGCCGCGGCGCGCACGTGCGACCTGTACCGCTGTCGACACCACCGTTTCGGTGGTACACCTCCACGACGTCAGCAAGGTGAACAACCGCACCGGCAGCGCGAGATCCTCCCGCGCAGGTCGGGCGGGACGCCGCGTCCATCCCAACGGGCGAAGAACTGACGAAGCGCCCCGGCCACCTCCGCGTCCAGACCGAGCCGGTCGGACAACGCCGACGTCGTGATGCAGTGCCCCTGAATGCCCCGCGCGACACGGCTGCCGCCAGTTGCCACCAAGGTCGCTGCCCGTAGCCGTTGCGCGACCGAGCCGCCCGCTCCCGCGCGGCTCACGAACCCGAAAGCGGGGAACCCCGCCAGGTCGACGTAGTAACTGTCCGCACGAAACGCGATGTCATCGCCGAACGACGCAGCCACTTCGGGGTCGTCGGCGACACAGCCCACCCAGGCCAGCATCGCGACGTAAAACAGCGATGGCCGCTTTCGTCCGGCATCCCGACATGCCCGCCGAGCCGCGCCGCAATCTGCCAGGACCTCAGCAGGTGCTCCATCGGCTCGCCTAGCCCCGGGTCCGTCGCCAGCGAGAAGGCTGCCACAACTCCGCCAGCGTGACGCCCGAGTCCTCGCGCTGATGCCCCACAGGCGCAGATAACGGGCAGCAGCCCGGTCCGTGCCGCTTCTCCGCGGAGATATGTGCCGACCGGCCGTGGTGCTCAGCTGGACGTTCAGTCGGTGGACCAAGCAGCCGATGAGCATGCGGCTTCTTCGCGATCTCGATGCGGACGTCAGGCTATAGAACACAGATATCGGTTCCGTTCGTGATCAAGCACGAACACACGCTCTGGCACAGACCTACGCCTGCACACGATCGCTGCTCAACCGCACGGTCTCACCGCGGTCAGGAACTCCACCGCTGGTCCTACGCGCGCGAATCGGTGCTCGCGAATCGCTCACGGTCACTGAGTACCACCCGATCGAGCAGCCAAGCCCTACGGACACGAGTGTCGACCCATTCCGCACCCGTGCAAAGGCACGGCCTGGCAGTCCCCCACTCATCCACGCAAACACGCGAGGAACGCGCACGCAACGAGGTGCGGCGACGCCGACGTTGGTCGAGCCGTGCGCCCAATTAGTCGATCCCGGTAGTCCCAGCGACGTGCCCGGCGAACTATCGGTCGACACGCGCAACACCGTCTCGTTCTGCGGCTTGGCGCCCACGTCGATCAGGCCGACGCCCCGCGCAGATGGGACCGTATGTTGCTTGTCGAACGACGCCTTGTCCGGCGGCTTGCGCCTTATCGGTGCCGGTCTACCGGGTAGCTAGGTCGAGACGAGGCGTCGAAGACACTGCCCGCGCCGGCGGCGCTCAACGCGACTCAACGCGTTTGTGTCGATGACAGTCGCAGCGCCTGCGTAAGGGATATGCGCTCGCCCTCGGCGTGTGCGGTGTCGAAGGCTGCAGTGCCCAGGATTGCTTTCAGGGACCGGCCAAGTTCCTCGTCGGGTGGGTCGACCGGTCGCATGTGTGTGCTGGCCGAGTTGCGGGCGGCATGCGCGGTGCCGAGGAGCACTGCCGCCTGGCGGGGGCGACCCTGGGCGGCACAGACGGCCGCGAGGGATTCGAGCGCCTTTACCAGCACCAAGGACTGGCCAGCGAGCCGGATCGCGTCGACACTCGCGCGCAGAATGAGTTCCCACTGGCCGACCGGCGACCAGCAGCCCGACGCCACCCCGGCGCAGATCGAGTTCGCGCGGAACTGGCGGGACACGCCGAAGGTGGTGTTCTCCTCGACGATCGACAAGGTCGACTGGAACACCCGCCTGGTCACCGGCGACGCTGTAGCGGAGATCACCCGACTCAAGGCCGACGACGGCGAGCCGATGAGGGTCGGTGGCGCAACGCTCGCTGGGGCGGCCATGCGGGCCGGGCTGGTCGACGAGTACGAGATCGTCACCCATCCGGTGCTGGTGGGCGGCGGCACACCGTTCTTCACCGCGCTGGACAGCTGGGTGAACCTGAACCTGGTGGAGACGCGGACGTTTCCCGGCGGCGTGGTCCTGACCAGGTACGAGACGAGGCGGTGAGCGCGATTCCTTTGCTGCTTGGCTGAGGGAGTGTCAGCATGCCCGGAGCAAGGTCGAGCTGTTCGCTGCGACAAGGCAGGGCTCGCCATTCCTCCCCCTCACCCGATAGATGCCGATACCAGTCGAGACGGCGGCGGGGTCCAGGGATCAGCGGCAAGATGTTTTCGGCTCCGGGACTCCTTGCGCGAGTGGAACGGTCCGGTGGACGGATGAGGTGGCGGCCGAAAAGATCTTGCTGCCCCTGGATGCCGACGGTGGCTCGGCGCACACTCCCTGGCATCGGGTGAGGGGTTCCACCGGTACCTGCCGTGGTGCCGTGTGGTCCGGTCTGTGACTGGCGCTCTTGGCCGGCTGGTGGGCGTGGTTGCCGTGGCTCTCAGGATCGGGTAGCAGCGAGTGGCCGCGCCGTCCGAGGACGGCGCCCGCGCCGCCCGCAAGGACGTGCGCGGCGCGCGGCGCTCGCGCCGCGCCTTGACCTACAAGAGGCTTGTTCGGCAACTGATGATCATGAGAGCGGGTGACGAGAATCGAACTCGCACTGTCAGCTTGGGAAAGCGACACGAATGCGCAGTGTGCCGATGTTTCCTGGCCCGCTCGCGTCCCCTCGTGACCGCTGATACCCGCGACGAACAGCACGCAGACAGCACGAGGCCGCGTCCTGGCAACGTGCTGATCCGCCGATGAAGGACCGGTGGTGGGGGGTCCTGGGCGGGACGCTCTGTTTTTGGGGGGCTATCCGGTCTTGTCTGCGAACGAGTGGTGTTCGTGGGTGACCGCCCACCGGCCGTCGACCTTGCTCAGGCCGATGGTGAGCCGCAGCCGCTGTTCGGGGTTTCGCTCGAAGTCGGCGGGCGTGCCGCAGCGAAGTAGTGCGAAGGCAAATGCGACCTTCGCGCCGGCCGTGATGTCCAGCGATTCGATCTCGAACACCGCGCCGGAGGACTGCCATTCAAAAAGGCCGGGCCAGGTATCGCGGTAGGCGTCGATGCCACGGACGCCTTGCTCGGGGGGCGGCACGTCGAACATGACGATGTCGGGTGCGCAACCCGAGGTCGCTGCCTTTGACGCTGCCCGGCTTCCAGCAACGGCACGCCCAGCCTCAACACCGGCTGCCCCATACGCGTCAACAGACCGAATCGAGCAAGGATCGACAACAGCCACCGCGGGGCCTCCACCTCCACACACGAGAGGCCACCCTGGCCCGCCGAAATGTCCATGAAGATCACCCACATATCAAGCATGTGAGTGCGTTCGTGCAGCGATCAGTCCTCACACGGTGCCCGGATCTGTGGCAGATGATCCGACTCGCGAGCCACTCGGAACGGGAGGCGTCCAGTCGTCCGAGGCAGCCGGGCCTGAGGTAGGTCCGTCACCACCAACGCGGGTGGCACGCTGTCGTCGAACTCAGCATCAGCGTGAATCGGTGTCGGTCAAGGTGACGATGCTTGCCCGGAACGACGCCACTGCCGGGTGCGGAGGACCGCGCCGATAAGGAGCAGCGCACAGCACGTGGCAAGCAGAACCGGCTCGGCGATCAGCACAAGCCACAGGGTGACTGTCTCAGAAGTGGGGGAGCCGCTCACCCATTTGTTCCACGTGTCCCTTCCAGCGGTCAACGCGACCACGATCGCGATGACCAGGGCAAGAATGGCCCCCCCGGAAAACGTGGAGGCGACAAGAAAGGGCCAGCGAGGGCCTCCGCCAGCCGTCCGCAGGCCGCGCACCGATGCCCCAAAGACGACCAGCAAGAAAGCAGCCATGACGAGCATCCGGCTCCACCTTGACATCCCCACGCTAGTCAGCGATGGCCGGTGGATCGGCGCAGGGTGCGCACTGATCTCGGCATGAGCGTGCGCTGGTTCACTCGGTTAGTGCCGGATCGCGAGCGCGCCGAACCGTTCCCGCGAGGCGTGCCATGCTGGGCCTTGCAACGGCCGGTCCGCTCGGGCTACGCCCTCGCCGCGCAGCAGCCAAAGCAGATGGAGACAACCCGCCTCTTGGGGGCGGGCTGTCTCCATCATCCTCCTACTTCGATCCAACGATCGAACAGCGGTAGACCTCGTCCGTCGAGACGAGCGTGATTTCAGGATTGGCCCCAGCCGCAGCCGCCAGGACCTCGTCCTCAGACGTGAACTGGTGGGGAGTGACTCCCGCGTTGAAGACGATGAGGACCTGGTGCCACAGGGGGTTGAACCCCTCACCCTGGATTGCATCGATCACCGAAAGGAAGTCCTGCTCTTCGTCGAGGTCGTTCGAGGCGTAGATCGTGTTGACGCCCTTGTTGTGCGCGAGAAGCGGGTCAGACGCCGCCACCTCGAACATGTTGACGGTGACTTGCTGCCCCTCGTAGAAGACGGGCCTTTGAGTCGAAGCGCCGTTCGGGCTCCCCTGCGCGAACGCCGTGCCGGCCGTGAGGGCAACGAACAGGCCCCCGGTGACGAGCAAGGCTCCGATCCTCGATGTGACTCTGTTCAGCCGCATGCTGAACCTCCCTTGTGTCGAAGCGGGACCTTCCCGCCCCGTATTGGGGACCACGTGCGGGTTCGTATCAAGGTTCACTGAAACGAGGTAAACGCTCGGCGACCAGGCTCCCATTCATTTCTGAAGTCGACAGGATGGTCTGCACCTGATCAGTGGCATCGAGGCGCCGAGTCAACTTCGGGAAGGGGAATCCTCCGCAGCAACCCTCCGCTGGACGAGGCCCAGCGCACCTAGGTGCCGTTCTCGATCTCGCGATCAGTCCGCCGCCGACGCTCGGTAGTGCCGGTTATCGCGTGCCCGGCGGAACACGCGCTCATGCCGCGATCCGCGCGCATGTCGGCATGGCGAAGGCGACGCTCGATCGTCTGATGGAGATTAGACCGCAGCTGGTTTCACGAGGACGGCCCTTGTGTACAGCAGGTGGAAACCCTGCCGTTGCGCGTTCTGGTGGGACTTCGACCCGGGTTGGGCGACGATCACGGCCAGGTCACACCCCTCGGCGATAGCCTCGGTCAGGCGCAGCGACAGGAGGGCGTTTTGGATCCCGCGGCGACGATGGGCGGGGACGGTGGCAGCGCCGGTGAACTGGGCGATCCCGTCGACGAACCGGAGCTCAGCGCCTCCGGCGAGGGAGCCCCCACGGACCGCGGCATAGCGACGAACACCGGCGACGGCCTCGTCGCGCATCGCCTCCTCGTAGATTGCGCGCGGGAACTCCTCGTGCCACGCGAGACCTTGCGTGTCGGGCTGGGCGACAGCGTCGGCCATGACCGCGAGCCAGGTGTCGAACTCATCGTCGTGGCTCGGGCGGATGTCGATGCCCGGCAGTGGCACCAAGGTCTCAGGCTCGTCGAGGGATTGGCCCAAGACATTCTCGAAGGACTCCAGTCGGTAGCCACGAACCGTGAGCATCTCCCCGACCGCGGGATCGGCGAGGTGGGCCAACTCGACCTGCGTGGGTGCCCCGCGAACGGAGAATGCGTGCTCGATCGAGTCGAGCTCGGCCGGCGTGGGGACGCCGTCGAAGCCGAGGCCGGTCACCTTGTTGTACGGTGATCCGTCGCCGGCGAAGCTCGCGATGCCGCCGGCGACCGGCGTCGAGAACACGGTCGCGTCACGACGTCGGGCCGCGGCGTTCATAGCGCTGATGAGGTCGACCTCGGCCCGCTCGACCCGGCCGGCGAGCTCGATGTCGCAGAACAGGGAAGCAGAGGGGGTCGACATCGGAGCGGCGTCATCTCCCTGGCCGCCGGGACACTGCGGCCAGATCTCGTCTGGTGGTCATGCTTCTCGTAAGTCCGCCGCAACGGTCGATTCGTTACACCGCCCGTCGGGGAATCCTGTTGATCTCGCGTGCCCGTCGTGAGGCGTCCGTCCCTGTCTAAGGCAGGCCCGGCGCCCAGGACTCGACAGCGACATCCAATCGCGGGGCTCGATTAAGCCCCGTGTGAAACGCACGGATCTGCCGCTGACATGGCGCAGCGTCGACCGGTCTATGCCGCAGACAGCGCGCGAAGCTGCCGATAGGCAGATGACTATCGCCTCAGTCGATCAGGGCACGCCTCTGGAGTTCCGTGAGCAGGGCGGCGGCGTCGGTGAAGTGGACCGCGTCCATGCCTGCGGTGCGCGCGGCGTCGACGTTGCGGATGCTGTCGTCGACGTAGAAGACCCCCTCGATCGGGTGCCCAAGTCGACGGGCGAGAATTCGGAAGATCTCTGGGTCGGGCTTGGCGACGCCTTCAGCGCCGGAGACGATGATGTCGTCGAAGAGAGCATAGAGCTCGGGCAAGACCTCGGGCAGGTGGTGGATCGTCTCGACGGACCAGTTCGTCAAGGCGACCAGTCGCACGCCGCGGTCGTGGAGGGCACGCAGGATCCCGGGCGTCCCAGGGACCAATCCCCGTAGCGAGAGAGCGAAGTTTCGCCGATAGGCGGCGATCTCCTCGGCGAGGTCCGGGTGAGTGGCCGTGGCCGCTGCCTCGGCGTCTGCCCACGACCGGCCTGCGTCTTGGGCGTAATTCCATGCCCCGAAGTCGAACTCGCCGCCATGGACGAAGTGCTTTGCGCGTTCCTGCCCGACGACCGCAGCGACGGCGGGCACCGGATCCCAGAACACGACGACGCCACCGAGATCGAACACCGCCGTCGGCATGTCTCACCTCCTCGCCCGGAACGGGGATCAAGCCGATCCCGATGGGCCGCACGCTACCGACAACACCAGACCAGGCTCGCCCGGAACTGGGCTCGGAGTCCCAGCCTTCGTGTACACCCCCGACGCTTTCCCCGACCTGCTCGCCCTCGCCATCACCGGCGGCGACATCGCCGCCTGGGCCCATCGCAGCGACCTCGCACGCCGCTAGCGACCGGAATCGCCTGCCGCCTGCAGCCGTTAGCTGGACGCACATAACGCCAACATCTGATCGCCGCTGCACCAGCCGGAGAACGCGGAATAGTCGGCGATACCCCCGTCGAGGTTGTGACGTTGCGTGCGGATCGCGAGCGGCCGTCTCACGCTGGATCCACTTGCCGCTCAATCGCGCGACCGCGGCACGGCTGACCAAGTCACACGCGAAGCTCCGCACTGAGTTGCTCCGCCAGACGCACCGCCATCTCGATTTCGACGCGCCGGATAGACACGCTTTCGACGTTGATGCCGAACGGGACGCCGAGATCGCGGCAGTAGGTGATGAGGTCGGTAGCCGTGGCGAGAGCCAGCCGGTAGGACGCGTCGAGCGGGTCGGTCGCGTGTCTGAGGTCGTTCTCGATCCAGCGCGGGACGTCAACGCCGAGCCAGCGCAGGAACTCCAGGGTGCGCATCGACCCGCACACCGAGAATGTGAAGACGATGGGTGCGACGCCGGTGCCGCGCTCGGCGCACGCGTAGTGGTAGTCGGAGACCAGGTTCTTCGCCGCGTTGATGTCGTAGACGACCTGGGTCACGAAGAAGCGGTTGCCCGCGTCCTGCTTCGCCAGCAGTCGCAGATGTTCGTCGTCGCGCCGACTGTGCCGCTCGGGTATCGCGACACCGCCCACCAACAACGCCGGGTTCGCTTCGCGGCTCAGTGCCTGCGCCTGCGTCAATGACGTCTGTGACCGGCTTCCGCGGCTGGCCGCTCCGACCAGCACCGTCATCACCCGCGAAGGATCTTGCTCCTCGAACCAGGCCCGCAGCTGCGCAGGTGAGTACTTGCCCACCGCGCGGTAGACGATCACCGGGGCTGCCCAGTTAGTGAGGTTGTCGGCGAGGAAGGCCGCCGGGTCAAGGGTCGGCATGAACGGGAAGGGCCGCTGCGCCGGGTTGCGCGCCGCTTCGTCGGCGAGGTCGTAAAGGATTAACCCATCGACGTCCAAGGGCCCGAGGCGAGCGAGGGCGGCGTCGGCGATCTCTTGCGCCCGGTCGCCGGCGCTGGCTGCGCGCGGCGGTGTCAACGCAAACAGGAGGAACTCTCCCGACCCGCTGGCAATCCGGTCGGCCAAACTCATGATCGGCAATGTAACGGCTCGCAAGAAGCCGCCATGCGCGACCTTCGGCCATATTGGGAAGCACTTACGAGCGACTCGCTTTGCACCGCCGCACATAATCACCCACACAGGGACGGACAACGCACCCCGAAGTCCGCGAAGTAATCGGCGTTATTCGTGCGGCTGCCAGCTCCGTGGCCGTGGTCGGACACTCCCGCTAGGAGCTTGTCGGCGATCCCGACTTTCCGGGCCGGTATGGCTGATCTCTCGTCGCCGCCGGATTCGCCCAGCCACATGTCTTCGGCGGTGTGCCGCAACGGGTGTGCGTGGATGCGGGGGATGCCGGCCTGTGCGCTGCGGCGTTCGAGCATCTGAGCGAGCCGGTTGTCGGTCAGGGCGCCATCTGGCCGAGCCACCGAGCGCGGTGAACGTTGCCAGCGGGTGCCGCGCCCGGGCCCGCAGGTAGCGGGTTAACGCCTGCCCGGTTCGGTGGCCGTAGGGGATCCCGCGCGTGGGCCTGGGCCTTTGTCGATCACGACGGCGACGTCGCAGTCCAGGTCGATGCTGCCGACGGTCAACCCGATGACCTCGGCGCGGCGCATGCCGCCCGGCTCGAGCATGAGGCGGGTGAGCGCGGTATCCCGCAGCTGGCGGGAGTCCTGTCCCTGGCAGGCTTTGGGCGGCTTGCGCAGGCGCGGGCTGTCGCGGACGGGCCCGGCCGTGGAACTGCGGCGGTGGCTCGGTAGCGGACGGCAGCGGTCGTGGGGAGCGGTGGCCGAGCAGATGCTCGACGTACCGGCGCAGATCGTCGGTGCACGCCTCGAGCGGGTCTGCGCCGTCGAGGATGTTGACCAGCATCCGGGCGGACTCCGTGTAGGAGCGGACGGTGGAATCGCTGCGGTGCTCGGCGCGCAAGGCATGGGGTCCCCTCGCGCAGCAGGAGCGCGTGGGCGTCCACAGGGGTGGATGAGCGCTGTGCTAGCGGGTGCGCTACCGGCGACCCACTGGTCTGAACAAAGAATCCCCAGTGATTTCAAGGGTTTGTGCGCCGCGAGGGAATCGAACCCCCAACCCGCTGATTAAGAGTCAGCTGCTCTGCCAATTGAGCTAGCGGCGCAGTGCATGATCTGGGCAATCACGACACCCTAGCAGGCGCGGACCACCGGATCCGGGTGAGTGACGGGGCTCGAACCCGCGACATCCTGGACCACAACCAGGTGCTCTTCCAGCTGAGCTACACCCACCATCGCCGTGACTACGGGTCGCGGCTTGCTCAGTCTACTGGGTCGGTAGTGGCGCCGAGGATGGTCCGCGCCGCCGCCTGCGCTTCCTCCGAGGTCGGTCCCGGCAGGGCGACGAACAGGGTTCGACGGTAGAAGATCAGCTCTTGAATGCTCTCCCGGATGTCTGCGAGTGCCCGGTGCGCGAGGCCCTTCTGCGGCTGCGCAAAATAGACCTTCGGATACCAGCGTCTCGCGAGTTCCTTGATCGACGACACGTCGATCATGCGGTAGTGCAAGTAGCCATCGAGGTCTGGCATGTCGCGAGCGAGGAAACCACGGTCGGTGGCGATCGAGTTGCCACAGAGCGGAGCCGTCTTGGGATCGGGCACGTGCGTCCGGACATAGTCGAGAATTCGACGTTCCGCGTCACCGAGCGTGACCGTGGAGGCCTGCACCGCTTCGGTCAGGCCCGATGACGCGTGCATGTCTCGCACCACCGGGAGCATGGACTGCAGCAGGTCGTCGTCGACATGGATGATCACGTCGACACCGTCGTCGAGCGGGACAAGCTCGGCATCGGTGACGATCGCGGCGACCTCGATGAGCGCGTCGCGCGTGAGATCAAGGCCCGTCATCTCGCAGTCCATCCAGACGAGCCTCTGCGTCGCGCGGTCGGTCACCGCGTGAGCGTAGCCGCCAGGACTACGGTGGTCGGTGCGACATGGGGAAGGGGGCCTCGGCCATGGCCCGGGACTTGCTGAATCAGGACGCCATCGACGCCGCACTTGCCACCCTGCATGCGGACTGGTCTGGTTCCAAGGATTCGCTGAAGCGATCGATCGAGTTCGCGGACTTCCCCACAGCGGTGGAGTTTGTGAACCGCCTGGCGCCGGCATGCGAGCAGCTCGACCATCACCCGGATCTGGCTCTGCGGTGGCGCTGGGTGCATATCGAGCTCTCGACCCACAGCGCCGGAGGCGTGACCGAGATGGACGTCATGCTCGCACGGACGATCGACGAGGTGGCGGCCGGCTTGCCGTTGGCTGCGAAGTCCTGATCACAACCCCTCGTCCGGAGGGGCGGTCAGCCACCAGGCCGCATACGGGGGCAGGGCGTAGAACCCGCTGTCCGAGTTAGGCGCGAAGGCCGACAGCCGGTCCCAAGGCCGCTCGATACCGACCGATGCGACCGTGTCTGCCCTCACGCGCTGCCAGCGATCCGAAACGTTGTAGAGCTCAACCATGGCGCCAGCTGGGTGCCGGCGCGCCAGCGCGAGCACGCCCTCCGTCCCGATGTCGAGGGGCGCGCTTTCAACAGCGGCGTGCAACGACGGAATTGTCGCGCGGACCTGGGCCAGGTGGCGGAGTCCGTCGAATACGCGACCTTCGATAGAGGACAGATCGCGCCGACGTTCTGCCTTACCCCAGGGCATACGCGGGCGGTGCGTCCACCGATTGTCGGCAGCCAACCGGGAATCGCTGCGATAAGAGTGATCGTTAAGCAGACCTAGCTCGTCGCCCATATAGAGCAGCGGGATTCCGCCGAAACCGAAGATGATCGCGTGTACGAGGAAGATGCGACCGAGAGCGACGTCGACGGCGCCGGGGTCGCCGTTCTCGAAGGCAGATTGGAGGCCGGCCAGGCTGGCCAAGGTGCCACTGATGCGAGCGTCCCCCGTGACTGGATTCGCTTGGAACACCTCGCCGCGGGCGAACGATCCAGGGAAGTCACCGCTGTAGAACCGTGACAGGAATGCCCGGTGCGCAAAGCCGGAAAGGCCCTGTGCTCCCGCGTCGGCGTCAGAGATCGCCCACCCGATGTCGTCGTGGCACCGCACGTATGTACCCCAGGCAGTCGTCACCGGCTTCGGCGGAGCCGTCGACAGCGCGCGGCGCATGAGGCCCGCCTCCCCAGTCGCGAGCGACGACCAGATCTGCACCATCAAGCTGTTGTGGTATGCGAGGTCGCACACCTTGCCCGCGTGCGTGCCGCGGCCGAGATAGGCGGACAGCTCCTCGGGCGCAACGATTGCTTCAGCCTTGAACACGACGGCCGGTGCCGCGAGGTGTAGTGCGGCCCGCAGCGCCTGCACAATCTCGTGGACCTCGGGTTGACCCTGGCAGTTCGTGCCGAGGCGCTTCCAGATAAAGGCAATCGCGTCGAGCCGGAAACAATCGACACCGACGTTTGCCAGCTCGAGGATCACCTGAAGCATCTCGCAGAACACATCAGGGTTGGACCAGTCGAGGTCCCATTGATAGTCGTTGAAGGTCGTCCAGACCCACGCACCGTGATGTCCGGGCCGATCGTTCCACGCGACGTCGGGCACCCAGGTGAAGTTGCCCGGTGCGAAGTCCGGAAAGACCTCCGGGAGCGTGGCCTCAAAGGCGTCGGGTTGCGCGCGATCCGGGTAGCAGAGGAAGTAGGAGCGGTACGGTTCCTCGTCCTTGACGGCCTTCAAGGCCCATTCGTGCTCCCGGGCGACATGGTTGACCACCAGGTCGAGCGTCAACGCGATTCCGGACTCGTGCAGGGCGTCGGCGAGGGCAGCGAGGTCGCTCATCGTCCCTAGCTCAGGCCGGACGGATCGGTAATCCACGACCGCGTAGCCGCCGTCGTCGGCGCCCGGACGAGGATGCAGCAAGGGCATGAGGTGCAAGTAGGTGACGCCCAACTCCCTCAAGTAGCCGATGTGCTTCTGGACGCCATGAAGCGTTCCCGCAAATCGATCGGCATAGCAGACGTAACCGACCTGGTCCGGTGTGAGAAACCAGTCCGGACGCAGCACCCGTTCCTCGTCCAGCGCGCGGAGTGCCGGTCGACGGTTCGCAACGCAGGCGAGGATCACATCAATGATGCGGTCCGGCAGGCCGTCGGATCGATGCGAGTGTCGATAGACCGCGAGTCCAGCGAGCAGGTCCGGTCCCCATCGTGCGAGCCGTCGTCGCACCGCTGCCGTGTCACTGTCGGATAGGCCTGCGGTCGAGCAGGCGACGCGATCGTCCAGCGCCGCAAGCGTCGTCTCGGCTTCGTGTGCCAACGCTCCCATCCCTCCGCGCCCGGCCGTACTCAACCGCCGCATCATGGAGCAGCAGCAGACCGGGCTCACTGTAGGGGTGAAATCGCTTGCAGTCAGCTCCCGATGCCAAATCGGCGCGACTGGGGCATGAGCTTGCCCTTTCGCGCCTTCCAACCCGATAGTGGACAGATGAGCGGGGACGAGGACGACGACCCGGCAATGGAGCGCGGGTTGTGAATGCCTCGGGCCTTGTCACGCTAAGCGCGGCGGCCAATCACTTGACCGGGTGGGGCGTGTTCGACTGGTTCTTCCACATCCTGTTCGCAATATTGGGCTGGATCGCGGTGGCGACGCCGGTCTACGTCATGCACCGACTAGAGACCATGAGGGTGACCCAACCACCGCCACCTGCCGCCCCAGTGACGACGGCGCCGGAGTGGCAGTACTACGTCATGGCGGTGTGCATCGGACTCGGCGGCGCGATCCTGGGTGCCACGTTCGGCTGGATCACGGCGCGCCATATCGCCAATGCCTTCCTGGTCTTCGCTTGGTGGATGTTGCCGCTCCTTTGTGGCGCCGCGGTCACGATGTACTGGGTCGTCGAGGAGAGGCCCAGCGAGGAGAAGCGGTCTAAAACCGGCTGGGCCGTGGCAGTTGCCGCTTTGGTCTACGGGGCAGTCGGCATCCTCATCCTGGGCGCGGACCTGATCACCCGGCTGGCTGCCCAGGCTTCGCTGTCATCCGACGCCATGATCGCCTTGGTCCTCATCGGCGTTCTGGGCTGGGCGTTGTGGCTTTTCAGCCCACGGCGACGCGCCAGAAGGCGGTTACAGTGATGTCAAGACCGGCCGGGCGCCCGCGGCAAAGGTGACGTCCCCGGGCTCGATACCCAGGTAATGCTCGAAGCGTCGGCCATCACCTGCGCCACGTCTTCACTCACTACCGAACAGTCCGCGGAGCCGGCCACGCCAGCCGCCTGCTGCTGGAGAGATCATCCATGCCGGCGACGACCGCTGCCGCAGCTGCTCATCCTCGAAATCGGCGCAGTCAGCAAGGTAGGCGATGCTCTCGTCCGGCGTATGACCGCTCTGCAGGAACGAATCCAACAGCCATGCGTCATGGGACAGCGGCCGGTGCTTCACCGAACGGACACCGGCCCGTTGTAGTTGGCTTCGTACTTGTCTCCGGTTTCCCGGCGGCGGCGCCGGGCCGTGGTCCGCCGTTTCGTGTGCGGTGTCAGAGCCGACTCGTCCACCCACTCGCCCCGTTCCGCCATTTGCCGAGCCCTTCCGGTCGCCGTCGATCGCTGTCGTGCCTGTTGTATTCCGGATCGGCGGCCGTTTGCTGGCGCAACGCCGTCGAGGCCCTGACGTATTAGCGCGCCCGGCGGTGTCGCCTACGTCGCCGAACTCCCGCAGCGGCGGATCTCCGTCGTCTCGGTCACCGTCCTCGGCGCAGGCATCGACGGACCAAGGTTCCGGCGCCAACCTCACCGTTGCCGGAGGGGCTAGCCACAGCTGGATTGGGTGGCCCGCTGCATCGTTGGCGGACACGTGGCGACCTAGCGTCGAAAGCGGGGACCAAGACGAGGAAGTGGAGTCACCAGATGAATGCCCGCGCGTCGATCGGGACGTCATTCGAGGCCGCAGCCAGGCTTGCTGGGCCGCCTCTCGACGTCGCGGTCAGCCTGCGTGCGGTGAGCAAGATGTATGGGCGCAACGGGGCGGCGGTACGTGCTCTGGACGCAGTGAGCATCGACTTCTTCCGCGGCTCATTCACCGCAGTGATGGGTCCATCCGGTTCGGGTAAGAGCACGCTGCTGCACTGCGCCGCGGGCCTGGACCGCCCGACCACGGGAGCAGTGTGGCTCGCCGGCCGTGATCTGGCCCGGTTGTCAGAGACCGATCTGACGAAGCTTCGGCGCAGCCGAGTCGGCTTCGTCTTTCAGGCGTTCAACTTGGTCTCCGCGCTGACTGTGCAGGAGAACATCGTGTTGCCGTCCCGCCTGGCCCATACTCGGCTGGACCGCCGGTGGCTTTCCGAGATGGTCGCGCGAGTGGGTCTCCGCGAACGGTTGCGGCACCGGCCAGCGCAGCTGTCCGGCGGGGAGCAGCAGCGGGTGGCGATTGCCCGTGCGCTTGCGGTACGTCCTGAGGTGATCTTCTGCGACGAGCCGACCGGGGCGCTGGACACCCGCACCGCGGCCGAGGTGATGACGCTGTTGCGGCAGACCGTTGAGGTTGACGGGCAGACCGTGGTGATGGTGACCCATGATCCAGTGGCCGCGTCGTACGCCGATCGGGTGGTCATCCTCGCCGATGGCGCGATCGCCGGTGACCTGCTGGCGCCGGGCGTCGATGCGATCGCGGCGCGGTTGACTCATCTAGGCGGCCGGCATGGAGCCGGTAGCATTCGCCCGCCGATGGGGGCGTCCGCAGGTGGAGCGTCATGGTGAGAATCGCGCTGCGGATGCTGTGGCAGCGCCCCGCCGCGTCGATCGCAACGTATCTGGCGCTCTGGTTCGCCGTCGCCATGGTCACGGCTTGCGGCGTGATGCTGGAGTCGGGGGTCCGTTACCACGGAACACCGGAGCGCTATGCCGCCAGTAGCGTGCTTGTGGCTACCACGGATCTGTCCGTCTCCAGCGGCTCCGGTGAGGACCGATCTGTCGAGCGATACCCGCTGCCCGAACGGGCCCGGGTTGACACATCGCTCGTCAATCGGATCGCGCAGCTGCCGAGCGTGCGTCTGGCCGCCGCCGACGTGGCGGCGCCGGGGCAGCTGGCGGCGGGCGCCGGCTCGCCGGCCCGCGCGGTTTCCGCTCATCCGTGGTCGGCGGCGGCGTTAACACCGTTCACGCTGCAGGCGGGCGGAGCGCCGACCATGCAGGACGAAGCGGTAGTCGACGCGCAGCTCGCCGCGACCGCCCGGGTGAAGCTCGGCCAACAAATCCGACTCACCGTCGCGCCAGGCGCGAAGACCTTCAGGGTCAGCGGCATCGCGGCCGCCACCGGTCCCGCCGTGGCCGAGCGCACCGTCTTCGTCAACGACGCCGAGGCCGAGGAGTTGGCTCGTCATCCTGGCTCCGCTGACGTGATCGGCGTGATCGGCCAGCCGAAGTGTTGACCGCGCGACACTGGCGGCAGCAGTGACCGCGACGCTGCCGCCGACCGCCGAGCACGGTGCTGGCGCGTACCCGCGCGTTTACGCCGGACCGGAGCGAGGTGTCGTCGAGTCGCTCGACGTTGCCGACGGGCGGGAATTCGTCATCGCGGTATCGAGCGTGTTCGGTGGGGCGACACTGCTGATCGCGATACTGGTCATCGCCGGCACCGTAGGCCTGTCAGTGAAACAGCGACACCGTGACATCGCCTTATTGCGGGCGCTCGCCGCCACACCGCGGCAGGATCGCCGGCTGGTCATCCGCGAGACGCTGGTGCTGGGCCTGCTGGCCACCATCGCCGGTGTTTGGCCGGGGTTGGCGGCCATTGGGTGGCTGCGTGGGCAACTTGTTGCCCGTGGCATGGTCCCCGACACCTTTACCGTGCACGTGTCGTGGCTGCCGCCGGTAGTTGCGGCGTCCGCCGCACTGCTGATCGCCATCGTCGCCGCATGGGTCGCCAGCTTGCGGGTAAGCCGGATCCGGCCCACCGAGGCACTCGGTGAATCGGCGGTCAACCTCCCGGGATCGGCGGAGTTCGCGCGTTGCTGGGCGCGGTCACGCTGGCCGGGGGCATCGTCTTGTCGACCGTGGCCATGAATGCGCGCGGTGAGACTGCGGCCGGGACGGCGATCGGGGTGGTGTTCACATTCGTGCTGGCCGTGGCGCTGCTGAGTCCGGTGCTGATCCGCCTCACCGTGGCGATCTTCGGCGCGGCGTTGCGCACCTTCGGAGTGACAGGCCGGCTCGCCACCGCCCACCTCGCCACCTCGGCCCGCCGCCTTTCCCCCGTGGTGAGCGCGCTGGTCCTCGCGGTTGCGCTGGGCGGGTCGCTGTGGTTCCTGCCGGCCTCCCAGCAGCACACCGCCGCAGCGCAGCGGCGCGCCGGCCCGTTGGCCGATCTTGTGGTGACGCCCGCCGGGCCCGGACTTCAGCCGGGCCTGGTGGCCGCGATCCGGCGTACCGACGGCGTGGAGGCCGCCACCGGGGTCACGCACAGCACGATGTTCGCCAGCCGGGGCGGTGTCACCGAGACCGTACAAGGTGTAGATCCGGTTGGCCTGGCCCGCGTGATCGACTTGGCCGTTACAAGCGGCACCCTCGCTGACCTGCACGGGCGAACGATCGCCCTCGATACGCTCTCCGCGCAGGCGTTGCATGCTCGCGTCGGCGACGAGTTCCACGGGTGGTTCGGCGACGGCGCGCCCGCGGTGCTTCGTATCGTCGCGATCTACCGCCGCGGACTGGGTTTCGCCGAGCTCACCGTGCCCCGCGACGTGCTGAGCCCGCACACGACGTCGGGGTTCGTCGACACCGTCTTCGTCGCAAGCACCCCAGCAGCCCGCCCAAACACCGACGCGCCGCTGCTCGCCGAACTGGGTCGGCTCGTCGCGGGATCGTCCGTGCTGGCGCGCGAGAACTATCAGGCCAAGCTCGATAAGAACCTCGCCGAGAACGGCTGGACCAGTCAGATCATGGTTGGCGTATTGCTGATCTATGTGGTGATCGCCGCGGTGAACACTCTGGTCATCGCTGCGCTGGGGCGACGCCGGGAGCTGGCGATCCTGCGGCTGACCGGCGCCACCCGGGTCCAGGTGGTACGCATCGTTCGGTTGGAGCAGGCGCTGCTGGTCGGTCTGGCCCTGGTGGTCGGAGGTGCGATCGCCGCGGCGACCCTCCTGCCCATGGTGAAAGGGACGACCGGAACAGCGTCGCCGTACATTCCGCTGGGTGGCTGGGTGGCCGTCGTCGGCGGGACCGTGCTGGTGGCCGCAGCAGCGACGATGCTGCCGGTGCGTCGGGTGCTGCGGATGCGGCCGGTCGAGGCGATCGGTATCCGCGAATGAGCCGCGCGCCGCTCGGAGTGAGGTATGGCGTTCGGCCGCGGCTGCCGGGTCGATCCAGTCCTCGCGGTGTGGTTCGGACGACGATGGCGACCTTGGTCAGGTCGAACTCGTTGCCTTCTGAAGTGAACTCGTGCTGTGCGAGTCGGTGAGGATCCTGGCGAGCGGCAGCAACGCGGTGAGCGAGACGGCGAGTGCGACCGCCGCGAGGGCGGCGTAGCCGGCCGCTGACATCAATAGGCCAGACGACACTCCGCCGAGCGCAGCGGCTGCGCCCATCCCAACCTCGCCGAGGCCTTCTCGTCGGATCCGTTCGGGCGGGGCGCTGCCCCGGGTCAGAGCGGAGCTGGCGGCGATTGTGGTGAGGTTCCAGGCTGCGCCGAGAAGCACCATCGCCGCCGCCAGTACCGGCATCGACGTGCCGGCGAGCATCGTCGCTGCCGTGGCGCCGACGAACATGAGGCCTCCGATGACGACTCCGGCGCGTTCGCCGATGGCTTCGACCGCGCGCCCGGTGACCGGCGACGGGGCAAACATCGCGCCGATGTGGGCGCTGACAACAATGCCGATCACACCGAGCCCGTTGTGGTCGTGGTCGTGCATCTGCACTGGAGCCATCGTCATCACCGCGACCATCACGAGGTTGGCGATCGCGAGCACCGCGATGGCGCCGGACCGGACGACATCGTGACTGGCCGGTTGCGTGACGCTCTCACGGTCCGCAGGCACCGCACGGGTAATCCCGACCCGCCACGAGAGTGCAGCTGCTTGGAACCCGATCGCACAGAAGGCGTAGGCAATGGTCCCGAACGGCAGGCCAACAGCGCTGTCGAGTCGGGCGGTCACCGCAAGCAGATTCGGACCTGCGACCGCCCCTATCGCGACCGCAGTCAGCACCGCCGACAGTAGGCGCGCGGAGTTTTGCTGGCGGCCGCGAAGATCGACCGCGGCGTAGCGAAAGAACATCACCGCGCAGACGCCCCACCCGACCAGCACGCTTGAGCAGCACCGGACGGCAACGCTTGCCAGGAGACACGCACCGACCCCATCAGGCACCCGGCGACGGCGACGAGCCCGCCGCGTGCGAGAGCCACACCGCGGCCGTGCCGGCGCATAGCACGGACGAGCACAACCGCCGCCGACGCCGACCGAGGACGAGCGGGGTCTGCGGCAACCCCGCAGTCCATTCACCGTGCCCGACGCCTCGTGCTACGAGGGTTCCAGCCACGCCGGCCAGCGACTGGGCGAAACCTCCCACGATTGCCGCGGTCCGCAATGACGCCATCGCTCGATCCATCGGCTTTACGCTAGAGCGCTCAATGCGATAGCGGCATGGCCGCCGAGGTAGTCATCTGGCGCTGTCACCTTACAACTGGGAAGCCTGATGGCATGGCCGATTCGCGTTCGGAAACCGCGCTGGACGAGCTTGACTGGGCCCTACTTCACCACTTGCAGGATGACGCGCGGCTGTCGTTCAACGAGCTCGCCCGACGAGTGCACCTGTCAGCTCCCGCCGTCGCAGAGCGGGTGCGCCGCCTTGAGCACCGCGGGGTGATCACCGGATACAGCGCACACATTGACCCGGTTGCCGCCGGATACCAGGTCGCGGCGTTTGTGCAATTGCGGTGCTCACTCGGTGCCTGCCTGCTAAAGACGACATCCGCCGACGATTACCCCGAGATCGTGGAGATCCACAAGCTCAGCGGCGAACACTGTTCCATGGTCAAGATCCAGGCGATGTCTCTTGCCCACCTCGAGGGCATCATCGGGGAACTCGGCAAGCACGGCGAGATGAACACCCACATTGTGCTTTCGACCCAATACGACGACGCCACCGTCCGACCGCCCCAGCGCCCAACGCGACCCGTTACCCAGTCGGACGGATGGAACCGCGACCGCCGTCGTGAGCGTCGATAACCGCATTCTGATCAGCCAGAGCGCGCTGTCGCAGTGTCGGCGGTGACGCGAGAGACCGAACAGGAGCATCGATGAGCGAACATCCCGAGCTCGGCAGGGTCGGCGTCTGGATTGCTTCGCCGCCCGGCGCCGAGCTGGCTCGCGGTCTGGAGCAGCTCGGATACGGGGCGATCTGGATCGGCGGCTCCCAGGGCGGCAGGTTGGAGGGCGTAGAAACTATCTTGGCCGCGACCAGCCGGCTCACCGTCGCGACCGGGGTCGTCAACATCTGGAAGGACGACGCAGCCAGTATCGCCGCGTCCTACCATCGGTTGGCGGACAGGTATCCGGGACGGTTCCTGCTCGGCGTGGGTGCCGGACACCCTGAGGCGGTCAGCCAGTACACCAAGCCCTACGACGCGCTCGTGCACTACCTCGACGCGCTGGACGCTGGTGGCGTGCCCCCCCGCCAGCGCGCGCTCGCCGCGCTCGGCCCGAAGGTGCTGCGCCTGGCAGCCGACCGCACTGCCGGCGCGCACCCCTACCTGGTGACGCCGGAACACACTTGCCAGGCCCGCAAGCTGCTCGGCCCAGACGCTCTGCTCGCGCCCGAACAGCATGTCGTCCTCGACGCGGACATCGCCCGCGGCCGCGATCTCGCCCGCGCCGCGCTGGGTCGCTATCTCGACCTGACCAACTACACCAACAACTGGCGCCGCCTCGGTTTCCTCGACGAGGACATCACCGGCCAGCCCAGCGATCGCCTGGTCGACGGACTGGTCGGTCTGGGCGACGCGACACAGATCGCCTCACGGGTCACCGCGCACCTCGACGCCGGCGCCAACCACGTCTGCATCCAGCTCATCACGTCGAAGGGCGCGGACCCGCTGACCGCCTTCACCGCCCTCGCCAAGGTCCTGTTCCGCTGATCACGCGCGGCCGAACATCGACGGATGGAGATTGTCTTGCACCTGACGAGACAGCCCCCGGCCGTCTGTGACATGGGAACGGGTTTGGGCGATGAGCCCTGATCGGCACCCCTAGGCGCGCTGTCGCCATCCGCTGCCGGGCGCAAGCCACATGTCGGCGGCGGCGAGCGGCACACTATGCGTGTGGGTGCTGACAGCGGAACGGTTCGCAGCCGGCTGTGGCGTGACGGGGCCTTGGCAGCTGAAAACTTCCCGTTCGAGCTGCTCTCCGACTACCTCGACGAGGACGGCTGTCTGGTGTGGGTTGATATCCGCAATCCGGATCCGCAGCACCTCAACGATCTCGCTGAGGAGCTGACTCTCGACCCACACGCCGTGGAGGATTCCTTGGCCCGGATCGGACGAGCCAAGGCCACCCGCTACGCCACGCACACGTTCCTCACTACCTACGCCACGTCCATGCGCTCTCGCGTTGAGGGCGGACCGGCCGACGACCGTCGCCTCGTGTCCAGCCGGATATCGGCATTTATCCTGCACCGCGGCATTGTCACCATCCGGCAAAACGACGACTTCGACATCTCCGAAGTGGTGCAACGATGGGACGACAATGCCGACCTGCTCAAATACGGCGTCGGCGCACTCGTGTACGGACTTCTCGACGTCATCGTCGACGGCCATTTCGACGCCGTGCAAGCACTCGACGACAGCATCGAGTCCCTCGAAGGCCACCTCTTCGACGAACGGGCGCCCACGCGTGAGGTCCAGCAGCGCACCTACCGAGTGCGCAAGGACCTCGTCGAGCTACGCCGCGTCGTGCTCCCGATGCGCGATGTGGTCAACTCCCTCTTACGTCACCGCAGAGACTTAAACGCCCCAACCGAACTCGACCCCTGGTACGACGACCTCTACGATCATGTGCTTCGCGCGACCGAATGGACCGAGTCGCTGGAGCAGATGATCGGCACCATCTTCGAAACCAATCTGTCCCTGCAAGATTCCCGGCTCAACACAGTGGTAAAGAAACTGACCGGCTGGGCTGCCATCATCGCCGTTCCAACAGCCATTACCGGCTACTTCGGCCAAAACGTGCCCTACCCCGGCTTCGGTCAATGGTGGGGATGGGTCTTGAGCTGCTCCATCATCGCCGGCCTTGCCAGCCTGCTCTACATCATCTTCAAGCGCCGCAACTGGCTCTAGACCAGAGGCTCATGCGCGTGTCTTTCCCCGGCAGCATTAAGACCTGGCTCAGCACGAAGGACTACGACCAAGACCGTTAGACAGAGCTGGCTGGAAAGGTGCAGCCGCGGGCTGCGCGCCAGCAACGCCGGTCTGCCTTCGCCCCGGTCGGGTCGGCGTCCGAATGCGACGCCAATACGTTCCGCCGCCGGCGGCGGATCGCCACCATCGCCCGCTCGCCGTTGAGCCGCTCGGGTGTCGGTTGCCGGTTCACCGGCTGTCCCCTCGGGGGACACGACACGTTCAGGGGTGGCCGCGAGGACGACCATTCGGACCACGGATCGAAAGGGAAGGAGACAAGACGTCGATCATCGGGTTGGTGATCGCGGCAGTGACGATTGGCGTACCGGCGATCGCGTTCGCCGACCGGACGCCGGCCAACGACAAAACATTCCAATACGCCATCGGACTATGGGGGGATCTGCCGTACTCAGCGGTGCAGGCAGATCCCGGGATTCCGAACCTCGTAGCCGACACGAACAGCCAGAAACTCAGCTTCAGCGTGCACGACCGCGATCTGAAGGGCGGGAACGGCCCCACCGCCAACCCGCCCCCGGTGACGTGCGACGACACCCTCTACACGCAGGCTCTCGGCTACCTGAGCTCGCTCGACGCCCCAGCGATGTTCACGCCTGGCGACAACGACTGGACGGACTGTGACAGGCCCTCCAACGGCGGGTTCAATTCCCTCGAGCGACTCGACCACGAGCGCCAAGTGCTCTTCAGCACGCCGTCGTCGTTCGGCCGTCGGACATTGCACCAAGAACGGCAAAACGACCCGACGTGCCTCGGCTACGTGAGTGGGCCCGCGACCGGTCCCACGGTCACCCAGCCAGCGCCGTGCGTCGACAATCGGCGTTGGACGGGCCTCCACGTCATGTATGTGACCCTGAACGTCCAAGGGTCCTGCAACAACTTGTGCGACACCGCTCCCAACGTGGACGAGTACGCAGCCCGCAACGCAGCTGATATCGCCTGGCTGCACGAGACGTTCCTGAAGGCGAACGCAGAACACTCGGCCGGTGTGATGATCATTAGTCAGGCCGATCCCGGCTTCGACCAAACCGACCCGACCCGGTCCCCGCTTCGGGATCCGAAGACACTCGCCGAGACCGACGCGAATCCTGACGGATTCCAGGCCTTCCTTGTTGCGGTGCGCAACGAAACGATCGCGTTCGGAAAGCCTGTGGTCTACGTGCACGGCGACTCGCACTACTTCCGCGTGGACAAGCCGCTCCTCGACGCCGCTGGCAATCGTCTCGAGAACTTCACCCGGGTGGAGACATTCGGTGACAACGCCGCCAACGGCCTGAACGACGTGCAGTGGGTGAAGGCCCTCGTTGATCCGCGCAGCCGTGACGTTTTCGCCTTCCAGCCTCAGATCGTGCCAGGCAACACCGTCGCGCACTGACCGCTGCCGACGGTCATGACGTGGTCGCCGTCGGATTGACGGCCGCCGCAGTCGCCAGCAGAGCATGGACGAGTTCGACGAGCATCATGTCGGGCCGGTCAGGCCGTGCTCAGCCGAGCCGTAGTTGTGCTTGGCCGGAGAGTGACAGTGTTCTTCGATCGGGGAGGTCGTTGGCGGTAGGCGGTGCAGCAGACGTCTGGACCGGTGATCACGACCTGTGGGCGCCCCGGACGCTGAACCCGAACGGCCGCACGTCTACTGTTCGACAACAACTGCGTCCTCGGCGTGTCCGCGCACACCTGACCCTCGAGTCGGCCACGAAAGATTCTGTGCCGATCACCGCACGGCCCTCGGCGACCTGCTGGTGATCAGTGCGACCTTGACTTCCGTCTTGACCGTCTCCCGGGTACGGCGCGGGACCGCGGCGATGTCAACCTGAGTTGGCTCCGGACCGACGCGCAGAGGAGAGTGCCGATATGACCCAGCGGGCGGTGGGATACGAGGACTCCGACTTCCCGCTCAAGTCGGGGAGGCTTCGGGTGCGGCGCTGGGGTGCCGCGGATGCGCCAGCGGTGGTGTGCGTGCCCGGTCTGTCGGCGAACCTGTGCGGCTTCGACCGCCTCGCGGAACGGCTCGCCGGCGACACCGTGCAGCTCGTGGTGATCGACCTGCGTGGCCGCGGCCGCAGCGAGGTGACCGGCGCGGGCACCTATGGCTGGCGCAACCACGCGCGCGACGTGCTGGATGTCGCGGACGCCGTCGGTGCACGGTCGTTTGCGATCGTCGGCCAGTCCAGCGGTGCGGCTATCGCCATGACCTGCGCGCAGCTCGACCCGTCGCGGGTCGAGCGGCTAGTACTCATCGATCTCGTGGGCAGTCCTGACGCGCGGGCAGCAGTGCCCGTGGTTGCCTCGGTGAGCCGGCTCGGCCTGGTGTACCCGTCGGCGCAGGCGGCCATCGCACTGATCAAGCAGATCGGCATCATTCCCGAGTGGGACGAGTACTGGGATCGCTACTTCCTATACGAGCTGCGCGACGTCAGCGGCGGCGTGACCGCGAGCAGCGACCGCGGCGCGGTGCTCGAGGATCTCGGGTATGGCGACGCGATGTACTGGTCGGACCCCGATGCGCCGATCCATGCGCTGTGGAATGCGATCACCGTGCCGGCGCTCGTGCTGCGTGCCCGGCAGGAGATCATGCCCGGGTTCGGGTTCATCTTGCCGGCCGCGGAGGCGGAGCGGTTCGCGGCGGCGGTGCCATCTGCACGCGTGGTGGAGATCAACGCCAACCACTACACGATCACCACGCACGACGGTTCTATCGCCGCCATAGGTGCGTTCTTGGGCGCGAGCTGACGCCTCGGCGAGATGGGCGGCGCCCCATGCGCCGGTAATCTTGCTGCGGCTAATTGCCATCCTCGACGGGGCCGGCATGGCCTGTGCGCAGCCGCTCATCCTGGACACCAACCCTGGATGAGCGGCTGCTCGCCCTATGCGCGCTCACGCCGACTGTGGCGCACCGGTCAGGTGATTGGCTGCGACCGGGAACTCATTCGGACGCTCCAGCGGCATCAGGATCCACAGGATCGGGTATAGCAAGATCTGGCTTCCCGGGATGACCAACAGCGCCAGAAGGAACAGCAACCGAGCCGGCCACGGGTCAATGCCGACACGGTGGCCTAGCCCGGCAACCACGCCGCCGAGTACGCGACCGTTTCGGGCGCGGACAAGGCCGTGCGCGCGGAACAGGTCGTGAATGGAATTCATGATGTCCTCTCTCTCGTGTCGCGGTCGGATGACCGCTCACAAACCAGAATCGCGTGGCCGCTGGCCTGACGCATCCGGAGGCATCCGGAATCAGACCCTGATCTGCCGCATCGAGCCTCGGGGTCAGGCGCGTGCCCGGAACATGTTCGTGGGGCGTAGGCCTGCCGCCCAGCTATCGGCATATTCATCGGCCGTTGTCGAGTTCGAGACGTGGAGGTAGCAGGCCGCCGGCGCACACACCTGTCAGCGAAGGGCGGCAGCGACGCGGCGATGCGCCTCCCAGATCTCCTCGGGCAGGCCGCCGAACTGGGCGAGGTGCTCCTCGCGGTTTGCGATCTCCTGCCGCCACCGCGCGATGTCGATGGTGAGCAACCGCCCGAGATCGGCGGTCGCGATGTCACAGCCCTCGAGGTTGAGCTCCTCGATGGTGGGGATAATGCCGACAGGCGTCTGCGTCCCGGTCGCCTCGCCGTTCCTCAGCTGCAGTAGCCAGAGCAGCGGGCGCAGGTTGTCCCGGTAACCCGGCCAGAGGAAGTGGCCGTCCTCCGGGTCGCGCTGGAACCAGTTGACGTGAGCGAAGATCGGTTGCTCCGAAGCAGCGCCGATGATCTTGAGCCAGTGCGCGGCGTATGCACCTTCGGGGTAGGACATGAAGGGACGCATGGACATCGCGTCGTAGCGAAGCCTGCCTTCGATGCCCTCTGCGGCGAAGGTCGCCTCGGCGCCGAGGGTCAGGCCGTCGTAGATGCCCTCGGCGGGGTCGGTGATGGCGCGGATCAGCGGTTCACGATCGCGGGTGCGGCCGCCGAAGATGATCGCGTCGACCGGCACGCCTTTCGGGATGGTGTAGTCGGCGGCGATGTTGGGCACGTTCGGCAGCGTGGTGGTGAACCGGCTGTTCGGGTGCGCCCACGCTTCGCCGGCCTGATCCGGGCCCCGCTCGGAGATGAGCGTGCCGGTCCAGTCGCGCCAGCCGATTGAGTCCGCCGGGGGCTGCGGCGTCCGCCCTTCCCACCACACCTCGGCGGTGAGCTCGTTATGCGCGACGTTGGTGAACAGCGTCCCGGTGCCCGGCGCGACCGCGGCCATCGCGGTTGGGTTCGTCACCTGGTTGGTGTCCTTCGCGACGCCGAAGACCCCGAACTCCGGGTTCATCGCGTAGATCCTCCCGTCGTCCGGATCGACGCGAAGCCACGCGATGTCGTCGCCGTAGAAATCGACCTGGTAGCGGCCGCCGAGATCGTCCGGCGGCAGCATCATCGCGAGGTTAGTTTTGCCCGACGCGCTCGGGAACCCGCCGCAGATGTGGTAGCGGCGCCCGGTCTGCTTGTCCGTGATGCCGAGAAGCATGAACTGCTCGGCGAGGAACTGGCCCGACACCCAGCCGTCGTATGCAGCCTGGCGTAGACCGTGCGCGATCTTCCCGAGCAAGGCGTTACCGCCGTAGGAGGAGCCGAAGTGCAGGATCGTCCGCTCGTCGGCGACCGTCACGAAGTAGCGCTGATCCTCCGTTGTCCCCTGCCCGAGGTTCTCCAGGTCCCCGGTGACGTGGACGGCCCGGACGAAACTGTTCGGGTCGGCGAGGTTGTCGATGTACTCCACTCCCACCCGCGCCATGCGGATCATGTGCAGCACCACCGTGCGGTTGTCGGTGAGCTCAACACCGGCGGCGTAGCGCTCGAGCGGGGATCCAGGCGGGGCCATCAGGTACGGCACCACGTACATCGTCTTGCCCTCGGACGCGCCCCGCATGAGCTCTTCGAGCAGGGGCCGCATCTCGGCCGCCGGGCGCCAGTTGTTGTAGACACCCTCGTCGGCCGGGTTGTTGGTCGCCACGAAGGTGCGCTCTTCGGAGCGGGCGGTGTCCTTCAGGTAGCTGCGCGAGTAGTAGAGCTGCTCGCCCGCGGGCAGGATCTCGCCGGCCTCGAGTGCCTCGCGGATCAGTCGGGCGTCGTCGGACGCCGACACCACCTCGACCCGCGCCGCGCCGGTGTGCTCGGCCCAGAAGCGCACGTACTCCCGAACCGGAACGTTCTTCAACTCAGCCTCGTCGAGCACCGCATCAACGTCACCGGCAAGATCAGCCAACGAGGTAACCCTTTCCGGCGTTGACGAGCGGCGTTTTGCGCACTGTGCGCACGTGGCGCGGCGGCCCGTAGCTCTTCCACCAGGCGTAGCGGCGATCGGTCTGATTCATGCTCGCCAACCTAGACGGAAATCGGACAACAGACGGCCCGTGAGTGGTCTGGTTGCCGGCTCGACTCCGGCAACTGATGTCGGGACACGCTGTCGGCCACTGCGAGCCGACTATCCTCGGAGGCGCGACGCCCTCGGCATCTGTCGCGACTCCTGGAGGAACCTCCCGGGCGCCAACCGGATCGCTCGCCACCATGCCGGCACTCCGCGCGCCTCTGCTGGTAGCGCACCCCTCGATCCTGGGTATCAACGTCTGCGACGTTCAGACTTCTGAACTTCGCTAGAAGGACGCCGATTCCAGGCTGCTCATAGCGAAGAACTCGCGGGTTGCTGCGACAGCCGCTTCGGTGTCGAACCGCTTGCACGTGAACGCGACCAAAGACAGGAATCTGCGGCCAGTCCAGACGTAGAGCGAGATGCCGGAGTCGATGAGCGGGACGAATGCGTCGTAGCCCTCATTCTCGGCTCGGCCTTCCCCGCCGGGAGCGAACACGATCGGCATGTCGTAGCTGCGCAGCCCGAGTCGGGCGATGATGTGGCGGAAGAACGCGCCGATGACGTCCTGGTCGATGGGCACGGTGTAGTAGCCCTCGATGAGGATCCGCTGGCGAACGATATCGGGTGCGAGATCACGCATCGCGCCCACCTCCTCGGATCGCGATTGTGGGATCCGGGTTAGTACTGCGGGACATCCCGCAGTACTAACACAGGACACCGCCAGAGCCGGACGCGGCGCGGCACGGCAGCCGTCTAGCAGCGTCGCTCAGTCTGGCCGTGGTGGGGCGCCTGCCGCTGCTTCATGTCCTCCTCTTCCGCGTTGAGCCGGCCGGCTGGGCGGGTGGACGGCTGTCTTATTGGGGAGTAGGTGGTCGGCCCAGGCCGGCGGGTCGGAGAAGGCGAGTGCGGCTTCCTCGATCGTCCTGTCTGTTGCCGTGAGCCGGCCCTCGTGCTGCCGGAGGTGTTCGTCCCAGGTGGGGACGCGGAATATCTCGACGAACCGTTCGGGGTGTTCGCCGTCTCGGTATAGCTCCCACCGGGTCGCGCCGGTACGCTCGGGACCGGCGCGATCACCTTACATTGCCGTCAGAGCAGTCGCTGCTGCGTTGCGAGGACCCCGTCGGTGACAGTTAATGGCGTTCAGTACCGGTCCGAGTACCGAGCGGCGGCCGAGGCTGGCGCGGGTCGCCCAGCGCGGCGGACCGGGGGTCGACCGTAGCCGTCAGCTCCGACCCGCGAGATCTGACCGGCCAGATCACCGGCCAGTCCCACGCATGGCCGGGGCGAGGATGTCGCCCGCAGAGCCCGCGCGTACTGCACTGGTTCATCCAGAGTAGCGGCCGCCGGCGCGCAGGCGGGAACGTGACCATTCCCGTTCGAGACGGCACGCGGCAGGCGCGCACCCGAGCACGGCGCACATCGGAGTTCGGCTTGCGGGGCGACGTTCAGGCGTCCAGGCGACGCCGCCGAGCAGAGGATCACCAGGCGCCAGAGCTGGGGCCAGGGCTATCACCGGGAACGTTGCGCGTGACCAGCCCGCAGCGGCGAGGACCCCGTTGCCCGAAGCTGCGTTCTGGGGACGCGCTCGGGAAGTGTCGCCCCCCAGGTGGGCAGTTGAACGGCGGTGCCGACCCCGAGCAGGAAGGTGAACGCGATCAGCAAGGCGGGCGGCATCTGACCGGCGGCGGTCAGCACGGCCAGCAGCACACCGACGACGAAGAGGTAGACCTGAATCGTGAACAGCAACCAGCGCCGGTCGAAGGAGTCGGCCAAGACCCCGCCCGGTAGCGCGAGCACCATCACCGGCAGCGTGGTCGCCGCCTGCACGAACGAGACCAATACGGCCGCATTTGGCGCGTCAACCAGCAGCCACTGCGCCCCCACCATTTGCATCCAGGTGCCGGTCCAACTGATCAGCACACCGATCCACAACCAGCGGACGGCTCGCTGCCGCAGCGGCGCCCACGCGGCGGACTCGGTCACCGGCACTGTCGGGCTGCCCGTTCCGGCCGGCATTCCTGCCGCGTGTTCGCCGCCGTTCGTCATGACACCTCCGAACGGGCGCGGTCACAGCAGTGTGATCTGCATGTTCAGTCGCAAAGACTTACCTGGCCAGTCGTGGGTCTGGCGGCGTGAGGTCGGAACGATCCCGCCGGTCCCGCTTTGAATATGGACCAACCGGCGTTGTTGACGACCGGATCGACGCCGCCGAAGGCGAGAGTGGCGACGGCAAACGACTCGGCGATCGGCACATTGGTTCACAGCGCCGGCCGACTTGCTCGTGCCGGCATTCCGAACTTCCAGCAACTCGCCGATGCTCGGGGCCACGGGCGGGCGCCGGGTCTAATCGGCGGCTCCGATTCGGCTCAAAGCCATCCTCGTCGCTTGAACGTGACATAGAGACCGAGTCCAAGCAACACCATCAGGGCGAGGGCGAACGGATAGCCGAGCACCCAGGACAGTTCTGGCATGTGTTCGAAGTTCATGCCGTAGATCGAGGCGATCAGAGTGGGGGCGAACAGAATGGCGGCCCACGAGGAAATACGTTTGACCTGTTCGTTCTGGTCGTAGCCGGCCTGGTTGAGCCGCGCCATCTCCTCATTCTGGCGACGAGCGACAAGGGCGTTGTCGATGTCCAGAAGGTTCGTGAGCAGCTCCCGGAAGCCCTCGATGCGGTCGTGCACCCGGCTCACGTGGTCGGCGACGTCGCGGAGCTCGCGGCGCAGTTCCAGATCGTGATCGCCGCCGCGGTCCTTCAGTTCGTCGCGGAGGTCGGCGAGCATGTCTCGAAGCGGGAGACGGCACGATGGAATTCGATCACCTCACGTGTCAGCTGGTATGTGCGCTGCGGGGCGTGGGGTTCGGCCGCGAAGACTTGGACCTCGATCTCGTCGAGGTCGATCTGGAGCTCCTTGAGCACGGAGACGTAGTCGTCGACAACCCGATCCAGAATCGCGTAGAGGACTGCTGGTGGTCCGTGGGCGAGAAGTTCGGGATCCGCTTCGAGCCGGGCACGGATGGCTGCGATGTTGGGCTCGTCGGCATGGCGAACTGTGATCACGAAGTTCGGGCCGAGGAAGATGTGGATCTCGCCGAGTTCGACGACCTCGTCGTGATCGACGTACCGTGCCGGCCGGAGGACGACAAATGTCACCTCACCGTACTGCTCAATCTTCGGTCGTTGGTGCGCCGAGATGGCGTCTTCGACAGCGAGTGGGTGCAGTGAGAATTCGCGTGCTACGGCCTTCATCTCGTCGGCATTGGGTCTGAGGAGTCCGATCCAGCAGAATGCTTCCTGGCTCTGGCTCGCTGTCTGCAGCTCGTCGACGGTTGTGTCCAGAGTCGTTGGCTGAGCCAGGCGGTGGCCCCCAGCGTAAATCGCATTATCGACGATCGGCATGCGTTCTCTCCTCGACTGCCTCGCTACCCATCTCGGCACATGTTCCGGATCCGCGCCCAGTCGTGAGGCCGTTCCCAGTCGGACCTCGGTGCAACGCGTCCGATGCCAGCCCGGTCCAGCGGCGATCGCGACGCCGGATCCTACGACGTCATCTGTGTCCATCCGGCGTCAGTAGCCACCCTCGTTGCGTCGATCATCTCACCGGGTTAGATCGCGACGACACCTGCGACGATTCCATGTTTGGACTACACCTGACGACGGTGATGACGTTTGTGGCTTGAGCGACTGCGGAAGACGTCGGTTCGATCAACTGCGGCGCGTGTCAGGCTGGCTTGCCCCGGCCGGTTTGCCGGCCGGCTGGAATGGGCAGTGACTGGACAGTAAGCAGGACCCGACGGGAACGAGGACATGAGTATGCCCGAACGCTGGTACAAGACCGCTGTCATCTACTGCGTTGAGGTCGACTGCTTCCAAGACTCGGACGGTAATGGGGTGGGCGACCTGCGTGGGCTCATCAGTCGGCTGGACTACCTGTCCCGCCTGGGCGTGACCTGCCTGTGGCTTAATCCGATTCATCCGACGCCGCATCGCGACGACGGGTACGACGTGGCCGACTACTACGGTGTCGACTCTCGACTGGGCAGCCTCGGCGACTTCGCGGACCTGGTGGCGGAGGCAGATCAACGCGGGATCCGGATCCTGCTGGACCTAGTCGTCAACCACACGTCTAACGAGCATCCCTGGTTCCAGTCCGCGCGACGCAGCGCCGATTCGCCTTATCGCGACTGGTACGTCTGGAGCGACACGGAGCCTGCAGATCGCAGGCAGGGCATCGTGTTTCCCGGTGAGCAGCGCGACACATGGAGCTTCGACGAGCAGGCACAGGCCTGGTACTTCCACCGGTTCTACGACTTCCAGCCCGACCTGAACTGGGCCAACCCGAGCGTGCGAGCCGAGATCAAGAAGGTCATGGGCTTCTGGCTAGGACTCGGCGCCGCGGGATTTCGGGTGGACGCAGCGCCATTCGTCCTCGAACAAGTGCGCGCAGGCGTCGACCCAGCACCGAAGGACTTCTCGATCCTCGACGACTGGCGTCAGCACGTTCAGTGGATACGCGGCGACGCCGTGCTTTTGTGCGAGGCCAATGTCCCGCGCGACGACCTGAGTGCCTACTTCGCGGGGCGTACCGACGGGCCGAACGATCGCGCACACCTGCTGTTCGCGTTCCTGATCAATACGAGGCTGTGGCTGGCACTCGCGCGCGCCGACGCCGAGCCGCTGGTCGAGGTGCTGCACGGGCTGCCCCGCGTGCCGGCGATGGCGCAGTGGGCGACCTTCCTGCGAAACCACGACGAGCTCGATCTGAGCCAGCTTACCGACGAGCAGCGCAACGACGTCTTCGCCGAGTTCGCGCCGCGCGCCGATATGCGCCTATTCGGCCGCGGGATCCGGCGTCGGCTCGCGCCGATGTTCCGCGGGGACCGGCGGCGTATCCAGTTGGCTTACGCGTTGCAGTTCGCGATGCCCGGAACCCCCGTTCTGCGCTACGGCGAGGAGATCGGCATGGGCGAGAACCTTGCCTTGCCGGGACGAGAAGCCATACGTACCCCGATGCAGTGGGACGCGGGCCGGAATGGTGGCTTCGCTACTGCCCCGAGTGACCGGCTGTCACGTCCGGTCGGGACGCGCGGCCGCTTCGGGACTCGGAGCGTGAACGTCCGCGTGCAGCAACGGGATCCGGACTCGTTGTTGCGATGGTTCGAGCAGCTCATCGGCATCCTGCGGGAGTGCCCGGAGATTGGGGCCGGGGAGTGCGCCGTGCTCGACGCGCCAATGCCGCGCTCGGTGCTGGCGCACCGGTTCGACGCGCCGGAAGGCTCCATTCTGCTGCTGCACAATTTGGGCGCCGATCCGGTCCAGGTGCAGATCGGCAAGCTGGACGGCATGCCCGGCCAACCGTTTGAGGTCTTCGCCGACGGCCCCTACGAGCGGCCCACCGCACGGCTCGCCGACCTGGACTTGCGCGGTTTTGGCTACCGCTGGATCCGGCTGCGCCGCGCCAACGGCGGATGACGTCCATGCGGAGCACGTCTTTGCTTCTTCCCTGTTCGTCGTGCCGCGCTCCGCGCGACCGATTCGGTGGCGAGGTGTCGCGGGAGCCGGCTCGCGGACTTCGCCGGCGGAGAGGCCGACGAGCTGGACGCCCGGCTGGTCGACGTGGATGTGCATGAGTCATTGCTGTTTCTCCTTCTGATGTGCGGATGTGCGAGCGGTGATCATCTCGGGGCGGCCCGGAGCGGGACACTGCGGCGCGGGGGCCAGGCGGTCCTTCGCTCCGCAGCCGGATCCTCGCGCCACTCACCGAGTGCCACGACAGCCTTTGCAGTGAGCTGTTCGATGCGCTTGGGCTGCTCTTCCATCACATGAACGACGGGACCGACGTCTTCCCCGCCGCGGTCGAGCAGCTTGGGCCACGGGTGAGTGTCTTCCGCGCAGTGATATGCCTGCAGCACCGCCGTCAACAAACCCATGTGCTCAGCGATCAGGTCCGCACGTTCGGCGTCTGCCGCTGCGACTCCGCGCGCAAGCGTCGGCAGCGCGGCGCACTCGCGCCGGAACATGGCGTGCACCATGTATGTGTCTCGGGTGTCGGCCGGCGCCTCACGATCCTGTGTTGCCACGTCTACGAGGATCACCGCTCCGATCCCCGGTCCGGAATCCCACATCTGGGGGATCTCTAATTCTCAGATTTCTACTCGAGCTCGTCAGGATCGCCGCGTTGGACTTGCGACGAGCCAGGTCGGTGCGATGCCGAAGCTGCCGGTCGCCGAGCATGTGAGCATAGAGAAACCGGCCGTCACGCAGGTCCGCCGGTAAGGGCGGGATCCGTGCCGCCATCACGACGGCGCCCTCGCCGTGGAGAGCAACCGCCTCCGACGGATCTACAACCATCCGACAGGCCGGCGTCAGTTGTTCGGCGTCGGTGAACGAGTTCGACCAGGCCGTGCTGGTACTGGTCGAGCTCTTTGTTGGCGGCCTTCTTGCGCAGGCAGAAACGCTCGAGGTCACCGACCAACTCCGCGGCAACCCGACGCCGTGCTTTGCCTGCCGCATCACGAGTACGGACCGTGGCCAGCAGCTTCTTCGGCTGGGCAGCGGACAAGTCCTTCTTCGCACCGCCGGGAATCAATTCCAGCAACAGGACATGCAGCTGCGAGGTCATGCGCGTGTGGTCCTCGCCGAGCGCGCGGCGCCGGTCGACCAGAATCTGTAGCAGCGTGCGTTGCTCATCATCAACGACCAGATGCAACCCACTGGTGAAAGGTTGTGGAGGTACCGGCGAAACTGTCGGCCCGGGCCCAGGTATTCGTCAGCGGGCACGGCCGCAAAACCGACGCGTGGGATGCGCACTCGGTCGCGCTGGTCGGCATTCGCCCATAGCGACCAGGCGCATCGCAATGTGGCGGCCGGCGCCGTCGCATCCCTCCACCCCGCCCACCGGCGATCAGGCCACTGCGTGGCATAGGCGACGCCCGGCCCGCGCACCCCCAAATGAGAGCCACACCGTGTCCCGTGGGCAGCCGAAATGAGAGCGACAAACCGGGCGCCTAGACCGAGCCTCGCCAGGCACCGGTCACCCGTCAATGAAACAAGCAGCCCATGTGCGTGCGGTGCTGCGTACGCTCGTGCTGCCTGTGTCGAATTGGGCTGCCGCCGTTCGTGGAGAGGGTGGAGGTTGGCCATAGGGGCCACCCGGCAAAGGAGTGAGACATGACCGAGTACCTCATCGCCTTCAACGACGAGTGGGTGCCCGACCACACGGTCGAGGAGTTGCGCGAGAAGTCCAAAGTTCTCAAGCCGTTGGTGGCAGAGATGAAGGCTGCCGGAGTCCTCATCTTCACCGGCGGCCTCGACGACGCTGCCCCCGTGTTCAATGTCGATGCGTCGAGCGGCACACCGCTGTTCACCGACGGTCCGTTCGTCGAGTCCAAGGAGCACCTCGGCGGCTTCGCCGTCGTGGATGTGGCCGACGAGGAGGCGGCGCGGCTGTGGGCGGGAAAGATCGCGGTGGCCTGCGGTTGGCCGCAGGAGGTGCGACGCTTCCGGGTCCCCATGCAACTTCCAGAGATTTCTTAACGGAGTCGGCGGGCGTTCCGACTATGAGGCGCTACTACGTGTTCTTGTAGATACCACCCGTTGTTTTCCTCCTGACCCCGAGACGTCTCGATACGCACTCATCTGCCGTGCGGCGCGGTAGAACGTATTGCCGCCAGGAGGCCTCTCCCCGATGCGCTGGGCGTAGCCGCCGCCGACGCCCAGCGGCAGGACCGTCGCAGCAGTATTGGGGTCGGTCGGGTGCACCGGACGGGCTGTTGGCCCAATCGTCCGGATCCCTACCCTTGGGCCATGACGATCCTGCGGATGGACAACGTCGGCATTGTCTTCGACGACCTCGACGCCGCTGTCGAGTTCTTTGTCGAACTCGGCCTAGAGCTGGAGGGCAAGATGACAGTGGAAGGAGAGTGGTCGGACCGCATTGTCGGACTCGACGGCCAGCGCGTCGATGTCGCCATGATGCGGACTCCGGACGGCCACAGCAAGCTCGAGCTGATGAGCTACCAGAAGCCGACGATGATCAGCCCGGAGCCGAAGAACGCACCGCCGAATACACTGGGCATCCGTCGCCTCATGTTCGCCGTCGACGACATCGAGGACACTATCGCCCGCCTGCGGACCCATGGCGCCGAGCTCATCGGCGACGTGGTGCGGTACGAGGACATCTTTCTGCTCTGCTACCTCCGCGGCCCCGAAGGCATCATCGTCGCGCTGGCCGAGGAACTCAGCTGAACCGTTCGGAGGCGGCAATGGCATATCCGTCCGCCGCAGCCAGGATGGCTGTGATTCCCAATCCGAGTCGGTCCGCCGGGGCCTAGAAGATCGGACGCATCGACTCCCGGAGTTCGAGGACTACACCTGCCCGTGATCGACGCCGCCACGGACTATGACGGGGCCACATAATCTCAAGATCAAAACCTGCGAGGATCTTGACTCAGCACAAGGCTCTAGTGCGTCAAGGCTGGAATCGGTCGGTCGTCTGGTGCGTCAGCTATGTCATGTGCTTCAGTCGGTTGCATACTGCGGGCGTCCGGCCGGCCGGTAGACCTGGACCGTTACGCCCTTCGAGTCCGCTCGCGATTCGACCAGGTCAAGCGCCAGGTCCGGCCCGTTGTCGGGGAACAGCCGGATGCCCTGGCCGACGATCACCGGGACGATGAGCAGATTCATCTCGTCGACGAGGTCGTTGTCGAGCAGCCACCGGATCAGGGCGCCGCTGCGGTGCACCTGCAGCTGCCCCGCCGGCTTGGCCTTCAGCTCGCCGACGGCCGCCGCGAGGTCACCGGAGAGGACGGTCGTGTCCGCCCACTTCGGATCGGTGAGCGTGGTCGATGCACGTACTTGGGCTTGGTGTTCAAGGCATCCGCGATGGAGCCGCTGCCCGGATCCATCACGCCCCAGTAGCCGGCGAACAGCTCGTAGGTCCGCCGGCCGAACAGGAATGCGTCGGCGCCCTGGTAGGTCTGGGTGATGAACGTCATGGTCTCGTTGTCGAACACCCTCATCGCCCATCCCCCGCGCTCGAATCCGTTCCTGCGGTCCTCATCCGACGCGCCGCCGTTTCCCTGCACCACTCCGTCGACGGAGACCTGCGTCATGGTCGTCAGTTTCATGATCGCGGTTCCCTTCTCCTTGCGGGGTGCCCCTCGTGGGCGGCCTCTCACCCCTGCTACGAACACCTCGGCCCCGATCCGACACCGCCTCCCGGATTTCTTTCGAGGACTTTCTGGTGCGCCGGTTGTGAGCGATCCGACCGCGCGACGCCGTCGGGGCGACTGCCCCCACTTCCTCAGGTGCGCGTCCAGTACGGACGAGCTCTGGGACCAGATCGATCGCGAAAACCTTGACTAGTCGTCCACACATGACGCCGAGAGAGTGCACGTGCTCGTGCCGATGTCCCGCTCGATTCCCTTTGGACGTCGAAGTAAGCCGCGCGTCATCGGTAGCGACCGCATGGCACTACCGATGACGTGGACGCCGGGTTGCTGACCGATACCTCTGTCAACGCCGCCTGAATCTTGACCCCCTTCGCCCCGCCGCTCCGGGGTCAGATTGCAAGTGGCGCCGACAACCTCGGCATGATTCCGCGGCGAGGTCAGCCGCCACCCGTTCATTTCACTACCCGGTACTTTAGGTGCGTGACGCCGGGCGCCTCGACGGCCCGGACCTGCTCAAGCTGCACCTCCGCGTCCCCGAGGTTGCCGAAGATGCGAGCACCGTCGCCGAGCAGCACCGGAACAACGTGGAGCTCAAGCTCGTCCAGCAGTCCCGCTGCCAGGTACTGCTGAACAATGTTGCCGCCGCCCCAAAGCATGACGTCTTTGCCGCCGGCGGCCTCCGTTGCCTGTTCGAGCGCGGACTCGATTCCGTCGGTGACGAAGTGGAACGTGGTCCCTCCCTCCATCTCCACGGGATCACGCGGGTGATGGGTGACGATGAATACGGGGTAGTGGTAGGGCGGGTTATCGCCCCACCAGCCCGTCCACTGCTTGTCGCCCCATGCACCACCACCGATAGGGCCGAACATGTTCCGGCCCATCACCGCAGCGCCGATGTTCTCCCTCGATTCCTCGACTATCCGTGCGCTCTCGTTCACCTCGCCCCCTTGCTGGCCGTGGGACTGGCGCCAGGCGGCCAGCGGAACCACCCAGTCGTGGAGCCGCTCGCCGCCCCCGCCGAGCGGGTTCTCCTCGCTCTGGTTCGGGCCGGCGACGAAACCGTCCAGCGAGATCGAGATATGACACCTAAGCTTGCTCATCGTGCCTCCTCAGTAGGCCGCTGCGGCCGCGCGGACCTTGACATACATAAAGAGCAGTTGCCGACTGCGGCACCGCCGTTCGGCGCCGTTACGAGGTAGTCGGAGCCCGCCCGGTCATCTCGACATCACCCCCCCGGCCGTCTACTTCGGATTCGTACTCGGGCACGCCTTCGACCTGCGCGCTCATAGACCCTCCGATACCCCCCATACTCCTCCACGGGCAGCGAGCCTCACCCGCGCCTTCGAGCAGGGTGCCGACAGCTTCGAGTAACACTCCGAGCGCGTCTTCCAGATACAGCGGTGATCGTCACCGAGGACGATCCGCCTGCCACTCGCGCCTCGGCCCACCCGGTCCCAGAGAGGCGATAGCTCAACGTCACAGCCGTGATCGTCTCATTGCATCGTCGCACCGACGCGCGCTCGAGCGCACGGGCAGGCCGCTGCGCTCTTTCGCTATTAGTCGATCTGCGCGGCTGGCGGTAGCTAAGAGGCCCGCGCAGATGGATCAGTCAGGTGCACACGACATGCCGACGGACATGCCTTGCCAAGTGAATTACTCGGCGGGACTACGCCGTTGAACTCCTAAACGCAAATGACAACCGAATGGTTGACATTCGTCGAGTTCGGAGCCTATCTTCGATGTCAACCATTCGGTTGATGAGGTGACATGGTGACGGATCAGCTGTCGCGGGCGTTCGCGGCGCTGGCGGATCCGATCCGTCGTGACATCGTCGCTCGGCTGGCGGTTGACGACGCGAGCGTGGGTGAGCTGGCTGCGGTGTATCCGGTGAGCGTCCAGGCAGTGTCGAAGCATCTGAAGGTTTTGGAGGGCGCTGGGCTGGTCAGCCGGGGCGGCGATAGCTACCGCCGGCCATGTCATCTGGAAGCGGAGGTGTTCGACCTGATGACCAAGTGGATCGAGAGGTACCGCCGCGAGGCGGAGCAGAGATTCCAGCGCCTGGACGCCGTACTGGCAGCCATGGACCACGACGACCAACAGCGGCAGTCACGCCGCAAGCGAGGAGCAGCATCATGAGCAACGTGACCGCACACGAGACCACGATCGAGGCCCCGGCCGATCTGCCGACGATCACCGTTGTCCGCGAGTTCGATGCATCGGTCGAGAAGCTGTTTCGTGCCTGGACCGAGCCGGAGCTGGTGGTGCAATGGATCGGACCGCGAAGCATTCAGACGCGAATCGATCACTGGGATGTGCGCACCGGTGGCAGTTGGCGTTACGTCGGCCTGCGCGACGGTGAGGAGGTCGCTCGCTTCTTCGGCTCGTTCCACGAGATCCGGCCGAACCAGCGGCTCGTGCAGACGTTCACTTACGAAGGCTTCCCGGACGGGGTCAGCCTGGACATGTTGACGTTCGAGGCACTGCCCGGCGGGCGATCCCGAGCCAGCATCGTGTCCGTGGTGGACTCGCTGGCCGGCCGGGATGCCATCCTGGCTAGCGGCATGGATGTCGGAGTACGCGAAGGCTACGAGAAGCTGGACAAGCTGCTGACCACGACCTGACCTTGCTGCCTTCGATGCAGTCGTTTCCTCGGCAAGGATTGTCGGTCATTCGATGTCATCGTCCGCCCGGCAGTAGTCCTGGATTTCACGCGCGGTGAGGCTCGGACGACTCGGGTCGGAAGGAGGAATAGGCATGGGCACGACGTACCTGCATGCGGTGTGCTCGCTGGACGGCTACATCGCCGATGACCGGGACGATGTGCGGCCGCTGCACGACTGGTATTTCAACGGCGAGCATCCTCTTGTCGACGACGACCGCGCCGATGTTCACGGTGCAGCATTCCGAGTCTCAGCAGCCTCGGCTGACTACGTGCGCGACATGTGGTCGCGCCAGAAGGTCCTCGTGATCGGGCGGCACCAATTCGACCTGACCAACGGCTGGGAGGGCGACCACGTCGTGGTCGTATCGCACCGACCTCGGCCAACCGGCTGGCACCCGGACGCCCCCTACCACTTCGCCACTTCGGTCCCGGAGGGAATCGCACGTGCACAGGAACTGGCTGGCAGAGGGCGAGATTGGTTTCGGCGCGGGCGACGTCGTTCACAACGCGCGGCGGCAGGGTCGTATGGCTTTCAAACGAGCGTGGCAGGTGACGTGGAATCCGCGGGCGCATTTTCGACATACCCCTCACATATCGAAAGGTCAGCCGATGAATCCGCAGCGCGCCGCCCAGATCGCCCGCGAGATCATCGAGGCCAACCACTATCTCGTCCTCGCCACCGCAGATTCCGCGGGAAAGCCGTGGAGCACCCCGGTGTACTTCGCCCACATCGGCTACCGCGAGCTGTACTGGATCTCCTCGCCCGCGGCCACCCACTCCCGCAACATCGCCGCCCGGGCCACCGTGGGTATCGCCATCTTCGACTCGCACGCCCAGATAGGTACCGGCCAGGGCGTGTACATCTCGGCCATCGCCGCCCAGGTCGACGACGCTGAGCTCGCTCCCGGGATCGTCGCGTTCTCCGACCGGTCGCTCACGCACAGCGGCCTGCAATGGACAGCCGCCGAGATGACCGGCGACGCCGAGCTACGCCTTTACCGCGCCACTGCCGATCAACACTGGATCCTCGCCAAGGACGGCAAACCAGATCACCGGATACCAGTTGACCTCACTCAATGAGTCAACAGGGTATGCCGATGACATCGCGCGGTTTGAACCGTCTGCCCGGGGTCAACCGCATGCCGAGGAGACTGGACTCACCACAGATGGGTCAGCGCGCGGGGGCAATGCTGCTCATCGATGGATACACAGCTTGCGACGAGTGTGTCGTCCGAGCCGAGCCGACCGGCGTAGTCGGCCAACTCGCCGGGGTTCTCCTTGATCAACATAGTCGGCTTGCGTTCAACACGCTGTGTTTGTGGCCACATGCGAGAAGGACTTGGCGGCTGCTGCGTGCGCCGACGGACCAGTTCATCTTCCGGACGAGGCGAACGGCGCGGCTGAATCCGTTCGCTCGATCTTTCCGTACCCGGAGGTGACGGCCGAGGCCTCGAAGCAAAGTCCTGGCGGTCGCTGTCGGGCGATTCCTTCATCCCGACACCGGATCTTTCGTCGAGCTCGACGAGCGTCAGCACGTCACGACCTTTCGACTTGTCACACCTAACCCCTATTCGGCAGAGGTGGGACTTGGGTCGACCCGGTTATCTACCGAGCGCCGCGCGGGGAGTGGCGGCAGCGTGCCGACAGGGACTACGCCCAAGGCTGTTTTGGAGTCCCCGGGCTAGGTCGGCCGGCAGCATCGCGATCTGCCGCGAAAACGTCGGTAGGCGATCCGTTCAGTGTGTCCTTCATGACAACCACCCTCCCTGCCGCAAGGTGACGGCCCCCCGAAGCGCGGGGAGCCACGCGCCGAACATGAGCACGCGAGCGCGGCGTCGCGGATTCCTTGCCGGCGTGCCGTCGCTCTGGCGCGATTCGTCAGGCCTGGCGGGGCGCGAGCGTCGTAGTCGGATGATGTTCATGGCACCTCTCAAATGTCGATGTATTCACATGGCGATGTACCGCTCAGTCGCGGTGATGCAAATACTTCCGGGAAATGCGTTCCGCCGCGATCGGCCGGATGGGCCCTTGGTTGAACGAATTGCTTTCCCCCGATTGGAGGACACGGCTAGTCATCTGAGAAGAACGTAGACATGGGCCCGGGCCCGTTGTGGCTTGCGCGAGAGGGATCAGGCCGAAGCCCGGCGCAACGCGGTGTTGGCGTTGACCAGCAACCGCTGCGCGTCATGTGCAGCCTTCTCGGCCAACTGCGCCAACTCGCCGGTCACCGCCGCACCACCGCGTACGCCTCGTCCTTACCGGCCGCGACCCGTAGCCTCAGCTTCGACCCGATCTCATGCGCTCGTTGCCCCCCCGACCGGGACGGTCCCGCAGCCGCGTGCGCGTCGCACCGCCCGCGGCCTGGATACGTCGCCGGGTCGCCGCGATGCGTCGGATCGCCTCCGCCAACAGCTTGAGTCGGTCGGGTAGGCAACGTTGGCTGGGATCACCGTCGTGTCCACCCGCACCCGCGTCGTGCGCAGCAGCTTCGTCTCAACGGCCCTGGCCAGAAGCGCCTCGTTTAACCGGTCCACCGCAGCACTGCCGCACCGAGAGGTCAGTTTCATCAACGTCGTCGGATGAGGCACCACACCAAGATGCGGACCGCATTTCGCCGGCGGCGAGCTGGTCGATCCGCTGCCGGGACACGAACAGCTGCCGAGACAACGCCCGATGCGACAGGTGCCCACCGCTGTAGAGGACCTCTATGAGGGCCGCGGCCCGTTCGCCGGTCACCAGGTCGACCTGTTCCAGCATCACCTGGACCACCCGGGGTGAGCACGATGGTCCGATGCAGCGGATTCTGCCCGTTTCCGAGAGTCCGCCCCGCGGCGGAACGATGAATCTGCGGGTGCAGGTTGAGCGCGCCGAATGCGGCGTGGCGCATCACGGAGGCGTACAGCTCGAGGGAGGGCTGGCAATGGCGTGGGGCAGGACAGAAGAGCAGAAGGCACGGTGCCGCGGCCGCCCTGCGCTAGGTGCCGGGCGACCAATCAACCGCGGCTCGGGTCCTGGTCGCTCGTGCGCGCCGCGCTGCCCGACCTGCTGTCCGGGACGGTTGACAAGAGTGGGGTTGTAGCCCACTATGCCTAAGCATGACAGCTTTACCTAATCGCGATAGGCGCGCCGAACGCCGTGAGGCAACCCGTCGAGAGATCCTCGATACCGCGTGGGAGATCGCACACCGCAACGGCGTCGCCGCGCTCACCCTTCGCGAGGTGGCAGACCGGATCGGCATGCGCCCGCCCTCCCTGTACTCGCACTTCGAGTCGAAGAACGCCATCTACGACGCGATGTTCGCCGAGTCGTGGCTGGAGCTGACGCACCGGTTCGACGAGTTGCAGCCGCCCGCGGCTCCGCGCGAGGCACTGCTGCTCGAGGCCGAGACGTTCTTCGACTACGCAACCACGGATCTGGCCCGCCACCAGCTCATTAACCAGCGGGTGATCCCGGACTTCGAGCCCAGCGAGAGCGCGTACGGCGCGTCGATCGACGCGTACGAGCGGATGCGCGACGCGATGCGCACGAAGGGCGTCCGGAAGCAGGCCGACCTCGATCTCTGGACGGCGCTACTCGCCGGGCTGATCAACCAACAACACGCCAACGATCCCGGCGGCAAGCGTTGGCGGCGCCAGCTGCCCCGAGTCGTCGACATGTACTGCGACGAGGTCGGGATCGCCGGGCCGGCACTCAGGGGGAAGAGATGACGATGACCGAAGCGACGACCACCGCGCCGCGCAGGCCGGAGCTCGAGCGGAGCAGCGCGATGCGCCTGGCCGCGACCGAGTACGACCGCTTCCTCGGGCTGCTGCGCTCGCTGCAGCCGGCCGACTGGAGCAAGCCGACGGAGTGCCCCGGCTGGGACGTGCGCACCATGGCGGCGCACCTGCTCGGCATGGTCGAGATGGCGGCGTCGATCCGCGAGCAGAGCCGGCAGACGAAGGCGGCCGAGGCACGCCTGCAGGAACGCGGCGGCCTGTTCATCGACGCCCTCACCGGCATCCAGGTCGACGAACGCCGCGACATGACGCCCGACGAGATCGTCGCTCGGTTCGCTGCGCGCGCGTCAAAGGCGGCCAAGAGTCGTCGGCGCACGCCCGGCTTCATCCGTCGTCGGCAGCTGCCGGAACTACAGGACGTCGGTGGCCGAAAGGAGGCGTGGACGATCGGCTACCTGGTCGACGTCATTCTGACCCGCGACCCGTGGATGCACCGCATCGACATCACCCGCGCGGCCGGCGCCCCGAACGTCATCACCGCCGACCACGACGGCGTGCTCGTGGCCGACGTCGTCGCGGAATGGGCCGGCCGGCACGGGCAGCCGTTCGCGCTACGACTGACCGGACCGGCCGGCGGCGCGTGGTCACGCGGCTCTGGCGGTCCGGACCTTGAGATAGACGCCGTCGACTTCTGCCGCGTCGTGTCCGGGCGCAGCGCCGGCGCCGGGCTGCTGACCACCCAAGTCCCGTTCTGAAGGGCCCGCCATCATGCACGCCTTCCGCCCACATCCGGACGTCACCGTCCTGAACGACTACCTGGAGATACCCGGCCTCGGCTTCCTGCCGATCAATGCGTTTGTCCTGCACGCCGATCAGCCGGTCGTCCTCGACACCGGCCTGGGGTTGCCGGACCGCGATTTCGTCGCCCACCTCGCCGCCGTCCTCGATCCGGCGGACGTGCGCTGGATCTGGCTCACTCATCCCGACCGCGACCACACCGGAGGCCTGTTCGCGCTGCTCGAAGCCGCGCCGCATGCGCGTATCGTCACGACGTTCGCCGGTGCGGGGATCATGTCCACCGAGCGGCCGCTGCCCATGGAGCGCGTGTACCTGCTGAACCCGGGACAGTCTCTCGACGTCGGCGACCGGCAGCTGACCGGGTTCCGTCCGCCGCTGTTCGACAATCCGGCGACGGTCGGCGTCCTCGACACGAAGTCCGGTGTGTGCTTCACCTCGGACTGCTTCGGGGCACCGCTGTCCAGTGCGGAGCTCGTCACCGCCGACGACGTCGTGGCGACGGCCGCGGACGAGCTGCGCGCCGCGCAGCTGCTGTGGGCGACCGTCGACAGCCCCTGGGTGCACAACGTCGATACCGCGAAGTTCGTGGCGTCGTTCACGCAGCTGAGCCGGTTCGATCCGTCGTGGACGTTCAGCGTGCACCTGCCGCCGGCGCACAACGGCAACAATGACATGGTGCAGACACTGCTCGGCGCGCCCGACGCGCCCGAGTTCGTCGGACCGGATCAGGCGGCGCTGGAGGCGATGCTGGCGAGCTTCGAGCCCGCCTAAGCCGCGCATAACATCGCGACCAGCTCTCACGTTGTCCGCGCGCATACTCGGCGTAATGCCAACGTTGGCATTACGCCGATCTATGCCGACGTGGTGGTTATGCCGACCTGGCGTTGAATTGCCTGCGGGGTAAGGGGGTCCGCGTGACTACGTCGGCAGAATCCGGGACCTCACCCGCGACCCGGGAGGTTGCCAAGCATGACGTCTTCTCCTGCTGCGGCGGCATGGGTGCGACGGAGGATCCAGCCCCCTGGGGAGCATCGATGGCCGCGCCTGCGAGGAGTTTCGGCGCGACTCCTTCGACGTGCCAACAGGTCGGTCTGGCCCGCGCCAAACTGCGCGATCTCGGCGGTGCCCCGATGTGAGGACCGTGATCACGTCTGGATCATGCCGACCTGAGTCGCACGGCAAGCTCCACCGTGCGCGGGATCCGATGCCCACATCGGCATAAGCACAAGGTCGGCATGATCGGCGTTATACGGGTGATCGAAGATCACCTCGCCGCAAGCGGCTCGTATAACGGCTGATACACGGGTGATCTTGTACGGAAGTGTCAGGCCGATAGGTGCAGAAACATCACCCGTGTGTCAGCCGTTCGGGGTCGTGACGAGGTCGACCTCGCCGAGTCACAGCTCGCAGCCATCCATGGCGAGGAAGGTGGCCAGCTCGCGCACCCGAGCTGTAGACCCACTGCGTCGACTCAGCCGAGTTGCGTTATCTCTTCAAGGCGCGACGTTGCGCTAACCGCTGGCCATTCCAGATGCCCAGGCAGTAGTTAGCGTGTCGCTGAGCGTTGTGCGTGACGAGCGATGTCGCGGGTCGGCCACACGCCACTGGATTTGCCGGCCTAGCGCCCCCGGCAGGACTCGAACCTGCGACCTACCGCTTAGAAGGCGGGAGCTCTATCCGCTGAGCTACGGGGCTCTAACCTGCCGCTGGCACGCGCGACGCACAGCTCGTGGGCAGCGCAAGTCTAGAACAGGCACCCGAACTCTCGGCCAGAGCGGCTAGGCCGATCAGCCGGGATGACGTAGCTGACGCGGTAGGTGGCGGCCGTCGGGCTGTCGCTCATAGGGGCGCAGCCGTAGCGAGTACTCCGGGTCGCGGCTGTCCGTTCCGAAACCGTAGATACCCGCCAACGCCATCAGGATGAATAACATGAGCAGGATCACCATCATGGCTGCAATTTTGCGCTCGTCATGATCCTGCCACAACTGGCTTAAATGACAGTGTTCGTTGAAATCCTGCCATCCATCGGGCACAGTGATGTTGTGGCTATTCACAATGTCGTCGCCGTGGCGCTGCCCGGTGTTCAGCCCTTCGAGCTAGGAGTCGTGTCCGAAGGCTTCGGTATTGATCGGAGCGAGGACGGCGTGCCGAACTACGACTTCGCAGTCGTATCGGTCGACTCGCAACCGGTGCCGACGTCGAACGGGTGGACCATCACCACCGAGCATCAACTCGACCGGGCCGACGCGGCTGATCTGGTCGTTATCCCAGCCTGCGGGACGCGTCATCTCTACCCGGAGGCCGTTCTGGTCACGCTGCGGGCCGCAGTCGAACGCGGAGCCATGGTCATGAGCGTGTGTTCGGGTGCGTACGTGCTAGGTGCCGCCGGGCTGCTCGACGGCCGGGACTGTACGACGCATTGGCGGTACGCGTCCGATTTGGCGAAACGATTCCCTCTCGCCCAGGTCAATCCAGATGTGCTTTATGTCTGCGACGGGCCGGTGCTGACGAGCGCCGGCTCTGCCGCCGGCCTCGACCTGTGCCTTCACTTGATCCGCCGGGACTACGGCGAGCGCCTCGCGAACATCGCCGCGCGACGGATGATCATGCCGCCGCACCGCGCTGGCGGGCAGGCTCAGTTCGTCGGAACCCCGGTGCGGGCGCAGGAGGCGGAGACGCTTGCGCCTCTCCTGGATGAGATCGCGAGTGAGTTGGACAAGGACCATTCCGTGACATCGATGTCGGCGCGGGCGGCCATGAGCGAGCGCACTTTCGCTCGACGGTTTCGCGCCGAGACCGGGACGACGCCGCACCTATGGCTCACGGAGCAGCGGGTTCACTATGCGCGTTCCCTGCTCGAGGCCGGCGACGAGCCGGTAGAGGTAGTGGCTCGCCGCAGCGGGTTCGGTACTGCAGCGATGTTGCGTCATCACTTCAGCCGTGTCGTCGGTACCTCGCCGGCTGCATATCGCCAGGTGTTCCGCGGATAGCATCGCCGTCCGACATCGGCCGGCATTCCTGTCCACAGGCCTGGCCGTCGTCCACATATGCCGGGCGAGCCTTCGCGGCGGGGGAGTAGGCCCGGTTGGCTGGCAGCACGCCCAACACGGGGCCGCCGGACATCAGGACCGGGTCGACGGACAGGAGTTCCGCAATGAACGACACGTACATCACGATCGTGGGCAACGTCGTGGACGAACCCCGATTGCGCACGACAAGCAGTTCTGGCGTGCCCGTGCTGAGCTTTCGGGTCGCATCGACCTCACGTCGTCTCGATCGGGAGACCGGCAAGTGGCAGGACAGCGATCGCCTGTTCGCGACGGTCACGTGCTGGCGCGCACTCGCGCAGAACGTCGCTCGTTCCCTAAAGAAGGGGCAGCCGGTCATCGTGACTGGCCGGTTCTACTCCCGGGAGTACACGACCAAGGACGAGACGTCCCGGGTGAGCTACGAGGTCGACGCTGCCGCGATCGGGCATGACCTGTCGCGAGGGATCAGTGAGTTCACCAAGGTGGTGCGGCCGGTCGCGACAACCACGGTCGACGTCGGCCCGGACGGCATGCCCGAGGACCTCACTGCTCAGCGGTTCGACCCAACCCCCCAGCCGGAGGCGGTGCTCGCAGCCGTGGGCTAACCGCGCCTCGACCCCTCGGACTGGGTCTCGCTGCCGCGTAGTTTGAACGTGTCGCATGCCGAATAGGGGTATTCGGCCGTTTCTACGGGCGCGCGTTGTCCTCAATTCGAGCGGAAGTCGGGCCACCGAGGGGCCCGTATCGTAGCCAAGAGAACCGAGTCTCATCAGCGAAGAGAGGAACATAGTGGCTCAGTTCATCTACACGATGCACAAGGTCCGTAAGGCTGTCGCCGACAAGCTGATCCTGGACGATGTCACCCTGTCCTTCCTGCCGGGCGCCAAGATCGGTGTAGTCGGACCCAATGGTGCCGGCAAGTCGACAGTTCTTCGGATCATGGCCGGAGTCGACCAGCCGTCGAACGGGGACGCGCAGCTGTCGCCGGGGTCTTCGGTAGGGCTCTTGGAACAAGAACCGTTGCTGGACGAGACGAAGACGGTCCGCGAGAACGTCGAGGATGCAGTCGCGGACCTGCGAGCGACGATGGCGCGATTCGAGGAAGTGTCGGTCGCAATGGGCGAACCCGACGCTGACTTCGACGCCCTGCTCACCGAGCAGGGAAACCTAATGGAGAAGATCGAGCACGCCAACGGGTGGGAGCTGGACAGCCGAATCGAGCAGGCGATGGACGCGTTGCGTTGTCCTCCGGGCGATGAGCCGGTTACGTATCTCTCCGGAGGGGAGCGGCGCCGCGTGGCGTTGTGTCGGCTGCTGCTCGAGCAGCCCGACCTCCTGCTCCTCGACGAGCCGACCAATCATCTCGATGCCGAGAGCGTGCAGTGGTTGGAGCAGCACCTCGCCAAATACCCGGGCACCATCCTGGCGGTCACCCACGATCGCTACTTCCTCGACAACGTCGCGGAGTGGATTCTCGAGCTCGATCGTGGCCGGGCCTACCCCTACGAGGGCAACTACTCGACCTACCTGGAGAAGAAAGCGGAACGACTAGAGGTATCTGGTAAGCGCGACCAGAAACTCCAAAAACGGCTACGCGACGAGCTGGACTGGGTACGCCAGAACGCCCGGGGCAGGCAAGCCAAGAGCAAAGCTCGACTCCAGAGATACGAGGAGATGGCCGCCGAGTCGGAGAAGACCCGCAAACTTGACTTCGAAGAGATTCAAATCCCGCCCGGTCCGCGCCTCGGCAGCGTCGTTGTCGATGTCAGCCATCTGGACAAAGGCTTCGAGGGCCGGATGCTGATCAAGGATCTGTCGTTTTCGATGCCCCGCGGGGGAATCGTCGGCGTGATCGGGCCGAACGGGGTTGGGAAGACGACCCTGTTCAAGATGATCGTCGGGCAGGAGCAGCCGGACTCCGGCGAGGTCAGGGTCGGCGAGACCGTGAAGATCAGTTATGTCGACCAGGGCCGCAGTCGGATCGATCCGGCGAAGAACGTCTGGCAGGTTGTATCCGACGGCCTGGATCACATCAACGTCGGTCACGTCGAGATGCCATCCCGCGCATATGTCTCGGCATTTGGATTCAAGGGGCCGGACCAGCAAAAGCGGGCCGGCGTATTGAGCGGCGGAGAGCGCAACCGCCTGAATCTGGCGTTGACTCTCAAGGAGGGTGGGAACCTCTTGCTCCTCGACGAGCCGACCAATGATCTCGATGTGGAAACTCTCAGCTCGCTAGAGAACGCGCTGCTCGACTTCCCTGGATGCGCTGTCGTGATCAGCCACGATCGGTGGTTCTTGGACCGAGTCGCGACGCACATTCTGGCATGGGAAGGTACCGACGATGATGCAGCCCGCTGGTTCTGGTTCGAAGGGAACTTCGAGTCTTATGAGAAGAACAAGATCGAGCGGCTAGGCGCTGAGGCGGCGCGCCCGCACGCTGTCACCTATCGCAAGCTCTCCCGCGACTAAGCGCCCGCATGCCCCGATTCGTAGCCCAATGCGCGATGCGCTGGTCGGACATGGACGCATATGGGCATGTGAACAATGCCGCTTACCTCGCCTATCTTGAGCAAGCTCGAGTGTCCATGTTCTTCGATCGGTATGACTCGTCCTTCGAACGTGGGACGGTCGTCAAGTATCACGAAATCAGCTATTTGAGACCAGTGGTCTACCACGCCGATCCGCTACGAATCGAACTGTGGATCGATGAAATCCGTGCGGCGTCGTTTCGAGTGCACTACGACGTATTCGATCGTGGCGTGCTGGCCGCTACGGCGGCGACAACGCTGGTGACATTCGACTTCTTGTCCGAGCGCCCACGGCGACTCACTCCGGATGAGCGAGCGATGCTGGCTGGCTACTCCAACGACTCTGCAGTGGCGATGACCGCCGCAGCAAGCAGCAACGCATGATGACGCGCGAGTAACGATGGACACGGGAAGAGGAAGCCAGACATTGAGCGATCGAGCTCTGGCGCGTGAGACCGCCGCTGACATGAGCTGGGATGGTCGTGCGCTGACCATTGGCGGAATCTGCGGGGTGCCAGCCCGCCTTGGCCTACGGCCCGGCGCCTTGGTCGAGCTTGCGCCGATGCTTCGCCGCGCCGCTGCCCTCGACGAAGGAAGCCTTGCCCGAATTGTTACCGGAAAGGCAACCGTCACCGGCCTCGTTAGGTTGCCATTTGACGTTTTGGTCGGCCGGACCTTGCCGTTGCCCGCGGACACTGATCGCCGCGCCGGCGACTACTCGGTCTTGGCAACTGAGCTGCTGGCTTGGATCGACGGAGACGATGCCCCACCCGCCCCCCGGGATGCCGACTGGCGCAGCGGCATACCGCCGACCACCGGCTGGAAGCGGGTCGACACGGTGCCGGACGACGTGATCCGTCGTCTGGTCCGCAGCGGTGCGCTCACTCTGAAGGATGCCGCCGCACGAGACGGCTTGCCCGGTGCGCAGCCCCGGGCCGAGGTGGCGGCCGCACTTCTCGACTCGGTCGTACTGACCGTCAGCAGCTCGAGCGGCGAGGGGGTCGAGCTGACGCTCCGGCTCATCAGCGCCATCACTCGGATGGGCTTCCTGCCCCGCGGCTCGCACCTGGCCGTCGACATCGCCGGTCGGTGGTTTCGGGTCGCAGCCCGGTACGGTTCCGGCTATGCCGAGCGGCCCGGTCTGCGCCTGAGCCTGGGATTGAGGTCCAGTTAGCCGGAGACGGCCTGGTCTCGACTCGACGTGTCGGCTGACACCGATTCGGATACCTGCTGCTCTTCTCGCACCCACGCTGCGGTGTTCGCGGGCAGGACCCCGGCGCCGTCCAGCGGTCCAGACGCCAGCACGACCTGTCCCGGAGGCATCGGCGCCGGCCCGGCGCCGAAGTTGACGGCCACCACGAAGTCGTCACCGCGCCGGAACGCCAGCGTGTCATCCGGGGACCCGATCCAGCCGAAGCCATCGCCGTGCAACGTGGCGCTCTTCGCCCGGTAATCCAATGCTCGCCGGTAGAGGGACAGGGTCGAGTCCTCCTCGTCGAGTTGGCGGGCGATAGTCAACCGTCGCCACGATGCAGGCAGCGGTAGCCACGTGGCGCGGCCGGATGAGAATCCGAACGGCGGCGTGTCTCCCTCCCACGGGAGTGGTACCCGCTCACCGTCCCGCCCCCGCACGGTGTGACCGCTTCGCTCCCAGGCCGGGTCCCGCAGCACCGAGTCCGGGAGATCGTCGACGTTCGGCAGGCCCAGCTCGTCGCCGTTGTAGAGGTAGACGGCGCCGGGCAAGGACAGTTGCAGCAGGGCGGCAGCGCGAGCACGGGCGGTACCCACCGCTCCGCCGCCGAACCGGCTGACGTGACGATCGATGTCGTGGTTGGACAGCACCCAGGCGCACGGCGCGCCCACCGCGGGCATCGTCTGCATCGCCTCGTCGATCGCTGCCCGGAACTCCTTCGCCGACCAGCTCACCTGCACGAGCTGGAAGCTGAACGCCAGATGCAGCTCATCCGGGCGCACGTAGCGGGCCAGCCGGTGGCCACCGGATGCCCACACTTCGCCGACCGCCATCCGGTCGCCGGAATAGGAGTCGAGGACGCGACGGAACGCCCGCAGATACTCGTGGACCTCGTCCTGGTCCCAGCGCGGATCGTCGCTCGGACGCATGTGGTCGGCATCATTGATCTTGGCCAGCGTGCTCGCGGCAATGTCGGGCAAGCCGGTGGCCTTGGCCATGCCGTGCGCCACGTCAACGCGAAAGCCGTCGGTTCCGCGGTCGAGCCAGAAGCGCAGAATGCGCTCGAACTCGGCGGCCACCTCGGGATTGGACCAGTCGAGATCGGGTTGCTCAGCCGCGAACAAGTGCAGGAACCACTGACCGTCCGGGACCCGAGTCCAGGCCGGTCCGCCGAACACTGACGGCCAGTTGTTCGGAGGGAGCTCGCCTCGCGGACCTTGCCCGTCGCGGAAGATGAATCGCGCCCGCTCCCGGCTCCCAGCCCCGGCGGCGAGCGCTTCTTGGAACCAGGGGTGCTGGTCGGAGAAATGATTGGGGACGATGTCGATCGTGACTCGGATGCCACGCGCGTGCGTGGCGGCAACCAGCGCGTCGAAGTCGGCAATCGTGCCGTATACCGGGTCGACGTCGGTCGGGTTCGCAACGTCGTACCCGCCGTCCGCGCCGGGCGACGTGTAGAACGGGCTGAGCCACAAGGCGTCGACTCCGAGCTGCTGCAGATAGTCCAGCCGATCCCGAAGTCCGATCAGGTCGCCGACGCCATCGCCGTTCCCATCGGCGAAGCTCTTCGGGTAGACCTGATAGAACACCGCGGTCCGCCACCAGGGCTCGGAGTACGGCAGATGTCGCTCCGTCGACCTCGGTCCTGCGGACGGGATGGGGACGTCATCGACGCGGTGCGTCACTCGCTGTCTCCTTCGGAGGTCGCCCGATGAGGCGGTCGCTGGTCGCCCAGCGATCGTAAACGCTTGCGATCGTGCCAAAACGACCCTGTTGCTGCCAGTTGCGCAACCGCAGTCGGGTGCCAGGCGCATCAGGAGAGGGCCGTCGGCGGAATTAGCCGGGAACGCTGCGGCGATCAGCCGGGTAGCTGCGGGCCTCGGCCGTGAACGCTGCGGCGATCAGCCGGGGACGTTGCGGAGCGACCCCGCAGCCATCCTGAAATACCGCCACAGCGCCTCGTCGTACTCCGGTGCGAGGGCGAGTTCGTCCAGCGCGGCTCGCATGTGCCGGAGCCACGCGTCGTGCGCGGCGACCCCGATCGCAAACCGGGCATGACGCATGCGCAGCCGCGGATGGCCACGAATTGTGGAGTAGGTATTCGGGCCGCCCCAATACTGGATGAGGAACATCCGCAGCCGCTCGGCGGCCGGTCCGAGGTCGTCTTCCGGGTAGATAGCACGCAGAACCGGATCGCTTGCCACGCCCGCGTAAAACGTGTCGACGAGGCGGCGGAACGTCTCCTCTCCGCCGACGGCTTCGTAAACAGACCCGGCCTCGCCTGCGGACACGACCGGTTCGTTGGTATTCACTGGTCCCATTCTCCCCGTACGGTGTCGCTCATGACGACGCCCTCACGTGAGCGCTACGACCTGATCGTCCTGGGCCTCGGCCCCGGCGGCGAAGAACTGGCCGAGCGGATGGCCGAGGCCGGCTGGTCGGTGTTGGGCATCGACAGCCGTCTGGTCGGCGGCGAGTGCCCTTACTTCGGATGCATCCCATCCAAGATGGTCATTCGCGGCGCCGCGGTGCTGGGTGAGTCGGGGCGGGTGAACATTCTCCCCGCGGGAACCGCGCAGACCGCTCCGGATTACCGGCCGGTGGGCAAGCGAATCCGTGACGAGGCCACGGACAACTGGGACGACCGGGTGGCCGTCGAACGGTTCGAGGGGCTCGGAGGGACCTTCGTTCGGGGCCTGGGGCGCCTCGCCGGCCGAGCGGACGACGACTCGGTGCGAGTCGAGGTGGAGGGCACCGCATATCACGCGCCGCATGTCGCTGTCGCAGTCGGCACGGCTCCCGCCATCCCGCCCATTGAAGGGCTGGCCGATCTGCGCGGCGAAGGCGGACCGGACTCGCCGGTCTGGACGAATCGCGACATTCTGCAAGCGAAGGAAGCGCCTGCATCGATGGTCGTCCTCGGCGGCGGTTCTATCGGCGTCGAGCTCGCCCAGGGGTTCGCGCGGTACGGCACCCGCGTCACCGTTGTCGAGGCGGCCGACCGGATGATCAGCATCGAGGAGCCACGCGCGTCGGAGGTGCTTGCCGAGGTCTTTCGCCGCGAGGGCATCGACCTGCACATCGGCGTCGGGGCGACGGCGGTCGCGGCCGGCGGCGATGGCGTTGAGTTGACGCTCGCGAATGGCGGCGTAGTCACGGCGGAGAAGCTGCTCGTCGCCGTGGGGCGCCGATCAAATCTGGCCGACGTTGCGCTGGATACGGTCGGCCTCGATCCGGGTGCCCGGACGCTTGATGTGGACGATCAGATGCGAGTCGTGGGCGTCAGCGGACTTTACGGGATCGGCGATATCACGGGCCGGGGTGCGTTCACCCATGTCTCCGTATGGCAGGCCCGAGTCTTGATCGCGCACCTGCTCGGGAAGCCTGATTTGTTCGGCGGATACCACGGGTTGGCCTGGGCGTCCTTCACCGATCCGGAGGTGGGCCGGGTCGGTCTCTCCGAGTCCCAGGCTCGGGACCGGGGCCTCTCGGTTCGGACCGGCTACTCGACGATCGCGGGATCGACACGGGGCTGGATCCACGGACCCGGGAACGATGGCTTCGTCCTACTGGTCGAGGATGCCGACCGAGGGGTTCTCGTTGGTGCCACAGTGATGAGCCCCTACGGCGGAGAGATCCTGGGCGCGCTCACCGTGGCCGTGCACGCGGAGGTCCGGACGAAGACGCTCGCGACCATGCATTACGTTTACCCGACGTTGCACCGGGCTATCCTCGACGCCGTCCGTGGTCTGGACGTCGCCTGACAAGCCACGCACCGGACGGCAGCGCCAGGTATAGCCGGATTTAGGGCGATTTTTCGACCAAACATGACACTCCGCATCGCGGGATGCTCCTACTGACGTGCGCAACTGGGCATCTGTCCGGTTCACTAACGGAGTCGGAGGTGATCCGAGTGGCCGGTGCGCTGGTGCTGAACGCAACGTACGAGCCGTTGTGCGTCGTGCCTCTGCGCCGCGCCGTAGTCCTGGTCCTCGCGGAAAAGGCCTTTGTCGTCGAAGCGGGCAGCGACGTCATGCACTCGGCGCGGGTCGCAATCCCCGTGCCGAGCGTCGTGCGCCTCGCCCACTACGTGCGCGTGCCCTACCGCCGGGAGGTGCCGCTTACCCGGCGCGCGGTGCTCGACCGGGACGGGCAGGCGTGCGTGTATTGCGGAACGCGCGCCGACACGATCGATCATGTCCGACCTCGGTCTCGTGGCGGGCAGCACGTCTGGACGAACGTGGTGGCCGCCTGCGCCCGGTGCAACCATCGCAAAGGCGATCGGCTGCTCGGCGAACTTGGCTGGCATCTCCGCGTCGCACCCACACAGCCACCGGCAACGGTGGCTGTCGTTATGGGATGGGCCAAACGCGATCCGGCGTGGGAGCGATACCTCGGGCTGAGCTGGGGGGGCGACGCCGCAGGGGAGTACGCCGCCCCGGCCTAGTGTCGCGGGACACCAGCGGACAGACCGTAACCTCCAGCCATGGCCCTGCTCCACGACCTCACCGCATTGGAAGCGGCAGCTGCCGTACGGTCCCGAGAGGTAAGCCCGGTCGAACTGGTTGAGTACGCTCTCGATCGGATTGCGCGGCTCGACGATCGTCTTGGCGCGTTCGTCACCGTCACCGCCGACGCAGCGCGGAAACAGGCCAAGGAGGCGGAGGCAACCGTGCTTGCGGCCGAGGATCCCGCGACCCTGCCGCCGTTGCTCGGCGTGCCCACTGCCATCAAGGACCTGAACCTGACTAAGGGCGTTCCTACCAAGCTGGGGTCGGCCAGTTATGCGGATTTCATATCGCCGATCGACGACTACATCGTCGAAATGCTCCGCGCGGCCGGCACGGTCAGCCTCGGCAAGACCGCGACGCCAGAGTTTGGCTTGCCGTGCTACACCGAGACCGACATCGGTCCGCCGACGCGTTCGCCCTGGGACCCGTCCCGGATGGCCGGCGGTTCGAGCGGCGGCGCGGCGGCCGCGGTCGCGGCGGGCTTGCTGCCGATTGCCCAGGGCAGCGATGGCGGCGGTTCTATCCGCATACCAGCAAGCGTCTGCGGACTCGTGGGGTTGAAACCGTCGCGAGGACGCGTCTCTCGCGGGCCCCTCGACATCGAATCCGCGCGCCTCGCCGTGTTCGGTGGACTCACCCGAACAGTCCGTGACGCAGCCGCGTTCTTGGACGCAGTCGCGATTCCACGGCCGGGCGATCCAGACCGCCCGCCTGCCCTCCCGCCGGGAGAGACCTTCCTCAGGTGGTGTGACCGCGATCCGGGGCGCATGCGCATCGGGCGATTCATCGAGTCAGTCATTCCGTCCGAGGTGGATCCCCAGGTCCGGCGGGCATGGGAGCAGGCCAGCGAGCTCCTCGACAGTCTCGGTCACGAAGTGACGGATATCCCGCCGCCCCATCCGCCGGACGCCGTCCGGTACTTCGAGACGGTGTGGTCAGTATCGGCGAACACCGTGCCCGTCGATCCGGCCCGCGAGAGCCTGCTTCGGCCGCTGACCCGCTACTTGCGTGGCCGGGGAGCGGCCGTGACTGGAACCCAGTACGCGCAGGCGATCGGCATGCTGGCTTTGTACTCGCGGCAAGGTCTTGCGGCCACAGCCGACTTCGATGCCGTGCTTACGCCAACGTTGGCAATGCTGCCGCAGCCGGTCGGATGGTTTGATGCCGACGGCGATCCGGCAGCTGACTTCGAACGCCAGAAGCGATTCACGCCGTTCACCGCGATCTACAACACGACGGGCCAGCCCGCAATATCTGTCCCGCTGTTTGAAAGCGCCGACGGGCAGCCGATCGGCGTGATGCTCGCTGGCCGTCCGGCGGCTGAGGCGACGCTGCTATCCCTGGCCGCGCAGCTCGAAGTCGCACGGCCGTGGCGCGACCGGCGCCCCGAGATTTGGGACGACTGAACCGTTGCCGGGTGTCGGCGTCAAGACCCTTCTCCGGATTCGCTACCGTGTCGGGCACCGGTCGGCGATAGCCCGGTCGGCGGAGCCAGACGGCAGCTCAATACGGGAGCACACATGAGCATCGTGGAGACCGTGTTGGTCTTCGTGGGTATCCCGGCTTTGATCATCGCGGTCTTGGCGTTGCTGGTCTACGGCCGGTCCCAGTTCAAAGGGCCCAACCGGTATCGGCCGGGCAAGCCGTGGACCGTCCCCCCTGTGTGGTATTTGCCGCATCCGGAGCCGGGTTCAGCTGCGGAGACGGATCGTCTCGCCTTGGAGTCATCCAGCGGCGCGGCCGGTCAGCGGGCCGCACGGCCCAAGGCAGTAGGGGGAGCCAGCGGTGAGTGGTGAGGTTAGCCGTCGCGCCCCAGCCCTCCAGTACGGTCCACGCGCGGATGCAGAGGCGCGGCATCACCCGTTCTCGCCTCGGCAGCTGGCACGCATCGACGAAGCGATGACGCTCTCTAGCCGGGAAAGCGGGCTGACCTTCTCCGTGTACGTGGGCTCGCTGGATGAGCCGCACCGCGCCGCGGCCGAATCGCTGTTCGAGATTCTCGCGGAGCGCGCGAACGATCCGGTACTGGTCGCGGTTTCGCCCGGTCAGCGCGTGCTGCATATAGTGACTGGCACCGAGTCGGCCGCGCGCCTACCGAATCGTGCCTGCGCCCTGGCTGCCCTTGGCATGCGGGCTTCGTTCTCCGGCGGCGACCTCGTCGGCGGGATCGTGACGGGCTTGCGTATGCTGGCCGACTCGGCCGGCCGGATCTAGCCCACCGCGCCTAACTGTCAGCTTGACCGGCCGCGATGTCCGCCGCGCGGGCGGCAAGCGCGCGAAGGACGTCAGAGCGTCCCTCGCTGACGAGTCGGCGCAGCGCCGCTGGCAGGTCGGTGGGCTCGAGGAATTCGTCAACCGCACGCAGGGTGTCGGCGTTGATGGTCGATGGCCAGGTCGGAAAAAGGCCGACGACGGCGTTCTGGGCGAGCTCGCTCGTTCGCCGGGCCCACACGCCGGGGATATCGGCGAAGTACCGCGCCACATAAGGCACGAGCAGCTCGTCCTGCACCGTGCGCGAGAAGCCCACGATTGCGGCCCGCTGGATTGCGTTGGGCACCGAGTCGTCCTCGACCGCGATGCGCCACGCTTCCGCCTTCGCCTCTGCCCTCGGCGCCATAGCGCGAGCCAGCACGGCGTGCCGCTTCCCAGTCGCGGACGGATCGCGTTCCAGTTCCGCATCGATCTCCGCGTCGGATATCGCGTCTCGTGCTGATAGTGCCTGCACGATCGCCCAACGCAGCTCAGTGTCCAACGCCAGACCGGGCGGCACGTTGTCGCCCGTGTACAACGCGCGAATCTCGGCCGTGTGCTCGAAACTGCGTGCCGCGGCGAGGAAGGCGTGTGCCCAAGCGAGCTGGTGGTCTGAGCCGGGCGCGGACTCCCACATCGCGGTGACCGCATTCACGGCGAGCAGCTGATAGCCCTGCGGCGCCCAGTCCGGATCAGCGTAGATCTGCACCGCGCGCAGTGCTTGGGCATTGAGCGTCTGCAGCATGCCGACATCACTCTCGGAGCGCGCTCCGGCAACGACAAGGGCCACATGGTCCCGTGTCGGGAGTTCGCCGTCGCGCGTCATGTCCCATGCGGCGGACCAGCACAACGCGCGTGGCAGCGACTCGGCCAGCCGCGCTATGCCTCCGGTCCGCAGGGTGCGCAGGCTCCGCTCGTCCAGGCGCAGCTTGCAGTACGTGAGGTCGTCGTCATTGGCCAGAACCAGGTCCGGTTGGGCCATTCCGACGAGAGCCGGGACCGGAGTTCGGCCACCGGTCACGTCCACCTCGAACCGACCGGTCCGGACCAACTGTCCGGTATCGGCATCGTCGTGGTACAGGCCGATCGCGAGCCGATGTGGACGCAGGCCGTTCGAGGCTGCCACGTCGATTGGGGCGGTCTGCGCGAGATCGAAACTTGCGTAATTCCCGTACTCATCGAGGCTGAATTCCGGCCGGATCGTGTTAATGCCGGCTGTTTCCAGCCATACCGCGGCCCACTGCCGCAGGTCGCGGCCCGAGGTCGTCTCGAGAGCCGCGAGCAGATCAGCCAGCGTGGTGTTGGCGTAGGCGTGGTCCTGGAAATACTGCCGGAGTCCGGCCATGAACTCCTTGGTGCCGACGTAGGCGACGAGCTGTTTGAGGACGCTCCCTCCTTTGGCGTAGGTAATCCCGTCGAAGTTCACCTCAGCGATCTGAACGTCGGGAGCGTCGGTCACAATCGGGTGCGTGGTCGGCTGTTGGTCCTGCCGATATGCCCACGCTTTCTCGACGTTCGCGAAGGTGGTCCACGCGTGGGTCCATCGGGTAGCCTCGGCTTGGGCGAGCGGCGCGGCGAAGTTCGCGAAGGACTCGTTCAGCCACAAGTCATTCCACCAGCGCATCGTCACGAGATCGCCGAACCACATGTGCGCCATCTCGTGCAGGATCGTCTCGCCGCGGCGTTCGCGGCGAGCGTCAGTGACCTTGCCTCGGAAGACGTAGTCCTCGAGGAACGTCACGCAGGCGGCATTCTCCATGGCGCCGGCATTGAACTCGGGCACGAACAGCTGGTCGTACTTGTTTCCGAAGGCGTACCGAATGCCGAAGTTGGCGTGGCACCAGTCGAAGCCTTGCTTGGTCACGGCGAATAACTCGTCCGGGTCCAAGTACTCGGCGAGCGATCTGCGACAGTACAAGCCCAGATCAATACCGTCGTGGTGATCGCGGACTACGTGATAGGGGCCAGCCACGACAGCGGTGACGTAGGGACTGAGCCGAGGCGTTGGAGCGAAGTGCACGGTCTTGCCGGCTGGTGTGCGGTCGACGGACTGCTCTCTGCTGTTCGAGACCACCTCCCAGTGGTCAGGCGCCGTCACGTGCAAGGTGAAGGCAGCTTTGAGGTCGGGTTGATCGAAGCATGCGTAGACGCGTTTCGCGTCCGCGGTTTCGAATTGGGAGTAGAGGTACACCTCGTTGTCGACTGGGTCGACAAACCGATGGAGACCTTCGCCGGTATTCGTATACAGCATGTCGGCCTCGACCACCACGGTGTTGTCCAGGTCGAGGTCAGGCAGCACTATCCCGTCGGCCGGTTCGTACTCGCCGAAGGGAACGTCCTTGCCGTTCAGGGTCACCCGGTGGACTGCGTCGGCCACGATGTCGACGAATGTGGAGGCGCCTCGCCGGGTTGCGGCGAAGGTGATCACGGTCATTGATCGAAAGATCCGGTCGGACGGCGAGCCGCCGCCATCCGTCAGGTCGAGGACTACGTCGTAGGACTCGACGCGGAGCAGTTCGGCCCGGACGCGGGCGTCATCGCGGGTGAGGTTGGGCACTGAGACAATCACGAAATCGGTCACTCCATCGCGCTCGGTCTTCGCACCGGGTATGTGCTGCTCGGGTATGTTCTGCAGTCTGGCACGAGGTACCTGGCGGCTTTCCGCCCGTCCCGCCCCGGACCACGTGGGGCCCTGCACTCGCGTGCGCCAGGCTGATGAAACGCTCAACCACAAGGGCTACCGTGGAAATCGTGGCATCCACCCCCAATCGCACGAGGGTCGATTTCTGGTTCGACCCGGCCTGCCCGTTTGCCTGGGTGACCTCTCGCTGGATCCTGGAGGTCGAGAAGCAGCGCCCGATCGACGTGACGTTTCGGGTCATGTCACTGTCCGTGTTGAACGAGAATCGTGATCTGGGCGAGGACTATCGCGCTCGGATGGATCGCACGTGGGGAGCGGTTCGGGTTGCGATCGCGGCCGAGCAGGAGCGCGGCTCGGAGGTGCTGCGCGATCTCTACACGGCCCTGGGCACCCGCCGACACGTCCAGCGTCTGGAGCTCGATCACGCGACGATTGCGGATGCGCTGCTGGAGGTCGGGCTGCCGCCGGCATTGGCTGATGCCGCCGAGTCCACCGAGTTCGACGAACAGTTGCGCAAGTCGCATCACGCGGGCATGGACCTGGTTGGCTACGAGGTCGGCACGCCAGTGATACACGTCAACGGCGTCGCGTTCTTCGGTCCGGTGCTGACGCGAATCCCTCGTGGGAAGGAAGCCGCGCAGATCTGGGATGGCGCCCGGCTTCTCGCCGGATATCCATACTTCTTCGAACTCAAGCGAACCCGAACGGAACGGCCCCGGTTCGACTGACGTGCAGCACCTTTTCCACATCGTGCCCCGTGCGCAATGGTCCGACGTTGTCGACACCTATCGCCCGGATTCGCTGCTGATCGAAGGGTTCGTGCACTGCGCGTTCGCGGACCAAGTGACCGGTGCGGCCGATCGCCACTATCGCCTCGTCGAGGACCTCGTCGTCGTCGAACTGGACCCGAACACCATCGGCTCGGAGATCCGCGTCGAGGACAGCACCCGGAGTGGCATCTCGTACCCCCATGTCTATGGCCCTATCCCGCGCCGCTCGGCCGTCGCCGTGCATGCACTTCAGCGGGACGCGTCCGGCCACTACCTGTTCAGTCCGTCAAGTCGCCTGCCATGATTCGCGCATGCGCGTCTACCTGGGTAGCGACCACGCTGGCTTCGAGCTCAAGGCCCACCTGCTTTCGCACCTGCCCACCCTCGGCTACGACGTAACGGACTGCGGCGCGTTGACCTACGACGCGCAAGACGACTACCCGCCGTTCTGTATCGATGCGGCAACCCACACGATCCGCGATCCGGGCAGTCTCGGTGTCGTGATCGGGGGCTCGGGCAACGGCGAGCAAATGGCCGCCAACAAAGTGCGTGGCATCCGGGCTGCTCTCGCCTGGAACGACGAGACCGCGCGACTCGCGCGCGAGCACAACAATGCGCAGATCGTCAGTATCGGCGGGCGAAATCATCCGATCGAGGACGCGGTGCGATTCGTCGAGATCTTCCTGGCGACGCCATTTTCCGAGGGTCCCCGTCATATCCGCCGGATCGACATGCTCGCCAAGTACGAGGCCGACGGCACCATCTGACGCGCGGGCGGTCAGTCAGCGCGCCAATGCCGGCGCACGATCACGACGTCCCGTTCGGCCGCGGCCAGGTCCTCGGCAGTCGGGCGGTTCACGTCCCGGCCGCGCAGTGCCCCGCTGACCCCGAGTTGTGACGGGCCCGCACCCACGATCTCCCGCAGCCCCCGGTCGGCACTCGGGTCCCGGGCGGACCGGTCCTGGGTCTCGCTGGCCGTCCGCCGACGACGACCGGGGATCCGCCGACGTCGCTCGGGCGTCGGTTCGGTTGGTTCGCCGGCGGCCCTCTCCGGGCGTGACCCGACGTCATCGATGGCAGCGGGCACGACCAGTTCGGTTGTTGTTGCGGCGGCCTCGGTAGCCGGCGTCGTGCGGGATCCTGGACGGCCGCGGCCGCGGGTGCGCCGGCGTGCCCGCTCGCTGCTCATTACCCCATGGTGCCGTATGTCTGTGTCGCGTTTTCTCGGCCGCCGCCTCAGGTGCGGGGGACGGCAGAGCCGGTGGCTGGCGGCGATTGCTTGTCGATGCCGGTCAGCCGAGCGAGAACAGCAAATCCGTCGTCGGTCCCAGGCCAGTGAGCGCGCACCGCGTCGATTCCGGCGTGCCGCACGACGCCGCGTAGCACTGCGATGACGATGATCGCGTCGTCGGCGTAACCGAGACCGCGATGACATCGGGGATGAGGTCGAAGGGGAGCGCGAGGTAGGCGAGTAACAGCGCGAGGCGGATGCGGATTCCGCGGGGGAGAGTGTTGTCATCGGCCAGCCACGAACGAGGCGAAGCCCATCGGGTAGCAGCCGAAACGCCTCTCGAAATGATCCGCGTCGGGGTCGGATGAGAGCAGCGCAGTCACGAGAGCTAGCCAGGCGATCACCAGCGCCGCAAGCCGCCGCGGCGGCCTGAGCACCGCCCCCACGTGTGCCGGACCGCATGCAGTTAAGGCGGACGAACCGATGAGGATGCGGTCACCGCGCAAACGCGTAAGACTGCAGCCAGTCCGATGAATATTTTCGTCGCTGTTCTCGTCGTCGTCGCCGTGACTGCGGTCGCTGTCGCGGCGATGTTGGTCGTGCGTCGCAACGCTCCCGATGGCAGTTATTTTCACGATGGCGATCGTGCCGCTGGTGTGTTCGGCGTGTTGGCGACCGGATTCGCGGTGCTGTTAGGTTTCGTGGTCTTTCTTGGCTTTCACCAGTTACGACGCCGCCAGATCCGGAGCAGAACAGGAAGCCGTCATCGTGGCGCAGCAGGTCGAGACAGCTCAGCTGCTTCCTCCGTCGGTACGAGACCGGCTGACCGGTGAGCTGGTCTGCTACGCACGTTCGGTCGCTGGCGTGCAGTGGGAGATGATGGAGGCAGGCAAGCTCGGCGAGCAGCTCAACCCGTGGGGGTCGCAGCTATTTCAGACGCTGCGGACGGTCGATCCGAAGACCACGGCCGAACAGTCGGCATTCGACGCGTGGCTCAGCCAGACGTCGGATCGTGAGTCGGCTCGCAACGGTCGCATCCACGGAGCGGTTGGCGTGATCCCGACGCCGCTGTGGATCGTGTTGTTCTTCATATCCGGGCTGATCTTCGTTTACATGTTGTTCTTCGCCGACAAGGGGGAACGAGCCGTCGTTCAGGCTCTCCTGATGGGCACGGTGGTAGCGGTCATCACGGCCATGCTGCTGTTGTTGTACGCGCTGGACAATCCATTCCACAAAGGAATCGGCGGTCTCCGTCCGGTTGCGATGCAGCGGACTTTAAAGATCATCGACGAGGAGCTCGCGATCGCTGGCAATCACCACACTGTTCCGTGCGACGCTCGCGGAAACGCGGCGTAGGCGGCTCTGGTGAGCCCCGTTTGATTCCACGCCACCACTCGACGCATGTTTCTCGACCTTCAAAGTGGTCATACGGCCAGTGACGCCAATGCGGTCAGCATCGCAAACGAGGAGACACGACCAGTGGCATTGCGAGATGGACCGCGAAGGGACGACGACTCGGGCGTCCCGCGCCCAGGCCCGAGCCTCCGCAGGCCGCACAATTGCTCAGAATCGCCCGGCGGGCATCGTGAACGGCACACATAGAGCTGAGCGGTTCTCGGCTGATGCGGCGACGCGGACGTCGCTTCATCGGTTGTCAAGGTCGAGACCCCGCCCACGCTGCTGCCCTGATGACGTCGTCGTAGTGGTCAGTGGTCAGGATCACGTCTCCTTGGTGGCGCGGGTGGCCAGGGGCGACGGCTGCGCGGCCGAGAGATGCGACGCCGACACGATGAAAGCCAAGTGCGAGAAGGCTTGCGGGAAGTTGCCGATCAGGCGTTTCGCCTGGGTGTCGTACTCCTCCGAGAACATGCCGACGTCGTTCTGCAGACCGCGGAGACGTTCGAACAGTTTGCGGGCTTCCTGCTCGCGTCCGATGAGGGCAAGGTTGTCGACCAACCAGAATGTCGTCATGAGGAAGCTTCCCTCGCCGGCGGGAAGGCCGTCGACCGAGTCGTCGTCGGACGTCGGATAGCGCTGCACGAACCCGTCGACCAGCAACTCGCGTTGGATGGCATCGACGGTGCCGATGATCCGCGGATCGTCGGGCGGGAGGAACCCGACGCGAGCGAGCATGAGCAGGCTGGAGTCCAGCTGGTCGGATCCGTAGTACTGGACGAAGCTGTTCTTCTCCTTGTCGAAACCCTTCTCGCAGACCTCGGACTTCACCTGGTCGGCGAGGGTGCGCCATCGACCGACGGGCACATCGGTACGTCCCATCTTCTCCGCGATCTTCGCGGCGCGGTCGAACGCAACCCATGCCATAACCTTGGATTGAGTGAATTGACGCTGCGGACCTCGGATCTCCCAGATGCCGTCGTCGGGCTTCTGCCAGACCTGCTCGAGGTGCTCCATCACGGCGGGGAGCATCTCGCCCGGTTGGGGGTGGTGCACCGGGAGGTGGCGGTCTTCGCCGATGCCGCTCTCCACCGCGGTCAGGGCGGCGTCGAGGAGCTCCCCGAAGACGTCGAGTTGGAACTGCTCGCTTGCTTCGTTCCCGATGCGCACCGGCTTCGAGTTTTCGTAGCCGGGCAGCCAGTCGAGCTCGACCTCGGTCAGTCGTCGTTCGCCGCCAACGCCGTACATGATCTGGAACTCGCCGGGGTCTCCGGCGACGGCTCGTTGCAGCCAACGTTGCCAGGCGCCCGCTTCTTCGCGGTAGCCGCTCAGCAGCAAGGCTTGGAGGGTCAGCGAGGAGTCACGCAGCCAGGAGTAGCGGTAGTCCCAGTTGCGCACGCCGCCGAGCTGTTCGGGCAGCGACGTCGTCGCCGCCGCGCACACGGCGCCGGTCGGTGCGTACTGCAACGCCTTCACCGTGATGAGCGAGCGAACGACGTCATCGCGCCACTCACCCTCATAGGTGCAGCGGTCCACCCAGTCGGCCCAGTACCGCTCGGTCGAACGCAACGCGGCCGACGCGTCCAGAGGTGCGGGCGGATCGTCGAGGGCCGAGTACCAGGCAAGTGAGAAGCCGCGCCGTTGACCCGCTTGCACGGTGAAGTCGGCCGTGGTGGTCATGTGGCTGGGCCGAAGCGGCACCGGGCTGTGCAAGCGCAGCGCGTCGTTGCCCGCGACGAGGGTGAGTCCGTCACCGGTGGATTGCGCCCAGGGCACGATCGACCCGTAGTCGAAGCGGACGACCAGCTCGAGCGACATCGTCACTGAGCCGGACAGGCCATCGACGATGCGGAAGATCGTGGGACGGTCGACGCCGGGTGACATGAAGTCGGTCACCTTCACGGTTCCGTCGCCGGTGTCGAACTCCGTCTTGAGCACAAGTGAGTCGCCCACGTAGCTGCGACGGATGGCGGTCACGTCGCCCTTCGGCGCCACGCACCAACGCCCGTGCTGGGGCTCGCCGAGTAGTGCGGCGAACACGGCACCTGAGTCGATCCGGGGCACACACCACCAGTCGATCGAGCCATTGCGGGCAACGGCTGCCACGGTCCGGGTGTCGCCGATGATGGCGTAGTCCTCGATGCGGGTCGACATGGTTGCTCCTTAGTCGGGTTGGTCGAGCGTCAACCTGAAGGTCGCGGTGAAAGTGTCCCCCGGCTCGACGAGAGGCGCCGTCCGTTCCACCAGCGCGTTAGTCGGAGCTGCCATCGGCTCGAGGGCGACGAACGGCTGACCGCGCGGGACCCACACCTGCGCGAACGGGTATCGCGATTCGCGCACTGCAGCGCTACCGACTGGCCGGTGTCACTCTCGATCGCGAGTCGACGGTCGCGACGGAGGTGGTATCCGTCATCGAACGTTCGCCGCCCAATCGGCGCCGACTCGCGCGCTTCAGTCACGACATCGCCGGTGGGATACCACGCGAGTCGAGGCTGAGGTGCCCACGGGGCGGCAGACGGAGAGGCCAGCGACCACGGACGCACGCACGCGGGCGGCGAGCGTGTGCGTTGATCTCCACTTGCAGATCCTTCAGGTACTCGCGGGAGGCTGCCTCCTGCTCAGCCGAGCCGTTGGAGCAGGTGGTCGCCGACTCGGATGGCGTTGGCCATCGCGGTAAGGGCCGGGTTCACCGCGCTGATGCTCGGGAAGAAGCTGGTGTCGACGACGTAGAGGTTGTCGAGTTCGTGGGCCCGGCAGTCGGTGTTGAGCACCGATGCGGCTGGGTCCGAGCCGAACCGGACGGTCCCGGCCTGGTGCGCGCAGCCGGCGATCGGGATGTCGGTTTTCATGTACGCGAACCGGTGAGCCAGGTGGCCGGGGTGCATGCCGAGCGAGCCCAGCATCGAATGGAGCTGGTGGTACAGCCGCTTGGCGGCCGTGGGGTTGCTCGGCGTGTACGCCAGGTGGACGCCGCCGTCCGGACCGAGGGTGACCCGGTTGTCGGGCTGCGGCAGGTCCTCGGTGGACAGCCAGAAGTCCACCGCGTGCTCCGCAACGTCGCGCAGCGCCCAGTTCGGCGCGAACTTGGTCTCGATGGGCTTCTCGCCGCGGAACATCGCCGCCTGCGACTTGCCGATCATCTGGATGTTGCCCATCGGGTAGTCGAAGTCCGGCCCGCGGAAATAGAAGTCATTCACGCCGAGGGTCTTCTGGAAGACAGTCGGGTTCGGGTCCTTGGACAGGGCGAGCACGGCCTGGCTGTCGTGGAACATGAAATTGCGGCCGACCTGATCGGAGCTGTTGGCCAGCCCGTTCGGGTGCTTGTCGTTGGCGGAGGCCAGCAGCAACTTCGCGGAGTTGGCCGCGCCGCAGGAGACGACCACGATGTCGCCCTGATAACGCTCCGTTTCACCGTCGTGCTCGACCACCACCTGGGTGACCGCGGTGCCGGCCGGGTCGGTCTCCAGCTTCACCACCCGCATGTTCCGCAGCAGCGTGACGTTGGCGTGCTCGAGAGCCGGACGGACGCCGAGCACCTCGGCGTCGGACTTGGCGTGCAGCGGGCACGGGAACCCGTCGCAGTCCGCGCAGCGCACGCAGACGCTGTACGGCGTGTTCGCCTCGTTGAGCCGGATGCCGCACGGCGCGTGGAACGGGTGATAGCCGCCCGCGGCCAGGTCATCAGACAGCTGCTGGATCCTGGGCTCGTGGGAGACCGCGGGAAAGGGGTAGGGCGCGCTGGCCGGCGGGTCCGTCGGATCCTCACCCCGCGCGCCGTGCACCTGGTACATCGTCTCGGCCGCGGTGTAGTACGGCTCCATGTCCTGGTAGGAGATCGGCCAGGCCGGCGACAGGCCGTCATGATGGTGCACTTCGCCGAAGTCCTCGACACGCATCCGGTACAGCGCGGCTCCGTACAGCTTGGTGGCGCCGCCGACGAAGTAATGCACCTGCGGCTGGAAGAACGACTTGCCCTTCACGTCGTACCAGCTGTCCGGCGAGATGTAGCGGCCGTCGACGAACACGTCCACGGTTGACCAGTTCGCCGGCTCACGGGGCAGCCAGTCGCCGCGCTCAAGCAACAGGATGCTCTTGCCCGAGGGGGCGAGGTGACGGGCGAGCGTGCCGCCGCCGGCCCCGGTTCCGATCACAATAACGTCGTAATGTCCGTCCATGCTGTGCTCCTTCCGAGGCTCGGGGCGTTGTGCAGCGCCCTGGCGGCGAACAGATCGGCCAATCCGCCACCGATGATCACCACGCGGCGCTAGCTACCTTGGTCGTTCATGGCGCGTCCCCGATCCGGTCGTCTTTATTGCCGTGTCCGGTCAGCCGGCCGGGTCGTGCCAGGCGTCGCGGTCGGGCAGCAGCCGATCGGCCTCGGTTGGGCCCCAGCTGCCGCGGGCGTAGGGGTGCACGGGCGTGACGTCGCCAAGGACCGGGTCGACGACCCGCCAGGCCGCCTCGACCGTGTCCTGGCGGGCGAACAGCCACCGGTCCCCGTCCAGGGCCGCGCCGATGAGCCGGTCGTAGGGACGCATGTCCGAGCCGGACTGCCCCGCAAACGTCAACTCCTCCAGCTGCGGCTCCATTTCGCCGCCCGGCTTCTTGCCCGCCAGCGTGAGGCTGACCGCGGTTTCTGGCCAAATCCTGAATCGCAGCGAGTCGCGGACGGCGAAGGGGCCGATGCCGAACACGTCATGCGGAGGTCGCTTGAAGCGGATGTCCACCTCGGTGGCGGTGACAGGCATGCACTTGCCGGCCCGGATCAAGATCGGCACGCCCTCCCAGCGCCAGTTGTCGGCGGCGAGCCGGACCGCGACGAAGGTCTCCGTGGTCGATTTCGGGTCGACCCCCTCAACCTCGTGATAGCCCTTGTACTGACCGCGCACCGTGTTCTCGGCGACCAGGGGCCGCAGCGCGGCTACCACCCGTGACTTGGCATCCCGCCAGTCTGCCAGGCCCGGTCTGGCCGGCGGGTCAGCCAGCACGGTGGCCAGCACCTGGAGCATGTGGTTCTGGACGACATCGTTGATGGCCCCGGTCCGGTCGTAGAACCGGCCGCGATCGGCAACGTCGAAGGCCTCGGCCATGGTGATCTGGATGCTCTCCACGTAGGTCCGGTTGAGCAGCGGCTCGATCACCGAGTTGGCGAGCCGGACGAACAGCACGTTCTCCACGGGATCAAAGGCCAGCCAGTCGTCGACCCGGAAGATGACATCTTCGGCGAAGTACTGGTGCATGGTGTCGTTGAGCTTCTGCGAACTGGCCAGGTCGGCACCGAACGGCTTCTCCACCATCACCCGCGCGTCCTTGGCCCGGCCAGCCGTGGCGATGCCTTGGGCGATGCGCCCGAACAGCGGGGGCGGCACCTCCAGGTAGAACAGGACCTGGCTCCCGGCGCCGATGGCGTCCGACATCGCCCTATAGGTGGCCTCGTCGCCGAGGTCTCCGTCCACGTACCGCAGCAGCCCGAGCATCTTCTGCGCCGCCGCGCTGTTCGGGTCCATGTGGTTGAGCCGCAGCGAGGCGGTGGCGTAGTCGCGGAACTGCTCCAGCCCCCACCCGCTCTTGGCCACCCCGACCACCGGCACGTCGAGCACGCCGCGCTGGACCAGACCCACCAGCGCCGGGAAGGTTTCGATTTTAGCTAGGTCTCCGGTGGCGCCGAAGATCACCAGCGCGTCAACTTTCTCAGACATGTCATTCCTCCTGGCCGATTCCTACCATCAGATCGCTCCCGGGCCCAGCAAGCATCCCCCGATTTGGGTGATCCGGTTCAGCTCTGCGGGCCGGCCGAAGGAGCGGCGGGCCAGGGTGTCGGTCGGTGGTGGTCGTGCGGCTGACGTACGAGCGTGATCGGTTCGCGCGTAGCCGGCGCCACCGCCGAGTTCAAGAGCGTGGCTGGCACAGCCGTGCTCGGCACCTGGGAGACCCGCAGTGGTCCTAAAGACTTCACGTACGGACGGGTGATGTCCTGGGTGGCGGTTGATCGCGCGATCCAGCTCGCGACTGAACGCGGCCGACCGGCGCCCTGGAGCGCTGGATCAGCCCGCGAGACGCCCGCTACGACATGTCATGCAACGTGGGTTGAATGCCGATCGGCGCGCGTTCGTGCAGCACTACGACGATACGGTGCTGCGCTTCTCGCCATTGCGCATGCCTCGCTTCGGATTCATTGCGCCGCACGACCTTTTCGGGTGGTGACTACTCGATCGTCGTGCAGGCAGCCAGCTCGTCATGTCGAAACCTGTCGTGTGTTTACGGGTCTGGTTCGATCCTCGACGTTGTGGCGGGCCGACGCTAGGTTTCGGACGTGGGTTGGATCGATGCCGAGCTCGTGCTGGTGGCGCTGGCCGCGATGTTGTCACCGACGACGTTGGGGTTTTCGGTGCTCGCGCTCGTAATGGGGGACCGGCCCCGGCGTACCGGCCTGTGGTTCTACGCAGGTGCGCTGACCGCGACGTTGGCGGTGGGGGTCATCGCCGCATTCGTGATCGGCGATATTGCGGCATCCGACACTCCGTCGCAGCCCAAGACGTGGGTCGCGATCGTGGACATCGTCGCTGCGATTGTTCTAGCCGCGTGGATGGTGCGTGTTCTGCGGCGGCCGCCAGATCAGAAACGCGTCGAGGGCATGGTCGCGCAAATGAGCAAGGTCGCCAGTTCGCCGGTTATTGCGATTATTGGCGCCGGCGCCGCGCTCGCGAATCCGGGTGCGTTTATCCCGCTGGCACTCAAGGACATCTCCGAGACCCATCCGAGCACAACGCAATACATCGTCGAGTGGGTCTTCTTCTCGCTGGTGTCGTTGTTGCCGTTGGCGCTCGCGATCGTGATGTTGTTTGTGGCACCCGATCGGGCTGAGCGTGTTCTGCAGGCGTCGCGGGACTGGCTCCTGCGCAACGCGCGAAAAGTCGCGGCAGTCATCGTTTTCCTGCTGGTCGCATCGTTGCTGCGAAACGGAATCGCCGGCCTCACCAACTAGTGTCCCTGCGCCAGAAATTCGCAATGTACCGTAAAATCGTAGAATCAGCAGATGTGATCTTGAGGGTGCCTTGCTGTGTAGCTCGGTTGCTGATGGTGAGCGGGGCGTAGCGGCCTGCCAGGGCGCGTCCGTCGTTGAGTTCCAATGCCGCTAGGAGGCCCCCGCCGCCTCGAGGGACGGATAGCCCCGGTCCGAGTCGTAGCTGACAGGGCGGACCAGCGGCGGCGCTGGGACCATTTGACCTGTTGAGCGCGGGATCAGGTTCAACACCACCACCAGTTCGTGAGCGCGCACCGTCACGTGCCGCTGGCGACATCGGGCCGATTCAGCGCGCTTCGCCGACCGATGTCGTCCCACCCTCGGTGGCGATGTTTCATCACAATGGCTGCTTATCTGCGCGCGCTGAACTAGTGCGATAAGAATGTTCCGGAGCGCCCGGCTGGTCCGCGGGGGGTAGCTGGAGGATTCGGATCTGACGGATGGGCCGCTGCGGCAGGCGGCACGCGGTAGCCGTGTCGTCACCCTTCTGGGCTCCGACGAGGTGTGGCGGTCCAGTCGCCACGCGGTCGCACAGGACAAGAAGATCCGACAGTGCCAGTCTGCCGCCTGGGTGGGGCTCGTCGAGCACTGCCTGATCAGCCCCGCGGAGAGGCTCCCGGCGGCCAGATGGCCTTAGACGCCTTCGATTGCCTCGATCCGCCCGGAGCGGACGGCCTCGGTGAACGCACGGTAATCATGGTCGTTCTGGTCGGCATAGCGTTCCGCGAAGTGGGCGATGGAGGTATCGAACCGATCACTGTCGCCGAGGTAGGCAGCTATCGCGACCGGGTCTCCGGATCGGGCGTGTGCGCGCGCGAGCGTCCACCCGCACAGGCGTGCGTATATTTTCAGTCCTGCGGGCGATGTCGTCTCCTCGTCCAGCGAGCCCTTCATATCGCGCAGTTGCCGCCAGTAGTAATGGCGATTGGGATCCGGCCCGATCGTCCAGCCGAGGAAGATGTCGCTGGACGCCTGCATCAGTCGCTGTCCTTGTACGACGCGCTCGCCATGGTTGGCGTAGGTGCTCGCGGGGAGGCTGTCCTCCAGAACCGATGCCGTCGCTTCCTTGATCTGCAAGAACAACGGATCTCCCTCGTCGCGGCCTCGCAGCAAGCCGATGAAGCAGCGGGTGCCGACGCTACCGACGCCGACCGCCTTGCGCGCGGCGTCGACGAACTCGAACCGCTCGAGCAACCTGCGCAGATCATCCGGCAGGCTCTCGCGGTATGCGCGCAGCTCGCCGTGTATCGAAGCCTCGAGCTCATCGGCGGACAGGCGGTAGGTACCGGCCAGGTCGCGTAACGGCACGACGATCGGTGGCTGGCTGACGATCCGGTACTGGCCGTCGACGACCTCGCACAACTTGGTAACCGCCTGCAGGCTGTCATGGGTGCGTGCCTTCCGCAGGTCAGTCTCTGCCGCCACCATCGCCCGCTTCTCCGCCTTCTTCCCGGCCAGGCCGGACGTGCGGATATTCGCGAGCAGCTCGTCGGAGTCCAGGTGGGCATACCAGATGTCCAGTAAGCCCATCGTGGCAAACCCGGCCATCGCCTGCCGATACGCCGTCGTTGCCTCCAGCGTCGCCGCCCACGCCTTGGCTTTACTGAAGCCGTTGGTCCGAGCGCAGATCGTGAAGCTGGCCGCCAGCCGCTTCACGTCGTACTCGAATGGGCCGGGCAAGGTCTCATCGAAGTCGTTGACGTCGAACAACAGCTCCCGCTCCGGCGAAGCGAACGCGCCGAAGTTCGAAAGGTGCGCGTCACCGCACAGTTGCACGTCGAGCCCGGCCGTCGGCGTGCTCGCCAGATCGACGGCCATGATCTTCGCCGCACCCCGAAAGAAGGTGAACGGGGACGCCATCATTCGACCGTGCCGAATCGGAACCAGGTCCGGGTCCCGGGCGGCATCCTGCGCCTGCAGCAACGCCACTGGATCCGGACGATCCGCAGCCGGCACAAAGCCATCATGGGCGTCTGGTGGTGTTCGCGTCCGCGCGTCCTTACCGTGCGCTAGCCGCTCAGCAACGTCTGGGTGTGCGACCTTCCGTCCAGCCATGTCATCGCCTCCCCGACAGTCAACCTTGCCGTCTCTGGCGTGTCGCGGGGCCTCACCAATCAGGGATGAGCCTGGCCCTCGCGATGCCGAATATCGTCGCACGCGTGCCCAACCGGTTGCTCGGGAAGAAAGAACGGTGCAGAAAGACGTTGGATCGCGGGCATAGTGTTCATCGCTCGGTCTGCATGCCAATCCGCCGGACGACGTCACCCACGGCCTCTACCTCTCCGTGTCGGCGTCGTATCAGGTCGGCAATCACCCCGGTCCAGCCGGTTTGGTGGAACGCGCCGATCGCGGCCCCATTGTCGCCGTGGAAGTACTCGCTGAAAATGAGGTTGTCGTGCCATGCGGGATCGGTCTGCAGTAGCTCGGTCCCGCCGAAGCAAGCCCGTCGGCCGTCGGTGTCGCGGGTGAAGATCGAGATGAGTCGGTCCGCCAGGTCGGCGGCGACCTGGTCCAGGCGCAGCTGTTTGCCTGACCCGCTCGGGTATTCGATCGTGTAGTCATCGCCGTAGAACCGGTGGTACCGCTCCAGGACGCTGATCATCAAGTAGTTGAGCGGGAACCAGATCGGGCCGCGCCAGTTGGAATTTCCGCCGAACATCGGGGTAGTGGACTCGGCCGGCTCGTAGTCGATGCTCGCTTTGATGCCGTCGTATTCGAGCGTGTAGGGATGGTCGCGGTGGTAGGCGGAAAGGGCTCGCAGACCATAGGGGGATAGGAATTCACTCTCGTCGAATGCGTTGGCGAACAGCCTGTCCAGCCGATCCGGCCCGCACAAGCTGAGCAGTACCCGCCGCTGGCCCGGTTGACCGCGCAGCAACCCAACGTCGCTGAGCTGGTCAGGATGGCCCAGGTCGTGCCGATCCAAAAAGTCCGCGAACCGCTTGCCGAACATGAGCGCTCTGTCGAGATCATCCTCGGTGATGACAGCGGCCGCGAGGGCTGGGATGATGCCCACCATCGACCGGACTTTCACTAGCTCGGTTGCCCCGCTCGGCGTCATGAGCCGGTCGTAGTAGAGCCCGTCGGTCTCGTCCCACAGGCCAAGTCCGTCCAGCGCGTCCGCGATGGCGGCGAAGTGCTCGACAAATTTCAGGATCAGATCTTCGCCGGCCCGCGAACCGGATCGGTTCAGGACTACGGCCATGGCTCCCATCGCGATCGCGTAGAAGCCCATCCAACCGGTGGCATCGGATTGCTCGAGGACGTCGCCGGCCGGCAGGTGAGAGCGGTCGATCGGCCCGATGTTGTCCAGGCCGAGGAAGCCGCCCTCGAACAGGTTGTTGCCCTCGCGGTCCTGCTGGTTGACCCACCAGGTGAAGTTCACCAACATCTTGTCGAATACCCGGCTGATGAAATCGATATCGCGGCCGCCGTCGATCGCGAATACCTCCAGCGCCGCCCACGCCTGCACGGGTGGGTTGACATCGCCGAAGTCCCACTCGTAAGCCGGCAATGCCCCGTTCGGATGCTGGAACCACTCCCGGCACAGCAAGATCAACTGATACTTGGCGAACGCAGGGTCGACATGCGCCAGCGGCACGCAGTGGAATGCGAGGTCCCACGCGGCAAACCACGGATACTCCCATTTGTCGGGCATCGACATGATGTCGAAGGCGTTGAAATTTCGCCAGTGACTGTTGCGCCCGCTCAGCCGCTGGGAGGGCGGCGTCGGCTGGGTCGGGTCACCATCCAGCCAGCGGGTCACGTCGTAGTAGAACAGCTGTTTGCTCCACAGCATCCCGCTGAACGCCTGCCGCATCACCATCGCCTCGTCAGCCGTGGCCTTTTTCGGTGTCAGCTCGGCATAGAACTCATCTGCCTCGGCGCGCCGATCCGCCATCACCCGGTCGAAGTCGACGCCGAACGCGTCGACCGGTCGGCCACCCGCCTCCTTCTTGACCGGCCGCAACCGCAGCCGCAGCTCGATCGTCTGGCCAGGCTGGACGGCGACGTTGTACCAATAGGCGCACTTGGTGCCCCTGCGATCGGGATTGACCGTCGACGCCCCGCGGATCACGTGATCGTTGATGCCATCCTTGGGATATGGCGTAATCGGCTCCACGCCATACAGGCGTTGGAGATTCGACTCGTTTTCGCAAAACAAGACCGCCGGTGCCCGGCCGTCCGAGTCGGTGTCGGCGAGCAGCTCGAGCGGGCCGAGCCACGGGTGCTCGATTCCGACCGTGTTGTCCTCAATCGCCGCCATGCGGGGGCGCGGCGAGTCGGCCTCCCAGGACCACGTGTTGCGGAACCAGGCGGTCGGTAGCACGTGCAGACTGTCGGTGTCCGGACCCGAGTTCGTCACCGAGATGTTCATCAGCAGATCATCGGGGTCGGCCTTCGCGTAGTGCACCTCGACAATCCAGTACCGCCCGCTGTCGAACACCCCGGTGTCAACCAGCTCGTATTCGGGCTGAGTCCTGTTTCGCGCCGCGTTTTGGTCAATCAGATCTTGATACGGATAGGCCGCCTGCGGGTAGTGATAACGCCAGCGGTTCCAGGCGTGGCTCGGGACCGCGTCGAGATACCACCAATACTCCTTCACGTCCTCGCCATGATTCCCCTGCGCCCCGGTCAGCCCGAACGCTCGCTCCTTCAGGATCGGATCGCGTCCGTTCCACAGCGCAAGGCCAAGGCAGAGCCGCTGCTCGATGTCGCAGAAGCCCGCAAGACGGGCACGCCCTGTACGTGAAAGACAACCGGCTGCACTATGTCTACAACTTCGTCGGCATGATGGAGCAGAAGATCGACGGCACAGAGGACCTGCCCACGGGCGAGAACCTGATCCTTTCGGCCTCCTTCGACAAAGACGGGGAGGACCCGCCCCACGTGTCCACCGGCATCCTGTGCCTTTACCACGGCGATAGAAAGGTCGGCGAAGGCCGGATCAAAACCCAGCCCGGGATGTTCTCGCTCGCGGGCGAGGGCTGTGCGTCGGCCGGGACAGCGGCGAACCGGTCACCGGTGACTACCCAGGTCCTCACCCGCACATGTTCACCGGCGGCACGATCAAACGAGTCGCGGTCGATGTCAGCGGCGATCCCTACATAGATCTGGAACGCGAGGCCGTGGCTATGCTCGCCCGGGAGTAGCCGATCGGCCGAAATCCTCGGCCCGGTGATTGTGGTCGGCATTGGATTCCGGGGTCCGCCGCGCATCACCGGGGCGCGAGCGCCCTGGTCATCCCGGGCTGGGGGATGGCTGGGGGCGGGGTGGCGTGCTTGTCTGAGACCAGCACTCGGGCGCGTCCGTGGTGTGTGATGGTGGCGGTGTCGGGCTGCTGCGGTTCGGAGGGTGGCATGACGGTGACGGCTGAGGGTCGCAGGACACGGCGGTCTGGTGCGCGGGCGGGCGATGGGGAGCAGTTGAGTCGGGCGGATCGGGTGGCTCGGGGGAAGGATGCCCGGGTGGTGGCGCCGTTGGGGTCGCATGCGCAGTTCCGGCCGGAGGGGTCGCGGGATCCGGTCGGTCTGCTGTTGGGGCAGGCCAAGAGCCGGGTGCCGGAGTTGGTGCCGATCCGGCATGGGCGGATGTTGGTGTCGCCGTTCACGTTCTTTCGGGGGGCGGCGCTGCCGATGGCGGCGGATCTTGCGGGTACGCCGGCGTCGGGGTTGCGGGTGCAGTTGTGCGGGGACGCGCACCTGTCCAATTTTGGGGCGTTCGCTTCGCCGGAGCGGAGCCTGGTCTTCGATGTCAACGACTTCGATGAGACGCTGCCGGGGCCGTTCGAGTGGGATGTGAAGCGGTTGGCGGCGAGTTTCTCGGTGGCGGGGCGGGATAACGGGTTCCCGGTCAAGGACCGCCGCAGGATCGTGCTCGCGGCGGCCGAGGGTTACCGCAGCGCGATGCGCGAGTTCGCGCAGCAGTCGCTGATGGGGGTCTGGTACGCCTACCTGGACATCCAGCAGACCCTCGACCAATACCGGTCGCAGATCAAGGCGAAACGGTTGAAGGCCGGCGAGAAGCTGCTGGCCAAGGCGCACACCCGGGACAGCCTGCAGGCCCTGGACAAGCTGACCACCGTGGTCGACGGGCGGCGGCAGATCATCGCCGATCCGCCGATGATCGTGCCGATCGAAGAGGTGTTCGCCGATGTGCAGGCCGACGCGCTGCAGGCGCAGTTGCGGGCCGTGCTGGGCAAGTACCGGCGCACCCTGCAGTCGGACCGGCGGCATCTGCTGGGGCAGTTCGCGCTGGTCCAGGTGGCCCGCAAGGTCGTCGGGGTCGGCAGCGTCGGCACCCGCGCCTGGATCATCCTGATGGAGGCCGGCGACGGGATCGAACCGCTGTTCCTGCAGGCCAAGGAGGCCCAGCCCTCGGTGCTGGCCGAATACTGCGGGCGCAGCCAGTACAAGAACGAAGGCGAACGGGTCGTCGCCGGGCAGCACCTGATGCAGGCCCAAAGCGACATCTTCCTCGGCTGGACCCGCGCCACCGGCGCCGACGGGGTCGAGCGCGACTTCTACGTGCGCCAATTGCGGGACTGGAAATTCTCCCTACCCATCGAACAAATGGTTCCCACCGGAATGACCGTCTACGCCCGGATATGCGGCTGGACCCTGGCCCGGGCGCACGCCCGCTCCGGCGACCGCGTCGCCCTGGCCGCCTACCTCGGCGGCTCCACCAAATTCGACCAGGCCATCGCCGAGTTCGCCGAAACCTACGCCGACCAGAACGAACGCGACTACGCCGCGTTCCAAACCGCCGTCAAAGACGGCAAAGCCCAAGCCACCACCGAGATCTAACGACGGGCGTCACGGACGCGTCACCCGGATGCCTGAGCGTGGGTCGGCGTCGCGGCGATGCCCGCGCGGATCAGATGTGGCACCAGCGCAGCCCACCGTTGGGTGGCGACCGGGTTTAGTTTTGGAAGACGGTGGTCCAATCGTTCTTGATGCTGACGACCGTCCAGCCGGCGGTTTGGGCTTGCTTGAGCGCCTGCTCGGCGCCGGCCGTGTAGTCGAATTCGCGATCTGGGTCGTCGTGCCGGACGAGAAGGCGCAGCGTGGGCTTGTCGGTGTGATGGGTGAACTGGAGCATCGGGATATCGCCGTTGGAGTTGCCGGCGGCCAGCAGTGGGCGCCGGCCGGTGCGGTTCCAGATGCGCACCGGCTTTTCCGGCCCGTCGTCGAGGTAGTCGGCTTCGGGCTTGTGGGTGATGGTGCCGCCGTGCTCGTCGCTGGTATAGGCGAAGGTGGTGCTGCTGCCGATGACCCGCTCACGCGGGACGCCGTACATGTCCATGCTGACGGGCCGCATGAAGTCCCGACCACCGCCGGAGACGATGTAGTTGGAGAATCCGTTCGCCTGCAGGTAACCGAGCAGCCCGACCATCGGCGCGTAGGCGCACTGCAGATAGCGGCGACCGAGAGACGGATGTTGCGCGCTGCGTAGGAAGGCGTCGGACTGCTGCTCGAAATCGTCGACGCTGATGCCCGCGTAGCCAGCCAGGATGCCCCCCGCCAGCGTCTTGACGTTGGTGTCGTTACCCGCGTAGTGCTCGGTCATGAGCGCGCCCAACCAGCCGTAGTCGCGTTCGTAGGCGGCCTTCCACGGTTGGCGCTCCCGCAACTCGGGTTGCTCCTCGGCCATCTGCACGAGGCGGCGAAGGATGAAATCAAGCTGGATCGGCATCGGCTTCTCACACCACAAGGTGCCGTCGTTGTCGAAGACCGCTACACGCTCCTCGACCGGAATGGTGGCCGATCCGTCCGTTCCACAAATCCGTTCGACGTACGCGACGATCGCTCGCCTTGTGGGGCCGTCCCGCCAGCCCGACAGCAACTCAGCGGTCACAGTCACCTTCCGGTCCTGTCTATGCGCTCGAGGCAGACTTTTTCCAGCGAGCGTCCGGCGTGTGCTGGCCAAGCCGGTCATCCTGTCACACGGATAACGGAAACCGTACCGGCGACAGCCCTACGCTCAGCAGCTACCCTCGGTGTCGTCTGGCGCCTGCGACGACGGTGACTCCGGACGGCGGATCAGCCGACCTGTCGAACTGACACGGACCCGGTTGAGCTGTCGCGGTCGGGACGCGTACCTGTTGGTGGCTATTGCCGGGCCATGGCCACTCGCATCTCAATTTCGGTGTCGGTGATGAGCTCGCCGGACACGTCGACGGTGACCTTGTGCAGGGTTCCGGTGAATCGGAACGGTGATGGGTAGTCGGGGGTTACCGGCGAGCCGGGGTTGGCGCCGCAGGTCAGCGCACCGGGGTTGAGGATGAACGGTGTGGTTACGGTGTGTCGGCCTCGGCGACGAGTGTGCCGTCGATGTAGAGCTGCAGCCGTCCCGGTGCGCCGCGTCCGTGTGGCATGTCCGGCTGGCCGGTCGGCTCGAATTCGAAGCGCAGTTCGTGCTTTCCGGTCGGTACCGGGTCGGGTGATGTGACGCGGTGCAGGCTGCGGCCGACGTAGTTGTGGACGTAGTGCAGCCTGCCGTCCTTGAGGAACAGCGAGTAGCCACCAGCTGCAGTTCCCTGGCAGAGCAGGACGCCTTCGGCGCCGCCGTCGGGGATTTCGACCGTGGCGGTGATGCTGTGTGGCCGGTTCAGGACGCGTGGTCCGGCGAAGAACGGGACGGACTGGGTGTTCGGGATGTAGGTGTAGCGGTCGCGGGGCGGGGCGGCCGCAGGTTTTTCGGCGATCATGCGCTCCAGGCCGCTTCCGTCGATCGGCATGACCCCGTACTTGCCGGCTTCCACGTACCACGTCGCGATGAGCTCGATGAGCTTGTCGCGGTTGTCTGCGGCGACGTTGTGGTTCTCGGCGAAGTCCTCCTCGACGTGGTACAGCTCCCACCGCTGACCGTCCAGTTCGGACAGCGTCTGCGCCGAGATGGGCTGCCCGAACCCGACGCCGGCCTCGGTGAATGACGGACCGGGCCACGGGCACACCGCACGCCAGCCGTCGTGATAGATCGCCCGGTGGCCGAGCATCTCGAAGTACTGCGTGTGGTGCAGGCTCGCCGATGTCGGGGTGTCGAAGGTATGCGCGAAGCTCACGCCCTGGATCGGGGACTGGGTGACGCCGCGGATCGTCGGCGGGCGGGTCGATGCCCAGCACGTCCAGGACGGTCGGCACCATGTCGATGATGTGCGCGTACTGCGTCCGTACCTCGCCCTTGGCCTTGATCCCCTTGGGCCAGTGCACGAGGAACGGGTCCGAGGCGCCGCCCCGATAGGTCTCCCGCTTCCAGCGCCGGAACGGTGTGTTGCCCGCCCAGGTCCAACCCCACGGGTAGTGGTTGAAGGTCTTGGGACCGCCGATCTCGTCGATCCGCTTGAGGCTGTCCTCGAGGGACTCCGGCGCGTTGTTGAAGAACTGCGCCTCGTTGGTGGTGCCCGTCGGGCCGCCCTCAGCGCTGGCGCCATTGTCGGAGATCACCATGACGATCGTGTTATCCAGCTCGCCGCGCTCACGCAGGAAGTCCAGCAGCCGCCCCAGGTGATAGTCGGTGTGGCTCAAGAAGCCGGCGAACACCTCCATGAAACGGCTGAAGAGCCTTCGCGCCGGTTCCGGCAGTGACTCCCAGTCCGGCACATCCGGGTCGTGACGGGACAGCTCGGCGTCGGCCGGGACGATCCCCAACTCCTTCTGCCGGGCGAAGACCCGCTCACGGTAGGCATCCCAGCCGTCGTCGAACTTGCCCGCGTACCTGTCCGCCCACTCCTTGGGAGCGTGATGCGGCGCGTGCGTGGCCCCGAAACACAGGTGCAGGTAGAACGGCCTATCGGGGTCGACCTGCTTGCTATCGGCGATGAACTGGATCGACCGGTCGACCAGATCCGCGCTGAGGTGATAACCCTCCTCCGGCGTCGCAGGCGGCTCGACCTGGTGGTTGTCATACACGAGGTCGGGGTACCACTGGCTCGTGTCGCCGCCGAGGAATCCGTAGAAACGCTCAAAACCGCGCGCCAGCGGCCAACGGTCATACGGCCCGGTGGCCGTCTCGTGGTTGCTCGGCGTCAAATGCCACTTGCCGACCATAAAGGTGTTGTATCCGTGGCCGAGCAGCATCTCCGACAGGAATCCGTTCTCGAACGGGATGATCCCGTTGTAACCGGGATACCCCGAAGCGAGCTCGGTGATCGCGGCCATGCCATTGCTGTGGTGGTTGCGGCCGGTCAGAATGCACGACCGGCTCGGCGAGCACAACGCCGTCGTGTGCATGTTGTTGTAGCGCAACCCGTTCGCCGCAAGCGCATCGAAGTTGGGCGTCTCGATCGGGCTGCCGTAACAGCCCAGCTGCCCGAATCCGGTGTCGTCAAGGACGACCATCAGTACGTTAGGCGTGCCCGGCACGGGCCGAGCCGACTGCGGCCACGCCGGCGACGACACATCCGTCGTCCGACCAATAACCCCCGGGAACGCAGCTCCCGGCTCGTACTCGGACAACGCCATGCCGACCCCCGCTCCGGGTTTCCTCAAGCACACGGGATGACCGCGACCGCTGGATCATCCCGGCGGATGATATCGGGTGACCTATGTGGCATCGTCGCCCGGTGCGGGTGACCTACGGTTCACGGCAACGGATCCGACTGAGCTCTGTCCTGATGGGACGCGCCGAAATAGCTATCTTCAATCTCAGCCGTCATTTACCAACAATTCCCCATTCTTCACCAAATAGCGGCACGCATGCTACCAAAAATGGATAGGGAATTCGCTGAGTTCCGCTTGAAAAAGAAATAGCGCTGAAAATTGTTGGGAATTACTGGTTATGCACGGCGGGGTAAAGGTCTACCGCGGGCGCGCGAGAGGCGCCCGCGAATACCTGGACCAGTACTGCCCGCGGGTGGGGGACTACTACCTCGCCGAGCCTGGGGCCTACGCGCGGTGGTACACCGTCGACGCCGACCGGCACGTTATCGAGCTGGCCAGGATGGATGGCAACGCGTACGAGGCGTGGGTCGCCGGCGTCGACCCCGACACTGCTGAGCCACAGGGCCGGTTGCGGCACGACGCGCACCGGCGCGGTTCTTGGCGTGACGATGAATGGCCCGAAGTCCTGGTCCCTGACCGCAGAGCTGCACCCCGATATGGCCGCCGCCTACGACGCGGAACAGGATTGCGCGGCGGAGCAGATCATCGGCTGGCTCGGGCAGCACGCCACCGCACGCGTCGGGCCCCGCGGCCAGCAGGTCGCGACGGTGGTCGAGATATTGGAGGCGGTGACGGTGCGGCACGGCTATACCCTCACCGGGTCGGGGAGATCACCCAGCTCGTCCCCTACGTCGGGGCGTTCAGCAAGCGGGCGGCGCAGATCGAGCGCAAGCTCGCCCGCTACGAGAAGGCCTGCCGGGTCGAACATCCCGGGGAGGAACCCTGGCGGACCTCGGCTTGAGATCATGCGAATTTTGCGGACTAACGGCCAGTTGAGCAAGCTTCCGATTCGGCCGAAGGGCCTGGAGCCCCCTAGATCCCTGGTTTCGACCATGGAGCGGGCGACGGGAATCGAACCCGCACCTTCAGTTTGGAAGTCCGATCCTGGGAGTCGTCTGGCCGTTTTTGGTGATCATGGAGAAGTGCTTGCAGACACCGGTTTTGTTGGCCTGCAGGGCGTTCGCTCGCGATGGTTGATCGCGGCTCGTAACGATCGTTTGCGGAATTCCTGCGGACTTTTTGCGGACCGACGGAGATCAACTAGTGGATCAAGATGAGAAGGTGATCTTCAAGGCGACGCTCGCCATCGTCCCGATCCATACTTCGGTCCGGAAGGCTTCGGCTCCGGGCGTGCGGAGCCGCCTCATGATCCGTAGTCGGTCTCAATGTGGTTCGGAAGTCGGAAGGGGTCTGTTGTTGATCACCGTCTGGGAAGTCTCCGATGCACCGATTGGGATGGCAAGTTGGTTCCCTGGCGATGCCGGTCAGTCCTGCCTGGGTCCTCGCGCGCTGCCGGCCGATCGGACAGTTCGGCGAGCGATATGACCGCAATCGCAGTGACTTTCATGCCTTTCGGTGTTGTGATCGCTCAGGCCCGTGCGACGCTGGGACAGAAGCTTTCGATCTGCGTGGCTCCCGATGCCAGCACTTTCGTCCGCCGAGCCGCACCGATCGATTCGGTGCGGCTGAATGCGGAACCCGGATAGGAGCGAAGCTTTTATTGTTCATGCGGACTCTGCTGACCGGTCATCTCGTGCCGTCATACTCCTGTTTCTACGTGATAAGGCCATGAAGGTTGTCGTTGGTGTGGAACATTCGGCGCCTGCTACCTCGGGGTTTCTTGCACGCGTGTCCGCGCAGTTTGGAGAAGCGGGCGCGA
>CAVVJA010000015.1:0-321991 GCA_963748415.1 uncultured Actinomycetota bacterium | reverse complement strand
CGGCGGCGATGAGCACCGCCCGCGCGGTCGTCCGGCTCCCGCTCCGCTCAGCGCGACGACGCGCTCGATGCCGCGGCAGCTAAGCCCGATCGCTGGCTGCGTGAACACGAACTCGGCCCCGAACAGCACCGCTCTGCTCCCAGGCGCGGTGGGCCAGGACACCGCCGTTGATGCCCCGCGGAAAGCCCGCAGATATCGTGCGGATCATGGAGCTTGGCCGGCCTGGCCGCCGATCGCTTGCGCTTCGAGCACGACGGTGCGCAGCCCCTCCTGACGCGCCATAAACCGCGGCCGACAGGCCAGCCGGCCCGGCACCGACAATCGCCAGGTCATAGTCCTGCGACACGGCCCGGGTATGAATGCCGTGCGCCTGGGCCACCTCCGAGAACGTTGGGTCCTGCTGGACCTGGCCGCTGTGGTGAATGACCGCGGGACAGATGCCGCACGTCGATGCCGTACTCGCTGATCAGCTGCTGGCCTCGTTCGGAATCGGCGGCGTAAAACTCGAACGGGACGCCGTTGCGGGCCAGCAGGTCGCGCAGCTCATGGCTAGCGGGCAGCCCACTGCTCGCCGACGATGCGGTAAACGACGTGTCTGGGCCGATGGGCGATCGTCCACGCCGTGAGCGCCTCTTGGACCTGCGGGTAGAGCGCATCCTCCGGGGTGACCCATCCTTTGACCACCGGAGAAATCGATCAGCCCGAGCGCGGTGGCGCGCTGGAGGGTGGCAAGTTCGGTGAACGGAATTCGTGTGTGGTACTGGTCCATGGCCAGCAGCAGGGCGCGGCTGGCATGCGGCTGCAGCCTGTGGGCCCGCTGGAGGAACTCAATACCGTCCATGCCCGGCAACCGCAGATCGGCCGCCACGAGTGCCACGTCTCCGCGTTGATCGGTAACACGTCGAAGGATGTCCAGGCCGCCTTGCGGATTGCTGGCCGACAGCCTACCTCAGTAGCTCAGCGCCGAACCGGCGCGCCAGCGCTGACTCGGTTTCGTCACGTGCGTCTGGCTGGGCGTCAACGATGAGCAAGACAGGCGGGTTCAACTCGGCCGCGCGGCGAGTAGCCATACTCCCCTCCTAAAGGACAGTACCCACGTGCCTGCAGGCTGCCGGGGGCCCGATGGCTCGAGGCAGGATCTCGCCTGGCTTCGCTATCCCGCCCACCGCGCCCGCCCGAGCCATCCTCCGCCAAGCACCGGGGGGACAGCCGAGGCCGCGATTCGACGGAGCCATCGATAGCTGCGAAGAACCGGATGTTACGCGCCGCCCGACCGCCAACGAGACCACACGCAGCCGCTCCGATTCGGTCGCTTGGGGAGCAGCACATGACGACGACGCAGCGCACGTACCTCCTTCCGTCCGATCTGCACGGCGCCGATCTCGAGCATGTCGTTGGGTGCCTCCAAACGATGGAGAAAGCGTTGGCGCCAGCGAAGGTGTCGACCCCGGTCCATTGGAACTACCGGGACATCGTTTCAGCCAGTGCAGGACACCGTCAGCGTCGGCGAAGAACGGGTCGCTGCGTTTGCCGATGAACAGCCGGCATGGGCCGGCTTGAACGGGCACGGCCGTGGCATAGAAGCCCACCGCGGTGGCCTCGATGAGCATTTCACCACGCGGTTGTCCACGCGTCTGGGCTTCGCGGCCGGCGGCGTCGTAGCGGTGGCGGTTTGGCGGCCGTCCTGGAGCTCGGCGAAGGTGAAGCTGAATGCCACATCGGCCAGCGCGTCCCCGTCGGTGTCAACGTTGAACCGCGAAGGGGAAAGGATAGGGCCGGGAACGGCCGGGAAACCGGGACAACCTAGAGCGGGCCGGCAGATCCCAGGAGTGGCTGGACCGAGGGACCAAGGCGAGGACATGAGGAGAGGACAACGTGCCCGCCGGGCCCCGAACACACGGCGGCAAGTCACAACTCCCCGAGAGAGCGGGTAAGGAGGTCCTCGACCTGCGCCCAGGAGAACCACGGTTCCTTCCTAGGCCTTCCAGCCGTGGTACACGACGCCGAGCTGGAAAAGCCAGCGCGTCCGGAACAGCTCCATGCTCTCGAGCCTCTCGCCGGTGGATGCCTCGTACAGCTGCACGAACAGGTTCTCGCTCGGCGGGCCGTAGGGCGCAGCGCCCCTGAGATGCGAGCGAGACGAGTTGGCCGATGTCTGAGCGAGGATCGCTGATGACGCCTGCTCCCAATCAACTACCCCGACCAACTGCTGGCCCCGGAAGAGATAGTTGAACGGGTTGGGGTCTCCGTGACACAGCGCCAGTCGGCCGCCGCTCGGGGTAGACGCCAGCAACGCCGTCAGTGCTCGGTTCAGCAGCGGCTCGTCGGCGCAACCGAACGCCGACATGCGCCGCGCAACGGCTTCGACCTCGCCCTTGAATCCTTCGGCGGCCGAACTCGGTACGCCGAGGAAGTCCAATCCCACCGCCCGCCAGTCGATCGCGTGGATCGCGGCGACCGCCGCGGCGAAGGCGGGAAGGTCGGCGGCGAACGTGGCGAAGTCGGCCTCCGGCGCAGGCATGTGGGCTGCGTCGATGGATTCGAGCAGGAGGAAGGGTGCCCCGAAGAAGCGTGGGTCGCTCTCCGAAGCGAGCACGCCGGGCACCGGCACCGCCGTGCCGGCGAGGTGGTTCAGCACTTCGCCCTCCCGGAGAATGTTGTAGGGCTCGAAGATCCCGCGCGTAGGCTGAATCCGGAGCACCGCGGCCGCGACCGGCGCGTCGGTTAGCTTCACTCGACAGGTTACGTTCGACAGGCCGTCGGTGAGCGGCACGACGGTTACGACCCGCGCGTCCTCGAACCCGATCAGCGTTCGGAGCCACGACTCGACACGCGCGGGCTCCGGGACGCCCGTCGCTTCGTCATGTCACTCATCGGGCTCCGCTTGCCGTCGTCGACGAGTCGATCGTGCTCATCCGCTCAGCCAAGAACGCCGCGTCCCTGGCCACCCATCCGAGCAGCGCGGAGGCTCGCGTGTGCTGCCATGGCAGACCGAGCATGTCGAGCCGACATACCGTAAGACCGTCGTCCCCCGCGGGAGAGATGCACGATGTTGGGTGCGACTTCGCTAATCACCCGTCCACTCATCGACATACCCTAGCGCCACGGGGGACGCACATGGCTGTCCAGATTGGCTCTCCTACAGATATGGTCCCATCCTCTTACTCGTGCGCCGGTCTAGCGTAGAGTCGTCCGCGCTCTGGCGGAGTCGGATATTCCAACTGTTTGAATGCCTCAGCTGGCGACTGGCGCGGGTGGCTGTGGTTGCTGCGCTGGTCAGGGGTAGCTGCGTGTGTGCTGTTGAAGGCCGCGCCGGGGCGACCAGCGCGAGCTAGTCATCTGGCCGCGCCAGAGGTCCCAGTCGATGAGCACGGCTTCGGTAACGTCGAGAAGGTAGACGTCGGCTGCCGTCCCCCCCCCCCCCCCCCCCCCCCCCCCCCCCCCCCCCCCCCCCCCCCCCCCCCCCCCCCCCCCCCCCCCCCCCCCCCCCCCCCCCCCCCCCCCCCCCCCCCCCCCCCCCCCCCCCCCCCCCCCCCCCCCCCCCCCCCCCCCCCCCCCCCCCCCCCCCCCCCCCCCCCCCCCCCCCCCCCCCCCCCCCCCCCCCCCCCCCCCCCCCCCCCCCCCCCCCCCCCCCCCCCCCCCCCCCCCCCCCCCCCCCCCCCCCCCCCCCCCATTCTGGGGCGACCTGCTCAAGGTCAAGCCACGATGCCATCAGCAATTCTCTCCGGTGACGCCGGTATTGGTGTTGTGGTGGGCGGCTGATTTCCGCGGCGCAGCGGTTCGACTCACCGGCGACAGGCGCGTTGGCCAGACGGCGGCGACGCTGATGTGGATGCCGAGCTTCGGGCGGGGGCGGCGGCGGGCTGCTCGGTGGCGAGCTGGAACAGTGCGGTGGAGCGGGCCGATCCGCGCGCGATCGATTCGGTGCGCGTGGCCTCGATCGAGAGCCTTCCGCAGCTCGTCGTTATGTGCCCCGTGCGAATAGGCGTGCGCGTGTTGTCCGGAGGAACTTTCCCGGTATGTGAAATCCCCATGCCCCCGGGTCACGATCGGCGGGCGGGTGTGCGGCCGCTGCGGCCGATCAGCTGTGGCCAGGAGACTCGTTCTGGCTGCGGTCGGCGGACATGGCCGCCTCGGGGAGTACTCGTAGGCCAAGTGCAGGCCGAACAAGAGCACGGCGGCGAGCACGCCGACCGCCGTGACGGACGCCTTGTCGAGCCCGATCGTGTACGCGAGGAGGAGCGCCAGACCGGCGCCGCCGAGGATGCTGTTGATGGCCGCGATGGTGCTGGCGCCAGTGAACAGCAGCGCCGCTGCCCCGCGGTTCAGGCCGACGGTCGCCATCTCCGACGCCGTTTCCCCGTCCCGGCCAGGCGGATCGAAGAACTGCTCGGCCTCCGGAACGAGTCCCCGATAGTAGTGGCGGATCTTCTGAATTCGACGCAGGAACTCGATATTCTGGAAGGAGTCCCGCAGCAACGCGACGAAAGGTCAGTTCACCCAGGACGAAAAGTGCCGGTAATACAGCCGCGACGAATGAGCCAGTCGAACCTCCGACTGGGCGATGAACCCGAACGCGATCAGCGAGCTGGACACGGTGCCGAGATAGATCGAGCCGCGGCCGACCATCTCCGCCGCACCATGGCGCCGCGCGCCGACTGCAGCACGAAATGCTCGGTGACCAGGGCGTTGATGAAGAACTGCTCACGAGTGTGCTGGTCCACGATCAGTTTCCTCCTGTCATCAGTGCGACTAAGGACCCATTCCCCGGATCCAGGCGGTCGCGGCGTCGCCGTCCGCTGCATGTCCTTATTGGGGGCCGCCTTCGCGTGGCGACTAGCTCTCGTCCCCGTGGCGGTGTCACGCCCGGCAGTACGCGCCGCGTGGCGGTGTTGTCCTCCGCACCCGAACATGGTTCGGGGACTAATGAAAGTGAACTCCGGCGCCGATCGCGATGATCAGGAGGGCGGCGACGAGCCAGTCGACGGCGGCGCAGAACGGGGGCCACCATCGGGTGTTGGCGACGTACTGGCGGCGCTGCTGCCAGGCGTCTTTGAGCCCGTGGCCGGTGTAGCCGAGCACGAGCAGCCACGCGGTCGCGGTGATGCTGGTCGCGGCTAGCACGACGAACAGTCCGGCGACGGCGCTCTCGACAGCGATCACGCTCGGTCGTCCGTCGGCCACCGCGAACCCGATGTAGACCGCGGCGATCAGGACCAGCTCGAGGGCGAGGACCGTTGCATGGTCCAGCCACCGAACGGCGAGCGGCGACGCGGCCTGACATGCGCCGATTACCAACCCCCACAGCACCGGGACGGGTATCGACCGCTTCCCCAAGAAGGAGTTGGTGCGCACGCGGGTCATCAGCGGCACCGCGTGACGGCTGCCGGCAAGGTCGTGCCGCCGAGGATCGCCGCGCCGCTATGGTCCGCGGCGTGTGCCGTCATGCGCATAGGTGCCACCTCCTCCAAGAGCTAGGGCTTACCGTTTGTCAGCGCCCCTAGTGCGGCGTGCGGTGACGGCGTCGCGTGGTGCGGCGGATGACCTTCCGCGCCTTGTTGCGTCGCGCGAGGAGATCTGGTCGGCGAGGAAGGCGGCGTCGGCGCCGACCCAGCCGAGTAGCGCGGAGCCTCGGGTGTGCTGCCAGGTGAGGCCGAGGGTGTAGAGCCCGGGCGTTGGTGTGACGCCGCGTTTCTGTATCAGGTGCCCGTGCTGATCGGTGGCCTCGGGGATGTCGATCCAAGCGTGGCTGGTTGTGTATCCGGTTGCCCACACCACGGCGTCGACGTCGGCGGTGGCGCCGTCGGCGAAGGTGACGGTCCGGCCGGCGGCGGCGGTGGCCCGCGGCCTGATCCGCACGTTGTGGTGTCGGGCCAGGCGCCGCGGGCCGACTCCGATCCGTTGGTCCCGTCCGGCCAGCCGCCGCCCGAATCGGGAGTCGACGGTGACCCGGTCCAGCCGCGCTCCGCTGGCCCACCACCACACGTCGCGACCGAGTGGCCGCTGCGGGATCGTCGGGATCCGTGCTCCGGCGGAGAGCTCGACCGGGTGGGTGCCGGACAGCTCCTGCGCGATCTGGCAGCCGGAGTTCGCGGCGCCGACCACCAGCACCCGGCCCGGGGGGAGCGGCTCGGGGTTTCGATAGCCGGCGCTGTGCACCTGGTAGACGTCTGGATCGAGCTGGTGGGCGATCGGGGGGGTGAACGGGACGTGGAACGGTCCGGTGGCGACCACCACCTTCCGAGCCTCGAACACGTCGTCGCCCGCATGGGCGAGATATCCGCCGTCGCTCTTGCTCAGCGAGGTCACCGTGGTGTTCAGCAGTACCGGCAGGTCGAATGCGGCTGCGTAGTCCCGCAGGTAGTTCGCGACGGCGTCCTTGCCGGGGTAGGTGTCCGGTGCCGCCGGGAACGGCATGCCGGGCAAGTTGTCGTATTGGGCCGGGGTGAACAGCACGAGGGAGTCCCAGCGGGACCGCCAGGCCGCGCCGATCTCGGCACCACCGTCCAGGATCAGGAACCGCTGCCTCCGCTGCGCAAGCTGGTAGCCCATCACCAGGCCGGCCTGCCCGCCCCCGATGACCAGGACGTCCAGCGATCGGTCTGCCGGCGCGGTCATCGGGACTGCTCGGGTGCGGAGTCGACGCGGAAGCTGAACATCATGCCGCTCTCGTGATGCTCGGCGATGTGGCAGTGCGCCATCCACAGGCCCGGGTTGGTGACATCCAGCAGAATGTCCACGGTTTCCCCGGTGCGCACCAGGACGGTGTCTTTCCAGACGAGGTTCGGCTCGACGACCCCGTCCCGGCTCATGATCAGAAACCGGCCGGCCCCGTGCACATGGAACGGATGGTGCATCGGGTGGTCGGAGTCCATCTCGTTGACCAGCCGGATCTTCACCTGATCCCCGACGCGGAACCGCCAGTCGATCGCCTGGTTCTCCGCGCCGGTGGCCCGGTCAACCAGGAGCCAGCGCATGTTCGCCGGGGTCGTCATCTTGTTAACTTCGACCATGTCGTCTTCCCACTCGATGCCCTGGGCCGCCTCCTGGCCGTAGCCGTCGTGGTGGTGCTGGTGTGCCCCGTTGTGGTGGTCGGCCTCGCCGGCGTTGTCGGCGGCCGGCTGACCGACCAGGTGCGCCGGCAGCAGCTTCATCCCGCACTGCGGGCAGCGGCCCGGCTGCTCGCTGACCACTTCCGGGTGCATCGGGCAGGTGTAGACGGCTGGGCCGTCGACGTCCGGTTCGTCGAGGTTCATTTCGGCGACAAAAGCCAGCGTCTTGTCGGGCTCCGCGTCCAGGCAGGGCGCTATCCTCTCCCGTTCGGCGGTCATGTCCGCGTTGGTGCGCAACCGGGTGAACTGGTCGACCAGTGGCGGCGCCGCCGGATCGGCGGTGACGGTGATCTCGGCGAGCGGGTAGGTCCGCTGCGGGGTGTGATGCTCCAGGCTGAGTTGGCCGGGCTCACCGAACTGCACGTCCACGACGATCCGCTCCGACGGGGCAAGGATCACTGCCTCGACGAACTGTTCCCGCTCGACGCGACCGCTGTCGCCGCCGACTAGCTTCATCCGGGCTCCGGGTAGCGCGACGTTGAAGACTCGGGTGTTCGCGGTGTTCACCAGATACAGCCGCAGGACTTCCCCGGCGCGTGCGGTCAGCATCAGATCAGGTTCGCCGCCGACGAGCAGCAGATCACCGAACCGGCCCATCGCGGTGTGCGTCGTCTGGGAGCGGCTAAACGCAGCGATCTTGCCGTCCTCGAGCAGCAGGTCGTCGAGGGTGAGGACGAGTTCGCGGTGTACCGGCGGCCAGTAGTCCGGGTCGGTCGGGGCGACCACGATGGTGCCGTAGAGCCCCATTTCCTGCCCGTAATCCTGGCGGATGTGCGGGTGATACCAGTACAGGCCCGGGTCCGGAAACACGATGCGGGCCGCATAGCTGCCACCGACCGGGATCGGGTGTTGCGTCTGGTGGGTTCCATCGAAGCAGTTATCCAGCCGCAAGCCGTGCCAGTGCACCGTTGCGTCCAGGTCGCCGTCGTTGGCGACATTCGCCACCACCTCCGAGCCTTGCTGAACCCGCAGACTCGGGCCGGGAATCGACCCGTTATAGGCCAGCATTCGCACCGCCGCGTCGCCGAGCCGCTTAACGACTGGGCCGATACGCAGGTCGAATACGTCGCCGTCGGCCAGCGGCACGACCTCGGTCTGCCGGGAGTTGATAAGGCCAACGGTCTCGGTGCCGTAGAGGTCTTTAGTGGTCATTTACCGTTCCTTTCAGGGGTGCCGCCTCGCGGCTGACCGTTCTTCGCGGTCGGCGCACCGCGGGATAGACGCGGCGGGTGGTGTTAGGTGTTTCGGACCGGCTCCCGCTCAGGGATGCCGGCACCGGCAGCGGCTGGTGCTTCGCGCATCCCGAACCGGGCGTAGATGCGGCGCAGCGGCGCGGGAGCCCACCAGTTGGCGTTGCCGAGCAGGGTCATCGTCGCGGGTACCAGCAGGCAGCGGACCAGGGTGGCGTCCACGGCGACCGCGATCGCTAGGGCGAGCCCCATTTCCTTGATGCCGAGGCTGCTGCCGGCGGCGAAGCCGAGGAACACGATCATGACCAGTCCGGCGGCGGAGGTGATGATCCGCCCGGAGCGTTGCAGCCCGTGGGCGACGGCGGTATCGGAGTCACAGCCCTCGTCGTGGCATTCCTTGATCCGGGATAGCAGGAACACCTCGTAGTCCATCGATAGCCCGAACGCGAACACGAACACAACGACCGGCACCCACACCTCGATCGCGCCGAAGGCGGTGAAGCCGAGCAGCCCGGACAGGTGTCCGTCCTGGAAGATCCACACCAGCGCGCCGAACGTCGCTCCCAGGGAGAGCAGGTTCATGATCAGCACCTTGATCGGGATCAGCACCGAGCCGGTCATCAAAAACAACAGCGCGAAGGTGGCCAGCCCGATCAGCAGCAGCGCGTACGGCAGCCGCTCGGTGATCTGCTGTTCGAAGTCGATGAGGAACGCGGCGGTTCCGGTGACGTAGGTCTGATACGGCGGGTTGGCGCGCAGGTCGCGGACCAGCTGCTGCGCGGTGGCGTCCTGCGAGGCGCCGGTCGGCGTGACGTCGATCGCGGAGACGTTCCCGGTCAGTCCCCGCTCGATGGTGACAGAGGCCACCCCGGGCAGCCGCCTGATCTGTTCGGCGTAGGCGGTGACCCGGGCGTCGGTGGCCGGCATCCGCGCCACGACCTGGATCGGGTTCGCCTGGGTGCCGGGGAAGTGCGCCGCAAGCAGATCGTTCACGGCCCGGCTCTCGAAGGAGGTGGGCAGGGTGCGCGGGTCGCCGTTGGAGTAGTGCGCGCTCAGGAACGGCAGGGCCGCCGCCAGCAGGATGGCCGTAGTGGCTACCGCGACGATGACCGGGTGGCGTTGCACCCGACGGGCCAGCCGCCCGAAGAACCCGTCGTCGCTGCTGGGCGCGGCGGGTGTGATCTTGCGCCCCCACATACCCAGCAGCGCCGGCACCAGGCTCAGCCCAACCGCCAGCGCCATCAGCACCGTGGCGATGCCGCCGATCGCCAGCGAGGTGAACGTCGGGTCACCGAAGGCGAACAGTCCGGCCAGCGACGCGATGACGATCATCGCCGAGAAGCTGATCGTGCGCCCGGCGGTCCCCACGGTCCGGGCTACGGCCGCGGCGAGCTCGCCATCCGGGTCGGCGCCGCGTTCCTCCCGGAACCGGCTGACGATCAGCAGGCTGTAATCCACCGCGAGCGCGATGCCGAACAACGCGACCACATCGATGGCGTACCCGCCCACGTCGATGATCTTGGTGACGGCCAGCAGGATCAACAGCGCGCCGGCCACCGTGACCAGCGCGCTCATCACCGGCATCAGCGCCGAACGCCAGCCGCGGAACACCAGCAACAGCGCGAGCAGCAGAATCGGCAACGCGATCAACTCACCCTTGACCAGGTCGCTCTGGGTGGCCGCCATCTGATCGCGCGACACCGCCAGCTCACCACCGACCTTCACCGTCGCGCCGGGTACCGCATCGTGCAGCACGGATCGAACCTTCTCCACCTGGCTGTGCCCGGTCATCGGATCATCGGTCTTACGCACAGTGAGCACGATCAGACTGGCGCTCCCGTCGGCGGCGCGCAGCTGCGCATCAGGCGTGCTGTACGCGGTAGCCACGCTGACCACGCCCGGCAGTGCGGACACCTTTTGGCTCGCCGCCTCCACCGCGGCGCGGGTCGCCGGATCATCGACCGGCTTGCCCGACACCACGGCGACCATGCTCGGGCCCATGCCGCTTGCCTGATCGAGGATTCTCGCGCCCTGCACCGACTCTGAGGAGCCGGCCCCGTTGGAGTCCTTGAGTTTGTTGAACACCCCGCTGCCCACAACGATCCCCACCGCGAACAGCACCAGCCAGCCGACCAGTACGAGGCGACGGTGTCGATAAACCCAGCGCCCGAATGCACTAAACATGCCGATCACCTTCCGTCGGGTGCCCCGCCGCCGACGCCCCCGCCGGTGCGAATGCTGATCGCCTTGGAGTGGATCTACCGTCGTCGCTGGCGCTGTCGTGACGCTGTCGCATCTCTGTCCTTACGGCGGAAACGGGCCCCGGGCGCGGACAGCGGGACGACAGGACAGCGCTGCATGCTCGATGGCGACTCGATAAACCAGCGGGAGAAGGTTCGCTGTGATTGTCTTGTGTGTTCCGCGGATGACATCCCGGCGAGACGTCCGCGCCGTGACGGCGGCGCTGCGTGACCTACCCGGGGTGGAGACGATTCAGGCGGACTCGGTAACGGCCTCGCTGGTCGTGGAGGGAACGGTGTTGGAACAGGATGTGCGGCTCATGCTGACCGAACTGGGCTTCTCGGCGGATGCCCAACCGGCAGCGCCTTAGCCGGAACCGTGCAGGCCGGACGCGGCGCCGCGTTCCGCGGCCGCCGCATAGGTAGGGGCATCGAGTGCTGATCGTGCCGCGGCGGCGGTTCGCGCGGCGTCGGCTTGCTCCTGGGGGGTGCGCGGCCGGTCGTAGGTCTGCCGCAACCCGCTGGCGCGTCCCAGCAGTTCGGCGGCACGCGCCGGATCGTCGCCGGCGGTAGCAGCTCGGGCCAGGCCCTCCAGACCAGTGGCGACCAGACCAACCTCGCCGGCCGATTGCCCTAGCGCGACGAGAGCGGCATAGCCGTCACGGGCGGAGGACAGATCACCCGCCTGCTCATCGCAGGCCGCCCTGCCGGCCAGAGCCAGTCCGGTCGCGAGTCGCACGCCGAGTCGCTGAAACCCGCCGTATGCCCGGTCAAACAGTGCTCGCGCCGTCGTGTGGTCGCCTCGACGTTGGGCGAGCACCGCCTCCCCGTAGCTAGCGAGGATCCGTCCGGCGTCGTCTCCGACCTGGTCGGACACGCTGCCCAGCCGGGCGAAGCATTCGGAAGCATCGCCGATGCGGCCCAACGACAGCAGCGCCAGGCCCAGGTCTGCGGTTGCCCATTGCGCCGTGTTGTGCACCCCGGCTCGGCTGGCCACGTCGATCGCCTCTTCGAGGACCGGCACCGCCTCGGCGTGATGCCCGAAACGGCTCAACGCCCAGCCATAGTGGTAGAGCACCGCGGACAGCCCCCACCCGTCGGCCAAGGCGCGGAAACGCGCCGTTGCGTCGGCGGAGGCGGCTCGGAACCCAGGCTCGTCGCCTCGCTTAGCGAGTGTTTCCATTCGGACGAACCCGGCGACGGCCTGCCCCCAATCATCCTTCAGGGCAGCGAATTCCCGGTCGGCGTCCTCGAGCAGCGTCCGCATGTCGGCGCGGGACGTGTCGGCCACTCCTTCGACACTGAGCAGCAGGCGAGAGAACGCGGCTCGGCGCCGGTCGCCGATAGCCTCGAAGATCTGCAGGCTCTCATCCGCGGCCGCGGCGCACTGGGCGCTCGGATGCACCAGACATGCTCGTGGACGCTCCACCAGCGACACCGCTTGCAGGGCTCGCGCCCGCGCTTGCGGCGATCCACCGGGCAACGCCAACACCCGACGCAGCGTCTCGCGGCCCTCGAGGTGGCGACCCATATGCCAATACATTCCCAGTGAGCCCGCCAGGGTCAACGCTTCGTCGGCGTGGTTATCCGTGTGGATCAGCCAGTCCAGGGCGCCGCGAACGTTGGCGTGCTCCGCGCGCATCACCCCCAACCAATGCGCGTGCCCCGGCCCCCGTAATCCGGCCTCGATCTGCTCCGCCAGCCGGAGAAAGTGTGCCGCATGGGCGGCCGCAACCACCTCGCCCTCGGCCGCGGCCTCCAGCCGTTCGGCAGCATACTGCCGAAGCATCTCCAACATGCGATATCGGGTGTTGCCAGCTGCAGCGCCAGTCACCACCAACGATTGCTTCACCAGCCGGTCCAGCACATCAACTACCGCAGACGCTGGCAACTCGTGGTCGGCTGCGACTGCCTCCGCTGCGGCCAGCGTCCAGCCACCACGAAAGACCGCGAGACGGCGAAATAGGCGCTGCTCGGACGGGGTCAGCAGGTCGTGGCTCCAGCCGACGGTATTACGCAACGTCTGCTGGCGCGCCTCAGCCGTCCGGTTGCCCGAGGTCAGCACGGCGAACCGGTCCTGCACCCGCTCCGCCAACTCTGTCGCGCTCAGGCTGGCCAACCGAGCCGCAGCCAACTCCAATGCCAGCGGAATGCCGTCCAGGCGCTGGCAGATCACTCCCACCGCGGTCAGCGCATCCTCGTCGGCACCGACGTCGGGCCGGACGGCAACCGCCCGATCTAGGAAGAGTTGCGCCGCGGCGAAATCCGGAACTCGAGACGCCTCGGTGCCCGGCGGCGGCACCGGAAGCGGTGCGACAGGCAGCTGCACCTCACCCGGCACCGCGAGCGCCTCCCGGCTGGTCGCCAGAATCCGAACACCCGCGCAACGGCCGAGGACCGTCTCGATCAACGACGACGACCGGCTCGAGCAGGTGCTCGCAGTTGTCCATCACGAGCAACATTCCGCGCCGCGCCAGACGACCAGCGAGCACATCGGTCGGATGGTGCGTCACCGTGCCGCCCTCGATGCTCAGCCCCAACGCGTCTGCGACAGTGTGTGCAAGCATGCCGGCGTCCCGGATCGGCGCCAGCCGCACCAACCAGGACCCATCCGGGAAGCGCGGGCTCGCCGAACGGGCAGCTTCCACCGCCAGTGAAGTCTTGCCCGCCGCCGCCGGGCCCGACCAGCGTGATCAGCCGGGTGTCAACAAGCTGCTGCAGAACCCGGCTCAGCTCGCCGCCGCGGCCGACGAACGACGTCCAGCGCAGCGGCAGGTTCCCCGTCGGCGCGCACGCCCGGTAACGGCTCAGACACTGCGAGTGCTGGACAACGGACTGACAGCGGAATCCTGGCGCAGGATTTGCTCCATCACGCTGCGCAGTTCGCGCGACGGGTCAAGCCCAAGCTCATCAGCGAGCCTTTGCCGCGTGTGCGCATAAACCTCCAGCGCTTCCACCTGCCGGCCGGCATTGAACAGGGCAGTCATCAGCTGGCCGACCAACCGCTCCCGAATCGGCTCCGCGGTCACGATTGGTTCCAGGTCGGCGACAAGCTCGGCGTAGCGGCCCAGCGTGAGCATTCGCTCGGCTCGCTCTGCGACCGCCGCCAACCAAAGCTCGGTCAACCTCGCCACCTCGACGAACGTCCACGGCTCACCCGCGAAGTCGGCCAGCGGTTCCCCCCGCCACAGCGCAAGCGCCCGGTCATAACCGCCGGCCGCCCGGTCCGGATCGCCTGTGCGCCTGGCCGCCTGGATCAGCGACTGAAAAGCGTGTGCGTCAACAGCTGCCCCGTTGATGTCCAGCCGGTATCCCGCTCCGTCTCGAACAACGAGGTCTGGGCCACCACCCATGACCGCCAGAGCGCGCCGCAGTTTCGACACGCGGATCTGCAGCGCGTTGAGCGGATCGTCCGGCAGATCGGCCGGCGACCATAACTGCCCGACCAGCGAAGTGGCGGCGACCACCCGTCCCGCGGACAAAGCCAACAGCGCCAGCAGGGCACGCTCGCCCCGGCCCGGCAGACGCTGTGCGACGTCCTCGAGAACAACCTCAAATGGTCCGAGCAGTCGCACCTGGATTCCCGGACCATCTGGCGGGTCCGCCAACCGGGCCACACCGCGATCCTCCCAGTCCGGCGCCAATAGGACAAAAGAACGGCAGCAGCCGAAGACTGCTGTTGCTGGCGGAGCCCGTCGAACCTTGGATTCTGGACCTGCCAGGCGCGTACTCGCCGACATCTCGTGGTGTGGCGCCGAAAATGGCATCCCGACCTTGGGCCCCAGTCGCGGAGGGACGTTTGTCGGTGGTCAATCGGGGCCGCGCTGGTCTTCGGCATCGTGGTGCTGGTGCACTACTGGAAGGGCAGTAGTAATCCGTTTGCCGCTGGCACTCGCGCCAGTGCCGAGGAGCTTTTCGCGCAGCGCTTTGCCCGCGGTGAGATCGATGAGGCCGGGTACCGGCGGCGCTTAGCAGTACTGGCGAACCGTATGCAGTCACCCAGCCGGTTCTACCCGACCGGCCTGCCAGCCCCCGCTCTCACTTGTCATTTCCGTACATCCGTGTAATCATGCGGATGTACGAAGGACTGACACATGCCCCCTCTTGATCACGATCATCCGATCAATCCAGACCGCATCGCCGCCGCCCAGCGGGGCCTCATCGACGTCGCCGACGCCGGTCGGTTGGCCTGGCTGCTTGGCCTCATTCAAGATCCGGTGCGATCACGGGTGTTGTTCGCGCTCTCCGCTGCTGATGAGCTGTGCGTCGGTGATATGGCGCTGGCACTGGACGTCAGCGAGGACGCTGCCTCCTATGCCCTGAAGCTGCTGCGGACAGCCGGACTGGTCCAGTTCCGCAAGCAGGGCCGCGTCGTCTATTACCGGCTGAGCGACGCCTTTCCGCACCAGCTGCTGGAGCATTGCCTGCGCCAGCTGTTGACGATCGGCGCACCGGAAAACGATCAGCCGTGAACATCGTGCACGGGCTGCTGCATGCGCTGGGCATCGCCGCGTCGATGACCTGGCAGGTCACCTGGTCGCTGATCCTCGGTTTCACTTTGTCGGCGATCATCGAGGCGCTGGTGCGCAAGTCGACCGTTGCCCGTCTGCTGCCAGACGACCGGCCGAAGAGCCTGGCGACCGCCACGGTCTGGGTGCCGCCTCCTCGTCCTGTTCCTACGCTGCCGTCGCCCTCGCCCGATCACTGTTCCGCAAGGGCGCCAACTTCACCTCGGCCATGGCCTTTCGAGTTCGCTAGACCAACCTGGTCATCGAGCTGGGCCTCATCCTCGGCTCTACTGCTCGGCTGGCAGTTCACAGCAGCCGAGTTCGTCGGCGGCCCGGTCATGATCATCATCCTGGCGCTGCTGTTCCGGCGGCTACTCAGCCAGCGACTAGTCGAGCAAGCCGCGGCAGCAGGCCGACAAAGCGGTTGGCCGGCTCGATGGAAGGCCACGCGGCGATGGACATGAGTATCCAAAGCGAGGGATCGTTCTGGCGGCGGCTTGTCTCCCGCGACGGGTTCACGAGTGTCTCGCACAACTTCGTTATGGCATGGGCGGCGGTGCTGCGTGACATTGTCATCGGCCTGTTGATCGCCGGTGCGGCCGCGGCGTGGATCCCGGACAGCTTCTGGCAGCAGCTGTTCTTCACCGATCACCCGTTGGCCGCCAAAATTTGGGGCCGCTCATCGGCCCGCTGGTGGCGATCGCAGCTTCGTCTGCTCGATCGGCAACGTGCCGCTAGCCGGCGGTGCTGTGGAATGGCGGCATTAGCTTCGGCGGCGTCATCTCATTCATCTTCGCCGACTTGATCATTCTGCCGATCCTGGTCATCTACGCCAAGTATTACGGTCGGCGGATGGCCTGCTTCCTGGCCGGCACGTTCTACGTCACCATGGTCGCAGCCGGCTACATCGTCGAGCTGGTCTTCAGCTCGCTGCACCTAATCCCCACCGGGCCGCGGCAGGCCAAGGTCGGCGACGACCGGCATCAGCTGGAATTACACCACCTGGCTGAACATCATCTTCCTGTCGCTAGCCGCCTTGCTGATCTGGCGCTTCCTGCGCACCGGTGGCCGCGCCATGCTGTCCATGATGGGCGGTGGTCCGGACGACCTTGCGGCCCATCACGACCACGAACAAGAACATGCCCACCATGGGGAAGCCCACGCGTGATGCGGCTTCTGCTCGGCCTGATCAGTTGACGATCATCAGCGACGCAAGGGACACCGACGGGCACAGCTCATCATCGAGCTCGCGCACACCCCATCCGGAGCCTCATGCTCACCAACGAGACTGTCATCCCGCGAACAATCACGGACGCCGGTCCTGCAGTCGCCGCGTCCGGCTAAGAGGTCTGGCTGGTGGCGTCCTGTGATGGACGCTCGGGGTGACATGGCCATCTCCGTCTGTTCGGTTGGGCGATGATCAGATTGCCCGGCCAAGGGTGGTCACGGGGACGCTGCCCAGTAGGCGAGGCGTCCAACGACCGGAGTCCTCCCGCCATTGACCCGCGAGGCAGCCTCGGCCTGCACCACGTAGATGTGGTGAGTCGTCGATTGCATCGACAGCGGCAACGCGGCCAGACACGCCTTCGTGCAGAACTTCCACCGCGGCCACCACAAATTCATCGTCGAGCAGCCTGTACAGGATCGTTTCCATATCGCATTCACCCAGCTCGCGCACTGCCTTTGAGATCGCGCGGTGTGCGACGTCACCAGCCCGAACATTGCTGCTCAGCTCAAGGAGGCGGCAGGACTACCGGCTCATCGATGACAACTCAGGCCGTTTGTCGTTCGCGCTCCGGTTCGCGGTGATGACGTCCGGCGAGGTCGTGGAGGCGGATCTTAGGTTCACGGGCCGGCGCCTTCTCCGGGATGTCGCCCGCCTTCGCGATCGACGCCCCGTACCGCGCCGCGAGCGGGGACGCCGAGATGCCGTGCAGCACGCACCGAGAGCAGGATCGTCCACGTGACGGTCTGCAGGAGCATCGCCGCCGGCGCCGCCACGCTCGATCTCCTCCAGGGCCAGCAGCGTGAACACGACCGAGGCTAGCCCGCGCGGGCCGAACCAGCCCATGAATGCCACGGTGGTCAGCCGCAGGTGTGTTCCGATCAGCGACGATCGCGACCGGCACCATCCGGATCACCGTCAGGCTCAGTATCGCGTAGACGATGGGTTCGAGCTGACAAGTCGTCGGTGGTGAGCAGCTCTCCGACGAACAGCGCACCGAAGATCGACCAGACCACGAATGAGGCCGCCAATCCGAGCGTCTCGGTGAACTGGACGGGTTCTTCCAGGCGGCGTCTGGTCACGGCCCCGAACAAGATCCCGCCGGCGAACGCCGGCGATGAATCCGTTCCCGCCGATCGTGACGGCATCCCTCGTAGGCGAGCAGCGCGAGGGCGAGGATCGCGATCTGCTCTGACACCTCGGAGGTCCATCCGCGGTCCTTGGCGAAGGCCAGCAGCCTTTCCGCCGAGGTATCCGACCACGACCGCGGCGACGATCGCCAGCCCGATCTGCTTGAGCGCTTCGAGCCCCCCATGCCGTGTCGCCGATAGATTCCTCGGCTGCGGCCGCGGCGATGAAAAGGGTGACGAATGGCGTCGCGATCCCGTCGTTGAGACCGCTCTCGACGTTGAGCGCTCGTCGAATCCGCACCGGAACGGCCCTGTTGGTGACCACCGCCAAGCCGAGCGCCGCATCGGTCGGCGCCAGGATCGTCGCGACCAGTGCCGCCGCCGCCCACCCGACATTGGGAAACATGAGGTAAGCCAGCAGAGCGCCGGCAACTACCGTAAGCGGCAATCCGACGAACAGCAGCCGGCGGGGCAGACCGGCGTCGCCCTCGACGTCCCCCAGCCGCACCGTCGACGCGTCGGAGAACAGGAGCAGGGCCAGCGTCAGCTCGGTGATGGTCAGGACCGTCTCGCTGCTCAGCGAGAAGGGGAGAACATCCAGCCCGCCCGGACCAAGAATCGTGCCGGCGGCGACGAACACCATCGGGCCGGTGATCCACCACCGGTCGAGCTTTGACGCCACCAGTGTGTAGGCCACGATGACGACCGCGAGAGTTGTCAGACCACCCATCGGATCCCCCTTGCCACGCCGGCCAATTCCCTTGACAATCGTCGCGCTCGTGTCGCGGGGCCATGGCTTTCGATTCCGCTCGGTCGTGCGCCTCCGTCGTTCGCAACTCAGTTCTGTTGCATTTTGCTGATCTAATTCAAATGGGAAGGCAATACCGCGGCATCACTCAAGTTGTGTGAATCGGCGCCGGTCAAGACCGGCAGTCCGTCGAGCAGCCCGATCTCCGCTGGGGCCGGTGTGTGGCCTGACTACCGATACCGCGAATCGTTGATGCCGAACGAATTGTTGATGCCGAACGGCGGATCGTGCCGCCGATCCGGAGCGAGCGATGACTCATGCGGGCTCGCGGTCCCCACGACCGCCGTGGAGCGCGACACTCGACGGCGGAAGGCCGGAAGTCTTCGTCAGTCGACTTCTTTGGCGGCTTGTTGAACGGCGGCGTCGACGTCTTTGGCGCTGACGTCGAGCTGTCCCGGCCGCGTTGCACGGCGGTGACGAGGATTCGCACGCCGAGGCCGAGGAAGAGGAGGTCGAGAATCATTTGCGCGCTGATCACGAGCCGAGCCGACTCGGCGCGAGCGCTGATGTCCCCGAACCCGACGGTGGAGAAGATTGTGATCGCAAAGTACAGACCATCGGTGCGGGATAGCGGCGCCGTGAAGCTCGCCTCATCGGCCTGACTCATCAGGTAGTACGTCGATGCGAATAACAGGATGAACAGCGGCACGGCCAGGGCCAGCCCTTCCACCGCGCGCAGAGCCGGGCTCTCCGACTCGGTGATCGACCGGATGTGCCACGTCATCAGACCAATGAGGACCACGAACCCGAGCACCAGCTTGCCGTACGTTGACAGGTGGGAATCGCGCACGTCCAGCGGCAGGACGTAGTACAGCGCCACGAGCACCGACGCGGTCAGCACCGCCCTGACCGTAGCCACGGTGGCCGGCCACCACCGCCAAGACCGAAGTGCCTTGAGGCGCACGCCACCGATCATCCGGCGCGGACCCGCGGCCGTCGTCACACAGATCGCGTGAAATCCCGCGGGTGTGCTGCTGCTCGGTGTCGGGCGGTACCGGTGTCGACCTGGTTGATGATTCACCTGATCTGCGTGATGCAGGCGAAGCCCGCTTGACGCTCAATAGGTTGAGCACGCCTCCACAGCAAGATCAATCCCGGACGTATCGCATCGGTCAACGTCCGAGTGTTCTTGATGGACGCTTCTGGCGCGGAAGGATGAGCCGACGTGGACCACAAGACCGACATCGATCCCAAGGTCCCGATCGAGACGAACCTCGACGGTTCGCCCGACATTTACCTCGGACCGACGGCCTCAGCCGGCCTGAACGATGGCTGGCTTCCTACCGTTCCGGACAAAGGCGGGCTGATCCCCCTTCTCCTTTTACAACGCTATCGCTCCGATGTTCGACGGGACGGGCCGGTCGAGTGAGGTCCAGCCGATCTAATGGGCGAAATGAGCAGGTCCGTGGGCAGACGCATCAGCGGTGTGCGCGAGCGCCTGGCTATGGTGCGGGCTTGGTTGGAACGGCTGCTCTTGTGGCGTGTGTGGGAGCGCATGCTGGAGATCGAGTTTGTCGACCGCAGTGTCGCGCTCGCGGGGAAGGCCTTCGTCTCGTTCTTCCCGCTGGTGATCGTCGTTGCCGCCTTCGCACCCGAGCGTATCCGTTCGTCGATCATCACCACGGTCACGGCCCGGCTCGGCCTTAGGGGAGACGCGCTCACGAGTGTTCGAGAAGCGTTCGCGTCCGCGGACGATGTTCGGAAGGCGACCGGCGTGCTCGGTCTTGTGCTCGCGATCTTTTTCGCGACCTCGTTCACGACGGCGTTGCAGCGCATGTATCTGCGCGCGTGGCGGCGACCGCCGCGAGCCAGGGTCGGGGCCTACTGGCGTGGCATGGCGTGGCTGCTGACGGTGCTACTCAGTACGGCGCTCCTCGGTGGTTTGCGTGGCGCCCTCGGTGGTGGGCTTGGATTCGGGCTTTTCGTCATCGTGTCACTGGCCGTGACGACCGGGCTGTGGTGGTTCACCGCGTGGTTCTTCCTGCTCGGTGAAGTCCGCGTGCGGGTGCTGCTACCTACTGGTGTGATCACCAGCATCGCGCTGGCCGGGTTCGTAGCATCGGCCACGATCTGGATGCCCAACGTTGTAACGGAGAACGAAGCCCAGTTCGGTTTCGTCGGTGTTGCCCTTGCGTTGGTGACCTGGTTCTCCGGCGCCGCGATCTGCGTCTTGATCGGGGCGTGTGCCGGACCGGTTTTCGCGGAGGACACCGGGCGGGTCGGGTCGATCATCCGCGGCGGCGAATCCCGACACTGACCGCCGGTGCCCGTCCGGCGCTGCCGCCGCCCACTCGCGAGCTCACTCTTCGCGACGCTTTTGACAGCTCCGGAGACTCGTGACCACCGCCATGGAAACTCTGGCTCCGGGTCCCGGCGGATTGGACAAGACACAGGAGGTCGAGTCGCATGCCTAGTACCGGTGACATGGCTGCCGAATCCGCCACGAGTGCTCACCAAGACGGGGCAGCCGACAGCGCTAAGGGTTCGAGTCACGTCCCGGCACTTCTCGCGAGGGTTCCCAGGCTGGGGGTGTGGGCATGGAGCTTCGTGGGGTTCGTGGTGGCGAGCATCATCGTGTTCGTCGCGCTGGCCGCGGTCAGCGAGATCGTGCTCCCGCTGACGTTCGCGGCCGTTCTCGCTATCATCTTCAAACCTCTCGTCCGAGTTCTCGAACGCCACAAGGTCTGGCCGGCCCTCGCCGCTGGCATCGTCGTCCTCGGACTGCTCGTCGTGGTGGCCGGCGTCATCATCGCGACCGTCCGGGGCGTGACCCAGCAAGCCGATCAGATCAGCGGCGTGGCCGACAAGGCAGTGGGCAAGGCGGCGGATCTGACTGACGCGCTCGGTGTGGATCAATCCTCGTTGGACGCGCTGCGGAAGGCGATCGACGACGCCGCCCCGATGATCACGACCGGCGTGCTGTCCGGGCTGGTTTCCGGCTTCGGCACCGTGGTTGCGGTGGTCAGCGGCGTGATACTCGGCGCGCTCATCATGTATTACCTGCTCAAGGACGGCACGCGTCTGCGACGCGCCGTCATCGGACAGGTCGATCCCGAGTTCCGGAGTGAACTGGATGATTTCATCGGTGATTCGTGTCGAGTCCTGCGCGACTACGGGAGGGGCCGCACCGTCATGTCCGCCATTGTGGCCGTGGCCATCGGCCTGGTCGCCTTGCTGCTCGGCCTGCCGCTTGTGTTCACCATCATCGTGGTGAACTTCATCGGCGGCTACATCCCCTACATCGGCGCCTTCCTCGGTGGCGGGCTGGCCGTGATCATCGCCCTCGGCGACGGTGGGGTCCCTGAGGCTGCCGTCATGCTCGTGGTGGTGCTCGCCGCCAACCTGGTCCTGGAGAACTTTGTGGAGCCCAAGGTCATGGGCCGGACCCTCGACATCCACCCGCTCGTCGTGCTGATAGTCACCGCGTTGGGTGGCCTCCTGGGCGGCATCGTCGGCCCCATCCTGGCCGTGCCCGTGACCGTGATCGCCGCAGACGCCATCGGCCGCCTGCGGTCGAGAGGCATCCTCCAGCAGGCGGCCAAACGCGCCCGGCCGGCCGTGCAACATGTGCTCGACTGACCTGGATACCGGGTTATCCACTGATCCTCGGCGAGCGCCTCGGTAATCACCCAATATGGGCGATGCGTCGGCTGGGGGGACCCGAACACACTTGCAGCACACCGGTGTACCAAACTGGTGCCGACGGACTTACCCAGGAGAGGAACCGACGTGGCTATCGGACCCGTTCAGCTCATCGTTTTAGGCTTTCAGCACCCAAATTTCCACGGGGAGATCATCGCCGAGTTGGAACGCCTGCGGGCCAGCGACACCGTGCGCGTGATCGACGCCCTCGCGGTGTATAAAGACGCCGAAGGCGAGATCGAGATTCAGCACCTCAGCAACCTCAGCACCGATGAGGCCGTCGAGCTCGGCACCAAGATCGGAGCACTGCTCGGACTGGCCATCGACGGCGAGGAAGGAATGGAGGCTGGCGCGGTCGCCGGCGCCGATGCCGCCGCAGACGGCGTGGAGGTCTTCACTGACGAAGAGGCGTGGGAGGTCCTGGACGACATCCCCAACGACAGCGCAGCCGCGCTGTTGCTCCTCGAACATCACTGGGCCGTCCCACTTCGCGACGCCGTGATGCGCGCGGGCGGATTCCGCCTCAGCGACGGTTTCATCAGCCCTCTCGACCTGGTCGAAATCGGCCTGCTCAGCGCCGAGGAAGCCCGTGAACACCACGAGCTAGAGCACGGCGCCGGCTCAAAGACGGCGTAATATCCACGACAGAAGAACGCGTTTGGAGGTGTCCCATGTTCGGATCGCGCAGAGTAGCCCGGCGCACGTCGCGACGGGTGAGCCGCCGCCGCTAACCCCCTAACCCAGTCGCGTGCCTTCGCATGGCGCGTGCCCGCTCGAATTCGTTCGCTACATGTTCTGGGCGGCCGCTCCTGCTCGATTGGTTCGAGCCAGAGCGGTCGCGCTGTTCATGCTGTCGAGGGATGACCGCTGTTGAGATCTTCGCGTGCCGCGTGTTCGACCAGGATGGGGATGAAGTCGCGTAGCGGCCGACCGTCGAGGACGTGGTAGCGCCCAGCCACAATGGCCTCCATGGTCTCGGCCGGGAGCTCGGGGAACTGCTGCTGGAGGCGGCATGTGATCCGGGATATCGCCTCGGCTTCCCTATTGGCTTGGCCGCGGCAGTGTCGGCTGGCAGCCAACTTATGACGACCTCCACGCACGTTGTGGGTCGGTTGCGCTTGTTGCGTGGCCTTGCCCGGGCCCATGACACGTTGATCATCCGGCGTGGATGCGTAGGTGTCGTCACGCAGAATGTATGAAATCGCTTCTTACCAGGCCGCGCCGGCTCGTTGAGATGTCGTTGGTGTCGACGCAACGTGCGGTTCACCTCATCTGCGTGATGCCGACGGTGTCCGCCCCTGCCGAGAATGAGTTGCGCACGACTGCTACGGAAGCAGGACCACAAGCCCTTGTTTGGCGACCTGCCAGGACGGGCGGTGGCCAGGCAGGCAGCGCGTTCGTGGTTCGCGCGCCGGAAGGCGCAGCGATGAGAGTGAGAGGTGGCCGGATGGCGGCAAAGAGTATCGAGCACCCGAGCATCGATGAGCGGCGAGCCAGAGGGGCGGAGGCTCGCGGGTCGACGCCTCCATCGAGCCACTCAAGCTGGCATCCGGCCACAGACCGGCCGGACCCGGTTGCGCTGCTGGAAGAGCAGAACGTCACCCGGGAGCCGGACCTGGTGCCGGTGCGGCACGGCCGGATGATGGTCTCGCCATTCACCTTCTATCGGGGGGCGGCCAAGATCATGGCCGCGGACCTGAAGGACACGCCGACCGCCGGGTTGGATGCGCAACTGTGTGGTGACGCTCATCTGTCGAATTTCGGGGTGTTCGCCTCCCCGGAAGGGCGACTGCTGTTCGATCTGAACGACTTCGACGAGACGCTGCCGGGACCATTCGAATTTGACGTGAAGCGGATGGCGGCCAGTTTCACGATCGCCGGCCGCAACAACGGGTTCGCGAAGGTCGGGTGACGCGCTGGAGTTATGTTCGGACGACCTGGCCCTGGACGCGGCCGGCGCCGAGCAGATCTTCGCGCAGGCACACGTAGGCCTTACTCGTGAGCTGGCTGTCGCCGTCACCGAACGGACCGAGGGCTGGCCGGTCGGCATCTACCTCGCTGCGCTGATCGCGCGCGACAGTCACGGTCAGGCGTTGACCGTTTCCGGTGACGATCGGTACGTGGCCGACTACCTCTACCGCGAGTCGTTGATGCAGCTGCCCGCGAGTCTTCAGCAGTTCCTGCGGCGCACCGCGGTCCTCGATCAACTGTCTGGTCCGCTGTGCGATGCCCTCCTCCAAGAATCGGGCGGGCAGGAGCGGCTGCGCGAACTCGAGGCCGCGAGTTTGTTCCTGATTCCGCTCGATCGGCGGCGCGAGTGGTACCGCTATCACCCATTGTTCCGCGAGTTCCTGCTCGGCTGAGCTCCGTCGAGTCGAACCCGACGTCATCATCAAGCTGCATCTGCGAGCCGCTGACTGGTATGAGTCCAACGGATCCCCGGCGATCGCGGTCGAGCATTTGTTGAACACGACCGAGCGGGACCGATGCGTCAAACTGGTGACGGAGTTAATCCTGCCGACCTACCAGGCCGGTCACATGTCGACCGTTCAGCGTTGGCTGTCCGCGCTCAGCGACGCCGCGGTCAAGGACTATCCGCCGCTCGCGGTGCTGGCCGGCTGGGTCGCGGCGTTGACCGGACAGACCGCCGAAGCGCAACGATGGGCGGCGATCCTCGATACCGCCTCGTTCGACCTGACACCGGTAGACGGCACGGCGTCGTTCGACTCGGCGCGGGCGATGCTGCGGTCCATCATGTGTACCTCCGGTCCAGAACAAGCGATGACCGACGCCGCCTTCGGCGTCGCCCACGAGGCGCCGTGGAGCCCATGGCGCGACCAGGCGCTGGTTCTGTGCGCCGAGGCGCATCTGCTCCGCGGGGACCTAGACCGGGCCGCTGCGCTGTTCGCGGAGTCCTCCGCCCTGGCAGCCAGAATGTCCAATACAGACACGCTGGTTCTCAGCGAGTCCGAGCTTGCGTTCTTGGCGATGGATCGTGAGCACTGGGCAGAGGCCACCGAGCACGTGGAACGTGGACTCGCCGTCATTGATGAGGCCAGGCTGTACGACTACATCATTTGCGTCTTCGCGTTCGCCGCCGCGGCCCGGCTGTGCATGCACCGACGCGGCCTGAGCGAAGCGAACCGCCAGCTCACTCGGGCGATGCGGGCGCGTCCGTCATTGACGTTTGCGCTGCCGTATCTGGCCGTGCGGGCACGACTGCATCTTGCCAAGGTGTACTGGGCTCTGGCTGACCACACGACCGCTCGTCACCTCATGCGTGAGATCGACGACATCCTGCTCCGTCGGCCGGCTCTTGGCGTCCTCGTCGACGAGGTGTCTCAGTTCCGCGGCACCCTCACCTCGAGCCCGGTGCTGGGAGCGACCGGCGGATCGCCGCTCAGCCCGGCGGAGCTTCGGCTGCTGCCGTATCTGCAAACCCATCTCACGATTCGTGAGATCGGGGAGCGGCTGTTCGTGTCCCGCAACACGGTCAACTCGCAGGTCGGCTCGATCTATCGAAAATTGGGCGTGTCGTCACGTGGCGACGCGGTACAACGCGCGTCGATGGTCGGTCTGCTCGGCGGGTAGCCGGCATCACCCACCGGATTGCTCCTCCAAGGCTTTGTCGATGTCGTACCCGAGCGCCGTCGCGACCTTGGGGGCCGCCGCGACAACGCGGGGGAGCCCGACGATGGGAACGACACCTACCAACACCTCGACGATCTCGGCCGGCGTCGCGCCCGCATCCACCGCGGCATCGGCCTGCGCTCCATAGGACGAAACAGCGCCACCCACCGCGACCAACGCGGCCAGGGGACCAGCGCCAACGTCCTCGCATCGAGCTCGCCGGAACCACCACCGGATTTACCGCCGCAGTCCCGGGCAAAGCTCGCGTCGTTGATGGCCAGACGGCGCAGCTGCTCGGTGTAATCCAAAGCCAACCCACCCTTCCGCGCCAACGGCGTCCGACAAGATCGACCGACGCTAACCTCCAGGGGAATCGGCCGGCGACCAATCTGGCCATGCAACCAGGCCCAACCCATCATCGACCCGACCGACGCTGCCCCGCATCACACAGATCAGGTGAATCGTCAATCCCGTCGACACCGGCGACGACGGCATACCCGCGCGAGGGGTGCCGGCTTCGACCGACGCAATCGAGGATCCCGGAGGCCGGGCACAGCGAACCATAGGCCTTCGCCGCAGTTTCACACAGTATGGGTGAAGACCGCCGCCACCCGGGATCCCTACGCTTTCGTCAATCGGGAGGTGGAGGAGACCACGATGACGGCTACCGATGACCTAAACAGGACGACCGTCCCGTCACAGATCACGACCGCGTCGAGGACGGAGACCGGGATCGGGTCCTGAACTTCACCGACGGGTATCCGACGGGTGAGACCGCGACGAAGCTGCGCGACCATCTGGACTACCTGCACGGCGTCGAGGCGTTCATGAACTCGATCCAGGGGGTGTCGACATACGCCATCCGGCAGCGGTTCCTGGACGCCGGGATCATGGACGGCGATGTGTTGATCTTCTCGGAGTTGATGGACTCCAGATCGCTGTTCCTGACCGCGAACGCCGACACGGTCTACTTCCTTGCCTTCGTCGACCTGTCCGACGGTCCGCTGGTCCTGGAAACCCCCTCGGACACCTTGGGCCTTGTCGATGACATGTGGTTCGGCTGGATCACCGACTTCGGCCTGCCCGGCGCGGACCGCGGCCAGGGCGGCACCTATCTGCTGCTCCCTCCGGGCTATGACGGACCATTGCCGGAGGGTGGGCCGTACGTCCGTCACTCCGCCACCAACCACGTGATCTTGCTCGGCCGGGCGTTCATCGACCAGAACGCGGGCAACAATCCGGGCTACCCGAAACGAATCGCCGGCGTCTACAACGTCGGCGGCGGGCCGCACTTCGGCTCCGGGCTGACCATCGACACCGCCGCCGAAATCTACGACAACAAGACATGACGTCGCCACCCGAATGAGGCCGTCGGGCTCATTCGGGTGCCGAGTGGGCCTGGCCTAGCCTCTGCGATATCGAGGACAACATCGCCCCGGGTCGGAGTAGTGCGACACCACCCGGCGGGCGGGCTCGGCGAATAGTGCGCGGGGAACGCGGCCCGAAACGTATTCACACGGCAAGCACTGATCCAATCCCAGTATCGCCTGCCCTCACAATCTCCGTGATTGCAGGGGTCGCGTCGAACTAGTCGCTGGCCGCTGTCCCGCTACGTGCCGGCCACCGAGACGTGACAGCGTGCCGGCAGCTGCCCGATCCGCAAGGCAGCGATCAGCGCCGCCTACGGTAACGAGAAGCAGCGCTAGAGCAGGCATCGGTACACAGAGGCGCCCCGCACCGGCCATCCGGGCGGGACATCTGAGGTGCAGGACCGGTGCCGCGGCCCAGACCGCGGCGGCTCAGGTAGGCAAACGCTGCCAGCTGTCCAACGGGACTCGTCATGGCTACATCATCGCCCACACATACGACAACGCCCCCAGTAACAACGCGTACCCGCTCGCGGAGCACGTCACCCAGTGCACATTGCATGCATCGCCGGCACCTTCCACCGCTGAGTCGGGCCCGGAATCGGCCGCGCGGTCACTGAGCGCCTGGTTGCAGAGGGCATGCAGGTTGCGATCTGCGCGCGCAATCCTGAGGGCGTCGAGCGGACGGCGCGTGAGATCGGACCCAACGGCGACGTGCTATGGGCAGCAGTCGACGTCAGCGATCACGCTGCCGTAGCCAAGTGGGTCGGTGAAAGGCGGAACGGCTCGGCGGGGTGGACGTGGTGGTGTCGAATGCGAGTGCGCTCGCAGGCATCCCACACACGGTGGAAGGCTGTCGCCTCAACTTCGAAGTCGACGTGATGTCCGCGGTGACGTTGGTGGACGCAGCAGTTCCGTTCCTGCGACGAAGTGACAGCGGCAGCATCGTGCAGATCGGCACCATTACCGCACTCGAGAACCATTACTACCCCGGCGGTGGGCCGAGCTACGGACCGATGAAGGCGGCGCTGGTCAACTACATCAGCCAGCTCGCCAAAGAACTACGCTCGGACGGTATTCGGGCGAATGCTGTCTCTCCCGGGCCGATCTACATCGACGGGGGATCGTGGGACCGCATCCGGCAGAAGGAGCCGGAATACTACGAAGCCAACAAGGCGCGACATCCGTCGGGTCGGTTCGGTCGGGCCGACGAGGTCGCGAACGTGGTGGCGTTCTCCGCCAGCCCTCGGGCCTCGTGGGTCAATGGACAGAATCTGGTCGTGGATGGCTCGTTCACGCTGCGTATTGGCTATTAAAGATCTTTCGGTAATTGAGTGACTAGTGGTCATAGCGAGAGGCCGGTGTGGGTGAGGAAGGCGAAGCACAGGTCGTAGCTGGTGCCGACGCGGTTGAGTCCGGCTTCGGCGGCGGCGTGGGCTTGGTCGATGGTGTCTGGGCAGAGGTTGGCTAGTTCGACCTGTTTGACGTTGCCCCAAACCATCTCGATGGGGTTGATGTCGTGGGCGTAGTGCGGAGATGTTCTTCTCCCACGTCCACCTGCACGGCGGACCCGCACCGGTGCGCCGCTTCCTGCCCGACCTAATGGACCGCATCACGCGCGGCGAGATCCAGCCCGGACGCGTGTTCGACCAGCAACTGCCGCTCGAGGACGCCGCCGAGGGCTACCGGGCCATGGATCAACGCCGCGCTATCAAGACCCTGCTCACCGCCTGACCTACACCCAAACTCCAGCAATAACGGCTCCGCAAAGCCCGCGAGGACAGCGCATCACCCGATATGGGGGAACCGATTTATCGCGCCCTCCCGCAGATCGATCGGTAGGTCGGCGCGCGTCGCTCGCGTGGGTTCTCGGCGTGCCGGTCGGGAGTCTGCTCCCGGCTGGGCCTAGGCTCGCACTCATGTTCGAGCCGGAGTGGGATGCGGGACTCGACGATGCGCAGCTAGCGGCCGCCGCGCACACCGGTGGGCCGCTGGTGATCGTGGCCGGTGCCGGAACCGGCAAGACCCGGACGTTGACCGCGCGGGTGGCGCAGCTGCTGGCCCACGGTGCCGACCCAGCGCGGGTGCTGCTGCTGACGTTCACCCGCCGAGCCGCCGCGGACATGCTGGGCCGCGCCGGGGCCTTGTGCGGCGACCGCCGTGCGACCGGACGGTTGTGGGGCGGCACCTTCCACGCGGTGGCGCACCGGCTGATCACCCAGCACGCCGACGCTTTGGGCCTGCCGCCGCAGTTCACGGTGCTCGATCAGGGCGACGCCGCGGACCTGATGGATCTCCTGCGGCACGAGCACGGATTGGCCGGGCCAGCGGAGCGTTTCCCGCGCGCGGACACCCTCGTCGACGCCTACTCCCGGGCGATCAACACCGGCCGCCCGGCCCGCGCTGTGATCGCCGCCGAGTTCCCATGGTGCGACCGGCACACCGGCAAGATCCTCGACCTGTTCCGTGGCTACATGGCCCGCAAACGCGCCGTGTCGCTGCTCGACTTCGACGACTTGCTGCTTGCGTGGCGATCGCTGCTCACCGATCCCACCCTCGGCCCGACGATTGCCGGCCACTGGGATCACGTGCTGGTTGACGAGTATCAAGACGTCAACCAGGTCCAGGTCGACATCGTCCGGCTGCTGTGCCCGGACGGGATCGGGCTGACCGTGGTCGGCGACGATGCACAGGCTATCTATAGCTTCCGGGGCGCCGACCCGGCCCACCTGACCGACTTGGCCAGCACCCTGCCGGGCGTGACGATCGTGCGGCTGCAACGCAATTTCCGCTCCCGGCAGCCCCTGCTCGACCTCGCCAACACGGTTCGGCCAGCCACAGTCGATGAGCTGCAGCTACGGCTGCATTCCGACTGGCAGGACGGACCCAAACCCCGGCTGCTCCGGTGCTACGACGCGCCGACCGAAGCCCGCTTGGTCGCCGATGAGATCCTGACGAACGTCGAGGGCGGCAAGCGGCTCCGTGACCAGGCCGTTCTCATGCGCGCCGCCCACCACAGCGACTTGCTGGAGATCGAGCTGACCGCGCGCCACATCCCGTTCCGCAAGTTCGGCGGCCTCCGATTCCTCGAAGCCGCGCACGTCAAAGATTTCCTGGCCGGCCTGCGGCTCCTCGCCAACCGCGCCGACCAGATCGCCTGGTACCGCCTGCTGCGTCTGCACGACGGCATCGGCCCCGCCCGAGCCCGCAACCTCTTGACCTTGCTGCAGCCGGCCGATACCCGAGACCGAGATCAGTACGCCGAAGCGATCGCGGCCGCCCCGGCGACCGCGCGCGTCAAGCTGACCGCTACCCTCACTGCGCTCGCCGAGGCCCGCGGTCACCGTACGACGGCCGATCGCGTCGCGGCGATAGTCGCGATGCTGCAGCCATTGCTGACGCGCCGCTACCCGGACCACCGCATCCGGCTCGAGGACCTCAACCGGCTCGCCGCAGCGGCCGGCACCGCGCCGAGCCTGGCCGAGTACGTTGCCGGGCTCACTCTCGACCCGCCGGCCTCCACTGGCGACCTCGCCGGCCCTCCGCATCTTGACGAGGACTACCTCACCCTGTCCACCGTGCACTCCGCCAAGGGCCTCGAATGGGACATCGTCCACGTTATCGGCCTGATCGACGGCGCATTCCCTTCCGATATGGCGCTCGGCACCGACACCGGACTCGCCGAAGAACAGCGACTCTTCTACGTCGCGCTTACCCGCGCCCGCGACCAGCTCACCCTTTACATCCCGCTGCGCATGCCCCTCCAGCGCCACACCAGCGGCGACCGGCACAGCTTGGCGCCTGCCAGCAGATTCCTGACCGACGCCGTGCTCACCACGCTCGACGTCACCGAAACCGCCCCACCCGCGCCGTGCGCGCGGCCAGTCCCGACCGCACCCCGGCTCACCCTCCCGACACTCGACGATCTCTGGGCCTAGCGGCCAGAAACTCTCTCGATCGGTGCGGCGGCGCGAGGTTGCCGCCAGCGCGCAGATGGATCGTAGGCCTCAAAGATGGCGACGCCGCCCGGACGGGCGGCGTCAAGTCAGGGCATGAGGGAAGGCCGTCCGTCAGGACAGCCACCAGCTGTCGCCAACGCAGAAGCTCACGCGACCAGGATACCCAGACCGCCGCAAAGCTCGAACGGATTAGGCGCACACCGCGGAGCTCAGAAGCGGGTCCGACTCGATGACGTGAAGCGGTCGCCCACGCCTCACGCCTCCGGAGCCATGGGAAACCCTCCGGTTGACGCGGGAGGTTCAGGCCGATCACGCGGCCTGTAGCGGTCGAGCATCGCGTCGACGGATTTCCCGGCGTCCCCTGTCGGCAACGGGCGAGGCCAGCGGCGCGACCACCACCGAGAGCACCATCCGCAGCAGGCCGACCAGCCCGACCGCCGTCGCGCCGCCGGCCCGATAGGCCACGATCCCCAGCGCGACGGTGAACGCCCACTCGGCCGTACACGCTCTGAGGAAGGCCAACTGGGCCCGGCGCACGTTCGGGTTGCGGGCATTGCTGGCGAACGCTCCAGCCGCCGCGGCAAGCCTGCTCTCGAACCGCTCGCCCGCCGCGGTGCGAAGCTACGCCGCTGGGCGTGATCACAAAGATCGTGCGCATCGCACGTCCCCGCACTTCCGTTCGTGATCCGGTCCGATTGCGGCGTGGCGTGGTTACCGTAGGGCCGCCGCCGGTTCGAGCACGGGGCCGGCCTCGCCGGCCACCGGGCCGCCCTCAACGGTGGAGTCTTGCTCGCCGCGGCTGTTGTTCGTGCGCAGCGCGATGAGTGCGGTAGCGAGTACGAAGAAGCACTCGGCGAGCAGCGCCAGGTGGAATCCCGAGGTGAGGGCTTGTGCCGGTGCTACGTGTGTCTCGAACAGGTGCCTGGTGCGGGCCGTGGCGATGGCCGAGAAGATCGCGAGCCCGAGTGCGCCGCCGACCTGTTGTGAGGCGTTCATCAGCGCTGCGGCTAGCCCGGCTTTGTCCGCGGACACGCCAGCGTTGGCTGCCGTGGTGACCGCGACGAACATGGCGCCGAGGCCGACGGAGATGATCATCATGCCGCCGAACATGTCGCCGAAGTAGGTGCCGTCAGCTGGGATGTGGGATAGCCAGAACAGGCCGCCGGCACTGATCAGGTTGCCCACGACGATCAGTGGCCGGGTGCCAATCTTCAGCAGTAATTGCGAGGAAATGCCCGCGGACACAGCCACACCTGCGGTGAACGGAAGGTAGGCGGCGCCGGTCTTGAGCGGGGAGAAGCCGAGCACGTTCTGCATATACAAGGTCAGGAAGAAGAACATCGAGATGAGGCCGGCCGCACCGACGAGCAAGGTGACGTCGGCGGCGGCGAGGCCGCGGACCCGGAAGATCGACAGCGGAATGAGAGGGTTGCGGCTGCGTTGTTCGTTGGCGACGAACGCGGCAAGCAGCAGGCCGGCACCGATGAGTTCACCGAGAGTGCGCGCGGACGCCCACCCTTGGTCCGGGGCCTTCACGAGCGCGTAGACGAGTAGGAGCATGCCGCCGGTCACCAGCAGGCTGCCGGGGATGTCGAAGTTCGCCAGCGCGGCGCGGCGCCGCTCACCAGGGATCAACACAAAGATCGCGACGAGCAGAACTGCCGCGATCGGGGGATTGACGAACAGCACCCAGCGCCAGCCGGGTCCTTCGGTCAACACGCCGCCAAGGAAGACGCCCGCGGCGGAGGCGAGACCGGCGACCCCGCCCCATACCCCGAGTGCGGTGTTGCGCTCCTTGCCTTCCTTGAAGTTTGTGGTGAGCAGGGACAGCGCGGCCGGGAGCATCATCGCCGCGCCGAGGCCCTGCGCGAGACGGGCGCCGACGAGCACCCCGGCGCTCCCGGCGAATCCGCCGACCAGCGACGACGTGGCGAACACCGCAGTGCCGGTGACCAGGATGCGGCGACGGCCGAGTAGGTCGCCGAGACGCCCACCGAGCAGCATGAAACCGCCGTAGGTGAGCAGGTAGCCGCTGAGCACCCATTGCAGGTCTTGAATCGAGAAGTTCAGGTCGTGTCGGATGTCGGGGAGTGCGATGTTAACGATCGACGCGTCGACGAAATCGAGGAACGCGATCGCGCACAGCAGCAACAAGGTCAGCTTGCCGCGCCGAGTAGCGAGAAAGGATTGTCGAGTACTCACTTCGGTCATGGGATGACAACTCCGTCGGACGAATCGGGACTGAATCAAGATGTGTCAGCCAGCGACGTTAGGAGTCGCGGCAGTGCCGAGGCGTCAGCCGAAGGTGTAGTCCACGGGTGGAATTTCTATGGGCCGTCGGGCGATGTCCGGCACGAACGTGCTGGAGCGGTGTCCTAGCTGATCAGCCCAAGTTCGCGGCCACGCACGACTGCTTCGGTGCGGTTCGCTGCGCCGAGCTTGTCCAGGACGTGGCTCACGTGCTTCTTGACGGTGTCCAGCGTGACGACGAGATCGTCGGCGATCCGCCGGTTCGACTTGCCCTCCGCCATCTCCTGGAGTACCTCGACCTCGCGGCGGGTCAGCGCTTCGACCAGTCCCGGAACGGCCGAGGCGCGCGCGTCGCCAGACGTTGCCGGCGCGTTGTCGAATGCCCGCATCAGCCGCGCTAAGTAGCCCAGCGGCACGGCCCGCAAGACAGCTTCCCCCGAGCGCTGTGATGACAGCAGACGGCCCAGCAGCGACCGCATTTGTGTGCCCTCGTCCGTGAACACGCGGACGTATCCTTCCGCGCTCGCCTGAGCGAGCGCGTCGGCGAGCGAGTTCAGCGCTGCGGCGTCATCACCGCCGGCCGCGAGCGCGAGCGACTGCAGCGCTAGCAGCTCGATCACGCTGCCGACTCGGCCTTGAGCGACCGCCAGCGCGTGCATGCGGTTCAGTAGCGCGAGCGTCTGCTCGGCCCGGTCCTCCGCGAGCATCACTCGGGCGAGCACAAGATAGGCCAGCTCTTCCGCATACTCGAGCTCGCCGGATGGGTCGAGGCCACGCTCGGCGGTCCAGCGTCGGCCTGCATCGATGTCGCCCTGAGCGAGGAGCAGCCGAGCATGTTGCGCCCCGACCGGATTGAGCGGGCCGGGCCTCCCCGCTGTCGGAGCGATTCGGGCCGCCTCCTCGATTGCCTCCCGCGCGCCGCCTTTGTCGCCGGTGGCCTGGCGGGTCCAGGCCAGGGTCACGAGGGCGGTGGCAAGAGGCGGCGTGAAGGTGAACAGTCTGCACAGCGGGATACCCGTGGCGAGGTACTCAGCCGCGGTGTCTAGCTGATTTCGCTGGTAGGCCAGCTCGGCCAAGCCGACGTAGGCGATGCCCGCTCCCGGTGTATGCGTGCCGCCCTTCGTCATGGTGATCTCGAGGGTCTGCCGGTAGGTCGCGGAGGCGGCGTCGAGGCGACCCTGAGCCCGCTGTACCTGGCCGAGGTAGAAGCTGCCCCAGCCGGCGAGGTTGCGGTTGCCCGCTTCACGCCACCGGCCGATGCTCGCCACGAGCCCTTGCTCGGCCTCGGCCAGTCGGCCGCCGAGCCAGTCAGCCGCTGCCGCATGTCCTTCCGCAATAGCCTTCAGCATCCATTCGCCGTCTCGGACCTCGACCCGAGCCCGTGCTGCGGATGCGGCAGCGGTCGTGGCGTCCCCGCTGAGCTCGGCGAGGTAGGCGCGGAAGATGGCGAGCGTCGCCGGGACGTTGACCAGCATGCTGCTTGCCCGACCCGAAGACGGCTGGTACGTCTGGTCCGCACCGTCCCCGTCGGCGGCCTCGGCGGCGACGAGCATTTCCTCGACTTCGTCGACTCGACCTGCTGCATCGGCCAAAGCCGCCTGCGCCAGCATCAATCTCGGACGCGACCGCACCAGATCGGCGGGAAGGGCGGACACCCAGCGCTCTACGGTCGCACCCTCGCCACGCTGGTAGAACAGCGCGTCGAACTGCTCTTCGATCAACCGGGCCGCGCGGGCCGGCTCGCCCCCCGCCATCGCGTGCCGCACCGCGTCGTCGACGACACCGTGCTCCTCGTGCCAGCGCGCGGCGGCCAGGTGCAGGTCCGCGACCTGCCCGGGCTGCTCCTGCTGCAGCCGGGCGCGAAGCAGGTCGGCGAAGAGCGGGTGGTAGCGCCACCATGTGCGCTGTTCGTCCAGCGGCACGAGAAACAACCCAGCCGTCTCCGCGGCTTCGAGCATCGCCTGGCCGTCGCTGCGTCCGGTCACGGCGTCGCACAGCGTCCCGCTGAGTCGGTCCAGGATCGATGTCTGCAGCAGGAAGTGACGTATCAGGTCGCTCTGGCGATCAAGGACCTCCTCGGTCAGGTAGTCGAGCACGTAACGATGGCTGCCGCCGAACGTCGCCACGAAGGCGGCGGCGTCGCCCTGGCCTTGTAAGGACAGGGCCGCGAGCTGCAGGCCGGCTGGCCAGCCATCGGTGCGGGCATCCAAGGCGGCCACCGCGGACGGGGGCAGATCACGCCGTGCCGTTGCGTGCAGCAGTGCGCTGGCCTCCTCAGTCGTACAGCGCAGATCCGCCGCGCGCAGTTCGGTGAGCTGCCCCAAGACCCGCAGCCGAGCGAGTCCGAGCGGCGGATCCGCCCGGCTGGCGAGCACCAACTGGAGTCCTGGCGGCAAATGCTCGAGAAGGAACGTCAAAGACGCGTGCACCCGGCCGGACTCGATCAAGTGATAGTCGTCGAGCACAAGCCGGACCGGTTCGCTGTCGGGACCGGCCGCGAACTCGTTGATCAGCGCGGTCACTAGGCCGTCGAAGGAAGGCGGGGCCGGCGGTCCGAGCAGACTGCCAAGGCGCGCGGCGATTCCGGGACGGCCCTGATCCAGCGCGACGACGACGTGGCGCCAGAACCGGGCCGGATCACTGTCGCCGGCGTCCAACGAAAGCCATGCCACAGGCCGGTCACCGTGCCTCACCCATTCTCCGAGCAGCGCGGTCTTGCCGAATCCGGCCGGCGCGCAGATCAGCACGATGCCCGGCAGCGGCGATTCGTCCAGGACGCTTAGCAGACGCGGGCGCGAAACGAACTCGGAGCGGGGGTGCGGAAGGTGCAGCTTCGTCGCTAGCAGTGCGTCCGGCGCAGACGCGGGAGCATCCGAGCCAATCGCGTCAGATCGCTCGCGCATCACCACTCCGCAGTCGCCTGGTCCAGCCCGAGCTCATCGTGCTTGACACTACGGCGGCGCGGAACCTTCCACCTGACAGTGCACCTTCGGGTGACGCCTCTGGTGCAGCACGGTCCGTAGCGTCCTAGGAGCACGCTGACACGGACAAGGAGCAAGGGCGCATGGCTGACTGCGGATCCGCGGCTCGCTACGAAATCGGGGTTTACGGACTGATCGACCAGGCCTGGTTTCCCGAGGCACATGTCAGCGGAGACGACGGTCGCAGCGCGATCAGTGCCGACCTGCCCGACCAATCCGCACTGTTCGGACTACTCACTCGTATCCGAGATCTGGGGCTGTGCCTGGTGAGCGTTCGTCGCATCGAGCCCGACCACCAGGACCAGTCGAAGAACCCGTGAACTACGAAAGGACCATGAACACGATCAAGCGGAAGAAGGTGCGATTCGCCAGCGGCGCTACCGAGTGCGTGGCCTGGCACTACCCAGGGGACAACGGGGCGGGCACCTGCTCGACTCGCCGCCATACGCGCTTCGCAGCACCGTGACCGAGAGCGGTCTCGTGCATGACACCCAGGGACCCCGCGTCTCCGAGACGACCGCATGACCGAAGTCAGACCATCGGCCGGGACGATCGACTATCGCGATACCGGCGGGGACGGGCCGCCATCGTGCTGCTGACTCGGCTCGCCTGATTCAATTCAGCTATAGCTCCGGCAGCCGAGGGGGAGGGCCGCATGCGACGGTCGGGCAAGGCTCTGCAGGCTTACCTGGAAGCTGTCATGGACCTCGACCTATTGACCGATAAGACCACGCCGCCAGTGGCCATCCGAGTTCCTTCGCGGACGTGCATCCCGCCTACGGGGCATTGACCCCAGCCCCGTGGAATCGCAAACGTTAGGAGACGAAGATGCCTGCCGAGGACAGCACGGTCCGCCCGTTTCAGGTCGGTTTTCCGGAGGCGGACCTCACCGAGCTGCGCAGGCGCGTAAACGCGACTAGGTGGCCCGAGCGCGAGACGGTTACCGACGACTCGCAAGGCGTGCCACTCGCGTTGATGCAGGAGCTCGCAGCCCGCTGGAGAACCGACTACGACTGGAGCAAGTGCGAGGCGAAGCTGAACGCCCAGCCGCAGTTCGTCACGCAGATCGATGGACTCGATATTCACTTCATTCACGTCCGCTCCCAGCACGAGGACGCGCTGCCGATGATCGTGACCCACGGGTGGCCTGGCTCGATCCTTGAGCAACTGAAGATCATCGAGCCGCTCACCAATCCCACGGCGCACGGCGCGAGCGAGGACGACGCGTTCCATTTGGTGATCCCCTCGCTGCCGGGCCACGGGTTCTCGGCCAAGCCGACCACGACCGGGTGGGATCCCAGCCGCATCGCACGGGCCTGGGTGATGCTGATGAAGCGTCTCGGCTACACCCAATTCGTGGCACAGGGCGGCGACTGGGGTGCGGCTGTAACGCAAATGATGGGTGCCCAGGCGGCTCCGGAATTGCTCGGCATTCACTCCAACATGCCCGGCACCGCGCCAGCCGAGCTCGTCAAGGGGTTCGAGAGACCGGCGACCCGCCCCCATCGGGTCTGTCCGACGAAGAGCGAAGCGCGTACGAGCAGTTGCGCAACTTCTACGGGAAGCACGTCGCCTACGCGCAGATCATGTCGACGCGCCCGCAGACGTTGTACGGACTCGCGGACTCACCCATCGATCTGGCGGCGTTCATGATTGACCACGGCGACGGCACCGGCCAGCCCGGGCTTATCGGGCAGATCCTCGAGGGACGCCTGCCGGGCGATCTAACGCGAGACGACATCCTCGACAACATCACGCTCTACTGGTTGACGAACACCGGGGTTTCCGCGGCCCGTCTGTATTGGGAGATCAAGGCAGACTTCTTCGACGCCAGAAACATCACCATTCCGTTCGCCATAAGCGTCTTCCCTGACGAGCTGTACCAGGCACCGCGAAGCTGGGCCGAGCGCGCATATCCCGACAATCTCATCCACTACAACAGGCTCGACCGAGGCGGCCACTTCGCGGCATGGGAACAGCCGGACCTGTTCGTCGCTGAGATGCGGGTCTCGTTCCGATCACTGCGCTAGCCGCAATGTCGCACGCCTTGTCCTGCGCGCGGCTCGGCCGGCGTGCGGCGCCGCGGTCCGCGGCGCTCCACCTTGCGGCCGCGGCGGGAACACCGGGATCAGGACGGATTCCTGGATAAACATCACCTGGCACGGCGGCAGTGTCAGAGTCTGCCATCGCAGGTTTGCGCAGTGCTTGACCGCCATGTCGCGTAAGTGCTAACTTACGCGTTAGTGCAGACTTACTCGATCAGCGGGTGGACGGCGCTCGGCGATCCGACCAGGCGAGCGATCTTCGAGCGTCTCGCCGAACGCTCGCAGGCTGTCAGTGAGCTGGCGGACGGGCTCCCGGTCAGCCGCCCGGCGGTCTCGCAACACCTCAAGGTGCTCAAGGACGCGGGGCTTGTCGTCGACCGGCGGGCAGGCAAGCACCGCATCTACCAACTCGATACGTCGGGGCTGGGAGCCCTGCGCGCCGACCTGGAGCGCTTCTGGAACAAGGCGCTCATGGCCTACAAGACCGCTGTTGAGCAACCAGTTGAGGAGGACAGATGAGCACACCGATAGCAGGTACCCGCGTCCGCGTCTCAGTCGTCGTCGACGCGCCAATCGAGCGCGCGTTCCGCGTCTTCACAGAGGATTTCGGGCGCTTCAAGCCGCACGAGCACAATCTGCTCGCGGTCGAGATCGCCGAGACGGTGTTCGAGGCGCGCGTTGGCGGCCATCTCTACGACCGCGGCGTCGACGGCAGCGAGTGCCACTTCGCGAGGGTGCTCGCCTACGAGCCACCCCACCGCGTCGTGCTCAGCTGGGACATCAGCCCGCACTGGCAGGTCGAAACGGACTTGGCCAAGACGAGCGAGGTCGAGGTGCAGTTCATCGCCGAAGCACCCAATCGAACCAGGGTGGACCTCGAGCACCGCAACCTCGAGCGACACGGCGAGGGCTGGGAAGGTCTAAGCAATGGTCTCGGCGGCGACGAGGGCTGGCCGCTCTATCTCGACCGGTTTGCCGCCCTGCTGGCCGAACAGCCGTGAAGCGCCGGGCCTGCAGGTGTCACAGCGCGTGCTCGGTCAGCCGGTCTCAGGGCTGGCTTGGGCGGGCAGATGCTTAAACGGATGGAGCGCTGATGATCGTGAGATGATGTGCAGGTGTCGGCCTGGCCGGCAACGGCGGATGCGTTGATCGACGTTCAGCACGCCATTGGGATCGCATACCCGGCACGCTGGCGGCCAGCTCTTGACATGCCGCTGAATGTGGCGTCGGCATGGGTGTGTTTCGAGCTGGGACACGCCGGCCCGGGCGCCGCAGGAGATCCAGCGTGGGCAGCGGCAGTGGTCATGCGCGGACGGATGGTGGTTGGGCAGGCGACCGTGCATGGCATGGCCGGCGCGACCTACCTGCCGGGTCTTCTGGCATTGCGGACCGGAGCCCTGCTCTCCACCGCGGTGACCAGCCTGGCGCATCATGCTGACGTCCTGGTCATCGACGCGACGGGTCGTGACCATCCACGCGGTGCCGGACTTGCGATGCACCTCGGCGCCGTTCTCGATCTGCCGAGCGTCGGCGTCACCCACCGACCGCTTCTTGCGGCCGGTGACTGGCCCTCCGACATCCGAGGAGCTCGTTCACCGCTGATCCTTGACGGTCAGATTGTCGGCTACTGGGTCCGCACCCGCGCCGGTCGGCGGCCCGTGGCCGTGCACGCCGGTTGGCGCACTGACCCACACACCGCGGTTACCGTCGTCCTCGCCTGCACCGGGCGCATGCGTACACCGACGCCGCTCCGTCAGGCCCGCCGACTCGCTCGGCAGCTCAGGGCAGAGGCCCAGGACCGACCCGCGCAACTCGGCGCATCGTCGAGGCCGACCGTCGGTCCGGAATGACGGCTCGGTAACCCGAACGTCGGCTGGATGGCCCTGGCGATTCTCCGGGTGGGCCTGGGTCAGGTCGACTGTGGCGGTCAGCCACCGTCGGATCGCGCTCGTACCGGCGGCGCAACGTGCCATCAAGCGCCGCGAGGCTGCCCGTATCGTCGTCGACGACAAACACCACCGGACTCGTCATCGCGGTTCTCCTTCACATCGATGCCACCGTCCGGCCAGCGGAGGCGGCCCGCTGGCTCGTCTTGGCCATAGTCCTGGTCGTGCCCGCCGCCGGCGGCGACACCGCCGTCATCGTCAACCACCAGCCGAAGCACACCCAGCAGCGATCCAAGAGCGTCCGCCAGATACCTGCCGGTCCGACCGAAAGAAGAAATCCCAAAATGACCGGAACGGCCGTCGTGCTCGATGCGAGCACTATCGGCGACGAGCGGCGGTAGCTGTGCCCCGGAGGTTCCGCATCTTCTCGATAGGGTTCACCCATGACGAGCTCGTCCGATGTTGTTGTCGGCGTCGATGACTCACCTGAATCGCTTGAGGCGCTGCGCGTCGCAGCGAGCGAAGCAGCCGTGCGCGGAGTTGGCGTGCTAGCCATTCATGTCTGGCATGCCGTTCCACGTGGGGGGTTCCGCTGGCCTGACCGGCTGGAGCGAACCCGGGCCAGTACGTCGAGAAGCGTCTCGCCGACGAAGCTCGGCAGCTGGAGGCAGCGCGTCAGGCTGCTGGCGAGCCGCCTGTGGATATCGCGGTCCAGGTGATCGAGGGCGACACAGTGAAGGAGCTGCGCGCTGCCGCGACAGGTGCGCCGATGCTGGTGCTCGGCGAGCGGCGTTTCCACGGACCGCAGTCGATCCTTGGCTCGGTAAACTACGCCTTCGCGGCGCATCCACCGTGTCCGGTGCTGATCGTGCCCGCTGGTGACTCTGCCGCGCGCGACTAGGTTGTCGATGGGAGACGCGGTCGTCCCCTGTCACGGCGAGTACCTCGTCGCCTATCGCCCATCCGGATTTCCCTTATATAGGTTGATTTCCAGCGGTCACCAGATATACGTGCTCTCGCGTCATACCGACGGTGATGAGGCCGTCGTGCGCGATGGACCAGGCCAGCAGCGCCGCCCCCGAAAGCCGTCGTGGATGGACCGCGCCTCGCGCCGCAGCTAGTGGCGTCACTGACCCGGGTTGAGCAGATGGGCCAACTGCGATCCGCCGATGAGAATCTTCAGCGGCTTGGGCAGATAGCCAATCGCGTTAGAGAGATCCCGCGCCGCGTCGCTCCATCCATGGGTCGTCAGGGTAGGCGGAGGCAAGGGCAAGCAGGCAGGTCAGGACGGCGACCGCGATGAGACTCGGACGCGAGACTGGCAGTCTGATAGCTGAGCTGCTCAAGTCGAGCGCGGGCAGCGTACGCGGAGGCGGCCGAGCAACGCGCGATGTGGTTCGAACAGACGCGTGAACAAGACGCACGGCGAGCAATCGCCGAGGAGCGTGCGCGCATCGCACGCGAGCTGCACGACGTGGTCGCGCACAGCGTCAGCGTCATGACCGTTCAGACGTCTGCGGTTCGTCGACTTCTGACTCCCGAGCAGGAGAAGGAGCGCCACGCCTTGCGCACCGTGGAGCAGACCGGTCGGGAGGCGCTTGCCGAGATGCGTCGCCTGGTCGGCGTGTTGTGTAGTGATGATCACGAGGCGCCGGCGCCGGCGCTGGCGCCGCAACCGGGCCTGGCCGAAGTGCGAACGCTGGTCGCGCACGCGCAAGAGACCGGCTCCAGGTTGACTTGCAGATCGAGGGCCAGCCGGTCCGCCTGCCGGCAGGCATCGACCTCACTGCATATCGGCTGGTGCAAGAGGGGCTGACGAACGCGATCAAGCACGCGTCGGCTGAGCATGCAGAGGTACGTGTGCGGTACGCAACCGGGCATGTCGAGGTCGAGGTCGTCGACGACGGTCGCGGTGTAAACGGTCGCACCAGCAGCGGTGGACACGGTCTGCTAGGAATGCGCGAACGGGTTTCGATCTATAGGGGAGACCTGGACGTCGGGCCTCGTGCGGAAGGCGGCTTCCGGTTGCGAGCACGCCTCCCGGTGCAAACATGACCGAGGCGCACGTGGGCTGGCCTGCCGAGGTTAGCCAATGAGCCTCGGCGTGCTCATTGCCGACGATCAAGCGCTCGTGCGCGCCGGCTTCCGGCTGATTCTCGAGGCAGAAGCGGACCTCGACGTCGTCGCGAGGCAGTTGATGGTCTCGAAGCGGTGGCGGCCGCGCAGCGACTACGCCCGGACATCATGTTGATGGACGTGCGCATGCCTGACATGGACGGAATCGAGGCAACCCGTCGGCTCGTCAACAGTGATTACAGTGCCAAAGTCTTGATGCTGACGACGTTCGACATGGACGAGTACGTCTGCGAGTCGCTGCGCGCCGGCGCAAGTGGCTTCCTGCTGAAGGACGTTCCGCCAGAACAACTCGTGGCCGGGATTCACGCGGTCATATCAGGTGAAGCGCTACTTGCGCCCTCGGTGACTCGGCGCCTGATCGAGGAGTATGTGCGCCGTCCACCCGGTACAGCCGCCCGGCCCGCTCCCCGAGAACTGGAGCACCTGACCGCGCGCGAGCGGGAGGTCCTCGTTCTCATGGCGCGTGGCCTATCGAACGCTGAGCTCGCTCGGGTATTTTTCGTCAGCGAGGCAACGGCAAAACGCATGTCGCACACGTGCTCGCCAAACTGGGGTTGCGCGACCGCGTGCAAGCCGTCGTTTTTGCCTAGAATCAGGGGTCATCCGGCCCAGCGAAGCGTGAGCGTACAGCGGCGCCGCGTGAGGTTGCGCCAACCTCAGGCCGCACCAGGGGCGCTCATTCCCGAAGTAGCACATGGTCGCCGTGACGAGCACCGGCGAGCTGTTGTTGGATCTCGGTGGCCATTGTGATCACCGTGTCGACGTCGTCACCGCACGGGATGAGGTTGAAGGTCGTGCAGCCTGCCTCGACATAGGGGCCGAGGAAATCGGCGACCTCGGCAGCGGAGCCGAATGGCGAGTACCGCTCGAACTTCTCGTATGGCAGCCGGTAGATGGCCTGCATGGCGTGGGCGACGGCCTCCCTCGCACGGTTGCGGTTCGAGGCCAGCCCGCACCAGACGTTGAGCCCATGCGAGAGCGCCGCGGTCTCGCGACCGACTTGCGTTGCCAGGGCGGCGATCGCGGCGGTTGCTGCTGCGAATCGGGTGGGTGAGATCCAGATTCCGAGCCAACCGTCGCCGAGGCGCGCGGCGCGGTCGAGTGCTGCTTGCGATCTGCCTCCGACGATCAGCGGGACGGGCTTGGTCGGGGTGGGGCGGACGAGTGCGTCGTCGACGATGATGTGGGCGCCGTGCAGGGTCACTTGGTCGCCAGCGATCAGGTTGCGCAAAACCGTGAGTGACTCGTCCATCCGCTTGCCTCGGGTAGCCGCGTCGACGCCGCAGACGGCGACCTCGTGCCGGTCCTCACCGCCGATGCCGACACCGAGGGTGAGCTTGCCCGGCGCCAGTTCGGCGAGGTCGCTGAGTTGGCGGGCCACGGTAACCGGGTGGCGCAGCGGCAGCTGGTACGCGCCGACGTAGACGCTGAGGTCGGGGCGGCATCCAAGTGACGCGGCGGCATGGATCAGGCCGTCCATGCCGAAGCCTCCGTAGAAGCTGACGTGGTCGCCGAACATCACGTGGTCCAGCCCGGCATCGGCGATGCTGATCAGTGCCTCGCGCCGCTCGGCGGTCGCGAGCGGACGGCCTGTTATCGCCGGGATCGCCGTACCCGACGAGGACACTGCTCGCGAGCCGCTCGGTCGATCCGTTCGGTGACATCGTCATGACAGACCTGCCTTCGTCTCGATTCGTAGCGGAGCGGGCACCGATCTCGGGGGTCGGGGCACGAACCGGGGCACCCGCCCCGCGTACTGGCCGTATACGCCCCCGAGTTGACGGCGCATGTCACGCTCCTCGAACCGGACCCCCAAGGCGATGTATCCAGATGCGGCGAGCGCGAACAGCAGGTGCCCAGCGGTCATCCACGGCGTGGCCCAAAAGGCGACCAGCAGCCCCAGCATCATCGGATGTCGCACCCAGGCGTACATCCAGCGCTCCGCGAAGGACGGCGAACTGTACGGTCCGCGCCGCGCCCACCCGCCCTGGCGCAGGCCCAGGAAATCGAGATGGTCGATCATGAAAGTCGAGCTAAGTGCGGTCACCCAGCCCAGAGCGCAGATCCCCCACAGCAACGCCACCCACGGTTTCGCATCGACCCGCCAGACGGAGGTCGGTAGGCCGCGCCACTGCCAGAACATCAGGCCGAGGCACAGGCTCGTTGACAACACGTACATGCTGCGCTCGATCGCGGCGGGCACGACCCGCGCCGTCCGTCGCTTCATACCGCTGCGGGCCATCACGGAGTGCTGCAGCGCGAACACCAGCAGCAGGCCCGAATCGACGAGCACCGCGGGCCAAGCCCGACCTGAAGGGGCGCGGTCGATGACGGGGACGATCCGCAGATCTGCGAGGAATGCGATCGCCCATGTCGTACTCACCGCGAACGCGAAGTAGGCGAACGCGGAGTAGAGACGCGATGCGGTGCCGGTCGGGTGGCCTGTCACGTCGCCCAGCATGAGTGACGCCGATGTCGCCTGTCAGCAGTGGAACTACCGCACTTCGTCAGGGCCTCAACGACCGCCTGCGACGATCCAGGCCGCGATCTGGGACCGCGACCGGAAACCCAGCCGATCTCGGATGCGCTCCACATGCGACTCCGCCGAGCGCTCGCTGATACCGAGCCGACCGGCGATGTCCCTGTTCGTCAGCCCCTGGGCGACCAGTTGCGCCACCTCGTACTGGCGTCTTGTCACCGACGCGCCGGGGACAGATCGCAGCGGCGACAGCCCGAGAAAGCTCCGGACGGCTTGCGCGATGGCGTCCGAGTCGCCGATGTAGGGAAGGTGATCGCGGCCGGGCAGTACTTCCAATCGCGCGCCCGGGATTCCGGCGGCGAGCGCCCGACCCTGCTCGAGCGGCGCCGCCCGGTCATGGTCGCGATGCAAAACGAGCGTGGGTACCTGGACGTTCGCGAGCAGGTCGGTGATGTCGATGTCGTAGGCGAGGGCGAGCATTGCGCGCGCGGTCTGCGGCGTCGCGGCCTCGCGCTGGTATCGGACGAAAGCCGTCCTGGTCGCGGCGTCGGCGTCGGGGGCGAAGATATCGGCCAGCACGTCCGAGCCGAGGCCCCAATGCTCCGCGACCAATCCGAGGACGTGCTCACGTACCGGCCTCGCCGCAATGTCGGCTCCGCGTACCCACCCCCCGTAGAGGACCAACCGCGCGACGCTAGCTGGATGCTCCGCCGTCCACGCGGCTGCCACCACGGCACCCAATGACGCACCGTACAGGTCGAACCGCGAAGCGTCGACCGCCCGGACGACAGCGTCGAGGGTCTCCAACTCCAGTTCCATCGACGGAAGCCGCGCCGCGGCCCCCGACAGCCCACAGCCCGCCTTGTCGTAACGGACCACAGTGCGCCCCTGCGCCAGCGACTCGTACAACGCGCGCTCCGGCGGCATCGCCCAACTCAGCTCCAGATGGGTTAGCCATCCCGGCGCATGCACCAGAACCGGCCCGCGCCCTGCCATCGCATACGCGATCCGCGAACCGTCGGTCAACCTCGTGGTCGTAATCCGCTGGTCCACAACCATATTCTGCCGCGGGGCGTGTGTCGGCCCGCGCGCACAGCGGGCTGTCGGTCGGCGAAACTGTCTCGCTGGCGGGTGTTATTACGAAATGCGTAACGCATTGCTCGCGGAGTAAGGATTGCGGCCGCTTTATGGCTAACTGGTGGTCAAAGTCGATCCCTTGTCGAGGAGCGTCATGAAGAAATTCGCTCGGCTTGTCGCCGTTGGCGGTATCACGGTCGCAGCCACGGCCCTGTTCGCAGGACAGGCCCAGGCCTCGCCGGGCGGGCGTTCCACGCCCGTGTTCGTGCAAACCGACAACCTGGCGGCCAACACGATCGTCGCCTACGACCGTGCCGCGGACGGGAGCCTGCATCAGGCCGGCGTTTACCTGACGGGCGGTAAGGGCGGCGCGTTGACCGGCGCTGTCGTCGACTTCCTCGCCTCCCAGGGCTCACTGGCATATGACCGAGCCGAGGGGCTGCTGTACGCGGTGAACGCCGGCAGCGACACCGTCACCGTGTTCACGGTGCACGGTAACCGGCTCACCCGCCACCAGGTGATCGGCTCAGGTGGGTCGTTCCCGGTGAGCATCGCCGTGCGCGGCAACGTGGTCTACGTGCTCAACGCTCGCGACGGTGGGTCCGTGCAGGGTTTCCTGCGCTTCGACGACCGGCTCGTGCGCATACCCTCGTGGCGCCGCTCGCTCGGTCTTGACCCATCGCAGACACCCGAGTTCACGAACACGCCGGGGCAGGTGACATTCACACGAGACGGCCGCAAGCTCATCGTCACGACCAAGGCCAACGGCAACAACATTGACGTCTTTGCCGTGAACCGCTTCGGCGGCCTGTCAGCACGGCCCGTAGTGAACGCCGACCCCGGACAGGTGCCGTTCGCGGCCACCTTCGACGCGGGCGGGCACCTGGTCGTCTCCGAGGCCGCGAACGCAGTCGCGACCTTCACCGTCAACTCCGACGGCACGCTCACCCTCGTCGACCGGCAAGCGACCGGACAAGCGGCGACGTGCTGGATCGTGCGCAGTGGCTCGAATTTCTACGCGTCCAACGCTGGTAGCGGGAGCCTCTCCGGTTACCACGATGGCGGCAGCGGCACGCTGACCGCGCTCGGCAACACGGCGACCGATGCCGGCACCGTTGACGCCGCAGTCTCCTCCGACAACCGGTTCCTGTACGCGCAGACCGGCGCCAACGGCATCGTGGACGCGTTCCGCATCGGCAGCAACGGCGCGCTCGTCCAGATCGGAGCGGTCACCGTCCCCGACGCCGTCGGCGGCGAAGGCATCGTCGCCGGCTGAGCTCCCACATGCGCCGCCGTGCGCGGCGTTGCCGTCACGAGCCCGGAACTGGATGCAGACCTGATTCAGCTGCTTGGGGCCTCCGCCGGTTGCTGCTCGACGAGTTCGCCCTCGATCGTGATCTGGATCTCGTCGCTGACCACGAACTTGCCGTCCAGCATCATGTTGAAGCTCAGGCCGAAGTCCTTCCGGTTGATCTGGCTGCTCGCGCTGTAGGCGATCCGGTGTCCCATCATCGGGTCGCTGAACTCCCCGTACTTGACCACCTGCAGCGCAACCGGGCGGGTGGTGCCCTTGATAGTCAGGTCACCGTTAAGCGTCTACCGGTCCGTGCCTGCCGGCACGACGCTGGTGCTCTTGAAGGTGATCGTCGGGAACTTCTCGATCTCGAGGAAGTTCGACGAGCGCAGGTCGTTGTCCCTCGCCTCGTTGTGGGTGCGGATGCTCACAGTCTGAATCGTCACCTGCACAGACGACACCTGCGGGTGGTCGGGATCGATGTCAGCGACCGTACTGACTTCCGAGAAGTGGCCGCGCACCGTCATCATGCCCAGGTGCTTCGCGGCGAACTCGACCTGAGTGTGGTACGGATCTAGGTGCCAGTTGCCCATGGCGCATCTCCCTTGTCCGGGTCCCTGCAAATGGGTGAGACCTCAACCAACGCCGCGAGCATAGACCGGGCGCACGCGTTGGCGTCGTCGCACTAGGCATCGTGCAGAGTGGGATCTATGGCAGTGGGGCTGTCGGTGGTGGAGTGGCGTCGACATGTCGCGCAGTTGTACGCGGATGTGCGTTCTGCGGCGGTGCCGGCGGAAGGGCACGCGGTATGGCGTGCCGGGCGGGATGCCCTGTTCCGCGAGCATCCGGACAGCCCGCTGCTGCCGGGGGATCCGCTGCGGGAGTCGGGGTTGCCGTACTGGCCGTACGATCCGACGCTACGCTTTGACATCCTGGTAACCCCGCCGATGCGTGCGGAGCTGCGCGTGGTGGACAGTGCCAACGAGGGCGCAATTCGAATGCGGCTGGCCGGGCACGTTACGGTGCCTGAGGTCGGTATCCGGCTAGATGTGTGGTGGCTTGATCAGTATGCCGGCGGGCTGTTCTTGCCCGTACGAGACGGCACCGCCGGCACGACGACTTATGGCGGTGGCCGATATTTGCTGGATACCGCGAAGGGCGCCGACCTTGGCACTACACACCAGGGCGACGGGACGACGCTGACGGTCGACCTCAACTTCCTGTATCACCCGTCATGTCGGTACAACCCGGCGTGGGAGTGCCCGTTGGCTCCGGAGGGCAACACGACGCAAGTCTTGATCACCGCGGGGGAGCGCCTCCAATTCCGGCGCGTGATTTGCCGCGCGAGCGCCGCCCGTAGGGCCCGTGGGCCGACGGCCGTGATCGATGACGAGTGCGGCGGTGCAGAAGGCGGCGTAGATGGCGGCGAACGGGCCGGTGGTGAGGCGCCCGGGGATCCCTCAGGTCGAGACGTTCCATTCGACCCGACGCAGCAGGCTGGCAGCTAGAGCACAGACCTGACGACGGTGACGCTCACGCAGTCCGCCGACGAGGTCCGCAACGTGGACGAGTTACCGTTCGGCGCCGCGATCGCCGTCGGCGTGGACATGGTGATGACCTCGTGGGCGGTCTACCCGGCACTCGATACGGACTTTCCCGCCGGTCTCTCAGCGGCGATGGTGCAGGGAGAACTCCGCCACCGCCTCGGCTTCCGCGGCGTCACGATCACCGACGGATTGGATGCCGGAGCGGTCGCGCCCTTCGGTGACACGGGGGCGCGATCCGTGCCCGCCGCGCACGCCGGCATGGATGTGCTGCTGTGCTCGGCCCGCGACATCACGCAGGGCACAGCGGCCGTGCAGGCGGTGACGGCAGCGCTCCAGGGTTTCAGCTCAACCCCGGGCACTCCCGACAGGCGCGACGCCGCGTGCTCGACCTGCGGCAGCATCTCGGTTGAGCGGCAAGTCAACTGGCTGCCGCCTGCTGGTCGCGTGCATCGACGCGAATCGCACATTGAGCTTGCCGTCGTTACGCGCCCATGGGCCCGGTCCGTTGGGGCAGCGTCTTTAAGGCCTTCCCGGCCTAGGCACGCAGCGGAACCTGGCTCCCTTCTGGTGGCGTGTCGTAGGACGCCCAGAGGCTGTTCAGTGACATTTGGTAGTAAAGGGAGTGCAGTCCGAAAATGAACGCCAGGATCAGTCCGAGCCACGGGTTGCATTGATCCGATAACCTCGCAGCGCCCTGTGCCCGTCCGATGCGATCACCGGTGTTCCATACTGAGACGTACGGCGGAACCAGGATGATGGCTCCGGGAAAAAGGGCCAGAACTGCGACACCAGGATCGACCTCGATGCGCTGGTCGAAGTCCCGGACCTCTCTGTTGATCTTGTACCACCAGACAAGGTGATAGATGCCAAGTGTGATCAGCGGCCAGACGAGCCATACCAAAAAGGGATTGCGGTGTTTACCGATTACGCCCACTGCACTAGAGCTCGGCGGAGTGGGTGGCCCTCCCGCCGGTGTCGGTGGATTAGCCGGTGACGTCGACATATGTCGTTTCCCCCCATGCCTGACTGAGCCGCCTTGGATTTCGCGCCGTCTTCGTGTCGGCGGCACCGGACGGTGGCCGGTCTGTTGAGCGTAGTCGGCCTCTTCGAACTCCTCGAGGTGTGATGTTGTCGTCGCCGGCTTCACGCGCAATCAGGGGTTCGGCAGGTAATTCGACCGGCAGTTAGCTGACCATTCGACGCTCTGAGCGCCCAGATGCGTTCGCGCACTTGGTGCACACGGGCGTACGACGTCGGAGCCCGGATTCACGCTCAACCGGACCCAGCACGACCTTGTCGGCGGCCTCGGCGCAGAGAGTGCAGCGCTCACCGAGATCAGGCTCCGCAATGGCTGGCAGATGATTCGCGATCTTTGGATTATGCGCTTCCCGAAAGCAGCGCATGCGCGCGGCTCGGCGGTGCGAACAAGTTGTTCACGGTTCGCTGCATCCGCAGTTGCAGAACGCATCCGGAGCAGCAGAGCTATGTGGCCGTCGGTCGGCGGAGGTGGAATACGGTTCTGACAACATTCCGTTATGCGGCGGGTCTTTCCCCGCAGACGTGCAGTGATGTACCAGGCCTTGTCATGCCCGGTGCGGTAGGAGTCTCACGTCGGCGGCATCGCAGCGAGCAGCTCGCGGGCTTGCGCGGCCACGTTGTGCTCGACGAGGACCTCGTACTTGGTCGCGACGATCTGGCTGACCGATGCGAAGTCCCGCGTCCCGCGCTGGGTGGCGGCGGTGAAGCCCAGCTGGCTCCAGATCAGCCCGAACACCGCTCCGAGCAACGGGGTGGTGATCAGAAAGCCAAGCTGGCCTTGGTCGCTGAACAGCGCGAATGCTATTCCGACGAACAGCCCGATCCACAGCCCGGAGATGGCGCCGGCCAGCGCGACCTTGCCGCGCGTCAGACGCCCGGTGACGCGCTCGATCGATTTGAGTTCAGTGCCGACGATGGCAACGTTCTGCACGGGAAAGCCATGATCTGACAAGTAATCGACGACGCGTTGCGCAAGCGGGTACGTGTCGTAGACCCCGAGCGACATCGGGTATTCCAGGTTCAGCCCAGTGCGAGGTATGTTCCGCGGCATCGCCATGACCCAAAGCATGCCACGAAGGCCACAACATCGCCGAGACTCTCCCAGCTCGCGGAGGCTGGAGCAGCTTCCAGCTCGTCCAGGACGGGCTCGTGAAGATGCTCGCGGACGTGACCGGCATGCAGCTATGCAGGCGCGGATCGTCGGCCGGGACATCACCGGCGTCGCCGCCTTCAAAAGAATGGCAACGACCATATCCTCAAGGGCGAAAGTCGCGGTGTACTCATGACGCTGAAAGACAAGACCGTGTTCATCTCCGGCGGCAGCCGCGGCATCGGTCTCGAGATCGCGCTGCGCGCGGCCCGGGACGGCGCCAACGTGGCGCTGATCGCGAAGACCGGCGACCCGAACCCGAAGCTCGCGGGGACCGTCTACACGGCGGCCGCGGAGATCGAGGCGGCCGGCGGCCAGGCGCTGCCGATCGTCGGGGACATCCGCGACGAGGCCCAGGTCGAGGCGGCAGTGGCGCAGACGGTCGAGCGATTCGGCGGCATCAACGTGTGCGTCAACAACGCCTCCGCGATCAACCTGTCCGGGACCGAGGCGCTCGACATGAAGCGCTACGACCTGATGCAGGACATCAACACGCGCGGCACGTTCGTCGTCAGCCGAGCCTGCATCCCGCATCTGCGCAAGGCGCGAGAACCCGCACATTCTCACGCTGTCGCCACCGATCAGCCTCCAGCCGCGCTGGCTCGGCCCGCACGTTGCCTACACGATCGCCAAGTACGGCATGAGCATGTGCGCGCTCGGGTTCGCGGCCGAGCTCCGCGAGGCCGACGGGATCGCGTCCAACGCGCTCTGGCCGCGTACGCTGATCGCGACCGCCGCTGTGCAGAACCTGCTCGGCGGCGACGAGGCGATGGCCGCCTCGCGCAAGCCCGCAGCTGTACGCCGATGCGGCCTACGCGGTCGTCACCCGGCCCAGCCGCGAGTGTACGGGGAACACGTTCCTGTGCGAGGACGTGCTCGCCGAGGAGGGCGTGACCGACTTCGATGCCTACGCGTATGTTCCCGGCTCGACGCCCCAGGTTGACTTGTTCGTCGACCACGTTTAGGGCGCGATCAGCCGAGCTCGATTCCGCGTGGGACTCCGGAGACAGCGGCGCGAGCTCTGGCACATCATCGAGCAGGGCATCGACGAGCGCGTCCCCAGCGCGGATGGCCCTCCGCTTGGCATGAGCATGCCGTGCTGCGGCCTGCGACAAATCTCCGGCGTCAGCTGAATTTCGAGAAGTCAGGGGCACGCTTCTCGTCAAACGCGGCGAGCGCCTCCGCCGCTTGGGCGAGCGGAGTTGCCTGTCGAAATGGTCGCTCTCTTCCCGAATCCGCTTCGCGACGGCCTCGGCCGTGGCCCGCTTCATGAGCATCTTCGTCAGGCGGACGGCCGCCGGCGGACGGGCGGCTAGCTGATCGGTTGTGGCGCGCTGCTGATAGCGCGCAGGAAGCTGAGTGCCGGATGGTCATCGCCGGCCGGCCCCGGTTCATGAAATCGCGAGGTCGTTCCCGCTGGTGAACGCCTGCGGGCCGCCATGGATGAGCACCACGCGTACCGCCGGCTCGCCTGCGCCACGATCGAGTGCCGCCGCCATCTCGCCGTACATCGCGGCCGTGAGAGCGTTCTTCTTGTCGGGCCGGTTGATCTGGATGCGCAGGATGCCGTCGGCGATGTCGGTGAGGATGAGATTGCTCATGATGCCTCCAGCGTTGAGATTGTGTTGGTGCCAAGCCGGCCGCGTGACACAAGCTCGCTGGTCGCCCGCGCCACTGGCCACGGTCGGCCTCGCCTCGGTTACGGGGTTGATGACCGCGTCTCGCTCCAGTCCAGGATGAGGTTGCGTTCGGCGAAGTACCAGGCGCCGTCGATCTTGGCGAAGGTGTCCAGGTAGCGCAGTGAGGCGATCATGATGGTGCGCTGGCCGCCGGCGGTGAACAGGTGGTGCGCGATGGTGTAGCTCTCGCCGCCGGCCCGGTCGCCGTCGAGTTCGATGGTGCTTTGCCCGTTGAAGTGCGTGGTCGTCTGGAATTGGTTGAGGTCGTTGAAGACCGGCGTGAGCGCCTCGCGGCCTTCGAGCACATAGCTCGGGTCGGTTGCTTCGCCGTTCAGGTAGACGGCGAAGCGGGTGTCAGCGGTGAACAGCGCCTTCTGCCCTTCCGCGTCGCGTCGATCCGCGCAGTGGGCGTACGCGTCGAACAGCTCGCGGATGGCCAGGCGGTCGGCGGCCTCGGTGGGGGGCAGTTCGGTGTGGATGGCCATGCGGATGCTTCCTCAGCGGTGGTGCGGCGGGGCGACCGGCCGGGCCGCGGGTACGATCCGTGGTATCCGGGGAATTCCCCGGTATGTCCTAGAGCGTAGGCGGGGAATTCCCCGATTGGCAAGCTGGAGGGTGGGCGGTGTCCCACAGCGGCCCGCGGCGGAGATCCGATGCGGTGCAGAATCGCGAACTGATCCTGGCGGCCGCGACGGCCGCGTTGGCCGAATCCAACCAGGTGTCGCTGAATGCCATCGCCAAGCAGGCCGGGGTAGCCAACGCGACGCTCTATCGCCATTTCCCGACCCGGGAGAGCCTCGTCCTCGAGGTGTACCGGCAGGAGGTGCAGCAGGTCGTCGACGCTGCCGACCGGCTGCTGGCCACGCGAGCGCCGGCCGACGCACTGAGGGAATGGGTGCAGCGCCTGGCGCGATACGCGATGACTAAACACGGCCTCGCCGATGCCCTGCGCACCGCAACCGGCCCGGGCACGACCCTGTTCGTCGAGACCTACGAGCTGATCGTCGCTGCGCTGGCCAAGCTGCTAACGGCCGCCGAACGCACCGGCGTCGTCCGACCCGGCCTGGATCCGGACGACGTCATCCTCGCGCTCGCCGGCCTTTGGGAGATCGACCCGGCATCGGACTGGAAGACACGGGCCCGCGGGCTGTACGACCTCGTATTCACCGGCCTCAAGGCCTGACGACCACGCCCGCCGATCGCGGCGGTGATGCCGCGCAGGAGGCACGTCGTATCCGAGCGATCCAGCCTGGCCCATCACCGCTCTAGGCTCCCCGGCCAGCGGCGGAGTCACTCAACCGCCTGTCAGTTGCGGTAGCTTCCGTGGCGGAACTCGTCGACTAGTCCTGGATGGGACGGGGCCCAGTCGAGCTCGGTTCGGGCCTTGGCTGCGGTGGTGCTCTGATCGAGGAGGAGGACGTCGGCGAAGTATTCGCCTAGGCGTGCTCGAGCTTCTTCGTCGGAACCGGGCACGGCTCCTGGGGCGCCGGCTGCGGCTGCGGCCGCCTCGGTGAGTTCGGTAACGGTTGAGTTCACTCCATCACCGATGACGTAGTAGCCACGAGCGGAGTCGTGTTCCACCACACGGCGGAAGAAGTCGGCCAGATCGGCAACCTGGACTGTCGACCAGTGCTGTTGCCCGGTGCCAAGCATGATCAAGTTTCCCGCGTTGTCTCGAGGTGAACCCAGAAGGAGCCCAGGAATCCCTCCGCCGCCGTCGCCGTACGCGACACTGGACACGATCACCACTCCGCGCATGTCTGTCGCATCGAGCACCCGGCGCTCGATGGGTTGCCTCCATGCGACCATCGCGGGTGGGTTGAATGGGGACTCCTCGTTGATGGCCGGGTTGGTGCCGTAGATCCACACACCGCTGATGTGGAGGTAGGGCTTGCCGGTGCCAGCGAAGGCATCGATCGCCGCATCGACCACGGCCGAATCCAGGTCTGCGCTGGTGGCGTCACCGGGGCTGGCGGCGTGGACGGCGCCGTCGGCAGTGCGCAGCGCGCTCACGACCGCCGGTCGATCGTAGAGGTCGATGACGGTCGGTCTGGCGCCACGGGTGGCGACGATGTCCGCCTGAGCGTCGTCGCGGACGAGCGCCGTCACCTCATGGCCGTGCTTGTGCAGTTCCTCTAGTACGTGAGATCCGATGAACCCGGTTGCACCGGTGAGTGCCACGTTCATGGCCAGTCGGCCTCCTGTCGGCATCGTCAACTATTGCTTGAATTCTCAAGTGAACTCATACATTACTTGAACTGTCAAGTCACCGTGGCTCACGCCTTCATCTAGACGTCGTCGGCCAATAGCGTTGCTAGGCGGTAGATCAGACTGGGTTGGGCTACGCTGGGCCACTTGAATCGTCGAATGACTGATACTCTGATCACATGACTGGGAGAGCCCACCGCGGTGGCGAAGAGCCACCGGTTAAGTGGCTGACCGCCGCCGAACTGGACTCCTGGCTGTCGGTAGTGCGGCTGCTGACCTGGCTTCCCTGGTCGATCGATCAGCAACTGCAGCGTGACTCGAAGCTCCGAATGGTCGAATACCAAGTCCTGGCCATGCTTTCCACGAGTCCAGGGCGAACCATGCGGATGAGCTCGCTGGCCGAGATCACCAACGCGTCACTGTCTCGGCTGTCGCACCTCGTCAAGCGCCTTGAGGGACGACTCCTCGTGCGGCGGGAACCCGATCCGACAGACGGACGATTCACCAATGCCATCCTGACCGAGAAGGGCTTCCAGACAATCGTCGGAGCGGCGCCTGGACACGTGGCACACGTGCGATCGCTCGTCATCGACGTCCTTTCCCCAGAACAGCTACGACGCCTCGGCCGCGACGCGGACCGCATCGTGTCACGCATCGACACCTCCGGAATCAACTAACGCTGACACCAGCTGGACTGCTTCATACAGGCTCGAGCGTTGTGGTCCGCCGTCCCCCACCTACGTTCGGCGAGCTGTCGGTGGCAGCGCGCGCATAGGGGACCGACGTGAGGCGGGTGAGTCGCCGCGTGCACTGGCCGGGTAATCGTCGTAGAACTGGTTACCGGGTTAGCTGTGCCTTCATGGTAGCGATGTCGTAGTAGACGGCTTCTTGCCACAGGTCCAGCGCCATCGAAACGAAACACCGCGCACATGTGGTAGGCAATGCGTCGGCCCGTGGCTGGAATCCCGTCGAACTCAGCGGTGTGTGTCGACGTCAGGCGCAGTTCGGTGATAACCGCGTCTTCAGCGTGATGAAGGTGCAGTACCTCAATCTTGAGGTCGCTGAGCGCTGCCAGGCCAGCGGTAAGCATCGCGCTCACGGCTTCTTCGCCGATGAGGTCGCCGCCGAGAGTGTCACCGGAATAACTCACCCGACCAGGAGCGAATGTTCTCAAGACTGCGGCAACATCACCGTCTTCCTCTGCGGCGAGGTGACGTTGCACGACTTGTTCGCGTATCGGTCGTAGGTGGGATGTGTCCGTCACGGTGACCTCTCATTGGATGTCAGAAGCTAGTAAGGCAGCTCTACAGAAGCTTGACCACGCCGACGGCGTCGAACCGCTTCGCGATGCGCTGATTCCCCAAGACTTCGATGACCAAGCGCGTGACGATATCCGGGGCGGCGGCACCATCCTCGAGTCGCCTGTGCCGGATCTTCACCAGACGGCCCACGACGAATGTTTCGTCCTCGTGGTCGATCCTCACGGTGCTGATTGAGGTTGTCTGCGGTTAGCTCTGCGGCGCGGATCTGCATGCGGCCCGTCCTTGTCTGTTGAAACGAGAGTATGGGTCCATGGTGGCCGAAACAGGAGGTCGTTTGGGCTTGTCGGGCGTTCGGTCACCGAGGATCATGCTGGTGTCCGGTAGCCAATGGACACGGCGAAGGAGAGGCCATGGATTTCTCAGCCCAGCTTGAGGATCTGCAAAAGCGCGCCGCGGAGGCGAAGGCATCGGTGCAGGCCGCGGCCACGGAGTCGCGCGACAAGCTCCGGCAGCGCATCGACCAGGCCCAGGCCGACGCCAACCTGGCGGTGAAGGACGCAAAGCAGCAGGCCGGTGAAGCCGCCGACCGCGCTCGAAGCAAGTGGGCCGAGATGAAGGCCGACGCGGCCGCCAAGATGGGCGATGTCAGGCAAAGATCGACAAGCGTAACGATCAGATCGACGCCAAGATGGCGGTTCAGGACGCGGCCGACGCGGAAGCGGAGGCGATGGACGCCATCGACTACGCCGATTGGGCTGTCGAGAATGCACGACTGCAGACCCTCGACGCGATCGACGCGCGTGCGTACGCCGAGGAGCGCGCCAAGGCCGCTGGCCTGTCGTAACGGGCGGTGCCGCAAGGGGTGGCGCCAGCGGAGCCTCAGGCGGCAAACAATCGGGTGACACGCATATCACCAAAGTTGGGGAATTGTTCATCCTCCGGCCATTTGCGTTGCGTGTCGCCCCTGCATCAGACTCCCGCCGCGGGCCCTCGGGGAGGCGGCCCTGGGGACACCGTTTCATGATCGGCCGGGGGACGCACGCTGCCACTGGTCGGCTGACGAGTCGGGTCCGGCAATATCCCATGGACGTAGCGTGCGTGCTGTGCCGACCTGCCTAAGCCACCGTGCCGGTCCTTCCCGAACTTGCCGCGGCGCTCGCGTCCGGGACGGTCGAGGTCATCGATCTGACCGCGCCGCTGTCGAGCAGACGCCGATCCTCCAGCTGCCGCCGCAGTTCGGCCAGACGGCGAGCTTCGAGCTCGAGGAGATCAGCCACTACGACGAGCGCGGGCCGGCCTGGTACTGGAACAACTTCCGCACCGGCGAGCACACCGGCACCCACTTCGACGCGCCGTCCACTGGGTCACCGGCCAGGACGGCGACGACGTCGCCTCGGTGCCGCCGCAGCCGGCTGGTCGGGCCGGCGGCCGTGCTCGACTTCTCCGCGCAGGCCGCAGACGAACCCGGACTTCCTGCTCGAGGTCGACCACATCCGGGCCTGGGAGCGCGAGCACGGCCCGCTGCCCGACGGCGGCTGGCTGCTCGTACCGCACCGGCTGGGACGCCCGGTCGCACTCGCAGGACGCGTTCCTGAACGCCGACGAGAACGGCCCGCACACGCCCGGGCTGTCGGTCGAGTGCGCGCGCTGGCTCGCCGAGGAATCGCCCGTCGTCGGCCTCGGCGTGGAGACCGTCGGCACCGACGCCGGCGCGGCGCACCGCGTTCGACCCGCCGTTCCCGTGCCACTCGCTCATGCACGGCGCGCGGCAAGTACGGCCTCACCCAGCTGCAGAACCTGCCCAGCTGCCGCCGACCGGCGCCGTGCTGATCGCGGCCCGTTGCCGATCGTCCGCGGCTCGGGCAGCCCGGCGCGCGTGCTCGCGCTCGTCGAGCGCTGATGATCGTCGCGCAGGCGGTCGGCCGGCCGCTCGCCGGGCTCGGCGTCGACCACGTCTTCGGCGTGGTCGGCTCCGGCAACTTCCACGTCACCAACGCCCTGGTCGCCGGCGGGCGCGCGGTTCGTCGCGGCCCGGCACGAGGGCGGCGCGGCGACGATGGCCGACGCCTACGCGCGGATGAGCGGCAGGTCGCGCGCGCTGACCGTGCACCAGGGCTGCGGGCCTGACCAACGCGATGACCGGCATCGCCGAGGCGGCCAAGAGCCGCACGCCGCTGGTCGTGCTCGCCGCCGAGGTCACCGAGACCGCGGTCGAACTTCTACGTCGACCAGGACGCGCTGGCCCGCTCGGTCGGCGCGGTCGCCGATGCGCGATCGAGTCGGCGGACGACGGCGGTGGCGACGCGCGGCCGCGGCTTCACGTCGCGCGCGACGAGCGGCGCACGGTGGTGCTCAACCTGCCGCTCGCCGTCCAGGCGGCGCGAGGCTGCCGGCGCCGTCGGGTCGGTGCCGCCGCCAGCCGGGCCCGCTCGCAGCCCGGACGCCGCCGGGCTGGCCCGGCTCGTCGACGCGCTGACCGCACGCGCAGCGTCCGGTCTTCGTCGCCGGCCGCGGCGCGCGCGCGCCGGGCGCGCGCGAGGCGCTGTCGAGCTCGGCGACGCGTGCGGCGCGCTGCTCGCGACCTCCGCCGTCGCCAAGGGACTGTTCCACGGCGACCCCTGGTCGCTCGACGTCTCGGGCGGATTCGCCTCGCCGCTGGCCGCCGAGCTGATCCGCGACGCCGACCTGATCGTCGGCTGGGGCTGCGCGCTGAACATGTGGACGACGCGGCACGGCAGGCTGATCGGCCCGGACGCGACCGTCGTCCAGGTCGACCACGACCCGGACGCGCTCGGCGCGCACCGCGACGATCCGCTTCGGCGTCGTCGGCGACGTCGACCGCCGACGGCGCGCGCGGCTGACCAGGCGCAATCGGCGGCGCACGGCGTCGGGCTACCGCAGCGAGCGAGTCCGGGACGCGATCGCTCGCGCAGGTCCGCTGGCGCGACGTCGCCGTACGACGACCGTCGACGGCGCGAGCGCATCGATCCGCGCACGCTGACCATCGCGCTCGACGACATGCTGCCCGCCGAGCGCGTCGTCGCCGTCGACTCGGGCAACTTCATGGGCTACCCGAGCATGTTCCTGTCGGTGCCCGACGAGCGCGGCTTCTGCTTCACCCAGGCGTTCCAGTCGATCGGGCTCGGCCTGGCGACCGGCGATCGGCGCCGCGCTGGCCCAGCCCGGACCGGCTGACGGTCGCCGCGCTCGGCGACGGCGGCGCGCTGATGAGCGTCGCCGAGCTGGACACCGTCGGCGGCTCGGGCTGCCGATGGTCGTCGTCGTCTACAACGACGACGCCTACGGCGCCGAGGTGCACCACTTCGGGCCGGACGGCTTCGACCTGTCGACCGTGCGGTTCCCGCCCACCGACATCGCCGCGATCGCGCGCGGCTTCGGCTTCGAGGCGGTCACCGTGCGCCGGCGTCGACGACCTCGCCGCGGTCGCAGGCCTGGCTCGACGGGCCGCGAGCCACGCCGCTGCTCATCGACGCCAAGGTCGCCGCGACCGCGGCTCGTGGTGGCTGGAGGAGGCCTTCCGCGGCCACTGACCGGCGGAGCTGACTAGCCGCGGCGCGCTGAAAATCCTAGGGTCTATCCCTAACGGGGTTTCACCCCAGCCCGACGAGTCGTGTGGTGGGACTCCGGTCGGGCCGGATCTAGACCGTGACCAGCGTGGCTGGTCCGGTGTATGAACCGCCGGTAGCGGTTTGTTGGCCTTCGGGCCGCCGTCCGACCGGAGCCTCATCATGACGGTAGCGCGCACTGTTGCTGATGTCCTTAACGAGCACGTGGTGTTCGAGGTGGAGTGCATCGACCGGATGTATTGCAACGTGTACGTGCCGCAGTTGCAGTACGCCGCCGGGCTGGTGGGGTACGTGCAACGGCAACTCGGCCTGCCAATCGCGTCGACCGCGCCGCTGGCGATGATCACCGACCGGTTCGTCGCCGAGATCATATGCTTCGCTACGGCGCAGGAGATCCCGTGGGTCGATTTCGCCAAGGGGCAGCGCAAGGACGACGTGATGCACGAGCGCCTGGCCGCGTTCGACCGGGACGAAGGAGTGGTGTTCATCGGCCGAGCGCAGGAGAAGACGCCGGTGTTTCGCACCGAGAAGCGCCGACACGCCGATGGGTGCCCGTACCCGTGGATCGTGAAGAGCACCGCGATGGTGAACCACTTCTACTTCTACTGCCTCGACGCCGATTTCGGGCCGTTCTTCCTCAAGTTCTGCTCGTATTTCCCGTACAACGCCAAGCTGTGCTTCAACGGCAATCACTGGGCACAGCGGCAGGCGGCCAAGGCGGGGATCGGGTTCACCCCGCTGGACAACGCGTTCGCCGCGGTCGCTGACCCACGGCGGTTGCAGAAGATCTGCGACCGGCTCGGCGCCAAGCAGATCGACGCGCTGCTGCGCAAGTGGCTGGCGATCCTCCCGCACCCGTTCACCCGGCGGGACCGCGCTGCGGGTTATCGCTACGACATCTCGATCCTGCAAGCGGAGTTCAGCCTGACCCAGATGCTCGACGCGCCGCTGTCGGGGCGGCTGTTCTTCGAACAGGTCATCCGCGACAACCTGGACGCCGGCCGCCCCGACCAGGTCCGCTTGATCTTCGACCGGCGCATCTTCCGTGGCAGGCGGCTGTCGACGCCGAGCCGGTGGCGCACTCGGGTGATCACCGACGGAGTGCCGCCAAGTATGCACGTGGACTACAAGCACACCTCGATCAAGCACTACCACAAAGAAGGGAGAGCGCTGCGGACCGAGACCACGATCAACGACACTGGCGACTTCGAGATCGGGAAACGGCTTGTGAATCTGCCCGCCCTACGGGAGATCGGCTTCTCCGCCAACCGGCGCCTGCTGCGCGTCCAACGACTTGACCACGACCCGATCGCCGGCGTCGCCACCCTGCACGCCATCACCGAACCGATCACCACCGAGGCTGGCACCCGCGTGCCCGGGCTACGGCTTGGTCAGCAACGCTGCCAAGCGCTGCTCACCGCGCTGCTGATCTTCCGACTGCAGCCGGCCGGATTCCGCAATGCCGACGTCCGTCCCCTGCTCCCGCAGTTGCGTGGACTACAGCCCGGGCATGTCAGTGCCGGGCAGATGACCTACGACCTACGCCGCCTGCGCGTGCACTACTTCATCGAACGGATCCCGCACACGCACCGCTACCGCGTCACCGACCACGGCCTACACACCGCGCTGCTGCTCACCCGCGTCAACGACCGCCTGCTGCCAGCCGCCCTCGCCGAACTCACCGACCCGACCCCGTCCGACCCGGCCCTCAAAGCCGCGGCCCACTCCTACCAGAAGGCTCTGGACAACCTCGCCAACAAGATCGGGATACCCGCTTGAGAAACTTGACGCAAAATCGCGGCTTCGCCGCGCCTAGGCCACCTAGTGTCTTCGGCCGCCTCGATGTGAGGCCCGTTGGGAGTCAGTCAGCAACGCCAAACGTCGGAGCACCACCGGAGGAAAGGCGGCGTGCAGGCGGGCGGCGGAGCATCATCCGAATCAGCACCCAGGAATATTTCACGACGACAGCAGCCAGCAGGATGAACTGCGCCCACCGGAACCACCGCGGGGCGAATTCCAGCCCCACCAGCGGATGTGGATGCGCCTTCGCGTAGGTCAGCGCAGTGGCCGCATTGACGACACCGCGGCCGAGCAAGTCCACTCCGCTGACCGGCTGCGCAGTGTCCAGTATCGCCGCTTGGGTAGCCGCCGTCGTGGCTCCGTGCGCGCGTAACAGCGCCGCAACGCCGCTGACGAAGGGGGTGGCCATGGAGGTGCCGTCGAGCTGCCCGGTGCCGTCGGTGCCGTCGGGAAACAGTGTGGTCGGATAGGAGGGAGCCGTCGACCAGATACCTACGCCGGGCGCGGCGACCTCTGCCGAGCCGCCCCAGTTGGTGAACGATGCCGGATGCCGACTTTCGTCAACCGCCGCAACGGTTATCACCGGTACTCCGGACTTGTAGACCTGCAAGTGCTGGTGCTCGTTGCCGGCGGCACCCACGACGACCGCGCCTTTCGCGTATGCGTACTTGGCCGCGTCGTTGAGTGCGCCCTCCTTTTGAATTTGTGCTAGGAGCCCGGCTTGGTCGATGGATAGGTTCACGACAGCCGCGCCATGGTCGGCCGCCCAACGAACGCCTGCGGCAATAGTGGTGATAGCACCGCGACCCTGCGAATCCAGCACCTTGACCGGCATAATCCGAGCATCCGGTGCCGCTTGGGCAACGATGCCCGCCATGTGGGTGCCGTGTCCTAAGCCATCTTTGGTCGACCCGTCCCGTCGGCGAAGTCATGGCCGGGGACAAGGCGGGGAGCGAGGAAGGAACTCGACGGATCGACTCCGCTGTCGACGACTGCCACGGTGACACCACGACCCGTGCTGGATTGCCAGGCAGCCGGCAGGTTGAGCAGGGCGACCCCATAGTCCTCGTCGGCGAACGGCGACGCTGGTTGCGCGGCCGCACTGGCCACCACACTGGCAGCTAGGGCAACCGCAACCCCCGCGACGCGGCCCACGCCCGCGAGCGTGCGCTGCAGTCCTTCCGTCTCCCGCGGCGACGAGGCTTTGCATCTCGGCCGCGCGACCGACGAACGCCCTGGCCGTCTCGCCTCGCCGACCAGCCGGTGTCCCGGTCACTCCCATGCGGCCGCCTCGGTCTGACTGGCCCTGCTACGCATCACCCTGTCCGTCCATGATCACCGGGCCCAGGTGAACAGGCAACGGCAAGGAATCCCATCCGCGATTAGTGGAATTGGCGTGGTTGCGCTTCTGAGCAAATAGCCCGAGATCGAGCGGGAAGGCTTCGGCGACTAGGAACGTTAACCAAGGTACTTACTTAGGGAGTGACACGATGACGACAGCACCAACCGCTCGCGCAGTGCTTGCCGGTGGCTGCTTTTGGGGGATGCAAGACCTGATTCGCAGATTCCCCGGGGTGATCTCCACCCGCGTTGGATACACGGGTGGCGACGTGCCAAATGCCACATATCGCCACCACGGCACCCATGCCGAGGCGATTGAGATCGTTTTCGATCCCGCGCGGCTCTCCTACCGGGATCTGCTCGAGTTCTTCTTCCAGATCCACGACCCGACGACACGGAACCGTCAGGGCAACGACGTTGGCGCGAGCTACCGGTCGGCCATCTTCTACACCGACGACGAGCAGAAGCGGATCGCCGAGGAGACGATCGCCGACGTCGAGGCGTCGGGCCTATGGCCGGGCAAGGTCGTCACCGAGGTTACGGCGGCCGGCCCATTCTGGGAGGCCGAGCCCGAGCACCAGGACTACCTCGAGCGTTACCCCAACGGCTACACCTGCCACTACGTCCGCCCGCGGTGGCGCCTCGAACACGAGCAGGGCTCTGCCGGCGCAAACCGCACGAAGTAGCCGGGTGAGCTCTGACGAGCCCTGCCATCGGCCGGCTGGTCGGTAACAGTGCCACGCTGTCGTGACCTACGGCTCACCGCGCATCTGGGCTCGGCCCGCTCACCATCAGCCGTCGAGTGATCTTGGACTCAGCGCCGCTGCACCAGGCTGCTGGGCAGCAGCAAGTCCAAGATCATCTAGTTCGGGGGGACTCCGTTATGTTGCGGTCTGTCCGACACTGTGATGTTTCAGGGTCCGACACAACGGGAACACACCCGGTGAGAGGTGTAGCGCGGACGACAGCGGTCCGTTCTTTCCACTCCGATCCTCGAGATCGCCTAGCGAAGGAGCGTGGCGCGATGACCGAACCACCGGATGACGACTACGCGAAAGAGAACACTGACTACATCGGCGACCCTGTGGTGTCCGGTGAAGACGTGCTTTCCAAGACGCCCGGCCCCGACGAAAGCTCCGGGAGTGGCGACTATCTGGACGAGGATGACGACTCGGCCGGGATGATGGAAGATCCCCTGCAAGGCCGGCCGACGGCTACCTGACCTACCGCATCGAACGCACCCTCGGGGCTTGACTTCGGCGACCGTTGACACGCATGGCTCGCTCCAAGCAGGCCGACCGCGGCCGAAAGATTGCCGCGCTAGCTCACGGTGGCGACGCGCTCAGGGCGAGGTGGTCAGTGAACCAGCCGCTGGCGAGGTGGGCAGCAGCGTCGAGGGTTCCGGGTTCTTCGAACAGGTGGGTGGCGCCGGGCACGATTCGGAGCTGGTTTTCGCACCGCAGGTCGGATTGTGCGGCGCGGTTGAGTTCGATCACGGCGTGGTCGAAGCCGCCGACGATGAGCAGGGTGGGGGCGCGTACCTGCGCAAGTTTGGGGCCGGCGAGGTCCGGCCGGCCGCCGCGGGAGACAATGGCCGCGACATCCGCTGCTGGGTCGGCGGCGGCGTAGAGGGCGGCAGCGGCGCCCGTGCTGGCGCCGAAGTAGCCCAGACGGTGTGGAATGTCGGTCATGGTGGCCAGTTCGGTGGTGACGTCGAGCAGGCGTCCGGCAAGCAGGCCGATGTCGAAGACATTGCTCCGGTGCCGTTCTTCCTCTGGGGTCAGCAGGTCAAACAGCAGCGTGCCCAATCCGGCGGCGTTGAGGATCGCGGCGACATGTCGACCGCGTGGGCTGTGTCGAGAGCTACCGCTGCCGTGCGTGAACACGACGAGGCCCTGGGCATTGTCGGGCACGGTGAGGTGGCCGGCGAGGCGCGCTCGTCCTGAGGACAAGGTGACGTCGCTTCTTCGCTGAGGCCGGTCGCTGCTCGGCGAATCATGCACATCATCGAGTCTGCCGGATATACCGCTGCATTAGGGTCACTGTGGCCAATGCGCCTGTTCGGCTTCGGTTACCGGATCGCCAGGCAGGAGCCGGGCATGTACCGAGTTCGCGAATCTTGGCGTGGCGCCGGCTCCGGCGAGGGCGAGCGGGATGTGGCGTGAGATCGCGAGGAGTCTCCCGCGCAGCGGCCGGAAGATCCCTGGCTGGGTTGCCGCGAGGACGACCAGATCTGGATGCGTGGAGTCAATGGCCACGTCCAGATCCTCGATCGGTGTGTTCGCGCCGAGGTAGTCGATGCGCCAACCACTGCGGTTCAACACGATGCCGAAGACCATCAACGCCAGATCGTGCAGCTCACCGGATGGGCAGGCGAGGACCGCGCGCGGTCCATGCCCGCTTCCCCAGCCGCGAGCGAGCCCCGCGAGCCGGCCGCGAACGAGATTGCTGGCGAAATGCTCCTGGGCGACGCTGGCTGCACCGCGATGCCAGCGATCACCTAGCTCGGCGAGATAGGGAATGAGTACGTCTCGCAGGACGGTAGCCAGCGAGAATTCGGACATCAGCCGGTCCAATACGGCCTGCGCCGCCGGTTCATCGAACGCGTCAAGCGCCTGCCGCAGGGCGGTGGCGAGGTCGACGACAGTTGACGCGGTGGCCGGTTGCGCCAGTTGCGCCTGATCCGCGACGGCACTGCCATCCTCGCGCAACACGGTGCGCGCCGCCTCGGCGGCGGACAGCCCTTCGGCGAGGCGGACCTGCATCCGGCGGATCCGCGCCTCATCCGCCTCTGAGTACAGCCGGAAGCCGCCCGTGGAGCGCGTCGGTTGCAGGAGCCCGTATCGGCTCTCCCACGCCCGCAGCACATGGACGCTGATGCCGAGGCGACGGCTCAGCTCGCCGATCCGCACGAGCGGGCCATCGTCCTGCGGCTGCTGCATGGGAACACTATACGATCCTTAGACAGACATTTGACAGAACCGGGCGTCCGAACCTAGCTTTGTTCAGACAGACCTTCGACGGAAGCTTGGCTGATGGAACCGCGTACGAGCCACAGAACAACGTTCGGCCGGCGGCCGTCCGTGGCCGTGGTCGGCGCCGGGATCTCCGGTCTCACCGCCGCGTACCTGCTCTCCCGCACCCATGACGTCATCCTCTTCGAAGCAGACGAGCGGCTTGGCGGCCATGCGCATACGCAGGATGTCGCCGACTCCAACGGCTGGCGGCACGCGGTCGACAGCGGGTTCATCGTGCACAACGACCTGACGTATCCGTGGCTGCGCAAGCTGTTCCGCGAACTGGGTGTCGAGGCGCGGCCCACCGAAATGAGCATGAGCGTGCGGTGCGAGGGATGCCGCCTGGAGTACGCCGGTGGACGTGGCGTGTGGGGCGTGTTCAGCCAGCGACGCCGGTTGATGGATCCGCGGTTCATTCACATGCTGTGGCAGGTCCGAAGGTTCCATCGGCGGGCATCAGCCTTCCTCCGCGAGGCAGAGGAGGAGAGCCTCATGACATACGGGCAGTTCCTGCGACAGGAAGGATTCAGCGACTTCTTCGTCGCTCACTACGCCATTCCGGTCGTCTCGTGCGTCTGGTCGGCCGGACGCGATACGGCGTTGATGTACCCGGCGCGCTATCTGTTCCAGTTCCTCGACCACCACGGCATGCTGCGGGTGACGGGTTCGCCCCAGTGGTACAGCGTCGTCGGAGGGTCACGCAGCTACGTCGAGCGGCTCGCGGCGCTACTGGGCGACGTTCGGGCGGCCCATGCGGTGACCGATGTGACCAGGCGCGAGGACTGCGTCGAGCTTCGCGATATCACCCGGCAAACCACGCGGGTGGACCGCGTCGTGATCGCAACACATGCCGACCAGGCGCTCGACCTGCTTGCCGACCCGAGCGATGTCGAGGTCAGCACACTGAAGCAGTTCACCTACTCGAGCAATGTGACCGTTCTGCATACCGACAGATCGATCTTGCCGGACGCGCCCGATGCCCGTGCGTCGTGGAACTACACGATGAACTCTTGTGGCCGGCTCGACGAGCCTGCCGTTGTGACGTACTGGATGAACCGGCTCCAGGGGATCCAATCGCCGGACACCCTTCTCGTCACGCTGAATGACCGCGGGCGTGTCGACGGCGACCGCGTCGTCGCGGTTATGCACTATGAGCACCCCATTTACACGCCCGAAGCGGTCAGCGCCCAGTCGCGGCTCGCCGCCCTGGCCACAGACCGCACGGTATACGCCGGGGCGTACCACGGCTGGGGATTCCACGAGGATGGCTGCCGTTCCGGCGTCGCGGCCGCGCGGCACTTCGGGGTGGCGTGGTGAGCCAATCAGCGGATCTGCGTCTCCCGGCGCTTGTCGTCGGCCGGATCACGCACCGGCGGTACGGGAATGTTCGGCATGCCTTCCAGCACCGGATCCACCAATGGCTCGTCGACCTCGACTCTCTTCCCGGGCGACAGCCTGAGCTGCTATTCCGCAGCGAGGATCACCTCGGCGATCCCCGCCTCACGATCAAGGCGAATGTCGAGAACTTCCTGACGATGAACGGCATCCGGCTCGGTGATCGCGGTCGGGTCCTGATGCTCGCTAACGCTCGTGTGTTGCGCCATGTCTTCAATCCGCTGTCCGTCTTCTGGTGCTATCACAGCAGCGGGCAGCTTGCCGCCATCGTCGCCGAGGTGCACAACACGTACGGCGAGCGGCATGCATACGTCGTGCATCCAGACAAGGACGGAATCGCAATAACCGGCAAGGAATTCCACGTCTCGCCTTTCTTCAACGTCGATGGAACGTACGAGCTGCAATTCACATTGCGGCCGGACCGGGTAAGCACCGTCGTGACCCTGCGCCGCGACAGCGCTATTGCCTTCGTGGCAACGTTTCGAGGGCGACCCGAACCTGCGACCAGACGAGCCGTCGCCCGGATGCGAATTCGCCAACCGCTGACACCTCATCGAGTCTCGGCCCTGATCCGGCTGCACGGCATCTGGCTATGGCTGCGTCGCCTTCCGGTCCAGCCACATCCAGCCCACATCCGGCAGGCGGGCGTCTGACGTGGATCTCAACGGCAAGGTCAGCTGGGTCGTCGGTGCATCGAGCGGGATCGGCGCCGCGGCTGCCCGCGAACTCACACGACGCGGTGCAACCGTTGCGGTCTCCGCTCGCCGCCGAGAAGAGCTCGAAGAGGTGGCCGGCGAAGAGATGCTAGCCATACCCGCAGACGTCACCGACGTCTCGTCGATCGCAGCTGCGTCGATGCGAATCCGCGAGCAGCTCGGACCGATCGACGTCGCAATTCTTTCCGCCGGCTACTGGAAGCCGATGGATCCGGCCCACTGGGACACCGAGGTCTTCGACCGGCATATCCGCGTCAATCTCTGTGGCATGAGCAACGCAATCGCCGCCGTGTTGCCCGAAATGCTGCGGCAGCGCAGCGGGGTTATCGCCGGTATCGCCTCGGTGGCCGGCTACCGAGGTATGGCGGGCGCGGAGGCGTACGGCGCCACCAAAGCCGCTCAGATCAACCTGCTGGAGTCGCTGCGGGTACACACGCGCCGCACCGGCGTTCGGGTCACGACCATCTGCCCGGGCTTTGTGCGCACCGATCTCACAGCTGACAATCGCTTTCCCATGCCGTTCCTCATTGACGCGGACCAAACCGCACGATTCATCTGCGACGGTCTCGAACGTGAGCGCACCGAAATCGTCTTCCCCGCCCGGATGGCCGTGCTCATGAAGCTCGGACGGCTCGTACCGGTCCGGTTATGGCCGACGCTATGGAGAAAGGCTTCGATACCGTGAAAGTCCTCAGGACCGTCGTCGCGGAAAGGCCGGTCGACGCAGCAGCTTCCGTGATCGGCCGAAAGACATGAGAGTGCTCGTGGCCGGTGCGTCGGGCTTCGTGGGCAGACGTCTGTGCGCCGCTCTTGAAGACGCCGGGCATGCCGTCCGCGCAATGACGCGCCGCCCGGAGAGTTACGAGGGTGCGGGCGAGGCCGTTCAGGCAGATGTGCAGGACACGAGATCTCTCGCGGCCGCAACCCGCGGTTGCGATGCCGCCTACTACCTCGTGCACTCGCTCGACAAGGCCAGCTTCGAGAAAGACGATGCGGCCGCGGCTCGCGCCTTCGGGTATGCGGCGGCGCGCGCCCAGCTCCGGCGAATCATCTATCTCGGTGGTCTGGGCAACGATGACGACGAGCTGTCCCGGCACCTGCGCAGCCGCCGGGAGGTGGAGGAGCTACTCGCAGATGCCGGCGTCCCAGTCACGACCCTGCGCGCGGGAGTCATCGTCGGGCACGGCGGAGTCTCGTGGGAAATCACTCGCCAGCTCGTCGAGCATCTGCCGGCAATGATCACGCCACGCTGGGTTCACACAAAGTCGCAACCAATAGCGATCGCCGACGTCGTCCGTTATCTCGTTGCTGTACTTGATATGCCCGAGACCCGCGGACGAGTGTTCGAGATCGGTGGGCCGGATGTGCTCGAGTACGGCGAAATGATGCAACGGGTCGCTGCCGTCGAGGGCCGTCGACTGCTCGTGATGCCCGTCCCATTCCTGTCCCCATCGCTGTCAGCGTTGTGGCTATCGTTAGTGACCGACGTCGATACTCGGACGGGGCGAGCGCTCGTCGACTCGATGACCAACCAGGTTGTCGTACACGACGACAGCCTTCGTAAGTTGGTCCCGTTCGAGCCGATGGACTACGACAGTGCGGTGCTACAGGCACTTGGCGAACGGGCCAGGGCGGTCCGCAAGTGACTGGACCGGCGAACCGGTGTCGCCGTCGGCGGAAAGTGATTGCCGGCATCTGCGTGACCGGCGCGGCTCTCCTTGGAGCCTCCTTCTCCACGAAACCGGGGTCACGGCGGTTCTACGCGCTGAGCCTCGGTGCGGCTGGTATCTGGTTGATGGGCGGGCTCAGATCGGGCCCACGCTATCTCGGTTGGCATGGCCGGCCGAACCAGCTCCGCAGGACCGTCGTCGCACCGATCGCGGCTGGCGCCGCTGCATTCTGCATCTTCTATGTCGGCGCTCAGATCGCCCGGCGCATCCCGGTACTGAATGCAGCAATAACCTCCGTTATGCGGTACACCCACGAAGGTTCCGGTCCGCTCATGATGGCGACCGTCGTGGTCAACGCCGTCGGCGAGGAGGTGTTCTTCCGCGGCGCGCTGTTCGACGCCGTCGATGATCGCCGGCGTGGCGTGTCGACGTCGACCGCCGTTTACTCACTCGTGATCACGGCCACGCGTAACCCCGCGTTGGTACTGGCCTCCGGCATCATGGGCACCCTGTTCGCACGCCAACGGCGCGCAACCGGCGGCATCCAGGCGTCAACGTTGACTCATGTCACATGGTCGATGCTGATGCTTCGCTTCGTGCCCCGGTTGTTCCGCCCGGTGGACGGAGGAGCGGAAGGGCCGTTAGCCCGAGCGCGACAGCCGTTGCCGGTACTGCTCGCCACCGCTCTGACGGAATCTTTTGATGGGTGCCGAGTCAACCGCCTCGGCAACAGGGTAATCGCAGGACCGTGGCCCGAACCTCGGGACAGAAGAGCAGGGTAGGGAGGTCAACCCGTGACAGATGGCATCGAACTACTTCTCTCCGAGCGCTGTGGCCAGCGCGTCTCGACCCATTCTGGAGCGTCCCGGCAGATCCCGCCGTTTGGCGATCTCGTAGAGCTCAGCCCTGGTCTTTCGTGAACTCGCGCCAGTGCGTTTGCGCTGAGCAACTGCCGCTCCCTGCTTGCCTAACGCAGTTCGAGTGGCACTGGGCAGGTTGGTAATGGTCTTCTTCGCTCTGGCTGACCCTTGCGCTAACTTGATATTGCGGCGCGCCGCTTCTGTTTGCTTCTTGCTGGCCATGAGTCCTCCCAGATCCGTGCCTCACGCGTTCCGTCGGTTGCAAATTGAGTCGTCAAATCGGTCATTACCCATTGGACGTAATCACTAACCAAACGGAGTCCCCTTAGCCGGCGTCCGCCAGCAGTAGGTGCTTGGCCGTTGAGTTGTCGTGTTTGAGTTCACGAGGGCTTGGGCAAAGTAAATATGCAGCGTGCGAATGTCAGCGGAACCATCTCCCGGTCGCACTTGGTGACTGCACGATGATCATGGCATCGGTTGCCGTGTCCATCGAGGTCGAGGTTCCCGTCTCGACCGGCTGCAACCAGTGGATCCAGTTCGAGTCGCTTCCTCAGTTCATGAGCGGCGTCGAGACAATCGTTCAATGCATGACGCACGGTCGCAGCACGCCTCGAGCCGGGTGTCCATGTCCGGATGCGCTCCTTCTCGCGGTTCATGAGCTCGCGCGTCGCCCGCCAATGGCGACGGGTACTTCTCCAGCAGGAAGCAGTCCGGGTCTTCGTCGATGAACTGGTTGGCCATGTTGTCGAGCGCTCGAGTGAGCAGTTCGTCGTCGCCGGCGCCCCAGTCGGTCAGTTCCTCAGCGAGCCACCTGCGAATCGCGCCCACGAGCTTGTCGATCTCGCGCTGGCCAACTTCGGTGAGGTGTAGCTCACTGTCGTCACCCGTAAGGTAGCCGTGCTGGCGCGCCAAACTTGCCCGCGAGCACCGTTGCGACCGTGTCGGCCAAGAGGTAAGACGACACGACCCACGAAAGGTGGCCGGCGCCGCCGAGATCTCCGACGATCGTCGGCAGTGCGGTCGACACGACCGTCTGGTCGAGCGCGGAAAGCAGCAGGCCGAGCAGCACCGTAAGGAACACGAGATTCATCCGGCGGCGGTCAATCATGCCGTCAGTCGATGGACTCGGAGCCAACTCGACAGCCATCCACCACCGCCAGACGCGTTACTCAGCCACGGCGATCGTGTACTCCTACAGCGAGCCGCTGGCCCTGGCTCGCAGTATCTCGCGCGCCGTCATTGTGCGGATCATCGATGGCCTCGGGACTTGTCTTCCGCGCCGACTGTGGACATGATCGCCAGTGCTCGAACTCGACGTGGGGCGAATGCGCACCGGGTGGAGGTGGAGGTCGAGCTCTCCGGTGACAAGATCGCTCGCTTCGAGGCCGGCCAGGCCTAGTGCCTCGAGCCGCTTGCGCTGGCAGCATTAGACCATGACCGATATTCCCGCCCGGTTGTCCGTCGTCACCTTGGGCGCGCGGGACATGGGCGTTCTCCGCTCGTTCTACCGAGGATTGGGCTGGCCCGAACTGGCCAGCGGTGATGACACCTGGACCGGGTTTCTCATCGGCGGCGTCATGCTGGCGCTCTTCCCGATTCGCGACCTGACCTCCGAGGCCGCGCCAGGCAACGCTGACCCCACCGGCTGGTCGGGTGTCACGCTGGCTTGTGCCGTGAACACCCGAGAGGAGGTCGACGGCGCCTTTGCCGCGGCCGTGGCGGCCGGCGCGACCCCGGTAGCCGATGCTACCGACCGGTCGTGGGGCGGCCGTTCGGCATTCATCGCGGATCCTGAGGGCAACCGCTGGGAGATCACCTGGGCACCCGGGGCAATCTTCGATCAACGCGGTGCACTGCTGTCCTGGGGCTAGCCGGCATCAGGAGCAGGGCAAGCCCGCGGGGGAGGCGCGGCGCTTATCAGACTCGAGCGTGAAGATGGTGAGACATCCGCCGGGAGAAGGGAGCGGGCTTCGTGACCGAAGGTTCCATCCGCGCGGTGCGGTTGCAACAGGCGCGCTCGTACCTTCGCGCGGCCGATCCCGTGCTGGCGCGGCTCATCGATGACCGGCCCGCCTTCGATCCCCAGGCGTGGCTGGCCCAGCTGCCACCGATGGATCTCTATGGCGCTCTGCTGTTCCAGGTCACCGGCCAACAGCTTTCCGTCCCAGCGACCCGGCGGACGCTTGCTCGCATCGAGGCCCTCTTCGACGGCCATCTTCCCTCGCCCACTGAGCTACTGGGAGTAGACCCCGGCGAGCTCCGCGAAGCCGGGCTCTCGTGGCGGAAGATCAACACACTCCGCGACCTCGCCGAGCGGCTATCGGACGGCCGGCTGAACCAGAACGTCTTGAGCAGTCTTCCAGACGACGAGCTCATGGCGGAGCTCACTGCAATTCCGGGGATAGGTCCCTGGACCGTGCAGGGTGCTCTCATCATCGCGCTGCGCCGAGAAGACGTCGTCCTGCCAGGCGATCTTGCGCTTCGTAAGGCCGTCCAGGTCGCTTATCAGCTCGACCATCTTCCTATCCAGCAGGAGGTTCTTGCCATCGCCGAGAAATGGCGCCCCTACCGCAGTCTGGCGACCAGCTATCTGTTCTCCGCTGCCTTTGATCGGACCGCGGCACCGCCGGTCGTGCCTAACGAGGCCGGCTGAGCCGGCAACAGGCCGCGAGCGCCTTCGGTTTGCCCGGTCACCCCGCAGGGCGCCCATCTGATGCGGCTTCAACCGGTCGTTCGCCAGCCTCGCCGACGTTCACCTGCGCCATGGGCGCAGCGAACAGGCCAGAGTCGGATCGTGCGTTGTCGCCGCGGCTACCGGCAGCGCGGTGTTACGCCGAGGGGCTAGGCCGGGTCAGGGGCTGATTCGCTAGGCGGAGCTGCCCACGGGCGACCAGCTTTCCTTGCTCATTGCTCAACTCGACGAGCCACAGCTGCAACATTCGCCCCTGTTGGATCGGCGTCGCCGTCACGGTGAGTCGGCCGGAGACGTGGGGCCTGACGAAGTCGGTCTGGTTGTTAACGCCGACAGCGAACTGGCCATGTGCCTGGACCGCCAGCGACGCGCCCAGGCTCGCCGCCGACTCGACGGCTGTCGTGTAAAGACCGCCGTGCACGATTCCCCACGGGGTGTGGTGGTCCGGCCCGGCGTCGATGAAGCCTTCGACTCGGTTCGGCTCCAGTCTTGTGATCTGGAGCCCGGCGGCATGCAGAAAGGCAGACTCCATTGGAGGTTGCGCATCCTCGAGCGAGTCGTGATCGTCGTTCACATCGCACCTATCGAGCGGTTACCAGCGTCGTCCGCGGCCCTGAGTCGCCGGCTGAGCATCTCATGACTCGATACCGGTTAGCGCAGCAGTCCAGAGCGGATCGCAAACCAGAGTTGTCTCAGAATCCTGGGGCGAGAATGCCGCAGACCTCGTCCGTCGTGGCCAGGAGCGCATCGCCGGTGAACGCGATATTGGCAATGGCCCTGTCGCCGGCGGTCGCGTCGCCAGCTCCGCACGCGTCCGGCACCACGATCGGGATGTAGCCCAGGTCGGTCGAGTGACGGACGGTCGGCTCGATGCCTACCTCAGTCGCGACACCGGCGATGAGGAAGGCGCGCACGCCGCAGTCACGCAGCACTATGTCCAATGGCGTGCCTTCGAACGCCGACATGGTGATCTTGTCGATGACCGCCTCGTCGGGTCGCGGCTCAAGGCCGTCGGCGAGCTGAAATCCTGCCGATCCGTGCGGAATTAGCGGACGGGTCTGCGAGGCGTGCGCCTTGCCCTGCCAAGTCTTGGCCTGGCGCAGCTGAAATACCCCGGCGAGTTCGGTGGGCATAAAGTAGTGGCGGGTGAAAACCGTACGCACGCGGCGTTTCCGCGTGACGGCCAGCAGCTTCAGGACGTTGGACAGGGCCCGGTCACCATCGGGAATCTGGCCAAGGATGCCGGCCTGCATGTCATAGACAACGAACGCCAGCGTCCGTGGGTCGAGCGCATCCTCGAGCGATTCGGGCACATCGAGCCCGTTGAAGCGATCCATCGCCGCGACGTTACCTCGATGTCCAGCCGGAAGGGTGACGGCGAGGCTGGCCGTTGATGAACGGTACCGGGGGAGATCCGCCGTGGTTGGCCTTACGCTTGCTGCGCGATGTCTCGGCCCACGGTCAGGGCAGCGCGCAATTGGTCCGGCATGTCACGCAAGGTGGCGTCCGGCAGTGTGCATGTCGCATCCAGCACCTTGCTGAAAAAGCATCGCCCGGCCGCCGCAAGAATGATGTTGAATATGTCGGCCTCGGAGAACCCCAAGCTGCGAAGTTCATCGATATCTTCTTCGGTGATCTTCTCGGCTTCCCGGACGACCTTTCTCGCGAATTGGACGAGCGCTGTGTCAGCGGCATCCAGCGAATCGCCGGTGTCCTCTGCCGCCATGCTCACGACCGTGCCGGGCGGGTAGTAGCTGGTCGCGAGGATTCGTCCGTGCACCAGACTGCAGTAGCTGGATCTGATCGCCGTCGCCGACGCGACCGTCGCCAGTTCGTATAGTCGGGGATCCATGCCCGACGTAATCGCGTCCTTGAGCGCCTGCCAGCTCTTCTCCACGTCGGGCCTGACGCTGAAGGCGCGCGTGTAGTTCGCCACGTACCCCTGCTGCGCCAGATCCCTGTCATACATCGCCTTGACTTCGCCAGTAGCTTCCTCGGGCGGGACGGTCCGAAGGCATGGCATTGTCTTGTTCCCCTTTGCCGGTTGATGTCCAGTGGACGTTGGCCGTGCGGTCGCGGCCGGTCAGCGGTGTCGGCTCCGAGGCTTGAGCCGCACGCTCGGCAGAGCCGGTGCGGGAAGCCGGTCGCCGTGATAGCCGTGAACCGCGCCGAACCGGGTGTCGGCGCGCACCCAGTCGTCTCGTGCGGTGACGATGTCTTCGTGGTCGCGACCCACGAAGTTCCACCACATGACGATGTGTTCCTCAAACGGCTCACCGCCGATGACCAAGAGGCGCGAGGTACGTTCTGCCGCGAGGGATAGGTCGGCCCGGCCGGAACCGAGGTACAGCAGCGGACCAGGACGCAGCACCAGCCCGTCGATGTCGACCGCACCGGTGAGGACCAGCGCCGCATATTCCCAGGCCGGTTGCAACGGCAGCCGGGTGTCCGCGGTCGCGTCCAGCACGGCTTCCACGCCGACTAATGGACTGCAGACATCGGCCGGTGACACCGCCCCACCGAGTTCGCCCATGATGACGGTAACGGTGACCCCGGAATCGCTGAGCACTGGCAGGTTAGGAAGATGCGCGAAGTGCGGACTGGCGTGACGGTCCCGGTCCGGCAGCGCTGTCCATAGCTGCACGCCGTGCAAAGTCGGCGAGTGGGGAGCCGGACTCTCCTCGGAGTGGGCGATACCGTGCCCGGCTGTCATCAGGTTCAACTGACCAGGCGTGACGAGTTGCCGACTACCGAGGCTGTCGCGGTGCAGCACTTCCCCGGAGACAAGCCAGGTAACTGTTTGCAGCCCGGTGTGGGGATGCGGGGGTACTCGCATTCCGCCTGATCCGCTGATGTCGTCGGGTCCGTAGTAGTCGAGGAAGCACCATGCTCCGACCATCCGCCGGACCGAATTGGGCAACGTTCGAGTAACTGACATTCCCCGTGGGCCACCCAGCGGTACGGCGGCACCGAACTGCAGTTCCCGCACGGGTTCGACGGCCACTGCCGCCCGTCCTCCGCACGGCGTCTCCTGCGGCCTCTGCTCCAGGTTGCTCATTTGCGGTCCCTCCGCCGACCTGGATAAGAACAGCTAACCTACCCATCCTGGAGCGACCACGGCAGGGTTTGAAAGCCGGCCGGCGAGCGGACGGAGGGATTCCGCGTGCCAGCCGGAGACTCTTCCCCAAACCGGTAAAGCGCTGACCAGTCAGAGATCGTCACACTTCGTTGGCGCACAATGTCGCCCCGGGCACCGAGGTTAATCGCGGCCACGACGCGATCGCCGGGCCACTGATTCTCACGACCGCCGGAGGATGCGGGTCGGACGAATTGCACCCATGGAGTGGACGAGCAGGCAGTGCTCACCCCTGCCCGTAACCGACGCCCGCAGGTGTACTACGCTGCGTAATCGTCCAGCGAAGGTCTCGTAACCGTTGACGCGAAAATTCATCTATTATGTCAGGACCGAGGCATCTGTTCTGGTCCTCGATAGACGCGGGCGGGCAGTGTGAGCGATGGAATCCAGCCGATGAGAAAGAAACTTCTGGCCGGTGCCGCGGTCGGCGGCGTCCTGCTTGGTCTGTGGGCAATGATCGCCGGTGGCAGCAAGGAGACGCTTCGCGGCAGCGTGCAGGAGCGTCATCTCAAGGCCACCGCCCTCACCTTGCCGGTCCTCTATGACGCGAAGTTGATCACTACTGTCTCCGCGCAGGTGACTTTGCATGATCAAAATCCCATTCCGGTGCTCAACCGGGTTCCAGCCCTTCGGGATTGGCGAAACCACACCTTGACCGACACCGCGGACGTGGTTGTCAATGTCGGAACCAAGCTGCAGTCCCTGCAGGCAACTCCGGATCCGCACACCGGCAAGCTCACGGTGGTGCTCCGCGGCGATCCTGACCCGAACAAGTCCGACCTGGTGCTGCAGGCGGCTATCGATCCGGCCACCGAAAGAATCTCGAATCGCGGCAACTTGGGTGATGTGTTCCTCAACACCTTCGTCGATACAGCGAAGGCCCTGGCGCAGGCGATGGGGTCGGATTTCATATCGCCGGCTGACAATACCAATTCTGTTCTTGCGAAAACCGCCCATTTGCTCATGTATGACGCGGTCATGTCTGGACCGAACAACTGTGCGAACCTGGGGATTTCGGAACTCAACCGGGAAAACAGCTCCAAGCTTGTCAGCTTCGATACATCGGACCCACCCAAGACGCTGAAGCAAGCCATTGCCCGGATCGTGTTCGATACGTATGCCTCTAAGCATCATGAGGTGTTGAGCCCGGACGATATAGACGTCCGTTTCGAACTGTCCCCGCAAGGCTTGCCGAATCCCTTCCATGACGAACTCGTCACGGCGCGAACGAGCGTGAATAGCGAACAAATCCAGCTACAGAGCCCGGACTCGTATCCGCCGTGCAGTATCACGCAGGGGGTGCGGTAACGCCATGGCAACTAGAGAACCGTGGGAATATGCAGGCGCTGTTCCGTACAGCACCGCGGAAGCACCGTGTTCCTGTGGCTGTCATACCGCCTCGACGGCGGTCAATCCCGCGTACGACCCGTCGCACTGGCCCTCCCAGCCGTACCTGATGCCGATCCAACAACCAACGGGCCGTACCAGGCAGCGAGTGGCTGACACTGTTTGGGTGCGGTGCGCAAAATCGATTGGCGGTACTTTGCTCGCGGTGCTGATCGTGGCGGACGTGGGAGCTAACGTCGCGCACAATACGGGAGCTGTAGTCTCGCGGATCGTCCCCATAATGCACGATCAACCCTTCTATTTCGATCCATTAGCCCTCGTCCACGACGTCGAGAAGGTCGTTCGGTAATCGCCCACCACGACGTATCGGCGAACGCATAGAGCAGCGAACGCCGTCGAATTCGCTTCAGCGCAAGCGGATCCCGCCGGCAACCACGGCGGCCGGGCCGGCGAGCTGGTCGGGGTCCTCCCCGGGGGTCGTGATGGTAGGTGACGATGTCGGTGCTGGCCGCGGTCCGGTCGTGGAGCGAGCCTGACGCATCGATCCACCACGACCGTGGTGCATCACCGAAGGGAAGCTCAACGCCCTGATCCGCCCAGGCCGTCATGCCCCTAACCGTAGCGACGGCCGAGGGGCCAGAGGTGACACCGACGGGAGTTCCCGACACGATGACCCCTTAGACCCGACCTGTTCCGGGCGTGAGGTCAGCGGTGAGAGGTGTCATGCGATGACGACGGCCGAAAACACCGATTTCGATGTCGTGGTGATCGGCGGCGGTCCGGGCGGCTACGCCGCCGCCTTGCACGGTGCGCTAGCGGGACTACGGATCGCCGTTGTCGAGCGGGACAAAGTTGGGCGGAACGTGCCTGCATCGGGGATGCATTCCCGCAAAGGCGTTCCTCGAGACTGCCACCGTCGTCCGTACCGTTGCGGGCGCCAAGGACTTCGGGGTCGCGGCCGGGCAGCCATCGATCGATTTCGCCATTAGCCAGGCCCGCAAGCAGAAGGTCGTCGAGCAGCTGTACAAAGGACTGGCCGGCCTGATGAAGCGGAGAGGGATCACCGTATACACCGGCACCGGGACGCTCCTTCCCGGGCGGCGGGTACAGGTGGAAGGGCCCGACCGTCAGCAGCAGCTGTCTGGGCGTCACATCTTGCTCGCACCAGGATCGGCGGCGCGCAGCCTCCCCGGCTTCGAGGTTGACGGGAGACATGGTGCTCACCTCGGACGAGGTGCTCGCCCTCGACGCCCTGCCGGCTTCGGTGGCGGTGATCGGCGGCGGCGTGATCGGGTGTGAGTTCGCCTCCATGTTCAGCGATCTGGGAGTGCAGGTGACCGTGCTCGAAGCCATGGACACGCTCCTGCCGGAGTGCGATCGCGACATCGTCGCATGGCTGGCTCGCTCCCTTCGAAAGCGTGGCGTCGCCGTGCACACCGGCGTCCGGGTCAAGGGACATAGCCCAGACGGCTCGACGACGACGGTGTCCTTCGACACGGAGACGGTCACGGTCGACGCGGTGGTGGTGGCTGTCGGACGACGGCCGTTGACGGACGGCGTGCTCGCTGAGGGAACAGGCGTGACCGTCGACAGCCGGGGGTTCGTGGTCGTCGACGACCACATGCGCACGACGGCCGAAGATGTGTCGGCCGTTGGTGATGTGGTCGATTCGCCGCAGCTGGCCCATGTCGGATTCGCCGAGGGGATATTGGCCGTCAGGGCCATCTTGGGTGAGCCGGTCGTACCAGTCGACTACTCCCGGGTCCCGTGGTGCATCTACTGCCACCCGGAGGTGGCTTACGCGGGACTGACTGAGGCCGCGGCTCGGCAACGCGGTTTCGATGTCGCGGTCCAGAAGTACCCGCTGGGTGGCAACAGTCGGGCGCGCATCATCGGCGACTTCGAGGGATTGGTGAAGATCGTGGCGGCGCGCCAGGCTGACGGCCGCACCGGTCCCATTCTTGGAGTCCACATGGTCGGCCCGTGGGTCACCGAAGTGCTCGGCCAGGGTTACCTCGCGGTGAACACGGAGACTGTCCCGGATGACATTGCGCGCTTCATCCAGCCGCACCCCACGCTCTCTGAGTCTTTCGGTGAAACCGTGCTCGCCCTGACCGGGCGGGGACTGCATCTTGGATGATCGTCACCTCGAAGGGATCATGGACATGGCAGATGAGAGCTACCCAGCCGACCTCCGCTATCACATCGAACACGACTGGGCGAGGGTCGACGGAGACACAGCGACGTTCGGCATCACCTGGTTCGCGCAGGACAACCTGCAGGAGATCGTGTTCTTCGACGCGCCGAGCGTCGGCGACCGGGTGACGAAGGACCGGCCTTACTCCCAGATCGAATCTGTCAAGTCGGTCTCCGACCTGTATGCACCGATGTCGGGCGAGATCATCGAGGTCAACAGCGCACTGGCCGACGCGGCCGAAGTGATCAACAACGATCCCTACGGGCAGGGCTGGCTGGTCAAGGTAAAGCTGTCAGACCCGTCCGAGGCTGACTCCCTCCTGAGCGCCGAGGAGTACAAAGCGACGACCAAAGCCTGACTCGTCAGGTGCGTTGGGCGGCAGGCTCCTGCGCGGGTGCTTCCTGATTCGACTGGTGGCCGACGTCGTTGTACGGGTGGAACAACGAGTGGTCGCCGGCGTCCCACGCCGCGCGGAAGCCGGGGCTAGCGAGGTCCCAGTCCGGTCGGATTTCCCGGGTTACCTCACGCAAATCGCGACGGACGTCCTCGAATGACGGCCGGCCCCAGAACCAGTATCCGTTGTAGATGCTGTGGATGACCAGTCCGGGCTTGAGCACCAGCGTGTACGGGATCATCGGGTCGTGGAACGGGTCGGTGTATTCCTGGATGTCGAGGTCCTTCTGCACCTTACGGCCGGCGTCGGACAGGAAGGTCCACTGCGCGCCGACCGAGCTGCGGAACTCGTTGATCTCGAGAATGTTGTCGGTCGAGATGGTCACGATCTGGGTGTAGGCGACGGCGATCTTCGGGTAGTTGGCGGCGAGCTCGAGGTGCTGCTGATGCTCCTTCGGGCAGAAATGGCCGCGGGACAGGATGAGGATCATCGGGTCGATCCCCTGCAACTCACTCAGCCGGCGGCGAGTCTTGGTGTGATCCGTCAGCGCATAGTCCGGGAAGGTCCCGCCGGGGACGATGTCAGCGCGCATCGTTCGTTCCTCTCTCATAGATTGCCAAACCCATTGCTAGGTGCATTATTCGCGCGACCGCACCGTCGTTCTCGACACGGCAACGTCCATGATCGCCAACTGCTTCCTCCGTGGCCACAAGGGCCGAACCGGTCGATCGCCGCGAACCCACCCAACTGCCCATATCGGTGGCACTGGCTGGGCCGGCCAATCTCGGCCGTTGGAGCCGCACCGCCCAGCGATTATGCGCGGCGTCCGTGGTTCTGGCGTCAGCGGATCGGTTGCAGGAAGGATTGTCGTCGATGTCATGAACTATTGGCCGCCCATCGACGGCACCCAAGAGCTGTTCGAAGATCGGCAACACGGGAGCAGCGAGATTGTGGCGCGCCGCCTAACCGAGTCCACGATCGTCAAGACGCTCAATCACATCGGCTACCACGAGCTCGAAGAGGATCGCCGACCTGTGGGCTCGCCGCAGCGCCGTGCTCTCGGCATTGCGGGCAACGACGGGGCCTCAGTAGACCTGGTTGCCGAAGTGGTGGAACGCATAGGTTATGACGTCCTTCGGCTCGGCGGCCCAGTGCGGGCCGCCTGCTTGAACCTGGTAGCCCCGCCTTCGGCCGATCTCTGACCCGAGACGAATTCGAGATGGCCGTACGGGCTGAAGCGGCGTAGCAGCACCGTGGTCAAATACCCAAAGGAAATGCAAAGTGACCACACCAACACCCTCCCAGACCACCGAGCAGCCTGCTCCCTTCCCGTTCATCTTCGGCCTCGATACATTCGGCGACGTAACCTACGACGACGACAATCAGCTGCTGTCACATGGCCAAACGATCCGCAATCTCGTCGAACAAGGAGTCTTCGCAGAACAAGTCGGCGTAGATTTCTTCGGAATCGGGGAGCACCACACGGACGACATGCCGTTGTCAGCCGCGGACGTCGTGCTGGCGGCGATCGCCGCGCGCACGACCCGCATCCGCCTCGGTTCGGCGATCACGGTCTTGAGTTCGGACGACCCGGTCCGCGTGTTCCAGCGTTACTCCACCCTCAACACAATATCGAACGAAAAGGCGGAGGTCATCCTCGGGCGAGGCTCAAGCATTGACTCGTTTCCGTTGTTCGGATTCGACCTCGCCGACTACGAGAAGCTCTTCGAAGAGAAGACCAACCTCTTCGCCAAGCTTCTCCGCGGCGGACCGGTCACCTTGCACGGCGACACTCGCGCGCCGCTCATCAACCAAGAGGTTGTGCCGCACACCGACAACGGGCCGTTCCCGGCGTGGATCGGCGTCGGCGGCAGTCCGCAATCGGTGATCCGCGCCGCCCGTTATGGTTATTCATTGATGTTCGCCATCATCGGTGGGTAGCCGGCACGGTTCGCACCCTTCTCCCAGCTTTTCCAGCAAGCCCTCGAGAAATTCGGATACAGCCCACGGCCAGTTGGAGTGCACTCGGGTGCTGGGGTGGATGAGCTCGTCGAATTGCGCCGTGATCATCGCCGAGTGCTGCTTCGCACGGCTCGACGTCAGACTGCGGCCAGCATCCGGGGCCCGCCCAGCACAATGATCACCGCCACGAAGACGCTCGTGATCGTCACCGGGTGCCGGGCGCCGTCGGCGGAGACCGCCAGCGCACCGGCGACAGTTACCCCAGCAAGGAAGATGAGCCCGCCGAGCACCAGCGCCGGCAAATGGCGGTCGACCATCTCGGCGTTGACGCTGAGCTGATGACTACGATGCCGACCGTTGATCACACGCGGGGCAATTGCTGAATGCACGGCGCCGAACACGAGCGTGGCCACGGCCGTGAGCCACGGATAATTCAGGTCGGTCAGCCACCCCAGCACGATCCAGCCGAGCGCGAGCCCCCACCAGTACCAGTGCGGCAGCCCGATCTCGTCGATCCACTCGTAGCCGACTCTTATCGACCGTATACAACGCTGCACGGGTTTCCAGAGGTGGAACGTCCATGAGACACCTCAACTTTCCAAGTAGGAAAGTGGGGCAAGACTTTCCTACTGGGAAAGTCAAATTCGGTCCGATACGGGAGCGGTGGGTGGTCAAGATCGAAGATGGACCCGACCTGGATCTACAAGGCAGCATCCTCGACCACGAGTACACCTTCACCGACGGGCGCACGCCCGTGGCCACGGTGTCCAAGGGATGGGTTCCGGGTCGGCGACAGCTACGACGTGAAACCGCGCCCGGCCAGAACCGGCGGTGGTACTGGCCGCCACTGTCGCGCTCGATGCGATGGCTCACCCGGCGCGGTGATCCGCCTCAACTCGTTGTTTGGCGACGGGAAATCCCGAAGCCGCCCACTCCGTAATCCGTCTTCGAGGCGGCACGTGATCGGTAGTCGTTGGTTTCGGTAGGCAGCGATCAGGGCGGCCTTTCATTGGGTCGGCCTTTGGGATGAGGATGTTGCGGGAGGGCGACGGACTGCAGCCTGCAAAGCGATTTGTCGGGCGCCGGCGAGGAACAGGGGTCGACATGCCGTGGTTTCCGGATTTCATTAGTGGGGTAGAGCTGGCGCGCAGGCAGACTCGCATCGAAGGTCAGGCTGATCCAGTCGCGCAGTACCTCACCGCATTGAACGAAGGTGACATCCACGTGCTGGAGAAAGTGTGGCCTGGTGAGGTGGTGGTCTACGACCCCCGCGCGGGCGAGATCCGCGGCCACAAGCGGCTGCGGCGGTTCGTAAGTCACAACATGTCCTGGCTGGCCGAGCGCCAGGCCCGAATCGAGACCGTGGCTAGCACCCGCGTCCGTGGGCGAGCCGTGGTCGAACTGCTGGCGCACCTGGCCGGTGACGGGCGGCAACTCGCCTGGCCGGTGGCGGTCGTCGCCGACTGCCCCGACGATTGGTCGGTGGTGTTCCGCACCTACTGCAGTCAATGGCCAGTCGACGGACGGCGGCACGTCAGGCCTCCGATACTCGAGCCTGGGCATGCGCGGCCCGGTGATGTTGTCGGCCGGTACGAGGCCGCGCTGGAGGCTGGTGACGCTGAGGCGATAGTGAGTACCTTCGCGCCGGATGGCTACTTCCGCGAGCCGATCGGCCCGCACTCCGCTCACCGCGGCACCATTGAGCTCCGCTCGTACTTCGCAAAGTGTTTCAGCGAAGGCGGCGGCATCGGCCTGGAGCGCTGCGCTGTGACTGACGACGGCGTGCGGTGCGCAGTCGAATACAACGTCGTTCGTTGGGGCAGTCACGACCTGCCGCCGCAGGCTGGAATCGCCGTCTACGAGCGCGGCCCGGATGGACTGCTCGCGGCGGCTCGTGTCTACGACGATGTCGAACCACCCATCGAGCTGGACCGAGGCGATGAGACGTGACCACTGTTCAGATGTCAATCCTGAGCTGCATCAAGCCGCGCGGATGAACGCGGTCAACCATCAGATACGGCTTGCCGCCCGTCCGGTCGGCGTGCCGACGCCGTCTGACGGGAAACTGACGACCGAGCCCGTCCCGGTGCCTGGTCCCGGGGAGTTCATCGTCGCGGTCGCGTACCTATCGGTCGACCCGGCAATGCTCACCTGGATCAACGCCTCATCCTCCTTCGTCGAGCCGATCGCGATCAGCGCAGTGATGGACACCGCGGCGGTCGGGCGGGTAATTTCCTCAGACCATCCTGGGTTCGAGATCGGGGACCATGTGTACGGCGCGTTCAGGGTCCAAGAGTTCGCGCGTTCCGACGGTGACGGCGTGACCAAGCTCGATCCGTTGCTCGCGCCGCTGCCGACCTACCTCGGGGCGCTCGGCATCACCGGCTTGACCGCGTACTTTGGTGCCCTCGACGTGGGCCGCATCAGTAAGGGCGATACGGTGGTCGTGTCGGGTGCGGCCGGTGCGGTCGGGAGCGTCGCCGGTCAGATCAGCAAGATCAAAGGCTGCCGCGCGATCGGCATCGCAGGCGGGCCTGAGAAGTGCCGCTGGATTACCGAAGACCTTGGCTTCGACGCGGCCATCGATTACAGGTCCGAGGACGTCGGGCGCGCGTTGCGAGAGCACGCACCCGACGGCGTCGACGTGTTCTTCGACAATGTAGGCGGTGAGACTCTCGACACTGTGCTCACGCAACTCGCCCGCGGAGCGCGGATCGTGCTCAGCGGCGGCGTCTCGCAGTACACCCCAGATCAGGTCCGTGGCCCGTCCAACTATCTGGCGCTGATCGGCGCCCGCGCGTCGATGATCGGATTCCTCACTCCCGACTACGCCGAGCGCTACCCCAGGCCCGGGCGGAACTCGCTGCGTGGCTCCGCGAGGGCCGGCTGATCTCGCGCGAAGACGTCCTCGAGGGCGGTGTTCCCGCCTTCCCGGACGCGCTGCCCAAGCTGTTCGCCGGCGAAAACATCGGCAAGCTGCTACTTGCCGTGCCATGAAGCAGTAGTTCGATGATCTTGGACTTATCATTACTCGAGTTCGTCAGGTCCAAGATCACGAGAGCGGGCGATTGCCGGTCGTCAATGGCCGGCGATCTGGCCACCGTCAATATGCAGGATCTCATCGGTGATGAACGGCGATGATTCCAAGAAAAGGATGCCGCCGGCGACGTCGAGGCCGCGGAAAGCTGCGGCTGCGTAGGACGCCAGGGAGGCTGCGTCGGCCGGTTCAGTAGGCCGCGGTGCCGCCGTCAATGCTGTAGAGCGCTCCGGTGATCCCGCCGGCTATGTCTGTGGCGAGCAACACCGCTACGGAGGCGACCTCCTCCACCGTGTTCGTCCGCTTGATTGCCGACTCGGCGGTGAACATCTCGATGAGCTGATCGAGGGTGATACCCATGGCCTCGGCGGCGCTAGGCCCCTCAGCCAGGAAGATGTCGGTGATAATCAGTCCAGGGCACAGGGAGTTGGCGGTGATGTTGTACTGTGCCACTTCCTTGGCTACGGACTTGGTGAATCCATTGATGGCGTGCTTGGACGTCACATAAGCCGAGATGCCGGGCTTGCCATGCTTGCCCTCCACGGATGACATGTTGATGATCCGCCCGAATCTCTGCGGGATCATGTGCTGCAGCGCTCGCCTGGTTGCCCAGAACGTCGACATAACGTTCCAGCGCAGAACCGCCTCAAACGACTCGGGGTTGGCATCGACGACGTTCGCGTTGTCGAAGGAGCCGCCGGCATTGTTAACGAGAATGTCGATACGGCCGAAGCGCTCGACGGTGCCGTCAACGATTGCCTCGACATCGCTCTGCTTCATCACGTCGCCCTGGAGGAAGGCGGCCCGGTCGCCAGCGCCGATCTCCTGTAGCGCCTGCTCACCCTTGTCCTTGCTCCGCCCGTTGACCGCCACCTTGGCGCCTTCACGCAGGTACGCCTCGGCGATACCACGGCCGATTCCTCGCGTCCCTCCGGTAATGAGCGCTACCTTGCCGTCAAGTTGCATCGCTGGTCCACTCCTTCATCGAGGATGTGATACGCGATGTCGTCGCCCGTTCTGCGGCCGTCGACGTCACGGACAGCTCTTCGAGATTATTCACAGTGACTCTCATAACTCGCGAGAAGCCTATGGGCTCATCGACGGCCCGGCAAGAACGGCTCAGCGCCCGCGATCACCAGCTGCGTGCAGGTGCCCCGTTACTCTATTCGGTATTCAGTAACGGTGAGGCCGGAGGGCAGTCGGAGTGAAGTACGTAGGTACCCTCTATCACGTCGGCGTGCGCGTGGTCGATCTCGAGGCCGCCATGGCGGAACTGAGCGAGGCACTCGACATCACCTGGGCGTCGGTCGTTGAACGTGAACAGCAGGCGTGGACGCCTGCGGACGGCGCGTTCACCACGCCCTTGCGGTTCACGTACTCGTGCGAAGGTCCGCAGCATGTCGAGTTGCTACAGGGAGCGCCCGGATCGCTGTGGGACGGTGCCGACGCGCCGGGGCTACACCATCACGGGGTCTGGGTCGACGACGTGGCCGCAGAAACGGAACGCTTTGTCGCGGCGGGTTGGACGCTGGAGATGGCGCAGAAGCCTCCGGAAGAGGGGTATGGCGCGATGACGTACGTCAGGTCGCCTTCCGGCTTCCTTCTCGAACCGGTGACCTCGGCGGTGCGGCCACGGTTCGAACGTTGGTGGGCCGGCGGCCCGTTCGCATGAGCGGCTGCGGCGCGCCGGCCGGACGATGAACGTGCCTCCCTCGCGGGATACTAACGGCGCATGCGACGGCGTTCGCGACGGTGCATCCCGGCCGCCGACACGGGGGAGAGGGGCCGGCCGAAGGGGTCGATAAACAGCGCGACCGGACCGGTCGATGTGGGCAGCGTACCGTCGAGCACATTCACCTGGTAACTAAGTGAATTCCCGTCCGCAGGTGGGTCGCGGATCTTCACCACCACTTCCTCGGGCATCCGATCACCTGGCTCGGCGAATGACAGGACCGCGTTGGGAGGGTCAGTCGCGAAGCTATTGTCGCCCTCGGTCCAGAGGTCGACGAAACGGCTGGTGGCCAGGTGGCCGACCTCGCGCTTGGGCCGATCGGGGAAGTAGATCGTCTATGGTGAAATACCCTCGAGCGTGATCTGGCCGCTTCCGTCGCTCGTCAGGCGTCCGGCCGTCTGGACGAACAGTGCTTCGATGTCCTCCAGTTGCGCTTCGGTCACTTCGCTCATGATCTCTTCCTCCTGACCCGGGCGCGCCCGCGACGCGGTGTCATGCAGCGTAATCCGCGGTCAGCCGGGCCGCGTCATCCCCTCTGGACGACAGTCAAGGCCCCCAACTCGTCGAGGCGCGCAGGCTGTAGGGGTGGATGCACCGACACGTCGTCAGGTGACTATCAAGTAGATGCTATTGCCGATAAGCCAGAACCCGAGAATAAGCGAGCCGAGGATGATGGCTTGGTCGGTGTGACCGTTGATCCAGGTTCTGATTTTGGCGAGGAGGACCTGGCTCTCCTCTGGCCGGAAACCGGCATAGATTTCGAGGGTGATATATGACGATGTGGCGATGACGCAGAAGACGAACAACGCCACGTAACTCGCAAAGCTGGATAGCTTCGCATCGACGACGGTGGCGACTCCAGCCGCGATCAGCCCCCAGGGCTGAAGGAGTGGAGCAAGACCGATCGCGAACCAGGGTGACATGTTGTCCACGCCCGCCTGCCACTTCGGCGGTTTCTTCGGCTTCTTGGGCTCGCCCATTCTCCGACGCTGTCGTACAGCGATGGCGATAAGGCCCACCCCGATCGCAATCTTGACGGCGAGAGCGGCTAGCGAGGGCGCCGTGTTTTGCTTGGGCGGGTTGTTGCCGGTCGCCAGGACGGTGACCGCGACCACGATCGCCAAGGAGACCAACCAACCGAAGATGAAAGCCGCGCCTTTCCTGACCCCGCGCTTTGATGGCAGCAATATCAAGAACGCGCTCAGTGGGAGTGGGTCGAGCGCGATCGCAACACCGATCAGGACCAGGTCAAGCGTCACATCTGTACCTCGCATGCCTATGGCCCGGAGGAGTTGAGCTCGCCGTAACGGTTCTGTGGCCGCGGGGCCGGGGGCCATTATTGCCGGATCGATCGTGGGAGGGGCGAAGGCGCGTTCTGCGCAGGGCAACGTTCTCCGTTTGCCGGAAATAGGATGATCTCCGCTGCCGTGAGTCGAGTCAGCGCGGGGTGCTAGGACAGTCGGGCCCGCGTCACACCAGTGACACAACGAGATGCTCGATCGCCGCGAACCCACCTTGTAAGGTGGCGGCTGCCTGCGTGGATTCAGAAACGTGCCGGCCTGGTTGATCTTGGCGAGTGACTGCCTCACGGCTGGTGCTCACTCGGCAACGAGCAGCTAGCTAATCCGGCCTGCGGAAAGGACTGTTCGATGCGAGCGCTGCAGTTTTCGGCTTACGGGGGCCCAGAGGTTCTGCAATGGGGGGAGGCACCCGATCCGCACGCTGGGCCGGGGCAGATCCGGATCACCGTGCGGGCGGCGAGCGTGAACCCAATTGACTGGAAGTTATTCACCGGGGTGATGTCCGGGGGCCAGCCGATGGTCGGGACGGGGTATCTCGGGTCCGACGCGGCCGGGGTAGTGGACGAGGTCGGCGAGGGCGTGACAGGTATAGCCCTGGGTGATGATGTCTTCGGTAAAGGTCGGCACGCCGAGGCGGAGTACGCCGTGCTCGACTCGTGGGCAGCCAAGCCGGCATCCATCGATTGGGCGGTGGCGGCTGCGGCCGGCGTGTCCGGTGAGACCGCCGAGCGTGGTCTTCGGCTTCTCGACGTCAAGGCCGGCGACACGCTGTTCATCGACGGAGGCGCAGGTGGTGTGGGAGCGGTCGCCGTCCAGATCGCGCTCGCCCGAGGCGCGAGGGTGATCGCCTCCGCCAGCGAGGCCAACCAGGACTACCTGCGGGAGATCGGGGCGATCCCGGTGCTATATGGCGAGGGCGTGGCCGACCGGGTGCGAAACGCCGCCGGCGGTTCGGTTGACGCCGTGTTTGATGTCGTCGGCAAGACGCCGGTCGACGAGCTCATCAGCGTGGCACCCGACCCGGCCAAGGTAGTAACCATCGCCAACTTCGCCGCCGGTGACGCTGGAGTCCGGGTCACAGGTGGCGGTGCGGACAGCCGTGCCCCGGAGGCCCTGGCCGAGGTCGCCGACCTGCTGGCTCAGAACAAGATAGTGATCAGGGTGCAAACCTTTCCGGTCACCCGCGCCGCTGAGGCGTACCGCATCAGTCTGAACGGTCACGTCCGCGGAAAGCTGGTCTTGATCCCCTGATTTCGCGTTATCGAAATCGCTGAGACTCTCCGGCGAGTGCCTTCTCGATGCGCTCGCAGACGTTTTCGACGACGAGGGCTCGCGCTGTCGGCTTGTGATCACCGGGCACGACGATCCAGGGCGCCTTCGGCTTGTCGGTGCGGGCCAACATCTCGTCGACGGCTTCCTCGTACCGCGCGCGTTTGTCACGGTTGCGCCAGTCCTCGTCGGTGAGTTTCCACCGGCGCAGTTCGTCTTTGGATCGGGACTCGAACCGGCGCAGTTGCTCATCGGGGCTGACGTGCATCCAGAACTTGACCAGGATCATGCCTTCGGCTGCCAACGTCTGCTCGAAGTCGACAATCTCGGTGTAGGCACGTGACCACTGTTCGGTCGTCGCGAAGTCCTCGATGCGTTCGACGAGGACGCGTCCGTACCAGGAGCGGTCCAAGACAACCATCCCGCCCCAACCCGGCAGAATCGGCCAGAACCGCCATAGGAAGTGGTGCCGCTTCTCGTCATAAGTCGGCGCCGCGTACTGCGCGACGCGGACGTGCCGCGGATCCAGCGGTTCGACGAGACGCTTGATCGCTCCGCCCTTGCCCGACGCGTCCCATCCCTCGAAGACGACAGACAGCGGCGGGCCGAGCCCACCGCCGAGTTCCCCGCCAAGTGTCAGGCGCAACCGGAGCATCCGGTGCTGCGCGGCATCCAGCCGCTCGAGCGCCTCCTTTTTCGGCGCCCGTTGCGACGGATCGACATCGGCTAGTCGTGCGACCACCCCGACATGCTCGCACCAGGCGACCTGCCCGCGCGACAAGCCGAGCCGGTTAAGCAGCATTGTCGGCCAAGCAGAGGGAGAGTGTGTCGCGGTGGTAGCTGTCCGCAGTAGCCCACAGTGAGGTGGCTGCTACCAGACGTAGTAGCCGAAACCGTTCGGGTCGCAGCTGGACATCATCTCGACATAGCGTCGGCCGGCGGTCCGGATGGCGCGGCCAACGCGGCGCCCTGCGTTACGGATTAGGTAGCTCATCACATGCCCCTTGGAGATCGTCGTGGTCGCTTGATGCCTCAACCATGCCGCCGGACCAGCCGCGGCGCCGTCCACCGCCCGGGCGATCGGGCGGGTGACCTCTGCGTCGACCGATCGGGGGACGTTGGCATCGGACAGGCGATGGGCCAAGGCCTCATCGCAGCACCAACGTCTCGAGCGGTGCCGCCGAACCAGGAGCGCCGAACCGGGAGCAGGGGACGGGCGGAGGGGGGGTCAGCGCTCGTCGCCGAAATTGCGTCGGAGCGTTTCTCCATTCGGCGAGCCTCCGAGCGCAGCGGAGATGCGGTCCCAAGACCAGTCAGCTGCTCGAGCCTCGCGAACCGCCATCCGCAGGGCGATCTGAGCGACTCGCCGAGCGTCGACTGCCGCGATCATGAGTTTATCGAGGGACGTCGTCATGACACGAATAGTGGCACAGAATATGGCACTATTCGAGGAGTCTTACGCGCGAGTGTTACCAACACCGGAACCGATCCAAACTCCACTTCCATGCTAAGGCTGGACAAAGGCCGCCAGCACCCCTTTGCTTAGTGGCATCTTGCGGTTCGGGTGTGCCTGTCGCTTGATCGGGATCTGACCGGCCAGCGTCGCGCCGGCACATGATCAGCTGAGGGGAGCGAGTTGCATGCGAGGGAAGGCCATATTCGCCGCGACTAGCACGGTTGTTGTCATCGCCGCCATCGGGTTGTCGAGCACTCCTGCGAACGCTGCTCGACCGAGCCCGCTCGACGGATACTCGAAGCTGGTCGTGATCTACGAGGAGAACCACAGCTTCGACAACCTATACGGGTTGTGGGGCAAGGTCGGCCACCAGAAGATCAACGGCCTGAGCCAAGCGGACGCGGGTACCAATCAGGTCGATCAGTCCGGAGCACCGATCGGTTGCCTGCAGCAGAACGACAATAACCTCGTCACGACGACAACGACCGTCACCTGGCTGGACGGCACGAAACATTCCGGACTTCTGTCGCCCCTTTGCTCGAGCACGACGCCTCGCGGCACGGCGTTCGACAGCCACTTCACCTCCAGCGCACCATTCTCGATCAACGACTACATCGCGCCAGCAGACAAGACCTGCCCGCCGCCGACGGTGTTTGCGGCGAACGGCGTGGAGAAAGGTGACCCGCAAGGGCTACCGGGTGGATGTACCCGTGACCTCGTCCACCGTTTCTATCAAGAGCAGTACCAGCTTGACGGCGGTAGGCAGGACCGCTACTCGACCGGGAGCGACGCGGCCGGTCTTACCCAGGGCCACTACGACACGACCCAACTGCCGGTCTACCAGTACCTGCACGCTGCCAAGGCGCCGAACTATGTAATCGCCGACAACTTCTTCCAGGCGGCGTTTGGTGGGTCGTTCCTCAACCACCAGTACCTGGTCGCGGCTCAGGCGCCGCAGTGGGACACCGCGCAGCTGGCGATCCCCGCAGGAAAGAACAGTGTGTTGGACGATGCCGGGTTCCCGAACAGCGGCTATCCGTTGTACAGGCCTGATCCGAGTGTCGCGTACAACGACGGAGCGCTCACCCAGGCCTGCGGCCAACCGACCACTGTTCAAGGCTTCGCGTGCGGCAACTACGCAGTGAACACGATGCAGCCGTCCTGGCAGCCAAGTGCACTTGGGTCGAACGTGCTACCGGGGATTAACGACGTCGACCCCTCGAAACCCTTCTACGAGACCAATATCGGAGATGAGCTTTCCGCCAAGAACATCTCGTGGAACTGGTACGCAGGCGGATGGAACGACGCCGTCGCCGGTCACCCGGATCCGTTGTTCCAGTTCCACCACCAGCCGCTCAACTACTTCCAGAACTACGCTCCCGGCATGCCCGGGCGGACGCACCTGCGGGACGAGACCGCGTTCGTCGCCGCCGCACAGGCGGGCACGCTGCCGGCTGTCTCGTTCGTCAAGCCCATCGGCGAGGAGAACGAGCACCCTGGCTACGCCAGCACCGATAACGGCGACAGCCACCTGGTTGAGCTGCTCAAGTCCATCCTCGACGGCCCCGACGGCAAGAAGACGCTGATCGTGGTGACCTACGACGAGTTCGGCGGCCAGTGGGATCACGTGCCGCCGCCCGGGCAGGGTTCTTCAGCGTCTGACGGACCCCACGACCAGTACGGCCCAGGAACGCGCATCCCGACGCTGATCATCGGCGGCAACTTCACCAATTCGGGAGTCGACCACCAGGCGCACGACACGACGTCGATCCTCGCCACGATCGAGCGCGCACACGGGTTGGCGCCGCTGAGCAGCCGTGATGCGAAGGTGACCGACCTGCGACACTCGCTAATTGTCGGCGGAGATAAGAAGTAGCCGAGCACGTTTCGTGACCAGCGAATGAGATGTCTCGGTGATGGGTATGACCTGGCCTCTGCTGCTTACAGATCAACCGGCGATGATCTTGGACTTCTCGTCGTTCTGAAGCATTAAGTCCAAGATCACGACCGGGGTGGCGACGTCAAAGAGCTGTATCAGCCATTCGCCACCGGGAGACCCCGCAACTGCACTGGAGCGAGGGGAACTGAGGTTTAGCCCATCGATTGCGCGCCGTCGAGCGACGGTCCAATGCCTGGACGAGATCGGCCCGCGCGCCACCGGAGGGCCATTTCGCTCACGGCGTGGGCGTCGGTGTCGGTGTCGGTGTCGGTGTCGGTGTCGGGGTCGTCGCCGGCGTGGTGGCTGGCGTCGTGTGCGGCGTCGTCGGCGTGGTCGTGGCTGCCGTGGTTGGTGGCTTCGATGTGGGGTTCGCCGTTGGAGTGCGAGAGGGACTCGGCGAGGCGGAGGTGGCCAGCGTGGTTGGGCTGGTGCGTGACGGTGCTACCGACGACTGCGCGGCGCTCGACGCACTGGTGCTGGCGACGCCGGCTAGGGAGGGGGACTCGCCGCGCGCAACGCCGAACATGCCGGTCGTTCCGCTCGGGCCCATCGAGGGCAGGTCGCCACCAAGCAGCACCGGGCCAGGATTGGGCGCCGATGAACATCCTGCGCAATGCGTCGATCCGCGCTGTGAACTCGGGGCGGGGGCCGCACCGAGTATCCGCGGCGCAACCTGCGAGCTTGGTGCCGGGGCGATCAGCGAAGGATCTACCTGTCCGACCGGTGAGCTGCCGCCTCGTGCCCCATGGACCACCGTCATAGCAATCACGCTGGCCGCGACGATCGCCGCAGCCGCGACGCCGAACGAGGCAATCCGCGGACGTGTCCACAAGAAGGACGGACGGTCGGCCGCGAGTCGGTGGCGCGTCAGCGGACGGCCTCGTGGCGTTGCACCGTCCGATATCGAATCCGGTTGGATGAACCCAGCGGGACCCGACGCGGCGACCATTGCTCCAACCGGTCTGGCCGCAGTGGATTTCCCGAGCGCGGGGGACGTGACCTCTGCTGGCATCGGGTTACCGTCCGCGCGGCGACGTGCATATGCGCGCCTCAGCCTGGTCGCTGCCGGGGATGTCTTGCGTTGCTTGGACGGGCGCTTGCGATCCCTCGACTGAGTGGAGCCCTTGCGCCCGACGGCCTGGGCGGCGGCACAGGCGCGCGCGGTACGAGTGACCGTCTTACGCGCGGGCTCCATGGTTGTCGGTTTGTCGGCAGTTCCGCCCGCGCCGCGGCCCAGGCCGGCGACCCGCCGAACCGGCCGCGGCCGTCTGACCGCCGCGCGTGACTTACCCCGCTTGTTCCGCACGAATTCCCCCCGTAGCGGCGTCCCCGCCGCGGACGCGGCCGGTGCCCGGCCACAATCTACCGTGTCGGATGTGTTTGGTGATATAGGGCGGCTACGCCGGCGTGCGAGTCGGTGACGTTCTGGCGTAGTCGGATGACGGCGGACAGATACGGGCGGACGGTGCCGTCGCTTCCGCCGTGTCCTACCTCCGACGCGGATGGTCCCGTAGCCGCGGCGCCAACCCGCTCCTCCCGTGGGTTGCCGTTATCACTACGCTCGTGGTTCTGGTCACGTTCATCGTCACGACGCGTGGCGATCGATTTTGCCTGGAAGCGGAGCCGAGACCGTCGGCAGGTCGTCCGCTAGGCAGCCACCAGCGCCTCGCAATCGTGTCCGGGTGGCTGCTAGTCAAGCTGTCCGGGCGGTACGGGTGCGGATCGGCCATCGGGTCGCAACGAGCCAGGTGATGGCGCCGGCGAACATCCCGATTGCGGCACCCCCGACAACGTCGACCGGCCAGTGCGCGCCGACATAGATTCGGTTGCACGCGATCAAGGCGGCGACGGCCACACCGACGACGCGCTGCGGCCACCGGATCCACGGCCATAGGGCACACACCGCGGCGACGAACAGAGCCGTATGTGCTGAGGGGTAGGCGTTGCCGTGAGGTTCAACGGGGTAGCCGTGGGCATCGAATTCGTTGATTACCGCCAACGGTCGCGGTTGGTCGGCGAGATCCTTCATGAGTTGTGCCATCACTTCCGCGAGCGCGAGCGCAAGCAAGAGGGCACGCAGAATCTCCATCCGGACGCTTGTCCGGCCCGCGGTGAGGAGTACCCAGCCGATGAACGCACCGCTCAGCAACACCAGCGGTATCGGTCGAAACAGCGGATTGACCACGGCGAACACGGCGGCGACCGGCTGGGGCGGCTCGTTGAACCACCTGACCAGGCCGGTCTGCGCCCGCTCGGCGCCGCCGCTGTCGCCAACCACGCCGACAGGGCGATCACGGCCGCAGCGACACCTAGCGTCACTACCGCCGGGACTGGGCGGGGAACGCTCGCCGCTGCGGTGGTCGGATCGGAATCAGGGGTCACCGGGCCCCGCGGCATCATCAGATGCAAAGCTACACGCGCGACGGAAGGCAATGTCGAGAAGTGTGGTGGCATCTCGCGGGATGATCCACCGGCGTGTCGAGTATGGACACCCCTGTCGGGGTTCTTGACGACGCAACCACCTTTGGTGCGAGGGTCGGGCAACCCAGATCAGCGGTGCGTGGAGGACGTTATGAACGGGTCCACCAGCCGAAACATCCGGCGGCACACAAGTAGTGAGGCCGAGGCCATGGCGCGGGTGGTGGAGCGCCTCCAGTTCCCGGAGATGCCCCCGGACGCTATCGACGCGATCGTGAACGGACACTACGAAGCGTTCGATGGCAGGCCGGTGCGCGACTTTGTGCCGGTTCTGGTCGAGCGGGCGACGCGTGCCGACCTCCAGGCCGGGATCGACACGTCAGCACCTGTCGGGCAGCTAGGACGCACGCCGAGTGTCTAGGGGCCGAGTTCGACGGTAACCACACGCCCACCTGATCTATCTCAAGTCACGCTCGGCAGTTCCACCGGAACGTCCGCGCGCTGAGCAGCCATTCGCGTGGATCTCGCCCATCGATCGGACGCTTCGCTCCCACGGAAATCTCTTGGCTGCCGCCCGGGCGGCGCGTCGGCGAGTCGGATCGGAGAGTAGGTCGAGCGGGAGTGGTGATCCAGAACAGACGTTCGCCGGCGCGCGGGATGATCCTCGATCAGCTCCGCAGTGGCCGGATCCTTCACGACCACGACCGGCGTACCGCAGGCCAGAGCCTCGAGTGCAGCCGGCCAAAGGTCTCGGCTGGGCCAGGGGACACGAGCGCCACGTCTGTACCAGCGAGCAGTTCGGCGAGCCGTGCGTCGGACGGGCTACGCGCCCGAGGGCAACCGGCACAACATCCGGGTGACGGTTCCGGTCTGGAGGAAAGTACGCGGTGGTGCCGGGCAGTGCCGGTAGTCGATCGTCGGCAGCCGTGGAGTCGAACGCCGACGTAAGGTCGCCGCAGACGGCCCGGCGCCACGATCTCTTGCGTTAGTCGTGATCTTGGACTTGAGTCTTTCGAGCGCCCATAAGTAAAAGATCATCAGCAGTATCGTCGGGGTAGAGAGGGCGGACACATGACGGTACCGAGTTTGACTCAGACGGAAGCCGCAGCGCGGGTGGCGCTGATTTATGCGCAGGAATACCACGTCGTCGTCGACTTGACCGCGCTGCTCGAGGGCTCCGAGATGCGGTGCTCCTCGACGATCCGGTTCGGGTCCCGCGAGGCGGGTGCGCAGACGTTCGTCGACTGTGCTGCGCAGGTGCTGTCGGCTCGCCTTAATGGCGTATCTATCGCGGCGTCCGCGATCACGCCGGGTCGGATCGAACTGACCGATCTGCAACTGCAGAATGAGCTGGTCGTGGAGTCGGTGCAACCAGAAACCGCAATGGATTTTGGGGTGCATAAGGCAGTCGATCCAGCCGACGCCAATGTGTACGTGTGGACCTCGTTTGAGCCGGATGACTGCCGCTACGTGTGGGCCTGCTTCGACCAGCCTGATTTGAAGGCGACCCATGCGTTGACGGTAGTGGCGCCGGCTGAATGGACAGTGTTGAGCAACAGCGGTCGGGGGGACGTAGACACATCCGGAGGCGCAACCACGTGGACGTTTCCGGCGACACCGCCGTTGTCGACGTACAACGTGGTGGTTCTTGCCGGCCCGCTCGTCCAGGTCCGCACCGAGCGGGACGGATACGACCTTGGGTTATTTGCACGCGCCTCGTTGCGCTCCGTCCTGGATCGGGATGCGCCGGAGTTGTTCGAACTGACCGCGCGGGGCCTGGTGTTCTTCGGCGAGCGGTTTGGGATGCCGTTTCCGCAACTCACATACAATCAGGCGTTCATGCCGGAGTTCGGCGGCGCGATGGAGAACTACGGTTGCGTCACCTGGAGCGATGCTGCGCTCTATCGCAATCAGCCGACCGAGTTCGAGCGCATGCAGCGCGCGGCGATCCTGTTGCACGAAATGGCGCACATGTGGTTCGGCAACATCGTCACGATGCGCTGGTGGGACGACCTGTGGCTCAACGAGGCGTTCGCCGAGTTCGCAGCGCATTGGTCGGCGGTGTCGGCCACCGAGTTCACTGACATGTGGGCAGCTCACCTGGCTCGCGGGCAGCTGCAGGCTTATCTGGCCGATCAGGGACCAGCGTCCCATCCGATCCGGCAACGAGTACCCGACGTCGCTGCTGCGGCCGGCACCTTCGACACCATTACCTATCCCAAAGGCGCATCGGTGCTGCATCAGCTCGTGGCTTATATCGGTGAGGACGCGTTCGTCGCGGGCATGCGGTCCTATTTCGCTCGCTATGCCTGGACGAACACGACTCTGGACGAATTGATCAACGAACTCGCCGCGGCGTCCGGGCAGGACCTGCATCAATGGGCGCTCGACTGGCTCGGCACGGCGGGCGTGGACCGGCTCGCGTCTCGAACGCACTGCGGATGGCGATGTGCTCGTTGCCGAAGGTGCGCTTGGCGCGTCGCCGCGCCCTCACGCGTTGAACATCGGCCGCTACCAGCGACGTGACGACCAATTGCAACGAACAGAACTCATTCGCGTCACCGTCACCGGGTCGCGCACGCGGCTTCCCGATCTTGGCGACGCTGACGTGCTGCTGGTCAACGACGAGAATCTGACGTTCGCGACCGTCACACTCGCCACGGCGCCGAGAGCAGCGCTGCTCGACCAGGCCCGAATGCTGCCGACGTCGTTGGCGCGGGCGGTTGCGGTCGCCACGGCCTGGAACCTGCTCATTACCGGCGGCGCCCCGGCCGTCGATGTCGTTCGGTCGTTGCGCGGCGTCATTGGCGTCGAGGCCGAATCCCTACTGGAACCCTTTCTGAACCTCGCGATCAAGGTCGCGGAATGGTGGGCGCCGCAAGATGTCCGAGAACGGCTGCTCGAAGAGCTTGCGGACGTCTGCGTCGAGCTCAACGAGCGGCCGGAGCATCGCGCGGCGGCCATGCGTGGGCTCGCCCGGACCGCGATCACCCGGAGTCAGTTCGAGCTGCTCGACGTCGCCGCGGACACTCCCGACCTGCGATGGCGTGTGCTCACTCGACGGGCCGAATACGACCAAGCGGACGACGCCCAGATATCCGAGGTGCAAGCCGCGGATCCTGATCCTGACGCATGGATTCGCGCGCTCACCGTTCGCGCCGCGCGCCCATCCGCGAGCGACAAGGACCGGGTGTGGCGGGCGATCATCGACGAGCAAAGCGTGCCTGTCGCCGCGTTCGCCGCCGTCGGTCAGGCGTTCTGGCGTCCCGGCCAGGGCAGCGTGCTCGCCGATTACCCGAGACGATTCCTGGATGCGCTGCCAGAGATCGGCGAACGGGGAATGATCTTCGGCCTGTCCGCCACCGGAAGTATGTTTCCGATGACCAGCATCGACGAGGACTACCTTGACCAGCTAGACGATCGGCTCCGCTCGGGGACGCTCGCACCGGTCGTTGCCAACCGCGGGATCGAGCGGGCGGACGAAGTCCGCCGGATGATCGCATCAAGAGCGCGCACCGCCGCGATGTGATCGGGGCAAGTCATCGAACTGTGACAATTCAGGTCGGCGTTCCAAGTCGGCCGGATCTGACAGGAGGTGTCGCAGTGGTCGAACCGCCGGCCGGCCTGCGCTTGGTGTTCGAGGACGACTTTGACAGGCCAGAGCTAGACCTTTCGACGTGGCTGCCGCACTATTTGCCGGCGTGGAGTTCGCGCGCCGCTAGCGCGGCAACGTATGAAATACAAAACTCCTGTCTGCACCTGAGCATCCCGCCAGAGCAAGGCTTGTGGTGCGCCGATGACCATCAGCCGCCGCTTCGCGTCTCCGGCATTCAGTCCGGGAATTTCTCCGGTCCGGTCGGCAGCACCGTCGGGCAGCAGCCGTTCCGGAGTGGTCTGACCGTTCAAGAGGCGCAGGAGACGTTCTGGGGTTGGACGCCGGACCATGGATATCTCGAGATGCGGGCACGGGCGGTTATCACGCGACGATCGATGGTCGCATTGTGGATGGCGGGAATTGAGGACCGGCCGGAAAGATCAGCGGAGATCTGCGTCACCGAGATATTTGGTAAGGCGGTTACGCCTGGAGAATCGGCTGCCGTCGGTGTGGGTCTGCACCCTTTCCGCGACCCGGCTGTGACAGAGGACTTCGCCGCCGTGCCGTTGCCAATCGATGTCTCGCAGTTTCACAGCTACGCCGTGCACTGGAACACGGATAGCGCCGACTTCTTCGTTGACGGCGAGCTGGTACGCAGCTGCCGCCGCCCGCCGTCCTACCCGATGCAGATCATGCTCGCAGTCTTCGACTTCCCCGAAGAGTCAACCGGCGATGATTCCGCGGCGGTGCCGTGGCTGATCGTGGACCACCTGCGCGGCTACGCCCGCTGAAGGTGGGTGATCCCCGTATCTCCTCGCAATCGGCGAACTCGTCCTACTCCGGAAGGGTTCGGGGGAGTCCGAATCGGTCGAGCGCGCTGTTGTCGAACCGGGTGACCGCGCTGATCCGGCTACCGGCGAGGGTAAGAACGATCAGCCCGCTAGCGTGCGCAACACGCGTGCGCGGGTCTTGGAGATACACGCCGAATGCGGGCTGCCCGTTTGACCGGGTCACGACCAGTCGGAAGCGACGATCGCGCATGACGACGCCGAAGAAGCGCGCCGCAAGAGCCCGGCCTTGATACTCGAGCGGCATAGGCGGCATTCTGAGCCAGACGTCATCGGTGAGCAGGGCGACGATGTTGTCCACATCGCCCGCCTCGAACGCGTGCGTGAGTAGCTCGAGCAGTCTGTGTTCGCTGGCCGAGTTCGGAGCCGGGGGCCGTTCCTCCTCCGACTGCGCGGGGACGCGGTGCTGCATCGACGTACGAGCGCGTTTGAGAGCGCTTGTCACAGATTCCTCTGTCGTGTCAAGAACGTCGGCGACCTCCCGGGCGTGGAATCCCAGCACATCGCGCAGGACGAGCGCAGCTCGCTGCCGAGGCGGAAGCAGCTGCAACGCCGTGATGAAAGCCAAAGAGATGGCTTCTCTGGCCTCATATCGGGCCTCAGGCCCAGGGGCCGCGTCGGCGAGCTCGTCAAGCAGGATGTCCGGGTAGGGCTCGAGCCAGATCACCTCGCCCAGCCGAGTGGGCTCGGGCGGGTCGAGTCCGGGCGGTAGCGAATTCACCTGCGGGCGCCGGCTGGCGGACCGCAGCGCGTTGAGGCAACGGCTGGTGGCGACCCGATAGAGCCAGGTGCGAAAAGAAGAACGGCCTTCGAAACCTGGGAGGCCCAGCCAGGCGGCCAGCAAGGTCTCCTGCAGTGCGTCTTCTGCATCCTGCGCTGAGCCCAAGATCCGGTAGCAGTGCACGTGCAACTCGCGCCGGTAGGGGTCGACGAGTTGGGCGAAGGCATCGCCGTCGCCAGCGCGTGCCTGGACAAGCAGGTCCGCGGTCGCCACGCCATCCTCCATCGCTGTGTCCTAGGGCGGACTTCCGCCGTCACCAGTACTGACACCGCGAGGACAGCAAATTGGGCGCCTCGCCGCCGCCCAATCTTGCAAGGGATCGCGGTCTACACCAGCGACGGGTAGCTCCCGCCAGGTCAGGGCCGGCTCGGGGTCGTCGGACGCCCGATCCGTCCCGGATCTAACCGACACACACCTAGGAAGACGTCATGTCCAGCACACATACTGTGATCCGACCAGCCGTAGGCCAGGCCAGCGCTCAACCATCTCGCCTCGGGTTGGCGCTTACGGTCATCGCCACAGCGCAGTTGATGGTGGTGCTGGACGCCACGATCGTGAACGTCACGCTGCCTCACATCCAGCGCTCGCTGGGATTCTCCGGCTCCGGGCTGGAATGGGTGGTCAACGCCTACACGCTCGCCTTCGGGGGACTGTTGTTACTCGGTGGCCGGGCCGGCGATCTGCTCGGGCGGCGCCGGGTCTTCATGTGCGGTGTCCTGCTGTTCTCGTTGGCATCCCTCGCGGGCGGACTAGCCACCTCGCAGGCGTGGTTGCTCGGGGCGCGGGCGATCCAGGGCGTGGGCGCCGCGATCACGGCACCGACCGCGCTGTCGCTTGTCGCGACCACCTTCCCGGAAGGTGCGCCTCGGAACCGGGCGATGGGTGTCTATGCCGCAATGAGCGTCGCCGGCGCCACCACCGGTCTGATCGCCGGCGGCGTGCTCACCACCTACCTGTCCTGGCGGTGGGTGTTCTTCGTCAACGTTCCGATCGGCGTCGCGCTTGCCTTCGCCGCGCCCCGCGTGCTGCGCGAATCGCCCCGCCGGCGGGGCCGATTCGACCTCCCAGGCGCAATCACCGCCACGAGCGGGCTCGTGGCCCTCGTCTACGGTCTAACCAGCGCAGCCACCGGCCCGGATGGCGTCTCTCAGTGGACACGGCCCAAGGTCGTGGTATCTCTCGCGCTCGCTGCGGTGCTGCTTACGACGTTCGTGATCATCGAACGGCGCAGTACGCACGCGCTGCTGCCGCTCCGGCTGCTGCGCGATCGCAATCGGTCGGGTGCGTACCTGATCATGCTCTGCGTCGGCACTGCACTTTTCGGCATGTTCTTCTTCCTGACGATATTCATGCAGACCGTCTGGGGGTTCAGCGCGCTGAGGACCGGTCTCGCGTATCTCCCATTTACCGCCGGCGTCTTGCTCGCTTCGGGCACCGCGGCGCAGCTCGTGCCTCGGGTAGGCGCCCGCCCATTGCTGCTGGCCGGGTCGGCAGCTAGTGCCAGTGGCATGTTCTGGCTATCTCGGATCACTGAACACAGCCACTACGCCGGCGCGCTCCTAGGTCCCATGACTGTGACCGCGGTCGGTTTCGGTCTGCTGTTCGTGCCGCTATCCCTCGTCGCCCTCACCCACGTACGCGAGCAGGACACCGGCGTGGCCGCGAGTGTGCTCAATACCGGCCAGCAGGTCGGAGGTTCGATCGGGTTAGCCCTGCTCGGGACCGTCGCCTGGACCGTCGTCGCGAACACCGTCGCAAGTTACACACACCCTGCGTCAACCCAAACGCGCGCCGGCGAACCTCTGCACTCCGGAGGATCGGCCGCCGCGACGATCTACCGCCACGCCCTAGCCGTCGGCTTCTCACGGGGATTCCTCGTCGCGGCGGGGATCGCGGTGCTCGCCTTCCTCATCACGGTCTGTGCGATCCGCATTCGGCGGGCCGACCTGGCCGGCAACCCGATACCGGAAGCCCCGAGCTCTTGAGACGATAGGTCCGAGATCATTGCCAGAAGATTTCCCCATCGCCGCGCCTCCATCCGTGGAGTCAACTCGCCGATAATCTCGCTCCCGAGCGGAGCACATCGGGAAATGCCGAATCGGGCAAAGGGGACTCCAATGGACAACACACAGGACGAGGCTTGGTTGGCATTTGCGGCCTTGGTGCTATTCATCGCGGGAATCATGCGGATCTTCGACGCGATCTGGGCCTTTCGCTATCACGGTGCGGTCCCGCAAAATCTCGAGGACGCGATCTTCGGGCATAGTCTCAAGACCTACGGATGGATCGATCTCGTGATTGCGGCGATCATGCTCATTTCTGCTGGCCTAGTGCTTAGCCGTTCTCAGGTGGCCCGATGGATTGGGGTCTTCGCCGGAGCGGTCTTGGCGATCAGCGCTGTCTGGTGGCTTCCGTACTACCCCGTCTGGTCGCTGGTGTACGTCGGCATGGGGGTATTGCTGATCTATGCGCTCGTCGCGCACGGGGGCGCGAGCGGACGCAAGGTGGAGCTTTCCTGACCCATTCGCCGTCACGCCGGTCGAACGGAGCATTCGGGACGAAGTTGCTATACGTCAACGTATCTCGCCAACTCCGATATTGCTCAGCCGAGTCTCCCGCCCACGTAAGCGCTGCGGGCGACGGTCCCGCCCCGACACCCGCGGGCCATGCCACCCTCCGTAGAGTCAGCAACGTGCGTCCGACGAAAGGCTGCTGAGTCCGGTCGGCGCGGGTTCAGTTGACATCAGGGCGTTGACCCGAGGCAGGTACACAGTGGCAAGTAGCCAGGCAACCGGACGACCCTCGCGCGCCTTGCGGAGGGTGCTCGTTCCTTTGGCCTTGGCGCAGTTCATCTGCAGCTTCGCCGGTTCGAACATGAACGTGATGATCAACGACATCAGCACGGACCTGGACACGACGGTGCAGGGTGTTCAGGTTGCGATCACCATCTTTCTGTTGGTGATGGCGGCGCTGATGATTCCCTGTGGCAAGTTGACCGACAAGTTCGGCCGGAAGCGATGCTTCACGGTCGGTCTCGCGGTGTACGGCGTCGGTGCGTTGTTGAGCGCCGTCTCGCCCGGCCTGGGTGTGCTCATCCTCGGCAATTCGATCTTGGAGGGCGTCGGCACGGCGCTGTTGATCCCACCGGTCTATATCCTCACCACGCTGCTGTTCACCGAGGTCACGTCGCGGGCCCGCGCGTTCGGCGCGATCAGCGCGATGGGCGGCATCGGCGCCGCGATGGGCCCGTTGATCGGTGGTCTGATCACTTCGGCGATCAGCTGGCGGGCGGCTTTCGTCTTCCAGGCCTTGGTCATCGTCGCGATTCTCTGGCTAGCCCGACAGGTGCGGGATCCACTTCCGGCGGATCCGACCCGTCGGTTTGACACCACCGGCGCGATCCTTTCGGCGGTTGGTCTCGCCCTGGTCGTCCTGGGCATTCTCGCGGCCGACAACAACCTATGGCTGATGCTCGTGTTGATCGTCGCGGGTGTGCTCGTCTTGACGTGGTTCTTCGTGTTCGTACGGGCTGAGGAGCGCGCTGGAAAGGAACCTCTCTTGTCGACCAGCCTGTTCCGGAATCGGACGTCCAACCTCGGCATGGTCACGCAGAACACCCAGTGGCTGCTGCTCACCGGAGTGTCGTTCGTGGTCGCGGCGTATCTGCAAGTCGTGCGTGGCTATGACGCAATCCAGACCGGCGTCATCTTCACTGCGGAGACGGTCGGTCTCCTGGCCAGCTCTCTGGCCGCCGAGCGCCTGGCGAAGCGCCGGCCCCAGCGGGTCCTGATCATGGCCGGCTTCGTTGTCACGATCGCCGGCGTCGGTGTCCTCCTGTCCCTGGTCGCCGGCTCGCCGAGTGCCTGGGCCTTCGCTCCAGGACTGCTCTTGATCGGGCTGGGGCTCGGCTTGATGCTGACTCCGTCGGTCAACATCGTTCAGTCGAGCTTCGCCGAAGCGCAGCAGGGTGAGATCTCCGGCCTGTCGCGCAGTGTGTCGAACCTCGGTTCATGCCTGGGCACCGCGATCGCTGGCACAATCCTCGTCGCCGGCATCACCTCGACACCCGAGCGCTCCTACGGGCTCGCGGTCGGAGTCTTAGCAGTCGTCGGCGTCGCCGGCTTGGTCGCTGCGGTATTCCTGCCCACGAAGATCACCCCAGCCACCGCGCCGCGTTCAATGTCCGAAAACGTTCCCCAGCAGCCGGCCGGCTAAGTCGGTTCGTAAACGTCCCAGCCCGCGCGCGTCCCGGGTTGACGCTGAGTGCGCGCGAACGCTGTGCCGTGGAGGCACCGCATCCTCGTGCCAATAGGGTGGCGCTTGATGGGACCTGGAGTTGGATCAGTCGCGATCATCCTCGCGACCGTATTTCTGTGGTCGGTGTTCGCTGCGCGCCTGGGCCGGGTCGGCCTTTCCTCGGCAATCGTTTTCGTCGCTGTGGGGTTTGCTTTCACGCAGATCTTCGATGTCCTGCACGTGCCGGGTGAGCCGGAACTGGTCAAGGTCGTCGCCGAAGTGACGTTGGTCTGGATGCTGTTCGCCGATGCATCTGCCGTGCAATTGACGGACTTTAGGCGTGACCTCATGGTGTACGTGCGACTACTAGGGGTCGGCCTGCCACTGACGATTCTGCTGGGCGGGCTGGTTGCCGTCGCGCTGCTGGGCTTTGGCATCTGGTCGGCGCTGCTGGTCGGTGCGGCCCTCGCGCCGACTGACGCTGCCCTCGGCGCGTCTGTGATGTCAGATCCCACCGTGCCTTCCCGGATTCGGCGAGTACTGAATGTGGAGAGTGGCCTCAACGACGGCATCGCCACCCCCATCGTGCTAATCGCCATCGCCGGAGTCGCCGCCGACGAAGGGATCGGCGGCGTCCATGGTCCGGGCCACGCCCTCGTCGCGCTGCTCGTGGGACTTCTGGTGGGCGTGCTCGTTGGCGGCGCGGGTGGCGTGCTTACCCGGCACGCCCGTCAGAAGCGTTGGTTATCGGAAGAGCTGTCCGGCCCCGCGACGTTGGCGCTGGCGCTCCTCGCGTACACCGTCGCGCTGCTTATCGATGGCAATGGATTTGTCGCCGCCTTCGTCGGAGGTTTCGTCTTCGGTAATACCGCCGGGCCGGGGGGAGAGAAGGAGGCGTATTTCGTTGAGCAGTCCGCGGACCTGGCCGCCATGATCTCGTGGCTGATCTTCGGCGCGCTTGCTGTGCCTGCGATCGGCCATTGGTTCGAATGGCCGGTCATCGGCTACGCACTTCTCAGCCTTACCGCAATCCGGATGGTTCCCGTGGCCCTGGCGCTCCTCGGGAGTGGATTCGACCGGTACAGCGTGGCATTCATCGGATGGTTCGGCCCGCGGGGGTTGGCCTCGGTCGTCTTTGCTCTCCTTGCCCTCGAGGATCTAGGCCCCGCTGCGCAGGAAGTCACCGCAACCATTGCCTTGACCGTGCTGCTTAGCGTCGCCGCGCACGGGCTCAGCGCCCGGCCGTTCGCGAGGCACTTCGTATCGAAGCCATAACGCCCAGGAATCCCATCTGCCTAGGCGATGGGGGCGAGTCCGAAGCATCCGACTGCAGATCGCCGTGGAATCGACCTACTCGGGAGCTGAGTGACCCAGGTGGGTAGCCTTCATCCGCCTCAATTCGCGGCCGGCTACGGCGACTCTTCGGGCTCGGGAAGGAGCTGGACATGGTCTCGGGACCGCGTTCGACATCAGCAAGAGCAACGAAGCTGGCTGTGCTCGCCGCGGTTGCCTTTATCGTCTCTTCCTGCGGGGGAAGCGGTCCCGTTCAACCCTCGCGGTCGCCATCCTTGTCGCGTGAGACATCCCGAACGCTCGCGCCTCCATCACCCACATCGACCGCGGCTGCCGCACCGACGGAGACTTCCGCACCGACCGCGACATCACGACCAACAGTCACCCGCACCCCGACCGGAAACCCCACGCCCACCCTGACGGAGACGGCAACGGCGACTACGACAGCGACCTTGACCCTTCCACCCACGGTCACGGCGGCTCCCACGCCTCAGCCGGCCACGCCTACCCCCACGCCGACAGCCGCCCAGACCGAGGCCGTGACACCCACGTCGAGCGATACGAGTTCCACGCCAGCATGGTTGTGGTGGCTGATCGGCGCGATTGTGCTGGCAGTCGCCGTTGTGAGCACGTTCTTGATCCGAAGGAACAACCGGAAGCAAGCATGGGCCGACAGGTTGTCTTCCTCCGAGGCGGATGTGGCATGGTTCGCCCGCGAGCTCATCCCGCATCTGAGCCAGGCTCCGTCCGTCCAACAGATCTCCGGCGGGTGGCGAATTTCGTCGGACCGGGTCATCGCTGCGGAAGACCGCTTGACCTCCCTCGAGGCTGCCGCAATCGACGACGTCGGCCGTGGTCAGGCCCGTACCCTGCGCGATGCCGTACGCGAAGCCCGCGCGCGGCTCGACGCGCTGGCGGTCGTCGGCGATATGGCTACGGCCTTGAACCAGTTGCAAGGTGCCGCCGGAGAGCTTGAGGCAGCCCTGGCGTCAGTCAGCCCAGCGACGCAAGGTGCGACGCGTGACAACCCGCCCCAGCGCTGAGGGATTCCCTTCAAATCGCGGACGAAATCTGCGCGCCGAACGTGTTTCAGCCCCGGATCGCCAGGCTGCGACCAGTCAGCTGCCCAGGTCTTGGAAGAGGGTCAACTGGAGTCCGGCCGGCCCGTTCAGCCGCGAATTCAGCGAGTTCCACGGGGTGTGGGTAGGGGCGGCAATGAGCGTCGCGCCGGCCCCGGTGAGTTGCTCGGTCGCCGAGGCTGCATCCGGCACGCCGAACGCGACACGGACGTGACCCGCCACCCGATGCCCGACCTCGACGTCGTCGACATATACGGCGTGTCCCGGGTCTGAGATCTCCAACGTGGCTCGGCCGGCGTCCAAGATTATTACCCGTCCCTGGTCCTCGGACAGGTACTCGGCCGATTCGGACAAGCCAAGCGTGTCCCGATAAAATGCGACGGCGGCGTCGTAGTCCTCCGTGGTGACGACAAGCCGCAATTCGCTGACATTCATCAGACTGGCTCCCTCACGCCTCATCCCTTGTCGATCGTGATGGCGCCGACGGTTGTGGTCACGTCGAGGCGATGCGTCGACGATGAGTCCTGGTCGACCTTGACATTCTTCATGCCCACCGTTGTATCGGTCGTGACGGCGTACTTCGTGCCGGCCGGCACGGTTAGCGCGACCCGTCCGACGTCGCTCTTCACCTTGACCGAGTTGGGCGGCGACGCGAACTTCAGGTCGACCTCGCCGGCATTAGTCGTGACCTCGTATGTACCAGCACCGAGCGATGTTCCGCGGACCCGTCCGGCCTTGGTGGAGATTGTCGCATCAGCAAACGGCCCGACCAGTTTCACGTCCCCAACCGGGTTGTCGACGGTGAGCGTGACTCGCGCCGGCATGGTCACGGTGTAATCGACCGAGCAGTCGACACCGAAAGAGATTCCGGACGGGCACTTGGCGGTCAACGTAGCTGACGAACCGGTCACGTTCTTTGTCGTCGTGGCCTTACCGTGCAGTTGCTCCCTTACGGTGATCGCGGTCGCGCTATCCTGCGCTGTCACGTCGATGGCCACCGCAGCTCCGTCTATGCGCAGCGATGTCACGGTCGTGGGGAGCTGATAGTTGCCGCCGTTCGGAGCCGGCCCGCTCGAGCTGCCACTCGTCCCCGTCGTTGAACGTCCGTTGCTGACCGAGCTGCAGGCGGCTACCCCGATGGCCACCAATGTGCCGAGCGACAGCCCTACCATCCACCGCGACGGCATAACGCGACCTCCTCCCGGCCCGCCTGGTAGCAACTATGCGGTCTTGACGGTGGTCGTGTCGATCAGCTCTTCCATCCCAGACGTAGACGGCGACCGGGTGCAAGGGGTATAGATGCGTCGTCGCACTTGTGCGGCGCGGATGGTCGCCGCGCCGCTGGGCTTTCTGATGTCGGGGGTCGGCATGCGGCGTATCGGGGGTTTTGTACATTCACGCGGACTAATTTTCGCCATGGCATTGGCGATCAGCGCCGCACTCACAACGGTGGTTGGGTCAAGTCCGGCAGTGGCCTCGACGCTGCCGACGGGGTTCCGCGACTCGGTGGTGCTCAGCGGCCTCACCAATCCGACCGTGCTGCAGTTCGCGCCCGACGGGCGCATCTTTGTCGGCCAGAAGAACGGTGTCATCAAGGTCTTTCAGAGCCTGACCGACACGAGCCCGGTGACCTTCACCGACCTGTCCGGTGAGGTCGACGACTACTGGGACCGCGGGCTGCTCGGGCTGGCACTCCCTCCCAACTTCCCCGCCAGCCCGTACGTCTACGTGCTCTACGCCTACGACGCTCCGATCGGCGGCGTCCCTCCAAGCTGGGGCGACGGCTGCCCGACACCGCCGGGCCCTACTACGGACGGCTGTCTCGTGTCCGGGCGGGTCTCGCGAATGCAGATAAGCGGCAACGTCATGACCGGCCCCGAGCAAGTGCTCGTGAACGACTGGTGCCAGCAGTTCCCCAGCCACTCGATCGGCACCCTGCTGTTCGGACGCGACGGCTACCTCTACGTCAGTGGCGGTGACGGCGCCAGCTTCAACAATGTCGACTACGGGCAGTACGGCAACACCTACGCTGGAGATAAGGCCAATCCGTGCGGGGATCCCCCGGGTGCCGTCGGTACCCCGCTGAGCCCGCCCACCGCCGAGGGCGGGGCGCTACGCAGCCAGAGCGTCCGCCGTACCGACGGCCCGGCAACCCTCGACGGTTCGATTCTGCGGATCGATCCGGCCACCGGTGCGGGTGTGCCCGGCAACCCGTTCTATTCCTCATCCGATGCCAACGCGCGGCGCATCGTGGCCCTCGGGCTGCGTAATCCGTTCCGTATCACCCAGCGTCCCGGCGCCGACGAGCTATGGATCGGGGACGTCGGCTGGAACACCTGGGAGGAGATCAACCGCGTCGTCGCACCGGCCAGCGCCACGGCATCGAACTTCGGTTGGCCGTGTTATGAGGGGGCATCCGCGCAGAGCGGCTATCAGGGCGCCGGCCTCAATCTCTGCTCATCGCTGTACTCGACACCTGGGTCGGTCACTGCCCCCTACTACACCTACAACCACAGCGCTTGCGTGGTGAGTTACACCGGCTGCCACACCGGCGGCTCCTCCGTCACCGGCGTCGCGTTCTACCAGGGCGGGTCGTATCCGTCCCAGTACAACGGAGCGCTCTTCTTCGCCGACCACACCCGCAACGAGATCTGGGCGATGCTGCCCGGCACGAACGGGCTGCCCGACCCGGCGAGGCTGCAGTCGTTCGTCGGCGTCGACTCGACGGGCGGTGCCGCCGGGCATCCCGTGGACCTGAAGATCGGGCCGGGCGGCGACCTCTTCTACGTCGACATGGAGGGCGGCTCCGTCCACCGGATCACGTACGCGGTCAACCAGCCGCCGACCGCTGTCATCGCAGCAAACCCAACCAATGGCAACGCCCCGCTGACCGTCAGCTTCGACGGCACCCGCTCGTCCGACCCTGAGGGTAGGCCGCTGAGCTATTCGTGGGATCTCAATGGCGACGGAACATTCGGCGACGCGACAGGCTCGACGACTCCGTACACCTACACCACGGCGGGTGTCTATCACCCGAGCCTGCGGGTCACCGACGATCAGGGCGCGAGCGACACTGCGTCGGTCACCGTCACGGTCGGCAACACCGCACCGACCGCGGTCATCGACTCGCCGTCATCGAGCCTGACCTGGAAGGTCGGCGACACGATCAACTTCTCCGGCCACGCCACCGACTTGCAGGACGGCACGCTGCCGGCGTCAGCGCTGAGTTGGTCAGTGATCATGCATCACTGCTTCACACAAACCGACTGCCACGAGCACCTGATCCAGACGATCGCCGGGGTGTCGAGCGGATCGGTCACCGCGCCCGATCATCAATACCCGTGCTGGCTGGAATTGCGGCTCATTGCGACCGATTCGGGCGGCCTCACGTCGACCACGAGTGTCCGGCTAGACCCGAAGACCGTGGTCCTTACGTTCCGAACCAACCCGGGCGGACTTGTTCTCTCGGACCTGGTGGTCAACGAGGCGCCGCGCACGACACCGTTCTCCGTGACGGTTGTCGTCGGCTCGGCCAACTCGGTCAGCGCGCCCTCGCCACAGCAATTCAACAAGTCCACCTATTTCTTCACGTCCTGGTCGGACGGGGGTCCGCAGAGCCACACCATCACAGCGCCAGCCGTGAACACGACCTACACCGCGACATATCGCAAGCGATAGGTCGGCCTCGATAAAAGGAGCGCAGTAAGGGCTCCCGTTAGGGTTTCGCGCCGCGTACGCCGTAGCGATGTCCGCGAGCCTCCTCGCTGCGGACGTGTTCCAGGAACTGGGGCGGGCATTCGCTGGAATTGTCGCCCAGCAAACGGGCTCGATAGGTAGCCTCGGCGGCCGCCTCGAGGTTGACGGCCCGGGACAGGACCAGGTCAGGCTTGTCTCCCACGACGAGGCAACCGTGGTGGCGGAGCAGCACCACATCGGCGCCGGCGGCGAGTTCCGTGCCGGCCGCATCAGCCAGTTGTGCCGTTCCCGGATGCAGGTAGGGCACGGTCGCGATATCGCGCAAATAGAAAGCGTGGTCGGTCGTGATCGTGCGGATCGGGATGTCGAGTACGGGCAGCAGGATCGCCATCGGCGGGTGCAGGTGCACACTCCACCCGATGTCCGGCCGGGCCCGCAATGCGGCCAGGTGCAGGAGCAGTTCGCTGGTCGGCGCGTCAGCGCCTTCGAGGCGGCGCCCGTCGAGAGAGACCTGGACGAGGTTCGCAGCGCTCAGGTCGGCGAGGCTCCATCCGCTGGGTGTCACCCATATCCGGTCGTCGGTGGTGCGCGCCGCTATGTTGCCTCCTGCGGCCACCACGAGCCCGGCTCGCGCCACCGCTCGCCCGAGGTCGATCACGCTTTCCCGGATGGAATCAGTCACGCCGGAGTCTCCCCGACAGCTGGGCGTACCACCCTCCGCTCGGTTACCAGCGCGGTGACCAAGTCGGCAGGAGTGACGTCGAAGGCGGGGTTGAGGCCCCGTGCCCCGGTCGGAGCTATCCGCAGTTCGCTGATGGTCAGCACCTCGTCCTGCGATCTGAGCTCGATCGGCACGTCCGCGCCGCTCGGCGTTTCGAGGTCGACGGTTGACTCCGGCGCGGCTACGACGAATGGCACGCCAACCCGGGCGGCGGCCAGCGCGAGCGGGAAGGTTCCCACTTTGTTGACCACGTCGCCATTGGCGGCTACCCGGTCGGCCCCGACGACGACCGCGTCCACCATGCCGCCCGCAATGACCCCGGGGCCCGCCGCATCGACGACGATCTCGTAGTCCGCGCCGAGACGCTCCAGCTCCCAGGCAGTGAGGCGGCTGCCCTGTAGCAGCGGCCGGGTCTCACCGACGTACACCGAGCCCAGCCGACCCAAGGCGGACAGCGAGTGAACGACGCCCAATGCGGTGCCCCACTCGACGCACGCCAGGGCTCCCGCGTTGCAGTGCGTATAGATCCGGACCCGGTCGATATCGACGAGGTCGATAAGTAGCTGCGCTCCGGTGGCGCCGACGGCCCGGTTCACCTCACCGTCTTCGGCGAGAACACGAAGTGCTTCGTCCTTGACCGCCGTCGGACCATCTGGGAGGCGGACCAGCACCCGGTCCACACCGCGGGCGAGATTCACCGCCGTCGGCCGGGCGACGCGCAGCCGCGTTGTGGCAGCGTGCAGCGTGGCATCGTCCCATCCGGCTTGCTTCGCTTCCTGGACAGCGAGCAACACCCCCAGCGCCCCGGCTGCGCCAAGCAGCGGAGCACCGCGGACCGCCAGCCGACGAATCGCGTCGACCAACTCGTCCACGGTCGTGACCGCCAACCACAGCTCCTCCCGAGGCAAGCGGGTCTGATCGAGCAGAACGACATGGTCATCCACCCAGTCGATGCTCCGCACCTGCACCTCCGGTCCTCGGTGACCAACGATGACCATCGTGGCCCATGGTCGGGCCGGCCGTCAGCGAGCGATCGCCCGAACCAGGCGGCGGACGTCGATGGCGATCTCTCGGAGCAGCCCGGACAGCGGAATGCTGATGCCGACGGTGTAGAGGCCGGCGGCCTCGGGCCCGCCCGGCGAGCCAATCGTCGGCAGGTCGCGATCGTCGAGCAGCCCGAGCGGGCCAAGAATGGGATGCAGTCCGCTCGTGTAACCGGTCGCGGCGACCACGGCGTCGGGGGAGGATCGGAACCCGTCGGCGTGGATCACGTCTCGGCCGTCGAGGGCGATCACCGCGGTCCGAATCGTTATCGCACCCGATCGCACCGCGGCGACAAAGCCGTGGTCGAGCACGGGCACGGTACCGGTGCGTTGAAACTGCGAGTATGGGGCTTTCGGTCGTGGGAGCCCGTACCCGGACAGGTCCGGAACCGTCATTCGACGCAGGGCGGCCCCGAGCGGATTCACGATCGCCGGCGGTGCGTATCGCAAAGCAATGCCGACCGGCTGCGTCGGGACGCCGTGAGTGTCGCGACGCAGGATGGTCGGTGGTGTGCGCACGGCCATCTCGACGGTCACGTCTCGGGTCCCGGCCAGGTCGGCGGCGATTTCTGCGGCCGAATTGCCCGCTCCGACCACCAGGACGCGCTGCCCGCGATATGGGCTCGGATTGCGGTACTGCGACGAATGGATCAACGGCGGTTCGAACGTGTCCCGACCTGACCAGTTCGGAATGCATGGTTTCGTGCATGCTCCGGTCGCCAGCACGACCCGCCGCGCCTGCAGCGGGCCGTCTGATGTCGACAGCGTCCATCCGTCATGGTCATGGGCACTCAGGCCCTGCAGTTCGACGCCGAACCGGGGCCGGATGTGGAACCGGCGGGCATAGCGTTCGAGGTAGGCAACGAAGTCGTCGCGGGCCACCCAGGGCCCGAACACTGTCGGAATCGACATGCCCGGTAGGCCCGACAGCCACCTGATGGTGTGCAGCCGGAAGCTGTCGTAACGGGTCCGCCAGGCCGAGCCCACCGAGTCGGATCGATCGATCACCACCACCGGTATGCCGGCTCCCTGTAGGCGCGTCGCCGCGCTGAGTCCCGCCGGGCCGGCCCCGACAACGACCACGCTGTGACTCGTCACAGGGCAGACGGTAGTCACTTGCCGGGCCTCGAGCGACCTCCCTGTTATCAGGCCCTCGCTACATGCATCCGACCGCGTCCGCGAGCAATCACCGAGGCGCAAATCCTGTAAGAGACATCGCGTCAGATAGGAAAGAAGGTGATCCGATCGTGACCACCGCCCCAGCTCAGCGGCGGCGGTGCGCCGGCGGGGTTGGAGCGTGCCCACCAATTGTGTGCTGACTGCCCCGCCCGTCGCGCCTGTCTCGCCGGGGCAATTAGCCGGCAAGAGCCCTGGGGCATCTGGGGCGGCGAGATCCATCAAGGGCACATCATCGCCCGTAAGCCACCCGCGGCCTCCGGGTAAGGCTGAAGCCGTGTGATCATGACGTGAGCCCGGTCCTGCGACCGCTCGGAGGCTGCTACGCCGATGAGTCTCCCGGACTATCCGCGCAGCAGGGGTCGTGATAGCCGGCGAGGCGCAGTAGCAGCGCATGGAGCGTGGCGCGGCTCGAAGCGTCGAGCGGAGCGAAGAGCTCGTCTTCGAGGCGGTTGATCCGGGTGCGGAGTCGAACGAGTTGCCGCCGGCCTTGGGGCGTCAGGCTGACGACGTGACGGCGACGGTCCTCCGGATCCCGGTTCCGCTCGATGAGCCCGCGCTCCTCCAGCCCGTCCAGAACCCCAACCAACTGACTGCGATCGACGGCCAACGCGTCGGCGATCGTCGCCTGGGTTCTTCGCGGCTTCTCCCCGAGGAGGGCCAGCACGCTGTAGTGATACTGGCTGAATCCGGCCTCTTCCAGCTGCTCGACCGCGCGCGCCCGGAATTCCTGACCCAGCCGAACCATGAGGAACCCGCTCTTCGCCAGGAGTTCCTCTGGCAACCGCAGCGGCTCGGCTTCGCCGTCCTGACCAACTGTGACCACCGCCACAGAATAACCGTATCAGAGTCCAGTGTTGAGATCTCTGATAGTGGAACAAATCCATGATCTTGAGGAGAAACGAATGACGCAGGCAATGTTGCCAGAGCGTGAAGTCCGTGCAGAAGGAGACGATCGGCGGCGCTGGCTCGCCCTGGCGGTCATCGTCGCCGCGCAGTTCATGGTCGTTCTGGACGTGGCGATCGTGAACGTGGCGCTGCCGTCTATCAAAAACGACCTGGGCTTCTCCCAAGAGAGCCTGCAGTGGGTCATTACCGCCTATGCGATCTTCTTCGGCGGAGTGCTGTTGCTCGGCGGTCGGCTGGCTGATTTGCTCGGAAGACGCCGGCTGTTCATGGTGGGCTTGCTGATCTTCACGGTCAGCTCACTACTCGATGGGCTGGCCTGGTCCGAAGGCTCGTTGATCGTCTTCCGTTCGCTGCAGGGCCTCGGCGCCGCACTTTTGTCGCCCGCCGCCTTGTCCATCCTCACGACCACGTTCCGAGAGGGACGCGAGCGCAACCTGGCGCTCGGCGTCTGGGGCGCCGCCTCGGGGAGCGGTGGCGCGGCCGGTGTGTTGCTGGGTGGCGCGCTCACCAGCGCCCTGAACTGGTCTTGGATCTTCTTCATCAACGTGCCGGCCGGCATTCTGGTGCTCGCGATAAGCCCCTGGCTGCTCAAGGAGAGTCGCGCCGACCTCGCACATCGGCACTTCGACTTCGCCGGGGCCGCATCGATCACCGGCGGGCTGATGCTGCTCGTCTACGCAATGACCCGGGCGACCGGGCACGGCTGGGCCACGCCCGAGACGATCGGCCTGTTGGTCGCGTCCGCGGCGCTGATCGTCGCCTTCTTGGTGATCGAGGCTCGCTCCGCCGCGCCGCTGCTTCCGATGCGGATCTTCCGATTGCGCACCCTCACCGCCTCGAACGTCAGCGGCTTGCTAATGGGCGGTGCGATCTTCTCGCAGTTCTTCCTGCTCACGCTTTACATGCAACAGGTACTGCATTACTCCGCGCTGAAGACCGGAGTTGCTTACATCGCACTGACCTTGACGATCATCAGCTTCTCGGCCGTCGCCCAGGCGATGGCGACGCGATTCGGTATTCGCCGGACCCTGCCGGTCGGGCTCGCGCTGTCCGCCGGTGCGCTGATTCTCTTCGCCCGACTTCCGGTGGACGGGCACTACGCCACCGACCTGTTGCCGGCGTTCCTGCTCAGTGGAATCGGGCTGGCGATGGCCTTCGTCCCGATGTCGATCGGCGGTCTCACCGGCGTTCGGCCAGCCGACGCTGGCGTCGCATCGGGTTTGATCAACACCAGTCAGCAAATCGGCGGCGCGATCGGAGTCGCGGCAGCGACCACGATTGCGACGACCTACACAACGCACTTCGTCACCGCGCATCCCGGCACTTCGCCTCTTGCTGGCGCTGCGCTTACCCACGGCTTCCAGATCGCGTTCTACGTTCTCGCGGCCGTCGCCGCAGTGGGAGCGATTGTCGCTGCGGTGCTGGTCGAGCCGAAGCAGGAGAGCGAGATCACGCTCGAGGACGAGAACATCGTTTTGGAGCCTGTGGGCTGACGCCGTCCTTGTCCCACAATCGGTATGGAGATTCCGTCGCTATAGCGACGGAATCTGCATACAAAGGCAGAGATCCTGCGATCAGCCGGCATTGCCTATCGGCGCAAGCAGCTGATGCGGCTGCCTCAACGCCTGACTGACCGGATCAGCTTTCCGTCGCGTGGACTTTGACCGTGACGGGTGCACGGTCAGCTCGCTCGGCGCGGGAATCGTCTGGCACTCGGCGCAGACGCCGTCGGCTCCCAGCAGGCCCCCGCACCCGTTGTGAGTGAACGGCCGACCTGGTCGACCGCCCTGGTAGAAATCGTTACCCCATGACATGAGCGACCACATCGCGGGCCAGAGCCGCTGGCCCTTCGGGGTCAACGCGTATTCATCACGGCCGCTGGCCCCGACGCTGCGCTCCAGGATGCCTTGTTCGACGAGCAGGTTCAGACGGTCGGTGAGCACCGCGCGAGGAATGCCAAGATGGTCACGGAAGTCACTGAAGCGGCGGACGCCGTAGAACGCATCGCGCACGATCAGCAAAGTCCACCGTTCCCCGACGATCTCCAGCGCGCGGGCCAACGAGCAGTCCTCACCGAGATATTCGCGCGGCAATGCCATGGGCGAAATATATCACTTGCAAGTTCGGTGAACGAACCTCTACCGTCAGGATCGGAAGTTCATTCACCGAACTGTGAGGACAGACGTGATGGCGGAGCGGACCCTGCTGGACAGCGATTCTCAACCCGCAGCCGGACGTGCCGCTCGTGAGGACCCGGGATCGATGGATGAACGAGGTAATCTTCGCCCACGTCGCTGGACGTTGTCGCATCGGTTGGCATACGCCCTGGCGGCGGCCGTGATCGCACTATGTCTGTTCGCCTCGGTCGTACCCTCACCGCTGTACAGCGTCTACGCGCAGCGCTGGCACTTCTCGCCGTTGACGCTGACCTTGATCTTCGCAACTTACGCATTCGGAGTGCTGGCCGCATTGCTGCTCGCCGGGCGCCTCTCCGACCAGGTGGGCCGCCGCCCGGTGCTGCTCGCCGCGTTGGTGGTGCTCATGCTGTCGTCGGTGCTGTATATCGCCGCCGACTCGACTCTGTGGCTGTTCGTCGCTCGGGCCGTGCAGGGGCTTGCGACTGGAGCAGCGGTGAGTACGGCGAGCGCAGCACTGTTGGATCTCCACCCGCGCCGCGACCCACTGAACGTCGGTCTGACGAATGGCGTCGCCAGTGCGATCGGTCTCGGCCTCGGATCCCTCGTGTCCTCGAGTCTCGTTCAGGTCGGCGCGGCTCCGCGGGCAATTCCGTACGTCGTCGAGTTGGTCCTGCTCGCGGCGGCGCTGGCCGGCGCATATTGGATGCCTGAGCCGGTGAGTGAGCGCACGACATTTCGGCTCACCCCGCAACGTCCCCGGGTACCCGCCGGGATCCGCCACGCCTTCCTGCTCGCCGGGCTCGCCGCGCTGTCGTCCTGGTCGATCGGCGGCCTGTTCTTCTCGCTCGGCCCGCAGCTGTCCGAGCAGTTGTTCACCACGACCAACGTCATCATCGGAGCGGTCGGCGGCGTGGTGCTGGGGTTTGCGGGCGCGCTGTCCCAGCTGGTGTTCCGGCACACGCCTAACTGGCTCGGTGCGGCCGCCGGCTCGAGTGGCCTGGCGGTCGGGATGCTTCTGGTCGTCATCGCGGCTGCGGCCAATTCGGGCGCTGTATTCGTGCTTGGCATGATGGTGGCGGGCTTCGGCTTCGGACTCGCCTTCCTCGGTGGTCTACGACAGCTCAACGCCGTGATCCCGCCCGAGCACCGAGCGGCGGTGATGTCCGCGTTCTACGTAGTTGCCTATACGTCGCTGTCGCTGCCCGCCATAATTGCCGGATTCGTCGTCACCCGCCTCGGCCTCGACATGACGTTCGAGACGTTCGGCAGCATCGTCGCCGGCATCGCGTTGATTGCGGCGATCGAGGCGTGGCGCACCCGGCCAAGCCGACCAGCTGCCGAGGCAAACCGGCGACGTGACTGCGAGCCCGCGCTCCTCGCATGACTCGCTCCGCGGTGCTATGACGACTTGGCGGAGAGCGTACGCAGCCAACGGGTGGCTTGCCGGGGCGTTGTCAGCCGAACGACACCTGGCCCGGGTGGATTCTTGGTCCAGGCACGAATCCGGGCTCGTTTGCGTGCGAACGATTGGAAATGCCAGCGCAGGATCGAGTCTGGTCCGAACGCCTGACGCAACGTCTCTCGGTTGCCATTGCAGATTGTGCGTCGATCGACGAGCCGTCGCACGGTTCTGGTAGTAAGCCGGAACAGGGATAGCCAGCGTGGGTAGTCCAGCGCCACGATGACCTCAGCCCGAGCCAACGGGACGTCGAGCCATTTGCCATAAGCACTGTCCAAGATCCACGCTGGCCCTGCGCAGATTACTGCGATCCGGCGACGCTGCTCCTCGTCGTCAACCGGCACCCACCCGGGCTCCCAGGTCAAGTCATCGACGGAATGCCACGGTACCCCAGTGGCCGCGCTGATCTGTGCGGCCACTGTCGACTTCCCGGATCCCGTAACTCCGTACACCAGGAACCGGTCCGTCACGCCTCGATGCTAAACTGAGGTCGGCAAACGACTTGACTTCGCGTGGCCGATTCGGGCTCCGGGCCGGCCCGAGCAAAGACCATTACTGAGCTATCAAGGTGCGGTACCTTGACGCCTTGAACATGTTCGCGCCGCTGCGGGGGTTCTCCCCGGCCAACCGATACGGGCTGGTCATCGCACTTATCGCGATCACTTATGTGGTCACCGCGGCCATGCACGGGTCCAGCGCGCAGTCGGTCGTCGTCCTGGTCCAGCTACTGACCGTGTGGCTTGTATTTACCGTGTCCGAATCTCCGGTGGCGCGACGCATTGCCGGGATTGCTGTAGTGATAGGTGCGTTGCTCACCGTCCTAGGGTGGATCGCCGGGTCGATCGCCGGGGATAAGAACGTCACTCGTGTCCTATTCGTCATAAGCGCGCTGCTGTACCTCGTAGCGCCGGTGATGATCGTTCGCCATATCTTCCGCCGAAGCGTCGTTGACGGTCAGACGGTCCTCGCGGCAATTGCCGCCTATCTCCTGATCGGGATGATGTTCACCTTCGTGTTTCTTGCGACCAGCGCTATCCAGGTGACTCCTCCGTTTTTCGGCGCGCAAGGTCCCGGAAGCGCGAGCCAGGACCTGTTCTTCAGCTTCGTAACGTTGACGACCACGGGCTACGGCAATTTGGTTCCGGCCGCCAATCCTGGTCAGACGTTTGCCGTCCTCGAGGCGATCGTCGGTCAACTCTTTCTTGTCACCACCGTCGCCAGGGTGGTGACCGCCTGGCGGCGGCCGTCGAGCGTCGGCAACGAGAAAGCTGGTTCCAACGGCGATTGACCCCTGGACGCTGCACCCACCTACTACTCCCGTCTCTAGATCGCTCGACCAGTCCCTGTGCCGAGTCACCGAGCGGCGATATGCTGCGCCGAGCGAACGGGGCTGTTGCGTGTTCGCCGAGGCGGTCGGCTCCCGCTGGCCGTCGGCGGTCGAAGCAGCGATTGAGGCCAAGGGGCGTCAGATGAGTAGCGGGTCTGTCCAGGGTGGAGCTGCCGGCGAGTCCGGTGAAGTCATGGATCTCGCGCAGCACGAGGCGCAGCGTTTCACGGGTGTATTCGCGGACTTTCAGGATCCGTCGCGGGAGTGGCGGCGGTTGTTCTCGGAGTTGCTGGGCACGTTCTTCCTGGTGCTGGTTGCTGCCGGTGGCGGCGTGATGGGGCAGGCGTTTCCGAATACCATCAGCCGGACCGCGGCGGTGGTGGCGCCTGGGTTGATGGTGCTGGCGATCATCCTGTTTATGGGCAAGGTCTCGGGCGCGCATCTGAATCCGGCGGTGAGTATCGCGTTCGCGTTGCGTGGGGATTTTCCGTGGCGGCGGGTACCCGCTTACATCGTGGTCCAATTGGCTGGGGCGTGCTTGGCCGCGTGGTTCGTGCAGGCGGTCATCCACGAGTCGGCGTCTTACGGTGCGAATTACCCGGCGCATGGGTATACGTCGTTGGACGCGTTTTGGATGGAGACCATCCTGACCCTTGGCCTGGTGAGCGTGATCCTGGGCACCGCGTCCGGCGCGCAGAACCTGGGGGTGTTCGGAGCGCTGGGCGTGGGCGGCTATATCGCCTTGGCCGGCCTGTGGGGAAGCCCGATCTCCGGTGCGTCGATGAACCCGGCGCGCACCTTCGGACCCGATCTTGTCAGCGCAGATTTCACCGCGTACTGGGTCTATGTGGCCGGTCCGCTGGTCGGCACCGCGCTGGCGGTCGGCTTCGCCTTCATCCTGCGTGGGCGCGGCGGCGATCTCGCCGCCATCGCTGCGGCACAGGGAGAGCTGCCCACCCAGGCTCGGCACTCCGATCAGGCATGAGGGACACGCGACACTAGCTACTCCCGGGGGTGCCGTTGAACGAATCCATCGAGCCGCCCTCGGAGCCCGAGCGGGTCACAGCGGAGGACGCGCCGCCCAAGACCGATATGCAGCGGCGCCGACCGCACGCCTGGATCATCCGTGCTCAGCGGTTCCGGGCAGACCTCGAGCAGCGGCCACGGATCGGCTTCCTCGTTCGATCCATTCGCCGGTATGGGCAGATAGAAGGCAAGCACCTATCTCTAGTCATCGCGATAAACCTGTTTGTTTCCATAATTCCGCTGCTCATTCTCGGCTACGCATTTATCTCGGCGTTCAATCCACATCGGAGTTTTGGCAACGTCGTTGTTGATGCTTTCCATCTCACGGGGACCACCGCACAGACTGTCGAGAACACGTTTACGACGGCCAGCTCAGGCAAAAGCACCGCGCTGAGCATCAGCATCGTCTCGCTACTGATCACCGGCTTTGATGTGAGCGCGACCGTACAACTTGCCTACGCGCGGGCCTTCGGGGTGACTCCGCTATCTGGGCTCCAGAAGTACCTTCGCGGAGCGACCTGGTTGGGGATGTTGCTCGCCGTGAGTGGCGGCAGCTTGGCCCTACGCTATCTGGTCATTGGCCGCCCAGCGTGGGTCCTTATCCTTGTCATTCCGACCTATATTCTTCTCCAGTTCAGTTTCTATATCGTGACGCCGCGATTACTGCTCGACCTGCCGTTCGCGTGGCGTGATCTAGCGCCCGGCGCCGCAGTCAGTACCGGCGCTGCGATTCTGGTCAGCGCGGTCTCGTCGTTCCAGCTACATCGCTGGTTCAGTGCATATGGAAACGCCTATGGGGGCTTTGGTATCGGCCTGGGGATAATTGCGTATGTCGGCCTTATCGCGCTCTTCTGGGTGTGGATTGCGTCCATGATGGGTGTGTACTGGGAGGGCAAGGCGGGTTCGTCTGCTGTTGCTGCTATGCATAAATTGTCGGCCGACCTCGCGGGACACTAGCTCTTGCCGCGTGCGGGTAGCCGGATGCTCACGATGTCCGACCGATGCGCCGCGCGGCCAACGACGTGAGCCGGCCGAACAGCGCGCCGGCCGTCGCCCCGATCAGGACATCGCTGGGATAGTGCACGCCGGTATAGACGCGAGTAAACGCGACAAGGGCTGCCGCTACCCGCAACGGAATGCCGGCTGCGGGGATGACATCCCCGACCGCGGTAGCGAATGCCGCAGCGGAAGCGGAATGGCCCGAGGGGAATGACGTCGACTCCGGCATGCTGACCCACCGTTCTTGCGGAACACCGGCACGGTCACGGTCAGGGCGGGTGCGGGCGCTGACAAGCTTCATCGGCTGGTTGACGGCAAAGGACGTGACACCGATCGCGGCGATTCCGGTTATCGCCGCGCGACGCCCTCGGCTGCCACCGAAGAGCGCCAAAAGGGTCGCGACGATGAACCAAGGCTTCGAAAAGTCAGCGAACTTCGCCAGCCGCCGCAACGGCACGTCGAGCTGCGACGGGGGAAGGCGAGCCACCGCGCCGTAGCAGGCTCGGTCTATTCGACTCAGCGCGCTCATCGCAGCGACGACACTGGCCCGCGCCGGACCGGCTGGTCCGGGTTTGGCCGCGAGCCGCTCTGCGAGTAACTCCTCCCGCGGCGGGTTTACCGGATCTCGGCCGGTCTCCGACTTCTCAGTCATGACTGTCGGCCGAGGGCGACGCGCCACAGTGTGGCAAGAGTGGTTCGGGATGCGACCTTGACGGTGCGCGCGGCCGGCGACATTCCCGCGCCGAGCGGTAGCCGTACGGTCAATGCCCCAGCGCGAATCCGGAATTGCAGTGGCGGTTGCAGAGTGAGCGCCTCGCCGTCCACACCGATCTCTACCGGCTCGGCTGAGCGCACCTCGAAGTCAGGAGCGACCCATTCCTGCCAGCCGCCGAACTGGCCGACTTGCCCGATCGATTCCAGCGCCACGAGCTTCTGCATGTCCGCGGCGCCGCGCACCATCAGCGACATGATCCCCAGGACGCCGGCGTCCATCCGCGCTCGCGTTCCCCCACCCCGCAGGTCATGGAGATTGTAGGGATTGTTGGAGACCAGGATGAGCTGCGAGGTCAAGGACTGTTCACCCGAGGGCAGGGCGAACCTCAAGTCCATCGGCGTGGCGTCCGGGCCGATGATCGTCGGCAGCATCGCGGCGGCGGTCCGTAATTTCGCGTCCCGATACTCCGGCGACTGAACGACTTTCGCGTACACGCCCATCGACGCGTTGTTGACGAACACCCGGCCGTTCACCTCAGCCAAATCGATCGTCCGGTCGACGCCTTCGCTGTACGCATCCAGCGCTCCGACGACGTCGTCGCGGTCCAGGCCGAGATCGAGGGCGAAATGATTGCGGGTGCCGGCGGGGATGACGACATGCGGAATGCCGTACCGACTGGCCACCGAGGCCACCAGGGCCTGCGAGCCATCGCCGCCGGCCATGCCTATCACGTCAGCTCCGCGAGCGACCGCGTTTTCGGCAAGTTCCAGCAGATCCGTGCCCGGAGTCAGGACGATCGGTTCGATCCCGCGCTCTCGGCACTCGTCGACCAGGTGGAAGCGCTCGGCCTTTCCACCGCCGGACTTGAGATTCATGATCAACACTGGATGCCCGGCCCGCAGCGCTGCTGGAACTTGCGTTTTCCTCGCGGGGGAGCGCAATGCGTATCCGGCGGCCGCGATGGAGACGAAGGCCAACGCACCGCTGATCACCAGTACCCGAATGGTCTCGCTCGCGATCATGACGATGACGAATGCGATCAGTCCGCCGCCCGCGAGCGCGACGGCCAGAATGCGCACGGTTCCGCTGCGGGATATCGCGTACCACGCGCCCAGCACGATAAGGGCCAGCGATGGGATACCGATGATCAGGACATACCACTCGTCGAAGGCCCCCAGGATGACGTACAGCAAGCTGAGGGCAGCCGCAGCGATGGCAACGACCGCGGATCCCCGGCGCGTCGCGGAAGGGGCGTGACGTTCTGGCGCATCTACGCTCACGAGGGTCCCTGGTGATGTCCGGCTGGAAGTTGTCTGGTCGAGGGTATTTCGGATGGCAAGCGCTACCGGCACGCGCGGCTACCCGGTTGAGGTCCACCATCGTGCCGGGCGCCACCCGTGCTGGAGTGAGGTCAACTTACCCTGGTATTCCCAACGATCGGGCAACCTGGGAGCGCGTCCCATCGACGAGGAGGCACCATGGCGGAATGAGGGGGTGGCATCCAATCCTTTGTTCCGGGCTGGACCGTGGTCTCCACCTATCAGCGTCGGTGGCTGCCGAAGGACGTGGTCGCGGGGCTGGTCTTGTCAGCATTGTTGATTCCGCAGGGCATGGCCTATGCCGAACTGGCCGGGCTGCCGCCGATCACCGGCCTTTACACGTCGGTCCTGTGTCTGCTCGGGTATGCGGTGTTCGGTCCCTCTCGGGTGTTGGTGCTCGGCCCCGACTCCTCGCTGGGCCCGATGATCGCCGCGACCGTCACGCCGCTGCTGATGGCGGGCGGGGATCCGGCCAAGGCGGTCGCGCTGGCGTCGCTGCTGGCGATTCTGGTCGGTGTGATCATGGTCGTCGCCGGATTCGCCAAATTCGGTTTCATTGCGGACTTGCTGTCCAAACCGACGCAGATCGGCTACATGAATGGCCTAGCTATCACCATTATCGTCGGCCAGCTGCCGAAGCTGTTCGGGTTCTCGGTCGACGCGAACGGATTAGTGAGTGAGTTCTCGGCTTTCGTATCGCATGTGGCAGATGACGCAAACGCCGCGGCGGCGACAGTAGGGCTCTGTTCGCTGGCCGGGATCTTGCTGCTGCAGCGGCTGCCCAAGGTGCCGGCCGTGCTTGTCGCCGTGGTACTCGCATCAATCGCCGTCAATGCGTTCGACTGCAGGCGCACGGTGTCGAGACCATTGGCGTGCTGCCGCGAGGCTTTCCGCCGTTCACCATCCCGACTGCTGCCTGGTCCGACGTGCCGCCGCTCTTCGTCGGCGCGCTCGCGATCGCGGTAGTGGCCCTCGCCGACACCATGTCGACGGCATCATCATTCGCGTCCCGGCGCGGTGAACGGGTGCGGGGCAACCAGGAGATGATCGGTATCGGCGCCGCGAACATCGGAGCCGGCTTGTTCCAGGATTCCCGGTAAGTACGAGCGGGTCGCGGACCGCGGTCGCCGACCAGGCCGGGTCCCGGTCGCAGGTCACCGGCGTCGTCGGCGCCGTCGTGATCACGCTAGTGCTGGTGCTCTTCCCATCGCTGATGCAATACGTGCCTCAGCCGACCCTCGGCGCGATCGTCATCGCGGCCGCGTTGTCCCTGGCCGATATCCGGGGCACCCGCCGCCTCTGGCAACAGCAGCGGGTCGAGTGCGTGCTGTCGATCGCCGCCCTGCTCGGTGTTCTCCCGGGCATTCTCATTGCCGTGGCGTTGTCCATTCTGAATGTCTTCCGGCCGGTCTGGTGGCCACACCAGGCCGAGCTTGGCCGGGTCGAAGGCATTGACGGGCTGCACGACACTGCGAGCCATCCCGACGCTGAGTTGCTTCCTGGGCTGGTGGTCTACCGCTTCGACGCGCCGCTCATCTTCGCGAACTCCCGGATCTTCGGCGATGAGATCCGGGCGATCGCCGAGAACCGTCGCGGCCTCAAGTGGATCGTGATCGCCGCGGAGCCGGTCACGGACGTCGACACGACGGCCTCGGACATGCTTCAGGAGTTGGACGTCTGGCTGAACGTGCGAGGGATCTCGTTGATATTCGCGGAGCTTAAGGACCCGGTCCGCGAGAAGATCGAGCGGTACGAACTGACCCGCACCATTGACCCCGACCATTTCTTTCCGACTATCGATGCCGCCGTCGAGCGCTATATGCACGAGACGGACGCCACCTGGAGGGCGCCGAAGGACGGAGTCAGCGCGGAACCCGACGCAGCTGGTGAGCCGGCTCGTACGATCCACGATCAACCGAGCAAGCAAGACCAATAATCAGGCGTCTCCAGTCGTGGAATAGGCTGAACCTGATTTGCGGATCTTCGGCAAGAAACCTTTACGAGCTGGGCTCCACGCGGTACAAGCAGCAATTGACAGTTGCTTCGGTTTGGAGGCACAGATGAGCGATATCGCAACGGCCGGCTCGTTCGCGCTCGAGGAGACGAAGTCCGACCCCACATCCTCGGCGAAGACCAAGACCTCGATCGCGGATCTCGCGATCAACACGATTCGCACGCTGTGCATCGATGCCGTGCAGGCTGCGAACTCCGGCCATCCCGGCACGCCGATGGCGATGGCGCCAGTCGCCTACGAGTTGTGGAACAACGTCCTGCGCTTCGACCCCCAGCACCCGATCTGGAGCAATCGCGACCGATTCGTGCTGTCCGCCGGACACGCATCGACGTTGCTTTACGCCCTGCTGCACCTGACCAGGGTCACGGCCGTCAACTCGGCTTATGAGACGGTCGGGCAGCCGGCGGTGTCGCTCGACGACATCAAGAAGTTCCGTCAGCTCGACAGTCGCTGCCCAGGTCACCCGGAGTATCGCTGGACGTCCGGCGTCGAGTGCACCACCGGTCCCCTGGGTACCGGCCTGGCGTCGAGTGTCGGCATGGCAATGGCCGGCAAGTGGCAAGCGGAAGCGTTCAATCGTCCCGGCTTCGAGTTGTTCGACTACAACGTCTATGCGCTGGGCGGCGACGGATGTGTCATGGAAGGTATCTCCCAAGAGGCGGCCTCCTTGGCCGGGCACCTGCGGCTCGACAACTTGTGCTGGATCTACGACAACAACAAGATCACCATCGAAGGTCCTACCTCCCTTACGTTCAGCGACGACGTGGCAACGCGCTTCATCGGCTATGGCTGGAACGTCACGCGAGTCGGCGACGCCAACGACCGACAAATGCTTGCCCGCGCATTCGACGTGTTCCGCCGGGAGTCGAGTAGACCGACTCTGATCATCGTCGACAGCCATATTGGTTACGGTGCGGCGACCAAGGAGGGCACCGCCGCCGCGCACGGAGAGCCGCTTGGCGTCGAGGAAGTGCGCTCAGCGAAGCGCTTCTATGGCTGGCCGGAGGACGCTCAGTTCCTCATCCCAGACGGCGTGTACGAGCACTTCGCCGCTGGCATCGGGGCCCGGGGTCATGAGCTTCGGGTCGCGTGGGATCACCAGTTCGGGAAGTACTGCGCCGAGTACCCGGAGCTCGGGGAGCATGTCGACCTGATGCAGCGGCGCCTGCTGCCCGAGGGTTGGGACGCCGACATCCCAGAGTTTCCCGCCGACGAGAAAGGCAAGGCCAGCCGCGACTCGAGCGGCGCGGTGCTCAACGCGATCGCGCCACGGGTGCCATGGCTGATCGGCGGCGCCGCGGACCTTGCTCCGTCTACGAAGACGCGCCTGACGTTCGACGGTGCCGGTGAGTTCGAAGCTAGAAGCTACGGCGGGCGGAACCTGCACTACGGGGTTCGAGAGCACGCGGCAGCGGCAGTAGCGAACGGACTATCGCTGTCAAAGATCAGGCCTTACCAGTCCGGATTCCTCATCTTCTCCGACTTTGAACGCGGCGCGCTGCGGCTGTCGGCGATCATGGAGATCCCGGTGATCTACATCTTCACCCACGACTCAATTGGCGTCGGCGAAGACGGACCGACCCACCAGCCGGTCGAACAGCTCGCGTCGCTGCGGGCCATGCCGGGCCTTATCGATATCCGTCCAGCGGACGCCAACGAGGTCGCCCAGGCGTGGCGGGTGATCATGCCGCTGCGGCATGACCCGGTCGCACTGGTTCTGTCGCGCCAAGCGCTTCCAACGCTTGACCGCAGCAAGTACGCGTCAGCGAGCGGGCTGGCGAGGGGCGGGTACATCCTGGCCGATCCGCCAGATGGAGACCCTCAGGTCATCCTGATCGCGACGGGCAGCGAGGTCGCCCTCGCGGTCAGCGCTTATGAGCAGCTAAGCGCCGAGGGCATTCGTGCCCGCGTGGTCAGCCTGCCGTCATGGGAACTGTTCGACCGCCAGGATCAGGAGTATCGCGAATCAGTGTTGCCGCCGTCCATTGCGGCCCGGGTCGCGGTCGAGCAGGCCTCCGGCTTCGGCTGGGAACGCTATGTGGGATCAACTGGGGCCGTTGTTGCGATGTCGACGTTCGGCGCGTCGGCGCCGCTCAAGGCCCTGCAATCGAAGTTCGGATTCACCCCGGACGCCGTGGTCCGGCTGGCCAAGGAGCAACTCGAGCCTGCGTCGTAGTCATCGCCCGGCAATGGGGCGATGAAGGACAGGCCGAGGCCGGGAGGAAGGCGACGATGCGGCCGAGGATCGACGGGACGAGCTTCGGATCGATCACCGTGGCGGGAACGGTGTTCGATCACGACATCGTGATCAGCCCGCACGGTGACGTGAGTAAACGCAAGAAGAAGCTGTCCAGGGCGATTTACGGCACATCGCACGTGATCTCGCTGGAGGAGGCGAGGTATATCGCCGCCGAAGCGGCCGGGGCCGATCGCGTCATTATCGGAGCCGGCCAGCACGGTATGGTGCAGCTTTCACCGGAGGCGGCGGAGTTCTTCGCTGGCAAGGGATGCGCGATCGTGTTGCGGCCCACGCCCGAGGTGATCAAGGTCTGGAACCGGACTGAGGGCAGCGCGGTAGGGCTATTCCACGTCACGTGCTAGTGATGCGTCGGATCGTGGAACTGGCGGCTCCCGAGCGACACTCGTCCAAGATCATCATCGACGCGGCCGCCGAACGCAGACCGGCTGAGCCCCGAATGACGGTCCAAACGCGAGAAGCGCCCCGCGCAGACGACCGCTGCGGGACGCTCTCTTCGTAGTGCAACGTTGGTCGGCCCTGGGTTCGGCTGCCCTGCCAGGCCCGGGCCGCGTCGGATAGTGTGTCCTACGCCACACAGGTACGCAAGTCGTTATCTAGATCGATTTCGTTCCGCTCGCACTCAGCTGCGGACCGTATACGACACGCCGACGCACTGGACAATGGCTTAGGAACGCGGTAAGCGTTTCCACCTGCAGCCCTCGGCGATGACTCGGCTAGCTCTTGTCGGGGGCTGCTGATAATGATCTCGGCGCGTTCGCCCGACCTCCCTCGATGATCTTGGACTTATCGCCGTCCCAGGGCATTAAGACCAAGATCACGACCGTGGAGAGTAGAGCGCGGTCGGCTCCCGGCGACGATCGATCAGCGTGCGTAGCCTTCGACTGACAGTAGGAGATCGCCCATGGATTGGTTCTGGCACGGGCTGCTCGTTTGCTTCGTGATCATCCCGGCGACGGTTCTGTGGCTCGCCATCATCGTCGAGCTGATCCGCCGACATGACCTGAGTATCTGGAGTCGGATCGGCTGGTTGCTCGTGATCCTGATCTTCCCGGTGATTGGTTCACTGACCTACCTGCTAATTACCTGGCTACGCGCGGACGCGGCCACCGACTTGGGCGCAGCACCTCAGGCCGCCGGCGTTCCGGAGCACCCAGAGACGATCGCGGACTTGACACGCCTGGACCAGCTGCGTCGATCCGGCGCAATCAGTGAGGCAGACTTCGAGGCGCGCAGACGGCGGGTGCTGGAGGGCGGCGAGGCCTCCGCTCCGCCCGGCCGCCACGCATCCCCTGATACGGAGGTCGGCACGTGAACTGGTTCTGGCACGCCATGTGGATCTGCTTCGTCGTCATCCCCGCGACGATCCTCTGGCTGGTCTGTGTTTTCGACATCGTGTTTCGTCAACGCAAGATGGCTGTCTGGAAGCGGATCGTCTGGCTAATCGTCGTTTTGGTGCTGCCCCTCTTCGGTGCGCTGATCTATATCAGCGTGTACGCGCGGGGCATGGAGGAAGGATTCCGTATCTTCGAGCGCCCGCACTCGCAAGGCGAGGTGACCGGCGATGAGTACGAGGCGCAGCGGGCACACCTCGAAGCACCGGATCGCGGCTGGTGAGTCCTAACCGCGTAGTCGTTGACTGGCAGTCAACCGGCGGCGTCGGCTGCTACGGCATCGGCAAGCGCCTGCAGCGATGGGAATTCCCAATCCGGAACGACGTCGGCCGGCGGCGGCGGTGTCGCGCCCCAGCCCAGTCGATCGTGGCGCCGGTTGATCCAGACGGTGCGTAGCCCGGCCCGCTTCGCCGGGACGTGGTCATGGAACAGGCTCTGGGCGACGTGCAGCAGCCGACTCTCGCCGATACCCAGCCGGGCTGCCTCGGCCAGTAGCGCATCGAAGTTGCGCGACGCTGGCTTGTAGGAGCCGATGTCCTGCGCGGTGAGGACGCTCGCGAACGTGACGCCCAGCCGCCGGTTGCTGGCAGCGAAGGAGTCGCGGTCCACGTTCGACAGGACAATGAGTTGGTATCGCGTGCTCAGCGCCGCGAGCGCGGGTGGGGAGTCCGGAAATGCTGGCCAGTCTGGCACCGAGCCGGCGAGCCGCGAAGCGTCGTCGTCGGTGACTTCCGTGCCGAACTGGCGTCCCAGCTCGCGCATGCTGCCGGCCAGAATCGCCGGATAGCTCACGCCCGGATACTCGGCCTCAGCGCGCGCCTCGTGCGTGGAATACGCCGCGAGCAAGGCCTCATCGTCGAGTTGCAGTCCCCGAGCACGCGCCCAGCCGCCGAGTACCACGGCGAGGCCGGCCTCCCAGTCGATGAGTGTGCCGTAGCAGTCGAAACTAAGCGCGTCGAAGTCGGTCAGCTTCACGCCGTCTCCTTCCAGAGTTCCTTGATCGAATCATGACCAACGCGCAGGCTGCACCGGACGCGCCTGGCGCTGGTGACCTACGCTGAGGGATGCGTCGAGGGCACAGGTGGGCGATCGTCGTCGCCGGCGTCCTCATCCTGGCTACGCTGCCCTGGGCGGTGAGCAAACTGCCCGCGGCGGGCAGCGGTGTTACCGCCACGGATCTACTGGGCCGGGTCCAGCGCTCGTCATCCGTGTCGTATTCCGGCTACGCCGAGTCAGTCGGCAGCCTGGCGTTGCCCGTCACGGATCAGTTCAACGCGATTACCAACCTGCTCGGCGGCCGCACCCAGATGCGGGTCTGGTGGTCGAGCTCCGCTGAATGGCGGGTCGATACGGTCAGCCTCACTGGGGAGACCGACCTGCATCACTCGGGCGGTCAGACCTGGACGTGGAACTACGAGGCCAACCGAGCGACGCTGGACGACAGCCGTTATCCACAAGACGTTCGGTTGCCGCGCTCCGACGATCTGAACCCGCCCAACCTGGCTCGCCGGCTGCTCAGCCAGGCCACTCCCGATGAAGTGCAGCGCTTGCCGTCTGCCCGGGTGGCCGGTCACGATGCGGCGGGGCTGCGACTGCGCCCGAGAGAGCGCGAGTCCACCATCGACCGGGTCGACGTGTGGGCGTTGGCGAGCGGGTTGCCGGTGCGGGTCGCGGTCTACGGCAAAGGCAGCGGGACCGCTGTCGTGAGTGCCTCCTTCCTGCAGCTGAACACCAGTCCACCCAGATCCTCAGAGATCGACTTCACACCACCACCGTCGGCGCGGGTGGAGGATTCGAACGGGCTCGATTTGCTCGGCTTCATTGACCGGCTGGGCAATGCCCAACCGCCGGCGACCCTGGCCGGTCTGACCCGTAATGCGGCGACCCCGGGCCTTGGCGCCGTTGGCGTCTATGGCCGGGGGGTCACGCTTCTCATCGCTATCCCGTTACCGGCCCGCATCGCTTATCCGCTTCAGGAGCAGCTCGAGAAGGCAGCCGGCGCGGCGAGGTCTGCCGGCGGCGTGGCGATCGGGGTTGGCGTGTTGAACCTCCTGCTCGGACAACCCGAACCTGACGCGGGAGCGTGGCTCGTCACCGGAACGGTCACCGCCGACACGCTTCAGCGAGCCATTGCCGCACTCCCGCCCACGGATGGATTCCGTCGGTGATCCGCACCAACGAGTTGATCAAGCGGTTCGGCTCGATCACCGCTGTCGATGGCATCGACCTGGACGTTCGGGCCGGTGATATCTACGGATTTCTCGGCGCTAACGGCTCCGGTAAGACGACGACGCTGCGCATCGTGCTGGGGTTGGTGCTAGCCACCTCGGGTGAGGTCGAGCTGCTGGGCAAGGCGATGCCTCGTCGTGGACGGGACGTCTTGCCCCGCGTTGGCTCGCTCGTCGAAGGCCCCGCCGCGTACGGTCACCTGTCCGGTCGAGCCAATTTGGCATTGCTCGATGCGAGCGGTCGGGACGCCGGTCGGGCGACCCGGCGGCGCCGGATCGACGCCGCGCTGGAGCGGGTCGGACTGGCCGGGATCGATCGGCGCCCGGTAAAGGCGTACTCGCTCGGCATGCGCCAGCGCCTTGGGCTCGCCGCGGCACTAATGCGGGAGCCCGAGCTGCTTGTCCTCGACGAGCCAACCAATGGCCTTGACCCACAAGGCATCCGGGAAATCCGCGAGTTGCTGCTCGCGCTCCGCGCCGGCGGCGCGACGATCTTTTTGTCCAGCCATCTGCTCGCCGAAGTCGAAGCGCTGTGCACTCGGGTCGGGGTGCTCGATCGCGGCCGGCTCGTCGTGCAGGATCAGCTGGAGACGTTGCGGGCGCCCACGGGACGCACCATTGTGCGCACGCCCAACCCGGCTGCCGCCGTCGCGGCGCTGGACGGGCGGGTTGAGTATCGGCAGGGAGAGCTCGTCATCGTCCGTGGGAGTGATCCGGCTCAAGTCAACTCGGCGCTTGTGGCCCGGGGCATCCCCGTCACTGAGCTCGCGCGGGAACGGCACAGCCTCGAGGAGATCATCTTTCAGCGAACCGGCCCGAGCAGTGATCGGGTGGACCCGACATGATCGCCGTCGAGCTGCGCAAGCTCGCGCGTCGTCCGCGAACTTGGGTGTCCATTGGCTTGCTGAATCTCTTGCCCACAGTCGTGGCGATCCTGGTGGCCGTCACGAAGATCGGCCCGCGACCGGGGGAAGGCCCGGCCTTCCTGTCCGCTGTTCTCTCGCAGGGCTCGCTGTTCTCGGTCGCTGCGCTTGCCATCGTTCTGCCGCTGTTCCTCCCGGTCGCGGTTGCCGTCATCTCCGGTGACAGCATCGCTGGCGAGGCCCAAAGCGGCATGCTCCGCTATTTGTTGACTCGCCCGGTCGGACGGACTCGGCTGCTGGTCGCCAAGTTGGTTGCGGTGTTCGTGTTCGTGATCGTCGCAGTCGTCATCGTGGCTGGCGTCGGCTACGTCGTCGGATCGCTTTTGCTCGGCAATGAGCCAGTGACGGCCACGACTTCGATCAGCAGCGTCTCGGGAACGACCCTGACCGCAGGCCAGATCGCTGTCCGCACTGTGCTGTCGATCGGGTATGTCGCCCTGTCGATGATCGGCGTAGCCGCAATGGCGTTGTTCTTGTCGACGCTCACCGACTCCCCGTTGTCGGCCAGTCTTGGCGCACTGGCGTTCCTGATCGGGTCGTCATTGCTGCTCACGGTCGACGCGGCGCACGCGCTGCAGCCCTATCTGCCGACGCGGTACTGGTTGTCGTTCGTCGACCTCTTCCGGGATCCGATCCAGTGGTACAACGTCGAGCGCGGTGTCGGAATCCAGCTGGTGTACGTGGTGGTGCTGCTCGGCGCGGCGTGGGCGAACTTCATGACCAAGGACATCACGAGCTGAGCCGGGCACAGTCTGCGGACGTCAGCGGCACCGGCTCACCGGGGGACAGCTCGACCCGGACCATCTGCGTGACGAGTGCATCGGTCGGCAGGTCCCCGTGACTCACCTGGGCCGATGCGCAGACGCTTTGCACGCTCATGTTCAGCGCACCGGCCAGCCGCCCTGAGTCTGGCGGTACCACGGTCCGGTCGTCGGCTGTCCAGATCGACACGAACGTCGGGCCGATCGGCGTCTCGTTGCCCGTGTTCAGCCGGTCGAGGAGTGTGCTGTCCGTGGCCAACTGCTGGCACGCGACTGGACAGCCGCCCGGCGCGAGGGATCCGGCCAAGCTGGCGAGATCCGTGCCATGCTGCGGTGATCCCAGCGTCACGATTCGACGGGCAACCGACGCGCCGCCGTGGTCACGGGCCCAGAGCCGAGCAACCACCCCACCGGCCGAGTAGCCGACAATGTCCACGGTCATAGCGCCGGTCCCCGATCGGGCGGCGCTGACTGCCCGCGCAAGAGCCCCGGCCTGCTGGTCGAGGTCCCCAGTGCCATCACCGGGCAGGCTCACCACGATCGCGGTCCGGCCGGTGCCGCGCAGGGAATCGGCGAGGGATTCGAGGGCGCCGGTCGAGCCGCCGTAGCCGGGTACGAGCATGACCGGCCCAACCACGTTCTGCGGGTTCGTGCGGGCCGGTACCGTCGGGCCGCGGTCGAGCACCATCGCCAGAGTCGCGGCCAGGGTGGCCACGACGATCAGCCCGAGCGCGCCGATCAGAAGTCGGCGTCGGGCAGGCGCTAGTCCAGACCACACCCGTCCATAGTCCGCTCGACCGAGGACTGTCGCGTGCCAGCAGGTCAGTTTCCCTCGTCTAGAGTCGAACGATGGTGCCGTCGGAGCAGGTTCTCAGTTATGACAGCGGAATCTCCGAGCTTCCCCTGCTCGGCGACACAATCGGCACGAATCTCGCTCGGACCGTCGCCCGGCACGCCGACCGCGACGCGCTGGTGGACGTGGCGTCAGGTCGCCGCTTCACGTACTCGCAGCTCGCCAGCGAGGTGAACGTGGTCGCCCTGGGTCTCGTCCAGCTCGGTATCGGCAAGGGCGATCGGGTGGGAATCTGGGCGCCGAACGTCCCGGAGTGGGTCCTGGTCCAGTACGCGACGGCCAAGATCGGCGCCATTCTGGTGAACATCAACCCGGCGTACCGGACGCACGAGCTGGAGTACGTGCTCAACCAGTCCGGCATCCGAACCCTCATCGCGATTCCGCAGTTCAAGACTTCGGACTACGCGGCGATGATTTCCGAGGTTCGGCCGCAGTGCCCGGCGTTGCGTGACGTGATCTTGATCGGTGAGGCCGAATGGGTCGATCTCGTTGCCGCCGGGCGAGCCGCCGACCCGGCCCCGCTCGCGGAGATCGGCGCCACGCTCAGCTCAGACGACCCGATCAACATCCAATACACCTCGGGTACGACCGGCTTCCCAAAAGGCGCGATGCTGAGCCATCACAACATCGTGAACAACGGGTTCTTCGTGGCCGAACTCCAGCAACTGACTGAGCGCGACCGTATTTGCATTCCAGTTCCCTTTTACCACTGCTTCGGCATGGTCATGGGCAACCTGGGCGCCACGACACATGGCGCCTGCATAGTCATTCCCGCGCCCGCATTCGAGCCGAAGGCCACCTTGCAAGCCGTCCACCAGGAGCGGTGCACGTCGTTGTACGGCGTCCCGACGATGTTCATCGCCGAACTGTCCGACCCGGACTTCGACAGCTTCGATCTGAGTAGCCTCCGCACCGGAATCATGGCTGGCTCACCGTGCCCGGTCGAAGTGATGAAGAAGGTGATCGACCGGATGGGCATGCGAGAGGTGACGATCTGCTACGGGATGACTGAGACGTCGCCGGTATCCACCCAGACCCGAGTGAGCGACTCTCTCGAGCAACGGACCGCTAGCACCGGACGCGTCCATCCGCATCTGGAGATCAAGCTGGTCGATGTTCAGACCGGGCTGACCGTGCCCCGCGGCGACCAGGGCGAGCTGTGCACCAGGGGCTACAGCGTGATGCTCGGATACTGGAACGAGCCAGAGAAAACAGCCGAAGTGATTGACGCGGCGCGGTGGATGCGCACGGGCGATCTGGCGACCATGGACGACAACGGTTACGTGAGCATCACCGGCCGCAGCAAGGACATGATCATCCGTGGCGGCGAGAACGTCTATCCGCGTGAAGTCGAAGAGTACCTCTACACCCATCCGGACATCCTTGACGCCCAGGTGATCGGCGTGCCGGACGAGAAGTACGGCGAGGAGATCATGGCCTGGATTCGCATGCGCCCGGGCGCCGAGCCGCTCACCCCCGACTCGCTGCGCGCGTACTGCGCGGGGCAGCTCGCCCACTACAAGATTCCACGCTATGTGCAAGTCGTCGACGAGTTCCCCATGACCGTCACGGGCAAGGTTCGCAAGGTCGAGATGCGGGCTCGCGCGGTCGAAAACCTCGGGCTCGACTAATCAGTCAGCCGATCAACGGCATCCGGACTATCGAAGCGGCGTCGCCGACAGATTGGCGCACTGCCGATCTCGCTGCCACTCAGCGTTGATCCGCGCGGCAACGGCTCCGGTGGCCGGAACCGGCACACCGGTGTCGTCCAAGTGCGCCGGCTCGAAGCGGGAAGCAACGACGCCGCCGCCCCGGAAGGTCAGGGTGAGCACTCCGTTGTCGTCCTGTTCGTTGCCGAACGACTCCCACCACAGATAGTTCGACAGGCCGTAGGCGACGTATGTACCGTCCGACCGCCATCCCGCACCAAGGAGCACGTGGGCATGGGTGCCGACGACGGCTGTAGCGCCCGCCGCGGTGAGTTCTTTCGCCCCGGCGGTCTGATCCTCGTTCGGGCAGGTCTGATACTCGGTGCCCCAATGCAGGTACACCACGACTACGTAGCCGGCCGCCTTCGCCGCTCGGACCGCGTTGATGAGCAGCGGCGAGAACGCGTTCGCGACACCGGGACTGTGGATTCCGGCGGAAAAGTTCGCGAGCGTCTCGTCACGGACCTGCGTCGCAGCGAATACGGCAAGACGAACCCCGTTGACGGTCTTCACATACGGTGCGAACGCCTGCGTTGCGTCAGCGCCGATGCCGATCACCGGGAATTTCGACGCGGCGATCGCGGCGAGTGTGTCGTGCAGTCCGCCCAGCCCGTAATCGGCGCCATGATTGTTCGCCATTGTGGCGAGGTCGACACCGGCGTCCCGTAATGCCGTCAATGCCGTCGGTGGCGCGTGGAACACGAACGATTTGTTCTGCGGTGGGAGGTCGCGGCTGGTGATCGCGGTCTCCAGGTTGACCATGGTCAGATCTGCTTTGCTCAGCACGCCGGCAGCGACCCCGAACGCCGTGGCCGGATTTTGGGCCAGCCGGCTGGCCGTGCGCTTGGCGAAGTTGACATCGCCAGCGAACGCGAACGTGAATTCCCCGCTCGGCCGGGCCGGAACCGCCGGACGTTGCGCAGAGGTCGACGGGCCCGGTGGTCGCCGAATCAGGCCTGCGGCGGCCGGAGGCGAGGATGCTGCGGAATGTGGCGCTGGAGTCGACCCACTGGAGCAGGCCGTGAGCGCAACGACAGACACCAGGACGGCCGCGGCGGCCCGGGCGGGGAAGGTACGAGGGCGCATCAGCGGCTATCCGACCACAACGCGGCCGGACGCCGTGAACCACCCCTCCGCCGGCTGCCACGATGAGGACATGACAGGTGAGCGGAACGTACTCGGTAGTGAGCTCGAACCTTGCGGCATTGACCCGGTCACCGGCTTCTACCGTGATGGGAACTGTGCAACCGGCCCCGAGGATCTCGGTAGCCACACGGTGTGCACGGTGGTGACCGCCGAGTTCTTGCGATTCCAGGCCGAGACCGGGAACGACTTGATCACCCCGCGACCCGAGTACGCGTTTCCCGGGCTGCGTCCGGGTGATCGGTGGTGTGTCGTCGCTGCCCGGTGGCGACTGGCCTACGACGCGGGCATGGCGGCCCCCGTGGTGCTTGCCGCGACTCACGAGCGATCCCTGGACGTCGTGCCGCTCGATGCGCTGCGTGAGTTCGCCGTTGACGTACCGAGCGACCCGGGCTCACTGTTGTGATCGAGGGCGGCTGCCATATACAGGCGGGATGGCGCCACGTCGGCCACTAACATCGACCGTCGACAGCGCACCGACCGATCAGGAGATCACCGTGTCCGCCATCTCGCCCGCCGCACCCGACATCGCGACCGTCAAGGTCGCCTCGGGCACGTCCGCGGCGGACGCTCTCGCGGCCGCAGGAGTTTCCCCCAACGACGCTGTGGTCGTCCGCGACGTTGCCTCAGGCCTGCTTCACGATCTGGCCTGGGTGCCCGACGCTGACGTCGAAGTCGAGCCGGTCAGCCCGCGTTCGCCGGACGGCCTGGCGGTGCTGCGGCACTCCACCGCGCACGTGCTTGCCCAAGCAGTTCAAGCGCTGTACCCCGGCACCCGACTCGGCATCGGTCCACCCATCGAAAACGGGTTCTACTACGACTTCCTGCCGTCTCGCCCGTTCACACCGGAGGATCTCGGAGCCATCGAGAAGAAGATGGCGGAGATCATCAAGTCCGGGCAGCGTTTCGTGCGCCGCCCGATCACCGACGATGAGGCCCGGGTCGAGCTCACCGACGAGCCGTTCAAGCTCGAATTGATCGATCTCAAGGGCTCGGCGGTCCCTGACGAAGCCTCGGTGGAAGTGGGCAGTGATGGCCTGACCATGTACGACAACGTCGACGCTCGGACCGGCGAACGGGTCTGGACGGACTTGTGTCGTGGCCCGCACCTGCCGACCACCCGCCGCATACCGGCGTTCACGTTGATGAGAACCGCGGCGGCGTACTGGCGCGGGAGCGAGAAGAATCCCCAGCTGCAGCGGATCTACGGCACCGCGTGGGCGTCGCGGGACGACCTCAAGGCCTATCTCGCCCAGCTGGAGGAGGCCGCGAAGCGGGACCATCGCAAGATCGGCACCGAGCTCGACCTGTTCAGCTTCCCCGAGGAGATCGGTCCGGGACTCCCCGTCTTCCACCCGAAGGGCGGTGTCCTGCGCAAGGAGATGGAGGACTACGCGCGCCGCCGGCACGAGGAGGAGGGGTACGAGTTCGTCTACACCCCCCATATCACCAAAGGCGTGCTCTTCGAGATCTCCAAGCACCTGGAGTGGTACGCCGAGTCGATGTATCCACCGATGCACCTCGACGCCGAGGTGGGGCCTGATGGTGAGCTGCGCAAGCAGGGGCAGGACTACTACCTGAAGCCGATGAACTGCCCGATGCACTGCCTGATCTACCGCGCTCGCGGGAGGTCCTACCGTGAGTTGCCCCTGCGACTGTTCGAATTCGGCTCGGTCTATCGCTACGAGAAGTCCGGTGTGGTGCACGGGTTGACCCGGGTACGCGGGATGACTCAGGACGACGCGCACATCTACTGTGCGCCCGAGCAATTGCGCGACGAGCTGAGGTCGTTGCTGACCTTCGTTCTGGGCCTGCTGCGCGACTACGGACTCGAGGACTTCTACCTCGAGCTCTCGACCAAGGATCCCGAGAAGTTCGTCGGTCGGGACGAAGACTGGGAAGTGGCGACCGCGACACTGGCCGAGGTCGCCGCCGAGTCAGGACTGGACCTCGTGCCCGATCCGGGAGGCGCCGCGTTCTACGGACCGAAGATCTCGGTCCAGGTGCGGGACGCCATCGGCCGGGCATGGCAGATGTCGACCATCCAGCTGGATTTCAACCTGCCGCAGCTGTTCGAGCTCGAGTATCAGGGATCCGACGGCGAACGGCACCGGCCGGTCATGATCCACCGAGCCTTGTTCGGTTCGATCGAGCGATTCGTGGCCGTCCTGACGGAGCACTATGCGGGCGCGTTCCCAGCGTGGCTGGCACCCGTCCAAGTTGTGTTGATCCCGGTAACGGACCAGCAGGTGCCGTACCTCCAGGGCGTCGCGGCAAAGCTCGCCGATCGTGGCGTTCGCGCCGAGGTCGACGAGTCCGACGACCGGATGCAGAAAAAGATCCGCACCGCACAACGGGCGAAGGTGCCATTCATGCTCATTGGCGGCGCGACCGACGAGGAAGCCGGAGCGGTGTCGTTCCGCTATCGGGACGGCGAGCAACGCAACGGCGTCGAAGTCGAGGCGGCGGTCGGGGAGGTCGTCGAGTTCATCGCCCGTCGAGTGAACGCATCACCGACGGCCGCCGACTTCTCGTGACCGAACCCGAGGTGCGTCCCGCCACGGACTACGCCGGCGAGCCGGACGCCTTCGGGCGACTCTGGACGCCGCATCGGATGGCCTACATCCTTGGCGAGGGAAAGCCGCCGGACGCCGATGCCGGTGCCGAATGCCCGTTCTGCCGGGCTCCTACGTTGTCCGACGAGGACGGGCTCATCGTCGCCCGGGGCCGGCTCGGCTATGCGGTCTTGAACCTCTACCCCTACAACTCGGGCCATCTGATGTCGGTGCCGTATCGCCATGTCGCCGACTACACCGACCTGACCCCGGACGAAGTGAGCGAGGTTGCGAACATCACTCGCACCGCGATGCGAGTCTTGCGCGCAGTGGCTGGCCCGCACGGCTTCAACATCGGCCTGAATCAAGGCACGGTGGCGGGTGCCGGGATTGCCGGGCACCTCCATCAGCACGTGGTGCCACGGTGGGGGGGCGATACGAACTTCGTCCCGGTAGTGGCCCATACCCGCGTATTGCCGCAGTTACTGTCCGAGACGAGGCAGTTGCTCGCTGACGGATGGTCCTCCGCCTAGCGTTCGTCGTTACGCGAGATGGGCCGAGACGGGCTACAGTGCTTTGCTGTCACGCTCAGTGCCCACGTCGGGCCGGCCCGGGGTTTGCATGCGTCTTGGTAAGGCAGCGTCCCTGGCGGCCACTGTGGTGCTCTCGACGGGTCTTGTCGCGGCTGTGGGTCAGTCCGCGGCGGCCGCGACGGGGGAGTCCGCGGTGTCGTCCGCCCAGTTTGGGCTGCCCGCGCGGTCAGAACCAGCGGTACCTATTCCACCGGACCTGCTACCCCGAAATACGCCACCACCGACGCCCCCCGGGCCGCCGATCCCGCACCTCGACCCGTCGCTGCAACGCCCGGGACGCCCTGGCACCGAGCTCGTTCACGTCCGAATCCGAGGCGTGGCTGCGCAAGCCGACAACGCTGTGCGGCAGATGGGAGGTCGCGTCCTCGCGCGGGTGACCGGCGAGATCAGCGCCACCGTGCCGCGGTCGGCCCTCGCTGCCCTGGCCGGCAGTGCAGGCGTCACCGAGGTGGCGCCCGCCGTCGAGGCTGTGCCGGACGTTGTTTCTCAAGGTGTTTCGAAATCCGGGGCAAGCACCTGGATCAACGCGACACCCGCTACGACCGGCGCGGGTGTGACAGTTGCCGTCGTCGACGTCGGGTTCGGGAATCTCAGCGCCGAGGTCGCCGCCGGAGCGTTACCCGCGGGTACGACGGTGACTTCGTTGAACAACACCTGCCCCAACGTCAACGGCACCGAGCATGGCACCGCCGTTGCCGAGATCGTCCACCAGATGGCGCCCAGTGCGAAGCTGCAGCTCTACTGCATTGCCGACACGACCGGGTTCCGGCAGGCCGAGCAGGACATTGTCAGCCGCGGAATCCCGATTGTGAACAGCTCTTTGAGCTTCCCCGGCGACAGCCGGGGTGACGGTACGGGTGATGCGACGTCAGCCGCAGCAACCGTCCAGGCCGCCCGCAAGGCGGGAGTGCTCTGGGTCGCGTCGGCCGGCAACACCGCCCAGGATCACTGGAGTGGCACGTTCGGCGATGGTGATCGCGACGGGTTTACCGACCTCAACGGGACGACCGCCGCCAACGAGCAGGACGCCGTGGTGGTCCCACCCGGACAGAGCGGAATCGCATATCTAACCTGGGATCAATGGCCCCAATCGTCGGCGCCGGTCACCCTGGTGGCTACCCCGTACAAGTGCGACCCGTCCGGATGCCAATCCTCGACGCTGGTTAAGATCGCGTGTCCTGTCCCGAACTCGTGTTCCGTCGCGCAACCGACCGGGTCGCGTCCAGTGCTGTCGCTCAACCTGCCGGACAACACGACCTCGAACAACTTCGAATGGGTCATTCAGGTAAAGCAGGGCAGCGGGACGCCGGGGGTGCGGTACGACCTGTCCTACTACGGGGACGTCGGGCCTTCGTTGCTGTGGGGGAAGAGCGCAACTAGAGCGGCCGCCGGGAGCGTCGACACGCCGGCATCGTCGCCGTACGCATTGGCGGTTGGCGCCGCCAACGTCGCGAACAACTCGCTTGAGGCCTATAGCTCCCAGGGCCCGACCATCGACCGGCGGGTGAAGCCCGACATCACCGGCTTCGACAACGTGGCGTCGAATCTCGACCAGTTCAATAGCTTCTCCGGAACGTCGGCCGGAGCCCCGCACGTCGCCGGGGCGGCGGCGTTGATCAAGTCGGCCAACTCGAATCTCGACGCCGCTCAGCTGCAGGCGCAGCTCGAGAGTCGGGCGACGGGGATTGCCGCAGGCGCCCCGCCGACCAACCAGTTGGGCCATGGGCTGTTGGCGCTCGGTGCCGTTCCGCCAGTTAGCGCGCCGGCCGGAAACGGCTATCTACCGTTGTCGACGCCGAGCCGAGTCTTCGACTCCCGGACCAAGACCAGCAGCAGACCGAGCGGCCTCCCGCTTGCGACCGGAGAGCAGGTCACGGTGACACTGACCGGCGCGCCGTCCGGCGCCAGTGCCGTTGCCCTGAATCTAGCCGGCACCGGGGCGACAGGCAGCACGTACCTGACCGTCTTCCCGAGCATCGATCCGGGAACCTCGACGCTCAACCTCAGCACGGTCGATCCCACGGCGGCGGTCTTCACGATCGTGGGGGTGGGCCCCAGCAACACGATCAAGCTGCGCAATGCGGGCGCGTCGACGCACGCGTTCGTAGACGTCCTGGGCTACTTCGCGCCAGGCGGCACTCTCGGCTACACCGCCACCGTGCCGCCGACGCGAATCCTCGATACGCGGCAGAATTCCGGCCCTCGGGTCGTGGCCGGCGCCACCGTAACGGTGACCGCGCCGAGCAGCGTGCCGACGTCGGCGAAAGCCCTCGCCGTCAACCTGACAGCCACGAACGAGACGGGCTCGGGCTACCTATCGTTGTCTCCGGACGGGTCGAAGACCACCTCGACGCTCAACTATTCGTTGGCGACCCGCGCAAATTCGAACATCGTCACAATGAACAGCAGTCGCCAGTTCAAGATCTACAACAACGGCTCCGCGACGCATATCATTGTCGACCTCGTCGGCTACCTGGCCACGTCAACCACGGGCCGGTTCGTCCCCCTCACGCCGGTGCGAATCGTCGACACGCGCTACGGCAACGGCGGCCGCTTCGCACCGTTGGGCGCCGCCGCCACGATGACCGTCACCGGAAGTGGCATCTTCGACGTTCCGTACCCGGCCGCGGCTTTGATGGTCGGTGTGGTGCCTGTGCCGTCAGCGAGCACGCCTGACGACTTCCTGACCATCTACCCGTCAGGCGCGCGGCCGAATACCTCCAGCGTGAACTTCAGGGGCGGACGGCTGGTACCCAACGGTGTGATCATGACTCTCGCCACCGCACCGAGCAACGGTCCGGAAACGTCGCAGGTCTACAACGCGGCGGGCTCCGTGGACATCGTGCTGGATCTGCTCGGCTATTTCTTGAGGTAGCCGAGTAGCTCGGTAACGTCCCCGGCATGACGATCTTGCACCTCCGGGGAGTTCTGCTACCCGACGAGATCGAGCGCGATGTGTGGCTGGTCGATGGCAGGCTGACCTTTGACCGCTATGCCGGCGCTGCCGAGACGATCAGCGACGGCGGTTTCGTGCTCCCCGGGTTCGTGGACGCGCACTGCCACATCGGCCTCGCGCCGGAAGGCCACGTTCCCGATCCCGCCGGTCAGGCCCAGCAAGCCACGCGGGATCGTGACGGGGGCGCGCTACTTCTGCGCGATGCGGGATCGCCGGTGGACAACACCGGTGTGCAGCGGCGTGACGATCTGCCTCGGCTCATTCGAGCCGGACGGCACATCGCCCGGCCGCACCGATATATCCGCGACCTCGGCGTCGAGGTGGAGCCGGATGATCTCGTGGCCGAGGTCGAGCGGCAGGCCGGGCTCGGCGACGGTTGGGTCAAGCTGGTAGGCGACTGGATCGACCGGTCTACCGGTGATCTTGGGCCGGTATGGCCCGACGACGTTCTCAAGGATGCGGTCGCACGCGCACACGAACTAGGCGTCCGCGTCGCGGTGCACGTATTCGGCGAGGATGCGTTGCCCGCGCTGATCACAGCCGGGGTCGATTCCATCGAGCACGGCACCGGGCTCACGGACGACCTGCTCGACGAGGTCGTGCGGCGCGGCATGGCGGTCGTGCCGACGTTGATCAACATTGATAACTTTCCGGGCATCGCCGCCACCGGCGAAGCCAAGTTCCCGATCTACTCGGCGCACATGCGCGCGTTGCACGCGACGTCGCGGCAGCGGATCCGACTGGCTTGGGAGGCTGGAGTACCGATTTACCCGGGTACTGACGCCGGCGGCTCAATGCACCATGGCCTGGTGCGCGAGGAGATCCGGGCACTGGTTGATGCGGGCATTCCCAGCGCCGAGGTGATTGCGCAGTCGTCCTGGCGCGCGCGGGAATGGCTAGGGCTTCCCGGCTTGGTCGACGGCGCGCCGGCCGATCTCATCGTGTACGACGCTGACCCTCGGATGGATCTTGCGACGCTCGCGAAGCCGCATCGGATCGTGTTGCGCGGCGCGGTCGTGACCTGACCATCACGGTCATGACTGACCGGTGGAGGCGGGTCAATTCGCAACTGGGCACTCCGTAGCATCCCTGTTATGGCACGCGTGCTCACCCCGCAGGCAGAGGACTTCCCTCGCTGGTACCAGGACGTCGTTGGCAAGGCCGAGCTAGCCGACAACGGACCGGTTCGCGGCACCATGGTGATTCGGCCCTACGGCTACGCGATCTGGGAACGCATGCAAGCCGAGATGGACGCCCGGATCAAGAACGCCGGGGCGCAGAATGCCTACTTCCCCCTGTTCATCCCGGAGTCATACCTCAATCGGGAAGCAGAGCACGTCGAAGGCTTCAGCCCGGAACTTGCCGTCGTGACGCATGCGGGCGGCAAGGCGCTCGACGAGCCGATCATCGTCCGACCTACGTCCGAAACGGTTATCGGGGAGTTCATGGCGAAGTGGGTGAACAGCTATCGCGATCTTCCCTTGCTGCTCAACCAATGGGCGAACGTCGTCCGATGGGAGCTCCGGCCGCGGATCTTCCTGCGTACCACCGAATTCCTCTGGCAAGAGGGTCACACCGCACACGCGACGTATGAAGAAGCGAGGGCCTACGCGCGGCGGATCTTGCTCGACGTCTACACCGACTTCATGGTCCGCGTACTGGCGATTCCCGTGGTCGTCGGGCGCAAGACCGCGGAAGAGCGTTTCGCCGGCGCAATCAACACGACGGCTTGCGAGGCCATGACGCGAGACGGCAAGGCGTTGCAGATGGGGACGTCGCACGAGCTCGGTCAGAACTTCGCGCGCGCCTTCAACATCGAGTTCTCGGGCGCCGACGGTCGGCGCTCGCTGGCGTGGACGACCTCCTGGGGAAGCTCGGCCCGGATGGTCGGCGGTCTGATCATGGTGCACGGCGACGATCACGGGTTGCGTGTACCGCCGGCGCTCGCGCCGACGCAGGTCGTGGTCATGGCGGTCAAGGACGAGGCCGTCGCGGCAGCTCACCGGATCGGCGACGAACTGCGCACACTCGGCATCCGCGTCGTCGTCGACGACGATGCGGACATCCAGTTCGGCCGGCGCGCGGTCGACTGGGAGCTGAAGGGCGTGCCGCTCCGTCTCGAGATCGGTCCACGCGATCTCGCGGCCGGGCAAGCGACCATCGTCAATCGGGTGTCCGGAGCCGAGAAGGCATCGGTCTCGCTGGACGGTATCGGTGGTGAAGTGGCACGTCTCGTGGCTACCGAGCAGGACGCGATGCTGGCGGCAGCCCGCGCAGAACGGGACGCACACATCGTCGAGGTCACGTCGGTCGACGATGCTGCGGCAGCCGCTGCGGACGGCTGGGCGAAGATCTCATGGAGCAAGCTCGGTCTGGGCGGCGAGGCGACCCTAGCCCGCGCCGGTGTGACGGTTCGATGCTTGCAGCGCGCCGACGGCACCGTGCCAGACAGCGATGATGAGCCGGATCTGGTGGCCTACGTCGCTCGCTCGTACTGAGAATTGGCGACCGGAGCCGCTTTGAGATTCACCCGGTAGCAAAGAGGATTCAACGTCAGGTAGACGTCTGGAAACTCGTACTTGCCACGCGGATGACGAGCGAGTAGAAATTGCGCTACGCCGAACCGCAAGGGGAGGCGAGATCGAGCAGGAAGCCTAGCTTCGCCCGGCGGGGTCACCCGTTGGGAGCCGTGGGTGACGACGCGGTGGTTAGGTCGAAAGCTCGTGAGGTCAGGAGGCGTCACAGGCCCAGACCGACCGTGGGGCCGCTCGAACTCATACTTCGAGCGGCCCCACACCCTTTGTAGCGTGACTTCTGCTGTGCTGCCGTGAGGCGCGCGGGTGACGCACGTCACTCTGGCGCCCGGTTGGTGTTTGCTTCGAGTTCGGTGACGCCGATGGGCCCGGTCCCGGCCAGGTTCGAGATCGCGCTGGCCACATGGCAGAATGACCGATCGAGTACTGATTGCGACAGGCTTTATGCCTGCCCGCGATCTGTCCGCGGTACACGCCGACTTCGACGACCGGAGTGCAGACGTGTCCATCCCTGCACACGTCTGGAGCACGAACGCCTGTGGCAACAAAGATCAAGCTCATGCGCCTGGGGAAGATGCGTGAGCCGCACTACCGCATCGTGGTCGCCGACGCCCGCACGAAGCGGGATGGGCGCGCGATAGAGACGATCGGCGAGTATCACCCGAAGAGCGACCCTTCGATCATCAAGGTCGACGGCGAACGGGCCGCATACTGGCTTGGCGTGGGTGCCCAGCCGACTGCGGCCGTTGCCGCGATCCTCAGGGCGACCGGCGACTGGCAGAAGTACAAGGGACTGCCGGAGCCGAGTCCGCTAAGGCTGCCGGCCGCCAAGCCGGAGAAGCTCGCCCGGTTCAATGCCGCACTGGCCGAGACCACCGGCGGAGTGTCCGAGACACCGGCAACGACGCCCCGAAAGCGCCCAGCCAAGACGGTGGAGTCGGCGGGCACCGGCACGGCGCAAAAGGCCGACGGGGACCGAGCACAGCAGACCGGGCCGGACGCACCGGCGACCGACGCGGACAGCCAGGGTGACCGGGCGGAGAGCTGACGTGCTCGAGGAAGCCCTCGAGCACCTCGTACGCGGCATCGTCGACCATCCGGACGATGTCACGGTCGACATGGTGAACAACCGTCGCGGGGCCCGGTTGGAGGTGCGGGTACATCCTGACGATCTCGGTCGGGTCATTGGCCGCAATGGGCGGACAGCCAAGGCCCTCCGCCAGGTTGTCGCCGGCGTCGGCGGGAAGGGCGTTCGTGTCGACGTGATCGACGTCGACCGGCCCTGATCGCCGAGCCGCATCCCTGATCATCTGGTCCCGATGACTGTGGGCGAGCGAGCATCGCAGGTACGTCAGCGCCAAGGTGCGCGGTCCGGGCGATAACGCGGATCGTCTTCGTGGGGTAGGTGTGCGCGTACCCGAAGAGGCAAGGTCGATGAGCGAGCCGGAGCTGGTCGCGGTCGGGCGAGTAGGCCCGGCGCATGGTCTGCGCGGCGCGGTTTTCGTGCAGCCGTGGACCGATGACCCGGCTGACCGATTCGCGGTCGGCGCCCAGCTGGATACGAACCCGAGCTCGGCGGGTCCGCTCATTGTTGCCGGACGACGCGATCACAGCGGACGCCTTGTCGTGCAGTTCGATGGAGTAACCGACCGCGAGAGCGCCGTGGCCCTACGCGGCGTCGTGCTGCTCGCGCCGGTTCACACCCGGCCGCCGCTCGCCGGCCCCGACGATTTCTACGACACCGACCTGGTTGGGCTGCAGGCGTCGACGGTCGACGGCCGGGCCCTCGGCCCGGTGACCGATGTGCAGCACGGGCCGGCCGGAGACTACCTCGCCGTGCGCGTCGGAGGCCGCAAGCGACTGATCCCGTTCGTAGCGGCCATTGTTCCTGATGTGGACCTCGCCGCAGGCACCGTGCGCATCGATCCACCCGAAGGGCTGCTCGACCTATGACAGGCTCTGTCCTGCGACTGGACGTCGTCACGATCTTCCCCGGCTATCTCCAACCTTTGCGAGAGTCGTTGCTGGGTCGAGCCATCGACCGGGGCCTCATCGAGCTGGCCGTGCGCGATCTGCGGCGCTACGCCGACGACGTGCATCGCACCGTGGATGACACGCCGTACGGCGGGGGACCGGGCATGGTCATGCTGCCCGAGCCGTGGGGCCGCGCCCTCGACGACATCGCGCCACCACAGACCGTGCCGCAGCCTCGGCTCATCGTGCCGACGCCCTCCGGCCAGCCGTTCAGCCAGGCTCTGGCTGCCGAGCTCGCCAGCGAGTCATGGCTGCTATTCGCCTGCGGCCGGTATGAGGGCATCGACGCACGCGTGCCGGATTACGCGGCCTCGCGCATGCGCGTTGACGAGGTGAGCATCGGCGACTACGTGCTTGCCGGTGGGGAAGCAGCCGCGCTGGTCATCGTCGAGGCGGTGACTCGGCTTATACCCGGCGTCCTGGGCAATGCGGACTCCGTCGACGATGACTCGTTCGCGCCCGGAACGTACGGACTGCTCGAGGCGCCGGTCTACACCAAGCCCGCTCGCTGGCGTGGATTCGACGTGCCCACGGTGCTGCTGTCTGGCCATCACGCCGCGATCGCCGAATGGCGGGCCGAGCAATCCCGGCAGCGCACTACCGCGCGTCGGCCGGATCTGCTGTGAGTCCGTCGCGTCACTCGACAACGTTCCCGTTATCGGATACCCAGACGGTTGTGGCACCATCGGGGGTTGTCCTCGTGACAGACGGCGGCCTCCGGACGTCTCGCGGGCGCGCCCACCCCAGTACCGGCGCTAGTGACGCCGCGTGCCGCACGTCCGCCGTACCTGAAGAAAGTGACGCGTGATGAACACCCTCGATGGTCTGGACGCCGACTCACTGCGCGAGGACGTGCCCGACTTCCGTCCCGGTGACACCCTGAGGGTGCATGTCCGAGTGGTCGAGGGCGCGCGATCCCGCGTGCAGGTGTTCCAGGGCGTGGTCATCCGGCGGCAAGGCAGCGGGCTGCGCGAGACGTTCACCGTCCGCAAGATCAGCTTCGGAGTTGGCGTGGAGCGCACCTTCCCCGTGCACACGCCGATCATCGACAAGATCGAGGTCGTGACGCGAGGCGACGTGCGGAGGGCAAAGCTCTACTACTTACGTGACCTGCGCGGGAAAGCGGCCAAGATCAAGGAGAAGCGGGAGACCGTCGCCCGCTGACGCCCGCGGCGACGTACGGATGGGTGACGATCGGCCGGGACACGATCACGCAGAACCGTCGGGTGATACCCCTGGTGACCGGAACGACCCGCTCGCGGATCCCCTCGGCAGCGGCTGGCAGTCGGACCAGCGCCCAAATCCCGGCGACAATCCGCCTACGATGAGGCAGCCGCCCGGAGACGATGTCTCCGATAATGCACTCACGGGTCGGCGGCCGCGGCACGGGCGGCACAGCCTCAGACGTGTCAAGCGTGGAAAGGCCAAGACGCCCTGGTGGGAACTTCCCGTCCTGGTCGCTGTGGCGATCCTGGTCGCGGTGTTGATCAAGACGTTTCTGATCCAGCCGTTCTACATTCCATCTCAGTCGATGGAGAAGACGCTGCACGGCTGCGCCGGCTGCTCCGGAGACCGGATTCTTGTCAACAAGCCGATCTACTACCTCAGGGATCCCCATCCGGGTGACATTGTGGTCTTCCGAGCGCCGACTGACGTCTGGTTCAACGAGCCCCTGCCGGCCACCCCATCCAACCCGATTGTGCGGGGTTTGCGCTGGTTCGGACAGCTGGTAGGCCTTGTGCCTCCCGACGAGCACGACCTGGTCAAGCGGGTCATTGCCGTCGGCGGTCAGTCCGTCAAGTGCTGCGACGCCGAAGGAAACGTGCAGGTCAGCGACTCCGGGCCGACCGGCCCATGGCGGTCGTTGAACGAGCCCTACGTGTCCTCTCGGCTGCCTGGGTCCGAGGCACAATTCGGGCCGGTGACAGTACCCAAGGGCCGGCTATGGGTGATGGGTGACAACCGCGCTCAATCCGACGACTCCCGCTACCACTACGTCAATGACTACAAGAACGACCCGGTACTGAGCACAGTCCCGAAGGGCGACGTCATCGGTAAGGCCGTGATCATCGCATGGCCGCCGTCTCGGTGGCGCACGCTCGGCACCCCGAGCACGTTCACCTCGGCCGGGGCGACCGCCCTGGCGTCCGCGACCGCAGTTGGTCCGGTGTGGTGGTTGTGGCGGCGGCGCCGCAGGCGGTAAACCCGACGCCCGTACCTGAAGAGCTGCGACAACCCGGCTCGGGAAGGCACCTGTCCACGCCGAGTCCACGCGCGCGTAACGTTCGCTTCGTCATGACGCAGTCCGTCCGCACTCGTTCCGGCCAGCGTCCGGCCGCGCTGCCGTTCCGTCCGCCTCGGGTCATCGTCCGACGGGAGTCGGGCTTATGGGCGTATGAAACCGCACTGCGGCGAGCCGGGTTCCCTACGATCGCCGGCGCGGATGAGGCGGGACGCGGAGCCTGCGCGGGCCCTCTCGTCGTTGCAGCGTGCGTGCTGCCGCAGGGCCGGCGAGGGGAGATCGATGGACTGGCCGACTCCAAACTGCTCACGCCGGCGGTCCGTGAACAGTTGTACGCGCAGATCGTGGCTCGGGCTGCGGCGTGGTCGATCGTGGTGGTACCCGCCGCCGAGATCGATCGAACGGGACTACATGTCGCCAACGTGGCCGGTATGCGGCGAGCGCTTGCAGCACTTTCGCCCAGACCGGCATATGCCCTGACCGACGGATTCCCCGTGCCCGGGCTGGGGTTCCCGACAACGGCGGTGTGGAAGGGCGACGCCGTGGTGGCATGCATCGCGGCGGCGTCGATCCTCGCCAAGGTCACCCGAGACCGGATGATGGTGGAGATGCACGCCCAGTTCCCGCACTATGACTTCGACCGCCATAAGGGATACGTCACTCCTGAGCACGCTGAGGCACTGCATGCACACGGACCGTGTCTGGAGCATCGAGCGTCCTACATCAACGTGCGCCGGGCGGCTGCCCTGCAGCAGTTCGGCGCGATGCTGGACAATGGCAGCGCGGGGCCATCCCTAACCCGGGAGCCATCCCTAACCCGGTCGGAGCAGGAGATCGCGTGAGCAACCGCAACGAGCGAGGGCAAGCATGAGTGCCGAGGATCTCGAGAACTACGAGACCGACATGGAGCTACAGCTCTATCGGGAGTACAAGGACATCGTCGCCCAGTTCAGCTACGTCGTGGAAACCGAGCGCCGGTTCTACCTGACCAACGACGTCGACCTCCAACCGCGCACCTCGGACGGTGAGGTGTACTTCGAGCTGACCATGCGCGACGCCTGGGTGTGGGACATGTATCGGCCGGCCCGGTTCGTCAAGACCGTGCGAGTACTGACTTTCAAGGACGTCAACATCGAAGAATTGGAGAAGCCCGATCTCGAGCTGCCCGACAAGGGCGGTTTCGGCAGCTAAGCCCCGAAGGACACGTGTCAAGTCCGTCGTCCACAGCCCGTCTGGTTGTCCACAGTTCACCCTGACGCGTCCCGCGCACAACCCCATCCAGCCAAGCTCGGGTTATGCACCCGAAGGACGCGATCGGTCGGTACGGCGAACAGCTCGCTGCACATCATCTGCATGGCGCCGGGCTGACCCTTCTCGCTCGTAACTGGCGCTGCACCGAGGGCGAGGTGGACATCGTCGCGCGCGACGGTGACGTGCTCGTGTTCTGTGAGGTGAAGACGAGGTCCTCCACCGCGTTCGGGTGGCCGGCTGAGGCCGTGGGGAGCGCCAAGGCTGCACGGCTGCGGCGGCTCGCGGCCTGCTACCTCGCCGAGCAGCGCCCGATGATGCGCCGCAGGTTCTGGCCGGACGTCCGGTTCGACGTGGTGAGCGTCATCCATCAGCGATCGGGCGTCGCTTCGGTCGAGCACTTGCGGGGGGTGCTGTAGATGGCTATCGCACGAACGCTTGGCGTGGCGTTGACGGGGCTCGCCGGGCAGGTTGTCGAGGTTCAGGCAGACTTGTCAGCGGGTCTGCCAGGGCTTACATTCACCGGCCTGCCGGACATGTCCGTCGTCGAGGCGAGGGATCGCATCCGGGCGGCGGTGCTCAACTCCGGGTCCGTCTGGCCGAACCGGCGTATCACACTCGCCCTTCTGCCAGCCGATGTGCGTAAGGCCGGATCCCGGTTTGACCTCGCCATGGCCATAGCGATCATGGCTGCGGCAGGCCGGGTGGCGGCCGAGGCGATCGTCGACGTGGTGTGGATCGCAGAGCTCGGTCTAGACGGCTGCCTGCGTTCGGTTCGCGGCGTTCTGCCCGCGATGATTGCCGCTCGGCGCGCCGGCGTCCGGCGCGTGGTGGTGCCGTCCGCGAACGCCGCCGAGGCCACGTTGGTCGATGCCGTCGACGTGCGCGCGGCGGACAGCCTGGCCCAGGTGCTCGGTTGGCTCCAGGGTGCGGGTCCGCCGTTGCCAGCCGCTCAACCGGGCCCTCAATTCCACGACGACGATCCAGCTCCTGACCTGGTCGACATCGCTGGCCAGTCGTCCGCTAAGCGGGCGCTCGAAGTGTCCGCTGCAGGCGGCCACAACGTGTATCTCGTCGGGGCGGCTGGTGCAGGCAAGAGCATGTTGGCTGAGCGTCTACCGGGCCTGCTGCCTGCTCTCGAGGACGACGTCGCGCTCGAGGTCACCGCGGTGCACTCTGTCGCCGGGGTGCTTCCCGCCGGCGCCCAGCTTGTTCGGCGTCCACCATTGCAAGCCCCGCATCACACCGCCTCCGCGGCCGCACTGGTAGGCGGTGGCTCGGGCATCGCCTCGCCGGGGGCCATCTCACTCGCGCATGGCGGCATCCTCTTCCTGGACGAGGCGGCGGAGTTCAGCCCGGCGGTCCTGGAGACGCTAAGACAACCCATCGAGAGCGGCCGGATCGTCCTGCATCGCAGCGGCGGCGCGGTTTGCTATCCGGCCCGATTCTTGCTCGTGCTGGCCGCGAACCCCTGCCCATGTGGACAGCAGGCACGGTTGTGCAGGTGCCCCTCGCTAGCCCGTCGCCGCTACCAGCAGCGGTTATCCGGGCCGTTGCTCGATCGGGTCGATCTGCGGGTCGCGGTCGAGCCGGTGTCGCATGCCGACCTGTTCGGGGAGGTCGAGGGCCGGGAGGCGTCCGCGACCGTGGCGATGCGTGTGGGTGGAGCGCGTGCCGCAGCGGCCGAACGATGGTCTGCGAGCGGGTGGCGGCTGAACGGGGAGGTGCCCGGCAGTGCACTGCGGCATCGCCCGTGGCGACTACAGCGAGCAGCCTTGCGCCAGGCCGAGGCGTACTTGGATCGCGGCCAGCTGAGCGTCCGCGGGTTCGACCGGGTGTTGCGAATGGCCTGGACTGTGGCTGATCTACAGGGCCATGCGGTGCCAGACGCCGGTGATGTTGCCGAGGCGATGTTCTTCCGTCTCGGTTGGGACGAGTCATGGGCGGCGTGATCACCCGAGCGCCGCGGACCGATGGGCGGCGCTTGGACGCTGAACGTGCAGCCGGCAAACGCCTGCCCGGCAAAGCCGTGCGGTGCGTCCGCACCACGCGGATTTGGCGCGTGGGGACCATCGCGCGGCGCTCGTGCGCAGAGGCGGTCCCATGACGGGGGCAGGCTCCGACGAGTCGGTGATACTCGCTCGGGCCTTTCTGAGCCGGGTCACCGAGCCGGCAAACATTCCGGTCTGGGATTGGGTACGCCGCCACGGGCCGGTTGCTGCGGCCGAGTCCATCCAAGCGGGCGACGTCCCGCCGGACGTGGCTCATGCCACCGCAGCGCGACGGACAGCGGTTCGCGCGGACGACGACCTCGCCGCCGCCGAGCGACTTGGCATCCGGCTTGTCGTGCCTGAGGGTCCAGAATGGCCACACTTCGCGTTCTCATCGCTCGAGGCTGTTGCCCTCACCAGGCTTGCGGCCTACCGGGCAGGAGAACGCACGCACCGACCGGGCGGCGAACTGATCCCTCCTCTCGCGCTATGGGCCCGGGGATCCGGTGATTTGTCGCACGCCGCAGTCCGCGCCGTCGCAATCGTCGGCTCCCGGTCGGCGAGCAGCTATGGAGAGCACGTCACGGCGGAGCTGGCCTTCGGCTTGGCCCGTCAGGATGTCGTGGTCGTGTCCGGCGGTGCATTCGGGATTGATGCCACGGCGCACCGCAGCGCTCTCGCCGCTGAGGGAAGCACGACGATCGTCTCCGCGAGCGGCATCGACCGGCCTTATCCCAGCTCGAACGCCACGCTCTTCGAACGAGCCGAAGTCGGCGGGCTCGTGGTTTCGGAGAGTCCACCGGGGTCGGCGCCGCATCGCCATCGCTTTCTGACTCGCAACCGTCTGATCGCGGCGCTATCCGCCGGCACCGTCGTGACGGAGGCGGCCGCTCGTTCCGGTGCGCTGAACACGGCCGCGCATTGCACCCGGCTGGGTCGGCCGCTGATGGCTGTGCCCGGGCCGGTGACGTCCGCCATGTCCGCGGGTTGCCACCGCCTGCTAGGTCAGGATCCGACGCCGGCGTTGCTGGTTACGTCAGTCGTGGACGTATTAGCCGTCGTGGGATCCATCGGAGAGGGCTTGGCTGCGTCCGGCCCGTCTATTGCCACCGGACCGCAAGGTGACGAGATGAGCTCGGCGCTCGATGGACTCGATCCAATGGCCCGCCGGGTGTTCGATGGCTTGCCGGCCCGAGGCATTGCGAGCGAGGACGAGGTCGCATTACGCAGTGGAGTGAGCCCAATCGAGGTCATGCGTGCCCTCCCAGCTCTCCAGCTTGCGGGTGTCGTCGAGGCTGGGCCAGACGGCGTGCGGATCTCTCCCGCGTTCCGCCGACGAAGGGTTGGATAGTGCAGACCCGCGGCCGCAGGCTGGGTCAGCGATTGACCTCGTCAGCGACTGGCGTGCGATGTAGCGGCTCTCCGATGTCGTGACCCTGTGGTGTCCTGACCCTGTGGTGTCGGGGCACTGTGGTGTCGGGGCACTGTGGTGTCGTGACCCTGTGGTGTCGTGACCCTGTGGTGTCGGGGCGCTGTGATGTCGAGGCGCTGCGATGCTAATGACCCTGCGCTGCGATGTCGGGCCGCGACGATGTCGGGCCGCGACGATCCCTGGCCCTGCCATCTAGTAGGGCGCGCCGGCTTGACTCGACGCGAACTCTGCCGCACGGTCGGGCCGTGTCGGTGGAGCAGGACGAGACCCGGGAGGTGACCGCAGCGGGAGACGCGGCGTCGCTTAACGTCGTTGCTACGCCGCACGGCGGCACCACGTCGCAGGCGGTCGCGGCGTCGCAGGCGGTCGTGGCGACGCAGGGGGTAGCCACCGCTGGCGGGGTCACGGCTACGCGGAAGACGTCACGGAAGCTGACTGGTACGCGAGGGGTAGCCACAATGCTGGAGGCTCTGCCGGAGCGGATGCGCCGAGCCGTCGATGACTTCGAGCTTTTTCTGGCGCTGGAGCGCAATCGGTCCGCCCACACGGTCAGGGCTTACGTCGGCGATGTCGTCAGCCTGCTCGATCACGCGTCCTCGCTCGGTGCCCGTTCGGTCGCAGATCTTGACTTGGCTGTGCTCCGCGGCTGGCTGGCTCGGCAACGGCGCGCGGGGGCGGCTCGCACGACGTTGGCGAGGCGCGCAGCCGCGGCCCGCACCTTCACCGAATGGGCTCGGCTGGTAGGGCTCGCTACCGACGACCCGGGCCGCGCGCTATCGAGCGCGCGACCGCATCGCACGCTTCCTTCGGTACTAGGACACGACGAGGCATTAGCTCTGATGAACGAGAGCCAGTGCCGTGACCCGAACGCCCGACCGATTGACGAGGCGCTCGAACTCCGGGATCGGCTCGTCGTCGAGATGCTCTACGCCACGGGCATCCGGGTCAGCGAGCTCGTCGGACTGGACGTCGGTGACGTGGATCGGCGTCGGCGGGTGGTTCGGGTGCTGGGCAAGGGAGCTAAGGAGCGCACCGTGCCATACGGGCTTCCGGCCGACCTTGTGCTGGAGGAATGGTTACTACAGGGGCGGCCCCGATTGGCGCGGTCGGGCAGCGGATCGGCCGTGTTGCTCGGCCTCCGCGGTGGGCGTATCGATCCCCGAACGGTCCGGCGGGTGGTCCACGACCGGCTGCGCGCGGTGTCGGGTGCACCTGACCTCGGGCCGCACGGTCTTCGGCACACGGCCGCGACACATTTGCTCGAAGGCGGTGCCGATCTGCGCGCAGTCCAGGAACTGCTCGGTCATCGCAGCCTCGCGACGACGCAGATCTACACCCATGTATCGGTCGAGCGGCTGCGCCGCGCCTACGACCAAGCCCATCCACGCGCTTAAGCCTTGGTTGAGCACCAGAGGTGTTCCCCAAGCGGACCAAAGTGGCCCGATGACCGCCGGTCCGGCCACCGACGCGATTTGCGCCGGGGTGAAGATCGGCCGAGGAAGGCGGAAAGGCAGCAAGGACACCAGAGCGCGGGCCGGACGGCAAGGACACGGCGGGGCACGTGAGCTCGGGAAAGAGCTGGGCGGCAGTATGGCCAGGGGCAGCCCGGGCAGCGACGCGGGCAGAACAAGCGACGGCACGCAAGCCAACGAAATCGGGTAGCACAGCGAATTCTGCAGAAACGGCGAAATCGGATATGACAAGGCCGGGCAAGGCTGAGGGAGCGGGCAGGGCAGCGAACGGCAGGTAGGCACGAGACAGCGAAAGCGGGATCTGCAGCGAGGTCCGGCCAAGGCAGCGGGCGCGGGCAAGGCAGCGACGCAACGGGGAGCGAGGGCAGACACGGCAGCGAGGGCAGGCAGGGGAGCGAGGGCAGGCAGGGCAACAACAGCGAGCAGGCCAAGAACGCCGAGCAGGGCAACAACGCCGAGCAGGGCAACAACGGCGAGCAGAGCAACAACGGCGAGCAGAGCAACAACGGCCAGCATGCGGTGGAGGATTGGCTGCGCTACCCGGTCCATGGCAGCAACCGCACTGGTCCGAGGGGATTCAGCAACAGCAAGGGGTCGATATAGATGTCGCCGCGGCGTGCTCCCCAGTGCAGGCAGACGCCAGGCTGGCACATGTCGTGCGTGCCGAGGATCCGGCCAATCACCTGGCCGGTGTCGACCGCGTCTCCGGCGCGCACTGTCGGGGCGACCGGCTCGTACTCCGTGCGGATGCCGTCCGCGTGCGCGATGACGACCACGCCACGACCAGCCACTGGCCCGGCGAACTGCACCCGACCGCCATGGGCAGCCAGCACGAGCTGACCGGATGTTGCCGCCAGGTCGACTCCTCTATGTCCTGCGGCATAGGGGGTGGTCGGCTGCTCGAATCGATGCAGCACGGACAAGATGCCAGCCAGTGGCGGCCGATAGCGCGCCCGAGGACCGGGTTTCGCGGCCGGACTTCGGGCCCCCGCCCAGCCCAGCGAAATCGCACGGTCAGACCTCGGCAGGATCGTCCCGAATGGCGATGGCGCGCTGGAGCCTTTGGTGCGTGCTGTCGTCGCGCCGCTCGCAGCGGAAGTGCCGGGGCGGATCGCGACGGTTGGTCTTAGCCGCAGCTGCGGGGGGCTGGTCGGCGATCTGGTGGGCTCCGCGTCCGATGCGATCCCGCCTGCTACCGGGCGGCTCGAGGCGGGCAGGTACGCAAGACCGGTCAGGCGGGTCGTCGGGTGATCACGGCGCACGCTCGCCAGGCAGCGAGTGGCCGAGCAGGAGAGCAGTAACAACAACATCGCCAGCACGGTTGGTGCGGCGCATGACCTCATCACGCTGAGAGCGTCAGCTACGGCGGCTGGTCGGGGCTAGGCCGGTGGCGGATCTGTGGACCGGCTCAATGGTCTTCCACAGATCGCCGATCGACATTGCGCTTGGCCGGGATTGGGCCTGCGCGCCGGAGCGGGATCGGGCGTGGTGCGGGTGTCACGTGCGGACTGGCGCGGCATGACAACGGGTTTGCGCGGGGAATATCAGGCCGACGGAGCCACTGGATCGGGGTCGACGACGCCTCTGGAGGCAGCCGGGTTCGCATGTGGCAAATCGCCCATTTGCTACTGGAAAGTGTGACGCCGAGCGGGCTCTAGGTGCGCTTATCCGGGACATTGGGGATGCCTAGGAATGGGCCTAAGCGGTCGACGCCGCAGCCTTCGCAGGGATAGGGAGTTGTACCCATGTGCCCGGCCTCCTCAGCGGCGCAGTGTCGAAGTCGCAGGAGAAGGACACGAGGAGGACACCATGCAGCCGTACTTCCAGACCGTAATCGAGTCTGAGGCGAGGTACCACCGGGAGCAGTTGGCGAACGACTTCCGCCGGTCCGGCCGGCGGGAGCGGATGGGCGTTCGCGGCAACCACGAGCGGCGCTGGCACTTGTGGCGTCGCGACAGTTCGTGACCGGCGGCACCTCATGATCGACATGCGGTCCGGGGGCCTCAGGCACCGACACCAGGTCGGATGCATCCGAGGTCCCCGGGATCGTCGGCCGGCGAGCGTCGCGCACTGCGCTGACGTCGTCTGGCATCTCTGACTGGATCAGGTCAGTTGACAAGCCTTGCGCGCGATGACTGGCACGAAGATCGCGCCGGTCATTCCGTTGACGCCACCCCCGCCGAGCTCGGTGATGGCGCAGCCTTAACTCGGGCCATTCGCCGTGATACGCGGCGTGATACGTGGCGTGATAACTCAAGCGGCCGAGCCGATCGGACACCGACGGACCCGCAGCATCTTGCTAAGTTGTCGAGCCTGCGCGCTCTCATGCGTGGGATAGACGATCGAACAGTGTCAGGGTGTGCGGCAAGAATGGACGGCATGCCCCGTCCCGCGACGCCCCTGGTCGGACGAGATACCGAGCTGGCCGCTCTTCTTCGACTACTCGACACCGGCCGATCAGCCGGCCATCCCAACGCATCAGTCGTGTCCGGCGACGCTGGCGTTGGCAAGACGAGATTGCTCTCGGAGTTCGTTGAAGAGGCGAACGAGCGGGGGGTCCTGACTCTGGTCGGGCATTGTCTCGACTTCGGCGACGCCGGCCTGCCCTACCTTCCGTTCAGTGAGGCCTTCGGTCGCCTCGCCATCGATCAGCCTGAGGTGGTAGCGGACCTCATGGCTAAGTTTCCGCCAATTGCTCGGCTGCTCCCACAGCACCGCCGGATGGGGGCAATCGAGCCACCAGACGATCGGTTGGATCGCATCGATCTGTTCGATGCCGTCCTAGGCGCGTTGACGGAACTCGCTGACGACCGATGGGTCGCTCTGGTTGTCGAGGATGTCCACTGGGCCGAGCAGGCAACGCGTGACCTGCTCGGGTTCCTCCTCGCCCGCATCTTCGACGCGCGCGTCATACTCGTCATCTCCTATCGCAGCGACGACCTGCATCGCCGGCATCCCTTGCGGCGGACGGTGGCCGAATGGGCCCGGTTGCCGACCGTCGACCGGCTGCCGCTGAGCCCGCTGGCCGCGCAAGAAATCCGAGAGCTGGTGCGCGCGCTGCATCCCGGTCCCATCAGCGATGACGAAGTTTCGCGGATCGTCGAGCGCGCCGAAGGCAATGCGTTCTTCACCGAGGAGCTGGTGGCCGCGACCGAGCACGGCGGGGCCTACGAATCGGTGCCAGCCGAGCTCGCCGACCTCCTCCTCGTGCGACTCGACCGGCTGTCTTCGCAGGCGCGGCAGGTCGTTCAGGTCGCCGCGGTCGCCGGCCGGCGAGTCACGCACGGACTGCTCGCCGCAGTCGCCGATCTGCCTGATGGCGAGCTGGACGCGGCCCTTCGCGACGCCATTGACGAGCACATTCTCGAACCACGCGGCGACGACGGGTACGGATTCCGCCATGCGCTCCTTGCCGAGGCGGTGTATGACGATCTGCTTCCCGGCGAACGGGTCCGGCTGCACGCGGCATACGCGCGGGCTCTCACGAAGGACGACATCGGAGGCACCGCGGCCGAGCTGGCCCGGCATGCGCGCGAGTCACATGACCTACCCCTGGCATTCGAGGCGAGCGTACGGGCCGGTGACGAGGCAATGACCGTCGCGGCGCCGCAGGAAGCGATGCGTTACTACGAATCGGCCTTGGAGCTGCTGCCGAACCTGCCCACGGCGGTTCGGGATGAGGCGGCGCTCGTCCGGCTTACGGCGGATGCGGCCGCGGCGGCCGGGCACCAGTTTCGGGCGGTCAGCCTCGTGCGAGATGCGCTATCTGAGATGGGCCCCCGGCTGGCTCCGGCCGATCGGGCCGAGCTGCTCTACTCGCTCGCCACGGGCTTGCTGAACGTAGACGTCGACGACGAAGCGCTGGTTGCGAGCACCGAGGCGTTGGGGCTGGTACCCCCCGAGCCGGACAGCGCGCTGCGGGTGCGGTTGGCCACGTTGCATGGCCACGCCGCCATGGCGCTCGGGCGGGACGTCGAGGGAGCGCGGTCGGCTCAGGAGGCCGTCGAGATGGCCATCCGACTTGGCGCGCCCGAGGCAGCAGCGGATGCTCGCACGACACTGGCGGTGATCGAACGACGAGCGGGCGAGCCGGCCGCAGCGGCATTGCAGCTGTCGTCGATCGCCACCGAGGCGCATGCCACCGGGGCGATCGCGGTCGAGCTGCGCAGCTGGTACAGCCTCGGATCGCTCTACTACGAGCAGGGCGATCTGGATCGGGCGATCGCGGCGTTCGAGAGTGGCATCGCTCGAGCGCACGCGGCCGGCCGCGACTGGGCTGCCTACGGCATCGAGTCGCGCATCCTTGCCGGTCTCGTCGAATATGCCCGGGGGAACTGGGACGCGAGCATCCGGCTGGCAGATGCCCGCGGGGCCCCGCCGATCGCCGAGGCGTTGCTCTCCGCGATGGGCATGACCGTGCGGGCAGGTCGCGGTGATGCCTCCGCGCTCGAGCTGATGGCGCGGCTACAACCCCGGTGGGCTCGCGACGGCCTGCTTTGCGTCCTCACTGCGACGGCCGCGATCGAGCTGTATACGACGTCCGGCGAGCTGGACCGGGCGTTTGACGTCTACCACCAGGCGGTCACCGAGCTGACCCGGCTCTGGCAGTCGAGCTGGCTCCAAGTGCGCATTCGGTTAAGTGCCCAGATGGCTGCGGCGGCGTCCGCCGTCATCACCAGTCAGCCGTCAGCGCGGCGAGCCGAGATCGTCGAGCGGATCCGACCCATCGTCGAAGGTGGGCGAGAATCGGCCCATCGCGGGTTGCCGAAGGGGCGGGTACTCGGCGTGGAGAGCGTCGCCTGGCTCGCCAGGTTGGAAGCTGAATGGGCCCGGCTGCGCTGGCTCGCCGATGTGGATCCCCCATCCGCCGACGACCACATCGCGCTGTGGCAGGCGAGCCTGGACGCCTTCTCGTCCGATCACGTGTTCGAGCACGCTCGATCGCGAACCCGGCTCGCCGCCGTGCTCCGATCGGCCGGGCGCGGCGCCGAGGCCGCAGATGTGGTGACTCCGGCGCGCGAAACGGCCCGGCGGTTGGGTGCCGAGCCGCTGCTGGCCGAGATCCGAGCCTTGGCGACCGAGCGAGCAGTAATCCGAGAGCTAGGCGGCCCGCAAGCGCTCACCGCGCGAGAGCGGGAGGTTTTGGCGCTACTCGTCGAGGGCCGCACAACCGCCAGGTCGCTCGGCAGCTCTACATCAGCGAGAAGACGGTCAGCGTCCACGTGTCCAGCATCCTGGCCAAGCTCGGTGTCCGCAGCCGGGCCGAGGCCGCGCCCGCGCCCGCCGCAGGCTTCCGCCTAGCGCACCATCTCGGTGCCGCGGCAGCGCGCGTTGCGTCGCGCCCATCGCCCGGGCGCGCGTCACGGCGCTCAGCGCAGGGGTGATCGACACCGCAGCCTGAGCAATCGGGCTGACTTCGCGTGCCCGCCTCGCGAGGTAAAGAGGCCGAGGTAGGCGGCCAGCCTCGGTCCTCCCGCCGTCCCGGCGGTCGCAGGCCCCCTGGCCGCGACATCGGACACCAGGGCGAGCCGGCCACCGGCACTGCCCGCGATAACCGAGGACCGCGGCTCGGCCGGTGCCGGCGCCGTGGAAACGCAAGGAGGACGACCGGCATGGCCGTCGTCACGATGAAGGACATGCTCGAACTCGGGCGTCCACTTCGGACACCAGACCCGGCGCTGGAATCCGAAGATGAAGCGGTTCATCCTCACCGAGCGCAATGGCATCTACATCATCGACCTGCAGCAGACGCTGACCTACATCGACCGGGCCTACGAGTTCGTCAAGGAGACCGTCGCGCACGGCGGCACGGTGCTGTTCGTCGGCACGAAGAAGCAGGCGCAGGAGGCCATCGCCGAGCAGGCCACCCGCGTCGGCATGCCGTATGTCAACCAGCGGTGGCTGGGCGGCATGCTCACCAACTTCCAGACCGTCTACAAGCGGCTGCAGCGGCTCAAGGAGCTCGAGAGCCATGGAGCAGGCCGGCTGGGAGGGCCGTCGACCAAGAAGGAGCAGCTCATCCTCACCCGCGAGAAGGACAAGCTCGAGCGCACTCTCGGCGGAATCCGGGACATGAGCCGAAGGTGCCCAGCGCGGTGTGGATCGTCGACACCAAGAAGGAGCACATCGCCGTCGGCGAGGCCCGCAAGCTGAGCATCCCGGTCGTCGCGATCCTCGACACCAACTGCGATCCCGACGAGGTCGACTACAAGATCCCGGGCAACGACGACGCCATCCGCAGCGCGCGCTGCTGACCAGGGTGATCGCCGACGCCGTAGCCGACGGTCTGGTGGCCCGGGCTGCCGCCGCCGCCAACGCCGGACGAGACGAGAAGCCAGAGGCCGGCGAGTCGGCGTCGACGAGCCGCTGCGCCGAATGGGAGCGCGAGCTGCTGCAGCCCGGCGACGCAGCCATCGGACTCACCGAAGCCGACACGGCCGCAGAGGTTCCGCACGGCGAGCCGTGAGCGCCGAGCCGCCGAGCGAGCTGGCTCGAGGCCCAGGTCAGACCGCACCCTGACCACCGCGAATACCGGAAGGACGAAGAACTCGACATGGCGAACTATCTCCGCCGCTGACGTGAAGAAGCTCCGCGACGCCACGGGCGCCGGGATGATGGATAGCAAGAAGGCGCTCGAGGAGGCCGACGGCGACTTCGACAAGGCCGTCGAGGTGCTGCGGGTCAAGGGCAGCGCGAAGGCCGCGAAACGCGGCGCGGAGCGCACGGCGGCGAACGGCCTGGTGGCCGCGGCCGAAAGCGCGATGATCGAACTGCATCTGCGAGACCGACTTCGTGGCGAAGAACGAGCAGTTCCAGACGCTGGCCGGCGATATCGTCGCGCACTTCTCGGGTCGACCGCGACCGACGTCGAGTCGCTGCTTGCGAGCAGCTGGCCGACGGCACAGCCGTCGCCGAGAACATCGAGGGCCTCGCCGCAGTGATCGGCGAGAAGCTCGAGCTGCGCCGCGCGGTGAGCTCCGACGGCACGGTCGCGTCATACCTGCACCGCAAGGCGTCGGATCTGCCTCCGCAGGTCGGCGTGTTGGTGCAATTCACCGGAGCGACGTTGACGCCGCACGCGGCGGCCGCGATGCAGGTTGCCGCAATGCGCCCGCACTACCTGCGGCGACGAGGTACCCGACCGAGGTCATCGACAACGAGCGCCGTATCGCCGAGGCGGCCGCCCGCGCTGAGGGCAAGCCCGAGCAGGCGCTGCCAAGATCGTCGAGGGGCGGCTCAACGGATTCTTCAAGGACACCGTTCTGCTCGACCAGCCCTCGGTCCAGGACAGCAAGAAGCGTGCAAGCGGTGCTCGACGATGCGGGCGTGGCCGTCACCGGATTCGCCCATTTCGAGGTGGGCACCGCCTGAGGCCGCGCCAGGGCCACCGATCGCAAGTCCGTCGCGTGCGCCGAGTGAGATGAGGAAGCTCGTCAGACGACTCGAGGAAGCGTCGCGGTGCCGATCTACCGTCGGGTGCTGCTGAAGCTGTCTGGCGAAGTGTTTGGCGGCGGGCAGATCGGCGTCGATCCGGATGTTGTCCAGCGCATCGCGCGACAGATCGCCGAGGTCGTCCGGCTGGGTACCCAGGTCGCGGTGGTCGTTGGCGGAGGCAACTTCTTCCGCGGCGCCGAACTCAGCCAGCGCGGCATGGATCGGGTCCGCGCCGACTACATGGGCATGCTCGGCACGGTCATGAACTACCTTGGCACTGCAGGATTTCCTGGAGAAGCAGGGCATCCCGACGCGCGTGCAGACTGCGATCACCATGGGCCAGGTTGCCGAGCCCTACATCCCGCGGCGCGCCGAGCGACACCTGGAGAAGGGTCGCGTCGTGATCTTCGGCGCGGGGGTGGGCATGCCGTACTTCTCCACCGACACCGGCAGCGCGCCCAGCGCGCGCTGGAGATCGGCTGCAGGTCCTGCTGATGGGCAAGAGCGGCGTCGACGGCGTGTACGACGCCGACCCGCGGACGCATCCTGACGCCGTCCGATTCGACACGATCAGCTTACGACGACGTCCTATCGCGTGGCTTAGAGGTCGCCGACGCGACCGCATTCAGCCTGTGCCGGGACAACGGCATGCCGATCATTGTGTTCGATCTGGCCGACGGCAACATTGCCCGGGTCGTCCGAGGTGAGAAGATCGGCACGCTGGTGAGCGCCACGGGCTGACGAGGGAGAGACGGACGTGATCGACGAGACGCTCTTCGAGGCCGAGGAGAAGATGGAGAAGGCGGTCCACGTCGCCCGCGACGAGCTCGGCGGCCTGCGCACCGGACGGGCGAGCCCGAACAGCTTCGCTCGGATGGTCGTCGACTACTACGGCTCTCCCACTCCGATCCCGCAGATGGCATCCGTCAATATCCCGGAGGCGCGGATGGCAGTCATCAAGCCCTACGACGCCGCCCAGCTCGGCGCGATTGAGCGGGCCATCCGTGACTCCGACCTCGGCGTCAATCCGACGAACGATGGAACGATCATCCGCGTAGTCTTCCCACAGTTGACTGAGGAGCGTCGGCGAGAACTGGTCAAAGTCGCCCGCCACAAAGGCGAGGACGGCAAGGTCTCGATCCGGTCGGTGCGACGGCACGCGAAGGACGCACTGGACAGGATGGCCCGCGACGGCGAGGTGGGCGAGGACGACGTCCGCCGCGCGGAGACGGAACTAGAGAAGATCACCGGACGGTACACGGCGCAGGTGGACGAAGTCGTCAAGGCCAAGGAAGCCGAGCTTCTCGAGGTTTGAGTGAGCGGGCATCGCAGCAGACGGCACCGAGCACGGTGCCGATGTGCTCTCGGGACGCGCACCGAGGGCTGAGTTGAGCGAGCCCAGGCGCCCCGGCCGACATCGCCGAATCGAGGCCGACGAGGATCTCGACTCCGGCGTCAGCTTCGTTCTGGGTCTCGACGATGGCCCAGGAGACGGGCGCCACAGCGTAGGGCGGGACAACCGCGCGGCCGCGCTGGACATCGCCTCTGCCGGAGTCCTGATCACCGAGCCGGGCTGGGCGCAAGCGGCCAACACCGCAACGGCCCCGGCGGAGACTGCGAGGCCAGCACCCCCGAAGCCGTCTCGCGTCGGGCGCAACCTTCCGGCGGCGATCGGCGTCGGGCTCGCTCTCGGCGCGGTGATCATTGCGAGCTTGCTCGTGTATCGGCCGAGTTTTGTCTTCCTTGTCAGTCTCGCCGTCGCCTACGGGATATTCGAGCTGACCCGGGCGATCGGCACGGTCGAAGCCCGGCCATCGCTCGTGCCCCTCGTGGTCGGAGGGGTCGCAATGCAGGCGGCGACGTGGTTCCGGGTCACGAACGGTCTGATAGTGACCCTGCTGGTCACAGTCTGCGGGGTCTTCATATGGCGGCTCGGAGAGGGAGTTGCCGGTTATCTGCGTGACGTGTCGGCGTCCGTTCTCGTGTTGCTCTATCTTCCCCTTCTCGCTGGCTGTGCCGTGTTGCTTGCAGTGCCGGACGACGGTGCAGCGCGCGTCATGGCGTTCATTGGCACCGTCGTATGCAGCGACACCGGTGGGTATGCCGCCGGAGTCCTGTTCGGCAAGCATCCTCTCGCGCCGGTCGTCTCGAAGGGCAAGACGTGGGAGGGCCTTGCCGGTTCGGCGATTGCCTGCGCGTTGTGCGGTGGCTTGATCATGTCGCTCACCTTCCATCATCCGTGGTGGCAGGGCGTCGTGTTCGGCTTGGCAATCGCCCTCACGGCCACGCTGGGCGATCTCGGTGAATCCATGATCAAGCGAGATCTTGGCCTGAAGGACATGGGCCGGTTGCTGCCCGGCCATGGAGGAATCATGGACCGGCTGGACTCCCTGCTTCCGTGCGCCGCCGTCGCCTATCTGTTGCTGTCCGCCTTCTTGGGAAACTGAGCCCTGCGCCCGGTTTGCCGCGACTCCGAACTGTCGGTGTGTTGTGGCAGGGTGGCCCTATGTATGAAACCGAGGCTGATCTCGCTCGGCTGCAGGAGCTGATCGACGCGAGCTTTGCCCGGTCGTCGGAGCACCTGCTTTCGATCATGACGCCGCCGCGAAGACTCACGGCGCGCCGGTTGGCCCAGGATCTAACGAGTATCGCGGTGCTGAACGTGGCGACCGTGACCGCTCGCGGCGAGCCGCGGATCAGCGCACTGGACGGACACTTTTTGCGCGGCCGGTGGTACGCAACCACCTCGGGGACGTCGCCCAAAGTCCGACAGCTACGCGCCCGGCCCGGGATCAGCGCGGCCTATACGCCGCGGGACGGCTACGGCGTCTTTTGCCATGGGACGGTCCGGTTGCTGCAATCGGGATCGGACGAGTATCAGGCGCTGACCGATCACTGCGTTCGCGTGTACGGGCAGTCCCCGCTCGAGTGGGGTCCAGACATCGCCTACCTCACCATCGAACCTTCGTGGTTCGTGGGCTTCGCCATGACCGATGCAGAGCTGGCGGAGATCGAGGCGCAGAAGGCAGAGCGCGCGGAGAAGGTGGACAGCCGGACCGGCTCGGCCCAACCAACTGAGCAGCGGTGAGCCTGCCCCTCGTGTTCGACCCGCCCGGCCGCGCGACGCCACCCCGGCACCTTGCTGACCTCGATCGCGACGAGCGTCGGACTGCGGTCGTCGCGCTCGGAATGCCGCCGTTTCGAGCGGATCAGCTGTCCCGGCAGTACTTCGGGCGGTTGGAGACCGATACGGCGGCGATGACCGAGCTGCCCACGGGCGTTCGTCGCCGGCTCGGCGACGCACTCTTGCCGCCGTTGATGACCGAGGTCCGCCAGCTGTCGACGGACGCGGGGCACGACCCGCAAGACCCTGTGGCGGCTGTATCGACGGCGCCCTCGTCGAGTCGGTGCTGATGCGCTACCCCGACCGGGTCACGATGTGTGTCTCCGTCCCAGGCCGGGTGCGGGATGGCGTGCCCCTTCTGTGCGACCGGCCAGGGCGGCCTGCAGCGCAACATGTCCACCGCCGAGATCGTCGAGCAGGTCGTCGCCGGCGCCCGGTCGCTGGCCCGCGGCGAGGTGCCCGGCGGCCCGGGCCGGGTGTCCAACGTCGTGTTCATGGGCATGGGCGAGCCGCTCGCCAACTACAACGCCGTGATCGGCGCCGTACGCCGCCTCACCGACCCGGCGCCGACGGGCTGGGCATGTCGCGCGCGGCGTCACCGTGTCGACCGTCGGGCTGGTGCCCGCGGATGCGGCCAGCTGGCCGAGGAGGGCATCCCGGTCACGCTGGCGCTGTCGCTGCACGCGCCCGACGACGAGCTGCGCAACGAGCTGGTCCCGATCAACACCCGGTTCTCCGTCGGCGAGACCGTCGACGCGGCCTGGAACTACGCGCGGGTCACCAAGCGCCGGGTCTCGATCGAGTACGCCATGATGCGCGGCATCAACGACCAGGGCTGGCGCGCCGACCTGCTCGCCGACGTCCTCCTCGCGCGTGGCGACTGGGGCTGGGTACACGTCAACCTGATCCCGCTCAACCCGACGCCCGGCTCGAAGTGGACCGCCTCGCGACCCCGCCGACGAGCGTGAGTTCGTACGCCGCCTCGAGGCCGGGCATCCCGACCACCGTCCGCGACACCCGCGGTCGCGAGATCGACGGCGCCTGCGGGCAGCTGGCGGCTGCGTCCAGTTGATGTGCTGCTCAGTTCAGGACGTCGGCGAGATCGACTGACTTGTATCCGTGTGCCTCGGCCACAGGGGCATACGTAACGGCGCCCTCGTAGGTGTTGAGTCCCAAGGCGAGGGCGGGATCGTCCTGCGAGCGCGACGCCAGCCCTTGTTCGCCAGCTCTAGCGCGTACGGCAGGGTCACATTGGTCAGCGCGTACGTCGAGGTGTGTGGCACCGCTCCCGGCATGTTGGCGACGCAGTAGAACAGCGAATCGTGCACGGCGTAGGTCGGTTGACTGTGGGTTGTCGGCCGAGAGTCCTCGAAGCAGCCGCCCTGGTCGATCGAGACGTCAACGAGTACGGAGCCAGGCTTCATCCGGGAGACAAGCTCATTGGAGATCAGCCTCGGCGCTTTCGCTCCGGGGATGAGCACGGCCCCGATCACCAGGTCGGCATCGAGCACGGCCCGCTCGATCTCGTAGGCGTTGGAGGCAACGGTCTGGCAATGGCCCTGGTAGATCGCATCGACTCGGCGCAGCTGAGCCACGTTGCGGTCGAGCAACAGCACCTCGGCCTCCATACCCAACGCGATCGCAGCCGCGTTCTGTCCGGCGACTCCACCGCCGATCACCACGACCTTGGCGGCATACACGCCGGGGACACCCCCCATCAGGACGCCACGACCGCCGCCCTGGCTCATGAGGTGGTAGGACCCGACTTGCGGGGCCAGCCGTCCGGCAACTTCCGACATGGGCGCCAACAACGGCAAAGACCGATCCTCGAGTTGCACGGTCTCGTATGCAATCGCCGTCGTCCCCGCGGCCAGCAACGCGTCGGTGCATTCCTTGGCGGCGGCGAGGTGCAGGTAGGTGAACAACACCTGATCCTTGCGCATCCGGCCGTATTCCTCGGGAATCGGCTCTTTCACCTTGAGGATGAGCTCGCCGGTGGCCCAGACGTCGTCGGCGGTCGGGAGGATCTCGGCACCGGCTGCCACGAAGTCGGCGTCCGGGATGGATGAGCCCTTGCCGGCGCCACGCTCCACGTAGACGCGATGGCCGCCGCGAACCAACTCGTTCACGCCTGACGGCGTGATGGCCACCCGATACTCCTGGCTCTTGAGCTCACACGGGATGCCGACCTTCACGATTCCTCTCCGCCTTTCTGCGCTCCGAAGTCTGCGGACAATGATGAATCATTGGTAATCAAGGGGCTAGATCACTGAAGAAGATTCGATAAAATGACCACTGTGCCAACGTATCGTTCGCCCGGCCGCCGTGGGCCAGCGCCAGTTCCGAAGAATGTTCGCCCGGCGCCGATAGACGACGTCGACGAAAGCATCCTGCACGAACTCGTCGCCGACGCGCGGCTGCCGAACAATGCGCTCGCCGAGCGCGTCGGTATCGCACCCTCGACGTGTCTCGGACGGGTGCGAGCATTGCGGGACGGAGGCGTGATCCGCGGTTTCCACGCCGACGTAGATCCAGCAGCGCTCGGCCGTCCGATCCAGGCCATGATCTCGGTGCGGCTGCAGTCGCACGCCCGGGGACAGATCAGCGACTTCGCGACCAAGGTCGCTGCGTTGCCGGAAGTTCTCAACGTATTCTTCCTGGCCGGCGCAGTGGACTTCTACCTGCACATCGCGGCCACGAGCACCGAAAATCTGCGCGACTTCGTGGTCGTGAACCTGTCGGGTAACCCCGACGTCGCGCTCACCGAGACGAACCTGATCTTCGAGCACCTTCGATCCGGCATTTCCCAATGAGTCATTGGTAGCGCTGCCACTCGTCGCCTCCTCTGCCTCGCGATCCGGCTGCCTGGATCCGGGCCCATGCCTCGGTGAGGACTGACCGGAGGATCTGCTCCATCTCGTCGAACTCGGGCTGGCCGCTGATCAGCGGCGGCGAGAGTTGGACGACCGGGTCCCCGCGATCGTCCGCCCGGCAGTACAGCCCGGCCTCGAACAAGGCCTTCGACAAGAACCCGCGCAACAGCCACTCGGACTCGTCGGCGTCGAACGTCTCTTTTGTTGCCTTGTCCTTCACCATCTCGATGCCGTAGAAGTACCCGTCGCCGCGCACGTCACCGACGATCGGCAAATCGAGCAACTTCTCCAATGTGGCCCGGAATGCGGCCTCGTTGTCCACCACACGCTGAAGCAGTTTCTCCTGCTCGAGGATGTCGAGGTTAGCCATGGCCACCGCGGCCGACACCGGATGACCGCCGAAGGTGTATCCGTGCGGAAAGGAGGTCTGACCTTGCAGGAAGGGTTCGGCGATCCGGTCGCTCGACGATGCAAGCGGCGATCGGGGCGTATCCGCTCGTCATGCCCTTGGCGCAGGTGATCATGTCGGGCACGTAGCCGAACTTGTTGCACGCAAACATGCGCCGAGTCGGCCGAATGCGCAGATCACCTCGTCCGAGACGAGGAGCACATCGTGCCGGTCACAGATCTCGCGGACCCGCTGGAAGTAGCCGGGCGGCGGCGGGAAGCAGCCACCCGAGTTCTGCACCGGCTCCAGGAAGACGGCGGCGACGGTGTCCGGACCTTCGAACTCGATCGCTTCCTCGATACGATCGGCGGCCCATCGTCCAAATGCTTCGAGGTCGTCGCCGTGCTCTGGAGCGCGGTAGAAGTTGGTGTTTGGCACCCGGAAGCCACCGGGCGTGAGCGGTTCGAACATCTGCTTGGCGGCCGGTATGCCGGTGAGTGCGAAGTGCTCCCTGTGGGGTCCCGTGATACGCAACAGCGCGGCTGATGACCTTGTGTTTCATGGGTTTGCCCACGAGCTTGAAGTACTGCTTGGCTAGCTTCCAGGCCGTCTCGACGGCCTCCCCGCCTCCAGTCGTGAAGAAGACCTTGTTCAGATCACCAGGCGTGTAGTCGGCGAGGCGTTCCGCGAGCGCGATCGCCGCCGGGTGAGCGTAGGACCACAGTGGGAAGAACCCCAGCTGCGACGCCTGCTTGTAGGCGGCCTCCGCGAGCTCCACCCGCCCGTGTCCCACCTGGACCACGAAGAGTCCCGCTAACCCGTCCAGGTACTGCGTGCCGGCCGCATCCCAGATCCGCGCGCCCTTCCCACGAACGATCGTCGGTACGCCTCCGTGGGCATAGAGCCATGCGGCTGAAGTGCATCCAGAGGTGCTCGGACGCAGTCGCCGCCAGACGCTCATGGTCGAGTTCGTGGATCTCGAAGGCGGTGGAGATTGGCGTCGTCATCGTGCACCCCAGTCGTAGGTCTGTTTGGTCAATTTCAGGTAAACGAAGGTCTCGGTGCGATACACGCCGGGGATCGTCCGAATTCTGCTGTTCACCAGACGCAGCAGATGCTCGTCATCGGTCACGACCACCTCGGCCAGAATGTCGACCGACCCGGCCACAACCACGATATACACGACTTCCCGTATTTCGGTGAGCGCTTCCGCAATGGCTTCGACATCCCCGCTGGCCTGGACGGCGATCATCGCTTGCCGGCGTAGGCCAACCTGTATGGGATCGGTAACGGCAACGATTTGAACGACACCGGCCTCGACCAGCTTCTGTACCCGCTGGCGCACCGCCGCCTCGGACAGCCCCACGGCCTTGCCGATCGTCGCGTAGGAGCGACGGCCATCTTGCTGCAGTTGCTCGATGATCGCTTGGCCGACATCGTCGAGCAGGACCCGGTTCACGGATTGGCCCATGTGCCTACTCTGCCGGTAGTGACCTTGCTCAGCAAGCGGATTCGTCGTCTGATGCTTGTCAAACGGCGGAAATCACCTGCCAGAACGGTCGCTAGCTACGTATTCCCAAGTCAATTGTCGGGTCGGCCGGCTGGGCCGTCGGCAAAGCTCAGGTCAGTACTCAGCTGCGCGTCGCGGACCAGCGTTGGCGTCTCGCGGCGCAGGAATCTCACTACGGAAGAAGGCCGGTGCGATTGCCCGCCAGATGAACATGAGGATGACGCCAACGACGAATGACCCGACGCCGATAAGGAAGACACCGCCGACGGTCCAGTATGGCGGGAAGGGTATGTTCCAGCGGGTGTAGCTGGCCGAGTTGTCCGCGTCCGGCGAGAGCCAGTCGTCGTGCAGGCTCCAGGCTAGAGCGAAATACAGGATCAGCCCCCCGAGCGTCGGCAGGATGCCCTGCATCCAGAGGTTTCGCGAGCTGGATCGGAGATTCTTGCGGTAGTACCACGCGCACGCGAAGCCGGTCAGGCCGTAGTAGAACGCGATCAGCATGCCACGAGCCGTAACGGCATCGGCGATAATGCTGCCGCTCGTGCCGAGGTAGTTCATGCTTGCGTACAAGACGATGGCGATGCCGCCGAACAACAGAGTCGAGAAGCTCGGCGTGAGGTAGCGCGGGTGCACGCGCGCGAACGGCTCTGGGAGTGCTCGATACACGGCCATCGACAAGGTGGTGCGCGCCGTCGGCAGGATCGTCGTCTGCGTCGACGCAGCGGCCGACGTCAGCACCATGAGGATGAGGAGATGGGAGAGGAAGGTGCCGAGCCCGCTGTCACCGAACGCCGCCTTGCCGAGCACGGATAGGACGTCCCCGGAGTTGTCCTGGTTGCCGAGACCGATGCCCTCCTCGCCGATACCGGCGAAGGACTGGGCGGCCAATGTTACCAGCGTGTAAGTGACGAGCAGGGCGACAACAGCGAACACAAGCAGCATGATCAGCTCGATGGACAGCAGGATTTCCCCATCCTCGCGGACAGCTCAATGCCCCGATAACAGATCCAGGTCATGAGGACGATCCACAGCACGCCCACCAGCAACACGCGGAGTCGACTGGGTTACCGCCGATCCCGTCGGCATTGAACAGCAGGATGAGGTATTGCCCGGCGACCTGGGCGAGGCATGCCATGACGAGGACATCGGCGGCGATGATTCCCCAGCCGCCGAGCCAGCCGGTTTTCGGTCCGAACGCCCGCGTGGCCCAGGTGAATGTCGTCCCGCAGTCCGGGTCGGCCTTGTTCAGTTCCGCGTAGCCGATAGCCATGAAGAGCATCGGGACAAATGCCAAGATCACGATCACGGGGGACTGCAGGCCGACACCGGCCACGATGAAACCCAGCGTAGCGGCGAGGCTGTACGCCGGCGCCGTGGACGCCACTCCGATCACGACACTGGCTACCAGGCCGAGTGCTCCGGACTTGTTGCGTGGGCACCTGGGTCCGGGGCCGCGGCCAGGATGGCCAACCCCGGTCGACCTAACCTCTATCACGTCGTAGACAACGAATGGTCCATGCGCGAGTACGGATCCCAAGCCGTCGTGTGGCAGACGGGCGTGAACCCGATCGTGGCCTTGGAGTTGCCGGACAGCGGTGCTTGGACCGGCTCCGGCGTCCTTGGACCAGAGGCCTTCGACGCGGTGCCGTTCCTGGATCTGCTCGCCGGCGACTATGCCTCCCCATGGGGCTAGCGCGAGATGGCACCGGCCTGAGGGGCAGCCTGCGGAAACTAGCGCCGGGCGGGCGATTGCGGTCAGGATCGGGTCACTTGCGCCAGGCTGTTCGCCGGCGCTGGATGTCCCAAACCAGAGCGATCACGAGCAGCGCAGCCGTGGTAATCAATCCGACGGCACCCGCACCGTTGTAGTGCGTGGCCGTGATCATCAAGAGCAGAATGATCACGCAGACCCAGCCGGCCACGCGAGCCGCTCGCCCCCACTCGCCGTGCCAGCCCCAGTCCGACGGATGCTCGCTGGGGTGATCGTGCACGTAGTCCTCGGGCGCGCCGATGTCAGGTTGCTCGCTGCCGGGCTTGAGGGCCACTGAAGGTGCTCCTGTCCGCCTGAGGTCGGGTGGGCGATGTCCGTGCCATGCGATGTCGGTGTCATTGTGGCACTACCGGTTCGGAGCGCGAGAATAACCGGATGACCGAGCAGCGCCGCGTCGTCGTCCTGGGAAGCACTGGTTCGATCGGCACCCAAGCGATCGCGGTCGCGCAGGCGGCGCCGGATCGGTTTCGGGTCACGGCGATTTGCTCAGGTGGCGGTGACCTCGCCTTGCTCGCCGATCAGGCTACTGCGCTGCGGGTCGCCGCCGTGGGGGTAAGTCGCGAGGACGCCGGTCCGGAGCTCCACGCTCGGCTGGCCGCGCGATGGCCAGCCGACTCGCCGGCGCCGGAGGTCCTCGTGGGACGCTCCTGCGGGGTAGAGCTCGCGGCATACGACGCGGATGTTGTGCTCAACGCGATCGCGGGAGCGGAGGGGCTACGGGCAACCCTCGCGTCGCTCGACGCCGGGCGCATCGTTGCTCTTGCGAACAAGGAATCACTGGTGGCGGGCGGGCCCCTGGTCACGGGACGGGCAAAGCCCGGTCAGCTCGTGCCGGTGGACTCAGAACATTCTGCGCTGGCCCAATGCCTGCGCAGCGGGAGCGCGGACGAGGTCGCTCGGCTCATCCTGACTGCGAGCGGCGGCCCGTTCCGCGGACGACGCCGGGAGCAGCTCGCCGGAGTTACCCCTGAGCAAGCCCTCGCGCATCCGACCTGGGACATGGGAAAGCTCATCACCACGAATTCGGCGACTCTGGTCAACAAGGGACTCGAGGTGATCGAGGCGCACCTGCTGTTCGGAGTGCCCTACGACCGGATCGCCGTCGTCGTCCACCCTCAATCGGTGGTCCATTCGATGGTGGAGTATGTCGACGGCGCCACGATCGCCCAGGCGTCACCGCCGGACATGCGGCTGCCGATCGCCCTCGCGTTGGGCTGGCCCGACCGCGTTGCCGGGGCAGCGCCGTCGGTCGACTGGACGCAGGCGGCGAGTTGGACGTTCGAGCCGCTGGATTCCGATGCGTTCCCCGCCATCGATCTGGCCCGGACTGCCGGCCTGGCCGGCGGGGTGGCGCCTGCGGTGTACAACGCCGCCAATGAGGAGCTCGTCGCCGCCTTCCATGCGGGACATGTGTCGTTTCTGGGCATCGTGGACACCGTTCGGGACGTCTTGATGAACTGGCTCAGCAATCAGCACGCCGATGCGGGGAACCCAGGTACCGTCGAAGACGTCGAATATGTGCAGGACTGGGCACGCGCGCGGGCGCGGGCCGTCATCGCACAGGAGTCCTGAAGGAGGAAAGAGCAGCCGTGCTGTACGTCGTCGGTGTGCTCATCTTCGCTGTTGGGCTGCTGCTGTCCATTGCCCTGCATGAGGTCGGTCACCTGGTGCCGGCGAAGAAGTTCGGGGTGAAGGTCACCCAGTACATGGTCGGATTCGGTCCCACGGTGTGGTCTCGTCGCAAAGGCGACACCGAATACGGACTGAAGGCAATTCCGCTCGGCGGCTATATCCGGATGATCGGCATGGTGCCGCCCCGCGTGGATGGCACCCGGTCCCGGTGGCCGCGGCGCATGGCATCGGCGGTCGAGGATTTCCGTAACGCCAGTCGCGCGGAGGTCGAACCCGGCGACGAGGACCGTCAATTCTACCGGCTCACGCCCGGCAAGAAGATGATCGTCATGCTCGGCGGCCCGACGATGAACCTGCTGATCTACCTCGTGCTCACCGTCGTCCTGCTGAGCACGCTAGGCACCCGGCACGACGACGCGACCACGACGGTCAGCGCGGTCGTGAAATGCGTTGTCCCAGCCAACTCGAGTCAGGCCGCCAACGGCTCGTGCCCGGCGAATGCGACCCCGGCGCCTGCCTACAACGTGCTCCAGCCCGGGGATGTCATCGTCTCGATCGACGCCACCCGGATCGACAAGTGGGATGACGCCGTCGCCATCGTCGAGCAATCGGCCGGGAAGACCCTGTCGATGACGATCCGGCGCAACGGTGTCGAGCAGCAGTTGTCGATCACGCCAGTGCGCAATCTCAAATACGTCGGCACGACAACGAAGACGAAGGAAGCCGGCTATCTCGGCGTGTCGCCGCAGGTACACAGCTATTACGCTGCGTTGCCGGTAACCCGGGTGCCGGGATACGTCGGGGACCAGATCGGCCAGGGCGTCAGCGCCATCGGCAGCTACCCGAGCAAGATCGCTAGCCTCTGGGGCACGGTGTTCGAGGGCAAGCCGCGCGATCCCACCGGCGCAATCGGTGTCGTCGGCATCGGCCGCCTCGGAGGCGACATCGCGCAGAGCAACGTGTTCAACGCCCAGGACAAGGCGTTCGCGCTGATCAGCCTGCTGGCGACCGTGAACCTGCTCCTGTTCTTCTTCAACCTCCTGCCGCTACTTCCGCTTGACGGTGGACACGTGGCCGGAGCACTCGTCGAGGCCGCCAAGCGCGGCCGGGCGAGACTGCGGGAGCGTGCGATGGCGGCTCACGGCACCGCCGGCGCCTCGGATCCCGACGCAGCCAACGCGGCAGCAGCCCGCCGACGTCAGATCTATGTCGACACCGCGCAGATGGTTCCGGTCATGTACGCGGTCGCGTCCGTGCTTATTCTGGTGACACTGCTCGTCGTGTACGCCGACATCGTGAAGCCCGTCACGCTGGGTGGGTGACGACATCCGCCTCGGACGCATGCGGATACTGGTCGGGTGAGCTCAATTCCCCTCGGCATGCCGACCAGCCCGCCACCCGTTCTCTCTCCGCGCCGAAACTCCCGGCAGATTCGCGTCGGCTCAGTCCTCGTAGGAGGCGGAGCACCGGTATCGGTCCAGTCCATGACCACCACGCTGACCGCCGACGTCGACGCCACGTTGCAACAGATCGCCGAGTTGACCGCAGCTGGGTGCGACATCGTCCGCGTGGCGGTGCCGTCGCAGGACGACGCCGAGGCGTTGCCCGCCATCGCGAAGAAGTCCCAGATCCCGGTGATCGCCGACATCCACTTCCAGCCCAGGTACGTGTTCGCGGCAATTGACGCCGGCTGTGCCGCGGTGCGGGTCAACCCAGGCAACATCAAGGCATTCGACGACAAGGTCGGGGAGATCGCCAGAGCGGCCCAAGACGCCGGCATTCCGATCCGAATCGGAGTGAACGCGGGATCACTCGACAAGCGGCTGCTCGCAAAGTACGGCAAGGCCACTCCGGAAGCGCTCGTCGAGTCGGCGCTGTGGGAGGCGTCGCTGTTCGAGGAGCACGACTACCGGGACATCAAGATCTCGGTGAAGCACCACGACCCGGTCGTCATGGTGCGGGCCTATGAACTGCTCGCCGCTGCGTGCGAATACCCGCTCCACCTCGGCGTCACGGAGGCCGGGCCGGGATTCCAGGGCACGATCAAGTCCGCGGTCGCATTCGGCGCCCTGCTGTCTGAGGGGATTGGCGACACGATCCGGGTGTCCCTGTCCGCGCCACCCGTCGAGGAGGTAAAGGTCGGGCTGGCCATCCTCGAGTCGCTGAACCTGCGTCAACGCCGGCTGGAGATCGTCTCCTGCCCTTCCTGCGGCCGGGCCCAGGTCGACGTGTACACCTTGGCCGACCGGGTCACCGCGGGTCTCGAGGGCATGGAGGTGCCGCTGCGCGTCGCGGTCATGGGCTGCGTCGTCAACGGTCCCGGCGAAGCGCGCGAAGCCGACCTCGGCGTCGCCTCGGGCAACGGCAAGGGGCAGATCTTCGTCAAGGGCGAAGTCATCAAAACCGTGCCGGAGTCACAGATCGTGGAGACTCTCATCGAGGAGGCGATGCGTCTCGCCGACGAAATGGTCGCGGCCGGGGCTGCGTCCGGGGAGCCGACGGTCACCGTCGGCAGTTAGTCGTGACCTAGAGAAGCGCGCGGCGCCGCAGCGTGACCAGCGCGACCCACCCAGGCACGGCAGGCCCCCACACGGACACTATCCGGGAGAGCAGCGCGGCTGCCGTCGCGATCGGCAACGCCATACCCGTGGCGACCAGACCACCAATCAGCGCCGCCTCCACCGCCCCGGCTCCGCTCGGAGTCGGAATCAACGAACCAGCCGCTGACGCCGCGAGGTAGACGGCGCATAGTGCGACGAGCGACGCGCGGCCGCCGACAGCGAGTACGCAGGCCGCGAACGCCAGGACATGGGTGAGGGTGAGCAGCGCGGACGCGGCAATGCCCACCGCGACCCGTCCCGGTCGGCGGCGGGCGTGGGCCGCCAGTCCGGCGAGGCTCGTCCGAGCCGCCCGCAGGCCGCGGAGTACTCGCTGGGACCGACGGGCGACGAGCGATGCGGCGATGATAAGAACGACCACCGCGGCCGCTGTGATGAGCAGGCCCGTCGCGTTCGGCATCGAAAGCTGATCACTGCCGGACAACGCCGCCAGCCCCGCCACGACCAGCATCGTCGCGGCCAGCTGGGCGGTTTGCGCTGCGCCGACGGTCGTCAGAGCGTCCGGGGTGCTCGCGCCGGACTGCACGAGGTAGCGGGTGGCGATCGCCGGCGTGCTCAGCGCGGACGGGGTGATGACGCGCAAGCCGCCGACCGCAAGCTGAGCGAGCAGCGTCGGGGCCAGCCGCAGTCGCAAGGCGCTGAACCCCATCAGGTTGTAGGCAGCCGAAAGGATGGACAGCCCGAATATGCCTATCGCGACAGCCACCCAGGTCAGATTGGTCTGGGCCAGGGTGGCGGCGAAGTCGGCGTCGCGCAGCTCTATTGCGAGGACGGCCGCGGTCGTCACGGCGGCCACGGCCGCAGCAACCGGAACCAGCCAAGCCCACCGCCGTCGGGTCGCCGCTTCAACAGTGGCCGGGGAATGCGCCGAGGCGGCCGCCTGGACCGGCGCCCGCGCGGGGCTACGCTCGTCCAGGACGAGTGTGGCGGCCACGGTTCGATGCTCGTCTCGGCACCGCGCCTTGTCTGTCGGGTTAACCCCTGAGATTGGGGTAGGGGTAACCGCCCGGATCTCGGGGTAGTCGAGCAGCAAAGCCGTAGTCACTGGTTCGCCCCCGTGTCCGTATGTCGCCCGCGCGGGTATCCATGTGTCGCCGTGTTCGGGAGCTTGGAGGGCAGGCCAGCGAGCGCTGATACGCGCTCAACGGCGAGGTGGTGCCGCCACGAGGGTGATCTCGCCCACATCGGACACGGACGCACAACCGGCCAGCCCGAGAGTGAGATCGAACTCCGCCAGCAGATTCCGGACGACGTCGCGTGCGCCATCACTGCCGCCCAGCGCCAGGCCGTAGACCCATGGTCGGCCGATGAGCACCGCCTGGGCGCCGAGCGCGAGGGCCTTCACCATGTCCGCACCGCTGCGAATGCCGCTGTCGAGCAGGACGGGAAGGGCCCCGGCCGCCGCGGACACCACCTCCGGCAGCGCGTCGACGGCACCGATGCCTCCGTCGATCTGACGTCCGCCGTGCGTGCTGACGATGATCCCGTCCACGCCATGGTCAACCGCCCGGCGGGCATCGTCCGGATGCACGATGCCCTTGAGGACGATCGGCAGCCGGGTGTGGTCGCGGAGCCACCCGAGGTTGCGCCAGGTGATCGACGGGCGCGAGTAGATGTCGAGGAATGTCTCGACCGCCGCACGCGGTAATGGCGACCGGAGGTTGGTCCAGGTCGGTCCGGGGTGGGTCCGGGCGATAGAGAGCAGTGCCCGCAACGCGGCCGCAGTGGGTCGCTGCTTCTGCTGTTCACGCTGGCCACTGCGGGCCCGCTCCGTTGCCAACCGGGTGAAGACAGGATCGCTGGTGTACTGCGCGATGCCCAACCCGTGCGAGAAGGGCAGCGACGCGAGGTCCAGATCGCGTGGTCGCCAACCGAGCAGCGTCGTATCCAGCGTGACGACGATGGCGTCGCATCGGCAGGCTTCGGCGCGAGCGAGGAAGCTCTCTACCAGTTCGTCGACCGTGCTCCAGTACAGCTGGAACCACCGGGGTGAGTCACCCATGACGGCGACGCATTCCTCCATGGAGCGTGACGCCTGGTTCGACAGCACGATCGGAACGCGCTCCGCGGCTGCCGCCCGGGCGGCAGCGACATCAGCGTCCCGGTGCGCCAGCGATAGCACGCCGACCGGACCGAGGAGCAGCGGCGCCGGAAGGACCCGGCCGAAGAGCTCGACTGTCAGATAGCGATGCGCAACGTCGTGCAGCACCCGCGGCACGATCCGCCACCGCTCGAATCCGTCCGCGTTCGCTTGAATCGTTGATTCCAGCCCTGCGCCGCCCGCCAGGTACGCCCAGGCGCGTCGGGACAGCGCTGCCCGCGCCTTGGCTTCGAGGCCGGGCCAGCTCGTGGGAACCTTGGGTCGTCGGCCAAAGAGACCGGCGCGGTAGATCGCTTCCTGCCGCAGCCGGCCGATTCCTCTGCTCGGCTCGTCCGTCATCCTGACCGGCCACCGCGCACCGGCTCAACCATTCGTGCCTCCCGGCTCATCTCGGTCGATCATGCCTGTTGCGCACGCCACCGGCCACGCGCGCGCGACCCTAGCCTCGCTTCGCATGACGCCGGGCTGATGTCAGTCGTCGAGGCACGCGTCGTCGGCCAGCCACCCTGCAGATCGTCAACCCGACGGCCACGCATGGGGGCAGTACTCCGCTCGACCACGGAAAGATCCTGTGGCCGCTGGTGCGCGCCTATCGGGGTTAGTTCAGCCGGTCGATCAGCAACTCCACGCCGTCAAGAATGCGGTGGAGGCCGAAGTCGAGCGCCTGGTTCTTGCCGTCCGGGTCGGCAAGCGCGGCGGCCAGGGCGGGGAACTGGTCCTCGCGGCCGGTCAGCAGGGCTAGCATCGCATCGTCTATCGCCTGCTCGGGATTGTTCCCAATTGCCGCCGCCTGCTGCGCGATCGTCCGCACATGCCCGACGAGGGTCACCGCCAGATCAAGGATCTCGGAGCCGGTCAGACCGGTACCGGTTAGCGCGGCCGCGGCCTGTTCCAGCCAGCCAAGCTCGTTGGGTCCGATCGCGCGTGCTCCGATGGTTGCCTCCAGCGCCCACGGATGCTCAGCGAAGCGGTCGAACATTCGCAAGGCCCAGGTTTCGAGCTACGGTCGCCAGCCGCCGGCGATCGTAGCCAGTCGCGGTGGTTCACCGATGCCGAGATCGATCATCAGCGCGACCAGCTCAACCTTGCCCGGAACGTAGCGATACAGAGCCATCTTCGTGACGCCCAGTCGCTCGGCCACCCGCTGCATCGTCACGGCGGAGAGTCCGTCGCGGTCGGCGATGTCGATTCCGGCTGCCGCGATGGCGTCCAGCCTCAACCTTGGTCTGGGCCCACGCTTCGGCGCCCTCCGCTGTCGCCAGGTATCCAGGTGGACTTCACTCACCACGGCTCGGGCACGTTCGACGTGATGATCGCTGGCGACGGCTCCACTCCGGTGTGCGCCGCGTCGGGTACGGGCCCGAACAGCGATATGTGCGGCACCTTGACTACTACCTGGTCGGCTGGGATCTGGCCAGCTCACTAACGGCGGACACCACACCGCAGCACTACAACGTGCCCGGCCGGATGGCTAGCGTCGCAGGGGACCCACGCGCCCCGGACCAGACAAACGCGTTCGTGGTGTTCGCCTCGCCGCGGTTCGACTACGACTGGCTCGACCTCGACCAGCAGAAGAAACTGATCGCCGATACATATACCGGCCTTGGCTGGTACGTACCGGAACTGCTCGCCGGCCTGCACGACGCGCCCGAGTTGTATTTCGACTCGATCAGCCGGGTCAGTGTCCCGACCTGGCCAGCGGGTCGTACTGCGCTGCTCGGCGACGCCGCCTGGGGCGTGACACTCGGCGGCATGGGCGTGGTTACCGGCATAGTCGGCGCGTACGTGCTGGCCGGCGAACTTGCCGCCGCTCGCGGCGACCACCGCGCGGGCTTCGTCGCGTACGAGAACCGGATGCGGCCTTATGCCGCCCGCTGGCAGCGCGGCGCCAACCCAGGCAAGTTCCTGGGCCCGGCTACCGTTTCCGGTCTGCGGTTCCGAAACACCTTGTTGGCTAGCCGGCCGATCCGGAGGCTGCTCGTCCGCAGCACCAAGTCACTAGCCACAGACGCCGACCTACCCGAATACACCCTGGCCAACTGAGCACTGTTCCGCTCTCACGCGCCCTCGCGTGCGTACCTGAATCGCCCTGTCACTTTGCCGCTTGGGCGACGGATATCCCAGGGGTTTCATCTGCCCCGATCAGGCCTGTTGCGCAAACGCCACGGGCAGCGCCGGGACGGTAGCCTCGCTTCGCATGACCGCCGTCCGCCCTGCGCTCCGGCGCCGTGAAGCCGTGCGGGTCCTCGACGACCGAGACCTCGACGAGGTTCTCGGCCTGCTCGCGATCGATCCAGTGGCGAACGCCGTGGTCGCGGCGCGAGTCGAAGCGGTCCGCACTCTCGACGGCACTCGACTCGGCGGGGAGGTGGTGGGTGTTGGCGACCCGGGCCAGCTGTGCGCAGCGGCATTTTGCGGAGGCAACCTCCTCCCGGTCGGTGGCGACTTCGGGTCCTGGACGGTGCTCGGCCGCCACCTCGCGAACCGGCGCCGGGCCTGCTCGTCCATCGTCGGGCCGGCCTCGGCCGTCGCGATCCTGTGGCCATCGCTCTCGCGACGGTGGGGAACGGCCCGAATGATCCGCGCGTCGCAGCCGTTGCTCGTGACCGATCGCCTGCCCACGCTCCCCATCGATCCAGCGGTACGGCCGGCGGACTTCGAGGATGTCGGCCGCTACCTTCCAGCGGCGTTCGCGATGTTCGAAGAGGAACTCGGGCTGACGCCAACGGACAGCGCCGACCGACCGGGCTACCGGGTTCGCCTCACGCAGTTGATCGCGGCCGGGCACGCCCTGGTTCGCGTGGACGACCGCGGCGCCGTGATCTTCAAGGCGGAGCTTGCAGCTGTGTCGTCCCAGTGCTGTCAGGTGCAGGGCGTGTGGGTGCGTCCCGACTTGCGCGGCCGGGGGATCGGCACCGCAGCAATGGCCGCCGTGCTCGACTACGCGTTGCACCTCGCACCGCGGGTGAGCCTGTACGTGAACGACTTCAACTACCCGGCTCGTCGCTTGTACGAGCGGCTCGGCATGCGCCAGATCGGCACGCTGTCGACGGTGCTGTTCTAGGTCCCAACGCCCCAACGCGCACCATGACTATCCGAGCCATCATTTTCGACTGGGGCGGAACGCTCACGCCGTGGCACACCATCGATCCGAACGAGGCGTGGCTGGCTGCGTCCGGTGATGCGACTATCGCCGCCCGGCTGTCTGCGGCCGAGGACGCCGCATGGCTCCGCTCGCGCGACGAGCAGCGGAGTGCCACGCTCGCCGAGGTGCTCGACGCGGCCGGTGTCGACTCGTCGGACGAGCTGCTTGCCGCCTACCACGACTGGTGGACGCCGCATACCTACATCGATCCGGACGTGCCAGCGTTGTTCGCGGCGCTACGGGAGCGTGGCATCCGGATCGGCGTGTTGTCGAACACCCTGTGGCCTCGTGACCACCACGAGCGCATCTTCGAACGGGACGAGGTGTTGGCCCTGATCGACGGTGCCGTGTACACGTCCGAGATCGCGTGGACGAAGCCGCACGCCGAGGCGTTCCGCGCGGCGCTCGCCGCGGTCGGCGTTGCCGACCCGGGCGAAGCCGTCTTCGTCGGCGACCGACTCTTCGACGACATCCACGGCGCGAAGACCGTCGGCATGAAAGCGATCTGGATCCCGCATAGCATCATCCCGGAATGGCAGCGCGGCTCGGCCGACGGCGAACCGGACGCCACGGTGACCCGGCTGTCGGAATTAGTCGGCATCATCGACTCGTGGCAGTAGACCGCGGCGAGCTGCGCCCGCAGCGCTTACCCGACGCGCGCGAGACGCAGGAACCCTTGATCCGGGCGCGTGAGTTGGTGAAGCGCTTCGGAGACTTCGAAGCAGTGCGCGGTATCGACGTCGACGTCCGTCGCGGCGAAGCGTTCGGCTTCCTGGGTCCGAACGGCGCGGGAAAGTCCTCGACGATGCGCATGATCGGAGCCGTGTCGCCGCCGTCCGGCGGCGATCTGCGGGTCTTCGGTCTGGACCCGGTGACCCACGGATCGCAGATCCGGGCTCGGATCGGCGTCTGCCCGCAGGAGGACACCGTGGACTCGGAGCTTCGGGTGCGCGAGAACCTGGTCGTGTACGGCCGGTTCTTCGGGCTCAGCCGCGCGGAGTGTCGCGCCCGCGCGGACGAGTTGCTCGCGTTCGTATCCCTGGCCGACTGGGCGGACGCGAAGGTCGAGGCGTTGTCGGGCGGGATGAAGCGGCGGTTGACCATTGCCCGCGCTTTGGTCAACTCGCCCCGGCTGTTGTTGCTCGACGAACCCACCACCGGTCTCGACCCGCAGGCCCGGCATCTGGTGTGGGAGCGGCTGTTCCGGCTCAAGCAGCAGGGCGTGACACTCGTGCTGACCACCCACTACATGGACGAAGCGGAGCAGCTGTGCGACCGCCTGGTCGTCATGGATCGCGGGAAGATCGTCGCGGAAGGGTCACCGCAGGCCCTAATTGACCAGTACTCGACGCGAGAGGTCACCGAGCTGCGCTTCGCCGACGACGGCCACGCCGACCTTGCCGGCGCGGTGGCGGATCGGGTCGGTGAGCTGGCCTCCCGGGTTGAGGTCCTGCCCGACCGGCTCCTGCTTTATGCCAACGACGGTGAGGCCGCCGCCGCGGCGGTCAGCCGCGGTGGGCTGCGTCCCACGAGCGTTCTCGTTCGACGCTCATCCCTGGAGGACGTGTTCCTCCGGCTCACCGGCCGAAGCCTCATCGACTAATGCTCGCGCTGCGACAGGCCGATTACTGGGCCACGGTGTACCGGCGGGTTTGGCGAGGCACCGTCGTCACCTCCTTCGTGTTGCCGGTGCTTTACCTCGCGGCTATCGGAATAGGCCTCGGACGCTACGTCGACGCCGGCTCCACCGCGGCACTCGGCGGCTTGAGCTATCTCGACTACGTTGGTCCCGGACTGCTCGCGACCACCGCTATGCAGACCGCGGTCGGCGAATCGACCTACCCCGTGCTCGCGTATTTCATCTGGCAAAAGGTGTATGACGCGATGATCGCCACACCGCTGCGGGTGCGGGATGTGCTCGTCGGGCATCTCGGCTATGTCGTTCTCCGCCTTGCGACGACCTGCACCGTGCTGCTGGCGGTGCTCGCTCTCTTCGGCGTCGTGCATTCGGTGGCGGGCGGGCTCGGCGCTGTCGCCGTCGCGGTCTTGGTCGGGCTGGCCTTTGCCACGCCCATCTTCGCCTTCTCGGCGCGACAGGAGAACGACAGTGGGTTCGCGCTGCTCTACCGGCTCGGCCTCATCCCCATGTTCTTGTTCTCCGGCGCGTTCTTCCCGATATCCCAGTTACCTGCCGCGATCGCTTGGCTCGCTCGGCTCACTCCGGTGTGGCACGGCGTAGAGCTGTGCCGGGCGCTGACAACCGGGCAAGCCACCGTGCTGGCGGCCCTCGGCCACATCGGCTATCTCCTGCTGTGGGTCGTCGTCGGGTGGTGGCTCGCTGAGCGGGCGTTTCGTCGCCGGCTGGAGCGTTGACGATGACGTCGGCGGCGTTGGGGCTTCGCATCATCCCGTTGCGACTCGGCGAGAACGGTTGGCGTCTGGTCGAGCGCAACTACGTCGTGTTCCGCCGCAGCTGGCCCGTGTTTCTCACCGGATTCCTGGAGCCGGTGTGCTACCTGCTCTCTATTGGCCTTGGCGTCTCGCGTCTCGTCCCTGGGTTCACCGGATCCAATGGGCAGCTCATTGGATACACGGAGTACATAGCGCCCGCATTGCTTGCGACGTCGGCCATGAACGGAGCGATATTCGACTCCACCTACAACGTGTTCTTCAAGCTGAAGTACGCCAAGCTCTACGACTCCATCCTGGCGACGCCGTTGGGGCCGCGGGACGTGGCCCGAGGGGAGGTGACGTGGGCGCTGCTGCGGGGTGGTGCGTACTCGGCCATGTTCATCGTCGTCATGGCCGTCATGGGTCTCATTTCCTCGCCGTGGGCCATTTTTGCCTGGCCCGCGGCGCTGCTGATCGGGTTCGGGTTCGCCGGGGTCGGCATGGCCCTTACGACGTTCATGCGGTCGTGGCAGGACTTCGAATTTGTGCAACTGGCCATCGTGCCGATGTTCTTGTTCTCCGGGACCTTCTACCCGCTCAGCGCGTACCCCGAAGCGATCCGATGGCTGGTCGAGATCACCCCGCTGTACCAGGCCGTCCACCTCGTCCGGGGGCTGACGACCGGAGATGTCTCCGTCAGCCTGCTGGTCCCGGTGGGCTACCTGTTAGCGCTCGGTGCCGCGGGGCTTGTCGTGGCCGGCAGACGTCTGGGCCGGCTCCTGCTGCGGTGACGTCAACTCCCAGGGAATGGCACCGTTGGTTCGCCGGGGTGCAGGATGCTCCGCCAGCGGGTCGCGCGGATCGCGCTTGCGGTCAACGCGTCGCTCGCCGCCTGGCGCAGCCCGGACGGCGCCGGCCCGGATGCTGCCGCCGTCACTAGGTATCGCCAGGCCGCGGCGCAGCTGCTCTCCGTGGCGAGGGCCAACCGCTGGGCGTCCACCGACCCGGCTAATGAGAATGGCAGCGGATAGTCGGTCTGCGGCGGGGCCGGTGACAGCCCGGCGGCAACGAGGGCTGCCGCGGTGCGATCGCGCAGCTGACGGTGCTGCTCCTCGAACGTTCGGGCAAGCGCGATGTGTCCGGGGTCAGCCAGCTGCGGACCGAGTGCGCCGTAGTAGAACACAGCCGCGTACTCGGCCCCCAAGGCCGCTTGCCAGGCCGCATCGAGAGTCTGGGTCGGTGGGGTCATGCGAGCACCACGGCGTGGGTGGCTTCGCAAGCCGCGATGCTTGCCAGCAGGCCAGCGTCGCCGCCGGCTGCGGTCAGCGCCGCTTCCGCCGTCGCCCGCGAGGCCGCAAGCTCGGCGCGGCGCACGCCGGCCACGCCAGTCGGCGTCGGCGTCAGCGTGGTGGCGCTCGATCCGCGGCCCCCCGCTGGGGTCGGCCGGTATCGACCGGACAGGCCTTGCAGCAGCTGTAGGTGGGCCGTGTGGTCGGCGCGGAGGGGTGTCAACCGGACACGGAGCGTCGGGTCGGCGCGTATCGCGGCATCGATGCCATGCAATAGCTGCTGCTCTCGAGTGAGCGCGGCCGGCAGCCAGCCCGGCGCCCCCGGAGGATGTCCAGTCACAGCGTCCGGGCGGATGAGCGCCACGAGTGCGCCGCCGGTGGCCGCGGCGGCGACCAGGCCGGCCGAGCCGAGCCACGCCCGGCGGGACATCAGCCGGGGAGACTCGGAGTAGGTCATGAGGATTAAGAGCCTCCGCCAATAGGAACTGCCGGCCTGCGCCGGGCCCAGACGCCGACCGGCGGCGTTGTCGTCGTCGGACATAGCGCTGCTATGGCTCTCCTCCTCCGCCCTGCCGGCCGGCGTCTGGACTCCGGCTCGGCGACGGCGCCCCTATTGGCGCAGGCCCTAAGTGTCGCAGAGTAGCTAAGCTCGCTACCGAGGTTGCCGCACGGCGCGTGAGGTCGACATCGACCGTGGTTGCGCAGCGTGAGCAATCGGTACAACTTCACATGCCAGGAGGATTGCCCGATGCCCGCGCAGGCAGGTCGATCCACAGCGGAGCAGCGCAAGCACCTGCTCGCGCTACTGACTCCGGTCGTCGCCGCGTCCGGACATGACCTGGAGGATGTGTCGGTCCAGGTGGTCGGGCGCCGCAGTGTCGTGCGGGTTGTGATAGACCGCGACGAGGGCGTGGATCTTGACGGCATCGCGGAGGTCAGTCGGGCGGTCTCCTCGACGATCGACGACAAGGCAAACGATCCGTTCGCCGGGCCGTATGTTCTCGAAGTCACCTCACCGGGAGTGGATCGGCCGCTCACCGAACGTCGGCACTGGGCACGCGCCGTCGGCCGACTGGTTGCCGTGAACGGCATCGAAGGACGCGTCCTGTCCACCAGCGACGCGGGTATCGAGCTCCAGTCTCGGGGCGGCACACGCACCATTGGTTGGGACGAGCTCGGTCCGGGTGCTGTCCAGGTGGAGTTCAACCGGAAGGCCGCGTTCGACGACGACATGGCGGAGGGATGAGCGTGGTCCACGTTGACATCGCAGCCTTGCGCAGCATCGAGCGAGAGAAAGAAATCGCGTTCGACACGATCATCGACGCACTGGAGACAGCACTACTCAGCGCGTACAAGCACACTCCGCATTCCATGCCGAACGCGCGGGTGGTCATCGACCGCAAAACCGGCGAGGTCGTCGTTTGGGCGCAGGAACTCGACGCGGACGGCAGCCTGATCGAGGAGTTCGACGACACCCCAACAGACTTCGGTCGCGTTGCCGCCACGACTGCGCGGCAGGTCATCCTGCAACGATTGCGAGACGCTGAGCACGATCTCACCTACGGCGAGTACTCGGGTCGGGAAGGCGACATCGTTACCGGCGTGGTGCAAGCAGACGCCCAGGCGGCCCAGCGTGGGCTGGTCCTCGTCGACATCGGCAAGATCGAGGCGATCCTGCCGCCGGCTGAGCAAGTGCCGGGCGAGGAGTACCCACACGGCGCGCGTCTCAAGTGCTATGTCGTCGGGGTGACTCGCGGACTTCGGGGACCGCAGGTCACGGTCAGCCGCACCCATCCCAACCTGGTCAAGAAGTTGTTCGCGCTGGAGGTTCCTGAGATCGCTGACGGCAGCGTGGAGATCGTCGGCGTGGCGCGAGAAGCCGGCCATCGGAGCAAGATCGCAGTGCGCAGTTCGGTGCCTGGACTGAACGCCAAAGGGGCGTGCATCGGTCCCATGGGCCAGCGGGTCCGCAATGTCGTGGCGGAACTACACGGGGAGAAGATCGACATCATCGACTGGGCCGAGGATCCGGCCAGGTATGTCGGCAACGCGTTGTCGCCCGCGAATGCCGTCTCCGCGCAGATTGTCGATGCGGCAAGCCAGGCCGTCCGCGTTGTCGTGCCCGATTTCCAGCTATCGCTGGCCATCGGCAAGAGGGACAAAACGCCCGACTCGCCGCCCGGCTGACCGGCTGGCGGATCGATATTCGCAGTGACGCCGAGGCAACCAGCGCGGCGCCCTCGGCCAGCCGGGCCAACATGTCCGACGCGGAGCCTCAGCGGGTCGAGGCTGAGGAGTAGACGGACTTTGGTCGTCCGGCCGGCGACGGCATCTGATGCTGCGCTTGGACCGGGTCCGGTGTCGCCGGGTCCGGTGCGAACGTGTATCGGTTGCCGTCAGCGGGCGGCGGCCACCGAGTTGCTTCGCGTGTCGTGGCCTCGTGCATGACAGGTACGGACGCAGGATCGACCGATGTCGATACGGTGCCGGTGCGGGTCGTCCCGGATCCCCGGCGTCGCGCGCCCGGTCGGGGTGCGTCATTGCATCCTGATCTGGGTTGTCTGGCACTCGCGGAACGGCGTCGATCGTTCGCTCGGGCCCTTCGCGTCCCGGGTCCGCTCGATCTGAGGGCCTGCGCGAGTACGTGTCCGGCGGGTCGGACCGCACTACCGCCATCGGCGGGCGAAACCCCCGTCCGGACACCCGTAGGGAGCAGTGAATCGCAATGGGCACTCGTGAAGCCAGCGATGAGCAGTCCCCCGCACTAACAGGGACCGCGCGGGCAGCCGCCGGTTCACTCTAAGGAGTCCAGTGGCAGGCAAAGCCCGCGTACACGAGCTCGCGAAGGAGCTCAGCGACGAGCAAAGAGTTCTCGCGAAGCTCACCGACCTCGGCGAGTTTGTGAAGTCCCTCCTCGACGTCGAACCTCCGGTCGCCCGGCGCCTGCGGGAGGCCTTCCCGCCCGTGCCGCCGCCCCCGGCCGAGACACCGCCCCCCCCAGCCAAACAACCTGCGGCGCCCCCAGAGCCGGCGCCCGCACCACAGCCTGAGCCCCTCGTGGTCGCCGCGCCGAGCCCGACGGTCGAGGTGCCGCCAGTCCGGGCAGTGACCTCCGCACCGACGCCTCCGGCTCCGGGCAGCAGTCCGTCAGGCGCGCCACGGCCTGGGGCCCCGCGGCCCGGTCCCCGGGTCGGCAACAACCCGTTTGGCGCGGCGGCAGCGCGCCCGCCGCGCCGCGACCAGGTGGGCCTCGGCCCGGTACCGGACCCGGCGCCGCCCCATCACGCCCGGCGCACCTGGCAGTCACGGCCCGGCGGCGCCGGCGGCCCCCGTCCGAATCCCGGCATGATGCCGCCGCGCCCCGGTACTGGCAGGTGGCCGCCCCGCACGGGTGCGGGTGGCCGCGGCGGTGGACCCGGTGGTCCGGGTACCCGTCCCGGCGGTCCGGTCGGTCGCCCGGGCGCCCCGGGCACTGGCCGACCCGGGGGTACCGGCAGCGGCGGTTACCGCGGCGGTGGCGCACCCTCCGGTGGTGCACCGCGGCGGTTCGCCCGGTGGCTTCCGTCCCGGTGGCGGCGGTGCCCGCCCCGGTGCCGGCGGTCGGGGTCGCGGCGGCAGCGGCTGGCGCCTTCGGCGCGCCAGGGCCGGACCGGCCCGCAAGGGCCGCAAGTCCAAGAAGCAGCGCCGTCAGGAATTCGACAACATGCAGCCCCCGTCCATCGGTGGCGTCGCAGTTGCCGCGCGGCAACGGCGCGGTCGTGCGGCTTGGCCCGGGGCTCCTCGCTGTCCGACTTCGCCGACAAGATCGACGCCAACCCGGCGTCGATGGTGCAGGCGTTGTTCCACCTCGGCGAGATGGTCACCGCGACCCAGTCGGTGTCCGACGACACCTCGAGCTGCTCGGCTCAGAGATGGGCTACGAGGTCCAGATCGTCTCCCCGGACGACGAGGACCGCGAGCTGCTGGATTCGTTCGACCTGACCTACGGCGAGAACGAGGGCGACGAGAGCGATCTGGTCATCCGCCCGCCGGTGGTCACCGTCATGGGTCACGTCGACCACGGCAAGACCAAGCTGCTCGACGCCATCCGGAACACCCACGTGGTGGACAAGGAAGCCGGCGGGATCACCCAGCACATCGGTGCCTACCAGGTGGCACCCACCTGAACGACCAGGAAGCGGCTGATCACCTTCATCGACACCCCCGGTCACGAGGCGTTCACCGCCATGCGTGCCCGCGGCTCGCAGTCCACGGACATCGTGGTGCTGGTGGTCGCGGCCGACGACGGCGTGATGCCGCAGACGGTCGAGGCGATCAACCACGCCAAGGCGGCAGACGTACCCGATCGTGGTGGCGATCAACAAGATCGACAAGGAGGGGGCCAACCCCGACAAGATCCGCCAGCAGCTCACCGAGTACGGGCTGGTCGCCGAGGAGTACGGCGGCGACACCATGTTCGTGGAGATCTCGGCCAAGGCGCGGCTGAACATCGACGGGCTGCTCGAGGCGATCCTGCTGACCGCAGACGCGGCGCTGGACCTGCGGGCGAACCCCGACATGGACGCGCAGGGTGTGGCCATCGAGGCACACCTGGACCGCGGCCGCGGCGCCGTCGCCACCGTGCTGGTGCAACGCGGCACGCTGCACGTCGGCGACTCGATCGTGGCGGGCAACGCCTACGGCCGGGTGCGCGCCATGCTCGGCGACAGCGGCGAGAACGTCGCTGACGCGACGCCGTCCCGTCCGGTGCAGGTTCTCGGCTTCACCTCGGTGCCCGGCGCCGGCGACTCGTTCATGGTCGTCGAGGAGGACCGCGTCGCCCGGCAGATCGCCGAGCGGCGGCAGGCCCGCGCGCGCAAGGCACAGATCGGCAACCGCTCGGCGGATCTCGTTGGAGGACCTGGGCGCCGCGCTGGCCGAACGAAGATCGAGCAGCTCACCCTGATCATCAAGGGCGATAACTCCGGCACCGTCGAGGCGCTGGAGGACTCGCTGCTCAAGCTCGACGTGGGCGAGAGCACGAAGGTCGACCTGCGGGTCGTGCACCGCGGCGTCGGCGGCATCACCCAGGACGACATCAACCTGGCGGTGATCACCGACGCGATCGTCATCGGCTTCAACGTCAAGCCGGTGCGGGAGTGCAGGGAGCTGGCGGACCGCGAGGGCGTCGACATCCGGTACTACACGGTGATCTACCAGGCCATCGACGAGATCGAGGCGGCCCTCAAGGGCATGCTGAAGCCGGAGTTCGAAGAGGTTCAGCCCGGCACCGCCGAGGTGCGGGAGATGTTCCGGGTCCTCAGTTCGGCAACGTTGCGGGCTGCTCGTGCGATCGGGAACCATCCGTCGCCACAGCAAAGCGCGGCTTATTCGCGATGGCGTCGTCATCAACGACAACCTCATGATCGACTCCTTGAGCGCTTCAAGGACGACGCCACCGAGGTACGCGAAGGCTTCGAATGCGGTATCGGCCTTGGTTCCTAGAACGACATCGAGGTCGAAGACATCATCGAGACCTTCGAGCTGCGCGAGAAGCCGCGTACCTGACCGAGACGCTGGACTGCGACCCGAGCCAGCAACTCATCGGGCCCGGGCGAGGAGGCATGACGGGTGGTGGTCGGGACCCTGGTGGTCGATCTGCGGCTCGGCGACGTGCGCTCGCTGAAGGAGAAGCGCTCCGTCGTCCGGCCGATTGTCGCCGACTTGCGACGGCGCTTCTCGGTCGCGGCCGCGGAGACCGGGTATGCCGACCTGCACCGCAGGACCGAGATCGGCGTCGCGACCGTCGCGTCGACCCATCAGCACGCGATCGACGTGCTCGAGCAGTGTGAACGCCTCGTCGCCGACCGGCCGGACGTCGAGGTACTCGTCGCACGTCGCTGGGTGTTCGACGACGACGATCTCGAGTGAGCGCTTGCGCAAGACCGAGAAAGAAAGGGAGAGTGCGATGGCCGACACGGGGCGGGCCCGCAAACTGTCCGGGCGGATCAAGCAGATCGTGGCCTCGATGCTGGAGATGCAGGTCAAGGACCCACGGCTAGGCATGGTGACGGTTACCGACGTTCGAATGACCGGGGATCTGCACGACGCTACGATCTTCTACACCGTCCTCGGCGGCGAGGAGGACCGGACGGCGAGCGCGGCGGCGATCGAGTCGGCCAAGGGCATATTGCGCAGTGAAGTCGGACGGCAGACCGGTGTCCGGTTCACGCCGACACTGACATTTGTGCTCGATTCGCTCCCTGACGACGCTCAACACATAAATGAACTTCTTGCCGTGGCGGCCGCGCACGATGCCCGGGTGGAACAGGTCCGGGCGGGCGCGCGGCCAGCGGGGGATCCTGATCCGTACCGCAAACCCCGGGACGCAGACGAGGTCGATGGCTGAGCTGCGCATCCGGCGCGCCGATCGTGGCGACTGGACAATGATCTGGCCGGTGTGGCACGAGATCGTTGCCGCTGGGGACACGTTCGCCTACGACCCGGACACCAGCTTCGACCAGGGCGAACGGATGTGGTTCGGCCCCGCACCGGAGGAGACCTGGGTGGCGGAGTCGCACGACGACAAGCTGCTCGGCACCTATCATCTTGGCCCGAATCATGGGGGTCCGGGCTCGCACATCGCTAATGCCTCCTACCTGGTGGCGCCGCCGGCTCGCGGGCGCGGCGTGGGCCGCGCGATGGTCGAGCACTCCCTCCAGCGCGCCGCGGACCTTGGCTACGAAGGACTGCAATTCAACGCCGTGGCCGCTACGAACCGCACCGCGATCAAGCTCTATCACGACGTTGGCTTCGTGACTGTGGGCGTCATTCCGCGCGGATTCCGGCACCCGAGCGAGGGGCTGGTCGACCTGCTGATCATGTACCACGAGGTGAGCGAGAGTCAGTGACCGCGACCGACAGCGTGTCGACCCGACGACTACTCAGCCTCGCCGCGTCGGCGTTCGTCGTGCTCGCCGCGGAACCGCTATACCTGCTCGTCGACACTGCAGTCGTCGGCCACCTCGGTTCGGTGCCGCTCGCCGGATTGGGCGTCGCGTCAGCGCTCATGGCGCTCCTGCTCGTTGTCGGCAGCTTCGTGGAATACGGCACGACCGGCCGGGCCGCACGCTGGCATGGGGCGGGGCGAACGGACACCGCGATTGCGGAAGGGACGCAGGCGTCGTGGCTGGGCATCGCCATCGGCCTGCTGATGATCGTCTTCGGCGAGATCTTCGCGCACCCGCTAACCGCCCTGCTCAGCGGCGGGACCGGAGCCGTCCAGCACGCCGCCGAATCATGGTTCCGGATTGCCGTGCTGGGCATGCCGGGCGTGCTCCTCGTCCTCGCGGGCAACGGTTGGATGCGGGGTATTCAGGAGACGCGTGTGCCGATCCGCATCGTGCTGGTCGCGAACGCGCTGTCGGCGGCGGCGTCGCCAATCCTCGTTTATCCGCTCGGTTTCGGACTCGAAGGCTCAGCCATCGCCAATGTGGCCGCGCAGATCGTTGGTGGCGGGCTGTTTCTGCGGGCCCTGTGGCACCGCCGGGCGATCGGTCGCGCCGACTGGTCGGTCATGCGCGGCCAGCTTGTTGTCGGCCGCGACCTGATAGTGCGCTCGGCGGCGTTTCAAGTCGCCTTTCTCACGGGAGCGGCCGTCGCGGCCCGCATGGGGACCGCGCAGATCGCCGCGCATCAGATCGGCATGCAGTTGTGGGAGTTCACCGCGCTGCTGCTGGACTCTCTCGCCATCGCAGCGCAGTCGCTCGTAGGGGCGGCGCTGGGTGGGGCTGATCCGATCCTCGCTCGCAGCACTGCCTGGCGTGTCGCCGGGTACGGCTGCTGGGCCGGGATGGGTTTCGCGGCCATCCTCGCCGCTGGCTGGTTCGTGATCCCGGCGCTGTTCACCTCCTCACCCGCGGTCCAGCATCAGGCGCACATTCTCTGGCCGTGGTTCGTCGGGATGCAGCCTGCGGCCGGAATCGTGTTCGCGTTGGACGGGGTTCTCATCGGAGCGGGCGACGTGGCGTTCATGCGAACGATCACCGTGATCGCTGCGGTCGGCGCATTCGCGCCACTGAATCTCGCTGCCTTGACCTGGGGGTGGGGCATCGGTGGTGTCTGGGCCGGACTGACCGCCTTCATCGTGGTCCGGCTCGTCGGCATGGTGCTGCGCACCCGCGGTGGTCGCTGGCTCGTGCTGGGTGAACAACGGTGACGACGTCCGGCCTGATCGTCGTCGACAAGCCTGCAGGGTGGACGTCGCACGACGTCGTGGCCCGGCTTCGGCGCCTCACGCACACCCGTCGGGTCGGCCACGCCGGCACGCTCGACCCGATGGCAACCGGCGTCCTCGTAATCGGCGTCGAGAAAGCCACCCGGCTGCTGCGCTACCTCGCACTCGCCGACAAGGGCTACACGGCGACGATCCGCCTGGGCCAAGCGACCACAACTGACGACGCAGAGGGCGAGCTGATCGCGAGCGCGCCGGCGTCCGCCGTGACGACGGAGCGGCTCGCGGCCACGACCGCCACGCTCACCGGTGAACTGGAGCAGGTGCCATCGGCGGTGTCGGCGATCAAGGTCATGGGGAAACGGTCGTACGCCCGAGTCCGGGCCGGCGAGGACGTGGTGCTCGCCTCCCGGCCGGTGCAGGTGTCACGGTTCGAGCTGACGGCAATCCGCCCGATCGCCGGCGATCTGCTCGATGTCGACGCGATCGTCGAGTGCTCGTCGGGAACCTATGTCCGGGCGTTGGCCCGGGACCTGGGCGCCCGGCTCGGCGTGGGCGGTCATCTCACCGCGCTGCGTCGGACCCGCGTCGGACCGTTTCGAATAGCGCAAGCCGCCACGCTGGACGAACTCGTCCAGCGCGCCGATCCGGTGACGCTATCCCTGGCGGACGCGGTTCGGGCGGCCATGCCGGTGCGCTCCGTCAGCGCCGGAGAGGCGCGCGAGCTGACCTTCGGGCGCTCGATACCACCGATTGGTCTAAGCGGTACGTACGCCGCGTGCGCCAACCCAGACGGTGCCGTCATCGCCTTGCTGGAGGAAACGGCAGAAAAGGCGCGACCGGTACTTGTCTTCGCCCCGGCTGGTTAGGCTAGGCTGCCCGCGGAACGCCGAAGGCCGCGGCAGCAGACCTGCGACATGGACCGTGGGACGTGCCGGGACGACAGTGTTCGATCGCGCCGAAGACGCGACTCAGGACGTCTTTTGCGAATCGGGGGCAGGTGCACGCTAATCGACACCGGCGGTGGTTGGCGGCCGTCAGCTTGATCACACTGGGTATCGGCGGGCTGGCGGTTCCGGCCATTATTTCCACCGCATCGGCGGCCGTTCCCGTGTTACCCGCCGGCTTCGCGCTCGAACCGGTACCGACGGGTCAGGCCGAGAACGACCTGACCGGCTTCGTCGAGCTTCCGACCGGTGGCGCCATCACGATCGGCAAATGCGGAAAGGTGACGTTCGTGCCCGTGGGGGCGCCGGCCCGGCAGCTGGCGACGGTTCCGGCGGCGTGCGTCCAGGACATCGGCCTGGTAGGCGTGGCCTTGCCCCCCGACTTCAGCACGAGCCGTCGGGTGTACACGGCCTACAGCTACAACGGCGGTGACGGCCACCGATACGCGCGACTGAGCAACTGGCTGCTGAACAGCGTTACCCAGCCGACCACGATGACCTCGGAACACGTGATACCTCTCGGGCAAGTCAGCTGAAGACGCGCTTTCCCACGGCCCGGGCACCGTGCTGATTGCGCCGGACGGCACGATCTACTACGGGTTGGGGGACGCGGCCAGCTTTACGGTGGTCGACAGCAAGGCCGACCGAGCCCAGGATCCCACCAGCCCCTACGGCAAGATCCTGCATGTCGACACCGCCGGTAACGGCGTACCCGGCAACCCCTACTACGACCCGGCGGACCCTGCGAGCTGGCGTAGCCGCATGTTCGCCATGGGTATGCGCAATCCCTTCCGGTTCACCATCCACCCGGCCACGGGTCGCGTATTCCTCGGCGACGCCGGTTGGAACACGTGGGAGGAGCACAACGTCGCCGGCCCGGGTTCCAACTTCGGCTGGCCGTGCTGGGAGGGCACTGGACACACTGGCGGCTACCTGACAACGAGCTTCTGCGCCAATCAGTACGCCACAAATGCCCGCCACGACGCGCCGCTCTACACCTATCCGCACAACGGCGTCGGCGCGGTAGCGGTCGGCGGTGTCTTCACTGGCACCGGTTCGTCGTATCCCGCCGCCTACCGCGGGGTGTACTTCATGGGGGATTACGCCAGAGGCACGATCTCCGTGCTGCGCCCAGACAACAACGATCAATTGACTGCGCCAGTCGAGACGTTCGGCTCGAACATCGGAGCACCGGTCGATTTCCAGCTGGATCCGGCCAGCGGCGATGTCGTGTACGCCGATATCGGGTCCGGCAACCTCGTGCGTATCAAGTACGCCGCCGGCAACCGAGCGCCGTTCGCAGCGGCGACCCAGGACGAGAGTCGCAGTAACCCGGACCAGCTCATCGCGGCGTTCGACGCTTCCGGTTCCTACGACCTCGACGGTGATCCGCTGACGTACAGCTGGAATTTCGGCGATGGGAAGTCCGGAACCGGCATCGCCCCGGTACACCAGTACGCCTCGGCTGCCCCGGTCACGGTGACACTGACGGTGAGTGACGGCCGAGCAACCGGGACGGCAACGCTCAAAGTCTCGCCGGCCAATCACCCGCCGCATCTATCGGTGACGCTCACCAGCCCGCCCCCAGGAGGCCTGTTCGCGGTCGGAGATCCCATCCATCTGTCGGCGACGGCCAGTGACGTCGAGGACGGTAACCTCACGAGCTCGATCCATTGGCAGTCGATATTGCTGCATTGCCCGTTCGGTGGTCCGTGCCACATCCATCCGGACATCACCGAAACAGGTGGCATCTTCGACGACACGTTCAGCGATCACGGTGGCGACACCTCGATGGTGATCACCGCGACCGTGACCGATAGCGCGGGCGCCACTGTGCGGGTCGATACCACGGCCAAGCCGGATATCCACACGCTGTCCGTAACATCCCGGTATCCGGTGAACATCGACGGCTTCGTTACCTCTGCATGGCGCGCCGTCGCGGGGGAGCAAGTGACCGTTACGGCACCCGCAGCGGACCTGTCGGCAAGCTTCACCGGGTGGTCGGACGGAAACAAGAATGTGACGCGGACGATCACGATGCCGCGGGCGGACGTGGCCCTCACCGCCAACTATGACGACGCCGTGGACAGCAAGTACGCCGCGTTTGGCGGCCCATCATCCGTCCTGGGCAACCCCACCGGGAATGAAGTCGCCATCGCGGGAGGAAGCTGGCGCACGTACCAGCGAGGTGCCATCTACTGGTCGCTGGCCACCGGCGCTCACGAGGTGCAGGGCGGCATCTGGGCGAAATACCTTGCCGTCGGCGGCCCGGCTCGACTGGGGCTTCCCGACGACGGACGAGTCCGCCGCCCCGGACGGCCGGTACAGCGCGTTCGAGCGTCTGATCATCGGATGGACACCGACCTACGGTGCGCATACCGTCGCGAACGGCGACCTCACCGAGTACCGCAATATCGGTGGCCCCGCGAGCTACGGGATTCCCTACATCGATGAGACCCGCACGCCGGACACGCGGGGCAGCTACCAGCACTTCACGCCGGTGACGTCGACAGGACGGTCGATCTACTACTACCCGGGCATCGGGTCGCACGAGGTACACGGCGGGATCCGGGCGACGTGGGCGAGCTTGGGCTGGGAGCGCAGCCGACTGGGATACCCAACGACGGACGAGTTCTCCGTGCCAGGCGGGCGCCGAAGCACGTTCCAGCACGGCTACATCTTCTGGAACGCGACGACCCGCGTGACGACGGTCTTCTACTCCTAACCGTCCACGGATCGCCGTGATCCGTCGACGACGCTCGGTCCATAACAGCAAGAAATGGCGGACGAGCGCGGTAGCCTCGACCGGGTGCAGCGCTGGCATGGACTGTCCTCCGTCCCCACGGGCTGGGGGCGATGTGTGGTCACAATCGGCGTGTTCGATGGCGTGCACCGGGGACACGCGGAGATCATCGGCCACGCGGTGCGCGAGGCGGCAGCGCTCGGGGTGCCGAGCGTCGTGCTGACTTTCACTCCGCACCCCTCAGAGGTTGTCCGGCCCGGCTCGCACCCGCCGGTGCTAACGACGATGGTCAGACGGGCTGAGCTGGTCGAGCAGCTCGGTGTCGACGTCTTCTGTGCGTTGCCCTTTACCCTCGAGTTCTCCAAGCTGCCACCGGCGGGGTTCGTGCACGAGATCCTGGTCGCCGACCTGCACGCCGCGAGCGTCGTGGTGGGGGAGAACTTCCGGTTCGGGCACAAGGCCAGTGGAGACCTAAGCACCTTGACCGAGTTGGGCGAGGCGTTCGGATTCCGGGCCATCGGCGTCTCGTTGTTGCGCGGTGCCGATGGGCCGATCAGTGCCACCTATGTCCGTTCGTGCGTGCAGTCCGGTGACGCGGCGGCAGCCGCGGACGCGCTCGGACGGCCGCACCGCCTCGACGGTCTGGTCGAACGCGGTGACGAGCGCGGCCGCGAGCTCGGCTTTCCGACCGCGAATCTCCGGCCGGACCAGTGGGCGTGCGTGCCGGCGGATGGCGTCTACGCTGGCCGGGTGGTCCGCCTCGACGAGTGGGGCCGAACGTCTGGGGCGGAGCAGCTCGGGGTGGCCGCCATCTCGGTTGGGACGAATCCGACATTCGACGTGCGGCAGCGCCGCGTCGAGGCCTACGTCCTGGACTTCGCCGGCGATCTGTACGGAGACGGGCTGGGGGTGGAGTTCGTGCACCGGTTGCGCGGAATGGAGCGATTCGACGGCGTAGACGCGCTCGTCGCCCAGATGCGAGACGACGTCAAGCAGACCCGCGCCCTGCTGGCTTAATGCGGCCGAGTGGGCGACTTGATCCTTGCACTGATAGTCTGATAAGTGGCGTTGCGCACGGCGCATGCCGGCAGTGCGTGTCTACTCCCACCGTGACCCAGACCGGTGGGGCTCGCCTGTATCGACACCGAAGGGGAGTCGTCTGTGGCCCTGGCCAGCGACGTCAAGAAGCGCATCATCGCCGAGTACGGCTCGACCGACGGCGACACTGGTTCGGCCGAGGTCCAGATTGCGCTGCTGTCTCAGCGCATCCGCGACCTTACTGAGCATCTCAAGATCCACAAGCATGACCACCACAGCCGTCGCGGTCTGCTTCTCCTCGTCGGCCAGCGGCGCCGGCTGCTCAACTACCTCGCCAAGACGGACATCAGTCGCTATCGATCGGTCATCGAGCGGCTGGGCCTCCGCCGGTGAACGATGAGGAGAGCGAACCCGACCGGGTCGCTCCCCTCGCAGCGCCACAACTGCATCATTGCTACCAGCCGGACGTCGACGGGATGCCGAGCGACACCGATGCCGAACGGACTGCCGGTCCTCGGTAGTGGCGGCTCCGACCTACGCCAGGTCCGCAGTCGCTTCGATCGAAGACCGGTTCCCGTATGGGTTATCCGCTCCTTTCCCGGCCACGGTACGGCCCAACCCGGCGGTCACTCCGACCGTCTACGAAAGGAAACCCATGACCCACTCGTCAGAGTCTGTGCACGCCCCGGTCCACGAGGCCGTCGCCACCATGGACAACGGCTCGTTCGGCATGCGCACGGTGCGCTTCGAGACGGGCCGGCTCGCCCGGCAAGCAGCCGGGTCCGCAGTCGCGTATCTCGACGACGACACGATGGTGCTGTCGGCCACGACAGCCAGTAAGTCCCCGCGCGAGGGCCTCGACTTCTTCCCCCTGACGGTCGACGTCGAGGAGCGAATGTATGCCGCTGGCCGCATTCCTGGCTCGTTCTTTCGACGCGAAGGTCGCCCTAGCGAGGACGCCATCCTCACCTGCCGGCTCATCGACCGGCCATTGCGTCCGTCCTTCGTGAAGGGGCTGCGCAACGAGGTCCAGGTCGTCATTACCGTGCTCGCCCTCGATCCGGCGTATGCGTATGACGTGCTGGCCATTAACGCGGCGTCAGTGTCCACCCAACTGTCTGGCCTGCCGTTCAGCGGGCCGATCGGTGGCACTCGTGTCGCACTCATCGACGGCCAGTGGGTCGCTTTCCCGACCTACCAAGAACTCGAGCGCGCAACGTTCGACATGGTGGTCGCCGGCCGAGTGCTCGATTCGGGCGAAGTCGCGATCATGATGGTGGAGGCAGAGGCAACTGAGAACGCGATCGAGCTCATCGCCGGCGGTGCCACTCGGCCGGCCGAGGAGGTCGTCGCCGCGGGGCTGGAAGCAGCCAAGCCGTTCATCGCCGAGCTGTGCCGCGCCCAGGCCGAGCTGGCCAAGGTCGCCGCAAAAGCGACGGTGGAGATATCCGGTCTTCCTTGACTACGCGGACGACGTGTTCAACGCAGTGAGCGCCGAGGTGGCCGAGCCGCTGGCTCTGGCGTTGACGATGGCCGACAAACAGGATCGGGAAGCTGAGCTGGATAGGATCAAGGAGCTCACCCGCGAGCTAGTGGCGCCGCAGTTCCCAGAGCGGGCAAGTGAAATCGGCCCCGCATTCCGCGCGTTGACAAAGAAGCTCGTCCGCCAGCGCATCCTGCGTGACAAGGTCCGCATCGACGGCCGGGGAGTCGCGGACATCCGCACCCTCTCCGCCGAGGTTGACGTGGTGCCTCGAGTCCACGGGTCGGCGCTGTTCGAGCGCGGCGAGACGCAGATCCTCGGCGTCACCACGCTGAACATGTTGGGGCTGGAGCAGAAGCTCGACACGCTGAGCCCAAACCGGACGAAGCGCTACATGCACAACTACAACTTCCCGCCCTACTCGACAGGTGAGACCGGCCGGGTCGGCTCACCGAAACGCCGTGAGATCGGCCACGGGGCACTCGCCGAGCGGGCGCTGGTACCGGTACTGCCGAGCCGCGAGGCGTTTCCATACGCGATCCGGCAGGTGTCCGAGGCGCTGGGCTCTAATGGCTCGACCTCGATGGGTTCGGTCTGCGCCTCGACCCTCGCGCTGCTGAATGCCGGGGTGCCGCTGAAGGCGCCGGTCGCGGGCATCGCAATGGGTCTGGTGTCCGACGACGTCGACGGACGCACGGAATACGTCGCGCTGACTGACATCCTCGGCGCTGAGGACGCGTTCGGCGACATGGACTTCAAGGTCGCTGGCACGGGGGACTTCGTCACCGCTCTGCAGCTTGACACGAAGCTCGACGGCATACCGTCCGAAGTACTGGCCGGTGCGCTGACGCAGGCCCGCGAGGCAAGGCTGCACATCCTCGAGGTCATGCGCGAGGCGATCGACGGCCCTGACGAGATGAGCCCATACGCACCGCGCGTCACCGTGGTGAAGATCCCGGTCGACAAGATCGGCGCGGTCATCGGTCCCAAGGGGCAGATGATCAACGGTATCCAGGACGAGACCGGTGCTGAGATCACGATCGAGGACGACGGCACGATCTATGTGGGTGCTGCCGACGGACCGTCCGCCCAGGCGGCTATCGATCGGATCAATGCGATCGCCAACCCGCAGCTGCCGAAGGTGGGGGAGCGGTTCCTGGGCACGGTGGTCAAGACCGCCGCGTTCGGCGCGTTCGTCTCCTTGTTGCCGGGCAAGGATGGCCTGGTCCACATCAGCAAGCTCGGTCAAGGCAAGCGGATCAACAAGGTCGAGGACGTTGTCAAGGTCGGCGACAAGCTGCAGGTCGAGATCATCGATATCGACGGTCGCGGCAAGATCAGCCTGGCGTTGGTCAATGACGTCGCACCCGAAGGAACAGCCGCCCCGGAGCTGGCAAGCGGCTCTAACAGCTGAGCAGGCGCAATCGCCCGATTCTCGGCGTGATCTTGGACTTACGGTGGCCAGAAGGCATTAAGTCCAAGATCACGACTGGGCAGTGCGACGACTGATCTTCTGCGCAATGTCGCGATGACCGATTCCCGCTGTCCTGATCTTGGACTTACGGTCGCCGCAGAGCTGAAAGTCCAAGATCACGCTTGACCAACAGCGTGACTTGTCGCCAAGGGCTGCCCTCGCCCGCAGCCACCTGTCGACGGTTCGCGCGGTGCGAGATATCGGCCGGGAGGCCAGAGTCGGTTCGGTTTCTGACACCACGCCCCGGCAAGGATAGGGCCCAATTTCGGGTTTTCCGGTCAGTTCGCTAATCTCTACAGGTCAAATAGAAATACCCGAGATTCGGGCTGACCAAGGGAACGCAATCCGATGGAAGGCATCCGCCCAGCCGTGGTCCGCCGTCGAGGACGGCACTCGCTCCCCGCACTGACCGTCGCTCTGCTTGCCACAGTCGGCCTGGTCGCGTGCACGTCATCGAACGCTGCGACAGGTTCTGGCAGCCGGAAGAGTCTCTCTCTCGTTGCGTACTCCGTCGCCAAACCGGCTTACGACGCGCTGCAAAAGGGTTTCGCGAGCACGACCGGCGGCTCTGGCGACACCTGGCGATCGTCATACGGTGCGAGTGGTGATCAGAGTCGAGCGGTGCAGCACGGCCAGCCGGCCGACTACGTCGCGTTTTCGCTGGAACCGGACCTGACCCGGCTGGTGCCGAAGTTCGTCGCTGCCGACTGGAACAGCGGGCCCACGAAGGGACTGGCGTCCGAGTCCGTCGTCGTCATCGTGGTACGCAAGGGAAATCCGAAGAAGATCACGGGATGGGATGACCTCGCCGAGAGTGGGGTGAAGATCGTCACCCCCGATCCTGGTTCGTCCGGGTCGGCGAAGTGGAACATCCTGGCCGCGTACACCCACCTGCTCGCCCGCGGTGGCACTGACGCTGAGGCCGAGACCTATCTCAAGAAGTTCTACTCCAACGTCGTTAGCAAGCCGGATAGCGGCTCGAAGGCCACCCAGACCTTCCTGAACGGCACCGGAGACGTTCTCGTCTCCTACGAAAACGAAGCAATCGCTGCTCGACAAAAGGGCCAGTCGCTCGACTACATTGTGCCGGCCGAGTCGATCCTGATCGAGAATCCGGCGGCAGTCACTGTGACCGCGCCGCCAGCAGCCAAAGACTTCTTGACCTACGTCGAGAGTGCGGACGGGCAGGAAATCCTAGCCAGCAAGGGATTCCGTCCGGTACTAGCCGGTACGCAAGTCACGACCGTTGCGGGCGCGAACGACCAGTAAGTCCGTTTCCGACTGTCGCCCATCTGGTGACGGTTGCTGACCTGGGTGGCTGGAACGCAATCAACAAGAAGTACTTCGACAAGAGCACCGGGCTGGTGACCCGGATCGAGGCGGAGGCGCAATGACCCTGGCGGCGCCCGCCGTCGAGCGCCGCGATGCCGGGTCCCGGCGCCGAGCGGGCCAACCGGACGGTCGAGTGCCGCTGCGCACCGCGGCGGGGCTGGGTCTCGGCGCAGCCGTGCTGTGGTTGAGCCTGCTGGTGCTGCTCCCCTTGGCGGCGGTCGTCGTCAAGGGAACTGGCAATGGCTGGAGGGGCTTCTGGAACGCCATCACCACGCGGGAGGCATTCTCGGCCCTTCGCCTGACGGTATTCAGCTCTCTGGGGTCGCTTCCCTGAACGCGGTTATCGGCACGCTGATCGCGTGGGTCCTCGTGCGGGACAGCTTTTGGGGCAAGCGCGTCGTCGAGGTCGTAATCGACATTCCCTTCGCGCTGCCGACCATCGTCGCCGGCCTTGTGCTCCTCACCTTGTACGGCCCGCACAGCCCGGTGGGGATCAACTGGTATGCGACGACCAAAGGCATCATCCTGGCCCTGCTGTTCGTCACGCTGCCGTTCGTCGTCCGCACGGTGCAGCCGGTCCTACTTGCACTCGATCGTGAGGTCGAGGAGGCGGCCGCCAGTCTGGGCGCCAGCCGGTTCACGACGTTCCGGCGGATCGTCCTGCCCGCGATCTTGCCGGCGATAGCTGGCGGCGCCGGGTTGGCCTTCGCCCGCGCGATGGGCGAATACGGCTCCGTGGTGCTCATTTCGGGCGGACTGCAGTTCAAGACGGAGATCTCGTCGATGTACGTGTACAGCCAGATCGAGAACGATGAGCTCGCCGCGGCTGCCGCGACGGCGACGGCCCTCCTGGCCATCAGCCTGGTCGTGATCGGCCTACTTGACATCGTCCAACGTTGGGCGGCCCGGCATGGTTAGCCAGATTGCTCCCGCGACCGTAACCGACCTGGGCGCGTCGATGGACCTCGGGAAGCCTCCGGCCCGGATGCGCCGGCGTCGGAGAACGAGCACTTACGTTTTGCGGGGTATCGCCGTCGGGTATGTCGGCGTGCTCGTGCTGGTGCCGCTGGGTGTCGTCCTATGGCGGACGATCCAGCAGGGATTGGGCACGTTCTGGGACACGATCGTTGATCCCACGACCGTGCACGCGATCGTGCTAACCGGCCTTGTCGCGGGCATTGCGGTAGTCCTGAACGTCGTGTTCGGAATCGGCATGGCGCTGGTGCTTGCGCGATACCGCTTCCCCGGCCGACGGCTGCTGAATATCCTGATTGACCTTCCGCTCGCGGTATCGCCGATCGTCGTCGGACTCGCCCTCATCCTGGTCTACGGGCAGGAGGGTGGGTGGCTGGGCGGCCTCGGAGTGCAGATCATCTACTCGATCCCCGGAATGGTGCTCGCGACGGTTTTCGTCTCCCTCCCGCTTGTCATCCGCGAGCTGGTGCCGGTACTCGAGGAGGAAGGCCTAGACCAGGAGCTGGCGGCGCGATCGCTCGGCGCCAACGCTCGCCAGTGCTTCCGGCGCATCACGCTGCCGACGATCAAGTGGGCGCTCGCGTATGGCGTCGTGCTCAGCCTGGCTCGGGCGATCGGGGAGTTCGGCGCGGTGAAGGTCGTATCCGGCAACGTCATTGGGCAAACCCAGACCGTCACCCTTCTCGTTGACGAGCGAGCCGAACAATTCGAACCAGGCGCCTACCAAGCATCGATCCTGCTCATTGCGGTCACGGTGATTTGCATCGTTGGGGTATCGCTCGATTCATCCGCCGCAGGGCCGATCATGACGACGGGAATCAGACGATGGGGATAGCGGCAAAGCACATCAGCAAGTCCTTTGGCGGAATCGCGGCGCTCGATGACGTAACCGTTCAGGTTCGCAGCGGCCGGCTTACCGCGCTACTTGGCCCGAGCGGGGGTGGGAAATCCACGTTGCTGCGGATCGTCGGCGGTCTCGAAGAGCCGGACTCAGGCTCGGTAGTTATAGACGGCATCGAGGCAACCGAGATCCCGGCGCAGCGGCGAAACGTCGGCTTCGTGTTCCAGCACTATGCTGCGTTCAAGCACCTATCGGTTTATCGCAACATCGCGTTCGGCCTCGAGGTTCGCAGGCGGCCGAAGGCGGAGATCAAGCAGCGGGTGACCGAGCTGCTGGAGCTGGTGCACCTGGAGAAGTTCGACCGACCGGATGCCATCGCAGCTTTCCGGTGGCCAGCGCCAACGGATGGCCCTGGCCCGCGCACTAGCCGTCGAGCCGTCCGTCCTGCTGCTCGACGAACCGTTCGGAGCGCTCGATACCAAGGTGCGCAAGGAACTGCGGGACTGGTTGCGCCGGCTGCATGACGACGTACATGTCACGACGATCTTCGTCACACATGACCAAGACGAAGCGCTGGAGGTTGCCGACGAACTCGTCGTTATCAACAACGGGCGAGTGGAGCAGGTGGGTTCGCCGGACACGTTGTACGAGCAGCCGGCCAACGCTTTCGTCATGGGCTTCCTGGGACCGGTCACTCGGCTGGGCCCGCGCCTGGTTCGTCCGCACGATATCGACATGTTCGCCGCGCCGACGGCAGACGCCGTCGAGGCGAAGGTAACCCGATTGCAACGGGTCGGGTTCGAGGTACGCGTGCAGCTGCGGGCATACGACACCGAGCCGTGGCTTCAGCTGACACGGGGGCAAGCTGAGTCACTGGCGCTGCGCCCGGGCGACACGGTGTGGCTGCGGCCTGCCCGGGACGCCTCGACCCTCACCGCCTCCTGATGTGCGCCCCGGCGGAAATCTCCTCGAATTCGCCAGTGTCCTGCGAAGATGCCTACGTGGATATATCCGCCAAGACGGATTACGCGGTGCGGGCGTTGCTGGAACTCGCGGCTCGGGAGCCGAGCCTCGTGAAGGTCGATGCGATCATCGCCGAACAGCAGCTGCCCCGAAAGTTCGTCGAGGCCATCCTGGGCGAACTGCGGCGAGCGGGATTGGTGCGCAGCCAACGGGGCGCCGACGGCGGATACGCCCTCGCGTTGCCCGCGAGCGAGATCACGCTCGGTTCGGTAATCCGCGCCGTGGACGGCCCGCTCGCCGAGGTTCGTGGACTACGACCGCATGAGACGACGTACACGGGTGTTGCGGCGCACCTGCCCGAGGTGTGGGTGGCGGTTCGAGCCGCGCTGCGGCAAGTTCTGGATGAGACGACGCTGCAGCAGGTGCTGACCGGTCGGCTGCCATCGCACGTCCGGCGAATGATCGGAGCACCTGACGCCTGGCTGCCACGCTGACTCCAGACGGGCCAACGCTCGAGATCTGGGAGTCACGGTCGGCGCACCCGCCGCCGAAGATGATCAGCTGATCAGCGACAGACCGCTGCAGCGACCGGCATTATCTGGGTATGAGCGTCGAGCTGGTGCATGGGGATATCACCGAACAGCGCGTGGATGCAATCGTCAACGCAGCAAATTCCGGGCTGCTGGGCGGCGGCGGCGTGGACGGTGCCATCCATCGTCGCGGTGGGCCGGCGATTCTCGCCGCCTGCCGCGAGCTGCGGGACGGTCCGTACCGCACGGGATTGCCCGCCGGACAGGCAGTCGCGACCACCGCGGGCAATCTCTCGGCTCGTTGGGTGATCCACACCGTCGGCCCCGTCTATCGGCGCTCAGCTTCGCAGGCGGACGTCCTGCGCTCGTGTTATCGATCATCGCTTGCCGTCGCGGCTGAGATCGGCGCCACGTCCATCGCCTTTCCGCTGATCTCGTCTGGGGCATTTGGTTGGCCCACGGACGACGCAGTCCGGCAGGCGATCACGGTGCTGCGGGGGAGCACGCTGTCTGCCCGCCTCGTGCTGTGGGACATGGCCACTTTTCGACTGGCCGAAGGCCTTGCGCGGGAAGCCTGATACCCGTCCAGAACCCCGGGCGATCAGCCGCCCGTAGGATCGACTGATGCCCCAGCCGCAGCCGCAGCCGCGTGCCCGAACAACCCGCGTCGCGGCAACGGGGGGCGGGGCGATTACCCGCACGACGTTGCCGTCCGGGCTGCGGATAGTCAGCGAGGCCATGCCCAGCGTCCGCAGCGCAAGCATCGGAGTCTGGGTCCCGATCGGCTCGCGCCATGAGTCGCCCGCAGTCGCGGGCGCGAGCCATTTTCTCGAGCATCTACTGTTCAAGGGCACGACGTCGCGCACCGCGCTGGACATTGCAACCGCAATGGATGCACTTGGTGGCGAGCTGAACGCGTTCACCGAGAAGGAGCACACCTGCTACTACGCGACGGTACTCGATCGCGATCTGCCACTTGCCGTCGATATCGTCATCGATGTCGTGCTGAACGCGACCGTGACCGCGCACGACGTGGATGTGGAGCGCAGCGTCGTGCTCGAAGAGATCGCGATGCGCGACGACGATCCCGCCGACCTCGTGCATGACGTCTTTGCATCGACGCTCTTCGGTGACACCCCGCTCGGGCGGCCCATTCTCGGCTCGATCACCTCGATCACGGCGCTGCGCCGGGCTCAAATCGCTGGCTACTATCACCGCCGGTACCGCCCGCGCGACATGGTGGTAGCCGTCGCGGGCAAGATCGATCACGCCGCCGTCGTACGCCGCGTCCGAACGGCCTTCGACTCGGCCGACGGTCGTGCTAGCTACCAGACCGCCCGGCGTCAAGATCAATCGCGGCTGGCCCCGCGCGCGACAATAGTTAGTGAGGAGACCGAACAGGCGAACATCGTCCTAGGTACGCAGGGCATATCTCGTTTCGATGATCGGCGGTTCACTGCCGGGGTGCTTTCTGCCGCACTCGGCGGTGGCATGAGCTCTCGCCTGTTCCAACGGATTCGTGAAGAGCGGGGGCTCGCGTACTCCATCTACACGTTCAGCAATAGCTACACCGAGACGGGCCAGTTCGGCATATACGCGGGCTGCCAGCCGGGCAAGGCCGACGAGGTGATCTCGCTGATTACCGGCGAACTGGCGGCTGTCGCGGAAGGTGGCCTTACCGAAGCCGAAGTGCAGCGCGGCAAGGGTCAAATGCGCGGGGCTGTCGTGCTTGGCCTGGAGGACTCCGGATCCCGGATGTCCCGGATCGGCAAGAGCGAACTGGTCTATGGCGACGTGCTGGGCGTCGACGAGCTCATCTCCCGGATCGATGCAGTTACGGTGGCGGACGCCGCCGACCTGGCCGACGATCTGCTACACCGTCCGCGTGCCCTCTCCGTCGTGGGACCATTCGGCTCGCACGACTTCGACGGGATCGTGTGACGCCGGAAGGTGGCCGGGTCGCAGGACAGGAGGGACTGCATGAGGGAGCGAGCATTCCAGGCGCGTGAGCGCGAAGTGGTTGTCGGATGAGCGAACCACTGCGGGTCGGAGTGCTCGGCGCGAGGGGCCGGATGGGTCAGCAGGTGTCCAAGGCGGTCGTCGACGCCGAGGACCTCGACCTGGTGGCAGCGGTCGATGCCGGAGACTGGCTGTTCAGCGTCGCTGACGGCGGAGCCCAGGTTCTGGTCGACTTCACCCATCCGGATGTCGTCATGGACAATATCCGATTCGCCGTGGACCAAGGAATTCATGCCGTGGTGGGTACCACGGGCTTCACCCAGGAGCGCCTCGACACGGTGCGGACCTGGCTCGAGGACGTGCCGGGCCTCGGAGTCATCGTGGCACCGAATTTCGCCATCGGCGCTGCCTTGCTCATGAAGTTTGCGGCAACCGCGGCCCGGTTCTACGAGTCGGTCGAGGTCGTCGAGCTCCATCACCCCGACAAGGTCGATGCGCCGAGCGGAACCGCCGTACGGACGGCCGAGATCATCGGCGAGGAACGGACGCGGGCCGGCCGCGAGGCTCCGCCAGACGCCACGAGCCAGGCCCTGGACGGCGCGCGCGGGGCGGTGGTCTCCGGCGTGCATGTCCATGCGGTCCGGATGCGTGGATTGGTTGCGCACGAGGAGGTCCTGTTCGGAAACGGCGGTGAGACCCTCACCCTCCGACATGATTCCTTCGAGCGGTCGTCGTTCCTCCCTGGCGTGATGATGGCCGTCCGGCAAGTCAGCTCGCGGCCCGGACTCACCGTCGGCATCGAGCCGCTGCTGAACCTCTGACTCGGTGTCTGCTCGGCGCACTGTCTTGCTGCTGGTGATCGCGCTGGTTGCCTACTTCGCGCTCGTCGGCTATCGCGGGGTGTTCCTGCTCGGCGAGTCGTCCTTCGTCCTCAAGGCACTCGGCGCGGCCGTCTTAGCGCTACCGGTCGTAGGACTGTGGCTGGTTGGAGCCGAGGTCCGATTCGGGCTCGCAACCCAACGATTAGCCCGTCGCCTTGACGCCGAGGGCGAGCCGCCTGAACCAGAGCTACCGCGACGACCGTCGGGTAGGGTCGACCGGCAAGCTGCCGACGCACTGTTCGAGCGGCGTCGTCACGACCTGGAGAACGCACCGGCCGACTGGCGTCGGTGGTATCGGCTCGCCGTGGCCTACGACGTCGCAGGCGACCGCCGTCGCGCCCGTGCGGCCATGCGGACGGCCATCGCCCGCGAGTCACCGTGACCGGTGCTCGTCCGACGGCCCGACATGGGCAGCCAGCCAGTCGGACAGCGGCCCGAGTTTCCGGAGTGACTTGACGATCTCGGTTCGGGCCTGGCGGGTACTCAGCCACGGCGGGCAGCCCAATTGTCGGTGGGCCGTCAGCGATTTGTAGCGGAGCAGAGCCGCCCGCGGATGATCTTTCGGGAAGCCGGGCGGTACGCGAGCGATCTGTTCGCCACCGATCTCGAATCCCGCCCTGCGCGTCTTATCGATGATCTTCTCGAGCTGCCCGCCCGCAAGGTCGTCGTCGACGGCTCGACGCAAGCGTCCCACCTGATCGCTCGCCGTTCCCCAGTAGCCGCCGGCGATGAACAGTCCGGCCGCTCCAACCGCGACATAGCGGGCCGATTCAGCGAACCACACGCCCTGCTGCGTCTTGTACGGTGTCTTGTCTTTGGCGAATCGGACGTCCCGATAGGGGCGGAACAGCTTCGGTGAGCCGAACTCAGGCTCGAGTTCCGCGGCGAGCGCCTCCAAGGGCGTTCGCACGGCCTCCTCATAGATCTGCTTGTGGGCGGTCCAGAACGACTTGCTGTTGTCAGCCTCGAGGTCCTCGTAGAAATCCAGGGCAGCGACAGGAATTCCGGTGAACGTCACGCGGCTTGCTCCAGGTCGACGTGCAGGCGTATCTCGCGCATCTCACCGGCCCCGGTATCGAGAACCCGGGCGTAGCCATCGGTGTCCCAGCCAGCGGACCGGTAGAACGACAGGGAGGCACCGTCGCCAGCGGGCACCCAGGTGATCAGCCGGGTGAATCCGTCGGCCCGTGCGTGATCGACTGCGGCAGCCAGCAGCCGCGAGCCATGCCCGCGGCGGCCCCACCGAGGCTCGACGAGGAGCGGCGCGATCTGTGCGGTGTGCGACACGTCGGCAATACCATCTTCGTCGCTGTCTACCGGGGCGACTGCCGTGAATCCGACCAGCCACTGCTGTTCCTGCGCGACAAGAACATGATGCTGGTCGGTGGGGGGAGCTTCGACCGCCTCCGTCCAAGCCGGCCGCACTGCCTCAGCCGACAAGGACTCGATGATCGGTGCTGGGAGCAGATCCCGATACCCGGTCCGCCAGGTATCGACCTGGATACGCGCGATCTCCGCCGCGTCGTCGCTACGGGCGGGACGCACGCTGACCTCGGCCACCCGACGACTTTATGCCAGATGGATAGTGCGAACGCTCGCGCGGTGGCAACCTAGGCCGAAACGCCCGACAGGACGATATTCTCCGCGTCGGGGAGCTGGGGGTTATTCGGACTTACTGGATGCGCAACTGGATGTCGTGTCGGGCCGAGGTTGCTCCCAGATCCCGGGCGAGGATCGTTTGGATCTGTTCGGTGGTGTTCACCATGCTCGGCGGCACGGGTGCGGTTGTCGAAGCGGCACGTCCGTTAGGGGTGGCCGGCACGGCCGACCGAGCGCGCGACAGGGGCAGGGCGTGCAGTTCGGCCAATAGCTCGGCCCGGAAATCTTCGCTGCGAGCTAGCGCGGCCTGAGACGGCTCGCGGTGGGAGGGAGTAACGATAACGATTTGGATCGCCGCGGCGCTGCTGTTGCAACCCGCGCACACGACGTTCAAGGAAAGTGACCGGTTTCCGGCGGTGACTGTTCCGGCGTGATGAGCGATCACGACCTGCAGGGACAGTGCCGTAGCACTGCAGTTCGTGCAGCTTGACCATGCGACCGCCACATTATTGGCGGTCAGCGTTCGGACATTTCGCGCGTAGATGAATTGCAGCGTCACTGTCGACGCAGTGCAGCCATCGCAAGACGACATCGCCGTCGCAACCGAATCCGCGCGGACGGTGCGCGCGTTGACTCGGCGATACCGGATCGACTCGTCCTGGGCGGTCGCGCCAGGCGCGCCCGGAATCGCCGACGATGCGCTTTCTACGTCAGTCCGAGCCGGCCCGTCGGCCCCGGCGGCACTGCTGCTGGTGATCGTCACGATGGCGGCAGCGACGGCTAGAGTTATTCCTGCTATGCGTAGCACGGCGCGATGCTAGCGGATCATGACTCGATTCTCGCGACATCGAAGCCCCTAAGGACATCGTGTGTCGCGAAATGGTCGGCCACGGCGGCGGCCAGCTCGACCAAGGCATCACGGGTTGCCGGCTGCAATGCGGACAGCGATGTCTGAGCGCCATTCTCCAGTGAGGGATCGGAGGGGACGGTCACGACTTTCGCGCAACGCCGGGAAAAATGATCCGCGACGCGGTCCAACGGAATGCCGGTTCCCTTTCGAGTGCCGTTTATCACGACGACCGCGCGAGCCACCAGCTCGCCGTAGCCATGCTCGGCGAGCCAGTCCAAGGTCAGCGCCGCCGCCCGAGCGCCGTCGAGTGCGGGCTTGAGGACCAGGACGAGCTGATCGGCGTCGGCCAGCAGTCCCTGGTTCGCGCTGTCCAGGATTCCCGTGCCGGTGTCGATGACAATGAGGTTGTAGTAGTGATCGAGCAGCTCGATCACTCGGTGATAGGCCTGCCGGTTCAGCGCCAGCCCAATGCGCGGGTCGTCATCGGAGGCCAGTACTTCGAGGCGCGAGTCCGGCGCCTGCGCAGTGAAACGGCGCAGATCGGAGTAGCTCGTAATGAGCTCCATTTCGTTGAGGACATCGGTGATCGTACGTGGGCTCGGCCGGGCAACTCGATGGGCGAGATTGCCGGCATCGGGATTGGCGTCCAAGGCGACGACTCGGTCGCCCCGCATCATCGCGAAGGTACTGCCCAGCGCGAGCGTGATCGTCGTTTTGCCGACGCCGCCCTTGCGACTAATGACGACGACCCGTCGTGATCCGTTGATCGGCGCCGTGACTCGCTCCAGAACGGCCGCGCGGTTTCGTTCCGCCGCGCTGGGGCCGGGGTTTACTGCGCCGGATGTTGCGCTGTATACGGCGCGCCGCCAGCCGTGTTCTGGCGCGGGACCATTCTTGGATCCGAGCATCGCGTCGTCCGTGAACGCGGCGGCCGTTAGCGAGTCTGGTGGTCGAATCGGTTCGAGCGGTGGCGGCGGTTCCGCCTTCGACTCATGCGAGGTAGCGGAATCGGCCTCCCGCCGAATGTCCGAAGTCATATCGTCTCCTGTGGGCGCGGCTGGCACATGATTTGCTACTCCCTCGACCGCATTGTTCGACCGTGCGCGCCGCCTGGCAACTGGGCGGGCGACATAGCGGAGGCCGAGGAGGGCCAAACTCCGGCCCAACAGCAACAGCCCGAGGGTTGGAAGCATGAGCAGAACTATGGAAAGGGCGCCGAGAATCACCGCGGCGTATTGATGCGCGCTCCACGCTTCGCCAATCGCTTGACCCCGAGCGATGACTGCCGATCCGGTGCGCTCAAGAAGGTAAGGAAGGTGGTAGAGGAGCCAGCCGAACCCGAGCGCCAGAGTCGGCACGACTACGAGCACCCACCCAGTCACGATTCGGCGCGTGTGAGGGCGGAGCTCGGTGACGCGCGGATCGGTGGGACGTCCGGGCAGCAGGCTCAGCAACACCGGACGGACCCGGGCGAACAAGTCCGGGACGCCCGCCAGGTCGGCGAGCACGAAGTAACCGTCGAAGCGCACCGTCGGAATGAGTTGCTGGATCATCTCGATTTGCATAAGCAAAAGGGCCAGCAGGAAGAGCCCATTGCCAGTGATCAGGAACGAGCCGCCCAACACCAGCACGCACCAGACGTTGAAGTAGAGGCCGCCGAGGTCGGTGCGTAGCCGTCCCGCGCGCCCGAGCCGATACGAGTCGGTGACGTTGGTGAAGAACGCCGGGAAGACCAGGTAGATGCCTGCGCCAATGACACCGGGCCGAGCGCCACCGTAGTGACATGCGGCAGCATGGCCCATCTCGTGTATCAGTGCACCGCCAGTGAGAATGATCAGTAGACCCAGCAAGAACACCGGTGTCGCGAGAACCTGGCCGAGCGCGTCAACTAGGCTCGCCTGCCGCATGAGCGTGATGTCCAGGGCGACGAACGCAGCAAGCGCGACGACAACCACCGGCGGGAAGAACAGTGGAGCCAGCACCCGGGCGACCGCGCGAGTGCCGCGCGCCGGCAGCACGGTGCCACGCAGGCGCAACGACAGCACCGGATTCGCCCGGGGTACGTTGCCGCGAGCCTGAGCCGGTGGCTTCGAGGCGTCCTCGATCAGCCCGAGCGGTTCGAGCTTGCTCGCCAGCAGAGTCAGTCCTTCGACGCTCAGCGTCTTGCCGTACGCGGCGCTAACGGCCTCCGCGACCCGCGCTGCGTCGCGATCCGCCGAGACCTCGCGTACGACGACGTGCAGCAACTCCGACAACTGCACGACCTGACCATCGGCGCGCCTGATCAGGTAGCTCGGCTCACGCAGGCCAGATCCCTGGGCCTGGCCGAGCACGTCTAGACCCGCCACGCGACGCCAGCGGGCTGCCGGCCTGGGCGGTGCCTCCGTGCTCATGTCTCCCCTGACTCAAGACCGATATGGACGGCCCAGATGGCGATGGGCGCACCGGTCTCGGCGCGCCCACCTCTGTCCAGGTCGTGCCCCAGATCAGTGCTGGAATGCGAAGAGATTCTGCCCGGCAAAGGCCGTCGCATTCGAGCCGAAAGTGAATGCGTTCACAGCCAGGGCGACATTCACGCCGATCACTGGAGCGATGTTGATGTCGAAGAAGAGCGTCTCCCGGGCCGGGAGAAGCTCCAGGTACTGCCGATCGAGTTCGTCGACATGCAGTACCGGTTGCTCTTGCACGCCGATTCACCTCCCTCCGGCGATCGTGCGGGCCCGGGGGCCCGCACGATCGGTGGCCGTTAGTGCTGCGAGATCACGATCTTCTGGTAGGCGTCGGCGTACGCGTTCGAGTAGAAGGCATACGCGTTCACTGCCAAAGCCGTGTTCGTGGCGTAGACGTTTGCCCAGTTGTAGTCGAAGAACAACGTCTCCCGTTCTGGCAGCAGTTCGGCTTGCTGGACGGCCAGCTCGCTGAGTGTCAGCTCCGTTTGCATGTCGGTCACCCCCTCCCTGGACATCGATGGATCGATCTGTGTGGGATCAGTAAGCCAAGTGCTGCGTTACTCGACCGTTATCGCATCGTTATCTACTCCATACGGCTGTACGGCCTGCTGCACACTCGCCACGCAGGAGGTAGGTGCGATTACCAACGAATGGGTCAGTGCGAGGCTCGGCTGGTGACCATGGGTCAAGCCGGCGAAAATGGAGTACTCGTTATCCGGGTCTGGCACGAAGCCGGCGCGGCAAACGGGTTTCGGGCAAGGGTCATTTTCGGTGCTGGGGACGATCCTGCGGCTGAAACGAGCTATGCCATTGCTCGGAATCCGGACGAGGTCATTGACGCGGTGCGACGTTGGCTAGCAACGATGGATCGGTGACCTCGTCACTCCCCGGTTATGGCCGCCCGATATGTTTCGCTAATGTGTATCTACTCAGCCACCGCTCGCTCTTGACATAGAGGAATGGCACGTGAAGCGTGGTTGACGCGAGCGGCGCGGCTCACCACAGTCCGTAGTCGGCACACGTGAGCGCTTCCGCACGGTTGGGGGACAGCGATGGCGACAGCGCGACGAGAGAGCCCGCAACACGCGCCGATTCGCGACGTCCAGCTATCCCCGTCGTCGCCGCGCTGGGAGCTACACCTGTTCGAACGGTGGACGTTGTGCGGCCAGGATGGTCAGGTAATGCTCGGCTTGCGGGAGCAGCGGATGCTCGCCGTCCTCGCCCTCTATGGGGTGCGATCCCGGAGCTATGTCGCCGGGATCCTCTGGCCCGACAGCACGGATGCCCGCGCAATGGGCAACCTGCGGGCCGCGGTATGGCACGTCGAACACGCGATACCCGGATTGCTGCTGCACAGCCGCACCCGGCTCGCCCTTGCCGAGGATGTTCGTCTCGATGTGCACGAGTTTCTGTCGGCTGTGCGTTGGGTAGTTGGACCTGACGCGACATTTGACAAGCGGCAGCTTGGGCGAGCGGTAGCTATCCTGCAGCGGGGAGATCTACTGCCAGGCTGGTATGACGACTGGGTGCTTTATGAACGATCCCGGTTGGCCCAACTTCGGCTACGGGCGCTGGAATCGCTGGCCGAGCAATTGGTCTCTGTCGGTGATACCAGGAGCGCGTTAGAGGCTGCCCTAGCGGCGGTCGCGATCGAGCCATTGCGGGAAAGTGCCCAACGCGCGCTCATCCGCGTGCATATCGCCGATGGGAACTATCTCGACGCCGTTCGCGAGTACCGGTCATTTCGCACTCGCCTTGCCGCCGAGATGGACGTCAGTCCATCAGGGCAGCTGGAGTCATTGATCCACCCGCTTCTGGTGTCGCGACACGTGCGAGTTCGCACTAGTACCGCCACCGCCTGACCGCGCACCCCGCGCTGTCCCCGGCGCAGACGCCTACCCGAGCCCGCGTACATAGCCTGCCTGACCGAGGTGTTGCAGGCAGTCGGAGATCACGCTCACCACCCGAACGCCGAGCGTCACCACCGGCGTCCATGTCTCATCCACCACGCGGTCCAGGTCTCCGGGTTCGAGCTGGGCCACGTAGCGCTCGGTCTGAGCAGCGACGGCAGCGTCATACCCGACAAGCCGTTCCGCCGTGACCCGAACCTTGACGACCGAGTCCGGTCGGTGGCCGTACCCGATGTCCCGCGGCGGGAGGTCGAGGCCGAACCGGTCGTACCAGCCATCGCGCATCCAGACCTGGTCGAGTCCGGCCACGTCGGCAATGTGATCGTCGTGCACCCGGCTTTGATGCCAGACGAGCCAGCCGATCGAGTTGGCCTGATTCTGCGGTCGCCACGCCAGCTGTTCCGAGCTCAGCCCGTCGACGATTTCGGGGACGAGCGCGCGAATGCGTCCAAATGCCTCGAGGAGGAGGGCAGCCGAGTCCACGCCGTCACCGTAATGACTCCACCGAAGGGAATGCCCGCTGGGTCATTCGGGCGTCATGGAAACCTTCTCGACGGCCTCCTTGCGGCGCCGGCGAGCGTGCAGGGCAATCACGATGCCGATCACAAACGCGATTGCGGCGAACGGTGCCCACGTGAGATAGCGGCTCACCGTAGAGAGGGCGGAAGAGAAGGCTAACCCGAGGAGGACGCAACCGGCGCCCCACAAGATCCCGCCCGCGGCGTTCCAGCGCAGGAACGTCGGATAGTGCATGCCGCTCATTCCGGCCATCGATGGCACCAGCGCCCGCAAGACGGCGGTGAGCCGGCCGAGGAAGATGGCCTTGCCGCCATGGCGGTGCAGGAACTCATCGACAGTGGACCACCGTCCGTCACCGACCCACAGGCCGAGCCGGGACCGGCGCAGCGGCGGCCCGTACTTCCGTCCGAACTCGAAGCCGACGGTGTCTCCGGCGATCGCGCAAATGATCGCGACCGGGATCATGACCCATAGCGTGAGAACGCCGCGCTGACAGAACACGCCAGCCACGAGGAGGCCGGTCTCACCCGGCAACACCATTCCGATGAGGATCGCCGCCTCAGCGAACGCCAGGCCTCCGGCGATGACGTAGAGCCAGGCGCCCACCGCATTACCGATGCTGGTGATGGCCTGCTCCAACATCCAGCCATCGTGACACGTCTCGCCGACGCCGCCAGCCGTTTTGTTGTCCGCCGCCGTCCGTAGAGTCCTCGGCGTGGCCCGCCTCGCCGATTCGCCGATCGCCACCGCGCCGGCTAACGAGCGCCTGACGGCCGAGGAAGCTCGGCGTATTGCGCTAGCCGCGCAGGGTTTCGCGCAGCCACGCCCAACGGGCCGGATCGGCACCCGCCAGGTTCGGCGCGTGATCGAACAAGTCGGGCTGCTTCAGCTCGACTCGGTGAACGTGTTCAGCCGGTCGCACTACCTGCCGCTATTCGCCCGACTGGGCCCCTATCCCCGGGAGGTTCTGGACCGGCTCGCGGCGCATACGGCCGGGCCGATCCGGCGCGAGTTGTTCGAGTACTGGGGCCACGAGGCCTCGCTGATTCCGATCCGCCTGCAGCCGCACCTGCGGTGGCGGATGGCCCGTGCCGGCACCGACGCCTGGGGCCGCATGGTCCGCATCGCTCAGGACTTCCCAGATCTGGTCGAGCGGGTGTTCGAGCTTGTCGCCGAGCGCGGACCCATCCGGGCCGCACAGACCGGCGTCGAGCGCCCGGCCCGCGAGCCAGGGCAGATGTGGAACTGGCACGACGGCAAAGTGGCGTTGGAGTATCTGTTCTGGGCGGGTCGGGTCACTGCGGCCCGGCGGGTCAACTTCGAGCGGCTGTACGACCTCACCGAACGGGTGATCCCCGCCGCGGTCCTGGCAACCCCGACGCCGTCCATCGAGGAGGCCCAGCGTCAGCTTGTGCTGGCGGCGGCGCAGGCCCTCGGGGTGGCGACGGAGCCCGACCTCGGAGATTACTTCCGGCTGCCGAGGGCGGAGTCGAAGCTGCGGGTCGCCGAGCTGGTAGAGGCGGGCGACCTCGTCCCGGTCGCCGTCGACGGCTGGCGCGCACCCGGCTACCTGTGGCCGGCAGCGCGGCGCCCGCGGTCGGTGCAGGCGCAGGCGCTGCTGAGCCCGTTCGACTCGCTCATCTGGTATCGGGAGCGAACCTTGCGACTGTTCGGCTTCCGGTACCGCATCGAGATCTATACGCCGGCGACCGCTCGGGTTCATGGCTACTACGTGCTGCCGTTCCTGCTCGACGAGGCGCTGGTCGCCCGGGTCGACCTGAAGTCCGACCGTCAGGCGGGCGTGCTGCTGGTGCCGGGCGCTTTTGCCGAGGCTGGTGTCGAGCCGGAGGCGGTCGCCGGTCCGCTCGCCGCCGAGCTGCGCCGCACGGCTGAGTGGCTCGAGCTGGACGACGTCGTCGTCGGCGAGCGCGGCGATCTGGCTGCCCCGCTCCGCCGCTCGGTGCGCGCCGTCAGCTCGCGGCGCGGGTGATCCGCACGTCGCCGCTGCCGGTGCGCGCGCGAATCGTGATCGGCCGGCTGGATGCGGGCGCGCTGTCCTCGACCGGTAGGTCGGAGATCAGCTGGCCGCTGCCGGTCGTGACGTCGAGCCGCGCAACCTGACCGGAGCGGAGCCCGACGGTCAGGCCGCCCGATCCGGTCACCAGATCGACGTCCCCTTCAGCAATGGCGATGTCCGCCTGACCCGAGCCGGCGCGCAACGACACCGGACCGTGCGCGACGTCGACCTCGAGGTTGCCACTGCCGCACGCCATGACGAGCCGATGGCCCAGGTCTCCGAGCCGGACGGTTCCGGACCCGGACTTGATCTCCGCGGTGCCCGAGACCTTGGCCACCCGCGCTGGACCGCTGCCATATCGCAACCGGAGATCGCCGTCGACGTAATCGAGCTCGGTACGACTCGATCCCGCGGCGATGTCCGTATTGCCGGTCCGACCTTCGACGACGACATCGGCGCCGTAGCTGACGATCTTGGTCGACGTCCCGGAGGGCACCACCACGTCGACGTCCACGGCGGCGCGGCTCATCCCGCCGCCGATCAGCTCGAAAACGCCTCCGAGCTTGGCCGCGTGAACGACCAGCGTCGATCCGTGCATGTCGATCCGGATGCGATCGGCCAGATCGGAGTCGGACTGCGGCCGCCGCGGGCTCACTGTGACGACGGGCTCGGTCAGATCCTCACGCGCATGGACCGTGACCGAACCGAGGCCGACCTTGACATCGAGGCGGATTGGCCCGGTGACGGGGAACGCGCGGTGGATGGCGCCGGAAGGGGTGTTCATCGGATCTCCTTGTGACAGGGCGTGACTGGTCATCCGGTGACCCAGCCAGTAATGCGGTGCGAGCCTCGCCTCGGTGGCCACGGGTCGCCCCAGGGCTGGCGGCTTCGGGGCCCGGAGAGGGCAGCCCTCGCCGCCCGCACGAGCCAGGTGTTGACCGACACGTTGCCGTCTGCGGCGGCCTGCTCGATCTCGGTCTTGAGCGCGTCGGACAGCCGCAGTGAGATACGGGCGGTGGCGTCGCCGTCGTCGGCCGGGCCCACCGGCTCCTGCGTCGTGGGAAGGGTCGCCACCGAGACCCGCAAGTCGTCGCCGTCCAAGGTGACCCGGACGGACGGTGTGCCAGGGATCTCGGCCTCGGCGAGGGCAGCGGTGATCTCGTCTGCCGCGGCGGAGACCGCGGACACGAGGGCCAGCCGCACGGCCGTGTCGGCGGCGCCGGCGAGGCCGCTCGCAATCTGCTGAGTGCGTTCGTCGCCAAGTGCCGCAGCCGCGTGTAGCTGGTCGTGGACGCGCTGGGTGTATTCCGGAAGCTGCATGACGTCACTATGACATCATTATGACGTTATGGCAACGGCATAATGGCGTCGGATTCGGAATGACGATAACGCGTCCCGGCCGGCGAGCCGAACGCTCTGAGTCAAAGCACCTGCGGATAGGCTGGCGGCGCAAGGACGCCAGGGCTGTTATCGGTGTCCGTGTGTTCCCAAACCAGGAGTCGTTGCGTGCCCGACATCGTCGCCCCCTCGGTTCAGGTGATCGCCTGGACACACTTCGAGCCGCCCGCCGAGGTTCCGTGGGATACCGATGCCACCGGTGGCGAAGCGCTCGCCGAGTTCGCCGGCCGGGCGTGCTACCAGTCGTGGAAGAAGCCCAATCCGGCTACGGCGACGAACGCCGGGTATCTCCGGCACATCTTGGAGGTAGGTCACCTGTCGGTGCTCGAACACGGCAGCGTGACGTTCTACGTCATGGGTGTGTCCCGATCGCTCACCCACGAGCTGATCCGGCACCGGCACTTCTCTTACTCGCAGCTGTCCCAGCGATACGTTCCGGAACGCGACGCCGCGATGGTGGAACCGGACGTGATCGCCGAGGATCCCGAGTTGCACGCGAAATTCGTCGCCGCCACGGACTCGGCCGTGCACGCGTACACCGAGCTGCTCGAAGGATTGGAAAAGCGATTCGCCGACGTCGAGCAGGCGACGTTGCGCCGCAAGCAAGCTCGGCAGGCCGCTCGGGCCGTCCTGCCGAACGCCACCGAGACCCGCATCGTGGTGACCGGCAACTATCGGGCGTGGCGGCACTTCGTCGCTATGCGCGCATCCGAACACGCCGACATCGAGATCCGGGGGCTCGCGATCGCCTGCCTACGCGAACTGCGCCGGGTGGCCCCCAATGTGTTTGCGGACTTCGAGATCACCACACTTCCGGACGGGACGGAGATCGCGTCGTCGCCGCTGGTCAGCGAGGGCTAGCTGCGGGAGCATCCCGCTCGGGGGGCGCACTGCCCCGCCGGAGGCGCCTGCGGTAGATCGTCACGATCACCAGCAGCGCGCCTATCGCCAGGAACGGCAGCGCGGTCGACACGACGGCGAGCAGCCAGCTGGCCGTCGCGGTCAGCGCTGCCCACCCGCGTTGTAGGTCTTGGACCACCCCGCCTGCCCGGTGAGTCGGCTTCGGTGCGACCGCGGCAGGCCGAAGATGCACGGTGATCGCCGCCAGTGCGGTCTGATCGGCCAACGAGCGCTGCTGAGCCTCCAGTCCTTCGAGGTCCGCCTCCCATTGGGACAGCTGCGCTTCCACCGCGAGGACCTCGGCGACGGTGCCAGCCCCGCGCGTACAGGCCGCGAAGTCGAGCAATGGCAGCACGCATGCTGGCGACCCGCGAGTTGACATCCGCAACGGTCTGGCGGACGTCCGTGCTGGACATGTCCCGGCTTCCGGCCTGTCCCAAACTCGCGCGTTGGTCCAGCACCCGGTCGCTGCTCGCGGTCGGCACTTTCAGCACGAGATCGGCCGACGTCGTTCGGCCGTTCCCGGCACGATCGTCTTTGGCAACCACGCCCTGCGCGGCGATCGCCACGGCCCGGGCCCGTTCGGCTTGCCGGGTGACGTCACGTCCCGCACGAGCACGGTGATGTCCGCTGTGCGCACGATGGATTGATCGGGTGGAGTCGGCCGGCCGCGGGGGGCTGTCCGGGGTGTGCTCGGAAGGGCGACCGCTGGCGCGGCGCCGGCGGCCCTTGGCCGACAGCACCACCGTGATTGCCGGCGGAGGATTCGTTGCTGGATCCACTGGTACAGCCTGTGCCGGCGATGATCATCAATCCGCTGATCACGACAGCGACCCTGCGCGCATCACATTCTCCCGTCCGGCGAGTTACTGACCGCAAAGACGTGATGGCGCGCCCGCTAGGTTGCCGCGCTGCCCGGGTGCCGTGGCGCGAGCCGACGCGGTAGCTTCGCAGCATGGTGTCCCGAGCGGGCTCGGACCCGCGCCGCCCAGTAGGACGGCTGCTCACCGCGATGGTCACGCCCTTCGACCGCAACCGGTCGCTCGACCTCGCTGCTGCCGCCGACCTGGCCGAATATCTGGTAACCGAGCAGCGCAACGACGCGTTGGTGATCAACGGCACGACGGGCGAGGCGCCCACCACATCGGATGCCGAGAAGGCGGACCTCGTCCGAGCCGTAGTCGACGCAGTTGACGGGCGGGCTCTTGTCGTCGCCGGCGTCGGAACCTTCGACACGACGCACACGATCCAGCTGGCCGATCAGGCCGCCAAGGCTGGCGCCGACGCGCTCCTTGTCGTGACGCCGTACTACTCGAAGCCGCCGCAGGCAGGGTTGCTGGCGCACTTCCGAGCGGTTGCTGATGCGAGCGAATTGCCAGTCGTGCTGTATGACATTCCGGGCCGCACCGGCACACCGATCCAGCCCGAGACGATGCTTGCGTTGGCCGCACACGAGCGCATCGTGGCGGTCAAGGACGCCAAAGGCGACTTGACCGCGAGTGGCCGGGTGATGGCCGAGACAGATCTCGCCTACTACTCGGGCGACGACGCGATCACGCTCCCGCTGCTCAGTATCGGCGGGGTGGGTGTCATCGGCACATCCACGCACTTCAGCGGCGCCGGAACGAAGGCGATGATCGACGCGTATGAGAGCGGCGATATCGCCGAGGCGAGACGACGGCACCGAGCGCTGCTGCCTATTTACACCGGGATCTTCCGCACCCAGGGCACCATCCTGGTCAAGGCCGGGCTGGCCTTGCGAGGGCGACCGGTCGGGCCGGTCAGGCCCCCCCTCGTCGATGCGACGGAGCGGGAGATCGCGCAACTCGGCGAGGATCTCGCCGCGGCTGGGCTCTAGCACAGGCTCCCAACCGCGGTCGACGGCAGACCGCGTCCCGGTCCGGAAACCGAAGACGGTCGGAAGCCCATCCTGGTCGCCGACACCGCCGCAAGCTCCCCGGTCACCGTCGAGTTCAGCGTTAGGGTTGCCCGGTGGCAGCGTCCGGAACTCGATCCCGCCAGCGGTCGGGCCGCACTGGCGATGCGCCTCGGCGTCGATCGTCGGCTTCGGCCGGACCTCCCCGCTCACTCGCGATCAGCGGCGTGCTGCTGCTCTGGCGCACCGTGGCCCGCGGGGTTGGCGCCGCGGCTCGCGCGATTGGACGGAACGCGGCCTCGGCCCGCGAGCTGGATGCTGCGCACCGGCGAGACGGTGCCGCGCTCGGTATCATCGCGCTGGGCTTGGTGAGCTCTATCGCGGTCTGGTTCGACGCCGCGGGACCGGTCGGAGTCGGGCTGACCGAGTTGCTGCGGCTGTTCGTGGGCAACGGCGCGCTCGCCTTGCCGATCGCTCTGTTCCTACTCGGCATCCACATGCTCCGGCAGGTGCCGATCCCCGGGCAGAGGGGCCGGTTGCTTGTCGGCACGGTGACGCTGAGTGCTGCGGTTCTCGGCCTGCTCCACCTGTGGTCTGACTCGCCGACGTCCCGGTCCGGGCGTTCGGTGTCGGGCGGCCTGATCGGAGCAGGGGTCGCGACCCCCGTGGAGCGCGGTCTGTCCGCGGTCGTCGCCGTTCCGCTGCTGTTCTTGCTCGGCGGCTTCGGCATCCTGGTTCTGACGGCGACCCCGCTCGCTCAGCTGGTCCACCAAGCGTGGGCACTGATTCGGTGGCGACCAAAGACGCGGTCGCGCGGAACGGCAAATCGCGGCGCGGTCCTCGGTGTCGACGATGCGGGCACCGGCCCGATCCCCGTCATCGCAGTTGGGCCGGATGCTTCCGAGACCTCACCGGAGCCAAGCCCTCCGGTGCGCGCGCGCCGGTCCCGGCCGAGCCGGTCGGCGACCGAGCCCGATCAGCCCCCGATCAGCCGTCCGATCCAGTTGGAGCTCAGTGGCGGCGCAGGCATGTACACCTTGCCGTCCCTCAAGGAGCTGCGTACCGGCCAGCCCCACCTGCAACACACGCAGGCGAACGACGAGGTCATCGCGGCAGTCCAGCAGGTGTTCGCCGAGTTCGGCGTCGACTGCGCCGTCACTGGGTTCAGTCGAGGCCCGACCGTGACTCGATACGAGGTGACCTTGGGAGCCGGGGTCAAGGTCGAGCGCATCACCCAGCTCACCCGGAACATTGCCTACGCCGTGAAGAGTCCAGACGTTCGGATCATCAGCCCGATCCCGGGCAAGAGCGCGGTAGGCGTCGAGATCCCCAACGCCGATCCTGAGGTCGTCATGCTCGGCGACGTGCTCCGGTCGACCGTCGCGCAGCGTGATCAGCACCCCATGCTCGTCGCTTTGGGCAAGGACGTCGAGGGTGGCTTCGTCGTAGCCAACCTGACTCGGATGCCGCACCTGCTGGTCGCGGGCGCGACCGGTGCCGGCAAGTCGAGCTGCATCAACTCCCTGATCCTGTCGGTGCTCACCCGAGCTACGCCGGACCAGGTTCGGATGGTGCTCATCGACCCCAAGCGGGTGGAATTCGCGGCCTACCAAGGCATTCCGCACCTGGTCACTCAAGTGATCACCAGCCCGAAGAAGGCCGCCGACGCGCTGGGCTGGGTCGTTCGCGAAATGGATTTGCGCTACGAGGACATGGAGGCGTCCGGGGTCCGGCACATCGACGACTTCAACCGCAAGGTCCGGGCCGGTGAGCTGGTGACGCCGCCCGGGTCGGAGCGTGTGTATACGACCTATCCGTACCTGCTCGTCATTATCGACGAGCTGGCCGATCTCATGATGATCGCTCCGCGAGATGTCGAGGACGCCGTAGTCCGAATAACCCAGCTCGCCCGGGCGGCAGGGATCCAGCTCGTGATCGCCACCCAGCGACCCTCGGTCGACGTCGTCACCGGTCTGATCAAGGCCAATGTGCCGTCCCGGCTGGGTTTCAAGACCTCGTCGCTCGCTGACTCGCGGGTAATCCTCGACCAGCCGGGCGCGGAGAAGCTGCTCGGCAAGGGCGACGGCCTGTTCTTGCCGATGGGCGCATCGAAGCCCGCGCGCATCCAAGGCGCGTTCGTGACCGACCCGGAAATCCGGGCGATAGTCGACCACTGCAAACAACAACTGGCACCCAGCTATCGCGAGGACGTTACGGTCGCGCAGGCGGCCAAGAAGGAGATCGACGAAGACATCGGAGCCGACCTCGAGTTGCTGCTGGCGGCGGTCGAACTCGTGGTGTCGACGCAGTTCGGCTCGACGTCGATGTTGCAGCGCAAACTGCGAGTCGGGTTTGCCAAGGCCGGCCGGCTCATGGACCTGATGGAGTCTCGCGGCATCGTCGGACCGTCGGAAGGGTCCAAGGCACGGGACGTCCTCGTCAAATCCGACGAGTTGGCCGGTTTGATATATGCGTTGCGAAGCGGAGGATCCGCAGACGACCTCGTCGCCGCGAACGGCGACGAGATCGAGCGGGTCGAGCCGGTATAACCCTCAGCTGGGACAGTGCCGAGGGGCATACCACGCGCGGTGCCAGGTCAGCGCCGCGCGCAGATGGTTACGGTGCCGTCCGATGTACCGGCCGGCACGCTTTGAAGCGGAGCCGTACCACCCGAAGACCCGGCCGGAAGTGCGGGCCTCGCTCGCTGCGCTCATCGTGCTCACCTCCAGTCGGGGCGAACGGTAACGGGTGTGGCGGATGTGATCGATGAGGCGCGCGGGACCACTGGTGCCTCTTGGGTAACGACGCCGAATGAGAGGACAGTGATCGCGTGCCCCTCGACCCCAGTGACTACACCAGCGCCCTGGAGCGGGCAGCGTCACACGCACGCTCCTGGCTCAATACGTTGCCCGATCGGCCCATCCCGTTTCAGGCCGACGCCGACGCGATACGCGCCCGTCTGGGCGAGTCGCTCCCGGATGATCCGGCCGACCCGGCCGAGGTGGTGGACGCGCTCGCAGATGCCGTAGAGCCCGGGCTGCTCGCCATTCCGTCCGGTCGCTTCTACGGCTGGGTGATGGGTGGCACTCTCCCGGCGGCACTCGCCGCGGATTGGTTGACCAGCGCGTGGGATCAAAACACCGGCATGCGCATCGCGACACCGGGTACCGCCGCCGTCGAGGAGGTGGCCGGAGTCTGGCTGCTCGACCTGCTGGGCCTGCCGCCGGGCAGCGATGTCGGCTTCACGACGGGCGCGACGATGGCCAATTTCACCGGTCTCGCCGCCGCCCGGCACCACCTGTTGGACCGAGTCGGATGGGATGACCTGACTCGCGGCCTGACTGGCGCGCCGCGCATCCGAGTGCTGGCCGGAGCCGAACGGCACGAATCGCTGGTGATCGCACTGCGCTATCTCGGCCTCGGCGCGCCCTCTGTTGTCCCGGTGGACGAGCAAGGCCGGGTTCGGGTGGATGCGATGCGGGCTCGGCTCGCCGACGATGAGGGGCCCACGATCGTCTGCCTGCAGGCGGGCAACCTGCATTCCGGTGCATTCGATGCGATCGCGGAGCTGGCCGCGATCGCCCACCAGCACGCGGCCTGGGTACACGTCGACGGGGCGTTCGGGCTCTGGGCAGCCGCTTCGCCGCGGATGCGCTCTCTCGTGCCCGGCCTCGAGACGGCCGATTCCTGGGCGACGGATGCCCACAAGACGCTCAACGTGCCCTACGACTGCGGCGTCTCGGTCGTGGCCCAGCCCGAGGCGGTGCGGGCGGCGATGGGAATCCGAGGGGCCTACCTGATGCGTCATGCGACGGAGCCCGACCCGTTCGACGTGGTGCCGGAGATGTCACGCCGCGCACGGGGCGTGCCGGTCTGGGCCGCGTTGCGGTCGCTTGGCCGGTCCGGAGTCGCCGCGCTTGTCGATCGGCTCGTCGGGAACGCCCAGGCGCTCGCTGCTGGCATCAGCCAGATCGATACCGCCGAGGTGCTCAATGATGTCGTCTACACCCAGGTCTGCGTGTCATTCGGTGGCGACTCCCGAACCGAAGCCGTGGCCCGGGAGCTGATCGCGGACGGCGCTGTCTGGATGTCCGGCTCCCGATGGCGAGACCGCGCAGTGCTCCGCATCTCGGTCAGCAACTGGTCGACGGACGACCAGGATGTCGCCACATCGCTCGATGCCGTGCGCCGCGCGGTCGCAGCCGTCGGTCACAAATAGCGGATCATCCGCGCGTTGCCGAGCGTGTTCGGCTTGACGTATTCGAGGCCCAGGAACTCGGCGACGCCCGGGTCGTACGAGCGCCGCAGCGCGTCGTAGGTGTCCGGGTCGACTGGCGTTCCTTCGATCTCGGTGAAGCCGTGCCGGGCGAAGAAGCCAACGTGGAACGTCAACGCAAACAGGCGGCCGAGCCCAAGGTCGCGCGCCGTCGCCATCAACTCGTTCACCAGCAGGTCGCCGTAGCCGTGCCCCCGGTGGTCCGGGTGCACCGCCAACGTGCGAATCTCGCCCAAGTCAGCCCACAAAACGTGCAAAGCGCCGCAGCCGATCACCACGCCACCCAGCTCGGCTACCCGGAAGTCAGGCACATCCTCGTAGAGGGCGACCAGCTCCTTGGCGAGCAACTTCCGTCCAGAACCCGCGTAGATATCAACAAGGGACTTGATCGCCGGCACATCGGGCGTGCGCGCGCGGCGCACTGTAACGATGTCCTCGCAAGTCACGGCGGGCTACGTTATCGGCCGCGAGCAAGTAGCGGGGACCCCACCACGGGTACCCTTCGAACGTGCCACCAACCGCCGCTGCGTCGCCCTCCGCTGCGCTCGTCACGCTCGGTTGCGCGCGCAACGAGGTCGACTCGGAGGAGCTCGCCGGCCAGCTCCGCGCCGAAGGGTGGCGGGTCACCAGTGACGATAGCGACGCCGACATTGTCGTGGTGAACACGTGTGGTTTCGTGGCATCGGCGAAGAAGGACTCGATTGATGCCCTGCTGGGGGCGACGGAGGTAGGTCGCCCCGTGGTTGCGGTTGGCTGCCTGGCCGATCGTTACGGCCGCACGCTCGCGGATTCGCTCCCTGAAGTGTCCGCGGTGCTCGGCTTCGATGCTTATCCCGACATCGCCAATCGGCTGCAGGACGTCATCGCGGGCCGACCCGTAGCCTCGCACCAGCCGGTCGACCGGCGCCGGCTATTGCCCGTCTCCCCGGTAGATCGACCCGCAGTCGCGGCCGAGATTGGGTTCCGCGGGCACGGCTGGGTGCCCCGCGCCCGGCAACGACTTGACGCGTCACCCGTGGCATACCTGAAGCTGGCCTCCGGATGCGACCGGCGGTGCGCGTTCTGCGCGATTCCCTCCTTCCGTGGCTCGTTCGTGTCCCGACCCGCTGACGACGTACTTGCCGAGGGCCGCTGGCTCGCCGCCACGGGCGCTCGGGAACTCGTGCTGGTCAGCGAGAACTCGACGTCCTACGGCAAGGACCTCGGCAACCCCCGTGCGCTCGAAGCGTTGCTGCCTCAGTTGGCGGGGATCGACGGCATCGAACGGGTCCGGGTGACCTACCTGCAGCCAGCCGAACTCCGCCCGACTCTCATCGAGACGATCGCCACAACCTTCGGCGTGGCGCCGTACTTCGATCTGTCGTTCCAACACGCCAGCCGGCTCGTACTGCGCCGAATGCGGCGCTTCGGCGGAGCTGCGGACTTCCTCGACCTGCTTGGGCACATCCGTGAGCTCGCGCCACACGCCGGTGCGCGCAGCAACGTGATCGTTGGCTTTCCAGGTGAGACCGACGCCGACGTCGAGGAGCTCGAGCGGTTCCTGACCGCCGCCCAGCTCGATGTCATTGGCGTATTCGGTTACTCGGTCGAGGACGGCACCGAAGCTGCGCGGATGCCGGGCAAGCTCGACGAACAGACGATCGCGAAGCGGGTTGCCCGGATCCAAGATCTGGCCGACGAGCTCGTCACCCAGCGGGCCGAGGACCGGATCGGCGAGGCAGTTCGCGTTCTCGTCGACGCCGTGGCACCTTCCGGCGAGCTAGTCGGCACCGCGGCGCACCAGGCCCCGCACGTCGACGCAACCACTCGGGTTGTCGACGCGCCCCGCGGCGTACGGCGAGGCGACACCGTCCGCGCACAGATCGTCGCCAGCGAGGGAGCCGATCTGGTGGCTCGCGCCTGTCCAGAGGACGAGTCGTGACAGTCCGCCCGACCGCCGCCGACCGGCTGGTAGATCTGCCGCGTCGGGTGTCGGCCTGGAACGTCGCCAACGGGCTCACCACGCTGCGCATCCTGTTGATTCCGGTGTTCGTCCTCACGTTGTTCCACGGCGACGGGCATCAGCCCGGATGGCGTGTCCTGGCAACGGTCGTCTTCGCGATCGCGTCCATTACGGACCGGTTCGACGGCGAAATCGCCCGCCGGCGTGGCATCGTCACCGAGTTCGGCAAGCTGGCCGACCCGATTGCGGACAAGGCGCTGGTCGGGGCCGCGTTGATCGGATTGTCGATCCTCGGCGATTTGCCGTGGTGGATCACGGTGGTGATGCTCGGCCGCGAAGCCGGCGTGACCGTGCTGCGGTTCTGGGTCATCCGGCACGGCGTCATACCGGCCAGCCGTGGCGGCAAGGTGAAGACAATGCTGCAGACCGTGGCCATCGGCTTGTACCTGCTGCCTCTGTCCGGCTGGCTCCATGTCGTCGCCGAGATCGTCATGCTCGCTGCGGTGGTGCTGGCCTTAATCACCGGCATCGATTATGTCGGTCGCGCCCTCAAGCTGCGTCGTGCCCAGGCCTGAGACGGATCTCGCCCAGCTTCATGCGGATCTGCGCGAGCTCGGCGCGACGGTCGCGATTGCCGAATCAATCACCGGTGGCTTGCTGTGCGCCGAGCTGACGCGAACTCCGGGCGCCAGCAGCACGGTGCGCGGCGGGATCGTCGTATACGCGACCGACCTGAAGACGACGCTCGTCGGAGTGCCCGCCGAGCTGCTCGCGGCCCGCGGACCGGTCGACCGGGACGTCGCCCTGGCGCTCAGCCACGGTGTCCGCGGGCGGCTGGGAGCGACTTACGGCCTCGGCGTGACGGGGGTGGCGGGTCCGGAACCACAGGGCGGACGGCCGGTCGGAACCGTGTTTCTCGCATTGGTCGGGCCGCACGGCGAGACGGTCGCCGAACGGTCGTACCACGGTGATCGGGCGTCGATCCGTGCCGCGGCGGTCGCGGACGCCGTGGACCTGCTGGGCCGGGAATGTCGGGAGGCGATTACAGCGTTACGTTCGCTGTGAGCAAACGTGTGGGCGAGCCGGTAATGGCGTTCCAGCGCTCGCGTACGGTGGAGCAATCTCCCGGCGCAATCGCGCCAGGACAAGCCCGTGAGGGGGGTTTCGCATCATGACCGTGTTACGCAAGGTGGTCGGCGAGACGCTGCGCGGGCTGCGGCTGCGCCAACGCAGGACGTTGCGCGAGGTGTCCTCGAGCGCGCGGGTGAGCCTGGGATATCTCTCGGAGGTTGAGCGCGGGCAGAAGGAACCGTCGTCGGAGTTGCTGGCGGCGATCTGCACGGCCCTCGACGTCGAGCTGTCCGAGCTGTTCCGCGAAGTGACCGACACGCTGCGCCGCGAGGAGAAGCTCGGCGGCAGCGTCGCTGGCTCTGCTTCTCGCGTTCCGGCTGCGCCCGGGCCCGAGTCGAGTGACTCGCCGCAGATGCGGGCGCTGCCAACCGTCGCCGCCTAGCGGAGCAGTCCCGAGCCAGGCCAGACACACTTCTGGCGAGACCAGGCATTCCCGAGCAAGCCCGCGCGCGTCGTCAGGATTCGATCATCGGTGCGCGATACCGTCCGGGCCATGATTCAGCCGGCACCGTGCGGCACGGGGCGACAATGAGCTCCGATCTACTTCGGGATGTGTTGTTCCGCCCGACCGTACGGCCAGCTGAAGTGGCTTCCGCGCCACCGGTTCGGGCTGCTGGTACCCGAACCCGCGCTGGGAACGCCATGAGCCGGAGTCGCGCTGCCCTGCTGGCTGGGGCGCGGCGATCAGTCGAGGCCAGCGGCACGAAGATTTCGATGTCTCAGGTCGCTACTGCCGCGGGAGTCGCCAAGGCGACGCTGTATAACCACTTCCGGACTCGGGATGCGGTCTTGGCCGCCTTGCTCGACCACGAGGTCGACGAGCTGCTCCGCCATGCCGCTGGTCGTCCCCTGGACGAGGCCCTCCGCCTGACCGCGGACGCGTTGTCGCAGCACCCGGTTCTTCTGGCGCTGGCCCGGCGGGAACCGGCCACGGTCGTCCGGCTGGCCCGCATCGACAATGCCGCCCCGAACTGGCATCGAGTGCGAGGCACAATCGAGCAACTACTCACCGTGTCTAATCGAGGCGGCGCGGATACGGTGCTGCGCTGGTTGTCCTCGTTGCTGGTGACTCCGGGAACAGAGGCGAGCCTTGCCGCCGACGTCGCGGTCCTCATGGCGGGGCTGCCGTCTGCGCAAGCCGCCGTCGATCCCTTCCACGCGCTGCTTTCCCGCTGACCCCGCCCAGTGGACGTCGGCCGAACCTGCGGCCAGGCGGGATGTCGTGACACGATAGAAGAAGGAGGCGCCCGCGGCGCCCGCTCGAGTACGTGGACACGTGGAGGCGTTCAGATGGCCAAACCGAATCCGTTCGTCAAGGCATGGAAATACTTCATGTCCTGGTTCGGCGCGAAGGTGGACGAGAGGGCCGATCCAAAAATCCAGATCCAGCAGGCCATCCAAGAGGCTCAGAGCCAGCACGCTCAGCTGACCAGGCAGGCCGCCACGGTCATCGGAAACCAGCGACAGCTGGAGATGAAGCTCGATCGCCAGCTCAACCAGGTGGAGACGCTGCAGTTGCAGGCCAGGCAGGCGCTCGTACTGGCTGACAGGGCACGGTCGCAGGGCGATGAAGCGAAGGCTGCCGAGTTCGAGGAAACCGCTCAAGCGCTGGCGAACCAGCTGGTGAGCGCCGAGCAGTCTGTGTCTGACCTCAAGACACTGCACGACCAGTCCATCCAGGCGGCCGCTCAGGCCCGGGAGGCGGTCGACGCCAACGCAAGCATGCTTCAAGAGCAGCTGGCCCAACGGACGAAGCTGCTCACCCAGCTGGATCAGGCGAAGATGCAGGAGACGGTGTCGGCGTCGCTGCAGCGGATGAGCGAGATGGCGGCCCCGTCGAACGTGCCGTCCCTCGATGAGGTACGCGACAAGATCGAGCAGCGATACGCGACCGCGCTCGGTCAGGCCGACCTCGCCCGCAATTCGGTCGCCGGCCGAATGATGGAGGTCAAGAGGGAGACAGTGAACCTGCAGGGTTCGGCGCGCCTGGAGGAGATCCGGGCCTCGCTTGCCGCGGAGAAATCCGGCGCGAGCGCGGTCGGTTCCGCACCGGCGACACCCGCCATCGAGGCTAACGCCGACGGATCGGGCGCCACATCCGGCGTCCCGTCGACGGACGCGACGAAGGCCCCCGATACGGCTGGCTGAGCGCGGGCCCTACGCGTCTCGCCGCTCGATGCCGACAGGCGCCTGTCGCCTCTCGGCGCCGGATCGCCCTCAGGCGCGCTGGCAGCTCGGGCACCAATAGGTACCTCGCTGGTACGGCGGCGGGCCCTGGTCGGCTCTGCTGATGGGGGTTCGGCAGCGCCGACACGGCTGGCTCGCGCGCTCATAGACCCAGTGCTCCTGGCCCCGGCCCATCAACCCGGTCGTGGACTGCTCCGGATGGCTCCGGTTCATGCGCAACAGCCGGAACGCCGTTCCGACCAGACGGTCCAGGTCGATGACGTGACCGACCGTCGTCCACGGGTTGACCCGCTCGATGAATAGGGCCTCGGACTTGTACATGTTGCCGATGCCGGCGAGGTTGCGCTGATCCACGAGCGCTAACCCGATCTCCTGCTCGGGGGCTTGGCGCAGCCGGCGGACGGCTTCGGCGGAATCCCAGTCCAGGCCGAGCAAGTCGGGGCCGAGATGCCCCACAAGCCACCCTTCCTCAAAGGTGCGTACCAGCGCAACGTCGTGTACTCGATAGCCGGCAGCCCACCATTGGGCGTTGCCCAGCAAGATACGCATCATGTGCTCGGGCAGCCCCGGGGGGCGCCGGCCCGCGGGTCCGATTCGCCATGATCCGTCCATGCGCAAGTGCGTGTGCAAGGTCAGGTTCGAGCTCGTTCGAAGCAGGATGTGTTTGCCGCGTGCAATGACTTCGCGCACCGTCTGGCCGCGCAGATCCGCAGTCGCGTGCTGCGGAACCCGAAGGTCGAACTGGGTCAGTTCTCGACCGGCGAGCGCCTGATGTAACCGGTGGGCGGTCAGCCAGACCGTGTCACCCTCGGGCATCGGTCTATCTCCGTCAGCCGCGCAGCCGCAACCCGCGTGGCGTGGGACGGAAGCCGGCCGCCTCGAGCGCGTCGCCCAACGGTGAGGCCACGACAGCGGCGCCGTCGGCCCGCTCGACCGACAGCCGCCCGAGCGCGCCGTCCCGAACCGCCAGCGCCAACGCATCCGCCGCCGGCTGCAGTACGGCGGGGTCGTCGGTGAACGACAGCAGCGTCCGGCCGCCCCGCTCGACGTATATCGCGCAGCCGCCATCAACAAGAACCACTAAGGCGCCGGCCTTCCGCGCCGGCTGGTGGCCGCGGCGGACCGGTGTGGTTGTCCAACGAGGCCCGGTCATCGATCCCGCCGTGGTCGTCGGACCCGCCGTGTCTTCGTCACCCGCTGGGAGTTCGGGGTCAGCGTGAATCGACGCAGGCCGGTCCGGCCACGGCAATGCCGCGCCGTACGGATTCGCCGGATCGGTGGCGGCGACTACGAGAGCGGACGTAGTGGCCTCTTGACTGCTGCGGTACTGCGAGCGCAATCGATCGATCGCTCCCGGCACGGCGAACTGCGCGGCCCCGAGGCCCTCGACGAAGTACCCGCGGCGGACCCGACCAGATTCTTCGGCCGCTTTCAAGACGGGGTAGACCGCGGAGAACCCGCCGTTCACGCCTTCGGCGACCACCGCGCCTCGGGTCACGACGCCATATCGGTCGAGCAGCACATCCGACAGCGCCACGGCGCGTCGTGTCGGATCCGTATCCGGCTGGGGGAGCCGCGACCACCGTCCGGCCATGGCCGGCGGCGCCATCCGCGCAGCCGCCGCTCGGCCCGCGCTCGACCCGGCTCCCGCCGGGAGCCTCGCGTATCGCGCGTACCGGCCCCGAGGAGGGCGCCGTCGTCGGGCCTGCGCAGTGCTGCGTGACGCGCCGAGCAGCGAACGGACCGGGCCGAGCGTGTCGTTGGTCAGCCAGCCGGCCCACACGAGATCCCAGATGGCAGACGCGATAGCGCTGTCGTCGACGCCAGCGATGCCGGTGGCGGAGGCGCGGTCCGCCAGTGCCCGATAGAACAGCGCTTGATCGCCGTCGAGCGCGTCGACTAGCGCCCGATGTAATGGCTCCAGCCATTCCGATTCCGGCACCGGCAGCACCAGGTCCGCAGTCTCCGTTGGAGCCAGGACTATCCAGCCGTCATGGTTCGTCAACGATCCAGCGCCGGCCCAGACGACCTCGCCGGCCAGCGTCAGCTCGTCCAGCCACCCGGGCGTATAGCCAGCCACCCGGACCGGGCAGAACTAGCGTCTCCAACGCGCTCGCGGGCAACGGAACGCCGGCCAACTGCTCGACTGTTCGAAGCAGCCCGTCGACGCCTCGGCTAGCGGAACGTCCCAATCCCTGCCAGCTCGGCAGAAATCTGGCCAATTCCTCCGCTGGCACGGGCTCGATCTCCCGGCGCAGCGCGGCGAGCGACCGGCGCCGGATGGTTCGGAGGACTTCAGCGTCGCTCCACTCGCGCCCCCCGTGCCGGGCACCGGGGGCAGGCGCGCGGTCGACCCGAAAGTCGCCGAGCACCATCCGCCCGGTCGCGCGCATCCGTTCGAGGACGCTTCTCGTCACCGCAGCTCCCAGGCCAAACCGCGCCGCAACATCCTCGGCCAGAAACGGGCCATGCGTGCGCGCATACCGCGCGACCAGGTCCCCGAGGGGGTCTCGAACCGGCTCGGTAAATGCCTCGGGGACACCTACTGGGAGGGCGACGCCCAATGCGTCGCGCACCCGCCCGGCGTCTTCGATGGCAAGCCACCGCTCTTCACCCGCGATCCGCACCCTGATCGCCCGGCGAGTCTCTTCGAGAAGGGCAAGCTCCTGCGGTGTCGCACCCCGCGCCATGGCTTCGTCCGATCGCAGGTCGCCGACGATGCGCAGCAGATCGTGCACGGCGTCGACGCCAGACACACGCCGATCAGCCGCGAGCCTTTGCAACTCGGCCTCGGTAATCGTGATCGCGGCCGGGTCGAGAAGCTCCCGCAGATCCGTCGAACCGAGCAGTTCGGCGAGCAGGGTGGAATCCAACGACAACGCCTGTGCCCGCCGCTCGGCGAGCGGTGCGTCGCCTTCGTACAGGAACATGCCGACATAGCCGAACAGCAGCGACCGAGCAAAGGGCGACGCGGCCGCCGTCTCGACCTCGATGACTCGCACCTGCCGGGCGGCGAGTTGGTGCATGAGGTCAGTGAGACCCGGCACGTCGAACACGTCTTGCAGGCATTCCCGCATCGCCTCCAACACGATCGGGAATTCACCGAAGTCACTGGCCACAGACAGCAGCTGATTGGCGCGCTGGCGCTGCTGCCAGAGCGGAGTTCGCCGCCTCGGATCCCGTCTGGGAAGTAACAGAGCCCGGGCGGCGCACTCCCGGAACCGAGACGCGAACAGCGCCGAGCCGCCCACCTCGGCGGTTACCGTCGCCTCGATGTCGTCGGCATCGAAGACGACGAGGTCGGCGCCCGGCGGCTGGGCATCGGAGTCCGGCAAGCGGACCACGATCCCGTCGTCGGAATGCATGGACTGCGCATCGAGCCCGTACCTCTCGCGCAGGCGCGCGCCGATCGCCAGCGCCCACGGCGCATTGACCGGTGCCCCGAAGGGCGAGTGCACCACCAGTCGCCAGTCGCCTAGCTCGTCGCGGAACCGCTCGACCAGAACCGTTCGGTCGTCCGGCAGATGGCCGGTGGCGGCTCGCTGATCGGCCAGGTAGGCAAGCAGATTGGCCGTGCCCCACTCGTCCAGACCGGCGGCCCGCGCCCGTGCCTGAGCGGCCGACGGCTCGCTCGTCGCCACCTCCCGGAGGAATGCGCCCAATGCCCGGCCCAGTTCCACCGGCCGGCCTGGGGAGTCGCCCTTCCAGAACGGCATTCGCCCGATCTCGCCCGGCGCAGGCGTCACCAGCACCCGGTCGTGGGTGATGTCCTCGATGCGCCAGGACGACGAACCGAGGAGAAACACGTCACCCACGCGCGACTCGTAGACCATCTCCTCGTCGAGTTCGCCGACCCGGCGACCCGGGCCGTCGCCGCTCGCGAGAAACACGCCGAACAGGCCGCGGTCGGGGATCGTCCCGCCGCTCGTGACCGCGAGGCGCTGCGCCCCTCGCCGGGCCGCGAGCTCACCGGTCATCCGGTCCCAGACGAGCCGTGGACGAAGTTCCGCGAACGCATCGGACGGATAGCGCCCAGCCAGCATGTCCAGCACGGCGTCCAGTGCCGAATCCGGCAGCCCGCTGAACGGGGCGGCGCGGCGGACGATCTCCGCGACATCCGGCACCGTCAACCGGTCCATGGCCACCATCGCGACGATGTGCTGGGCGAGCACGTCGAGCGGGTTGCGAGGGTAGCGCATCGACTCGATGGCGCCGATCTGCATCCGCTCCGCGACGACCGCACACTCGACGAGATCACCGCGGAACTTCGGGAAGATCACCCCGCGGGAGACCGCACCCACCTGGTGGCCCGCCCGACCCACGCGCTGGAGCCCGGAGGCCACCGATGGCGGGGCTTCGACCTGGACCACCAGGTCGACCGTGCCCATGTCGATGCCGAGCTCGAGAGACGAGGTGGCAACCACTGCGGGGATCCGACCGGTTTTGAGCTCCTCTTCGACCAGTTGCCGCTGCTCGCGGGACACAGATCCGTGGTGCGACCGCGCCACCACCTGCGGGCCAGTCACCGGGTGCCCGCCGCCCGACTGGGCCATGATCTGCGCGGGTGGGCCGATACCGGAGTCGTCTGGTGCATTGCCTCGGCGCTCGTCCGCCAGCTCGTTGAGCCGCGCGGTGAGCCGTTCGGCGAGCCGGCGGGAGTTCGCGAACACAATGGTGGTCCGGTGGGCCTCGATGAGGTCAAGCACGCGTTCTTCGACATGTGGCCAGATCGACGCGCGACGCTCGGCGCCGGCGGCCGCACCTGAGAGGTCGCCGGTGAGCTCGCCGAGGGAGGACATGTCCTCGATAGGCACTACGACCGTCAGGTCGAAGGTCTTGCCGATGGGTGGCGCCACAACGGTCACTGGACGGCCGCCGGCGAGGAAAGTCGCCACCTCGTCGAGCGGTCGGACCGTAGCCGAGAGCCCGATGCGCTGGGCCGGCTGGTCGAGAATGGCGTCGAGACGCTCTAGTGAGACAGCCAGGTGCGCGCCGCGCTTCGTCGCGCATACCGAGTGCACCTCGTCGACAATCACGGTGTCGACACCGCGCAGCGCCTCCCGCGCCGTGGACGTCAACAGCAAGAACAACGACTCCGGTGTCGTGATCAGGATGTCGGTGGGGTGGCGCGCGAAGCGCCGGCGCTCGTCCGCTGAGGTGTCGCCGGATCGCATGGCGACCGTAATGTCCGGTAGCGGCAGGCCCATGCGGATCGCGGCGTGCCGGATGCCTGCCAGTGGCGCGCGCAGGTTGCGTTCGACATCGACCGCGAGTGCCTTCAGCGGGCTGACGTACAGCACCCGGCACCGGCGCATCGGGTCGTCCGGCACCGGTAGCGCCGCGAGCCGATCCAGTGCGGAGAGGAACGCTGCCAACGTCTTGCCCGAGCCGGTGGGCGCGACGACGAGGGTGTGATCACCGCCGGCGATTGCATCCCACGCACCCTCCTGGGCCGGCGTCGGCGCGGCAAAGGCACCATCGAACCAGGCCTGAGTGGTAGGGGAGAAGCGGGGCACGGATCCCAGTGTGCCTGGCGGTACCGACAGAATGTCAGCGCTGTTGTGTCGCCTAGCCCGGTCGACAGGCTCGCCGTGAACCGCGGCGGCTAAGCCGCAGGCGGTCAACCCGTGGCGGCCGGCCGTAGGCGGTCAACCCCCGGCGGTCAACCGGGCAGCGAGGGCGGCGTGAGCAGCCGGCCAGTCCTCGTCCGTCATCGCGTACTGCACGGTGTCTCGCCAGCTTCCGTCGAACCGCATCCGATGCTTGCGCAGCACACCCTCGCGGATCGCGCCGAGGCGCTCTATGGCGGCCTGGGAACGAGTGTTGTAGGTGTCGGTGTGCCACACGACGCGGATCGCCCCGAGGGTGTCGAAGGCGTGGCTGAGCATGAGCAGCTTGGACTCCGTGTTGTGCCCGGTGCGCCACCACCTCGTGCCGAGCCAGGTGTGTCCGATGGCGAGAGCCCGAGCCGCAGGGTTCACCTCGTAGTACGACGTCGTGCCCGCGAAGTCACCAGTGCGTACGTCGATCTGGGCGTACGGAAAGCGCTCGCCGCGGGCACGGGCGGCGAGTGCGGCCAGGATGTGCCGCTCGGCGTCCTCGATCGTGACCGGTTCGGCCAGGCCACCGCCCGGTGGGTTCAGCCAGCGGAACACCTCGGCCGCGTCGGAGCCAGTGCCAGCGGCGCTCAGGTACCCCGCGGCATGGTGCAGCTCGAGTGGCTCGAGTCGGATCAGGCGACCTTCGAGGATGGGAAGTGCGAACCAGAGATCGGACACGACTCCGATCCTGGCAAAAGCGCAGTTGGCGCAGGCTCTTAGGCTGAAGACGTGCGATTGACGGACTTCTGGCGCCGGATGGAAGCCCGATTCGGCAAGACGTACGCGCGTAGCGTGGCCGCGGACTATCGGCTGCCGTTGTTGGGATCGACGGTGGACGAAGCGATCGCGCGTGGTGTCGAAACGAAGCAGATATGGCAGGCCGTATGCGCCGAGTTCGACATGCCGGGTCAACTGCGCTGACGCAGCCGGCGTGTCGCTAGCACATATCACCGGTCTCGAACAGGTGTTCGTCTACTGTGTGGACGATGGATTGCCGGTCCACAGATCTCATTCGTGGTCCGGATTTGTCGGTGCCCAGCCCTAGCGTCGCAGACAGCACATTCCACACCGCACCCAACCAACACGAAGAGGTGACCTGATGGCACCAGGTTTCGACCGCGAGAAGGCGCTCGATATCGCTGTATCGCAGATCGAGAAGCAGTTCGGGAAGGGCTCCGTGATGCGTCTCGGTGAGCGCGCTGCGACACCCATCGAAGTGATCCCGACTGGATCCATTGCGCTCGACGTGGCGCTGGGTATCGGCGGTTTGCCCAGGGGGCGAGTGGTCGAGATCTACGGTCCGGAAAGCTCCGGCAAGACCACCGTGGCACTGCACGCCGTGGCCAACGCACAGGCTGCCGGCGGGGTCGCCGCCTTCATCGACGCCGAGCACGCGCTCGATCCGGACTACGCCCATGCGCTAGGCGTCGACACCGACGCGCTGCTGGTCAGCCAGCCTGACACTGGTGAGCAAGCCCTCGAAATCGCTGACATGCTAGTGCGCTCGGGAGCGCTGGATGTCATCGTCATCGACTCGGTGGCGGCCTTGGTACCACGGGCGGAGATCGAGGGAGAGATGGGTGACAGCCACGTGGGCCTGCAGGCTCGGCTGATGAGCCAGGCCTTACGCAAGATCACCGGAGCTCTGAATAACTCCGGCACCACCGCGATCTTCATCAACCAGCTGCGGGAGAAGATTGGGGTCATGTTCGGGTCGCCGGAGACGACCACCGGCGGTAAAGCGCTGAAGTTCTACGCCTCGATACGTCTGGACGTACGGCGGATCGAGACGCTCAAGGACGGCTCCGACGCGGTGGGTAACCGGACTCGAGTCAAGGTGGTCAAGAACAAAGTTGCCCCACCGTTCAAGCAGGCCGAGTTCGACATCGTCTACGGGCAGGGCATCAGTCGCGAAGGTTCCTTGATCGACGTGGGCGTGGAGCAGGGCCTGATCAAGAAGTCCGGCGCCTGGTACACCTACGACAGCGATCAGCTCGGTCAGGGCAAGGAGAACGTGCGCAGCTTCCTGCGTGACAACCCCGACCTGGCGGACGAGATCGAGAAGAAGATCAAAGAGAAGCTGGGCATCGGCGCCCAGTTGGACGAGGTCGGGGCGCCCATCCAGCCGCTGCCGGCGCCTGTCGACTTCTGATCGTCATGGCAGCAAGCGTCGCGCCGCCGCCCCCTGAGGACCGGCCGCCGCCCGAGGATGGAGGACGGCGCGACCTATCCGGCGACCCAGCGTCGGTTGCGCGCGCCATCTGCCTCCGACTGCTCACCGATCGGGCGCGGACCCGAGCCGAACTGGCGACAGCGCTGCGCCGCAAGGGGGTGCCGGAGGGCGCGGCCAGCACCGTGCTCGATCGGTTTGCCGAGGTTGGCTTGATCAATGATGCCGTGATCGCGGAGAACTATGCGCTGGTCCAGCACCGTCAACGTGGGCTGGCAGCGCGGGCGGTCGCCGGTAAGTTGCGGCGACGCGGCCTAGACGAGCACAGCATTCGAACGGCGCTGATGCCCATCGACGCGTCGAGCGAGCAGGCGGCCGCATCTGCACTGGTGGCCCGCAGGCTACGGACCCTTCGGCACCTCGAGCCCAGCGTGCAGGCCCGCAGGGTGTACGGACTACTGGCCCGCCGTGGGTATTCGGCATCAATTGCCACTGCGGTCATTACTGCACTAATACCGCATACAGACCATAGCCCAACTAATCCGGATGAATGGTTGACTGCCGACGATAGTTCTGACTCGGACGTATCCGGGTAGAACTTCACATGCTTGACCTGGACGGGCTGCCTTCTTAGCCTCGGGGTATCAGGAGCACGCCGGACTAGCAACGGATTGGAGACTGTTCACCGAGTCTCGATCTAGGCCAAGCCCGTATGACATAGATCCCCGTCCGCCCATTGAACAGAAAGGGCACATCGAACTCGATCAGCGTATTTCGCTGATGGTCCGCGGAACGCCTGTCCGACAGGCGGCGGCGAGACCACCTCGGACGCACTTCGTTCTCCTGATGCCGGCACGACGTGAGGCGAAGGAGGCGGCGATGCAAGGGGTGCTATACGCGGCAGTGGTTGCCGCGTTCCTCCTGGGCATTTACTTCATTAACTCCTACCGCCGCCGAGGTGCGCGGGCTCTAGGCTCGGCCGCCTCGGCGGGTGGCGAGGATGACCAGCTGGATGCGGACAACTACGCACAGTCAACAAGGCGAGTGGCGGAGGCGGAGGCCGCCTCGATCCGCGCAGTGGCACAGCGGGAAGCCGATGCGCAGCGGCGAGCCGTTGAAGCCGAGCTAGAGGCGCTCCACCGAGCGGCTGCGGCGGACGCCGCGACCGCAAAGGAGGTCGCTGAGCGGGCGCACGCAAATGCCAAGGCCGAGGCAGCCATGCTGCTCGGCGACGCCCGGGTGGCGGCCGAGAGCGAAGCGGCTCGGCTGACCGAGGAGCTGCGTCAGACCGAACGCGACCTCGGCACCCAGGCCGAGCGGCTCGCCGACTCACAGGTGGCGCTGGAGAACCAAGCGGCCCGGATGCGCGATGAGGGCGCCGAGCTCGACCGAGCGATCGAGCAGCTTGCGGCACGGGAACGCGAGCAGGACGCCCGCGACTCCGAGTTGGACCGCCGCGTCGCCGATCTGGAGCAGCGGGCCGTTGAACATGATCGGGAACGGGAACGGATCGCGTGCCTGACGGCCGAAGAGGCCAAAGCCGAGCTGCTGGCCGCGGTGGAAGTGACCGCTCGGCGGGACGCGGCGATGCTGGTGCGTTCCATCGAGAACGAGGCCCGTGCGGAAGGCACCGACCGCGCCCGGGCGATCGTGGTCGAGGCCGTGCAGCGAGTAGCCAGCGAGCAGACCGCGGAAACGGTCGTCAGCGTGCTGCACCTGCCGAGCGACGAGATGAAGGGCCGCATCATCGGCCGGGAGGGGCGCAACATCCGGACCTTCGAATCGGTGACCGGCGTCAACGTCATCATCGACGACACACCGGAAGCGGTGCTCTTGTCATGCTTCGACCCGGTGCGCCGCGAGGTCGGTCGGCTGACTTTGGACAAGCTCATTCTCGATGGGCGCATTCATCCGCACCGGATCGAAGAGGTATACGAAAGCAGCCGCACGGAAGTCGACGAGCTGTGCCTACGGGCTGCGCGGGATGCACTGGCCGACGTGGGCATTGGCGATCTGGACGAGAGTCTGCTCCCTACCCTGGGTCGACTGAGATATCGGACGAGCTATGGGCAGAACGTTCTCGGCCATCTTCTCGAAACCGCGCATATTGCTGGCGTCATGGCCGCGGAGCTCGGCATCGAGCCGACCCTGATCAGACGGTGTGCGTTCTTGCACGACATCGGCAAGGCCCTGACCCACGAGGTCGAGGGAAGCCACGCCATCATCGGCGCCGAACTGCTGCGCCGACATGGCGAGAGTGAGGCCGTGGCTCACGCGGTCGAGGCGCACCACAACGAGGTATCGCCGCGCACGATCGAGGCTGTGCTCACTCAGGCGTCCGACTCGTGCTCGGCTGCTCGTCCGGGAGCGCGCCGTGAGTCCATCGAGACCTACGTGAAGCGGCTCGCCCGCATCGAGGAGATCGCCGGTGCGAAGAACGGCGTCGAGAAGGTCTTCGCCATGCAGTCCGGCCGAGAGGTGCGGGTCATGGTGCAGCCGGCAGAAGTGGACGACTTGGCGGCCCAGGTGATCGCTCGTGAGATCGCGAAGCAGATCGAGGATGAGCTGACCTACCCTGGCCAGATTCGCGTCACTGTGGTCCGTGAGCTGCGCGCCACCGAAGTCGCGCACTGAGCCCGGGCCACGAGCAGACGGGCCGTATCCTCGAAGCGCCATGACGCGCACCTACGCCATTCGCACCTACGGGTGCCAGATGAACGTCCACGACTCGGAGCGGCTATCCGGCCTGCTTGAGCAGGCCGGATACGAGCGGGCCTCCGGAGGTGTGGCGGATGGTGCGGATGTCGTCGTTTTCAACACCTGTGCGGTGCGCGAGAACGCCGACAATCGGCTCTACGGCAACCTGGGGCAGCTGTATCCGGTCAAACAACGGCGACCGGACATGCAGATCGCAGTCGGTGGCTGCCTCGCGCAAAAAGACCGAGCTCGGATTATCGAGCGCGCGCCATGGGTCGACGTCGTGTTCGGCACACACAATCTCGCGAGCCTTCCCGTGCTGCTGGAACGAGCCCGGCACAACTACGAAGCACAAGTCGAGATCGTGGAAGCGTTGCAGACGTTCCCCTCAGATCTGCCGACGAGGCGGGAGTCGCGATATTCCGCGTGGGTGTCCATTTCTGTCGGCTGTGACAACCGTTGCACGTTCTGCATTGTGCCGAGCCTGCGGGGCACCGAGCAGGACCGGCGGCCGGGCGATGTCCTCGCCGAAGTTCGGTCCCTGGTCGAGGCCGATGTGGTCGAGGTCACTCTCCTTGGCCAGAATGTGAACTCCTACGGGCGGTCATTCGGAGACCGGTTCGCGTTCGGGCGTTTGCTGCGTTCGTGCGGCGAGATCGCTGGTCTCGAACGGATACGGTTCACCAGCCCGCATCCCCGGGACTTCACCGACGACGTGATCGTGGCGATGGCCGAAACAGCGAACGTCTGTCCAGCGCTGCATATGCCGCTGCAATCAGGGTCAGACGCGGTGCTACGGGCGATGCGGCGGTCCTACCGGCGGGAACGTTATCTCGACATCATTGCCCGCGTCAGGGCCGCCATCCCGGCGGCTGCGATTACGACCGACGTCATCGTGGGGTTTCCCGGCGAGACGGAGTCGGACTTCGAGGACACGCTGGGCGTTGTGCGGGCGGCCCGCTTCGCCAGCGCCTTCACGTTCAAGTTCTCGCCCCGGCCCGGCACGCCAGCCGCTGATCTGTCCCATCAGGTCGACAAGGACGTAGTACAGGACCGCTACGAGCGGCTGATTGCAGTCGTCGAGGAAACGGCGTTGGCCGGCACCCAGGCGATCGTGGGCTCGGACGTCGAAGTTCTCGTAAGTGTTGGCGAAGGACGAAAAGACGGCGTCACCGGCCGCGTTTCGGGCCGAGCCAGAGATGGTCGCCTGGTCCACGTCACGGTTGGTGACGCGGATGTACAGCCCGGCGACGTCGTCCGAGCCACCGTCACCTACGGTGCCCCGCACCATCTCGTGGCAGATGGTGGGATCGCCGAGCATCGTCCCTGGCGCGGTCGGGCGATCGCCAAACATCCGGAGCCGCCGGTCGGACGACCACTGCTTCCGCTCGCGGTCCCGCACTGAGTAAGTCGGCCGGCGGTTGGCGTTTGATGACGGCGGCCGCGGCTCAGTCCGGAATGCGACGACCGCGGCTCAGTCCGGAATCAGCGCCCGCCGGGCCGCTACATCAGCCTCCGCCCGTGCGATGCGGGCGGCGTCACCGGCTGCCCGGGCTCGTGCCAGCTTCGCTTCGGCCTCAGACAGCCGGGCCCGCAACTCGGCGAGGAACGGATTGGACTCGATACTGCCACGACGCCACTGCGCCTCCACAGCGTCCCGGACCCGCTGCTCGGCAGCTCGCATCCGGCCGTCGGTTGTCCGCATAACCTCCCGGGGGATCTGACCGATGTCGTCGTAGCGAGCTTGCAGCTCACGCAGCGCGGCCTGGGCGGCTCTGGGATCGGATACGTCGACCCGCTCGGCTTCGCGGATGATCGCTTCCTTGCGCTGCTGGTTGGTTACCTGGAGCGCCTCGCGCTCCGAGAGGACGCTGGCCCGGCGCGCGAAGAAGGCGTCCTGCGCGCCGCGGAACTTTTGCCACAGCGCATCTTCGACATCGCGGCTCGCCCGGCCCGCGGCCTTCCACTCGGCCATCAGGTCGCGCATGGCCGCCGCGGTTTCCTTCCAGTCGGAGGACGTCGAGAGCTCTTCGGCGCGTACCACGAGCTTCTCCTTGACGGCGCGCGCCGTACCGCGCTCGGCGTCCAATTGCGCGAAGTGTTGGCCCCGGCGCTTGCTGAAGGCGTCGCGGGCGGTTGCGAATCGCTTCCACAGCGCGTCGTCCGTACGGCGGTCGATGCCGCGAATCGTCTTCCACTCTTCGACGATGGCGCGGAGCCGATCCCCAGACACTTTCCAAGACGTTGATGCGGCCGCGATCTGCTCGGCCTCCGCTATCAGTGTCTCTTTGGCGTCGATCGCGGCTGCGCGGGCTTGCTGGCGCTCGGCCACCTTCGCCGCGGCCTTCTCCTGCGCCGCGAGCAGCAGCGCGGATAACCGCTCGGCAAGGCTGTCGAGGTCGCCGATCACGGATGCCGTGGGCAGTGTCTCGGCCAGCTCGGTCGCGTGTGCGCGGGTAGTCGCCGGATCTGCGGCTCCGGACGTCAAGCGCTGCTCCAGCAGCGTGACCTCGGTCGCCAGGTCGTCATAGCGGCGGGTGTAGTAGGCGAGCCCCGCCTCGGCGTCTCCCGCCTGCCAGGAGCCGATCACGCGCTCGCCGCTCGAGGTGCGCACGAAGACGGTGCCGTCCTCGTCGATCCGCCCCCATTGCGAGCTCATGACACAGCATTAGACACGATGTGCGCTACCGGAAACCCGTGGAGGACGTAACGATTAGCCTCCAAACTGTGATTAGCGGCGTGGCGTTCTGCCCCCATCCGCCGGCTCTGATACCTGCCGTGGCCCAGGGAGCGACGGCGGACTTCGAAGATTTGCTTACGCAATGCGATCGAGCAATCACCGATGTGCGGTCGACGAGGCCGGATCGTCTAGTGCTGCTCGGATCTGGTCCGCGGTCACGGCAGTACCCGCCGTCGGCCTGGGGCAGCCTCGCCGGCTTCGGGGTGCCGGTCGAGGCACATTTAGCGCCTGGCGGGGACAGTGCGGACCGGCTGCCGCTGTCACTGACCGTAGGCGCCTGGCTCGTCAACCGGGCGCTCGGCCGGCGCAGCGGCGCGATCGGAGTCGCTGTTGGGCCGGTTCTCTTCGAGAGTCCGGCTGCTGGCCAGCTCGACGGCGCGATCGGTGAGCGGGTTGGACTCATCGTGATGGGCGACGGCACGGCTCGGCGGTCTCGCGCCGCCCCTGGCTATTGGGACGAGCGTGCCGAGGGTTTTGACGCCGCCGTTCTCGCGGCCCTGGCCGCCGGTAACAGTGCCGCGCTCGCGGCGCTAGATCTGCAGCTTGCTGCGGAGCTGCTTTGTGCGGGCGCTCCGGCCTGGGTCGCCGCGGGCGTGCTGCTGTCGGGCGTGCGAATGGATGCCGAGGTGCTCTACGCCGAGGTTCCGTTCGGCGTGCAGTACATCGTCGCGGGCTGGTCTGCCCGTGACTGACCGCGTCCTGGCCGTACTCGGTCCGACAGGGACGGGCAAGTCGGACCTGGCGATCCAGCTGGCCCGCTGGCTGGGCGGCGAGATCGTAAACGCGGACTCCATGCAGCTCTACACCGGCATGGACATCGGTACCGCCAAGTTGCCGGTGGCGTCCCGCAGGGGAGTCCCGCACCACCTGCTTGACGTGTGGCCGATCGCCAAGTCGGCGGCGGTGGCCGAGTACCAGACTTTGGCCCGGACGGCGATCGCGGACATCCACGCGCGCGGGCGGCTGCCGATCCTCGTAGGTGGATCGGGGCTATATCTTCGAGGCGCGTTGGATCGATTGGAGTTTCCGGGGGAGTCTCCGCCCGTTCGGGCCCGGTTGGAACGCGAGTTGGGCGAGCACGGAGCGCCGACCCTGCACGCGCGGTTGGCGGCCGTCGACGCGGAGGCTGCCGCGGCGATCCTCCCCACCAACGGCCGCCGGATCGTGCGCGCACTCGAGGTCATCGAGCTGACGGGCGGACCGTTTCTCGCCCGAATGCCTGGCTTCGAGTCGGTCTACGACACGGTGTCGATCGGACTGGACCGTGACGACCTGGACGAACGGCTCGCTGCGCGAGTGCACCGGATGATGGCGATGGGTCTGCTGGACGAAGTACGGGCGCTTCTCCCGCTTGGGCTGCGCGCCAGTCCGACGGCTGGCAAGGCCCTTGGCTACGCGCAGGTGCTCGGCTGCCTGGACGACGAGGGTGTAGTCCGCAGCGACATCGCCCCGGCGGTCGACGCGACCATCCAAGCGACCAAGCGGTTCGTGCGCCGTCAGCGGGCGTGGTTTCGCCGGGACCCTCGAGTTGCCTGGTTCGACGCCGGAGCGCCGGACCTGGCCGGTCGGGTCGTAAACACTCTCCAGTTCACGGGACACTGAGGTTGTGCACGTCGTCAAGGGACACGGGACGGAGAACGATTTCGTACTGCTGCCGGATCTCGACGGCACCATCGATCTGACGGCTGAGCTGACCCGGCGGCTGTGCGACCGACGCGCCGGAATCGGAGCCGACGGAGTGCTGCGTGTGGTGCGGAGCGAGAACGACGACACGGCGCGGCCGATGGCGGAGCTCGCTCCCTACTTCATGGACTACCGCAACGCTGACGGCTCGATCGCGGCGATGTGCGGCAACGGAGTGCGGGTCTTCGCCCGGTACCTGCAGCGTGAGCGGTTCATCGGCAACGAGACGGTCGTAGGCACGCGTGGCGGTCCGCGGCGGGTGTGGCTCGATAGTTCCGGCGACATCATTGTCGACATGGGCGGGCCGACTTTTCCGGAACTGCAGCAGCGCGTGACGTCCGCTCCACTGCATGGCGTGCGAGGCACCGTCGTGGACATCCCTAACCCGCACGTGGTCGTTCCGGTATCGACAGTGAAGGAGTTGCGGGCGCTGGACCTGTCGCGTTCTCCGGTCGTCGATCCGCCACGGGCCGACGGGCAGAACGTCGAGTTCGTGGTCCGCCGGGGTGAGCGGCACTTGTCGATGCGGGTGCATGAACGCGGCGTCGGCGAGACCCGCTCGTGCGGCACCGGCATCTGCGCCGTCGTCGTTGCCGCCGCGGCGACGGACGGGATAATGCCGGGTCATGGCAGCACCTGGCGCGTCGATGTCCCAGGCGGCCGATGCAGTGTGACCTGGCAGGCGAGCGGGATCGTTCTCCTGCGCGGCCCAGCCGTGATCGTCGGCGATATCGAACTCGACGACGGCTGGCTTCATCCGGCCGGCGACACAACCGGCCGGACGCCGTGAGCAATTCGGTCGTGTACGAGCGATCCGCCATGTCACGATGACATGACGATGACGAACACTTTTCCTCGCGAGCCCGAAGAGTCGCAGGACACAGCCGGCGGCTACGACCTTGCCGATCGCCAAGCGCTCCGGCGGGTGGCCGGGCTGTCCACCGAACTCGCAGATGTTACCGAAGTCGAGTACCGGCAGCTGCGCCTCGAACGAGTCGTCCTCGTCGGGGTGTGGACGGCTGGCACGATCGTGGATGCCGAGAACTCGTTGATCGAACTCGCTCGGCTCGCGGAAACAGCGGGCTCCCAGGTTCTCGACGGGCTGATCCAACGCCGTGACCGGCCGGACCCGGCAACCTACATCGGCTCCGGCAAGGCCAAGCAGCTCCGGGACATCGTGCACTCGGCTGGGGCCGACACGGTGATCTGCGATGGCGAGCTCACACCCGGCCAACTGCGCCAGCTTGAACAGATCGTCAAGGCGAAGGTCGTCGACCGCACGGCGCTCATCCTCGACATATTCGCGCAGCATGCGCGGTCGAAGGAGGGCAAAGCGCAGGTCGAGCTCGCGCAGATGCAGTACCTGCTACCTCGACTCCGGGGATGGGGGGAATCGCTATCTCGCCAGGTCGGTGGTCGCGCGGCCGGCGGCGCCGGTATCGGCGGTCGCGGCCCCGGGGAGACGAAGATCGAGATCGACCGTCGCCGGATCAACGCCCGGATGGCCAAGCTGCGAAAGCAGATAGCGCATATGCAGACGGCGCGCCAGGTCAAGCGCGCCCGGCGTCGCAGCCGCGAGGTGCCGAGCGTCGTGCTGGCCGGGTATACGAACGCGGGCAAATCGTCCCTGCTCAACCGGCTCGCCGGCGCCGGCGTGTTAGTCGACAACACGCTATTCGCCACCCTCGATCCGACCGTGCGGCGCTGCCAGGCGTCCGACGGCCGGCCGTACACGCTGGCGGACACCGTTGGCTTCGTTCGGCACCTACCCACGCAGCTGGTGGAGGCCTTCCGCTCGACGCTCGAGGAGGTCAGCGAGGCCGACCTGATCCTGCATGTCGTGGACGCCGCCGACGCGGATCCAGAAGCACAGATTCGGGCGGTGCGGGAGGTGTTCGGCGATATCGACGCGCTCGGCGTTCCGGAGCAGATCGTCTTCAACAAGATCGACGTTGCCGACCCGGATATGCTCCAGCGGCTACGCCGGCTGGCGCCCGATGCGGCCTTCGTCTCGGCGCGCACCGGGGTCGGCGTGGACAAGCTCCAGGCCATTCTCGAGGATCGGTTGCCTCGGCCGGCCGTTGAGGTGACGGTCCTGTTGCCGTATTCCCGAGGTGACCTGGTCGATCGGGTGCACCGAACGGGCGAAGTGCTCTCCACCAGCCATACCGGCGGGGGCACGCTGCTGAACGCGCGGGTGACGCGAGAGTTAGCGGCGGTGCTCAGGCCGTTCACTCAGCCGGTGGGCGTAACCTCGTAGGCGCTCGCACGACCAGGTCGCGCCCGCGAGGAGGCTCACATGGGTTCGCTATCGCCGACTCATTGGATCATCGTGCTCATCGTCGCCGCGATCCTGTTCTTCGGCTGGAAGCAACTGCCCGATATGGCTCGCTCAGCGGGGAAGTCGCTGCGAATCTTCAAGACCGAGATGAAGGGTCTGACCGAGGACGACAAGGCCCGAGAGGCGCATCAGGCCGAGCAGCCGCCGCCGTCGCCACAGGCGACGACCCCGGTCGCGCCTCCGGCTGCGCCGACCGTTGCCGGTTCGCAGCCCTCGGTCCCGCCGGCCGTGCCGCCCGCGGCGACCCAGCCGCCCGCGGGGGTGCAGCCGCCGGCGTCCGATAACCAGACCCCGCGTGCCGAGTGAGCCGAGCAAGCGGCGTCGGCGCGCACTGAGCGGACTGCCGGGGGCGCCCCGGTGGTGGGTTGTCGGGCTCGCATGTGTCGTTGTGGTTCTCACGACGATCGCGGTTGCACGAGGCAGCGTCCTGGTGCACATCGACGACGCGGTTTCCGACCGCATCAAGGACTGGAACCTGCGGGACAGCTGGGCGAAGCCGTTCATCTACGCGTTGACGTTGCCCGGCCAGCGGGGCACCGTCCTCGTCGTCAGCGGACTCGTTGTCGGCTATCTCTGGTGGCGGACCCGCAGCGTCGAGTCGCTACTGCGATGGCTCGTCGCTTTGGTCTTGGTTGTCGCGGTGGTCTATGCGTTCAAGGAAATCGTGGTACGCGCCGCGCCATCGGCGCCGGCCGGTAAACCCGTTCCCACCAATTCCTACCCCTCCGGGCACGTGGTGAATGCGGTGGTCATCTGGGGAACACTTGCGTGGTGCGCCGCTCGCGCCCAGGTCGCCCGCTGGTTGCAGCGCACGCTCCGCGTGCTGGCCATTCTCGGCCCGATAGCCGTGATCGTGGGCATGACCTTGCTCGACTATCACTGGATGAGCGATTTCCTGGCCGGCCTCTGCATTGGCGTGATCCTGCTGCCACTGACAATGGCGTCGTGGTGGGCGACACTTGCGATGCGCCTCGACCGCCGTTGGCCGGGTCATCGGACGCCGGCTGACGCCCCGCTCGTGACGACCTCGCGGTCGTGACGTACGCCAGTCCGACGCTCGCGATGTGCTGCGAGGTAGCGTCAGACCTTCCGTAGGACAGCGACGACGCGACCGAGGACCGTCGCGTCGTCGGCCGGAATCGGGGCGTACGCCGGATTGTGCGGAAGCAACCAGGCGTGACGGTCCCGCCGTCGCCAGGTCTTGACAGTGGCCTCTCCGTCGATCATCGCGGCCACGATCTCGCCGTTCTCGGCGGTCGGCTGCTGGCGAACGACCACCCAGTCGCCGTCTGAGATCGCGGCGTCGATCATGGAATCGCCGGTGACGCGCAGTAGGAACAGCGTGCCCTCGCCGACCAAGGCCCGCGGCAGCGGGAAGACGTCCTCGATCAATTGTTCGGCCAGGATGGGACCGCCAGCCGCGATACGTCCGACCACCGGGACGAACACCGGGCTGGGCATGGCGTCGCCACCCGGGCCGCTCACGACCTCCGTGTCGCCAACGGATTCGGCGCGGCGGACGTCGACGGCCCGGGGGCGATTGGGGTCTCGGCGCAAATAGCCTTTGCGCTCCAAGGCGCGCAGTTGGTGGGCGACGCTCGAGGTGGATGCCAGCCCGGCGGCGTCGCAGATCTCCCGGATGCTCGGCGGATAGCCTCGCTGCTCGACGGAGTCGCGGATGGCTTCCAGGATCGCGCGCTGCCGGGCGGTCAATCGATCCCCTTCATCACGGTCGGGCAGCGCGGAGACGACGGCGGGCTGCGGATGTGGAGCGGCCTTCTTGGGCACGACATCCTCCTGCTCTCTCGGCCGTCCCGACGCTAGCCCGATCCGTCACCAATCTCAAACATTTGTTCGAACGACACGCCGCGCCTGGCTGTTTTCTGTCGGACCCCGGTGGTAGATCTCGTCCATACGTTCGATCGAAAACATGTTCGATCCGGGCGTATGCCGCTCCCGCACCCACGTCGAATCTATCGAGGAGTCGCGATGTCGACAGCGACCGAATTCGTCTCCAGCATCCCTGTCCCCGAGCGCGCTCGGGCGAGGCGAACGTCGACCGTCGTCCTGCGCTTTCCGTGCGATCGGGTGCAGCGAACGGCGGTCGCCGCGGTGCGGCCTCGGGCGATTGCGGCGGCTCCGCGTGGCGACGCGAGACCGGGGGTTCGACTGAGCCGGCGCGGTTGGGCGGCAGCTGTTCTCGCGGTCGGGATAGCGCTCGCCGGTGCGCTCTGGCTTGCTCACTTCAACGCTGTGGGGGCATCCGCGCCCCACCGGTCCCCGCCATCGACGGTCGTCGTCCGCCCCAACGACACGTTGTGGTCGATCGCGATGCGCATCGCACCCGACCGAGACCCGCGCGTCGTGGTGTCGGAGCTGGAGCGACGCAACGACTTGACGGACCCGACCGTGCACGTGGGCCAGGTGCTCCGCGCTCGGTGATCGCCGGTCGACACAGCGGGTGCGGTGTGACGAAACGCTTGCGCGCAGACCGCGGGCGTTCTACCGTCTACCCCTACATCTAGTAGTTACAAGCGTGTAAGTCATCCACAGGTTGGGGTAAACTGTCCACAGATCGGATCGCGGCGTCCACAACGTGATCCACATCCTGTCCCACGGCCGCCCACGGCTGCCCGGCAGGTGCTGTTGTTGCGGCCGATCGACCGAGGCAGAGGAGGCTTCGATGCGGTGTCCATACTGTCGGCACCCCGACTCCCGTGTCGTTGACTCCCGCGAGCAGGACGAAGGCCAGGTCATCCGCCGCCGACGCAGCTGCCTGGACTGTGGGCGTCGGTTCACGACGGTCGAGGAGGCCACCCTGGCCGTCATCAAGCGAAGCGGTGTCACTGAGCCGTTCAGCCGTACCAAGGTCATCAACGGTGTCCGGCGGGCCTGTCAGGGTCGCCCGGTCGATGAGGATCAGCTGGCCCAGCTAGCCCAGTCCGTGGAGGACGCGGTGCGTGCAACCGGCGCCGCCGAGGTGCCAAGCGACGAGGTTGGCCTAGCGATCCTTGGCCCGTTGCGGCAGCTCGACGAGGTGGCCTACCTCCGCTTCGCGAGCGTCTACCAGGCATTCACTTCGATCGACGACTTCGAGAAGGCCATCGCCGACCTGCGTGCTGGCGACGGCAAGCCATCACCGACCGGCCGAGCGTGACCGAACGCGCACCGTCGGGCGCAATCACTGACCAGCACATCGTTGAGGAGAGGAACCCAGCGGCCATGACCGAAGCTGTACAGCGCACCGGTGGAAACGGCATCCCCGGCGGATCACCGGCGAAAGGTCGCGAGTCCGACCCGACCCCGCGCTTTCCGAGCGACGGCCTGAGGATCGAGCGGGTGTACACGGCAGCCGGCGTGCACCCGTATGACGAGGTGAGCTGGGAGCGCCGGGATGTGGTGATGACCAACTGGCGGGACGGCTCGGTGAATTTCGAGCAGCGGGGCGTCGAGTTTCCTGACTTCTGGTCGGTCAACGCGGCGAACATCGTGACCACCAAGTACTTCCGGGGGGCCGTGGGTACCGACGTCCGTGAGTGGTCGCTGCGCCAGCTCATCGACCGGGTGGTGCACAAGTATCGCTGGGCCGGCGAGATGTACGGCTATTTCGCCTCGGCCGCAGACGCCGAGGTATTCGAGCACGAACTCGCGTGGATGTTGCTGCACCAGGTGTTCAGCTTCAACTCGCCGGTGTGGTTCAACGTGGGCACCAGCTCACCACAACAGGTCTCGGCCTGCTTCATCTTGGCGGTCGAGGACACGATGGACTCGATCCTGAACTGGTACCGAGAGGAAGGCCTGATCTTCAAGGGTGGTTCGGGGGCCGGGCTGAACCTGTCGCGGATCCGCTCGTCCAAGGAGCTGCTTTCCTCCGGCGGCACTGCCTCCGGACCGGTGAGCTTCATGCGGGGGGCGGACGCGTCCGCAGGCACGATCAAATCTGGCGGCGCGACCCGCCGGGCCGCCAAGATGGTCGTGCTCGATATCGACCACCCGGATGTCGTCGAGTTCATCGAGACCAAGGCGAAGGAAGAAAACAAGATCCGGGTGCTTCGCGACGCCGGATTCGACATGGACCTCGGCGGCAGCGATATCACCTCTGTGCAATACCAGAACGCGAACAACTCGGTCCGGGTGTCAGACGCGTTCATGCGCGCCGTCGAGGAGGGCGCGCCGTTCGGGTTGCGCGCCCGCAAGTCGAATGAGGTGGTCGAGACCGTCGACGCCAAAGGGTTGTTCCGTCAGATAGCCAAGGCAGCGTGGGAATGCGCCGACCCCGGCGTCCAGTACGACGACACGATCAACGACTGGCACACGAACCCCGAGACCGGCCGGATCACGGCATCGAACCCGTGCTCGGAATACATGAGCTTGGACAACACGTCCTGCAACTTGGCCTCGCTCAACCTGATGAAGTTCTTGCGAGACGACAACACGTTCGACGCAGACCGATTCGTCAAGGCGACCGAGTTGATCATCACAGCTATGGACATCTCGATCTGCTTCGCCGATTTCCCGACTGAGGCGATCGCTGTCAATACCCGCGCCTACCGGCAACTCGGCATCGGTTACGCGAACTTGGGCGCCCTACTCATGGCGTCCGGCCTGGCCTACGACTCGGATGGTGGTCGGGCACTGGCCGGTGCAATCACATCGCTCATGACCGGCGTCTCCTATCGCCGGTCGGCGGAGTTGGCCGGAGTCGTCGGTCCCTACGAAGGCCATGCGCGCAACGCGGCGGCGCACGCCCGGGTGATGCGTAAGCACGCCGCGGCGAACGACGCTGCTCGTCCACTGCACGACATCGACCGTGGTCTGTATGCCCTCGCGGCCGAGGAGTGGACCACCGGTAACCGGCTGGGCGAGAAGCAGGGCTGGCGCAATGCACAGGCCTCAGTGCTCGCGCCGACCGGAACGATCGGACTGATGATGGACTGCGACACGACCGGTATCGAGCCCGACCTGGCGCTTGTGAAGTTCAAGAAACTGGTCGGTGGCGGCTCGATGCAGATCGTCAACCAGACCGTGCCGCGGGCTCTACGGGTGCTCGGATATCAAGAGGAGCAGGTCGAGGCGGTCGTCGAGTACATCGCCGAGCACGGGTATGCCGTCGACGCTCCCGGCCTCCGTCCAGAGCACTACGAGGTGTTCGACTGCGCGATGGGCACACGGGCGATCAAGCCGATGGGACACGTGCGGATGATGGCTGCGGTGCAGCCGTTCCTGTCCGGGGCGATCTCCAAGACGGTCAACCTGCCAGAGACGGCGACCATCGCCGACATCGAGGATGTCTACTTCCAGGGTTGGCAGCTCGGCCTGAAGGCGCTCGCGGTCTACCGCGACAACTGCAAGGTCGGCCAACCCCTTTCCGCCGGCACGTCAGCATCCAGCACGGCAACCGGCGCGGCGGACCCGGTCGTGGAGAAGGTCGTCGAGTATCGGCCTACTCGAACCCGGCTGCCGAAGTCCCGTCCGTCGCGTACCACCTCGTTCACCGTCGGTGGCGCCGAGGGATACATGACTGCTGGCTCCTACCCGGATGACGGGCTGGGAGAGGTGTTCTTGAAGCTCGGCAAGCAGGGCTCGACGCTGGCCGGTGTAATGGACGCATTCTCGATAGCGATCTCGATCGCCCTGCAGTACGGCGTGCCGCTCGAGACCTACGTTCAGAAGTTCACCAACATGCGGTTCGAGCCCGCGGGCCTGACCGACGACCCGGATATCCGGATGGCGCAGTCCGTGCTGGACTACATCTTCCGCAGGCTGGCCCTCGACTATCTGCCGTTCGAGACGCGCTCGTCCCTCGGCATCTACACCGCCGCTGAGCGCACCAGGGCGCTGGCCACGGGCAGCTACGAAGCTCAGCCAGACGAGGAAGACTTCGAGTCGCTGGCCCAATCCGCGCCGGTGAATCAAACGGGTTCCGCGCTGGCGAACCAGGTGCATGACGAGATCGTCGTCGATACCGCGCACGAAGCACCGCCGACTGCGCATAGCTCGACCGAGCTTGTCGAGTCGATCATCGGCACGTCAGCGGATGCGCCGCTCTGTATGAACTGTGGGACGAAGATGCGCCCGGCCGGCAGCTGCTTCGTCTGCGAGGGCTGCGGTAGCACGAGCGGCTGCAGCTGACCGCATCGCCGACTGATCGGTTGGCAATGCACGTGGCGGGGCCACGAAATCTGCATACAACCCGGTGGAGGGGTCCGGGAACTGCCCGTCCACGGCGCGGCTGACCCAATGGGAAGCTCTATCGCTGCCGGCGAACAAGACCGGGAACATCCGGGCCGTGTGATGCATTGAGTCTCGTGAACTCAACTTTCGGAGTGGTTTACGTGACTGAAACTTTGCGCCTGCCGGTCCTGTCGCTGACCGACCAGGTGGTGCTTCCCGGCATGGTCGTGCCGGTGGAGTTGGACGAAGCGGCCCAAGCAGCCATCGACGCTGCGCGGGCGGGCGCCGAGGGGCAACTGCTGCTCGCGCCGCGCCTGGACGACCGCTACCCCGCGTTCGGGGCAGTGGCCACGATCGAGCAGCTCGGCCGGCTGCCCGGCGGGAAGCCGGCCGCGGTGCTGCGCGCCGAGGCTCGCGCCCGGATCGGGTCCGGTGTGACCGGACCCGGCGCCGCGCTGTGGGTGGCGGCCGAGGTCGTCGAGCCGCCGACGGCGACGGAGCGGGCGGTGGAGCTTGCGGCCGAATACAAGGCGCTCGTCGTAGCGACCCTGCAGCGCCGCAACGCCTGGCAGATCATCGACACCGTCGAATCCATCACGGATCCCTCGACGCTCGTCGATACGGCGGGATGGGCCGCCTATCTCACCCTGGCTCAGAAGCGCCAGCTGCTCGAGACGCCCGACGTCGAGGAGCGGCTCGCGACGGCTATCGCCTGGACGCGTGACCACCTCGCCGAGGTCGAGGTGTCCGACAAGATCCGGGACGACGTTCGCGACGGCATGGAGAAGAACCAGCGCGAGTTCCTGCTCCGCCAGCAGCTCGCCGCGATCCGTAAGGAGCTCGGCGAGGACGAGCCGGATGGCGCCCAGGACTACCGTGCGCGGGTCGAGGGCGCCTCGCTGCCCGACAACGTGCGCGAGGCCGCGCTGCGCGAGGTGGGTCGTCTGGAGCGGGCGAGCGATCAGAGTCCGGAATCGGGTTGGATCCGCACGTGGTTGGACACCGTCCTGGAGCTTCCGTGGAATCAGCGAACCCAGGACGGTACCGACGTCCGCGCGGCTCGCGGCGTCCTTGACGCCGATCACCACGGACTGCAGGACGTCAAGGATCGCATTGTCGAGTATTTGGCCGTGCGGGCCCGCCGGGTGCAGCGGGGACTAGAGGTCGTCGGCGGTCGCGGTTCCGGCGCTGTCCTGGTGCTGGTTGGACCTCCGGGAGTAGGCAAGACCTCACTCGGTGAGAGCGTCGCGCGTGCCCTCGGGCGCAAGTTCGTCCGGGTTTCGCTCGGCGGTGTTCGCGACGAGGCCGAGATCCGGGGACACCGTCGGACGTACGTTGGCGCGCTGCCAGGGCGGATCGTGCGGGCAATCGGCGAGGCTGGCTCGATGAATCCAGTGCTGCTGCTCGACGAGATCGACAAGGTTGGCGCCGACTACCGGGGTGACCCGGCCGCGGCGTTGCTCGAGGTACTGGACCCGGCGCAGAACCATACCTTCCGTGACCACTACCTGGATCTGGACCTCGATCTGTCCGATGTGCTGTTCATCGCTACGGCGAACGTCGTCGACACGATCCCGAGTGCACTGCTCGACCGCATGGAGATGGTGGCCCTCGACGGGTACACCGAAGACGACAAGGTCGCGATCGCCCGTCAGTACCTGCTGCCACGCCAGCTGGAGCGCGCTGCCCTGACGGCGGACGAGGTACAGATCACGGACGAGGCGTTGCGCGAGATGGCCGCCGACTACACCCGTGAGGCCGGCGTCCGCCAGCTCGAGCGGGCGATCGCGAAGGCCTTGCGGAAGGTGGCGACTCGCCTGGCGGACGGATCGGACGGCACGAGGCCGCTGATCATCGATCAGCCGGACCTGCGCGCCTACCTGGGCCGGCCGCGGTTTACTCCCGAGACGGCCGAGCGGACGGCGGTGCCGGGCGTGGCTACCGGTCTGGCCGTGACTGGACAAGGTGGCGATGTGCTGTTCATAGAGGCAAACGCGACCGACGGCCGCGCTCGTCTAACACTGACCGGGCAGCTCGGTGACGTCATGAAGGAGTCCGCGCAGATCGCGCTGTCGTACGTGCGGTCGCACGCCAGTGAGCTCGGCATTGATCCCGCGACACTCGATCGCAGTGTGCACGTGCACGTTCCTGCTGGCGCGGTTCCCAAGGACGGTCCGTCGGCCGGGGTCACCATGGTCACGGCGCTCACCTCTCTGGCGTCCGGACGACCTGTGCGCAGCGACGTCGGAATGACTGGCGAGGTGACCCTTAACGGTCGGGTGCTGCCGATTGGGGGCGTCAAGCAAAAGCTGCTCGCCGCCCAGCGGGCAGGGCTCCGCGAGGTCTTCCTGCCCCAGCGCAACGAGCCCGACCTGGACGACGTGCCGGCCGAGGTTCTGCAGACGCTGCAGGTCCATTTGGTGGGCGACGTTGCCGAGATCTTGGCGACGGCGCTCGAGACGAACGGTGCAACCGAACAGCGGCCCGCCGCCTGACCTAGCTCCGTTTCCGCGAGGATTCGCCACCTGATCTGGCGAGTCCTCGCGGCGTTCGGTCAGTCCGAGTGGGGGCCCAGCGTGTCGCCGAGAGCATCCTCCTCGCTCTCGTGGCTGATCACGTGGAGTACGGCGTTGATCAACGCTAGGTGGGTGAACGCCTGCGGGAAGTTGCCTAACTGATGTCCGGTGTGCGGATCGATCTCTTCCGCGTAGAGCTCGAGTGGCCCAGCGAACGACAGTAGCTTGGCGCACAGCTCCCGCGCCCGCTCATGCTCGCCGATCTCCGACAGAGCCGACACCAGCCAGAACGAGCAGATCGTGAACGAACCCTCCTCGCCGCTGAAGCCATCGTCGATCTCGTCGACCTTGTAGCGAAGCACGAAGCCATCGACGGTCAGCTCGTCGGCGATCGCGATGACCGTGTTGCGGCAGATCGGATCATCCGGCGGCAGGAAGCGCAGCAACGGGGCCAGCAACGAGGAGGCGTCGAGGGCCGTCGTCTCGTAGTGCTGCGTGAGCACACCACGCTCGTCGACGCCGTGTGTCAGGATGTCGGCTTTGATCTCGTCGGCATGCATCTGCCACTCCGACGCCATAGCGTCCTGCCCGATGAGGGCGGCTAACTTCGCCCCCCGATCCAGGGCGACCCAACACATGATCTTCGACGACGTGAAGTGCCGTAGCGGGCCGCGCACCTCCCAGATTCCGGCGTCGGGTTCTCGCCAGTGTTTGAGTGCGGTGTTGATCTGCTTGGACAGAATCGGCCAGATGCGGCCGTCGAGGTGATCGGCATTCTTCGCGTGTAGGTACACCGAATCCAGCAACGCACCCCAGACGTCGTGTTGATGTTGCGCATAAGCGGCGTTGCCGACCCGGACCGGCCGCGAGTTCGCGTAACCGCCGAGGTGGTCGAGCTCGTGTTCGACGAGCTCTCGTTCGCCCGCGACCCCGTACATGATCTGCAGGTCCTCCTCGCCGGTGGCCACATCGGCGATGAAGGAGAGGAAGTCGATCGCTTCCCAGTCGAAGCCGAGGGAGTACATCGCCCACAGGGCGAACGTGGTGTCACGGATCCAGGTGTAGCGGTAGTCGTAGTTGCGCTCGCCGCCGAGGGTCTCCGGGAGCGACGTCGTGGCGGCCGCGGCGATGGCCCCAGTCGGTGCGAAGGTGAGTCCCTTGAGCGTCAACGCGCTTCGCTGTAAGTAGCTCCGCCATGGGTGGTCCGGGAACTGCCCACGGGCAAGCCAGTGTTGCCAGTGATGGGCCGTCCACACCTGCCGCCGGTACGCATCGTCGTAGTCCAGCGGAGGCTCCTTGCCTCCCCACGACAGGGCGAGGTATCGGACGTCGCCCTCCTTCAGCAAGGTACGGGTTGCCGCTCGTCCGCCTTCGAAACCAAGCCGCATGTCCGTGGTCAGGGTGAGCTTGATGTCCGAACCGACCCACTCACTTACGCCCTGGTGGTAGACGTGCTCGGTGTAGGACCAGTTAGCCGTTTGGCGGCCGTAGTCGTAGACCGGTTCGCATTCGCTGATCGTCTGCACTTCGCCGGAGACGCAGCGGATCGTGCGTAGCAGGATGTGCTCGGCGTCGTAATCGGTCGGTGTGCGGCGGTGCGTGTGCGAGAGCTCCGTCTCATGGCGCCATGGACCGATCAGCAGCGCGTCGCGCACGATAATCCACCCGGTGGCCGTGCCCCAGCTGGTCTCGAGAATCATCGTCCCCGGCAGGTAACGCCGAGCGGCCGGAACCGTGACGTCGGCCGGCGCGACTCGGAAGCTGCCCGCGTGGCGGCCGAGAAGCCCGCCGAACACGCTCGGGGAGTCCAGTCGTGGCAGGCACATCCAGTGCACGGACCCCCCAGGTGACACGAGAGCGAGCGCCTCGCCGTCGGAGAGGAAGCCGTAGTCGCCGATCGGGACCGTCTTCGGTGCGGTCGTGATCAAGCGCGCGCTCCGGCCGTTATATCCGTCCATGATCGCCAGCATGAGGCACGCGGACCCTAGCGACAAGCATCCCTGGCGTCGCTGGCACCTCAGTCAAATGTGGCGGTCGCGGGCTCGCTATCCAAGCTGGTGACCGGGATCTGGGCGCGGCGCATCGATAGGTAGCGGCCCAACCGGATCGCTCGGTCCTGGAAGACGAGCACGAAGCCGAGCAGCGCGGACGCGACGATTCCGTCCAGCCAGAAGTGGTTCGCGGTGGCGACCACGACGAACACCGTCGCGACCGCGTGTCCCATACCGAGCCAGCGCCAGCCGCTGGTGGTGAGCGTCCAGGCCGCGATGGCGACGAGCACGGCCCAGCCAACGTGCACCGACGGCATGGCCGATAGCTGGTCCGGACCTACGGCGCTCAAGGCGGCATACACCGACTGGCCGTACTCGGCGGCGGTGTCGACGAATCCGAACTCCGGTAGTAGACGTGGCGGGGCAACAGGCAGGAGCTGGACGAGCAGGCACGACGCGGTGAGCAAGACGATCGTCGTGCGCCAGCACGCGTAACGATCTCGGTGGCGAAGGAACATCCACACCAGCAGGACGAACAACGCCGCGAAGTGCATGGTCGCGTAGTAGAGGTTGATCATCTCAACCAGCCAAGGATGCCCGGTGACGAGATCCTGCGCTCGAATCTCGCTAGGTAGGTGCCAGTCCCGCTCTACCTGCACTATCCATCGGGCCCGCGCGAAAGCTCCCTCCGTATGCTGCAGCGAGGTGGTGCCCGCGAACTGCCAGAGGGCGTACAGCCCGGCCAGGACGCCTGTCTCGCGCGCGAACGGAGCGACCGACTTGAGCACGCCGGCGCCGGACGATCGAAACAGCAGCGTCAGCCCGAACAGGACTGCGCTCAGGATGGCCGCTTCGCGCCAGGACAGCGCGATGTTGGCCATACGCTCACTATGCCTGGTCTGCCGCTAAGACGCGCCGGCGCTGTTGAGTCGGGTCAGCAGCCACCTTGGAGACACGGCGGAGACGCCCGGATCCAGCTGATCTCGTAACTGTCGGTCGGCGCTTACCACGACAACTTGCTCGCCGCGCGACCGGCTTTGCGCGGCCAGCCGGACGACGTCCGTGTCGGCGTCCCGCGCGCTGGCGTGAATGCCCAACGAGGCGATCCACCATGGAGGTGCGTCGCCAACGGGATCGTCCTTGACCAGACGCGCCCTGCCCTCGACGACGAGCGTGACCCGCGGAAGCAAGACGGGGAATCGCCCGGCGTCGGCTCCGGTTGGCAGCTCATGCGCCGGAAGACCGTCCCTGACAAGTGATGTGAGTTCATCACGCAGCCGCCGTGTCGCGCCCAGCCGGTCACGCCACCATCCATCAGGTCGAGATCCCACGACGTTCGCCGCATCGATAACCAGGGTGAGTGGACGAACCGGATGACGCACTTGAGGCCATGTGCGGGCGAATCCGGGGTGCAGGGGTAAGTGATCGATGCCGGTCTCTGGCCACCACCGGATCTCCGTACTCTCCGCATTCACCGAACGCGGTTCGATGGACGTCCGCGGACGTGCGGCAACCGTTGTGTACGACCATCCGCCGTGATCGTCGACCGTCAACGCGACGGGCGCCACGGACGTGTCGTCGATATCTGCTTCTTCCTTGGCCTCGCGCAGGGCCGAGGTGACAACATCCTCGTGGCTGTCCCGGGCGCCGCCGGGCAGCCCCCAGGTGCCGCCTTCGTGGGTCCAGGGCGCCCGGTGCTGGAGGACGAAGTCGTGGTCGGCGTTGACGAGCAGACCCGCGGCGCCGAACCGCCCCCAATGGCGGTGACCCAGCGCACACTGCACCCAGCCATCGCCGTCGCCCATGTGCGGTCCCTGCTGCTGGAGCTTGCTCGAAGGCGGCGCCGACCCGCCAGGTCGCCTCACGGCGAAGGGCCGCTCGCAGCGGCGATTGTGGGACCGGGGGCCATGGATCGGGCCGACGCCGGGTTCCACGTTACGCGAGGTGCGACGGCAGGCGCTTCGAGTCGCCGTCATGGATGTTGGCTCCCTATCGTGGTTGCGTGAAGCGACACGAGCACGGGGGCGCCGAGCGCCGCGATCCGGTAGTCGAGCGGGCGCACTGTCCTGTCCTCGTTGCCGACATCACCGCCCTGATCGATGCGGCCGGCGGTGCGAATTCCTCGTCGCACGAACAGGTCGCCCATACGACGGCGATGGCCGTCGTGTCGGCCGGCGTCGCGCAGCCGTCGGATTCGGCGCAATCACTCATCACGCTCGCCGATGTCGTGGGCCTGGACACGTTAGCCGCCTTGTGGAGCGATGCTGATCCGGTGAGCCTGCCCGGCGCCCTGTGGTCGTTGTACCTGTTACGGGAGTGGTGCCGAAGCCAGCCTGACGCGGTCTGTCGGTTGTGGCGGGCCGGAGCGCCGCGCGCCGACGTTGACGCGGTGATTGCCGGCTGCACGGCGGACGCCGATGAGCAGGACGTACGCCGGACCGTTGACGATATCCTCGCCGGAATCTGCGAGAGCGATGCCGCGCTCGCTCTCGACCGGGCGAGCGCATTCTATCGGGTGATCGCGGAAGGGCGTCGAGAGCGGACGGCCGACGACACAGTGTGCTGGCCGGATATGGATTCCCGCCCGCCCAACCCACGACACTTGGCTGACCGGAATGATGCCACCGCGGCCAACCTTGCCGCGGCAGCACGGCTGTGGCGGATGGGCACGCTCGCTTAGCACAACCGGCCGACTTTTTGCGCTCTCGCTGTCAACAGCTACGCCCTCCGTCCACAGGGAAGCCGATTCGCCCCACCGGCTGAGCGCTGCACCCGACACTCGGTTCATGCCGCACGCCACTGAGCCGCAAACCGTCTTCCGCGTTCGAAGCCCTGGGGATCTAATCGATCTGATCCCCTATCTGCTCGGCTTTCACCCGCGGTCGAGCCTGGTCCTCATCGGGCTCCATGAGGGACGGGTTGCGGCGACCGCTCGCGCTGATCTAGCTGACGTCGCCGCCAGGCAGGTCCAGCTTTCCGAAACAATCCAGCTGGTCATCAGGAGCAAGGCCGATCAGCTGATAGCTGCGATCTACGACGATCGGGCACGAATTGGCCCGAAGGACTCCACGACCACCCATCGCGACACCATTCACGCGCTGGGCCGGCTGGCGGACAGCGCTGGCCTTCGGCTGGCTGATGCGTTGCTCGTTGCGCGCGGGCGATGGCGGTCATATCTCTGCGACGACGAGCAGTGCTGCCCGTCGGACGGAACTCCTCTGGCCGGCGATGCATCCGTGGCGGCCGCGACAGCCACCTATGCCGGATTAGTGGCGCTTCCGGACCGTTCCGAGGTAGCGGCCTTGCTGGATCCCTTGCCCGCCGAGCAGCGCGACGCCCTCGAGCCCCTCATCGCGCATTACGAGAATTCCGCGGCAGCGGCCATTCTGGACGGGTGCTCGCCGCGCCATCAGCGGTCGGTGAAGCGCGCACTGTTCGCCGCCGCCCGCGATGGCGACCGTGCGCTGTTCCCGGGCCAGTCCGGCTTTGTGCCGGACGAGGATGTGTGCCGCTTCGCCGTCGCGTTGGTCGACACGCCCGTTCGGGACGCCGTGTGGCTCGCAACCGAGCGGCGCCAGCTCGACGGCAGGGCGCTCTGGCGCGAGATCGCCCGGCGCGCGCCGCAACCGTACGATGCCGCCCCGCTGTTTCTGTATGGCTGGGTCTGCTGGCGCGAGGGAAATGGCGTGTTGGCTGCCCTGGCGGCGGAGCGAGCGTTGGCAAGCGACCCCGGCTACCGGGCCGCCGATCTGTTACTCGGCGCGGTCAGGCACGGTCTTGACCCGCGCCGGACGCCACGGCTCCGACTACCACGGCCAGCATGACGACCGCGCCTGCCGCCAGCGCGGCAAGAGCATCACAGCGAGCGGATCGTTGCGTTGGCCCGGACCGGCTGAGGCAGGTCGGACCCGCCCATCAGTGCGGCATCCACCGCGGCAGCGCAGGCTCGGCCCTCGGCGATGGCCCAGACCACAAGACTGGCCCCGCGGGTCGCGTCTCCGCACGCGTACACGCCCTCGGCGGTGGTGCGCCAGCCGTCGTTGATCGTGATGGTCCCGCGGCGTGGTTCGGTCGCCGTGCCGAGCTCGGCGAGCAGCTGCGGAACGTCGGTTCCGACAAATCCCGCTGCCAGGAGAACGAGTTCCGCCGGAAGCTCCGCCCGCGAGCCGGGGACCGGGCGGAACTCCCGCCGACCGTCCACCCGCAGGATCTCTACCTCCTCCACCAGCACCGCGCGCACCGAGCCCGATTCGTCCGGGAGCAACTCGACCACCTCACGGGCCCAGGCCTCGTGCACACCCTCGTCGTGGGCCGGAGAGATGCCCCGGCTGCTAGGCGCGGCGGGCCAGATCGGATTCACCAGGCTGGTCCGCGGCGCCGGCCGGGGATTGTGGTCGAGAACGGTCACCGCGACGGCACCCTGCCGGTTCGCCGTGCCGAGGCAATCGGCCGCCGTGTCCCCACCGCCGATGATGATTACGTGCTTACCGGCCGCGTCGATGTCCGGCTTGACGATGTCGCCTGCCTGCACTCGATTGCCCAAAGGCAGGTACGCCATGGCCTGATGGATGCCGGCCAGGTCCCGACCGGGGATGGTCAGCTCGCGCTGCCGCAACGCCCCGACCGCGAGCACCACCGCGTCGTAGTCGCGGCGGAGTGTGGGCACGTCTGTCGGCCGTATGTCGGTCTCGGGTTGGAACACCGTGCCCTCGGCGACCATCTGCTGGAGCCGCCGATCGATGATGTCTTTGGGCATCTTGAAGTCGGGGATGCCGTATCGAAGCAGTCCGCCGATCCGGTCGTCGCGTTCGAAGACCGTCACGTCATGGCCGGCACGCGTCAGCTGCTGGGCTGCAGCCAGCCCCGCCGGGCCCGAGCCGACGACTGCGACACGTTTTTCGGTTCGGCGCGACGGTGTCGCGGGCGCCACGTCCCCGTCATCGAACGCTCGCTCGACAATGGAGATCTCGATCTGCTTGATCGTGACCGGATCGGTGTTCAGTGCGAGAACACAGGCCGGTTCGCACGGCGCGGGGCAGATCCACCCGGTGAACTCCGGAAAATTGTTCGTCGCATGCAACCGCTGGCTGGCCGTCGCGAAGTCTCCCCGCGCGACGTATTCGTTCCACTCGGGGATGAGGTTGCCCAAGGGGCATCCGCTGTGGCAGAACGCAACCCCGCAGTCCATGCATCGGGCGGCCTGCTGCTCGACGACCTCCGCAGGCGACCTCAGGTATATCGGCCGCCAGTCGCGCACCCGCTCCGCGGCCGGTCGCCTGGGCGTGTCCTCACGCGCATGCTTCAGAAAGCCCTGCGGGTCGTGTGCCACGTACCACCCTTTCGGCGGTCGTCCTCTGGCCGGTCTGACGGTCCTGTCCGGAGAAGCGCTCGGCTTGGCGAACCGTCGGTCGACGAGACGGCGCCGGCCCGTGACCCTATCTCACAGTCTAGTGGCGGTCACCCTGGGCGATCGATGCGACGGATCCCCGCTCAGGCGACCCGCTGGCCGACCGACGATGTCGCGAGCCGCACAAAGATGTGGTCGCTCTCGCCGCGAGTCAAGGTGGCGCGTTCGCCCCCGCCATCGACCGTGACCCCATCGGCGGTCGGTGAGACGAGGAGCTGTCGGCCAGGTAGCAGCCCCGCCGTGCTCAGGCGCTTCAATACGGCGGCATCCGACTGGAGTTGCTCGCTGATCCGGTCGACGATGATCGCCGTTCCAGCTGACTGGGCCGCCGCCGTCAGGCTGAGGAGCGGCTCAGTCGACGCAGCCGCGGCGAACGGCAGTCCCAGGTCCTCGAGACCGGGAATGGGGTTGCCGTGCGGGCAGACCAGCGGCTTGTCGACAAGCGCAAGGATGCGACGTTCCACCGCGTCGCTCATGACGTGTTCCCACCGACAAGCCTCGATGTGCACCTGCTCCCACTCCAGGCCGATCACGTCGGCGAGCAGGCGCTCGGCGAGCCGATGCTTACGCATGACGGCGACTGCCTCGCGCCGTCCCTGATCGGTCAGTTCCAGGTGCCGATCGTCAGCGACGTGGACGAGTCCGTCCCGCTCCATACGGGCCACCGTCTGGCTTACCGTGGGGCCGCTCTGATTCAACCGTTCGGCGATCCGGGCACGGAGGGGCACAACGCCCTCCTCTTCGAGCTCGTACACGGTCCGCAGGTACATCTCGGTCGTGTCGATGAGCTCGCTGTGGTGACTCACGAGCGGCCCTCTTTCACCGGTAGCTGCTCACATCGTAGAGCCACAGGCCCGTCACGGAGTCTGCGTTCTGAGCGTTCTCGGTGCTGGTTACTCCAGGTAGTCGCGGAGCGCCTGGGCACGCGACGGATGGCGCAGCTTGGCCATCGTCTCTCGCTCGATCTGCCGGATGCGCTCCCGGGAGAGCTTGAACGCGCGGCCGATCTCGTCCAGTGTCCGGGGCTGCCCGTCGTCCAGCCCGTATCGCATCCGGACCACGGCGGCTTCCCGGGCCTCGAGCGTGCCGAGCACGGAACGCAGCTGGGTGCGCATCAACCCGGCCTCGACGGCGGCCTCGGCCGCCGGCGCGGTGTCGTCGGCGATGAAGTCGCCGAGCGCAGCGTCGTCATCGGTGCCGACGGTCTGATCCAGACTGACCAGGTCACGCGAGAGGTCAATGAGCTCCCGAATTCGATCCTCTGGGACGTCGAGCTCACCCGCGAGCTCCGCGTCGGTCGCTTCCCGGCCCAGACTCTGATTCATCTCGCGGCGCAGCCGCTGCAGCTTGTTGACCTGCTCGACGAGATGGACCGGCAGGCGGATCGTGCGGGACTGATCGGCCATGGCTCGGCTGATCGCCTGTCGAATCCACCAGGTCGCGTACGTCGAGAACTTGAAGCCCTTGGTGTAGTCGAACTTCTCGACGGCTCGGATGAGGCCGAGGTTGCCTTCCTGGATGAGGTCGAGGAAGGGCATCCCGTGGCCGGTGTACCGCTTCGCGAGGGAAACCACGAGGCGAAGGTTGGCGCGAAGCAGGTGATCCTTCGCGCGGCTACCGTCGATGACCAATGCGCGCAGATCACGCCGGCGCGCCGCACTGAACGAGTTCGAGGCGGTCAACAGGTGCTCGGCATACAGGCCGGCCTCGATACGCTTGGCCAACTCGACCTCGTCGGCTGCCGTCAGCAGCGACACCTTGCCGATCTCGTTGAGATATACCCGGACCAGGTCGGCCGAGGCCGCTGCCTCGTCCAGGTCGGCGAGCGTCGCGCCGCTTGCGGCCGCTACCCCGTCATCGCCGGCGTCCGACTCGACGGCAAGTGCGACGGCGTCCGAGGCGTCGAGCGTGTCGGGAAGGCCGTCCCCGGAATCGACGAAGCTGTGCGCCGGACCGGGCCGCTCAGCAACCTTGGACTTGGGCGCCTTGGCCGTGGCGCGCTTGGCGACGCCGGCACCGTTGGGACGCTCGTCCGCCTCCTGCTTGGCGTCGCGGGCTGGCAGATCGGTATCGACAGTCACCACCGCGTCCTCGGCAGGGCGAGGCGCAGTGAGCTCGGCCGCAGGCGTTGCCGGACGCGCAGACCGATGACCGCGTGCCGCGATGCGAGGCTCGCGAGTGGAGCCTGACCGCCCACTTGCGTGGGCACCAGCAGTACGAGACGTTGTCACTAGAGACAGACCACCTAGATCGTGATGCGCTGCGGGCCGTACCACCAATTCGTGATAAGCGGTCCGGAAGGTTCACTATTACAAACGTTCAACCAGCGTTGGTGTTCCCCGTCAACGGCGGCATGTAACGAGTCTCTCAGCGCCGTCACAGCAGGCCAACGGGTTCGACGCCGAGTCCGGCTGCGGCCAGGTGAGTTTCCGATCCAGCGGTGCATCAGACCTCGAGCAGCAGCGTGACCGGCCCGTCGTTGACGAGACTCAGCCGCATGTCCCCGCCGAACATACCGGTGGCGACCCGCGCCCCCCGCGCTCGCAATACGCTGACGAATGTCTCGACCAGCGGTTCGGCAACATCTCGACCAGCGGCTGCGGCCCACGTCGGACGCCGTCCCTTTCGTCCGTCGCCATAGAGAGTGAACTGGCTCACAACGAGGACGGCTGAGTCCGTAACATCCGCGATCGATTGCTCGTCCCGCAGCAGCCGCACCTCGTGGACCTTTCGGGCCAATTGCGCTGCCTCCGCACTGGTGTCGGTGTGGGTTACCCCGACCAGGACGACCAGGCCAATCCCGATGGCCCCCACCGTCTGACCGTCGATGCTGACCGACGCTCCCCGTACTCGCTGCACGAGCGCTCGCACCGGACCTCGCTCCCAACCGAACCGCCTTCCCCGTCGGAGGCGCCGCGGTGCTGATCGTGGCACTCCCGCCAGTGCTGTCCGCCGGCGGTCCGTCAGGTCCGGGAACGATCAGTCATATCTGCTGCGGTATCCGCCACTGGGGCTCGATGAGGTGTATCCATGAGATGTGAACCGACGGCATCGAGATCACCCGGTGCTGATAACTGATGCGCCGGTCAATCCGGACGATGAGCTCGACCGCCGGCGGCGCCGCTACGGGATCATGATGGCCCTGCGGACGATGTTTGTGATCGGCGCCGCGCTCGTCTACCACGTGTCGCTATGGCTGGCCCTGGCCTTCATCGTGGGTGGCGCCATCCTGCCGTGGTCTGCCGTGATCCTCGCCAACGACCGCCCGCCGAGGAACCGCGGACGCCTCCTTCATCGGGGTGGGCGATCGAACCGGGAGCTGCCAGCGGCAGAGAAGGATCGCACGATCGAGGGCTGAGCGCCACGCTGGGGGTCGGCCGAGTAGCCGCCCGGCTGGGGCGGCGGCCCAGACCCGTCGGACGAGGAGAGGTTAGCTCGGTAGCATTTTCCCCAGCGGGCGTCGACTGGGGTGGCACAATCGGCCTGTGACGAGCACCGAAACCCTTGAGTCGCCGAAAACCTCCGACGCCGACACTGGCGACGAGCTCTTTCACTATGTACGCAAGGCGAAGATCGCCGAAAGCGCTGTTATGGGCACGTTCGTGCAGGCCTTGTGCGGTGAGGTCTTTCCGGTGACCAAGGCGCCGAAACCGGGCGCGCCGGTGTGTCCCCGGTGCAAGGAGATCTACGACAGCCTGCCACCGGGCGGCGGGTCGGACGGCTGACGGCGGCGCCGCCCAAACCGAAACGATCCAGGTCCCACCACCGGGCTATCCACTGGGGCGGCGGCTTCGGTTTCCTGAGGCCTGGACGGTTGACTAGCGCCGGTTCCCCGGGAATCAGGGACCTGTGCGATCGGGTCAACCGATCGTGCAGCCGGATCAGCAGGTCGAACAATTGGATCGGGAGGCCAAGGCGGGTCAGCGGATTGCGCGATCGGCTCCGGGCCCGACGACGGCTTATCCTTCTCCAGCCGGATCCACCGTCGAGGGTGCAGGGCCCGCGGCCGGCGCTCGCGCGAGGGCCACATGTACTCGATCGCCGCGTTGAACTCCGCGCCGAACAGCACGCCGAGCGCCAGCACGAACAGGAACAGCAGGGCGGCGATCGGCCCCGCGAGGGTTCCGTACGCGTGGCTCTGATGGACGATGAACGTGATATAGCTGCGCAGGCCGGCCGCGCCGCCGAAGAACACCGCGAACGCCAGCACGGCACCGGGCACGCCGCGGCGCCACGGCAGCCGCCGCGGCGGCGCGAGGTGATACAGCGTCGTCAAACCGATCAGTAAGAGAACGACGAGCGTCGGATAGTAGGCGCCGTTCACGATCGAACGGGCCGTGCCGCGGGCAGTCTCCGGAAAGAGATTGACGACCAATCCCGGACTCAACACCAGGAGCGGCAGCGCGATAATGCCGATCAGGACCATGCCGAGAAACAGGCCGAGCGCCAGCAACCGGCTACGCACGGCACCGCGCTGATCGCGCATGTCGTAGGCAATCGTGATCGTGTTGACGTAGGTGGCGGTGCCCGATGAGCCGGCCCAGAGCGCGAGGATGAAGCCGATGCTGATCAGGCCGGCGCGCTGGCCGTGCAGGACCTCGTTGAGCGTCGGAGCGATCGTCTCATTCACGAACTCGCTACTGAAGCCGCGGCTGAGAGCCGCTTCGATCTGGGCCTGCACCCGCGTGACGGTATCCGGCCCGAACCAGTTGGCCACATACCCGAGTGACGCGATGCTGGCCAGGATGAGCGGCGGCAAGCTGAGCAACTGCCAGAAGGCCGCCTCCGCGGACAGGCCCAGTATTCGGTCGTGCCACGCTTTGGACACCGTGCGGCGCAGCAAGGCTCGCACACGGTGACCAGCGCTCACAGTGGACCAGTCTGCCGAACCAGTGGAAGGCTGCCGCATGCCGCGGCTGTGGCGTGTCGTCGCTAGGCATAATCCGGCGCTCGCGACGCGGCGTGCGGTGCCTCCTCCGGTCGCGGCTGAAAGCGGTAGCCCATCCCCGGTTCGGTGATCAGATATCGAGGCCGGCTGGGTTCCGGTTCAAGCTTGCGCCGCAGCTGCGCCATGAATATCCGCAGGTAGCTGGGATCGGTGTGCTCCGGCGCTCCGCGCAAGTCGGTCAGCAGCGCGCGCGACGTCACGAGCCGGCCCGGTTGAAGCATGAGAGCCGTCAGCAGGTGCCACTCGGTCGGCGTGAGGTGAATACGCTCGCCGTTCGAGCGAGTCGCGGTGGTGGCCGCGAGGTCGACGGTGACGTCTCCGAGCTGGATCGCTGCCGCTTCGACGGCCGGCTCCGTCCGGCGGGTTACGGCGCGCACCCGGGCGAGCAGCTCCTGCATGCTGAACGGCTTGGTGACATAGTCGTCGGCTCCGAGGTCGAGCGCTTGCACCTTGTCCGAGCTGCCGATGCGGGCCGAGAGCACGATAATCGGGGTGTCGGCGTGAGCGCGGACGCCTCGGATCACGTCCACGCCGGAAACGTCCGGCAGGCCGAGATCCAGGACGATGAGATCTGGTCGGTCCCGGGCCGCCGAGGTGAGCGCCTCGGTGCCGGTTCGCGCCTGGACCACCTCGTAGTCGCGGGCCGTGAAGTTCATCGCCAGCGCGCGCAGCAAGGTCGGCTCGTCGTCGACGATGAGAACTCGAGGCACTCCGTTCGGTCAGCCGATCTCGGCCGGGAACGAGCGTGCCGATCGGAACAGGGTCGCCCGTTGGGCCAGCGCGAGCGCGGTCAGCTGGAGCAACGGCAGCCGCAAGAGAAGCACGCCGGCCGCTCCCGCGAGGGGCGCGACGACCCACAGGGCCGCCGTGCCTAGGACGAGCACCCGTCGGCGCGCCACAGCGTCTCGGTGCCGGAGCCGGATGATCACTGCCGCTGTAACGAGCGCGAGCACCTCCGCGCTCCACAACACGTAGGCGCTGCGAGTGCCGCCGAGCCACTGCTGCGGCAACACCCCACTGAACAAGGCGACCCCGACCGCAACCCGGGTGGCTATCTGACGAGCCCGAGGCTCGCGCGGCGGCTGCGGGTCGTAGCAGGAGAGCTCGCTCGGCGGGTGATCCGCGAGTAGCTGGTCGACGTCCGGCTCCACTACCGCGGTGGGGTAGCGGGCGGTCACCGCGTGACGCAAATATTCCGGCACCTTCGGCGACATCCAGATCGCCTCGATGCGTGCCTTCTGCGCCCGGATGCCGCGCGAGCCGGCGATGACCCGACCCCAGCATGCGACGACAGCCAGCACATGTCGCGCATGCGGATACTCGTCCGCGGCGCGGGCGGAGGCGTAGGCGTAGAAGCCGCACGTGCACTCGGGATCCGGCGTGCCGTGATCGGGATCGTCGGGAGTGACCCGGCATCGGGCCGTATTGGTGCCGTCGACCCACGCTTGATCGCTGAACAGCGGGTACAGCGTCCCGTCCGGGCCGACACGGAAACTGCGCACGGCTCGGATCTCGCCGACCTGTGGCTCGAAGCCTGCGAACGCGTCCATAACCGTGGCAGCGGCTACGAGCTAGGTTGTGGCTCTCGAACGGGCTCCGCCGGCTCGGACGCGGGGGAGCGCGCCGGTGGATGCTCCTCGACGCGATCCGGCTCCGTCAACGGAAGGACTTCGATCCGACGGCGCTCGTCACCTATGTCTCCCATGGCTTCACGCTAGGCCGCCGAGCGACGAAGCGCCACGCCCTAACGCGCGCGGATCGCCGCGACGTGACCGGGTTCGCACTCGCACCCACATCGCGTAGTCAAGCCGCGAGGGGTTCGTGACGAAGCCGTGAGGGCGTGGCGCAAGCCGCGCATCGCGGCCTCTGCCCCCGCTTCACTGGGTGAGCCGGCGGCACTGCGGTCGGCGGTCCGTGGCGTTCGACCTCGGATCCGGGATGCCCACAAGGAGGTCACCGTCGTGGGTGACGTGCTGTTCATCGCGTTGACCATCGCGCTGTTCGCGCTGCTCGCGCTGGTCGTGCGCGGGGCCGAGAAGCTGTGAGCGACCGGAGATGAGCGCTGCAAACATCGTCGGGCTGATCCTCTCGATCTCGCTCAGCATCTTTTTGATCGTGGCCATCCTGCTGCCGGAGAAGTTCTGATGACGACCACCTGGGCCGGCGTTGTGTTCGTCGGCTCGCTCATCCTCGCATTGGTGATCGTGTACCGCCCGTTTGGCGACTACATGGCCCGGGTACTCACCACAACCCGGCATCTTCGCGCCGAGCGGGTGATATACCGCGTCGGCGGAATCGATCCCGATGCCGAGCAGGGCTGGGGACGCTACCTGCGATCGGTACTGGCCTTCAGCGCGGTGTCGATCGTCTTCCTTTACGTATTGTTGCGCCTGCAGCACGATTTCGGTCACCCGTACGCCGTCCCGCAAATGACCAGCAGCCAGGCCTGGAACACCGCGGTCAGCTTCGTCACCAATACGAACTGGCAGAGCTATTCCGGAGCGAGCGCTCTCGGCTACGTAGCGCAAATGGCCGGCCTGGCCGTGCAGAACTTCGCCTCGGCCGCGGTGGGGGTGGCCGTGGCTATCGCGCTGGTCCGCGGTTTCGCCCGGAGCCAGACCGATCGGGTCGCAACTTCTGGGTCGACTTGACCCGCATCTGCGTGCGCGTCCTGCTCCCGATCGCAGTGGTGTTCGCAATCGTGTTCGTCGGGGCAGGAATGATCCAGAACTTCCACGACTACCACACGATCACCACCATCGCCGGCGGCCAGCAGACCCTGCCCGGGGGACCGGTGGCATCCCAGGAGGTCATCAAGGAACTCGGCACGAATGGCGGTGGCTTCTTCAACGCCAACTCCTCGCACCCATTCGAGAATCCAACGACGTGGACGAACTGGCTAGAGATCTTCCAGCTTTTGTGCATCTCCTTCTCGCTACCCCGCACCTTCGGCGTCATGGTCGGCGACCGCCGTCAGGGCCGGGCGATCGTGACCGTGATGGCGGTGCTGGCAATAACCAGTGTTGTCCTGATCACCGTCTTCCAAGCCGCACACCACGGCACCGTTCCCACCGCGGTCGGTGCAAGTACGGAAGGCACCGAGACGCGATTCGGGGTGCCGGACTCGGCGGCGTTCGCCGACGGCACCCAACGCTCACGTCGACCGGCGCTGTGGACAGCTTCCACGACAGCTACACGAGTTTGGGCGGCGCGATGACGCTCCTGAACATGATGCTGGGTGAGGTCGCGCCTGGCGGCACCGGTTCGGGCCTGTACGGAATGCTCGTGCTCGCTGTCATTACCGTGTTCGTCGCGGGTCTGATGGTCGGCCGGACGCCGGAGTATCTCGGTAAGAAGCTGCGCGCCCGAGAAGTCAAGTTCGCCTCCCTGTACCTGCTCACCACCCCGACGCTCGTCCTGGTCGGCACCGCGACCGCGATGGCCCTGCCCGGTCAGCGGGCGGGCATGCTGAACACCGGTCCGCATGGATTCTCCGAAGTCCTGTACGCGTTCACGTCGGCCGCAAAGAACAACGGCAGCGCGTTCGCGGGCATATCGGTCTACACGACTCGCCCTCACCTATTTCCCGGCGTTGGCACTTGGTCCACTCGCGGAGGGCTTGCACTGATGACTACGTCGTCGACACTCACCGCGCCGCCCACGCCGCCGGTCAGGCCGGAGCGGAAGCAGTCACCCGGTCGCGTCCAAGGCGGCCTACTGGATCCGAGGCTCCTCTGGCAGGCGATGCCGGACGCATTGCGCAAGCTCGATCCGCGCACGCTGTGGAAAAACCCGGTCATGTTCATCGTCGAGGTCGGGGCGGTGTTCACGACCGTGCTGGCGATCGCGTCCAGCAGCACCTTTAGCTGGCTGATCGTCGTGTGGTTGTGGCTCACCGTGCTGTTCGCCAACCTGGCCGAGGCCGTGGCCGAGGGCCGGGGGAAGGCGCAGGCTGACGCGTTACGCCGGGCAAAGACAGACACCATCGCTCGTCGGCTCGTCGACCCCGCGGTCCTCGATGGTGCCGAGGAGCCAGTCCCGGCGCCGGAGCTTCGGCCGGGCGATCGCGTGGTCTGCGAAGCCGGCGACGTGATTCCCGGCGACGGCGACGTCATCGACGGCGTCGCGAGCGTCGACGAGAGCGCGATCACCGGGGAGAGCGCACCGGTGATCCGGGAGAGTGGCGGCGACCGCAGCTCCGTGACCGGTGGTACCCGGGTGCTGTCCGACCGGATTGTCGTGGAGATCACCCAGAAGCCGGGCGAGTGCTTCATCGACCGCATGATCGCGCTGGTCGAAGGTGCGCGCCGCCAGAAGACGCCGAACGAGATCGCGCTGAACATCCTGCTCGCTTCGTTGACAATCATTTTCCTGCTGGCCACCGTGATCCTCCAGCCGATGGCGATCTTCGCCAAGGCGAACCAACCGGGTATCGGCAATTCGGCCGCGTTGGACAGCAATGGCATCACCGGCATCGTCATCCGTCTCGCTGCTCGTCTGTCTCATCCCAACCACGATCGGCGCGTTGCTATCAGCGATCGGTATCGCCGGTATGGACCGGCTCGTGCAGCGCAATGTGCTCGCCATGAGTGGACGAGCCGTAGAAGCCGCGGGCGACGTCAACACACTATTGCTCGATAAAACCGGCACAATCACCCTCGGGAACCGGCAGGCCACAGACTTCCTGCCAGTCGGCGATAACCCGTGGAGGCTCTCGCCGATGCGGCTCAGATGGCTTCTCTCGCCGACGAGACGCCGGAGGGCCGATCAATCGTGGTCCTGGCCAAGGCGGAGTACGGCCTGCGGGAACGGCCCGCCGGTCAGCTGACGCACGCAACCTGGGTGCCGTTTACCGCGCAGATCCGGATGAGTGGCGTCGACCTCTCGGCGATCGATAGCGAACCGGCTCGGCAGATCCGCAAGGGTGCTGCGTCCGCCGTGACCGCATGGGTGCGGGAGAACGGCGGCACCGTGCAGCCGCGGACCGGCGAGCTCGTCGACGGCATTAGCGCGGCCGGAGGCACGCCGCTGGTCGTCGCCCAACGCGTCGGCGCGAGCGCACCGGTCGTGCTCGGCGTCATCCAGCTGAAGGACATCGTCAAGCAGGGCATGGCTGAGCGGTTCGACGAGCTCCGCCGCATGGGCATCCGCACCGTGATGATCACTGGTGACAATCCGCTGACTGCTAGGGCCATCGCCGACGAGGCCGGGGTCGACGACTTCCTGGCGGAAGCGAAGCCCGAGGACAAGATGGCGCTGATCAAGCGCGAGCAACAGGGCGGCAAGCTCGTCGCGATGACCGGGGATGGAACCAACGACGCACCGGCACTCGCCCAAGCGGACGTAGGCGTGGCCATGAACACCGGAACCTCTGCGGCCAAGGAAGCCGGCAACATGGTCGACCTCGACTCTGATCCGACCAAGCTGATCGAGATCGTGGAAATCGGCAAGCAACTGCTCATCACCCGCGGCGCCCTGACGACCTTTTCCATCGCCAACGACGTCGCAAAGTATTTCGCGATCATTCCGGCGATGTTCGCGGCGGTCTATCCCGGTCTGGACAAGCTCAACATCATGCGGCTGCACTCACCCGAGTCGGCGATCTTGTCCGCGGTGATCTTCAACGCGCTGATCATCGTGGCGCTGATTCCGCTCGCGCTGCGCGGAGTGCGCTACCGGCCGTCGAGTGCCAGCGCGATGCTGCGCCGCAACATCTGGATCTACGGCCTGGGCGGCATCATCATGCCGTTCATAGGCATCAAGCTGATCGACCTGATCATTCAGTTTATTCCCGGAATCGGGTGAGACTCGTGCCTTCTTTCGGCTTTGTGCTGCGTCAACATGTAGCCACGCTACGCATGCTGGTCGTCCTCACCGTGATCCTTGGCGTGGCGTATCCGCTCGTGGTGACGCTGATCGGCCACGTGCCCGGTCTCGCCCACCGGGCGAACGGCTCAACCATCACGAGCAACGGGCAGGTCGTCGGCTCGTCTCTCATCGGGCAGTGCTTCACCGACTCCGACGGCAAGCCGCTCGTGCAGTACTTCCAGACCCGGCCATCCGCCGCGGGGGACGGGTACGATCCCACGGCGAGCAGCGCCAGCAATCTCGGGCCGGAATCGATCGTCGACACGCTGCCAGACCCCAAGGCGCCGACGGACTCGGCCGAGGCGGCAGGCAAACCCAGCCTGCTGATCCAGGTCTGCTCGCGCAGCCTGGCGATCGGGCAGCTCGATGGGGTGAGCGGCGCTCGTCCGCTCTGCACGCCGGACGGCGTCGGCGCGGTGCTCGGGGTGTTCTACGGCGAGCCGAACTACCGCGGCCCGATCACCCGCGTCGTCAGCCTGAACCAGGCCTGCCCAGAACCCCCATTCCTGGAGAGCTACCGCGGCGTTCGGGTCGAATGCGCCACCCCGAATACGGACTACTCCGCAGGCCAGGTGGTGCCGATCCGAGGCGACGCACCGGCGAAGCCTGCCGTGCCGTCGGACGCCGTGACGGCGTCCGGGTCCGGGCTGGACCCCGCCATCAGTCCGGCCTACGCCCGCATACAGGAGGAGCGAGTCGCGAAGGCGCGCGGCATTGGCGTCGCCGAGGTGGCCGCGCTGGTGGACAAGTACCAGACGGGCCGCGCCTTGGGGTTCATGGGCGAACCCGCGGTGAACGTCGTCGAGCTGAACCGGGCGCTGGACGCCAAGTACCCGTATCGGAAGTAGCGTTTCATCGAGATGACCGAACGCGGCACGCTGCGGGTATACCTCGGCGCGGCACCGGGCGTCGGCAAGACGTACGCGATGCTCGCCGAGGGCCACCGCCGCGCGCAGCGAGGCATGGACGTCGTCGTAGCGTTCGTGGAGCCGCACGGGCGGCGGCATACGGTCGAGATGATCGGCGACCTCCCGGTCGTCCCGCGGCTGATCATGGCGTATCGCGGCAGCGAATTCGAGGAGATGGATCTCTCTGCTGTTCTCGCCCGGCGCCCGCAGATCGCGCTCGTCGACGAGCTGGCACACACCAATGTGCCCGGCAGCCAGCACACCAAGAGGTGGCAAGACATCGAGCAGCTGCTCGAGGCCGGCATCCGCGTGATCAGCACGGTGAATGTGCAGCACCTCGAATCGCTCAACGACGTTGTCGAAGCGATCACCGGAGTTCCGCAACGCGAGACCGTTCCCGACTCGGTGGTCCGTGCGGCTGAACAAGTCGAGCGCGTCGACATGACGGCGGAGGCGCTGCGCCGGCGGATGGCGCACGGCAACATCTATAACCCGGACAAGATCGATGCCGCCCTGTCGAACTATTTCCGCCCCGGCAACCTCACCGCGCTCCGGGAGCTGGCGCTGCTATGGCTCGCGGACAGCGTTGACGAAGGCTTGCAACGGTACCGGGAGCAGCACGGCATTGCCGCTAGGTGGGAGACCAGAGAACTCGTCGTCGTGGCGCTCACCGGCGGTCCGGAAGGCGAGGCGCTGATCCGCCGGGCTGCTCGCATCGCCGGCCGGGCGACCGGCGGGGAGATGCTGGCGGTGCACATCGCCCGCAGTGACGGGCTGGCCGGGTCGAGCATCGCGACGCTGGACCAGCAACGGCTGCTCGTCGAGTCACTGGGCGGGAGCTACCACTCAGTCATCGGCGATGATGTGGCCGAATCCGTGCTGGATTTTGCGCGAGCCAACAACGCCACCCAGATCGTGATCGGCGCGAGTAGGCGGAATGCACTGGTAGCGGCGCTGACTGGGCCGGGAACCGGTCTGACGATCACCCGAAAGTCGGGAAATATCGATGTGCATGTCGTCAGCCACGAGTATGTGGGCAAGGGACGAGTGCTGCCACGCATTGCTCCGGGGGTAACTCGCCGTCGCCAGGTTCTGGGTGTCATCGTGGCAGCGGTATTGATCACCCTCTTGGTGCCGGTGTTAGCCGCGGTTCGTGACGACGTGTCGTTGGCCAGCGACCTGCTGCTGTTTCTCCTCGTGGTGGTTATCGTCAGCCTCATCGGAGGCATCTGGCCGGCGCTGATCACGGCGATAGCCGCGAGCCTCGTGGTCAACTATTACTTCGTTGCGCCGCTGCATGAGTTCACAATTTCGCAGCCGGAGAACGTATTGGCGCTGTGCGTATTCGTCGTCATCGCCGCGCTCGTATCGCGGGTCGTCGACATGGCGGCGCGGCGAACCAGCGAGGCGGCTCGCTCGAACGCCGAAGCCGAGACGATGTCCACGCTCGCCGGTAGCGTGCTGCGCGGCGAGCAGGCTATTCCAGCTCTGCTGGAACGAGTACGCGAGACCTTCGCCGTGGACAGAGTGTCCTTGCTCCGTCGGGACAGCTCCGCCCCGGCGAGCGAGGGCCCGGGCGGCATGCGCGGCAGCTGGACCTGCTTGGCCAGCGTAGGCGATCAGCCGCGCACCCATCCCGAGGACGGCGACGCCGAGGAACCCGTAGGACCCGACCTTGTGCTGGTTCTCGGCGGCCGGGCCTTAGCCGCCGAGGACCAACACGTGCTGAACGCCTTCGCGGCGCAGGTCGCCGTGGCGTTCGAACAGCGCCGGCTGGCCCAGGCAGCTGACGCCGCCGCGGGCGTGGCCGAGGCGGATCGGATGCACACCGCGCTGCTGAATGCGGTCAGCCACGACCTCCGCACGCCGATCGCGTCCGCCAAGGCCGCGATCTCCAGCCTGCGCAGCGGGGAGGTGCTGTGGAGCCCAGAAGATCGCCAGGAGCTTCTGGCGACCGCCGACGATGCGCTGGACCGGCTAACCGATCTTGTGACCAACTTGCTCGACCTGTCTCGGCTACAGGCCGGGGTGCTCTCGGTCGCAATCCGCCCGGTAGGCGTCGACGAAGTCGTAGGTGTCGCTCTCGACCACGTCCGGGCCGTCGTCCCGGACCGGGCCTGGCAATTGGTACAAGTCGACGTCCCGTCGACCTTGCCTGAGGTGGCCGCCGACGCGGGTTTGCTGGAACGCGTCGTCGCCAATCTGGTCGAGAACGCGCTGCGTCACACGCCGCCCGATCTGCCCGTCCGGCTGGCCGCCAGCGCGATCGGGGACGTCGTCGAGGTGCGCGTGATCGACCGTGGCCCGGGTATTCCGGTCGATGATCGTTCTCAGGTGTTCGCGCCATTCCAGCGTCTCGATGATCATGGGGCGAGCGGGGGGACAGGCGTTGGGCTGGGTCTGGCCATCGCGCGGGGTTCGTCGAAGCGATGCACGGCACGGTCACGCTCGATGACACGCCGGGCGGTGGGTTGACTGCTACCGTCGGCCTACCGATTGTGTCGGGCCGGCAGCCATCCGCCGATGAAGTGGGCGATCTCACGTCGGCTGATTAGGTCGCCGCCCGGGTCGCGCTTCGCGAGAATTTCTCGCGGTCCCTGCTCGCAGTGGCGTTCGCAGGTGTCGTCGAGGTGTTCGCCCGGCGCGAAACACACTCGTAACCCGGCGTAAGCCGGCATGTCATGAACCTCCGGATGGTTGAGTGAGGAGGTAATGCTGAAGGTCGAGCGACAGAGGAGGATGCGATGAACACGTTGATCAGTCGTCCACTCGTTGCTACCGACAGGTGTGATCGGTGTGGTGTTCAGGCGTATGTCCGAGTGACCTTGCAGTCCGGATCCGAACTGTTTTTCTGCGCTCACCACGCGCGCCGATTCGAGTCAGCGTTGCGCGAGCAGGCCGCTCGGATCCACGACGAGTCGGAACGGCTCGTCGATACTCCAGCGACCGCTGCCCTCGACGAGCGGTGACGGCAGGCTTACTTCGGGTCCAAAACATTGGTCGGCCCCGGCACGGCGCAGCTCGCGCCGGCCAGGGCCTAGCCCATCTCCCTGACTCGGAAAGGGGATGGACCGTGGTGAACGATAACTCCAATCCGCGGCGCATCCGCAATTTTTTAGACCGCGTTTTGGCTCCTGTTCAGCTAAACGTAACCCGCCGACCGACGGTTCAATCAGCCGTACTGCTGGCGGGAGATGATCTTCCAGTTAGCTCGAGATGATCTTAGACGCCACTGAAGATGAGCTTAGAGATATCGTCGTGCCAGGGCTGTAGTCCAAGATCACGACCCAGGACGCGCTGTAGGGAAGTGCTCATTTGACGGGGAATTCTCGGCCAGACCGGGAGCGCTGTCGGGCGAAATATCCTGGACTGAGGAGCTTCCCATGACATGCACCACCGAGGACCCGAACCAAGCACCGGAGGACACGACATCGCTGGCCGCACCATCGTGGTGATCGCCACCTAGGAGGTGTGGAGATCCGCGGCTAGCAGCCGACGAGCGATGAGCGGTAACTGAGTTGGCGGAAAGCTCGGCTGGGGCGAGCACACATCTGGAGCGTGATCGCGGGGATGAAGGCGTAGGGATCTCGTCGCCGAGCTGTCGCAGGACGACGCCCTGACGCTCGACGATGCGGTGCGGATGGCCGCGGCATCAACTGCGACCGGTTCTGACCGCACCTGTTCCACGCCGACACCACCCCAATCTTCCTGAGAGGTCGGCGCGGCCCACCGGGGGGCGGGGATGAAGTTCCGTGTCGCGGCGCCACGACTCCTGCTGCCTAGCTGAGCCCGAGCGACACCCACCGCCGGACACCACGTCAGTCGTTCGGCGCCCCTGTGGTGGCTCGTCCGACCTGGGGCCAGAAGGTCACCAATGCCGCCTCTGCGGCGCCGTCGATGAACGGCGGCTACGAGGCCGGCGGCAGCTCGTACTGAGCCAAGCCCTATTCGTGACGCCCGTGATCGGCCCTTGTGAGCAAGCAAACGGTTCGGCGCACCGGCTCGACAATCTCGACGTCGGTGCGGCGGACGGCGCAGACGGTCCAGCGATAGATGGTGATCCGGTCGGGCAGCACATCGGCATAGTGCGTCGTGCGGCTGGTCAAGGGGACCCCGCGATAGAGCCCAAGCAAGCCCGACGGTCGTCGTCGTGATCCACGGTGACGGCGACGTTGCGCATCGTCCGGCCGATATCCGAGGGCAAGCCGTCGAGCGCCTCACTGACCATGGCTCCGAATCGCTTGCGCTCGACATCGACCATGAGGTCAGTGTCCGGCCGCCTTCACCGGCCGGGGCAGTACGCGCTGCAGGCGGGTGCTGCACCGTCGCCCTCGTGTCGCGAAACCGGAGTCTGGCACGCCATGAAGCTAGGTGCGTCTGAGAGTGCCGGTTACGCATCCACGCCCAGGCGCAGCGATCTCCTACGAATGCATCGAGGGTGCGTACGAGAGCCCGATGATCGCACCCTCGCTTGACTGAAGCCGAGCGGGACGGTCTGCCCCCATGGCTCGGTACGCGCATCATGTAGCAACGTGAAGCCCTTCTCCTTCAACTCGTCCGCGGCGAGTTGGACGGTGGAGGCGTCCGTGACCTCGAACTCGATGCTCGCCTGGGGCACCGGTCGATCAACTGGCCAGTCACGGCTGCCGAAACACGCTTGCGCAGCCTGAGTCAGGGGCCAGACCCCGAAGTGCTTGCTACCGCCGATGTCTTCACTGTGCAGATAGTCGTCGTCTTCCGACGCGGTGAGCGGCAACCCCAGCGCATCCACGTACAGCCTTCGGCTCACGCTCGGGTCAGGCGTGATCACCGCGATGCTCGCGATGAACTGCACATCCATGACGTCACCTTCCGTCCGGCATTGATCCGACTGGTTCGGCGATCATTGCATTCCGCTCGGACAGCGCCGCGGCCCAGCTCGGCAGCAGTCGCATAGAGCGAATCTGTGCTGGGCGGCCGTCGCGCCCATCGGACCCAAGCATGGGAGGTAGCCACTCTCAGACATCCGCTCCCGGCCGATCTCGCGAACAGCGAGCCGGAACGCCGCCGGCAGGGTGATCGGGCTGGATGCGGCCTCCGGGGGCCGCGTGCTGGCCAAGCGCCGGGGTCATCCTGGGTTGACCGGTATGTGCGGTGTGCGAGTCAGGCTGCCGCCGCGCCCGAGGTGCAGGAGGCGGTCATGCGGTTGACCAGATCAGGGTTGCGTCGCGCGTGCGTGGTTGGCGCGGTTGTCGGGGTGGTGGTGGCCGGGTTTGCCGCGGCGTCTCCGGCGGGGGCGAGCCCTCGCAGTGACGCGAGCTTGGCTGCGGCGATGCGGAGCCTGGACCGGTCGGTGGCCTTCGTGGGCACCGCGTGGGGTCTGGACGAGAGGTCGCATCAGGTCGTGGTCTCGGTCGATGGCACGGTGACCGGTAGCCGGCTGGTCGCGGTCCGCGCGGCGGTTCAGCGCCTCGGCGCCACCGCGAGGCTGCAGACCGTGGCCGGAGCGTTCCGTCTGGACATCTCCGGCGGCGACGCGATCTACGGCTCTCGGTATCGCTGTTCGCTCGGGTTCAACGTCATCGGCGGCTCGACGCACTACTTCCTGACCGCCGGCCACTGCGGCAAGGCTGAGCCACGGTGGTGGACGTCCGCCAATCACACGACCTTGCTCGGCACCACGACGGGCGCGACGTTCCCCGGCAAGGACTACGCGATCGTCAGGTACGACCCGTCGTACACCAACTACCCGGGCACCGTGGGCAGCCAGGACATAACCCACGCCGCCAGCGCCTTCGTCGGCGAGTCGGTGACCCGCCGTGGCAGCACAACCGGCGTTCACACCGGGACGGTCACCGCGCTGAACGTGACCGTGCACTACCAGTCCGGCGGCACGGTGCGCGGCCTCATCCAGACGAACGTCTGCGCCGAACCCGGGGACAGCGGCGGTCCCCTCTACGCCGGCACTGCGGCGCTCGGCCTGACATCAGGCGGCAGCGGGAACTGCACAACCGGCGGGACGACGTTCTTCCAGCCGGTTACGGCCGCGCTGTCGGCCTACGGCGTGCAGGTCTACTGACCCAGCCGGGTCGGCGTGCGTTCGCCCCGCAGATAGGGCGGTGTGCTGCAGGTCAAGCACTTGCGCTGTGGCCGGCCTGCGCCGCTCCGGTCACGACGGCCGTTCCGTCCCGCCGCGCCATCTGCTTGGCCGCGTAGCGGGACCACGTCACGGCTAATCATTGCCGAGTGGTGAACCCGCAAACGCGTCATTTTCCATCAGCCGTGCTGACTAAACGACTCAGCTCGCCGTGGCTGTCAGTCCCAGCGCTGGACCTCGGCTCGAGGGAGCGGCGCCAAACTCGGCACTCGAAATCGCCGATTTGGCGCGCGTCGTACAGGGTCGTGCCGTGGGTAGGGCTCGGCGATGTGTGCGGGTGGGGCACATTGACTGTCGCCGAGTAGGCAGGGCTGCGGTCCCGGTGAGGCTTCGGCAGGGCGCCGGCCAGCGCCATGCTGACCGCGGTGGTGATGGCGCCTGTGACCTCGTCGCCCAGAGGGCCGATCAGGGTCACGACAAGGGCGCTGAGGCCGATCAACGCGGCCAGCGCCCACGCGTGAAGGTCAGCAGGCGAGGCAGAGCAGGAAGCTCACCAGCGTTTGCGGCCATCTTTGGAAGTTGCTGATTATGACGGGGCGCATCGCGTTGAGCTCAAAGTCGCTGGCGGTGTGCGGACGGCTTAACTTAAGCATCCCGGATCATCTTGAAGGCCGGCTCTGTCACTAGCTGACCACTCGGCAGCGGACGTTGCTGGTTGGACGGTCTGGTGGCGGGCGGGCCGGCATTGAGCGGTGATGTCTCACTGTTTTCGCCGTCGTCGAATTAGGCCGGCCCTGCGACGTGACATCTTCGTCCACACTGTTTGCTGGAAGGCTAGAGTGGCCCAGCCTGCCAGGGCCATCCCGGACAGGTTTAGGGCTAATTGCAGGGTGCTGCCCCAGATTTCATGACTGGCTCCGAAGGCGAGGCCTAGACCCACGTTGCCGGCGGCAGGCACGGTGGTCACGGAGATGAAGACGCCTGAAAGGCCACCAACCCTGGCCGAGGTTATAGATAGCACGCCGGCCGCGGCAGCGATGACGGCCACGACGAACGACCACCTGTCCGGGCTGTAAATGAAATCGGTGCCAGGTCTCGGCCCGATGACGTCGTCCACAGTGACCCACCCCAGCACCCGCGCGAGCAGAGCAAGCGCGGCGGTGATGGCGATGGCGACCGCGAAGCCGAGGACGAGTGTGCGCGCAGCCAATCTGAACAAGGTAAGCCGTCGGCGCACCAGGGCAACCCCGAGCGCTGCGACCGCGCCGAACTCCGGACCGAGAACCATCGCGCCGATGACCAGGATCTGTGAATCCAAAATGATCGCGATCCCGGCGATCAGGGTCGCCAGCGTCATGAAGCTGAGGTAGGTCCAGTTGAGCTCCGACTCGTCGTAGGAGCGTTGCACGACATCAGCCCACACGACGGCGTCTGCGCTGCTGCCCGGTGTTCGGCGTTCAGCGTTGAACCCGGACTGCGATAACCACGTTGTTGCCGGCTCGATGTGGACGCTGCCTTCATGGTGAACACCGAGACTCCGTAGCCGGTCGATGACGTCGTTCGCGGCTTCTCGGGCGATGTCGGCAAGAACGAGGTCACCGGGGGGTCGAACAGAGGCTGACCGCAGTACCGAGAGGCTGCTGACCGCAGGGTCCTCGGCGAGGATCTCGATCACATCGTTTGTGAGAGCCGCGGGAGCTGAGATCCGTAGCTGTAGCACCACTTGATCCTGCCGCATGTGCCAGCTCGGACAGCGTTCGGTCGACCGGTCATTGCATCCGATGCGGCCACGTCCATCGCGCGTCTTGTCTCCTGATGACTGCCAAAGCGGTAACCTTCTGGAGCCGATCTGGCGCAGCCGCAGTGCCGTTTCCGACCACGAGGGGAACGTGCGCCGGCCCTCGCGGCCCGGGTGACCGGCGTGAGAGAGCGTGCCTTGGGATCTGCGCTGAGCGCTTACGGCCTAATAACCAGTCCGAACCTGAAGGACATCGAGTGTTGCCCGACGGGGCGTGCGCGGGGCGGCTTGGCTCGTTTCGGATGGATGTCCGATGCGTAGCATCATCTGCGGATAACCGGTCCATCCCATCAGACCCTGCAGCCGGCCTCGGAAGGCGGTCAAGTCCACCGCTTGACTGAGCGGGCAGGTAGTCAACCTTAACAATTCCGCCTCGATCATCAGCCGCATCATTCCGCCGCCTGATCGCAACTGATCAATCGGCATATCCGAATCGGTGAACACGACACCGATTAATGGGCGCTCGTCAATATCACGTTCAATGAGCAGCCGCCCGGAGACGCCCGCCTCGAAGTCCCGCACCGGAACGTCAGTATGCCGTGGGTGGTCGGGGGAAACGTGGGGCACGGCATCCAGCGGCAGTCCATCGGAAGTCGCGTGCACGTCCGGGTCCCGCAGCCATTGATTCATCTCGTCGATATAGGCTTGATCGCGGCGTTCCTCGCGATCAGCCCAACTCACGGCGACCGCCAAATCAAGCTGCTGATCGGGCTGCGTTGGGAAATCCGCGTAAACGCCGTCGGCGTGAGTCGCTTCCCTTAGCCGCTCAATTTCCTCGTCGGAAACTGGTTCCGGGCTGAACGGCCTTCGATCACTCCGCCGCCGCAATGCGGCCTCGGCCTGAGCCTGCACGTCCTCGTCCGGCTCCTGGCGGCCCAAGCCGCGGAATCGGGCTAGTACATCCTTATCATCCGGATCCGGTAACAACACGGACTCCACTCGCCAGCCGGCCGCGCGCAGACCCAACTCGGTCAACACGACTGCCGCGCCACAGCTGATCAACAATGAGTGTCCAGAGGGATCGGCTACCTGTAACTGACGAGACCGATCAGCAAGCAGAGTCAGGGTGCCACCGTCAAATACCCACCGCCACGGCTGTGTGTTGTGAATCGACGGCGCCCGCACCGCGACGTCAACCGCGGCCTCGGCCGCATCACGATCCAGCCCGTACTTTGCCGACTCAGCGGTTGGCCGAGATTCGCTCATGCCGTCTGTCCCTTCCACCGCGCCGCGTATCACGAAAGCGGCCTAACGTCGTGACGTCTGCAGCATCCCACGAAGCCTATCCAGCTTCGGCCACCCTCGACGCGGTCCGATGTTGTCGACCACGGCGGCTTCTGCCGCTTCCGGCTACGCCGGGAGCTGCTCGGTGGCTGCGAGCCGCAGCGCCTCGTGCATCTCTGCGGGAGCTCGAGCGTCTAATGTTGTTGGATCCGCTCAGCAGTCCTTTCGGGTGAGCCCGGGCACGATCTCATAGTGGATTGACCTAAGGACGCAGACCAACGCCAGCACGCACCACAGGGGCCCGCACGTAGTCCTCGGCGAGCATCGCGCCCTTCTACTCATAGTTCCCTCGGTAGATGTCGTTTGAATCGTGGGCGCTACCCACAGCTTGGAGACGAGACCTGGAAAACCGACGAACAGGGGTGTATTGAACAGGCTTTCGCACCGGAACAGGGCGTGGGCCGCCTGACCACGAACGGCCCGCAGCCGGAATCCGACGAGCAACACTGCCGGATCGGTCGTGGCCGGCCGATCGACGACTGTCTCGCGGTAGACCTTTGACGCCGAACCGTCCACGAAGTGCAACTGAAGGCCGACGCACCGTTCCGGCAAATGAATCCGGCGGGAAGCAAGTAGCCAAAACGTCATCCCGACCTAGCGCACCAGCCCGCGCAGGACTCGACCTTCGCTTCGCGGGTGGAGGGCTGCTGGCGCTTGGTTCGTTGATCTGTGTGCCGGGGTGGGGCGTGTCATCATGGTGGTCTGGCTATCCGGTGAGCAGAACCGTGGGCGGAGTGATGACCGAGGCTTCGGATGCGCACCGTTCGTCACTGCCGTCCGTTGGCGTGGATTGGTCGGAGGGGCCGCGGCTGGAGTTGGATCAGTTGTTGGTGCAGTTGGTGGCTCGGGCGCAGGATGTGATGGCGGCGCAGGGGCGGTTGCGTGGGTTGTTGGCCGCCAACCAAATGATCATTGGTGATCTTGAGTTGCCGGTGGTGTTACGGCGGATCGCGCGGGCGGCCTGTCGGCTGGTGAATGCTCGGTATGCGGCATTGGGGGTGCTGGCGCCGGCCGGCGGCCTGGAGCAGTTCATTCACGTCGGGGTGGACCAGGAGACGGTGGGCCGGATTGGGCACCTGCCGACCGGGAAAGGCCTGCTCGGGGCGTTGATCGACGACCCGCGTCCGATCCGGCTGGAGCGGATCGCCGATGACCCTCGGTCGGTAGGGTTTCCCGACGGGCATCCGCCGATGAGCAGTTTCCTGGGGGTGCCGATCCGGGTCCGGGAGGAGGTGTTCGGCAACCTGTACCTGACCGAATCGGCAACCGGCGAGTTCACCGCTGACGATGAGGAGATGGTGACCGCGCTGGCTGCCACGGCGGGGGTGGCGATCGAGAACGCGCGGCTGTTCGAGCAGGGCCACAAGCGGCAGGACTGGTTGCAGGCCTCCACCCAAATTACCCGGCAGCTGCTGTCCGCCGAGGGGGAGGAGCCGTTGCAGCTGATTGCCCGGCAGGCCCGGCAGATCGCCGAGGCCGACGTTGTCACCGTGGTGCTTCCCACTCCGGCTGCGGAACGGTTCATGGTGGAGGTGGCCGCCGGGGACCGCGCGGGGGACTTCGTTGGCATGACCTACCCGGTGCGGCACAGTCTGGTCGAACTAGTGATGACGTCTGGCCAACCGGTGCTGATCGGCGATGTCACCGAGCAGTCCACCTATCGTGTGCATCTGTCCGAGCTGCTGCCGGTGGGGCCGGTGATGGTGCTACCGCTGACGGGCAGCCATGACGTCCGGGGTGCCCTCGCCGTCGGCCGTCGGCATGGTCGCCACCATTTCGACGAGGCGGACCTGGGGATGGCGACCGGCTTCGCGAACCACGCCGCGCTTGCCCTGGAGCTGGCCGACGCGCGCGCCGATCAGCAGCGGATGCTGCTGCTGGAGGATCGGGATCGGATCGCCCGCGACCTGCACGACCACGTCATTCAGCGGTTGTTCGCCGCGGGGTTGACCGCGCAAAGCACCGCAAGCGCGGTGACCGATGAGCGGCACCGGCTTCGGCTAGCTCAGCTGGTCAGTGACCTCGACGAGACCATCCAGCAGATTCGCACCACCATCTTCCAGCTGCATGGCGCGGTGGCCCCGATCGGCTCTACGGTCCGCGCCACGCTGCTCGAGGTCGTCGCCCGGGTCACCGGGGTGCTGTCGTTTGAACCTGACGTGCGTTTCATCGGGCCGATCGACGCGGTCGTCCCGGACGCCGTGATCGATGATCTCGTCGCCGTCACCCGCGAAGCCCTTACCAACATCGCCCGCCACGCCCGCGCCACCCACGCCGTGCTCATCCTCACCGCGGACCCGACCAGCCTGACCCTCGAGGTCGTCGACGACGGCGACGGCATGGGTAACACCGACCGGCGCAGCGGCCTAGCTAACCTCCGCGGTCGCGCCGAAAGCCACGGCGGCACTCTCGTCATCACACCGGCAGCATCAACACAACCGGGCTGGCTGCGAGAAGGAACCCATCTGCGATGGAGCATCCCCCTGCCGTAGTTGCGGCTACTCCGTCGCTGGCGTCGGAAGCCGAATCTGGGCCTGATCCGGCGGCGCCATATCAGGCCACCCACCCTGATCACCATGTGCGGATGCATGCTCAGCCGCAGCTCGGTCCGCAGCTGCGCCCGGACCGCGGCGACCTCGACCGGTTGCGAGACAGACTCGCGACATAGCCAGCGCGGGTCGATCTCCAACGAATCCGCCCGCTGCACCAGCCGGGCCAGCGCCTCGTCACCGGCAGTCCCGTCCATGTGCGGCACCACCAGGGCGCGGACACCGTCACGCCGATCCGGGTCGGTCGTCGTCCAGGTCCGAAGGTCGGCCCGGTACGCCGAATCGCAGAGTCGGTGTCCGTGCCGAGCAGCAGCAGCAGGCATTGCTCGCGCCCCGATCGGGTGCGCGGCGGCAGCGCACCCTGCCCCTGAGTGTCGAAGTCGCGGATCCGGCCCGAGGCGTGGCTGCGCGGGGGAGGCGCTAGAACGGGTGTGGCTGGAGGCCAAGCCACCTGCTCGGCGTCGGCCTCACCCTCATCCTCGGGGTGTTGATGTATGCCGGCGCCGCGGCCGGTGTCCTGCTGCTCGGTTTCATGTGGTTGGCCGAGTTTCCGATTGCCCAGCACACCAGCGCCGGGGGTCCGAGCGGGTCGACCAACCCGTTCGCCGGCTTCCACTACATCTACGCCGTGGTCCTCGTGGTGCTCGCCGTCACCGGGGCGGCCCGGATGTGGGGTCTGGGCCGGCTGTGGGCGGCGCGTCCGGTTATTCGTCGGCATCCATGGTTGCGTTGAGTCCGGCCAGGTAAGGGCTGAGCTCTTCGGCCACGATCTTGTCATCGATCGGCCACGGCGGGGTGCGAGTCACCTGTGCGCGCACCCCCTGCCCGGCGATCAGATGCGCGGTCAGATACAGCGGCTGCCCGCCGGTCAGCAGCACGCCGCGGATGACCGGATGCAGCGGCGGCGGCGCTGGCCCGAGACCGGCGAGGTGGACGATGGACGCGGCTGCGGTATCCGCCTGTTGCGCGCCGACCCCGCCTTGCTTGACCGGCAGGTGGGTCGCATCGCCGGCGGCGAAGATCCGCCCGCCGGCTCCGGTCACCCGGCAGTGCTCGTCGACGTGCAGGAATCGGTCGATGGCGTGACCGGCGATGCCTCGGACGTTGGGCCCGGTGATGCGCGGCACGGTGACGATCAGATCCGGGCGCAGGTCACCCTCGGGGGTATGCAGCAGCGGCCCGTCCTGCTCCCGAATCTCGCACCGGGTGTATACGCCTATCCTCGCGTTCGCCAGCAATTCGGTGACCGCCTCGCTGGCCTCGCGGCCGAAGGCGGCTAGCGGCCGGGGTCCCGGCTCGCCCACGATGATCTCCGCCCGGGGCCGGTCAGCGTCGCCGGCCCGCGCCGCGGTCAGCAGCGCCAGTTCGTAGATCGGCAACGGCCAACTCGGCTCGGCGGCAGCGACGAACGCGATCCGGCTGATCGCACCGGACCAGGTTTGTTCGAGGATTTCCCGAAACGCAGGCGCGGTCCGATCGCTGAAGACGAAAACACCCCCCGGCATCGGCAATGGGTGTCCACCGATCGCCAGCAACAGCGCATCGTAGGAGACGTCTTCCCCGCCGGCATGCGCGATGTTCGCGGCGCGGTCGACCCAGTCAAAACCCGCACGGATCCAGCGAATCCCCGTATCGGAGACGATGCGAGCCACCGGGTAGCGGTTAACCAGCGCCGCTCCGAACGGCTCGAGAACAGCCAGCGGCCGATAGACCAGCATCTCAGAGGGGCTCACCAAGGTGATGTCGAGCTGATCGCCGGCCAACCGTCGCAGCCGCAGCACCGCCTCCATTCCCGCGACCCCACCGCCGCAAACGACGACCGAGAACCGGCTCACCGTGGTGTTCACGGGACTCTTACGTCCGCGCGTCGATCAGGCATGTCGCACCGGCCGCCCGAGTTCGCACGTCGGTGAGGTGGCCAGTCAGGCCAGCCAGCAGGTCGCAGTCTCCGAGTGGGATAGTCGCCCGCACACTCCGACTCGGCTCGTCACCCAGCTGTCCGAAGACTGCCTCGAGCAAGTCGAGTCGCGCATCACGCGGCAGATGGCCAGGCGTCACCGCAAACTGGAGCGTCACGGACCCGCGATCGGCCGCGATATCAGCGCTTGCCAGCGGCGTGTTCTCGGCCCAGACCACGATGCGGGCGCGATCGCGCGGGTAGTTCGGCTCGGAATCGAGATGTTGGCAGCTCGTCGAGATCATCAGATGTCTCCCTTAGAAACGCACCGTCGTTCATCATGCTCGTGATGGGGCGGTTCCACAGTGGTTCAGACGCCTGGATTACTCGGGACGTTTGACTCTGCTTGGCGATCCGGCGTCCGGCTCACGCTGGGGTCACTGGGAGCACCGGAGGACCGATGACCTCGCTTATTCAACAGGATCGCTCGCAGGCCCTGCGCCGGGCGGCGGTGCGGGCCACCCTTGCGCCGTCGATTCACAACACCCAGCCGTGGCGGTTCGTTCTGTCGGCCGGTGCGCTGGAGATCCACGCCGATCGGTCGCGGCAGCTGCGGGTGTTGGATCCGCGCGGCCGTCAGATGACGATTAGTTGCGGGTGCGCGCTGTTCAACGCTCGGGCGTCGATGGCCGCCGCCGGCTACGACCCGGCGGTGGAGCGGTTGCCTGACCCGATGCAGCCTAACCTGCTCGCGCGGGTGCTGGTCGGCGAGCTGCGGCGCGGCTGGGTGCCGATCGGCGCGTTGGACGAGCAGGCCGAACGCCGGCACACCAACCGCCGCCGGTTTTCCGATGAACCGGTTCCGCCGGCCGATGTCGCCGCGTTGGTCGAGGCGGCAGACGCGGAGGGCGCGGTGCTGTTTCCGGTAGAACGCGCCGAGCATCGGCAGTCGACCGCGCGGTTGTCGCAACTGGCCGATGAGATGGAGAACACCGATCCGGCCTATCGAGCCGAGTTGCGGGCCTGGACCACCGACGACGCACGGCGCCGCGACGGCGTACCGGCAGCCGCGGTCCCGCACACCGACGCGGGATCCGGGGACGAGATACCGATCCGGGACTTCGACACGCGAGGAATGGGCTGGTTGCCTACCCAGACGCAGTCCTCGACGCGGCAGTGCCTGCTGCTGTTGGGGTCCGCCGCCGACGATCAGGTCGCCTGGATGCGCAGCGGTGAGGCGCTCGAACGGGTGCTGCTCGAGGCAACCCGGCGGGGATACGTGGCCAGCGCGTTCACGCAGGTGATCGAGGTGGCCCGGACGAATGCCATGCTTCGACAAGAGCTGGCGTTGACCATGTATCCCCACATCCTGCTGCGCATCGGACGGGCAGCCGCGACCACTCCGACCCGACGGCGACGTCTGGTGGACATGATTGCCGAAAGTGTCTAAGCAGACATTTCTCACCCCGACCGACGGCAGATAGGGTCGGTAGCGATGCCGGATGAGGCCGAACAGAACGAGCTTGCGATGGATGATTCCGCTCCGCTGATCTCAGATTCCACCGACCGCGCGATACGGGTGTTTCTGCTCGATGACCATGAGGTCGTCCGGCGCGGAATAGCTGAGGTACTCGAGGCCGATGGCATCACCATCGTGGGCGAGGCCGCGACTGCCGCCGAAGCCTTGCGCCGCATTCCGGCCACGAGACCGGACGTCGCCATTCTCGACGCTCGGCTGCCGGACGGCAGCGGCATCGACGTCTGCCGGGACGTCCGGTCGTCCATGCCCGCGGTGCGGTGCCTCATCCTGACTTCCTATGACGACGCCGACGCGGTGTTCGCCGCGGTGATGGGTGGTGCGTCCGGTTATCTGCTCAAGCAGATCCGCGGGACTTCCCTTGTTGATGCCGTGCGGCAGGTCGCGGCTGGCCGATCGCTGCTCGACCCGGCCGTGACGGAACGGTTGCTGACCCGGCTGCGGCAGGGACCGGTGACCGATCCGCGGTTGACGACGCTCACCGATCGGGAGCGGGAGATTCTCGGGTTGATCGCCGACGGGCTCACCAACCGGCAGATCGGCGACCGGTTGTTCCTCGCCGAAAAGACGGTCAAGAACTACGTCTCCGGGCTGCTGGCCAAGCTGGGCATGCAGCGCCGCACCCAGGCCGCCGTCTACGGCGCAACCATCCGCGATAAGTGACCAGGCGGTCACGCAGCTAGCGGATGCGGCGAGCGGGCCTGCGCACCGCGGCCCTGGCTCCATCTTCTTGTGGTCAGAAGCCCAGACCGCAGCCGTCATCCACCGCGGCACAGTTTATTTTGGTAGGCACGGTCGCTGGTGAGCTGACAGCCCGACGCGCGAGCTCGAACCTCTTCTCTGGTCGCAGCGGATTCTCCTTGGTGACGAAGAAGCTTTCCGGCTTGGCCACATCGTCACGCCGTGGCGGCGCAGCGCCATGGCGATGCCCTTTGAGGCTCGCGCGGAGATGAACGCCGGCATCTTTAGCCTCGTGTCGAAGTGTCGCCTTTCACGTCGAGTGGTCGAAACTCCAAATTGCCATCCGTCGCTCGGCCAGTAAGCCGGCCCGATAGCTCTTGCCGGTGCGAGTATCACAAGTGATCAGCAAGCTGCGTGTGAGCGGAAACGGACTTAGCCGCTGGCCGGCCCGGCCGGGATGACGGCGACTGGGCAGCGGGCGTGGTGGAGCGCACCTTGGCTGACCGATCCGAGTAGGGAGCCGAGGACCGGGTGGTGGGTGCGCGCGCCGACGACCAGTAGGGCCTGCCCTTCGGATTCCTCGAGCAGCCCCTCCGTGGCATGGGCGGCGATGACCGAGGAGCTCACCGGCACTGCAGCCCGCTGGTGGGATCTCACGGATCTGGGAACCGATAGTGGACTTGCACTGCAACGTGTGCGGATCACGCCGATGTGGAATGCCAAAGATCACGGAGCGGGACGCGGCTTCCGAATCGGAGCAGTGCGCCGCTGTAGATGCGGCCGGCGAGTCGGATGAGGGCCCATATGACGACCGCCATGAACAATGCGGAGCTGACGAGCTGCCAGGTTGGGGCGGCGCTGAGCGCGACCCGATACGTCATCACCATCGGAGCGGATGGCGGGAAGTAGGAGAGCAGGACGGTGGCGAAAGCGTCCGGGTGCTCTTCGGCGTAGATGACCGCGAGGTAGGCGAGGATCATCATGCCGGTAACCGGCGCGATTGCGGCTTGCGCGTCCTCGATGCGTGACGTAGTAGCGCCGAGGGTGGCGTAGACGACGCTGTAGAAGAAGTACCCGAGGACGAACCAGACCACCGTCCACGCCAGCACGTCCGCGGGGATGTTGGGTGCGTTTGCGTGGTTCATCACCTGGACGGCTATTCCTGCCGCGGCGGCGATCACCGCGAATTGGCTGAGTCCGACTGCGCCGATGCCGAGCACTTTGCCGGCGAGCACTTCACGAGCAGGCATCCGCGCGAGCAGGACCTCGGACACGCGGTTCGATTTCTCTTGGACGACGCCGGTGAGCACGAACCCGGCGTAGAAGCTGATCGCCAGGAACAGCGCGCCGACAGCGATGAAGCCCACGGTATTCGCGTCCTTGTCGGAGGTGTGCGCGGCGCCGATGGTGCGGCTGATCAACGTGATAGGGACAAGCAGCTGCCGGAGCTGATCGGCCGAGATTCCCAGCTGGTCGGCTTGCTGACGGATGTGGACGGACTGCAGGGCGTTGGCGACAGCAGCGGTGAGGGTGCTGTCGGACGTCGATCGCCATTCCAGTCGGGTGCCGTCGACAAGTAGTGCGTCGATCTTCTTGTCGCGGACCGCGCGTTCGCCCTCGGCCAACGTTGCATAGCGGGTTGTCTGGAGTTTGTGATCGACAGCCTTGGCTTGCACAGCAAGTGCCGTCGCGGTCCCTTCCGGTACCGCGCCGGTGAATCCGACGTGGTAGGTGTTCGACTTGCCGGCCAGCGACGGCAGCACGATCACCGCGATGACCAGCAGCACCGCCACCACGGTGGATATGCGGTAAGACCGGGTTCCGCCGCGTTCGCGGATTTCCCGCTGCGCGACGATCCAGATTCGTCGCCACCCCTCGGATGGCTCAACGGGCAACACTGCACACCTCCGCAATCCGCTCGGACTCCACGGCCACGGCTGCGCGGAACAATTCGGAGAGCGTCGGCGGCTCGTAGTTCATCCGCACCACGTCGCCGTCGAGTCCCGCAAGCAACGTCATGGGATCTACCGTGCGCGCGACTCGCAGCCGGACCCGGTCGCCGTCGTGCGCGACGACGCTCGTTCCGGGCAGATGCAGCAGCCGCTGCGGATCGGCGGCGACGGTGACCGCGATATAGCGGTCGGGTGCCGCGGCGCGGATCTTGTCCAGCTCACCGGTGAGCACCACGTACCCGGAGTCGATCACGACGACGTCCTCGCACAGGTGCTCGACGATGTCGAGTTGGTGGCTGGAGAACAGTACGGCCGCACCGTTGCGCGCGATGTCGACAAGCAGCGCCGACATCGAATCCATCGCGATGGGGTCAAGACCGGAGAATGGTTCGTCGAGCACGAGTAGGTCGGGGGCGTGGACGAGCGCTGCGGCCAGCTGCACTCGCTGCTGGTTGCCGAGCGACAAATCGTCCAGCCGGGACTCCCTTCGGTCGCCGAGCCCGAGAGCGTCCAACCACCTGTCGGCTTCCCGTGTCTGCCGCGCCCCCGGACAACCCAGACAGCCGGCCGAGAAACACCAGCTGATCGACGACCCGCATTCTCGGATACAGGCCACGCTCCTCGGGCATATACCCGAACCGCCGCCGATCCGCGACGCTAACTGCGTGCCCGCACCAGCTGACCGTGCCGGCGTCAGGAGTGACAAGCCCGAAGATCGCGCGCATCGCCGTCGTCTTGCCAGCTCCGTTCGGGCCGACAAAGCCTGTTAGCCGGCCCGGGCGCACCCTGAACGTGCAGCTCGCGAGCGCTGCCACAGCCCCGTAGCGCTTCGACACGTCCCAGAAATCAAGCATCGCCCACTTCTCCTAATCCGATCCTGATCGTGACCCGCGCCCAACGGTCAGGGGCGAACGATGAGACGGGGTGGGGCTCTAGACCTACGACCGCAATTCACAAATGTGTTTGCACATGTCGTAAGGCTCTGAGGTCGCGACGCCAGCTCAGCGCACCGTTGACTCAGTGACCAAGCACGAGACAGCACATCGGATCAGGGAAGAGGAACAACCAAGGCACGGACGGATCAGGGACCCAGCCGCGTCGTCATAGGCACCGTTAGCGGCATCGGCGTCGCGATCGGCGGTGTCGTGATGCTGTTGACGAACGACGTCATCCTCGGTGTCGTGGCTGGCTCAGCGGTGATCGCCATCACCGTCGGACTGATTAGGTTGTGGACCGGCGGCGGGAGCCCACGATCGCACCACCCGTGACCGGTAGGATCGCGGCGCCGTGCCAGGCGCCCGGCGCTCGCCCGGCGGAATGTCCTCGACGAAATCTGTGCATTGCCCTATGTGTCTCACCGGTTCTGCCGGCAGTCCGAACGCGGCCGCTCACGGGCGCAACCGCGCGGGTCTGCCGGAGTTGCGCAGCGGATGACGACGCACCACGAACCCGGCGAGTCGTGACAGCACGAAAGCCCGTGTTGCCGCGCGCGAGTGCCTACTAGCGTGAGGGAGTGGGAGCAGGAGAACCGATGCCCGCCACTCGCTCGCACCAGCCATCTGTTCACGGGTCGCCTGTTCGCAAATGGTGGCGCGGCGGCCGGCGAGGAACTGAGATATGAGTGTCGGCACCGCCGTCGCGCTCGTGCTTGCGTTGGTGTCGACGACGCTCATAAATCTGGCCTATCTGCAGGAGCATGACGCTGCGGCCGAGCTTCCGGTTCTGTCCATGCGCCGGCCGCTGCACTCAGCGGGACTGCTGCTGCGGGAGAGGAGTTGGCTGATCGGGTTCGCGATGGAATCTGTGGGCTTTCTGCTTTACGCGGCGGCGCTGGCACTGGCCGAGCTTGCCCTGGTGCAGAGCATCGCGGCCGGCGGTATCGGCGTACTCGCGTTCGCCTCGGCCCGGCTGGCGCGACGCCGGCTGCGCCGGCGGGAGCTGATCGGGGTGCTCATCTCCATCTTCGGGTTGGTCGCGCTTGGGATATCGCTGGCCGGTGGAAGCAGCGCAGCCGGCCAGGGAAGCACCGCGTCGATCCTGCTGTGGCTCGCTGTCACGGCCGGGGTCGCGGTCGTGGTCATCTGGCCGGGTCGAAAGCTGGTCGGGGTGGCAGTGGCATACGGGGTAGCCGCCGGGCTGCTGTTTTCGATCGGCGACATCTCAACGAAACTGGCCACCGAGGGCGGCGCCCGTCTCGGCTTCATCATCCCGCTGATCCTCGGATACACCGGCGGCACCGCGCTGCTGCAAATTGGCTACCAGGCCGGCGGCGCGCTCACCGTCGCCGGCATCGCAACGCTGCTGACCAATGCGCTACCCATCGCCGCCGGCACCGTCATCCTGGACGAGCCCGTGCCGCCCGGGGCCCTCGGTGTTTTACGGGTCATAGCCTTCATCGCCGTGATCACCGGCTCCGTCCTGCTGGCACGACCGGACAAACCATCTGAGATCCGGATACGGCGTGGTGCCGCCAAGCCAGCGCCCAATTGAACTCTCAGATGCTCTTGCGTTCCTGCAGCAAGGCGGCGTTCACACCTGCCTGGGGACGTTGTCGGTCAGGGCGAAGACAACACGTACTCGGCAGCGGCCCGGGAGACGATTCCCGTTCCCGGGCCGCGATTCCCACACCTGCTTGACGGTCAGCTCGGCGCACTCCCGCATGGTGTCCTTGGCCAGCGCCGGGGTCTGATACCGATCACCACCGCGTCAACACCGCCTGGCACCGATTTCACGTTCGGGTACCTAGGGTCGCCTTCGAATTGCTTGGCGTTCGGGTTGACTGCGAACACCTGATAGCCGCGATCCTGCACTCGCTGGTAGATGACAGTCCGTCACTTGGCTGTCGATTACGGACGTCGGCGGACCACGAGAACCGGGCAGGCCGCATGTCGAACGCATTGTTCGCTCACCGAGCCGAGCACCAGTCCCGCGAATCCACCGAGCCCACGTGATCCAACGACGAGCATCAGGGCGTCCCTGGATAGCTCGACGAGGGCCTTTGCTGGGCTGGCATGGACGGCTCTGTGCTCCACCGGCAGGCGGGAGAAGCGTGCGACATCGGCCGCGGTGTCATTGACCAGGTGGTCACCGACGGCAGCGGACATCTCGTCGAAGGACGGCACGTATCCGAACTCCCAATCAGGCCGACGTGGAGCGGTGGCCATCGACCAGGCCCGCACGATGAGTACTGAGGCCTGCAGCCGGTCGGCGAGCTTCAACGCCATTTTCAACGCCTTGTCGGCACCCCCGACCCATCATGCCCGACGACAATGCGATTAATCTGAGACTCATTCCCCGTCTGGGCGCCCTGCGTGACTTCGCGCATGTCTGGTCAACTCCCGATCTTGCTGTGCCGTGCGCGGGTGCGCAGCTCGGCTGAGCGCCTCGAGGGCACCGCGGACCGCCGCGCCAATGCGGATGGGGGCTCTGATCGCCGTGCTCACCCTGGTGCTCGGCGTGGGCGCACGCGAGCCGCCGGGAGTGGCAAAAGCATGATGATCCTGGCACTCACCAGCCTGCAACTTTCGTCGCGGTCGGCCTGCGAGCTCAACCTCGGAAGCTGGCAAATCCCTTTCTGCTCGTGGCCGTAACGGCGTCGCTACGCTCGTTCTGGTCGGCGTCCACCTGGCGCCGCTGTGCGATCTACTCGGCACCCAAACACTCACTATCAGCGAGGCTGCTATCGCGACGGTCGCCGGTGTTGCCGGTTGGGTCGCCATGTCCTTGGACTCACCGCTGAAGGGTCGAACGTCACTGGCCCCATTGAGCCCTCACCGGGAAAGTAGGGGATGTACGAGAGGGGAGTGGGCCCGATGATGCACTACGGCGACATGAGCGGTTGGGGCTTCGCGCTCATGGCGATCAGTGCGGTCGTGTTCTGGGGGCTGCTGATCCTCGCCATCGTGATGCTAATCCGCTACTTCGGCCGATCGGGGCAACCGCCAACGGCCGCGCATACCCCGGAACAGCTGCTCGCGGAACGATTCGCCCGCGGGGAGATTGACGAGAGCGAGTACGAAGCACGGCTGGCGACGCTGCGGGCTCCTGATCAGGATGGTGCGGTCGCCGCGCCTTACCAGGGCCGATAGGTGCGGGCGGCAGTCTGCAGGACGCGCACATACCCGTGGCGTTCGTAGGCGGTCTCGTCCTCATTGGCGGGTAAGGCAAGCAGGCCGCGCATGTCGCGGACCGTGCCGAATCCCTTGCGAGTCATCCAATCCACTAATCCGCCGAGTAGCACATCCACGTGTTCGGGACATGGCGGAGCAATGCCGAAGCGGTCATGACCACGTCCGCTCCGGCTAGCAGGTATTTGACTACGTCCTCCGCGCCTTCCACGCCGGTCGTAGCGGCCAGCGCAGCGTTCACTCGACCGTGCAGTATCGCGATCCAGGTGCGCGGCAACCGAGCCTCGACCGGGGTGGACAGCTCCATGGTGGGCGTGACCGCCAGAGTGTCCGGGTCGATATCTGGTTGCAGGAACCGGTTGAACAGCACGAGAGCGTCAGCGCCGGCCCGGTCGAGGCGTACGGCGATCTCGCCGGGGGAACTGAATTGGGGGCTGAGCTTGACCGCGACTGGAACGGTCACGTGGTCCTTGACTCGGGTGAGAATGTCGACGTGCCGCTGTTCGACATCTCGACCGGTGATCTGCGAATCGGCTGGCAGGTAGTAGATGTTGAGTTCGATCGCGGCTGCGCCGGCGTCCTGCATCGAGCGCGCGTAGCTGACCCAGCCGTCGGCTGTGATGCCATTGAGGCTGCCAATCACCGGGATATCGACGGCTCCGGCGGCCCGTTCCAGCAGATTCAAGTAGCGCTGCCGGCCGACGCCAGTGTCTGCGGCAGCGGGCAGATAGGACAGGGACTCCGCAAAGGTCTCGGTGCCCGCGTCGAGTAGCCGCGCATATTCCGATGCTTCGCGACGCAGTTGTTCCTCGAACAGCGAGAACAGCACGACGGCCCCTGGCCGGCGTCGGCCAGCCGTCGAACGCCGTCGACGGTTTGGGACAGCGGCGACGGCGACGCCACCAGCGGGTTTCGGAGTGAGAGGCTCATGTAGTCAGCGGCGAGATCCATCAGTCGCCCTTCGCCGATTCGGCCGGCTGAGATCGGCCGGCGTCAGCCGCGAACCGTTCCGGACCGTATGTCGCCATTTCCTCGTACACCGCCGACTGTTGGTCGATCGCCTGTTGCGCCAGAGCAAGCAGCCGATCAGCCTCGACTGGGTCGGAGTCCGCCAGCATGCTGTACCGCAGCTCCCGGTAGATGTAGTCGCCTAGTGCTGTGTCTGCGAAATAGTGCGGTAGTTTGGTGTATGCCATTCGTAGGTGCGGCGGCGTTGCCGGTGACAGGTGAGCAGCGGGCCGAGTTGACGCGGATGGCGAACTCGTCGGTGTTGCCGCATCGCAGGGTGGTGCAGGCCAGGGCGCTGCTTCTGGCCGCCGACGGTGTCGCCAATGAACAGATCGCGCGGCGGATCGGGGTTGACTCGGACACGGTGCGTCGGTGGCGGTCGAGGTTCGCTGATCGGGGACCGGCCGGTGTCGGGGTGATCGCGGAGGGTCGGGGTCGTAAGTCGTCGCTGGTGCCGGGCACGGTAGCCGAGGTGGTCCGGCTCACGATGAGCGAGACGCCGGGTGACGGCTCGACGCACTGGACGACTCGGTCGATGGCCCGCAGGGTCGGGATTGGCAAGGACGCGGTGGCTCGGATCTGGGCCGACCACGGCCTCAAGCCGTGGAAGGTCGACACCTTCAAGGTCAGCAATGATCCGTACTTCGAGGAGAAGCTGGTCGATGTGGTCGGGATGTATCTCAATCCGCCGGCGCGGGCGGTGGTGTTCAGCTACGACGAGAAAACCCAGTGCCAGGCGCTGGATCGCACCCAGCCCAGCTTGCCGCTCACACCCGGGCGGGCCGCCACGATGACCCACGACTACAAGCGCAACGGCACCATCGACCTGTTCGCCGCGATGAACATCGCAACCGGCCAGGTGCTTACCGACTGCCAGAAAGCTCACGCGGGCACCGACGTGCTGCGCTTCTTCAAACAGATCGACGCGTCGGTGCCGCGTGGACTGGCGATCCACGTGGTGCTGGACAATCTGTCGGCGCACAGCGGCCCCGAGATTACCAAGTGGCTCGCGCACAAAAACCGCCGCCGCTGGCACCTACACTTCACGCCCACGTCGAGCTCCTGGCTGAACCTGATCGAACGCTGGTTCAAAGAACTCACCGACAAGCGACTGCGCCGCGGCCGGTTCACCAGTGTCGCCGAGCTCACCGAGGCCATCACCACCTGGGCCGCGCACTGGAACGACGACCCCAAGCCATTCATCTGGAAAGCGACCGCAGACGAGATCATCGCCAAGGTGCAACGCGGACGCGAAACACTCCACCAGATCAAATCAACGACGGACCACTAGTGCAATACGGGGGCGGGGTGAGTCAAGCAGGAACGGGTTGCCGCCCGCCGCCCGAACTAGCGGGTCGTAGCGGATCAACGGCCAATGTCCGCTGGCGACGGCGCGATACTGCTGGTCGAGCCCATGGCCCATCTCGAAGCCGTGCGCGATGCAGTGGCTGTAGGCGATGATCAGTGACGGCCCTTCCTACGCCTCGGCCTCGCGGAAGGCGCGCAGCGTCTGCTGCGGATTGGCGCCCATCGCTACGCGGGCAACGTAGACGGAGCCATACGCGATGGCCTGCAGGGCAAGGTCCTTTTTCGGCACGGTCTTGCCGCTAGCCGCGAACTTGGCCACAGCGCCTAGTGGTGTGGCTTTGGACATCTGCCCTCTGGTGTTCGAGTACACCTCGGTGTCGAGAACGAGCACGTTTACGTCCCGCCCGCTGGCGAGTACGTGATCCAGTCCGCCGGCGCCGATGTCGTACACCCATCCGTCGCCGCCGACGATCCATACGCTGCGCCGGATGAGGTGATCAGCAACGCTACGTAGGTCGGCTGCGGCCGGTCCGGACATATCGTCAAGGCGCCGCTGCAGCTCGGCGAGGCGATCGCGTTGCGCGGCGAATTCCGATTCGCGTAGCTGGGACGCGGCGAGGATGGCGTGGACCAGGTCTGGTCCGATCGTGTCGCGCAGCCGCGCCAAGCGGGTCCGTGCGAGGTGGGCGTGTAGGTCGGCGGCGATGCGCAGCCCGAGTCCGAATTCGGCGTTGTCCTCGAAGAGGGAGTTCGACCAGGCCGGACCACGTCCAGCCGCGTTCGCGGTCCACGGTGTCGTCGGAAGGTTGCCCCCGTAGATCGAGGAACAGCCGGTGGCATTGGCGATGGTCAGCCGGTCCCCGAATAGCTGGGAGAGCAGCTTCAGGTACGGCGTCTCACCGCATCCGGCACACGCTCCGGGGAACTCGAACAGCGGTTGCAGAAACTGCGATCCTCGTACCGTGCCGAAGTCCACCCGGGATCGCTCGTTGACGGGCAGGGTCTCGAAGAACGCGATGTTCTCGCGCTCCCGTCCCAGCAGCTGTGCCCGCGGAGCAAGGTTGATCGCTTTGTGAGACGGGTCGAGCGGCGCCCCCGCCGGACACGCTTCGACGCACAGGCCGCAGCCGGTACAGTCCTCGACGTAGACCGGCAGGGTGTACCGCGCATCGGGAACGCCTACCGCGTCCAGCGGCTCGGCCGGGAAACCAGCCGGCGCGTCTGCAAGCTGTGCCTTGTCGTAGTACTTCGAGCGGATCACGCTGTGCGGGCAGACGAAGCTGCAGTTGCCGCATTGGATGCACAGATCCGGGTCCCACGCCGCGACTGCGTCCGAGATGTTCCGTTTTTCAAAGGCGGTCGTCCCGCTGGGATAGGTGCCGTCCACCGGCAGTGCGCTGACTGACAGCTCGTCGCCACGGCCGGCCATCATCATGGCGGTCATCTGTTGGACGAACGGCGGGGCAGCGGCCGGCACGACCGGGGGCTTCTCCCGGGTGGCCGTTACTTGTCTGGGCACAGCAATGTGGTGCAGCTCGTTAACGCTCGGTCGACGGCGGCGTGGTTGCGCGCGACGATCTCGGCGTGTTGAACCGGTCTCGGCAGCGCGTCCCACACGTGGGCGGGGTCATGTGGAGCGTCGAGTAGGAGCGTCGCTCCCGGGGCGGCGCGGGCGAGCACGTCGACCCGATCAAGCAGCCCGAAGTGATGGCAGCCGACGAAGCTAGCCTGCTGAACCAGATACGGCGCTTTGATCGGATGCGACCCGAACCGCAAATGCGACACGGTCTGCGACCCTGACTTCTTCGAGTCGTAGACGAAATAGCCCTGAGCATGGAGCTGCGGATCGGAGCCGAGGATCTTGATGGTGTTCTTGTTCGCGCCGACTGTGCCATCTGAGCCAAGGCCGAAGAACACTGCACGGACGGTGCCTGATGGCTCGATGTCCAGCGCGGGGTCGCATGGCAGGCTGGTTCCGCTGACGTCATCGGTGATGCCGATGGTGAACCGCCGGAGCGGCCGGTCTCGCGCCAGTTCGGCGAAGACGCCAGCCACCATGCCTGGCGTGAATTCCTTGGACGACAGGCCGTACCGGCCGCCGATCACTTTTGGCGGCCGTTCGCGTGCCTCGCGATCGCTGAGATGACGTCAAGGAACAACGGTTCGCCGTGCGAACCCGGTTCTTTCGTCCGGTCGAGGACCGCGATCGCGCGGACGCTGGCAGGTAGTGCCTCGAGCAGCGCGACCGCCGGGAACGGCCGATACAGGCGCACTTGCAGCACGCCGACCCGTTCACGCTGTGCGTTGAGATACGCCGCGGTTTCCCGGGCCGTTTCTGCACCTGAGCCCATCAGGATGATCACTCGTTCGGCGTCCGGGTCGCCGGAATATTGGACAAACCGATATTGGCGACCGCTGCGATCGGCGAGGCCATCCATCATGTCTTGGACCACGTCCGGCAGCCGGGCATAGAACGGGTTGACGGTTTCCCGGGCTTGGAAGTACGTGTCTGGGTTCTGCGCTGTGCCGCGAATGAACGGGCGCTCGGGAGACAGCGCTCGGTCCCGATGCTCCCGGATGACTTCATCGGGGATGAGTGCGCGTGGGTCGTCGTCGTCCAGCGTCTCGATCGTGTTGAGTTCGTGCGACGTGCGGAACCCGTCGAAGAAATGCAGGAAGGGAACGCGTGTGCGCAACGTTGCGGCCTGCGCCACCAACGCGAGATCGTGCGCCTCTTGCACCGACGCCGAGGCGAGCAGCGCAAAGCCTGTTTGCCGGACCGCCATAACGTCCGAATGATCGCCGAAGATCGACAGGCCCTGCGTTGCCACGGACCGGGCAGCGACATGCATGACCGCCGACGTGAGCTCACCCGCGATCTTGTACATGTTCGGGATCATCAGCAGCAGACCCTGCGACGCGGTGAACGTCGTGCTCAGCGCGCCACCCTGCAGAGCGCCGTGCATGCCCCGGCCGCGCCGCCTTCTCTTTGCATCTCCACGACCGCGGGGACGGTCTCCCACAGATTGGGTCGGCCCTTGCTGGCCCATTCATCGGCCAGCTCGGCCATCGGCGACGATAGCGTGATCGGGTAAATGCAGCACACCTCGTTGAGCCGGTACGCGACCGACGCAGCCGCCTCGTTACCGTCGACCGTCGCACGCATCACCGCGGCTCCGGTTCCATCTCGATCGCGTGCACCGGGCATTGCTCGAAGCAGGCGCCGCACCCGGTGCAGCGGTCGTAGTCGAAGCGGTACCGATGGCCCTTGCCCAGCTTGATCACCGCGGGCTCGGCCCCTAGACAGCCATCACACTCGAAGCAGTTCCCACACGACAGGCAGCGCTGCGCCTCGTAACTCACTTGCTCGGCGGTCAGCCCGCCGACCACCTCGCCGAAGTCGGTCGCCCGCTCCCGCAGGTCCAGTTCCGGCTGGCGACGGCGGGTGGTGTCGCCGAAATACCACAAGTGCAGTGCGTCGAAGGTCGCCATGGGATGTTTCGGCGGCCGCTCGTAGGAGGTGTCTCGTAAGTACGCCTCGATATGGCGCGCGAGGACGAGACCCGCACCGTACGGTCGTCGTCGAACTCCACCCCCGGGACGTTTCGTAGAAAGGCGGTGTCGGATTGCTGGCCCAGCGCCAGGATCACCGTGTCGGCAGCCAGTGTCTCGAATCGGCCGGTGCCATGGGGCCGCACAGCGTCGTCGAGCTCCATAACCTCGACGGTTAACTGCGGCCCGTCGAACGCGGTGATCGTGCGTAGCCAGTTGATGCGAATGCCCTCGCGTTCGGCCTCCTCGGCTTCCTCCGCGTGTGCCGGCATCTGCTCACGGGTGCGCCGGTAGACGATCAGCGGCTCCTCGGCGCCCAGCCGATGAGCCACTCGGGCGGCGTCCATCGCGGTGTTACCACCGCCGTACACCGCCACTCGCCGGCCAACTCTCGGCCGCTCGCCGGACGCCACGCTGCGCAGGAACGACACCGCATCGACTACGCGCGCTGCATCCATGGCCGGGATATCCACCCGCTTGGACCGGTGCGCGCCGACCGCGACGAACACAGCGTCGAAGCCGCCGTCGCGGCGCTCCGCGTCGAGATCCTCTACCCGATGACCCTGCGCAAAGCGCACGCCGAACGCTTCGATGCGGCCGATCTCGATGTCCAGGATGTCTCTCGGCAAGCGATAGGCGGGGATTCCATAGCGCACCATGCCGCCGGCCTGCTCGCCCGCATCCCGGATCTCTACCTGGTGACCGAGCCTGGCCAGGTGGTAGGCCGCCGCCCGCGTGGATCGACACCGCGCTGTCCAGCTGCGCCCGGTTGCATACGCTCTCTCACGGGTGGTAGCAGACCCGGCCGTGAATCGAAGCCAGGGGATTGTCGGCGACCAGCTGCCGCCACGCCTGCCCGGCATTGCCTGCCTGCAGATAGGACAGCCAAGCCTGGATGTTCTCGCCCGCCGGACAGCCGGAGTTGCACGGCAACAGATCGACATAGACGGGGCGACGCTGCCGACTCGGCCCAGTCGTGGATATGCCGTGCACGAGGTCAGGCAACGGCGTGACATCGGGCGGCGCCCCGGACATGCCAGCGCTGGTCATCGCGGTCGCGGATTTGAGGCCATGTGTTCATGTAAGCAGGACGGTTTCGGCCGCAATAGAGCCAAATGGCTCTAACCAGAGCCCAGGGATCTTGTTTCCGCGGCCCCCAGGCAAAGGGGAGAGGCGATCCTGGTGATTTGTGGCAGGATGATCCAGCCGCAGGCCTACAGTCCCGACGAGGTCGGGCCACAGGACCTGCGCTTGCCTGGCCACGGTCGGCGATGCTGGACTTAACGCGCGGCCCAACGTCACCGGAGACGACTCGGCCATCTCGTCGCGCGAGATGTGGTATTCGCCACTGACGCGGACCGGCCGAGGGATTGGCCTGGCGAGGTGTGGACCCGAGGAGGTGGGGCCGTGTTTGAGGTTCGTTGGCAGGAGCTGACGCGGTCTGAATGTTTCCGATTGCTCGCCTCGCAGCATCTGGGCCGAGTGGTGCTGATCGATGAGCTGGGTCCGGCGGCGTTCCCGGTCAACTACGTCGTCGACGGCCATACTGTGCTGTTCCGCACCGACGAGGGCAGCAAGCTAGATGCCGCCCTGCGGGGGGCGCGGGTGGCATTCCAGATCGACGGGGTGGACGATGCTTCCCGCACCGGCTGGAGTGTGCTGGTGCGGGCCGAGGCCGTTGAGGTCATCAATTCCGATGATCTTGCGCGAGTGGGCGAGCTGCCGCTCTACCCCTGGGCGCCCGGCGCGAAGACCCATTACGTCCGGCTCCTGCCGGCGTTGCTGACCGGGCGGCGCATCGCGGTGCCCGACGACGCGCCATCGAACTGGTTCGGCTAGCCGGCCTGTCGACGTGGAGGCTTGGGATGGGGAAGGACATCGAGCGGGACACGTTCGACGAGCTTGAGTACACCCGTTTCGCCCAGCGGCTTGAGGAGAATTTATCAGCGCTGCGGGAGCTCCTCGACCGGCCCGGCTTCGGGGCGGGGCCGACGACTATGGGTGCCGAGCTAGAGCTGTTCCTGGTTGACGACGCAGGTCGGCCCCTTCCCCGCAACCAGGCGGTGCGTGTCGCGTCCGCCGATCCCCGGGTCACCGTCGAGGTGGATCGCTTCAACCTGGAGCTGAATTGCTCCCCGGTGCGCCTCGCTGGGTGGCCCTTCACCGTCCTGGGCGATGAACTGAACCTGCTGCTGGATCGTGTCGCAGATGCAGCCCGTGCGTTTGGCGGGCGACTTGTTCTCATTGGCATCCTGCCCACTCTGCGGCGATCCGATCTGGGTCCTGAGGCGCTGACCGACCTACGGCGCTACTCGGCGCTCAACAATCGGTTGCGCCAGGTGCGCCATGGCCCGATCCGGATCCGCATCGCGGGGATGGATCCGCTGGAACTAGTCAGCGACGACGTGACCGTCGAAGGGGCGAACACGTCATTTCAAGTGCACCTCCGGGTGAACCCCGCCGAGTTCACCCAGACATACAACGCGGTCCAGCTGGCCATCGCACCGGTCCTGGCCGTGGCCGGCAACTCGCCCACGTTCCTCGGGCACCGTCTGTGGGAAGAGACCCGGATCGCCTTGTGTAAACAAGCCATCGATGACCGCGACACCAGCGGCCCGCGCCGCCGACTAGCCCGAATGGCCTTCGGTACCGGATGGCTGCGGGACGGCGCGATACAGCTATTCGCTGAAAGCGTACGACTCCACCAGACATTGCTACCGGCCTTTGGCGCGAGCGACCCACAGGGCCGCAGCGACCGCGGGCAGCCGCCGCCTCTCGACGAGCTACGGCTGCACCACGGCACCGTCTGGCGCTGGAATAGGGCTGTCTACGACCCCAGCTGCGGAGGCCACCTCCGCATCGAGATGCGTGCCCTCCCGGCCGGGCCAACCGTGATCGACATGTTGGCCAACGCCGCGTTCCTCATTGGGCTTTCGCTATGGCTGGCCGGACAGGATCCGCGATGGACATACCACCTGTCTTTCGAACGCGCCGAGCACAATTTCTACCGAGCTGCCCAGCACGGTTTGACTGCCCAGCTCGCTTGGCCGTTGGGTCGAGGTGGTAGCCCCCGCACTGGTCCAGCGTCCGAACTGGTAGCCGAGCTGCTGCCGTCGGCCCGCGAAGGTTTGTTGCGCGCCGACATAGCGCCGGCGGAGACGGAGCGTCTGCTCGACGTAATCGCCGGCAGGATAGCCACCGGCCAGACTGGTGCTACGTGGCAGCGCAGAGCGCTCGCCGCCGCCGAGCGGCGGCTCGACAGGCCGTCCGCGCTGGAAGCGATGCTGCACAGCTACCTGGATCTCGCCGCCACCGGACAGCCCGTGCACACGTGGCCCATTCCGCCCTAGCGTCGTTACTGGGTTGTTAGCGTCACCAACTTATTGACCATTTGGCCAGTCCCAGCTGGGGCTGTTCGGGAACCTGCGTTCTGCCCGAACTCTCGGGCAGTAGACACCCGTCTAATCGCGTCGAGTCCGGCCCGGAGGTCGGCATTGTGACATTGCGCGGCGAGGTTCCGCGGCGGCTGCTCATTCACCCGCTGATCGAGGCTGTTCGACGCACGGCCGGCGTGATCGCCGTGCATGACCAGTTGACATACGCAGTGGACGATTCGGTCCTGCCGCCACGTCAACCTGTGCCCTGATCCGGGGTCCTGATCGTGGCTCGGTTCTCGGTGGTGGTCTGCGGCGGTGGTGTTGCCGGACTCGAGGCAATCCTTCGGCTGCGGCGGCTGGCCGGCGACAGGGTGGACATCACTCTGCTCAGTCCGTCCGACACGTTCCGGTATCGGCCCTGGGTTGTTCTGGAGCCGTTCGGCGAGGTGGCTGTGCGCCATTACCCGATAAGCCGGCTCGTGCAAGATGCGGGGTGTCGATGGATCCGCGGTGAGCTCGGATGGGTGAACCGCGCCGCGCACGTCGCGTACACACGGGCCGGGGAGGAGGTGTCCTACGACGCGGCTGTGATGGCGCTCGGTGGCCGAGAATTGCCGGGGCCACCAGCGCTCTTATCGTTCACCGAGCGGACCGCCAAGGCCTACCAGACGGCAGTCGAGAGTGCCGTTGCCGAGAGAGTTGACAGCATTGGATACGTCGCGCCCGCCTCGCCGTGCTGGCCGTTACCGCTGTACGAGCTGGCGCTGATGACGGCGGCGAGGCTCGCCGTGGCGGGAAGCGCATGCGCTCTCACCTTCGATGAACCCGCAGATCGTCCACTCGCCGTTTTCGGCCCGGCGGCAGCGGAGGCCATTGTTCCGCTCTTCCACGACGCAGGTATCCGGCTGCGGACCGGGGCGGCCGCCATGGAGCATTCTGAGCGCGTGACGGCGCAGTCCCACCCTCGGCGAATCCTGGTAACGGTGCCACGTATCGCAGCAAAGTCCATACCAGGGTTGCCGAGCCATCCCGTCGATGGGTTCCTTCCGATCGACGAGCACAGTCGACTGATCGGCGGTGACGGCAGCGTCTTCGCCGCGGGCGACGTAACGCAATCACCGGTTAAGCACGGGGCGTTAGCGGCTCAGCAGGCCGACAACGCCGCCGCCATGATCGCGTTCCTGGCCGGGGCGGCGCCACACCCGCGCACCCACCATCCGATGCTGCGCGCGACGCTACTTACCGGCGAACGGCCGATCTATGTGACGGCGCAGCTGGTCGGCAACCAGGTAGTGAAAAGCTCAGCGACTCGAACCCCCCGATGGTCGGTCCCGGATAAGATCGCGGCCCGGGAGCTGAGCCCATCCCGGCCGTCGCTGATCCACACGTGTGAGCGAGCACTAGGGCGCCTGGTCGAGGCGATAGCTGATGTTGTCGTGTACGGCGACTACGCCGGTAGTGTCGCGGATAACGTCGACCAACGGCTCGAACATGACCCGGCTGTCCAGTTGCCCGCGCAGCGTGACGACCCCATCGAGGACATCCACTTCGATCGTCGACGTGTCGATGAATAGCTGTCGTCTGATCAAGGAGATCACGTGTTCCCGGATGGCTTCGTCATCGCGGAGAAACACGCGCAGGAGATCGGATCGAGTGACGATGCCGACAAGCTTGTCGTCGCTGTCGACGACCGGGAGGCGCCGCACGTGCTGGAGCGCGGCCACTCGGGCGGCGTGCGAGACGGGTGTATCGGGCCGAGTCGTAACGACGGGAGCTGTCATCAGGTCGCGCGCGGTCTCCGCCTCCGCTTTGCGATGGGCGCGTGCCGTTTCTGTGGTATCTGCTGACAGGTGCGGTGCAGGCTTCCCTACGCCGGCCACTTTGGCCAGCAGATCGGACTCCGACACGATGCCGAGAACGTGTCGGTCGGGGTCGACGACAGGCAAGGCGCTCACATGCGCTTCGGTCAGGGCCTCGATGATCTGTTTGAACGGTGAATCATCTCGGACTGAGACGACGGTGCTGGTCATGACGTCTGCCACGACGATGTTGTCCAGCATCCAAGCTGGCCCTGTGCGGCTGGAATCCTCTGGGCCGGCGGCCGCCTCCACGACGGCGACATATCGCGCCAGGGCGGACGGAAGGGATTGCACATCCGATGCATCGTCAGCCTGCGAGTTCGTCTTCGCTGTCGGTTCGGAAGCAGACATCGTGCGCTCACGTTCCTTCTCAGAAGTTGAGGGTTCTGCGTGCAGTGTCGGTGCGGTCGCAACCAGCGGTCCACTCCGACCGGCTAGCCGCTTGGCGGTAATGGCAAGCGGACGCACCGATTTCGTGCAGTATCGACATGGTGAGCATCGGGATGGCGGCCTCCACAGCTGTAGACAGGCCGTGACCCACCGAAGTATCCGCGGCCTCGACAGCGAAGAGAACCAGGCGTCGCGGCGCGCGATTCAGGACGGTCGCGAGTCGTATCGCGTCGGACACGCCCAGGCCATGGCTATTGCCAGCGACTGGTGCGTCGGTCGGCAAGCCTGACGGGTAGCGATGGATGCGCCCTGGTGTTGACGGTTTGCGAACCGCCGCATCGACCACAACGGCCAGGTCCGCGTCAGCCCACGCCTCCAACAGGAGCGTCGGATCGCGAGTGGCGGTCACCAGGGTTACATACGCCTGCACCTGTGGTTCGAGCGCCGTAATTAGGGCTGGTCCGATTCCGTCATCGCGGCGAAACGGGTTTCCTAAACCGATCAGGACCACTGACCGATTCTCGGACTTGATGGAGACCCCCATGGTCATCGACGCACCACCGTGAGATCGAGGAAGTGCGCAGAGCACGAGATGCACGGGTCGTAGTTGCGGATCGTGCGTTCGCACAGCGCGGTGAGCGCCGCGTCGTCCATGCTCATATTGGCGGCTACGACATCACGCAAGTCCGCCTCGATGACCGGAAGATTCTGAGACGTCGGTGGCACGATGGTGGCGGTGCCGATCATCCCGTTACTGTCAAGCTGGTAGCGGTGGTAAAGGAGGCCGCGGGGTGCCTCGGTCACGCCGTAGCCGGTGCCGGAGCGGGGCGCTACCGGAATTGCGGGTGGATCGGGACGCCGGTACTCGGCAATGAGACGGAGCGCTTCCTCGATCGCATACACCGTCTCGACGGCGCGGATGACGATGCTGCGGAAGGGATTGCGGCACGTCGGCCCGAGGCCGCCGGCAGTCGCGGCTTCGCGTGCGAGCGGGGACAGCTGCCCGAAATTGAGGGTGTATCGAGCCAGTGGGCCCGTAAGGTACGAGCGGCCGTCGAGCGCCGCATGCAGGGCAGTCGAGTGCGGCACCTGGAATTCATTGCTGTGGTCAGCGAACTCGCTGGCCGGGAAGCTGTGACCGTCGCTCGAGCGGACTTCACCCGAATCAATGGCGTACAAGTCATCACGATGGACGGCGAGCAGGGTGGCATCCAGCTCACGGTCCGGGAAGTCGAACGTGGCGACAAACTCGACGGTGGCAAGTGCGTCGTCGAGCGTTTGCCGAAGTTGCCGGCTCAGTTCGGCCAGGCTCGCGGACGTAGTCGCCCGGTAAAAGCCACCCACGCAGGGATTGACCGGATGGATTGCTCGGCCACCCACCAACTCCAGAATTGCGTTGCCTGCTTGCTTCAGGCGCAGGCCCCGCTCGACGGCGGCGCGGTGGTCGCCGGCGAGTTCGATCACGTCTGGGTATCCGAGAAAGTCGGGGATGTGCAGGAAATACATGTGCAGGGCGTGGCTGGAAATCCATTCGCCGCAATAGAGCAACCGACGGAGGGCAGCGATGTCCTCGGTGATCTCGACCTGGCACGCTGCTTCGATCGCCTGGCAGGCAGTGGTCACATAGGCGACCGGACAGATTCCGCAGATGCGTGAGGTGATGTCGGGAGGTTCGGTGTGCTGCCGCCCACGCAGGAAGGCCTCGAAGAATCGCGGTGGCTCGTAGATTTGCAGCTCGGCGCTGTGTACGACACCGTCCTCGATGACGACGCGAAGCGCACCTTCACCCTCGACCCGAGCGAGTGAGTCCACTCGGAGTTTCCGCGTCTGCCGGGTCAACGGTCCGCTCCCGGGCCACGAAATGCGGTGACGTTGAACGTTGCATATACGCGATCGATTGCGCCTTCGGTCATGCCGCAACGACGAAGCTGACCGCCCAGCGCCGGCAGATTTGCGCCAGTCATCGGGCCGAAGCAGCCGTAGCAGCCGCGACCGACTGCCGGGCATAGGGCGCCGCAACCGGCGTGCGTGACCGGCCCGAGGCACGGTGTGCCGTCGGCAACCATGACGCAGGTCAGGCCGCGCCGCTTGCATTCGGAGCAAACGCTGGTGTCTGGGATGTCCGGCCGCCTCCCGACCAGGAACGCGGAGATCACCTCGATGAGTTGCCGCTTGTCTATCGGACAACCACGCAGCTCGAAATCCACTGGAACGTGGGAGGATATCGGCGTTGATGTGGCGAGCGTGTCGATGTATTGCGGGCTGGCATAAACAGCGCGACGGAACTCGTCGACGTCACCGAAGTTGCGCAGCGCCTGGATTCCGCCGGACGTGGCGCAGGCACCAATAGTGACGAGAACCTTCGACCATTCGCGGACTCGACGGATCCGCTGCTCATCCTGTCGCGTTGTGATCGACCCCTCGACCAAGGACAAGTCATACGGACCGGGTTCCGGAGCGGACGACGCCTCGAGGAAGTGGGCGATCTTGACTTGCCCGGCCAGGGTGAGGAGCTCGTCTTCGCAGTCGAGGAGGGTCAACTGGCATCCGTCGCAGGAGGCGAACTTCCACACGGCGAGGGTCGGCAGCTCGGTCATAGCTCAGGTACCTGAAGGAGTGGTTGCGCCATGTCGTAGCTGACCACCGGTCCGTCGCGGCAGACAAGAAGCGGACCAAATTGGCAGTGACCGCACAAGCCGATTCCGCACTTCATATTGCGTTCCAGCGAGAGTCGAATGCTTCGGGGTTGGACTCCCTTGTTGATGAGCACATTGGCGCAGAAGCGCATCATGGGTTCTGGACCACACAAGAACGCAGTCGTCGACCGCGGTTCGACTCGTAGGCGGGCAACGGGCTCGGTCACGAAGCCGACGTGACCTCGCCAACCTGCGGCGGGTGCGTCGACCGTGAGCACGGTTTCCATCGAAGGTGTGGCGGTCCAGAAGTCGAGTTCGTCGCGGAACAGGAATTCGCCCGGATTACGGGCACCAACGATCAGCACGACGCGGCGGTAGGAACCTCGCCGGGCGAGGATATCGAGCAGCGCGGGTCGGAGCGGCGCCAATCCCACGCCGCCGGCGACGACGACCAGATCTCGGCCAATGGCCGTTTCGAGTCCCCAATCAGTCCCGTACGGACCCCGGGCGCCGATCGGGTCGCCCGGTTGGGCAGCATGCAGAGCACGGCTGACGGCGCCCACGTCACGGATGGTCTGTACCAAGGTCCCATCTTGCTTGGCCGGATCACCGCTGATCGAGACTGCGATTTCCCCGATGCCATGGCAGTAGAGCATGGTGAATTGTCCCGGCCGAAACGAAGGCAAGGCCGCACCTGCTGGTGCCAGCCGAAGCGTCACCGAGTCAGCCGTTTCGACCCGTCGGTCCAAAACTCGGAACGGGACGGGGCACATCGGATCCTGATCATTGTTCACGCGGACTCCGATACAGCTGTAGCAGCCGTGCCCGGGTGCTCTGCAACCGAGTGAGAAGTTCTTCGAACAGCGCCAGGACGAGTGGGTACCCGAGCGCAGGGTCGTCTGCGGCGAGCCGGCGAAGGTGATCCGTGTCCAGCTTCGTCGCGGTGGTCGGTTCCACCGCGGTGGCCGTGAAGTGCCAGCGGTATGGGGGGACAAGCCACGACAGGCCGAGCACGTCGCCCGGTCCAAGCGTCTGCAGGACGACCGGTCCGCGGCCGGGAACGTGCGTGCTGAGCTCAACACGGCCAGCGCGGATGAGCCAACATCCAGCAGCACGTTGGTCTTCCTCGAATATTGGGACGCCGGAGTCGATATGCACCTGCCGCGCGGTCGATGCAACCTTCGCCCGTTGGGCAGCGGTGAGGCGCTCGAGTGGCAGGCCGATCAGCGGGTCGGTCGCAGTCATGACGATCCAGCTGCCTGCGTTGTGTCCGGGTGGCCCAATTCAGCGAGTCTTGCCGCTTCCTCCGTGATGTCGATTCCGACTGGACACCACGCTATGCATCGCCCGCAGCCGACACAGCCCGAATGCCCGAACTGGTCATACCAGGTGCTCAATTTGTGGGAGATCCAGTGGCGGTAACGGCTAGCGGCGGACGTGCGCACGCTTCCGCCGTGCAAATAGCTGAAGTCCAGCTCAAAGCACGACGCCCACCGTTCCCACCGTTCGGCATGCTCACCGGTGAGGTCTGTGATGTCTTCCGGAGTAGTGCAGAAACAGGTCGGACAGACCATGGTGCAGTTGCCGCACGTGAGGCACCGGTCGGCGACTTCCTGCCAGACGGCGGCATCGCGGTTGTCTGCGAGCAATGCCCGTAGGTCGACCTCTGGCATGCGCCGTCCCATGCGCGATCTCGCGGCTGCCACCGCATCCTTCGCATCGCTGATCTCGGTCTGTGTCGCGGCGCGGCTGGTCACGAGATCGAGCACTCGAGCGCCCTCTTCGGTGCCGACCTCAACGACGAAACGATGCCCGGCGTCGTCGATCCGTTCAGTGAGTGCGAGATCGAATCCGGGTCCCGGCTCGGGCCCGGTCCCCATGGACGCACAGAAGCACACCCCGCCGGGTTCGGTGCAGCCGGCCGCGATGACCAGCAGACCGGCGCGGCGTCGAACGAAGGATGTGTCCGCGTGCGTGCCGTTACCGAGTGCCCTGCCCAGAACGGCGATCGCGGCCAGATCACACGGTCGCACGCCTAGGAACGCCATCGGCTCGACGCGCCCTGGGGTGGGGGAGCGGTAATCATTGCCGTCCATCGTCCACAGCGGTTGGCGCGGTGGATGCAGGAACTGCTTCCACGACTGCGGACCGGCTGAATGCGCGAAAACGGCCGCGTCAGTGCGACGCCGCAGGCGATACTGCCCGGGAGCGCTGTCAACCGACCAGCCCGCGGGGAGCTGCGCGCCCGAAGTCAGCTCAGCCAGCACGATCGCGCTGTCCTGCACGGTGGGCCCGATCACCCGGTACCCGTCGGCGATCAACGCCGCCACCAAGGTGTCCAGCTCGGGGCGGGATAGTACGGCTGGCGAGGTCATGCTGGAGCCGGGGCCGCGTCGGCTGAGCGCGCGAGCGTGACGCCCCGCTCGGCTCGGGCCCTGACGCCGAGCAGCATTCGCCGCGTCATAGCGGCAGCCAAGCGTCGGCAGCGGGGGCCTCGATCGGCACGGCAAATGTCGTCATATCGGCGGGATCGCGAATCAGCTCGTCACCCGGGAGGATCATCCACCGCTCGGCTGGAGTTGTGCCCCAATCACGCAGCCATCGCCAGGTCGTCACCATGACCGCACTGGCGGCCGCAAGCCGGAGCCAACCACCCATTCCGTCATCCTGGACGCCGTTGGTTCAGTCGTCCAGGGCCGAAGGTCACTTGCGGCCGGAACAGTGGGTGATCAGGAAGGATGTGTCGGCACGACGGCCACTGGGCAGGTGGCGTGATGGAGCACCCCTTGGCTCACCGAACCGAGCAGCGATCCCGGCAAGCCATGGTGCCCAGTTGTACCTACCACGAGCAGGTACTGCGCAGAGGATGTGAGTACCAGGCCAGCGACCGGATGATCTCTGATGACTTCCGCATGCACGGTGACGTCCGGATATCGGTCACGCCAGCCGGCAAGCGCTTCACAGAGCCACATCTCAGCCTGCTCCGGCGCGGGCGGTGATGGCCGCCACTTCATCGACGCCAGCAGATCCGGATGCCAGCACAGCACGGGTTGCAGCGGGACCTGATGCCGGCTGGCATGATCGAAGCCGACCGCTAGGACGGTCTGCGCCCTGTCCGTGGTGTCTACACCAACCACGACCGCTGCGCCTTCTTCCGGCAGTCCGGCCGGTCCTCGAACGACGATCATCGGGCATGCGGTGCGCCCGGCCGCAGCAACGGCCACCGAGCCGAGCACGGCCGAACGCAGCGCGGTCAGGTGGCGCGAGCCAACGACCAACTCGGTCGCAGATGACGCTTCCTGAACGAGCTCACGGCTCGGGCTTCCCTCGATCGCGTCGCCATCGACGACAACCTCAGGATCAATCTCGCGGGCCTGGTCGACGAGCCTGGCGACCAGTTGTTCCGCGACGTGGCGCGGCTGCTGCAGGTCTGCGTCCGGGATGTCGCGGTACATCGGTTCCTGCGTCCTGGGAACCCCGGAAAAGGCATGCATCAGCTTGACCGCGACGCCCAGCGTTCGGGCGTCCGAGATCGCCCAGCGCAACGCGAGGTCTGTACTTGGCTCGTCGTTCACCCCAACGAGGACGGGGCCCGGCCTGGGTGGGATAGACATCACGGCGCCATGATTCTTGTCGGCAGGTCCGGGGCCATAGTGTCGAAAGTCCCGATCTGGAGGGCGATTGGGCCACCTGATATCAGGTTCGCAACTGACGGGCAACCGCATCGGGCATTGGTGGTGAAGTCGCGACGCGGACCTTAGCGTCGACGACGATCATGTCGTCGCCTCCGGAGCAGATCACCGGATTGAGGTCGAGTTCGGCAACCTGCGGCAGGTCGTAGATCAGCCTCGCCACTCGGACGAGAAGCTCGCGGATCGCCGAACGGAAAATCACCGGTCGCCCGCGGTAGCCGTCGAGCAGCGGTGCGGTTCGCAGGCAGCTGATCATCTCGTCAGCGTCTTCCGCGGTGAGGGGCGCAAGACGTAGTTGTCTATCGGCGATCATGTCAGCGAGGACCCCGCCGGCGCCGACCATCACGATGGGCCCGAACCGGGGGTCCTGCATGGCGCCGACGATCAGTTCGGTGCCTGGCTTGACCATGGGTTGGATAAGGACGTCTCGTTCCCGCAATGCGACTGATTGCACCGCGGTGACTGCAGATCGCAATGCGGTTTCATCTTCGACATTGAGCATTACGGCGTGCGCTTCGGTCTTGTGCACCGGGCCACGAGCTAGTTTGACGGCGAGCGGGTAGCCCAGTTCGACGGCAGCGGCGATGGCGCCGTCCACGTCAGGGACGATTCGTTGCGGGCACATCGGGATCCCGTACCGAACGAGTAGTCGAGCGGTATCCGACGGTCCAAGCCAACTTGCTCCAGTGGCCAGTCGGTCGCTGATGAGGGCCCGAGCACCGTGGAGGTCGATGGCCGGATCCGGCGCTACCACGGGCGTTTCGCGCCTGCGGATCGTGGCGTAGTGCCAGGCCAACCCCAGCGCCTTGGCCGCCGGTTCCGGAAACGCATAGACAGGAAGCCCTCGAAGCGATCGGTTCGCGCCCCCGACATGCACCGCAACGACTGGTTTGCCCTCCGCTGCTTCCGATATGGCGTCGAGGATCTGGTTGAGATTGGCGACGGACGTCTCGGTGATCACGGTGAGCACGGCATCGACCTCTGCGGTATCCAGCAGAATTCGCAGGGCCCCTGCCACATCGGCCGGCTGCGCCGCCGCCCCGAGATCGATAGGGTTCTGGCTGGACGCTGCCGTCGGTACCGCATGTTTCAGTCGCTCCCTGGTCGACTCGGGAAGTTCGATGATCACGAGTCCGGCGGCGTCTGCCGCATCAGCGGCGAGGATTTCCGGTCCGCCGGAGTTGCCAATGATCGCGACCCGTGGTCCGTTGGGGAGCGGTTGATCGGTCAATAGCTGGGTCACGTCGAGCATCTGCTGCATCGTGTCGACCCGCAGTACGCCGGCGTGCCGGAAGAGCGCGTCGACCACAGTGTCCGCCGAGGCGGCGGCAGCGGTATGCGAGCGGCCAGCGCGCTGGCCGGCTGCCGACCGGCCGGACTTGATCGCGATGATGGGTTTGGTACCAGACACGCGGCGGGCGATCCGGGCGAACTTGCGTGGGTTGCCGAAGGACTCGAGGTACAGCGCGATCACCTTTGTGCGGTCGTCACGCTCCCACGCCAGGAGCAGATCGTTCCCGCTCACGTCAGCTTTGTTGCCCACCGATACGAACTGCGAAAAACCGAGCCCGCGCCGTTCGGCCGCAGCCAGTACCGCAATGCCCAATGCGCCAGACTGGGAGACCAAGCCAAGGCCGCCCGGACGGAGCGTTACGGGCGCGAACGTCGCATTGAGGCGAACGGTCGGATCGGGATTGACCACCCCGAGGCAGTTTGGACCAATGAGGCGCATGCCATAGCGCCGAGCCGAACTCAGGACCGCGCGCTGCTGACTCTCGCCAGCCTCACCTAACTCACCGAAACCTGCAGTCAACAGCAGAATGCCTCGCACGCCTCGCTCTCCGCAGGCCAGCACCACGTCGGGGACCTGCGCTGCGGGAACGGCGACGATCGCAAGGTCGGGTGCCGTCGGCAAGTCCCGCGCCGTTGGGACCGCCGGAACGCCGAGCACCGTGTCGCGGTTCGGATTGACGACATGGACAGTGCCAGTGAAGCCGCCGTCGAGAATGTTTCGAAGCACCTCGTGGCCTACGGACCGAGGCCGGATACCGGCACCGATAACGGCGACGGAACGCGGATAGAGCAGCGGATGCATGCTGGCGGTATCCGCTGCGCGATCCCGACTGTCGATGGCCTCCAGCAGGGTCGGACTCTGATCCAAGTCCAGGGTCACGTGAACCGTTGCGTCCTCGGTGCGTGATGCGACGGGAAAACCAAGCCGGCGGATGACGTCGATCATCGCGGTGTTGACCGCGAGCACGTCGGCAACGAATCGGGTGACGCCGCACTGACGGGCCACATCGGCCAGGTGCTCTATGAGCAAGGTGCCGATGCCCTTGTGCTGGGCCTGATCGTCGATGAGTACAGCGAGCTCGGCGGAGGTGTCCGTCAGCCGCTCAAAGCTGGCCACGCCGACGATGTCACCGCCGATCAGGGCGACCAGCGCGCGGTGATCGGCGCTCGACGGCCGCAGCAGCCGGTCGACGTACGTGTCGGCTGCATGCCGGCTGACGGTGAAGAACCGGTAGTAGATGGATCGATCCGATGCCCGGTGGTCCAGAGCTATCAGCGCTGCCTTGTCGGCCGGAGCGGCTGGTCGAATGTGAACCAGCCCGCCGTCGGTGCGGACGGCGTCATACTCACTACTCGGCGGGATTTCCACGGTTTCGTCGGTCATGCAAGTCGTCCAGATTCATGAATCGGCGCCATGAGAATGACGATGCAACATTCGGTCCGCCTGTTCGGCTTCGGTGACGACTACCGCATCCGGTCCCGGGAACACCAAGGCCTGGTGGCCACTCTCGATCCAGCGAACCAGAAACGGCGCCGACCCATCGGGTCCATGCGCTTCGAGAACTATCGCCCGCCGGGCCGCGCTGCTATCCGTGCGGCCTTTCACGATGATCAAGTCGCCGGTATGGGCCCTCATGCTGCACACCTCCTACCTGACCCGCTGGTCGCGGGCACTACAACACTCCACCCGACCGGACACCTGATCAGGAGGCAAGAGGCTAAGGTCCCTGGCAGACGCATCGGTACGACACCGTGGCGGCACCGGGAGTGATCTGAACGAGGATCACCGGCACCGACGGCGATAGGTAGGTTTCTCCGGTCGTAATGCGCGCAAGGGAGATCGACACTGCTAGCCCCACCACTGCGAGGGCAGGTCCGCCAGGGCGATGCGACGACCCGACGGTATGCCGGAAACGCGAACGTAGTGCGGCTTTTTGCCCGGCGCCCAGGGAATCAACGGCAGCCGCTCGAGTCGGCTCAGGTCCCCGGGCCCGGTGACCGTAGCGGCAGATCCCCGAATGAGAATGCTCCAACCGGTCCGCTCGGCTGAATCGATCCCGTCCACCTCGAATGCCACTGGTGCTCCGTTGGACGCTGCGTCCAGTTTCGTACCTGTATCCGTCCGGAACACGACGGTCCGACCGTCCATGCAGTAGTTGACGGGAAGGATCAACGGACCATCTGCGTCCAATAGACCCAGGCGGCCGATGCGGCTGGACTCGAGCAGCGCGTGGCACTCGTCAACGGTCAACTCGATCAAGCGATTGCCAATATCTTCGGTCATCGATGCAGGCTCCCTGGTGTGTCGGCGCATCCTATCGGGACTTCCCGAAGGGCAATGCGCGCAGAAGTCACGATCGGGTAGTGGGCGAGTACCTGGACAGGGCAGAAGGTCCTGTCGGCGTAGACACCGCGGAGACGCACGGGATGATCAGCGGAGTATGCGGGTCACGAAGGCCTCTATGGCCACGCCAAACGCAGCCCGCCGAGGACGTCGAGCGGCAGGTGTGCTCCGATATAGATGCGGCACAGGCCGACCGTCGGAACGGCTACCAATGTGGCGATCCGGCTGAGCTCGCCGAACGCCGCGACACCGAGGGCGACCGCGACACCTGCGTGTCCGGAGACGTACCCCAATCCGGATTTGGACCGGGCTGACGTTGCGCGCGCTTCGTGGTTGACGCCGCGCTATATAGATGAGACCGGGCGCCTCAAGGGATCGGTGCAGGCGTTCGTGGTACTCATCGCCGGCAAGGTGATCATCGTTGATCCGGGAGTCGGGAACGGGAAGAACCGGACCGCGGTCCCGGGCTGGAACGACCTACATACGGATTTCCTCGACCGACTCGCGAGCGCTGGCGTGCACCCGGGCGACGTCGATTATGTCGTGAACACTCATCTGCACTTTGATCACGTCGGATGGCACACCCGTCTGGTCGACGGGGTCTGGCAACCCACGTTCCTGGCCGCTCGCTATGTGATGTCGGCCAATGAATTCGGCTACTGGCAAGCGTCACCGAAGCATGAGATCGAAGATCAACTTGCCGGCTTCGCCGATTCGGTGACGCCAGTGCATGACGCTGGGTTGGTTGACCTGGTTAGCGACGATCACGTAGTCAGCGACGGCGTGCGTATCGTGCCCTCGCCGGGTCACACGCCGTATCACGTCAGTGTCGTTGTCGAGTCACGCGGCCAGACGGCGGTGATCACCGGTGACGTAATGCACCACCCGTGTCAGATCGCCTATCCCCACTGGGGAGCGGCCTCAGACTTCAATCCTGACCAGGCTCGCGCCTCGAGGTCGGATCTCGTCGAGCGGGTCGCCGACACTGGCACGCTGGTCATTGGGACTCACTTCGCGGATCTCGGCTGACGAGTCACACCAAGTTACCCGCCACGTTGATCGCGCATGACG
>CAVVJA010000014.1:0-192747 GCA_963748415.1 uncultured Actinomycetota bacterium | reverse complement strand
CACGGTGACGGCGACGTTCAACGGGTTCTGCTCGGATTATGGGTGGGACGTCACGAACACCACGGCGGAAGCGGTCACAGTGCACGCCGAGGTGAATGGTGCACCGGCTGGCGACTCGGTGGTCGTCCCCACCCGGCACCACCGTGCATGTCCCGCACTCCGACGTGCCGTGATGGTTAGGGACACCTACCCAACAACAACGCACCACCGCGGCCCGGGTCATCCAAGCGATAGCGACTCGCTGCTCGCAGCTCCTTGCTTCGCCTGTCCGGGGGTTTGCTCGTCAGCGTGCGGCTCCGGCGGCGGTTGGTGAGTCAGGGTTCCAGGGGGCTGTGTCAGAAGTCGACGGGATCGCGGATCAGCGGGCAGGTCATGCAGTGGCCACCCCCACGGCCACGGCCGAGTTCCGCGCCGACGATGGTGATGACCTCGATGCCTGCCTTGCGCAGCAACGAATTCGTGTGCGTGTTGCGGTCGTAGGCGTACACCACACCCGGTGCGACGGCGACGACGTTGTTGCCGCTGTCCCACTGCTGGCGCTCGGTGGCGTAGGGGTCACCGCCGGTCTCGACGACACGCAGCTGCTCGAAGTTCAGCACCTTGGCGACGACGTCGACGAAGCTGTGCTTCTCTTCGGTGACCTCGATCGGCGTCTTGTCGCCGGGACGCAGCGTGAACGCGTGAATGCCGTCGACGATCTCGCGATACGCGGTGACGCAGTCGCGGTCGACGAATGTGAGCACGGTGTCCAGGTGCATGGCGGAACGCAGCTTGGCAGGCTCGCGACGATCACCCGATCCGCCGCGGCGTTTGCGAAGAGCGTGGCGGCCAGCTGGGTGATCGCCTGCCGCGACGTCCGCTCGCTCATGCCGATGAGGACGGCGCCGTTGCCGATCGGCATCACGTCGCCGCCTTCGAGCGTGGCCATTCCCCAGTCCTGCTCCGGGTCGCCCCACCACGTCCGGGCGCCGACGAAGTCGGGATGGAAGCTGTAAATGGCCTTCATCAGAAGGGTTTCGTCGCGTCTGGCCGGCCAGTAGAGCGGGTTCAGGGTGAGGCCGCCGTAGATCCAGCACGTGGTGTCGCGGGTGTACAGCGTGTTCGGCAACGGCGGCATGAGGTATTCGCCCACGCCTCGCGAGTCGCGGGCCAGGGCGAGGTAGCCCGTGCGGAACTCCTCGGGCAGATCCGACGTCGACAACCCGCCGATCATGTAGTCGGCCAGTGCTCGCGGAGCGAGCGTTTCGAGGAACGCGCGGGTGCCCTCGACGAGGCCCGAGCCCGACCTCGTTCGCCACGATCTTGCGGTCGAGCAACCACGCTTTTGCCGCGGGCTGTCGAGCGTTTCGGCCACAGGTCGTGCAGCTCGACGACATCGACGCCGCGATCGCGCATCTTGTTCATGAATTCGAGATGGTCACGGCGCGCGTTCTGCACCCACATCACCTCGTCGAACAGCAGCGAGCCGCAGTTCGTGGGAGTCAGCCGTTCATGCGCGAGCCCGGGTGCGCAGACCAGCACCTTGCGCAATGTGCCGACCTCCGAGTGCACGCCGTACTCGGCGGAGGCACGTGTGACAGGTTCGGTCATGGCACTACCCCCTTCCAGGGCATCGACGGTGCAAGCCGTCATGACATCGACCGTGATGCGCGACGACCTCTAGGGCTAACTTTAGACGCCCAGCGCGTCGATCCTTGTCCATTGTGCGATTCGCAGGAATAAGGTCGTGGCGGGGGAGATGCCGCCCAGCAACCGATAGCAGCAGCATCGCGGGGCACCGTGGCTATCACTGGCCGCGCAGGCGTCATCCGATGTGACCGTCCGGTCAGTGAGTGACCTCGAGCAGCAGCTCGGCGGTCACGGGAGCGTTAGCGGGAAGGCCTGGCTGATACAGCGCCATGCGTGCGTGTGAGCCACGTTCCTGGCCGAAGACCTCGAGCAGCACCGCGAAGCTCCATCGAGCACCTGGGGAGCGGCGACAAATCCCGGCGCTGCGTTGACGTAACCAACGAGGCGCACGACCGACTCCACCGCGTCGAGGGTGCCCAGCACGCTGCGTGCCATAGCGAGCAGATTGACCGCCACGAGTCGCGCCGAGGCTTGACCTTCGGGGATCGTCAGTTCATCGCCGAGGCGGCCGCTGATCGAGAGGATGTCGGTGTCACCGGCCTCAGACGGCGTAGTCCCGTACGCCCCGGACAGGAACAGCAGACCGCCCGCAAGCTTGCCGGCCGCGTAGTTGCCCAATGGCCGCGGCGGCCGAGGCAGGTCCAGCCCTGCGTTGTGCAGTCGCGCCTCGGCGCTATCCGGTGCGTTACCTGTCGTCGTTGCCTCCACGTGGGCATAATTCGGCAGCGATATGGCCGGCGAAGCCGATAGCGGAGGAAATCGCGGTCTGAACAGGACAGACGCGGGTCCTCCGTCTGCTTGAGGCAAACGGCCGGATGAGCTACCAGGAGATGGCTGAGGTTGTTGGGCTGTCCGCCAACGCAGTCCGCGCCAGAGTGCAGGCCCTGTTTGCCCGGCAGGTCATCCGCGGCATTCACGCCGACGTCGACTGGGGCGGCGGTGGCGTCAAGATCGAGGCGCTGATCGACATCCGGTTGCGGCCGGGAGCGGACGACGCTGCGTTCGAGCGAGCGGCGGTGCAACTGCCGGGTGCCGTCGAGCTCGATCACCTCGCGGGACTGACCCACTACTGTTTGCGAGCATCCGTGCCGACGATGGACGAACTTGATGAGCTGATCCGTGAGCTCAAGGAGAAGCTTGGCGCCGACACGACTACGAAGATCATCACACGAACGCTACGACGTAGGGGGCATTGCCCGGCCCGGGCGGTAATTCCCCGCTCTATCCGGCGACCTTCGAGGCGTCGTCGCCTGGGATACGAATGATCAGCCGGGAAGGTCTTCGGGTCGCTTGGCGGCGAGGTGTCCGGTGAGCAGCCCGGTGGATTGGCCCACCTCGATCAGGTAACCGTCTGGGTCCCGAACGTAGCAGCGGATCTCTGCTCCGCGGTCGATCGGCGGGGTGAGAAAGGTTGCCCCCGAGCGCTCCACTCCCGATAACAGGCGTCGATGTCGGCGACGCGGAGATTCAGAAAGATCGAGGTAGTGTCGCCCGGCTCGTAATTGGCGACGGTGATGTCGGGCTTGTCCGGGGTGGGCGGCCCGCCTGGATTCATGATGATCCAGGAGTTGGCGAGCTTGACCATGCAGGGGTTCTCCTCGAGAACGACTGTTCCGCCCAGTACCTCGGTGTAGAACGCGCGCGACCGTGCCACGTTCCGGACCGTGATGAACAGCGTCACGAGGAAGCCTTCGCTTGGCGTCGGAAGGTTGGCATAGTCGATGAGTACCTCGTTCTCTCGCATACGAGTCCTTTCGCTCTCAGGATCGGCGGGAGCCAGAAGAGTCCAGGGCCGACGCGTCCGGGAACCCTGGCTAATCAACGTGAAAACGAGACTAGCCACGGACAGCTGAGGTGACCGTCAGGCGGTTGACGAGGGCAATGAGGTCGACACCACCGAGGTCTGCGGGTTGCCCCGGCGAAACGACCCATGCCGACGACTTTCGTCGATCCTCTGAACCGGTTGCACGCTCGGTTGCCTACGAGTTGACCAGGTCTCTATTGCGCGACCCAAGTGACCTGGCAGGCTTACCGGGACCTGACTGCTTCGACACGTCCCGCCATGCGCTCTGGAGGACCAGTGACCGACCTGACGCAGCTCATCGATACCGTCCCGAGCACGCGGTTCCCGGTTTATACCCGGCTGAACGCGGGCGATGTGATGCCGGATCCGATCACTCCGCTGGGCGCGACGCTCGTGTGGATCCCCGAGGTGCTGCCGGGCTGGGCCACCGGCTATATGCGGGTCGGCTCGTTTACGCCGCGGGAGTTGGACGGCGAGCCGTTCCTGGCGGGTGGCTTCTACTACGGGTACTTGTACGTCAACCAGACGGCGGTGCGCATTATCGGCATCCGCGCCGGCATCGGTAGTGATGCGATCGACGCGGCGTTCTTCGCCCACCCGAACCCTCCGCCGCATCAGGCGAACCCGTCCGACGTCAACGAAGAACTGTCGGCGGTCATGGCCCAGCGGACGCAGTGGACGCTGACGACGTCCACGTTCCCCGAGTTGGAGGAGGAACGGGAGCTGGCCGACCGCATTCGGGCCGAGCGGCCAAACCTGGCGACGGCCACCAACGAGGTGCTGATCGCTCGGGCCCGCTCGATAGCGCCACTGCAGCGGCTGGTGTGGGGCCGCGCGTACAACATCGCGAGTGGTCAGGCCTCGATCGGGCCGGGTGTCATCACGTCGTTGGTCGGGGCCGCCGATCCCACCTTGACCATCCGGCTGATCGGCAGCGCCGGCGACGTGGACTCGGCTCTGCCGTCGTTCGCGCTGTGGGACCTTTCCCGCGAAGTCCGGGCCGACGCCGGCCTGACCGCCACCTTCGACGCTGGCGAGGAAGGACTACTCGACCGGTTGCGGGCCGAGCACCCCGCTTTCGCAACTCGGTTCGACAATTTCATCTTTGAATTCGGTTATCGGGGTCCGAGCGAGTGGGATCCCGGCATGGACTCGTGGGAAACCAAGCCCGAGCTGCCGTTGTCGCTGATCGGCCGGTTGCGGCACCTGCAGGATGACCAATCGCCGGTGTTGCGCCGTGAGGGCCGCTCGGCGGACGCCGCCGCCGCGCTGCAGGAAGCACTGGCGCTGCTCGGCGACAACCAGGAGGCAACACAGACGCTGCACCTCGCCATTGCCTCAGCTCGCCGCTTCGGCGCTTGGCGGGAACGGGGCAAGACCAACGCGGTCAAGCTGATGCACGAAGTACGGATCGCGCTATACGAGCTTGGTCGCCGGCTCGCCGCGGCCGGCGAACTCGACCATCCGCGCCAGATCTTCATGGCGCTCGAGTCCGAACTGGACATGCTCGCCACCCACGCCGCCGACTACCGCGAGAGGTTGCGCGAGCGGGAGAAGGAGTGGCGCCAGCTGTTCGCTGTCGAGCCGCCCACCTTCGTTGTTGGTGGCGAGCCGATGAAGCCGGTATCGGAGTTCTTCCGCACCGAGGTCGGGCAGGCACCAACGGTGACGCCCGGCGAGGTGCTGGTTGGCGCACCAGCCTCCGCCGGCGTGGCCCGTGGCCGCGCCCGCGTGATCCGCGACCTCTCCGAGATCGCGGACTTCGAACCGGGCGAGATCCTCGTTGCCCCGCAGACCGATCCGTCCTGGACCCCGCTGTTCATGGTGGCCTCCGGCGTCGTCGTCGACGTTGGTGCGATGGGCAGCCACGCGATGATCGTCAGCCGGGAACTCGGCATTCCCTGCGCCGCCGGCGTGCCGAACGCGACAAACCGGATTCCGAACGGAACGCTGCTCGAGGTGGACGGCTCATCCGGAAAGGTCACCGTCCTCGAAGGCTGAGACCGTCGTGATCTTGGACCTGTAGCTCTGGGTCGCCAGTAAGTCCAAGATCATCGGGATCGGGTCTCCGCGGCCATGGTGCTGCGTGTACCAAGACACCCGCGGCCAGGACGCTGCGTGGCCTACGGCCAGCCGGCGCCGGGGACGGACACGCGAGCGATAAGGAGCTGGCCGGTGCGGGGTCCGCTGGTCAGCCGGTGCAAGTTGTCGGCGAAGTCCTCGTTCATGTGCCAGTCGGCGGCCAGCATGAACAGCGTCGTACCGTCATCCCCGCCGAGCATGCACGCGAAGCAAGCCCGGTCGGTTTCGATCCATTGCCGGACCCGGCCACCTTCGTCGACGCGAATGCAGCCGGGCCGGCCATCTCGCCAACTCGGCCCCCACACCGCGCCCTCGGCGTCGAGGCAGATGCCGTCGCTGAAGACGTCGGCCCAGACCCGCCGATTGAGCAGGCTGCCGTCGGCAGCGATGTCGAACGCGGTGAGCTTGCCGGCGAACGACTCCGCAATGATCAGCGTCGAGTTGTCGGCGGTCACTGCCATGCCATTGGGGAAGGCGATCTGATCTGCGACCTGACGTACTGCACCGTCTGTGGTGACGAGCGCGATGACGCCGGGCGCTACTCGGGCGCTGGGGTCGAACTCGCAGCCGCCGTTGAGGTAGATGTTGCCGCGCCCGTCGAGGACGATCTCGTTGAGGTTGCTCACCGCCAGGCCGCCGGTGTCGACGTGTTCGACGAAGGCCCCGTCCGACTCCTGGCGGAGCAGGCGCGCCTCTGGCCCCGAGACGAGAAGCAGCCGGCCGTCGGGTAGCCAGTCGATAGAGAACGGGATGGTGGTCGGGACGCAGGCCATGACCTCGCTCCGGCCGGTGACGTCGACCGCGATGATCTCTTGCGCTCCCCAGTTGGAGAACCAGAGGCGGCCGTCGTGCCACCGCGGCGACTCGCCTATCACTAGCCCGGTCATCAACACCTGCGGTTCGGTCATGATGCGCGCCTTTCAGTCAGCGGGTGGTCACTCGCTATACGAACGGCATGCGGTCAGATCGACAGGGCCGAGCGACGGCGGCGAAGAAAGTCGCGTTCGCTGGCGTTGCCAACGCGGTCGATCGCGGCGTCATACGCTGCCGCGGCTTCCGCGTCGCGACCGAGACGGCGCAGCAGGTCCGCGCGCACCGCGTGGAACACGTGATACTGGCTGAGGTCGAGGTCATTGACTAGTGCCAGTGCCGTCGTCGGGCCGTCGACCTCGGCGACGGCAACCGCGCGGTGCAGCGCGATGATCGGACTCGGCGCAATCGCGAGCAGCTGATCGTAGAGCTGTTTGATCTGCACCCAATCGGTGGGCGGTCCGTCGCTGTGGACGGCGTTGATTGCGGCCTGGAGCTGGTACGGGCCGGGCTGGTTACGTCTCAGGCAGTCCCTGACGATAGCCTGGCCCTCCTCGATGAGCTCGTTGTCCCACAGCGCCCGGTCTTGGTCGGCGAGAAGCACAAGAGCACCGTCGGAGGAGGTACGCGCCGCCCGCCGGGAGTCCACAAGCAGCAGGAGCGCGAGCAGTCCCCGGACCTCGGGCTCGTCAGGCATCAGCTCGGCGAGCAGCCGGCCGAGGCGTATCGCCTCCGCGGCGAGGTCCCCACGAACGAGCTGCTCGCCCGAGCTGGCTGCATACCCCTCGTTGAAGATGAGGTAGACGACCGCCAGCACGGCACGAAGACGATCGGGCAGCTCGGCCTCATGGGGGACGCGGTACGGGATCCGCGCGTCTCGGATCTTTCCCTTGGCGCGGACCAACCGCTGCGCCATTGTCGGCTCGGGGACAAGAAAGGCGTGCGCAATCTCCGCCGTGGACAGCCCTCCTAGCAGGCGCAGGGTCAGCGCGACCTGGGCGCCGGTACCGAGCGCCGGATGACAGCAGGTGAAGATCAGACGGAGCCGGTCGTCAGGCACGACGCCCTCCCCTTCGACAGGCGCACTTGACGTATATAAGAGAGCGGCCTGGGCATGCCGGTCGTCGCGGGACGCCTCGCGACGCAAGCGATCGATCGCGCGGTTGCGGGCCGTCGTGATGATCCAGCCCGCCGGGCTGGGCGGCAGCCCGGCCGCCGGCCAGCGTTCAACGGCAGCCGTAAACGCGTCCTGCACCGCCTCCTCGGCAAGATCGATGTCGCCGAGGACGCGAACCAGCACGGCGACCGCGCGCCCGTACTCAGCGCGGAACACCCGCGCGATTTCGGACGCTGGCAGATCAGGCATTACCGAACGTCGGCGAACGGGCGCACCTCGATCGGCAGCGGAACGACCTGGGCGAGCTTGCGGCCCCAGCCCAGCGCGGCGTCGAGATCGGCGGCGTTGATGATCGTGAAGCCGCCGAGGTATTCCTTTCCCTCGGCGAACGGACCATCGGTGGTCAAGATCTCGCCTCCGTCGAGCCGCAGAACGGTCGACGTGCTCGGGTGATTGAGGCCTCCGGAGAAGACCCACACGCCGGCCGACTTCATCTCGCGATTGAGTTCATCCAGATCCTGCATGATCTTGTTTAGGACCTCAGGTGCGGGCGGAGTCCCTTCTGGCTGGTAGACGCTGAGCAGGTATTGCTTCATCTCTGCCTCCCTCGCAGTGTCGGTTCATCCTCTACACGAACGACACCGGCATGGATCGACACCGGGGGCATGCAATCCGAGCGCGGACGGATGTTCGTCCGGATCAGGCGTCCGCTGCGCTCAGCCCGGCGACCTCGCTGGCGTCGAGACGGATGGCGGCCGCGGCGATGTTCTCCTCGAGATGACTGACCGATCCGGTGCCCGGAATCGGCAGCATCGCCGGCGACCGAGCCAGGAGCCACGCGAGGGCCACCTGCGTGGGTGTCGCAGCATGACGCGGAGCAAGCTCCCGGAGCGGGCCATTGTTCGCGACGTCCCGAATCGGCCCCCAGGGCAGGAAGACCAGTGATTCCAGCTCGCACACATCGACCAAGGATTCCGAGTCACGATCAGCGACGCTGTACCGGTTCTGAATCGAGACGACGGGAGTAAGCCGCTGCGCAACCCGAAGTTGCTCCTCATTCACATTCGACACGCCGATATGACGGATCTTGCCCTGCTCCTTTAATTCGACGAGGGCTCCGACGGAATCCTCATACGGGATACGCGGATCAGGGCGGTGCAGCTGATAAAGGGCAATCTGGTCGAGTCGGAGTCGCTGCAGGCTTCCCTCGCACGCTGCCTTGAGATGGTCGGGCCGGCCGTTGATCGGCCACCGGTTCGGGCCGGTGCGCTCGTGTCCGCCCTTCGTGGCGATGACGAGGTCTTCGGGATACGGGTAGAGCGCTTCGGCAATCAATGTCTCGCTCACGTCCGGTCCGTACGAATCGGCCGTATCGATAAAGTTCACACCGAGTTCGATCGCGCGCTTGAGCAGCGACTTGGCGACGTCACGATCCGACGGTTCACCCCAGATTCCAGAGCCAGTTATACGCATCGCCCCGAAGCCGAGCCGGTTGACCGTCAGATCCCCACCAATGCCGATCGTCCCCGCCTCAGCCGCGGACGCGGTGTTGGTCATGGATGCTCTCCCTTCGCCATATTCGCCCCGACCACCATCGAAGCCGGACGGGTTCCAGCGTGCCGCGCAACAGGCGGGCACGTGCAGCGTTTCGCTCGTGGCGAGATTGACGACGCGGAGTACCGCCCGGGGTTTGTCGTGCCGGCTCCGCTACGGAAGCTGTCAAGCCGCTTTGCCTGCTCACGGTCCGCGAGATTTCTGTTCTTGACATCTCCGCATATCCGTGTGATTATGCGGATATACGGAGGTTGTAATGGTACTTAGCGCACATTCTCATCCGGTCCACGCCGACGCGGTGGGCAAGGCGCAGTCAGAACTGATCAGCATCGACGAGGCCGGCCGCCTGGCCGGGCTGCTCGGTTTGCTGGCCGACCCGGTCCGGTCGCGAATTCTGTTCGCTTTGGTCGCGGTCGATCGGCTGTGCGTCGGGGACTTGGCATTGGCCCTCAGCGTCAGCGAAGACGCAGTCTCGTACGGGCTGAAACTGCTGCGCACCTCCGGCCTGGTTACCTTTCGCAAGGAAGGGCGGATTGTCTACTACGCGCTGGCCGACGCTTTTCCGCATCCCTTGCTCGAGCACTGCCTACGACAACTGCTGCAGATCAGCGCTGAGAGGCCGCGGGCATGACGCGTGTGAACGACCCTGCTCCGATGCCGGAGCCGGTCGACCACGGGGGGCACCCGGCAACGACCGACCACGCCCACGCGCACATGGGACACGGTGAGCATGACCACGCCGCTCAGTTCCGCGACCGCTTCTGGTTGAGCCTGCTGCTGGCGCTGCCGGTGGTCGGCTTCAGCCCGATGTTCGCCGACTTGCTCGGCTACAGCCTGCCGCCAGGAACGGCCTGGATCTCACCGGTGCTGGGCACCGTCGTTTTCTTCTACGGCGGTTGGCCATTTCTCACTGGTGCTTGGTCGGAGCTGCGGGCCCGCCAGCCGGGCATGATGCTGCTGATCGCCCTCGCCATCACCGTGGCGTTCGGCGCCAGCGCCGCCACCTCGCTGGATATCGGCGGCGTCGACCTGGACTTCTGGTGGGAGCTGGCGCTGCTTGTCGTGATCATGCTGCTCGGCCACTGGTTGGAGATGCGCGCCCTCGGTCAGGCCTCGAGCGCCCTCGACGCCTTGGCCGCACTGCTGCCAGACAGTGCCGAGCGAATCGGCGTCGACGGCGCCGTAACGTCCGTCGAACTGGATGATCTGAAGCCCGCGGATCTGGTGCTGGTGCGTTCCGGCGGCCGGGTGCCGGCCGATGGCACGGTGCTGGAGGGCCGCGCCGAACTCGATGAGTCGATGATTACCGGCGAATCTCGGCTGGTCGTCAAAACGGTTGGGGACCGGGTGGTGGCTGGCACCGTGGCCACGGACTCTGCGCTGCGAGTACGTATCGATGCCGTCGGCGAGGACACCGCGCTGGCCGGCATCCGTCGGTTGGTGGCCCAGGCGCAGGCGTCGCGATCCAGAGCTCAGGCGCTCGCTGACCGCGCCGCCGCGCTGCTGTTCTACTTTGCGACCGCCGCTGGAGTCATCACGTTCATCGTCTGGCTGGTTCTTGGCGACCCCAAGCAAGCGGTGGAGCGCACTGTGACCGTGCTGGTCATCGCCTGCCCACACGCCCTCGGCCTGGCCATCCCGCTGGTTATCGCCTTGTCGACAGCGCTGGCGGCTCGGGCGGGCATCCTGGTCAAAGATCGGCTAGCGCTAGAGCGGATGCGGACTGTCGATGCCGTGCTGTTCGACAAGACCGGCACGCTCACCAAAGGCCAGCCAGCCGTCGTCGAGCTAGCCGCCGTCGACGCTTCTGAGGACGGCACCACACGCGTGTTAGCCCTAGCTGGCGCCGTCGAGGCCGACTCTGAGCACCCGCTGGCCCGTGCCATTGTGGCGGCGGCGCGTCAGCGCGGGGCCATGGCGATCGCGGCGGACTTCCAGTCGTTGACCGGTCGCGGCGTCCGCGCCACGGTCGACGGGGCGGAAGTGGCAGTGGGCGGCCCGGCCCTGTTGCGCGAGATCGGTCTCGACGTTCCGGACGCTCTCGACGATCACGTGACGACATGGTCGAATCGCGGCGCCGCTGTGCTCTACGTCGTGGAAGCGGGCAAGGTCGTCGGAGCGCTTGCATTGGCCGACGAAATCCGACCGGAATCCCGGTCGGCCGTCGACCAGTTGCACGCTCGTGGTATCCGAGTTGTCATGATCACTGGCGATTCCCGAGTCGTGGCCGAGGCGGTAGCAGCGGACCTGGGAGTCGACGAGGTCTTCGCCGAGGTGTTGCCCGAAGACAAGGACGCCAAGGTCGCCGAGCTGCAAGCGCGCGGGCTGCGCGTCGCCATGGTCGGCGACGGCGTTAACGACGCCGCCGCATTGGCCCGAGCCGATGTCGGTCTGGCCATCGGCGCCGGCACCGACGTCGCCATTGAGTCGGCGGGCGTGGTCCTGGCCTCCGACGATCCCCGTAGCGTTCTCAGCGTTATCAAGCTGAGTGCGGCCAGCTATCACAAAATGATCCAGAACCTGGCCTGGGCCACCGGCTACAACGTGATCGCGGTGCCCCTGGCGGCCGGTGTCCTCGCCGGTGTTGGAGTCTTGCTGCCGCCCGCCGTGGGCGCAATCTTGATGAGCGTCTCGACCCTGGTTGTCGCCGCGAACGCCCAGCTATTGCGGCGCGTCGACCTGCGGCCCGGAGCTGAGGCCGCCGCGGCGGCGTAACGGCGCGAGTTCGGCTGCTCCGCCCGCTCGTGGCGCACCGCCACCTTCGGGCCGTCCAGTAGAGCAACTGGCTCCTTCAGAACTGTAGGAGCCAGTGCGCGTGGACGAGCGCCGGCGCTCGATGCGATCTCGGATGCCACGCCTCATCGAGATCTCCGCGGTAGTGGTATGGAATTGGTGCGGCAGCAACTCCACTTAGCTCGGGTGTGATTGGGGCGAGTGCGACGTGGGAGGCGCCCCGAGCGACGGTCCGCACCGGGTGGTGTATGTGCGGCATCCGGGCGATGTGGTCGGGGTCGTGGTGGGTGCCGGGCTGCTGGCGGTCTCCGGTTGGATCGCGTCGTCGGGCACGGTATCGGTGGTGGAAGCGGGCCTGTTCCACGCGGTGAACGGGTTGCCGTCCTGGCTGTATAAGCCGGTGTGGCTGGTGATGCAGTTGGGGTCACTGGCGGCGGGCCTGTTGACGTACTTCGCAGGGCTCGGCTTGAAGCATCTGGTCGGGCGGGCGCGTCCGGCCGCGCTGATCGACGACGTGATCGGGCGGGGCCCGCATGCGACCGGGTTGGGGTTCCCGTCCGGGCACGCCGCGGTGTCATTCGCGCTGACGGCGACAGCAGTGCCGTTTCTGGCGCGGCGGTGGCGACGCGTGATCAGGGTGCTGCCGCTGACGGTGGGGCTTGCCCGCATGTTTGTCGGGGCGCATCTTCCCCTCGATGTGGTCGGTGGTTACGCGCTCGGGTTCACGGTCGCCGCGTTAGTGCATCTGGCGGCGGGTGCACCGTCGGGGCGGATCACAGCTGACCAGGTGCGGGCGGCGCTATCGCGGGCCGGGATTGCGGTGGCCTCGGTTTGGCCGGCGAGGGTGGATGCCCGCGGGTCGACCCCGTTCTTCGCCGAGAGGACGGACGGCGATGGGCTGTTCGTGAAGGCGGTCGGACCGGACCAACGCGACGCCGACTTCTCGTTCAAGACCTACCGGTTCGTGGCGTACCGGGGTTTGGATGACGAGAAGCCGATCCGGTCGGCCAAGCGGCAGATCGAGGTCGAGGCATTGCTGGACCTGTTAGCCGCGAAAGCTGGGGTGCGGACCCCGGCGGTGGTGGGCCGGGACGGCTCGACGAGCTACGTCAGGTCGCTGCGCAACGGGTAGGTGCGCCGGTTCCGCGCCCCCTGCGGTTCGCTCGTGTCGATCGCCGGATCTTGCTCGGCTTGTTGGCCGCGGGCGTACTGATGTACGCGCTGCCGGCGCTGCTGGCCAGCAGCAAGGTCGCCGACACGCTGGAGCAGGCCCGCTGGGTCCTGTTGTCCCGACCGTTTTCGCCTACGCCGTGACGTTCCCCGGCGCGGTCGAGGTGCTCCGCGGCGCGGCGGGGCGGCGGCTCGGCTGGGCCCGGACACTGCTGGTCACGGTCGCGTCGTCCTACGCCAACCGGGCGGCGCCGGCCGCGATGGGGCGCACCGCGCTGGACGTCGAGTATCTGCGTGCGGTCGGCTTGACCGAGGACGAGGCCGTCGAGGCGGTGGCGACCGGGTCCGCGGCCGGCGTCGTGGTGCACGCGATCGTGCTGGTGCTGGTGGCGGTGGGGGTGCTCGTTGCTCCGCATGCAGCACGCGGTGTCTTCGACACCACCGCCGGGGTGATCATCGCGCTGGTCGTGGTTCTGATGGCGCTCGCTGCCGGCTGGTCATGGGGAGACCGGGCTCGGCTGCAGCAAGGCCTGCGCGACGGCACCCGCGGACTGCGCGCCGCGGTACGGGATCCGGGACATGGCGTGCGGCTGTTCGCCGGGTCGGCGCTTGTCACGATCGGCTACACGCTGGCGTTCGTCGGCGCCACGCTTACCGTGATCGCCCACACCGCCGGGCTCGGGGCGGCGTTGGTGTACCTCACCGCGCTCCCGGTGGCGGCGCTGCTGCCGGTGCCCGGCGGGGTGGTAGTGCTCGATGTGGTACTCGTGCTCGGCGAACTGGTGAACGGGGCCACCCTTGTGCCCGCGATCGTCGCGGTGCTGCTCTTCCGCGCCATCACCTATTGGCTGATCGTGTCGCCGGCCTGGCTCGCCTACCGCCGAGTCACTGCCGCGCCGGTTTGAGCCGCTAACCCGTCACCGCCTCAGGCCGCGGGCACCGGATGCTTCGCTCGGCCCCGCTTCCATAGCAGGTAGGTCACGGTGCCGATGATGATCGGTGGGAAATACGTGGCGGCCCGCCACACCATGTCGGCGGCCAACGCGTCGCTGGAGGAGGCTCCGAACGCGGTGAGCATCCCGATCAGAGCGGCGTCGACCTTACCCAGCCCGCCGGGGGTAATCGGGATCGCGCCGACGAGCCGCGCCACCGCGAAGGCAAGCAGCACGTCGAGGAAGGACACCTGGGCCGAGATGATGCCGACCCCGCGTGCGGAGAAGAGCAGCACCACGAACACCGCCAGCTGGCTGGTCACCACCGTCCCGGTCAACACCCAACCCCGCCGACCGACTACCGGGACTGTCTCGGTGCGGAAATGCAGCACCCAGCGTTCGGCGCGGTCCGATGGAGGCTTGTGCAGCCGGCGGAACAGCGGCTTCAGTAGTCGGTCCGCCAACCGTCCGACCCAGCGCGCGGTCGCCTCGCTGCGGAAGATCAGCCACAACCCGAGACCGCACACGACGATCGCCAGCACCCCGATGAGTGCTGCGCCGATAGCGCGCCGGTGCTCTGCCCGGTCAGGCCGACCCACCGCGCCGCCGGCGGGCACGGTGTTCTAGATCGCGCTGGTGGTCTGAATCTCGGTGAACCCGTCGCGGAACCGCAGGCTCGGCAGCAGTGCCTGATACGGCCAGACGTACGAGATCTGGTTGGCCACGGCTGCGATCAGGATCGCCAGCCACCATCCGACGCTCATGTTCGACAGCGCCGTCCACGCCTGCTGGTAGTCGGCGAACTGTTGAATCACCCCGACGATGAACACGACCAGCAGGAAGCTGGCAACTGCAGCAGTACGCGCCGTGTCCGCGACGCTTTCGTGACCGGCGTCGACTCCGTCGAGAGATCCGCATCGACCGGGTTCGGCCGTGACTCCGCCGGATGATCGTCTGCTCTGCTCGGCCCCGTCCGACGGTGCCTCTCCACCGTGCCGCTCGACCGAAGTCTGACAGTGCAGAACCCGTGAAAGCGCGGCGACTCGGTCAGGCAGGCGCGCGGACCCGACGCCGAGATCCTTGCGCGTGTCCACGGTGAATGGATCATGGAGGAACCACCGTGTACGGGGGCATCATGTCGTTGTCCTCGTGTTCGGCGATGTGGCAGTGATAGACGTATTGCTGCGGCGCGGTCACTCCGTCCGGCCGCTGGTCAGGTTGACGTAGTCCAGGACAGCCACCGATCCAGCGCGTGTTTGCCGGCTTCGCCCTTGACCGCGAACACGTAGCGCAGGCGTCGTTGCAGCCTTACGGCTGTACGAGCACGCGTTCCATCATGTCGTTGTCTTCGTGTTCGACGATGTGGCAGTGGTGCACGTACTTTTGCGTCGTGAGCTTGCCGCCGACGACCGCGGTGCTCGGCGGTATGAACTTGGCGCGCACGACCGTGACCTGGCCCGGGTTCGCCTTCACTGTCTCCTTGAGTCCCGTCTCGGTCGGATCCGGGGGCATCAGCTTCGACTTCAGGTACGGCGCCAGCGTGGCGACGTCCTGCTGTGGAACGCCGTTCGCCGCGCCGAAGGCCGCGGCGTAGCCTTTGACGTCGAAGTTGTAGCGGCCCATCACCCTGAACGAGAACAGGTGGGTGTGCATCGGGTGCGTGTCCCCGGTCATGTTCACGAAATACCAGTCCTCGACCGTGTTCCACGTCAGCGTCTCGGTCACCGCGTTGGGGCCCCCGTACGGCCCGGCGTTGAGGTTCAGTCTCCAGGCCGGGGTCTCCGCCCCGATCTCATTCAGGGTGATCATCCGCGTCCCGGACGTCCTTCGTCCCGCCGCTCAGCAGCGGCGGCCCCAGCGCGGTCAGCTCAGCCACCTCGTCGTTGACTAGGCTGTCCGTCAGGGACCCGGCCGGCGGGACGCTGCCACTCGGCGTCCCCTGAGCTCACGACGAACCGCATCACCGTCGTCAGCGACGGCGCCGGGGTTTACACCGGGCTCGGCGGGTTGTTGTTCTTCATGAACAGCGTCTGACCCGCAAAATTCCGGAAGTCGCAGATCAGGTCGAACCGCTCGGCCGGGGCCAGCACCATCCTGGTCACGGCGACCGGGTTCAAGGGCAGCAACCCGCCCTCCGTGCCGATGATGGTCATCGGTATGGTCTGGTCGTTCGACCTTGCGATCCGCAGGCTCAGGATCCGGGCGTTGCAGCCGTTCAGCAACCGGAAGCGGTACACCGCGGGCTGCACCGTCAAGGTCGGCCAGATCTTGCCGTTGACCATCATCACGTCACCGAAGTACTCGCCGATCCACGGCCCGTTCGTCGACAGCGGCGCGACCGGGTACAGCAGCGACCCGTCCGGGTTGAACATCCGGTCCTGCACCACCATCGGCAGCTCAAACGCGCCGTTCGGAAGCAGCGGATTGCTGCCGCGTGTCGAAGGCGTCGCGCAGCAGGTAGCCGCCGGCCAGCCCGCCGACCACGTTCATCCGCGTGTCACCGAGCAAGTGGTCGTGATACCACGACAGGGTGGCTGCCTGCTCGTTCGGGTACGTCGCCGTCTGAGTCGCCCCGGACGGGTACGCGCGCGGGGTCGCGAACGGGTTGCCGTCAGAATCGCCCGAGTCGATCGCGCCGTGCAGGTGAGTCAGGATCCGGGTCTGGGCAGGGCTGAAAGGGTTGAACTGCGCGTAGCTGCTGCCGTTGTTGGTGAACACGCTCTTATAAGCGTCCGATGCGAGATTATTGGTGTAGTTGGCCACCACCGGTATCCCGCTCTGGGCGAGGATCACCGGCCCCAGATACGACGCGTCAATAGCGTCTGCGGCGGGCCCGCCCTGCCGCAGGTACCCGAACAGCGTCGTCGCAGGCAGTTGGCTATGAAGCTTGCGGGTGATCAGCTCCGTAGACAGGTTCACCGTCCCGCCGCCGGTCGCGTTGATGAGGTTGTCGAGAAGGGTCGGCATCGGATCGAGATAAGGTGTCAGGGTCGCTGCCACCGGAGCCGCCGCCTGTGCCCGCCCGTTGTTTAGGAGCGTGCCCCCAACTACCAGCCCTGCGCCGCTTAGCGCGGCATTTCTGATGAATTGCCGGCGTGTTTGCATGATGCCCCCAGTCCCTACCCACGTTTTCCCCCGGGGCGGCAATGCAGCGAGGGTAAGAGGAGATCAAGTTTAATCGGCGCGAGGCCGGAATGCTAGGGACCAGGGCTCTCGGTTGAGAACGACTGCGGCAAGCTGCCGCTGGACGGCGACCTGCCGCAACGACCAGGAATGGCCTCGCGCCAAGAGTTCGTATCGAGAAGTCGCGCGTCCGTCTAACGTGAGTCGCGCAGCCGTGACGAGGCGGGACACGACCAGCAGCCGGAATCATCCATTAAAATAACCGGAATCATCCATTAAATAAGAGGGATACAGATAAGAGGGGGTAGGGGTAGATAAGAGTTGATATAAATAAGAGGAGATATAAATAAGAGGGGATAGGTAAATAAGAGGGATAGGGGTAAATAAGAGGGGATAGGGGTTACTCGTGGCCAGCTGGGGTGGCCACGGCCGGACTTATAACCCGTAGGCTGACGGTTCGAGTCCCTCGGGCCCAGACACCTCGGGGCCCACCAAGCAAACACTGGGCTATGGGGGTGGATGCCGCCCGACAAGCGCTACTGGTGCAGGTACGACAAGCGCTTCGCCGCCATCCACGTGTCAATCGACGTGACCGCCGCCGACAAAGCCACCATGACCGCCGTGCTAACCCGCAGCTGAACCGGGCCGCACCCTCCGCAGCTCGGACAGTCGCTGCGCGACCATCTCGCAGCGCACCGAGATCAACGAGGCTTGAGGTAGATCGCCCGAAGATCGGCAGCTACAGGCTGCAGGCCCAAATTACGGGGCATTCAGCGGAGGGCGTGGGATTCGAACCCACGAGGACGCTTCCGCGCCCCAGCGGTTTGCAAGTCAGCTTGCCTGGATCTTTCGGAGTCCGATGAGTGCACTCCGGGCGCTGGCTGACCGGGGACGGGCGATCACGGCTGCGGACATCAAGCCTTTCTTCCTGCAGGCGGATCAGCGTCGCACTATTGATGAAAGCCGCGCTCGCGCGGGCGCGGCAGGTCGTAGTTATCCGGGTTATGACAGACACCCATGACGGTGCGAGAACTCGTAGCGTCGTAGTCGTGGACAACCGACGTGAGGTTCGCGAGTTTCTCGCTAGCCGGCGAGCCAAGATCACTCCGCAGCAGGCCGGTCTTCCCCGCTGCGGCAGCAACCGCCGAGTTCCCTGCCTACGCCGGCGCTGGACTTCGACCCAGCACGAGCCATCATCCGTCGCCGTCGAGGAGAACCTCTGTGCCAGCTAGCCTCACCCAACCCTCCAGTAAGGAGACGCCCGTGGACGTCCAACCCAAGCCGCCGACCACCAAGGGCCCAGCGGAGTGGTTTACCGGAGACGTCTGGATCGACAGCATCGCGAGAGGCGAGGAGCCCTCGCGTGTCCGGGTCAGCGCGGTCCACTTCACGCCCACCGCCCGGACGGCATGGCACTCCCACGCCGTAGGCCAAACTCTCTATGTCACCGAAGGAAAGGGTCTCGTCAAGTCCCGGGGCGGTGCGGTCGTCGAGATCCGTCCTGGCGACATTGTCTACACGCCAGCCAACGAGTGGCATTGGCACGGCGCCGCACCTGACCACTTCATGGCGCACCTGTCCGTCACCGAGGCCGTCCCCGGCGGCCAGCGACCGGAGGCGGACTGGGGCGAGCACGTCACCGACGAGGAATACCCCGACCGCTGAGCCCGCATCGAAGGAATCACGGCCATGGACAAGCGCATACTCAAGCGACTCATTGGCCGGTGAGCCGACCGAATGATCCTGCAGCCACGTCCTAGTTGAAGGAGCACACCCATGGAGCATCGACCGCTCGGACGCACCGGCGTCTCGGTCAGCAAGCTGTGCCTCGGCGCCATGATGTTCGGCGATTGGGGCAACAAGGACCACGACGACAGCGTCCGGATCATCCACCGTGCGCTCGATGCTGGGATCAACTTCATCGACACCGCTGACGTCTACTCGCAGGGCGAATCGGAGGAGATCGTCGGCAAGGCGCTCGCGGGCCGGCGCGACGATGTCGTGCTCGCGACCAAGGCGCATATGCCGATGGGCGAAGACGCCAACCAGCGCGGCAACTCGCGCCGCTGGATCCTCCGCGAGGTTGAAGACTCGCTGCAACGGCTGGGCACCGACTGGATCGACTTGTACCAGATCCATCGTTACGACCCGGACGTCGACATCGAAGAGACGCTCGGCGCTCTCACCGATCTCGTTCGACACGGCAAGGTGCGCTATCTCGGCTCGTCGACCTTCCCACCCTCGGCGATCGTGCGGGGCCAGTGGGCGGCGCGGGACCAGCACCTCCAGCGCTTTGTCTGCGAGCAGCCGCCGTACTCGATGTTGGTCCGCGGCATCGAGGGCGACGTCCTGCCGACCTGCGCGCACTACGGGATGGGCGTGATTCCGTGGAGCCCGCTGGCCGGCGGCTGGCTGTCCGGGCGCTGGCGCAAAGAAGCCGCGACGCCGTCCTCGACGCGCGCCGAGCGGCTCCCGATGCGCTTCGACCTGTCGCTACCGGAAAACCAGCGCAAGCTCGACGCCACTGAGTCGCTCGCCCAGCTAGCCGAGCAGGCAGGGATGCCGCTGATCGAGATGGCCATCGCGTTCGTGATCAATCACCCGGCGGTCACCGCGGCGATCATCGGGCCGCGCACCATGGAGCAGCTCGAGTCCCAGCTTGCTGGCGCCGACGTCAAGCTCTCGGACGACGTGCTCGACCGTATCGATGAGATCGTCCCGCCCGGCACCAACCTCAATCCGGCGGACGGCGGATGGACCAACCCGGCTCTGGAGCCAGCCGCGCGACGGCGCTAGCACTCGGGCGGCCCGTCGTTTTGCAGTGCCAGCGATAAGAAGGACCCCGACCATGAGCGCCAATGTGTGCTCAACCACGGTCAGGGGCGCACTGAGCATCACGTCGCCGATCACACCGACGGCAACGATGGCCGCGAGGGGCAGTGAACGGCGCAGCCAGGCGAGCCCGGCCACAGCGCCGACGACCAGGCAGGAGGTGCCGTAGTCGACCTCGCTCAAGACGTCGGCGTGACCGAGCAGCGGCGCCAGAAATGCGACCGTGACAGTTGGCAGGATGTGACTCGCCGCGACGCATGCCAACAGCCTGGCCCACCCGACCTGCACCTCCAGGACGGCAAAGACTGCGATCGCGATGAACAGCGTCCAGAGGTACTGCAGCCAACTCTGGGCGAGAAGTCCGCTGGAAATGAGCCGCCACAGTTCGCCGGAGTAAAGATCATCGCCCTGGTACTCGAGCAGGCTCGTCGCCTGCTGCTGGACGGGATTCGGCGTGTGTACCAGAGCGGTCAGGATGAGGCTGGCGGAGGCCAGGGCGAGACTCCCTGGAACGGCGCGGGCCAGACCGCGGCTGCGGATGCACTCCCGCGGAGGCCCGAAATGGGCCCGGCCCACGCTGACCAGCGCGCTCGCCATCCTGCGGCGGGTTGCCGTTCCTGGAGCCGTTCGCACCCAGTGAACCTGTCGATCTGGGGTGAGCGTCGCGGTCACGATCCGACCTCGCGGCAGCATCTCGGGCCGACCCGGTCACGAGTCAATCCCCCTCGCGGCCGATCGGCGGCTGATGTTCTGTGATCGGACATGACATCCCCGTACCATCCCTGGACTCTCCTTCACCACCAGAGCAACCCCGGTACGGTCGTGATACTTCTGTCACCTGAATCACGCGGCCTGCCTGCGAAGCGCACGGAGCCTATTGCGCTGGCCCACCGTCAGGGCCAAGCTCGCGATATCGGCATCCCAGCCAAGCCCGTACTGCGGGTCCACTTCGGGGACCGGAGGACAGATGAATCGACTTCTGGCAGTGGCCATGACGGTGCTACTTACCGCCTTCTTGTCCGTGACGGTGGGCGGAGCGGCGGGCGCGTCGCCCGGTCCCGGATGGAACTCGAGCGTTCCGTTCACGAATGCTGTGGCGAGCTCCCCGACGACGGGCGGCGGCTATCCGGTACCGCCGGGCTCTCGGGTCCCCGTGGCCGGGACGTGCGGCAGCGGTCCGTTCAACGCGAACCACTCCGAGTCCTGGCTGTCGGTCAAACCCGGTACTGAGGACCTCGTCGGGACGTCGAAGTTCTTCTTCGACAAGTACTCGACGTTCTACATGTTCTACAACGGCGCGTACCAGATCCTGGGCGGGACGCCGTCCGGCAACAACCAGGTCCAGGGCTACGACTGCATCTCTACCGGCACGCAGGACATGCCGCCGAGCTGGACCAATACCACCGACCCCAATTCCGACTTCGACACCAAGGGCCGTGTCTACCAGACGATGCTGCCCTATAACTCGTTCTTCGACGCGACGAAGCTCCACCCGGACGGTGAGATCGACGTGTCTTACAGCGACGACCTGGGACGCAACTGGGTGAAGGGCAACGGCGGACAGCCCCTCGAGCCGTCGAACAACGCGTCAGCCAAGCAGGCCGGTCACGTCGAGGACAAACAGTGGATCGCCGTCAACCATATCGTCGGTAACAAGTTCCAGGACCACGTCTACGCGGCGTGGGCGGTCTTCAACGGTCAACGGCGGCGGGATCAAGGTGCGCATGGCGGTCTCCCGCGACCGTGGCCAGACCTTCGCCAAGGCGGTCACGATCGCCCCGCCGTCCCAAGTCAGCGCCGGCGCCACCTTCGTCTATCCCACGATCGACGCAGCCGGAAACGTGTACGTCGCGGTTGTCTCGTTCCCGCCGAACGGGACTGTGTCGACGATCTACGTGGCGCGGTCGACCGACGACGCGCGGACGTTCAGTGCATTCGTTCCGATCACGACCGTCGACGCGGTTCCGGGCGGCGTGTTGCCGAATACCCGCTTCCGTGACGGCATTACGGAGAGCTTCGCCGCGAGCCCGACCTTCCCCGGCCACCTCTACCTCACCTACGAGGACTGGGATTCGGTCGCGGGCCAGATGAACGTGAAGTTCACGCAGTCCACCGACGGCGGCGCCACCTGGACGACACCGACCGTAGTCAACGACGACCCACCGAGTCCGCCAACCGACCAATTCCAGCCGTCGATCGCCGCGGGTCCCAATGGCGCGGTCGCGGTCGCGTTCTACGACCGGCGCCTGGCCTGCCCGAACAACGACCCGAGCGTGCTAACTGCCGACGTCGGCCGGACGAACTTCTGCATCGACACGTCGCTGCAGACGTACAAAGACACCGGCGGCGGCGCGGTACCGGTCGGAGGCAATGCGCGAATCTCGCAGTTCACGTGGGATCCAGAGCAGCCGGGCCAGCATCTCGGCGGCCTCTCGCAATACCCCTGTGCGGGTGCCCGGGATCCCTGCCCGACGGGCAGCGGGTTCATCGGTGACTACTTCGCGCTCGCGATCTCGGCCGGTAATATCTACGCACTCATGGTGTCCACGCACTACCAGTCAAACGTCACGGCTGACGAGGGCGTCCCGATCTACTACCAGCAGCAGGTTCTCGCCACGGTGCCACGAAGCGGTATCGGCGCCGGCTACTGAGAAGTGGGGATTCTCGCGGCAATCCGATGACTAGTCGGAGCAGTGGGGGGTCGGTTTGGCACCGAGGTGCCTCCGGCCCGAGGTGTACCGCTGGAGTGCCGGCTCCCGAGGACGCGAGCCGGCACTCAAGGGGCCTACAGGTCGAACTCGCCGTTCCGGGCGCCGTGCAGGAAGGCACGCCACTCGGCGTCGGTGTAGTGAAGCACAGGTCCGTTCGGGTCCTTGGAGTCGCGAACCGCGACTCCGCTGCCCTCGGTGAGGACCGCGACCTCTACGCAGGCGCCGTTGCCGCTGGCGGTGGCTTTCCGCCAGGCCAGAGCGTCGGCCTCGCAATTCGGTGAGAACACGTCTCTCCCTTCTCGGGTTGGAGGTTCGCCGGCTAGTCGTCGACGAACGTCTTGGCGATCGCCGCGATTTGCGCCACAGAGTCCTTGGGACTCAATGCCATCGCTCGCAGCTGATCGAAAACGCGCCGATAGCGCTCGATATCCGTCCGCGCCTCGAGGTAGTGCTCGCCTAGCAGGCCCTCGACATAGACGACGTCGGGCACATCTTCGCGGAAGTGCAGAAGGGTGAAGGTGCTGTTGATGGCCGGGTGGGCGCCGGCCTTGAACGGCAGCAGCTGCAGGTCGACGTTCGGCTGGGCGGCGCGCTCGACAAGAGTCTCAAGCTGCTCGCGCATGACCTCCGGGCCACCTATGTAGGTGCGCAGCGCAGCCTCGTGGATGACTGCCCACAGGCCAAGCGGTGGGTCGTCGGTAAGCAGCCGCTGGCGGAGCTCACGTGACTCGACGTTCTGCGCGATCTTGTCCTCGGTGGGGTCGGGCAGCGTAGCTTCCAGGATCGCTCGCGCGTACCGCTCGGTCTGTAGCAGACCGTTGACGACGTCGGACTTGTAGTCGGCAATCGACGCGGCGGATGCCTCCAGACCGATATAGGTCGGGTGTTGCAGGTCGTAGTGCTGGAACCAGGAGTCCTCACGGCTCTGCCGGGCGAGGCGCATGAGATGCTCCCGCTCGGGCTCGCTGACCTGGTAGAAGTTGCAGAGATCCCGAATGTCCCGCAGGTTGACCCCGCGGGCGCCAGTCTCGAGCCGAGTGATCTTCGTTGCGGAGACCATCAGCGCCTGCGCGACGTCCTCCGCCGTCTTGCCCTGATCAAGCCGGAGCTGTCGCAGTCGGGTGCCGAGCTCACGACGCCGAAGCGTAGGACTGGCCTGGCGCGCCACGATGCAGCTGCTCCTTCGTTGGTGGTCGTCTGCTCTCGGCACGTGCCAGCAGGACGTGCCGCTGGAACCTCCGCAAATTAGATACCCGTGATGCCGGGCAATGCAAGCGTCAACCGCCGATGTGACCCTCAGGCCTGCGAACTGTCATGGGACGTAGGCATGAACTTTCGGTATCAACTTGAGGCACAGACAATTGGCACTTGCCAAATGCAGCTACCAAGCGCATGCTCATAGCATGGGTGGACGACCACGAAGGAGCCCATAGGCCGGCGCGATCACGCAACCGATCCCGGCCGGCCGGAAGGGCAGCGAAGCCCGGTCTCACTGGTTCGACCACCCGCAGCGCGCATGTGCGCGGAGCGGAGGTGGTCGATCGGCAGCCGACTCTCGATCGCTAGACCGTGCTAGGTCCGACACCACACAGCGACGTCTGGTTTCGCGAACCGACGACTTAATTCGCGGGCGCCCCCGGAAGTCGATTGGCAGCGACGCCGGGGGCACCAGCCACGGACCGACGAACCCGACTGCCTGGGCGGTTCCCCGCCCGGACGGGAGCACGTCATGTCAACGTTAACGCTGCAACCATTGGCGGCGCGAGACCTGTCTGGCTACGACGCGCCGCGTGCATCGGGCACCAGCCACGCCGCGACGACGCACCTTGCCGTCGCAACTGTGATCGTCGCGGCGGTGGTCGTCGTCGTGCTGGCAGTGCTGATTCGGGCCGCGACGGGCGCCATGGGCATATTCGGTGAGGCAGTGGGCTTCGTGTTTCGCCTGGTAGCGAGCCTGGTCGCCGTCATTGTCGTGCTTGGCGTACTGCTGGTTTCGAGGACCGGCGGGGCGACCCACGGGCCAACGCCAACGCCGACACCGACGACGAAGGCGCCAACTGTGCTGCTCGCGCCGGGTTCGATCCGGTAGCGGGCAACGCTAGTGTCGACGAGCAAATTCGGCGGCTTCCTCCGCTGTCGGTATTGCGGCCTGAGCGCCCGGACGTTGTACCGAGTCCGAGGCGCACAGCACTCCGAGCTCAGCCGCAGCGGCCGAGCCCATGCCGCGAGCGAGCCCAAAGCCGAATGCGCCGATAAACACGTCCCCCGCTCCGGTGGTGTCGACGACTTGGACGTCTGGCGCCGGGATGCGCAGCACTGAGTCTTGATCGACGAGAGCCACTCCGGCACCGCCCAGCGTCACCAGTAGCCGACCGACCGAGAGGCTGTCGGCCGCCGCTCGCAAGGCATCATCTGCCGACGATGTGGTCGATGTCAGCTGGGCAAGCTCCACCTCGTTCGGCACCAACCAGTCGGTCAATGCCAGAAGTTCGCGTTCCGCAGCCGCTGCCGGTGCGGGATTGAGCACGGTGATCGCGCCCACGCGGCGAGCGGCGGCAAATGCCGCGCAGGTGGCCGCCTGAGGGATCTCGAACTGCGCGAGCACGACTGCGGGCGAGATCGCTGTCACCGCCTCCGCGGCCTGCGCTGCTGATACCAGTTCGTTTGCGCCGGGGGAGCACACGATCCGATTAGTGCCATCCGGCTCGACCCAGATGACCGCCACGCCGGTACTGACCGCGTCTGCTCGCCCAAGCCAGGCCGTCTCGATTCCGTCGTCGGCCAGGTTGGCGAGCATCATGTCGCCGAACGAATCCCGGCCGACGCACCCGACCATGACCACTCGGGCGCCGAGGCGTCGGGCCATAAGCGCTTGATTCGCGCCCTTGCCGCCGAACCCGATCGAGAACGACCGGCCGATGACGGTTTCGCCCGGCCCCGGCACCTGCGGCAGGTAGCTGGTCATGTCGACATTGCAGCTTCCGACGACCACGATCGTCGGCTCGGGGAGAGTCGACACGCCCCCGACTGCGCTCACTCAGTGAACACGCAGAACTCGTTGCCCTCTGGATCAGCCATGACATGCCACGAGACGTCGCCGTCCGGCTCCCGGAGCATGGTCGCACCAGCCGCGCTCAGCGCCGCCACGTCGCCGGCAACGTCCCAATGAACGCTGTTCGGGCCGGATTTCGCCTCGGGCACTGGCGTGAAGTCCATCGTGAAGTTCGCGCCGGCGACGTCAGTGATAGTCGAGAATCCCTCTTCGGAATCGGTAACGGTGCCGCCGTACACGTTGCCCCACCAGTGAGCTTGAGCCGCTGGGTCGGCGCTGTCGATAACCAGCCCGTGCAGCGTCTCCGGGGGCGGGTCAGGTCGGAGAAACGCGCAGAACTCCCTACCCTCGGGGTCCGCGAGCACCGTCCACCGCCGATCGTCACCTTCGAACAGAACGATGCGGCAGCCAAGCGTCAGCAGGGGGCCTAGGGCGGGTGCATACATGTCGAGATGAACGCGCCTCTTCACGGGGTTGACCCGCGGCACCTGATTGACCCAGATGATGCAGCGTCCGCCCGCGTCGTACAGACCGCCTTCGCCCTTGGTATCCGGCTGCCAAGACAGCCCGAGAATCTCTGCCCAGAACGGCCCGGCCGTGAGCGGCTGGTCGGCGTCGAGGCAGATCTTCTTGAATCGCGCGACGGCCATGCCGCTCACGGTAGCGGTCGGGACGCCCTAGACCGGCTGCTCGCCCCGGAGGTCGAGGACCTGGGTGGGGCTCGGGGCCTCGACCCGATCCCATGCCTCCACGTCGAGCAACGGATGACCATCGAGGTGCAGGATCTCCAGCAGCCGGTCCACGGCTGCGCTAGTGGACTCAATGGCGATCGGCGACTGCCCTAGATCAGCCCGGCGTCGGGCAGCCTCCACGAATGGCTGGAGAGCCGATGTGTCGCAAAACGTCACGCCGGACAAGTCGACGTGCAGCAGTGCGGACTGGCCGTCGACCAAGGCGAGGGCGTCGGCGATATCCGCGACCGCCGCAAGGTCCAGCTCGCCAAGCGCGATCAGCCGCGGTTCGGTTAGATCCAGATGCAAGGAGTATCCGCGCGTGCGATCGGACGTGCGTTGTTCGACCGCCATGGCTCGATCACCATCATTCACCGGCGTTGGTAGCGCCGCGTCAGCGAAAGGGCTACCGGTCTGAGCCGCTACCAGGAGACTAGCCGTTCTCACTGACGCCGTCACGTACGGGCTGATGTGGTAGGCCGCCAACTTGTGGGCGCATACTCGCGGCGACGGAACCAGCACTCGAGGCATAGGGGCAACAATGAAGTTGCGCAGGCTAGGGACGTCCAGGGCTACGCGGTCATCGCCAGCGCCTTCGAGGCGGTCGTATCGGCTAAGTCGGACTAGCGCGGCGATCACTGGACGGTTTCCCTCCGTCCGCTGGCGTCGAGCCGACGCGTCAAGCCCTCCGCGTCCAGCCGTTCCAGGAGTGGGACGGCAATCCGTCGTGTCGTGCCGAGCGCCTGCCGGGCCTCACTGGTGGTGAACGGCTGGGGTAGTCGGCCCAGGATGCGGTGGGCTTGATCGAGCGCCGCCGGCAACAAGACCACGTCCGGCGCGATGCGGATCAACCGGCCCGATGCGACGGCCACCGCGAGTTCCGCGGTACCGAGTCCGAGTTGGCCGAGGTCCGCCCGTTCCGGTGCCGTGAAGGGCGCGGCTGCCAGCCGCTGCTCCAGCGCGCGCACTGCCGGTTCGGACTTGCCCAAGGACGCCGTGGTGCCCGGGCGGCGCACTCGTCCGGCGGCGAGCTGCAGGTCGGCGTGAGCGACTAACGGCGCGAGCAGCGCCCGATCCGGCAGGTCGAGTAGCTGGACAGCGGTCTCCGTGCCAAGCCCGGGATCGAGTGGCGCTGCTCGGGCCCGTTCATCCACAAGCGTGGTCAGGTACCCGGCCCAGTCCGTCCAGATGTCCGGAGCGATCAACCAGTCGCCCGCCCGGCGAATCGGCAGGTCGTCGGCGACCGGCAGGCCAAGCCGGACGAGATGGCTACGCCGCACCGCCCCACGCCGCCGAACCTCGGCATGCGCGTCGGGCTCGGTCGTGGCCAGGTCGTCGGCCCGGCGTCGCGCGGCTCCGCGCCGGGTCAACGCAGGTGGATCCGGGTCGACGATGAGCACAGACGCGGCCAGAAGTTGCGCCCCGGGATCCCGCAGGATGGCCCGATCGGCCACCTGGAGTGGCAGCGGCCGGGGGAGGCCGAGCCGGGCGATCCGTCCACCAAGGGCACGCACCCGCACCGGCAGTTCCGCCGTGCCGAGATGGAGCAGCAGCTGGGCGGGCAGCCTGGCCGCATCGACACCGAGCCGCACATCCACCTGCGACGTTAGGTGCCAAGCCCCGGGTGTGAGCAGCGCGTAACCGCGGCGCACCGCGTCCTGCGGCACTGCGCGAAGGTTCACGGCAACCCGCGCGACGGCAGGCACCACGTCCGCGGTCCGTCCGGCGCACTGAAGTCCGCGTACTCGGACCCGCCGGCCATGGACCTCGAGCTCGTCACCGACCGCGAGTTGGCCGGTGCCGAGCGTTCCGGTCACAACCGTGCCGCTGCCGCGCACGGTGAACGAGCGGTCGACCCATAGCCGCACCCGCCCGGTCGTCACTGGTTCGGGGAGCCGCTCGACCAGCCGGCCCAAGGCGGCGCGTAGCTCGGGCAGGCCGTTACCCGTGAGACCGGATACGGCAACCGCCTCCACCTCGCCGAGCGAGCTTGCGGCTGCGTGTCGCCGGGCCTGCGTCAGCGCGGTCGACGGGTCCGCCAGATCGCTTCGCGTGACTGCGATCAGCCCGTACCGCACGCCGAGGGCGTCCACGGCGGCGAGATGCTCGGCCGACTGCTCCCGCCAGCCTTCGTCTGCCGCGACCACGACCAGCACGGCGGGCGCCGGCCCGAGGCCGGCCAACATGTTGCCGATGAACCTCTGGTGCCCGGGCACATCGACGAAGGCGAGCAGCTCGTCGGCCGGTCGGCCCGGCAAGGACGTCCACGCGTATCCGAGGTCGATGGTCATTCCCCGGCGGCGTTCTTCGGCCCAGCGGTCCGGCTCTATTCCGGTCAGCGCGCGCACCAACGTGGACTTCCCGTGATCGACGTGACCAGCCGTGGCGATGACGTGCATCTAGGGCGCCACGAGAGCGGTTCGAATCGCTCCGGCCAGCCGGCCGTCGTCGGCCGGCGGCACGCAACGTATGTCGATCAGACATCGGCCGCGCTCAATCCGGCCCACCACGGCTGGACGTCCGGCGCGGAGCCGAGCGGCACACGCTTCCGGTAGCGAGACCGCCCAGCCCGGCAGCGCCCAGCCCGGCGCCCCGCCTCCGCCGACTGTCCCGGTCGCCTCGACGACCCTGACGTCGTCCGCTGCGATTGAGTCGGCCAGTCGCTCGCACCGCGCGAGCAGCTCGGCGGCGTCGGCGTGCAGTGCGATGGCGACGGGCGTGCGGGGTCCGCGCAGGGTCGCTTCCAGCGCTGCTAGCCGAAGCTTGTCGATCCTGACCGCCCGAGCCAGCGGGTGGCGGCGAAGCCGCTCGACCAGTTCGGCTCGGCCGAAGACCAGCCCGGCCTGCGGGCCGCCGAGCAGCTTGTCGCCGCTCGCGGTGACGAGGTCCGCGCCCGCGGTCAACGCGCTCGCGACGTCCGGTTCTTCGGGCAGCAGCGAATCCGGCGCCAGCAGGCCACTGCCCAAGTCGGCGACGACGGGCACCGGTAGCCTCGCAAGCTCGCGGATCGCCACTGCCGCCGTGAAGCCCTCGATGCGGAAGTTGCTCGGGTGCACCTTCAGGACGCAGCCGGTCGCCGGGCCGATCGCATCGGCATAGTCGGCAAGCCGGACCCGGTTGGTGGTGCCGACCTCGTGCAGCCGGGCACCCGTCGATTCGATCAGGTCCGGAAGCCGAAACCCATCGCCGATCTCCACGAGCTCGCCGCGGCTGACCACGACCTCGCGGCCGGCTGCGAGCGCCGTCGTCGCGAGCAGCACGGCGGCCGCGCCGTTGTTGACGACAAGCGCATCCTCGGCGGACGGAACCGCTGCACGAAGCGCCGCGTGGGTGCCGCGTCCGCGCGCCGCCCGCCGACCGGTAGCAAGGTCGAGCTCGACATCGACGTATCCGGCTGCTGCTCGCATGGCCCGTAGGCACGCATCGGACAGAGGGGCCCGGCCGAGGTTGGTGTGCAGGACGACGCCAGATGCGTTGATCACCTCGTGGAGGGACGTCGCCGTCTCCGGCAACGCCGCCACGGCGGCATCCGCGACCGCGGTGGGATCCAGCACTCCCTGGCGCGCTTGCTCCTGCGCGGCGGCGACCGCGTCCTTGACCGTCGATCGACCCAGCCGGGTTACGGCTTCGACGAGCCGAGCGTCGCCGAGTACGACGTCTGTCCGGGGAACGCGCCGGCGCGCATCCGCCGTCACTACCCACCTCCGCTCGCACCGTCTCGCGGAGGCGGACGGGAATCGAACCCGCCAAGCCGAGCTGCTCGACTTCACCGGTTTTGAAGACCGGGAGGGCCACCAGGCGCCTGTACGCCTCCCTCGCGCGACCGTAGTGTCGCGCGAGGGAAGTATGTTAACCACTCGCGGCGCCCACCGCGCCTGGCAAACGACTTCCCTCGCGCGACACTAGCGGATTCACTTCGCCGGTCTGCGCACGCGATTCGCTGCCCATCGTCGGGCTTGGCCAGGCGTGATCATCATGAGTTGGCGGCGGACTACCGTGACGGGGTGACCCAGCCGATGACCCGCCTCCTGCGCCGGCCAACCAATCAGCCTGACCAAGCCGCTGGGCATCGGCGTGCTCAACAACCGTCACAAGGTCACGGGCGAGATGTTTCCGCAAGCCGTCGACGCCATGGTTGTCCTCAACGACGTGGCCTCGGCGACCGCCCTCGAGGCGGGAATTCGCGCGGCCACCGATGTCACCGGATTCGGTCTGCTCGGCCACTTGTTCAAAATGGCCCGAGCGTTTGGTGTCGGTGCAGTGATCGACGCGGCTGCCGTGCCCTACCTGGACGGCGCACGCGAGGCGGTGCGCGACGGATATGTCAGCGGGGGGACGCACCGCAACCTGCAATGGGTGCGCCCGCACTTGCGGGCCAGCATCACAGAAGAGGAGCTGTTGTTGCTCGCCGACGCGCGGACGAGTGGCGGGTTGCTCGTGGCCGGCGAGCTGGCCGGGGCCACGGTGATCGGTGAGTTCGTGCCGCGTGGGGCGTCCGCGTTGGAGGTGCGCTGATCCGGCTGAGCGCCACTGGTTGCTGTCGCGATAGTTGCGTTGAGGACTAATCTGAACGGGTTGAAGGGAAAGACCATGCCAGAGCCCCAAGGCGAAGAACTCGACCGGATCCGGGAACGGCGCGAGGAGTTGCGCGGCAAGTATCTGGCCAGGGATCGGCCATCTACGGCGCGCGGAATCCATCACGTCGCGCTTATATGTCGTGACGTCCAGCAAACGATCAACTTCTACCAGGAGCTGCTTGGCTTCCCGTTGGTCGAGATGGTTGAGAATCGCGACTACACCGGATCAACGCACTTCTTCTTCGACGTCGGGCATGGCAACCTCCTGGGTTTTTTCGACTTTCCCGGCCACGAGCATCCTGACTTCCACGAGACAATCGGCGGCATCCAACACATTGCCATTTCGGTCAACCAGGACCAGTTCCAGGCGGCCAAGCAAAAGCTGGACGAGGCGGGCATCGAATATCTCGGGCCGGATCGCGGCGTCGAGGACAGCCTCTATCTGCGTGACCCGAATGGTGCCGGCATCGAGCTGTACAACGAGCGGATCGGCGTCTTCGATGGCGTTCGCCTGACCGAGTCCTAGTGCACTAGCTGCCGTTGACCGCCTTTCCCAAGGGTCGGTGTGTGTCGTATCGCGGTGGATAGCAGCAGTCTGAGCAACGGCCGTTACCAAGGAGGGTCGGCATGAACAAATGGAACGCCATGACCTACGAGGGGAAGGACACAATCCTCGGCGTCGTGCGCAACGAGGCCACGCAGTTCTTCGCCATGGCTGACAGCGACGACGCCTGGGAAGCTCCGACCGGGGCGGGGCACTGGCAGGTACGAGATGCTACTGCTCACCTCGTCGACACCACCGAGTCCTACTTCGTCGCGTTCGACAGCGCTCGCGCGAATGCGGAGATGCCACCGGCCTACGGACTGCCTCGCATGGCAGCGCGCGTGGACGAACAGGCGCTGGCGCTGCGGTCGGAACCACGCGTAGCGCTCCTCGACCGACTGCGCACGGACTTCGACAAGATGATGGAGATCTTCGACGGGTTGTCCGAGGAGGACTGGACCGGCCTTATCGTGTCGCATTTCTACATGGGTCCACTTCCTTCGTTCTTCTACCCGGCCTTCCAGCTGATGGACTACGGGGTGCACTCATGGGACATCCGGCAGGGCACCGGCCGAGCTCACGGATTGTCTGGTGACACGGCCGACCTGCTCGTTCCGTTCATGTTCGTCCTCTGGAAGTACACGACAGCTGGCGATAGCCAGCGCAGCGATATCGGCATCCGAATAACGTCCGGCCGCAATGCGGGCGACACTCGGGTGACCGTCGGTCCGGACGGGATGTCTTATGAGCCAGCGGACGTCTCCGACCTGGACACTGTTCTGGAATTCGACCCCGGCAGTTTCGTGCTGACCGCATTCGGCCGGAGCAACTCCGGCACGATTCGGGGCGATCGAGCTGACGCGGACCGCTACCTCAACCTGTTCTTCCGGATCTGATCGCCTGAGCAGGGCAACTAAGCGGCTGGGCTCGCGCAGGCAGCATCGCAGAACGGCAGCCGAGCCGATCGGGTACATGCGCACAGCGCCATCCGGGTATCGCGGACTGCTGGGAATGTTCCGCGCAGCGCGATGTCACCCCACAGCAGTATCGGTCCGTCCTCCATGACGGTGACGGTGGTCGGTATGTCTGGTGCTTCCTCTGGACCGACGGCTAGCCGATAGTGCAACGCGCCGCTTGGACAGCGCCGAACGACCTCCGCGATCTCGTCGGCTGTGCCGTTCGTCGGTTGGATCCACGGCCGCCGTTCGACATCGAACACGCTGGGCGCACCACGTACGCATTCAGCGAAGTGACGGCACCGGCTGCTGTCGAAATAGACAGTGATCTCGTCGCTGGTGTACGCCCGGCCGGCGGGCTCGGCGGTCATGTGTTCGACCGGACGAAACGTCCCCGGAATCGCTCGTCGATGAGATCCACGAATTCGTCATGCCGGCGGATGTAACCGGCGATGAACGGGCACTGCGGGATGACGTGCTTGCCCTGTCGCTGCACGTCACTGAGTGCCCCGCGCGCGAGCGCACTCCCAACCCCGTGACCCTCGTAGTCAGGATCTATCTCGGTGTGGAAGAAAATCACGAGGTCGGGCTCCGTTCGATAAAGCGAGAACCCGGCCAGGCTACCGTCGACGAATACTTCATACCGGTGGTCGCTCGGGTTGTCGCGCACCTCGATCCTTGCTTGCTCAGTCATCATTCGATCATGCCCGATGTGCGCCGGGTCCGCCCGTGGCCTACTTGATCAGCGTCGCGGCGTGATCGGGAACGGTCTTGAACAACTCTCGGGGCGGCCGGACATAGTCCGACGCCGGTGGCCGGTGCGGCAGTTTGAACTCCGGTCGCGGCACCTTCCGGTAGGGCACGCTGGAGAGCAGATGGGCGATCATGTTCAGCCGCGCGCGCCGCTTGTCCTCGGCCTCGACGACCCACCACGGTGCGATCGACGTGTCGGTGTGCACGAACATGTCGTCCTTGGCTCGTGAGTAGTCCGGCCAGCGGGTGATCGACTCGAGATCCATCGGCGAGAGCTTCCACCGGCGTACCGGATCCGCCAGCCGCGAGCGGAACCGGCGCTCCTGCTCCTCGTCGCTCACCGAGAACCAGTACTTGCGCAACAAGATGCCGTCGTCGACGAGCAGCTGCTCGAACACGGGACACTGCGCCAGGAAGCGGCGATGCTGTTCTGGCGTGCAAAACCCCATCACCCGCTCGACCCCGGCCCGGTTGTACCAGGACCGATCCATCAGCACGATTTCGCCCCCAGCCGGCAGGTGCTCGACGTAGCGCTGGAAGTACCACTGGCTCCGCTGGCGCTCGCTCGGCGCGGGTAGCGCCACGATCCGGGCCACCCGGGGATTCAGGTACTCGGTGACGCGTTTGATCGTGCTGCCCTTACCCGCTGCATCGCGCCCCTCGAAGACGACCAGCACCCGGGCTCCTGACGTGCGGACCCATTCCTGCATGGTCACGAGGTCCTGTTGCAGGCGCCGCAGCTCCGTCTCGTAAATGCGGCGCGGGATCTTCTCTAGCGCAACCGACGAGGCGGCCCGATTCGGCTTGCTGGCCATCGCTCCTCCTACCGGTACGCCGAGGGACAGCCACCTGATCGTCCCATCTGCCCTCGGCGCCGCAACTGTTGCCTATAGGAGCTGGGCGAGGTCCGCCGTGGGCGAACGGCGGGCACACCCCGGCCTCGCCAACGGTTGACGGAGCATGGACGAGGACGACCAGGACGCCTTCGACGCTTATTCGGCGGCCGTGGTGCGGGTGGCGGAGCGGGTGCTGCCCAGTGTGGCGAGCCTGCTTGTTCGGACGAACCGTGGCAGTGGGGCCGGAAGCGCGAGCGTGCTGACCGCTGACGGATTCCTGCTCACCAGTGCCCATGTCGTCGAGGGCGCAGATTCAGCTGAGGCCGCGTTCACCGACGGAACCGAAGTACGTGCTGATGTCGTCGGGCGAGACCCGCTGTCCGATCTCGCCGTGTTGCGGGCCCGTGGGGAGGTTCCGGCACCGGTCACGCTCGGCGACGCGGCTGCCCTCCGGGTCGGTCAGCTCGTCGTGGCTCTCGGGAACCCGCTGGGGCTCGCCGGCAGCGTGACGGCGGGCATCGTCTCCGCCCTTGGCCGATCGCTGCCCACCCGTTCCGGCCGGGTCGTGGACGAGGTGATCCAGACCGATGCGGCCCTGAATCCCGGCAACAGTGGGGGCGTCCTCGCCAACAGCGCCGGTCGGATGGTCGGGGTCAACACCGCCGTTGCCGGAATCGGAGTTGGGCTTGCCGTGCCGATCAATGCGACAACCCGGGCGCTCATCACGACACTGATGACCCACGGCCGGGTGCGACGGGCCTGGCTGGGCCTGGCCGGTGCGCAGTCGCCACTGCCTCCGCCATTAGTGGCCAAGCTGGGTCGACGGTCCGGGCTGCGGGTCGCGCAGGTGATAGCGGGGAGCCCGGCCGACCAGGCTGGCCTGCGGGTCGGCGACATCGTCGTCGCCGTCGGTGGCGAGGACATCGTCAGCAGCACGGCGATCCAGCGGCATATGGTCGAGCACGTCATTGGTCGACGCCTGGAAATCACGGTCTGGCGCAACGGCGCGCTGGTCGACGTGATCGCGGTGCCCCGCGAATTGGCCGACGCCTGAGCGAGCGAGCATCGCAGGCGCGAGCGGATGATGAGCGGGGTGCATGTGCGCTCACGCGAAGAGGTTTGCTAATGAGCGGATCCCGCTTGGCGGGCCGGGTAGACCGGTAGGTTCGCGGGGTGGCGCGGCATCGTGCGAAGACGGCTAAGCCGGACGGCGCTGTGGTTTTCTCCGGACTGATCGGCGCTGGAGCCGGTGCGGCCTGGACCGCGCATCGCGGCTGGCGAGCGGCAGCGATCGGGGCGATCGCCGGCGCGGTTGGGCTGGCGAGCTCGGAACGGGTGGCGCGGCGCCGGCAACGCGTTGGCGAGCTACCTCCGCTATGGCAGCGCATCGCCGTAACTGCGGCGTTGGTAGGCCCGCTCGGCTGGATTGGCGGCCGCGCGACCAGGGCGGGGCCGGTCTCGGTCGGCACCGCGACCGGTGCGCTGGCGGGACTGCTCGGTGTCCGGCCGCAGAAGGTCGTGCTCGGTCCTTTCTTCGGAGCGACGGTCGGCTGGATCCTCGGCGCGCGTGGGCGGCCGGTGCCGGCATCGATCGTGGCCAGCGTGACGATGCTCGCCTACCGAGTCGTCTCGCCGCTTGTCTTCCGCGACCCGCAGGTGACCCTGCTGGCTGAGGAGGTACCACCGGAGGACTTGCCGTTCGTCGTTCCGTTGGAATCTCGCGCCCGGTACGTCGGGACCGGGTACGTTCGTGAGCTCGCCAAAGTCATCGGTGGCAGCTACGTCGCCGATGCAGCAGACGTCGGCATCGTCGCGTCCCTCGACGAGTTGGCCGGACCCGGCTTCGACCCGGCTGGCGTTGACCCTCGGGTGCGGGAGTTCTACGAACACACCACTCGGTTCACGCTGGACATCGTCCCGCGTTGGCGGCTGTGGGTGCGGCCCGGCTATCTGCTCTACCGCACCCTGGTCGCCCGGCCGCTCGGGCAGGCCAACGTGCCGATGAATCAGCGGGAAATGCAACGGGGGATACGCAGCCGAATCGACACGATCACCCGACCCGGCGAAGACGGGGTGGCGATTCGTGGCTGGATCCGATCGTTCACCGACACCGATGAGCCGATCTACGTGGGCATCTACACGACATACCGGAATGGCGGCAGGGGCTACGTCAGCGTTGGCTTTCCGGTCCCGCAGGGGAGCTTCACGGCAACGCTGTTGCCCAGGTCGCGCCCTGGCGGTGGCCTGATGCTGACCAGCCGTAGCGACCTCGACCATCCCGGCCACTACTTGAGCTATATCGACCCCACGACCAGAGACCTCACCACGCTAGCGGTTCACGGATTCGCCGAACAGCTCGACGTCTATGTGGAGGAGGACGAGCTGCGGGCGGATCATGCGTTCTGGGTCTTCGGCATGCCTTTCTTGCGGCTGGAGTACCGCATGCACCGAAAGGCTGCGACCCCCGAGTCGTGATCTTGCGGTCCGACAGCGACGACAAGTCCGAGATCATCGACGGGAGAGGGGTCGTGCGACACTAGCGAAAGCGACACGGCCGAAGCGACGAGAGCGTTTCGGTACCTATCGCGCCGGCCACCGATCCGAGGGTGCGGGCGCCGCAGTCGCATATCGCTCTGTCCACCTCAGCCGATCGGCCGTCGGCGTCTTCGGTGTAGAAGCGATCCTGGCCGAACCGCATCGAGAACAGGACCTCGGTCATAGTCCAACGTTCCTCGGCCTTGCGCGGATTGTCTCCGGTGCCGATCGCGACGATGTGCCGGTGCCCGTCGTCGAAGGTCTCCCATTCCACGCAGACCACGCGGTATGCCGCCACCGCGACAGCCTACGATTGGCCGCGCATTGGGCTGTCCGAGGCTGGGACCAGGTCGCTGCGACCGACCTCGAACATGCTGCGGCTCTGGATCCGATCGGCGACGGCAAGCGCAACCAGGAGGAGGACTACGCAGCCGGCCAGGGTGACTGCTGAGACGTGCGGGGCGAGCAACCCCATGAGCGCCAGGACGACAACGACCGCAATTCGCGTCCATGGCACCACTCGCCACACGATCGCCTTGAACAGCGCATGACCGGTGACGAACAACGCGGTCCCGCCGAGAATGAGCCACCGAACCGGGACATCTGGGACCTCGGTGGGGTGCAGAAGCACTTCCTCGTCTCCAGCAGCGATGACGATGATTCCCGCGATCATCACCGGGTGGACCAGAGTGTAGGCGGAGCGGCCGAGCCGCCCTGGGTCGTCCGATTCGGCAATGATGCGCGCGGCATCGTCCGCGCTGCGGTCGAAGTAGATCCACCACAGCGACACCGCTCCGGCGAAAGCGACGACGAAGGCGGCAACGGTCGCGGCTCCGTCGCTGTGGTCAGCGAACGTGGCGCCTGTGACCACGATGGACTCGCCGAGCGCGATGAGCATGAAAGCCTGGCACCGCTCGGCGAAGTGACCGCCCTCGATCGTCCACTCCTGCGTCGCCGAGCGCCCGAGTCCGGGAGTGTAGAAGCCGACCCACCCGCCTATGAAGTCCACCAAAATCGCGGTTAGCCACAGCACCTCGCGCCATCGCTCGTCGGCGAACCCGCCGGCGACCGCGAGCGCGCCGCTGACCACGCACCACGCGAGGATTCGCTGGAAGTTGCGCTGAAGCCGTTCCCCTCGCAAGGCGATCACGGTGTACGCGCTGCGCCCGATCTGCATGGCCGCATACGCCCCACCAACCGCGAGGCCTCGGTCGCCGAACGCCTCGGGCAGCCCGGTAGACATCACGAGGCTGGCGAGCATCAGGGCTATCAGCATGAGCCGGGTAGGAGTGCGGTTCGGGTCGAGCCAGTTCGTGACCCACGTCGTGTACGCCCAGACCAGCCACACCATGCCGAGCAGGAGTGCGGTCTGCAGCGCGCCCTCGACCGTTAGATGGTTGAGCAATCCGTGCGACAACTGGGTGACCGCGAAAACATAGACCAAGTCGAAGAACAGCTCGATGTTGGTGACCCGCTGATCGCCGTCGCGGGATCGCAGCATGGAGGCGAACGCCCTCGATCTCATGCGCACCAGTATCTGGCCCGGAAGGATCCGGTCCCCTAGCCCGGTTGCTGCTGTTGGATTCGGAAAGCTCAGGGCACGACGGTGACCGGCCATCGGGCGATCTTCACCAGGCGGGAGGCGATCGATCCCATCCACCGGTGTCCCCCGCTCGTCGAGGCGCCAACGATGACTGCGTCGACGCGAAGTTCGTCGGCGACGTGGACGATCTCGGTGAATGGATCACCCGATCGCTCCAGGAACGTGACCTGCAGGCCGAGGCGGGGCGCCTGCGCGTTGATCTCGGCGCGGATCTGCTCGGCGATCGCGTGATTCATCTGGACGGCCGCGCCGGCCGCGGCCGGCATGGCCGCCACGAGCGGGTTCATCTCGCCGACGAATAAGCAGATGATGCGGGACCCCTGGCGACGGGCCAGCCCGGCAGCATATGCGCCGGCGCGCAGTGAGGTCTCCGAGTTGTCAATGGCAACGAGGATGCGGCTCGGACCGTCCGTCCCCAGTTCGAACACAGAAAGACCCCATCACACCTGCGGGTGATGTTCCAGACAGCGATCGGGGACGTGGTCAGGACAGCCGCTTCTGCCACTCCGTGTCGGATCCGACGACCTCGAACCCGAGGTCACGGTTGACCCGCAGCATCGGCTCGTTCTCCTGCGCGTTCCAGGTGCTGACGCGCTCGACGGCGGGAAGCTGGGCGCGGAGTGCGCGGAGGTTGGCGATCTTGAGAGCCAACCCTAGGCGATGCCCTCGGTGATCGTCGCGGACCAGGGTGTCCCACTGGATGGCCTGTCGTGGCGTGTGCACCGGTACGTGCAGGGTGGTGTAGCCGACGAGCTCCCCGGTCGCCCGGTGCCGGGCGACCGATTCGAAGGTGCGCCGTCCCTGGGCCCGGGCGAGTTCGTGGCTGCGGCGGACCCGGGCTTCGTCCCACCGCTCTGCTTGATAGTCCAGGCCGCCGAGCGGGACGTCGACGCTCATCCACCGCGCGAGCTCGGCTCGCCCCGCCAGCCACTCGTCGCGGATATCGTCCACGGACGTAAGGACCTCGTACGCCGTGGCGTGGCGGCATACTTCGGCTTCGAGCGCGGTCCGGCGGCCTTCAGGCACTGGCAGTACGAGGTGACTGCGCAGCTCGGTCTGCACGACCTCGAATCCGTGGTGGGTCGCGAAGCCGCGCGCCGCGGATGGATTGCCGTCCGTCGTGGCCTCGGAGTAGGCGCCGAGAACCGTCCGCCCTGCTACGGCGGCGAGCTCGTATGCCGCCATGAGGAGCCGGCTGCCGATACCGTGCCGCCGCCGGTCCCGGCGAACGGTCACGTAGAGCTCAACTCGGTGCCGGTTGTCCGCGAGCGGCAGCTCGGCCTCCAGCGTGCCCACTACCGCTCCGGTTTCGACAGCCGCGAGCTCCCGCAGCTGCACGGTTGGCTCGTATCGGTGCCGGGCGCGCACTTCGTTCGGCGAGTAGATAATCCGCCATTCGCCGTAAACCTCGGCGGCCACGTCGTCGAGCACCCGGTGCCACTCCAGGAACACGGCGTTCTGGGCAGGGTCCAGCGGGTCTATCTGGACCACCTGCAGGGTCATTCGCCGACGGTGTCAGGATCGCTGTCGTGCCAGCAAGGGATTAACGGCTATCCATGAGCCGACGACGTCCGGCCTACGATCTCGTCACAGGGCGTGGAGGAGCTATGGACGAATCACATATCGAGCTGGCGCAGACATTCGCGGACATCGCCCAAGAGCTCGAGAAACAGCCGTCTCTCGAGGCCACGGTCGATGAGGCGGTCCGACAGGCGGTCGACGTCGTGCCGGGTTGCGACTTCGCGGGGGTGTCCTGGTTGCAGGAACGGCAGCCCATCGAAACGATCGCTAGCACCGACGAGATCGCCACGTTGCTGGACAAGGCCCAGTTCGAACACGGAGAGGGGCCGGCGGTCGAGTCGCTATGGGACGGGGACACCTGCTTGGTCGAGGACATGCGAGCCGATACCCGGTGGCCGAGGTTTGCCGCCCGGGCGGCCGAGCTGGGAATCCTCAGCATGCTGTCCTGCCAACTACCTTCGCCTCGGCGGACCAGCGCAGCCCTGAATCTGTATGCCCGGGAGGCCGGCGCCCTGGACGAGGATTCGGTGGCCATTGTCCAGGTGTTCGCCGCGCATGCCTCGATCGCGCTGACCCACCGCCGCACTGAGACCGGATTGCGGGCCGCCATCGATACTCGCGGGACCATCGGCCAGGCGATCGGAATCTTGGTCGAGCGCCACAAGATGCCGCCGGAACGGGCCTTCGACCTGCTGGTGCGGGCCTCGCAGCGCAGCCACGTCAAGCTCCGCGACCTGGCTGGGTACGTCGTCGATACCGGTGTGGAGCCGGACGCTGCCGCCGGCATGACGACGAGCTGAGGCTGGGTGACCCGACCGCGGCCCCGGTGGGAGGCGGACGGTTAGCTCAATCCCGTCGACCGCACAGCGAGCGCGATCCGGCAGTCCCCGGTTAGGGTCGAACCGGCCCCTCGACCCAGTCCGCCCCTGCCGGGCGCGGCTTCACCTAGGAGCGACGATGGAGTATCGGCAGCTCGGCCACGCGGGGTTGCGTGTTTCGGTTCTCACCCTCGGCACGATGACGTTCGGCGGGACGGGATGGGCGAGCGCCGTTGGATCGACCAACCTCGACGGCGCGAAACGGCAGATAGGCATGTGCTTGGACGCCGGGGTTAACTTGATCGACACCGCGGACGTCTACTCGGCCGGACTATCCGAGGAGATTCTCGGCGAGGCCATTTCGGGCATGCGGGACAATGTGCTGCTCGCCAGCAAGGTGCGGATGCCCACGGGCGACGGACCCAACGACGCCGGGCTCTCGCGATATCACATCATCCGCAGCTGCGAGGCCACCCTGCGACGGCTGCGCACGGACTACGTCGACCTCTACCAGGTTCATGAGTGGGATGGCCAGACCCCACTCGAGGAGACGCTTGACGCTCTGGATTCCCTGGTGCGCGCAGGCAAGGTCCGGTATATCGGAGCGTCCAACTACAGCGCCTGGCAACTGATGAAAGCACTCGGTATCTCCGAGCGCCACGGATTCGCCCGTTTCGTCAGCCAACAGATCTACTACTCGTTGCAGGCTCGCGACGCCGAGTACGAGCTGGTCCCGCTGACCTTGGACCAGGGTCTTGGCATCTTTGTGTGGAGCCCGCTCGCTGGTGGACTGCTATCCGGCAAGTATCGGCGCGGGCGGGACGCCCCGGTCGGCAGCCGGCATGCCGGAGACTGGAGTGAGCCACCGATCCACGACGAGACCAAGCTCTACGCCACGATCGAGCTATTGGTGGAGATTGGTGCCGGACATGGCGTGTCCGCGGCCCAGGTCGCGCTGGCCTACCTGCTGCGCAAGCCTGGAGTCACCTCGCTCATCGTCGGCGCGCGAACCGACGACCAGCTGGCTGACAACCTGGCGGCGGCGAACCTGCAGCTCGCGGACGATGAGCTGGCGCGTCTTGACGCGGTAAGCGCCATGCCGTTGCTGTATCCGCACTGGCATCAGGCCAACACGGCATCGGACCGGCTTGGGCTGCCCGAGCTTTCGCTGCTCCAGCGGCATTTGCCTCGCTAGTGCCCGGGAAATCCGACTACTTGGGCATGGGGATCACCTATCGAGCATGGCGGATCAGCCTATTGGATAACGGGGTTTCGCCACTCGACGAGCAAGGTGTCTCGCCATCGGCCCGCATGCCGGCCGATCCGGTCGCGACGTCCCACGACGCGGAAGCCCAGCCGCTCGTGTAATGCGAGGCTGGCCTGGTTCTCCGGAAAGAGTGAGCTTTGCACCGTCCAAACGTTGGACGATGTGGTCGCGTTGAGCAGCGCTATCAGCAAGGCTCGACCGACGCCGGATCGCCGCCCCGCGGGATCCACGTACACCGAGTGTTCGACCACTCCGCGGTAGGCGGCCCGGGTCGAGACCGGAGAGCACGCGACCCAGCCGGTCACCTCGCCGCCCAGGACCGCGACGAATCGGAGGTCGGGCCGATGGGACCCGTCAAATTGCGGCCAGGCCGGCGCGGCGCTTTCGAAGGATGCGTCTCCTTCATCCAAACCGGCCTGATAGATCCGCAGCACAGCCGCGCCGTGCGCGGCTCGCATCGGCACCACGGTAATCGTCACGACAGGGGTACCTCGTCCTCGATGAAGCGCGGGCGGGCGGCGAGCAGGCCGGCCACGGTCGCCACTGCGAGCGCCGCGAACAACAGCACGAACAGCCAGTTCCAGTTGTGCGGCTGGCCGAGCAGTAGCCCGACGAGCAAAGGGCCGGCCCCGGCGAGGAGGTAGCCCACGCCCTGAGTGAAGGCGGCCAGGGCCACGGTTGCTTCCGGCGCGCGCGTCCGCAGCCCGAACATGGTGAGCACTAGGGGAAACATGCCGGCGCCTATCCCGATGAGCAACATCCACGCCCAGCTGCCGTCGACGGGCGCGATCAGCAGGCCGACGTACCCGACGAGGTAGCAGGCGGCCAGCGCGAGGACCAGCGGGTGCTGACCGCGGATGGCCAGCATGGGCATGATCGCCGACGTCGGAATAGATAAGGCCGCATAGAACGCGATCAGGACGCCGGCGTGCGTCTCGGAGATCCCCTGATCGCGCAGGTACGAGGCGAACCAGCCGAAGGCGATGTAGGCCTGCATCGATTGGCCCGCGAAGAACAACGTCATCGTCCACGCGGTCGGGCTGCGGCGTAGCCGCCACACGGGCAGGTGAGGGGCTTGGCTGGTGTCCGGTCGGTCACCGCGCAGCGTGATCAGCCACGGCAGCACCGCCAGCGCGCTGAGCACCGCCCATGCCCCGAGCCCCCAGCGCCAGCCGTTCAAATTGCCGGCCAGATCGCTGATGGGCACTGTCAGGGCCGATCCCGCGGTGGCTCCGACCGCGAGGGCCGTCGTGTAAACGGCGGTCATAGTCCCGATGCGATCCGGATAGTGCCGTTTCACGAGGCTTGGCATCAACACATTGGTGATCGCGCCACCACACAGAGCCAAGACACTCGCGGTGAGGAACAGGGCCAGGGAGCCGGCGATCGCGCGCAGGACGAGACCGATGGTCATCAGCGCCATCGACGTCACGACGAGCAGGTGCTCGCCGAAATGTCGGGCCAGCCGAGGAGCGATGGTGCCGATGCCCGCGAAGCAGACGACGGGCAGCGTGGTGATGACGCCGGCGACCGCTGGGGTCACGTGCAAGCCGGACTCGACCTCTTCGAGCACGGGTCCGACAGTGATGGCAGCAGTGCGCATGGACAGCCCGGTGAGGACCATCGCCGCCAGCAGCGTCCACCGCGCCAGCCGCGAGTCGCGGTCGATCAGGACGAGCTGCTGCTCCGCCAAAGATCGACGCCTCCCTCGACGGCGTGCCCGTCGATCTCCGCAAGCTCGTCGGCGGTGAAATCGGTTCTATCCAAGGCGCCCAGGCTGTTCTGCAATTGGTGCACGCTACTGGCCCCCACGACGACCGAGGTGATGCGCTCGTCGCGCAGGCACCATGCCAGTGCCATCTGGGCCAGCGACTGGCCCCGGCGCTGCGCGATCTGGTTCAGGGCGCGGATGTGCTTGAGGTTCTGTTCTGTCAGCTGGTCACGGGACAGCGTGGCGTCCGGTCCGGCCATCCGGGAATCGGCGGGGATGCCCTTGAGGTACTTGTCGGTGAGCAGGCCTTGCGCCAACGCGGTGAACGCGATACAGCCGACGCCTTCGCGCTCCAACGTGTCGAGGAGCGATTCCTCGATCCAGCGATTCAGCAGGGAATACGACGGCTGATGAATGAGCAGCGGCGTTCCCAACTCGCGCAGGATGCGCACGGCCTCGGCGGTCCGCCGCGCGGAATACGAGGACACGCCGACATAGAGAGCCTTCCCCTGGCGAACGGCGGAATCCAGCGCGCCCATCGTCTCCTCGAGTGGCGTGTCCGGATCCGCGCGATGCGAGTAGAAGACGTCGACATAGTCCAGACCCATGCGCCGCAGCGACTGATCGAGGCTCGCGAGCAGGTACTTGCGTGACCCGTTGTCGCCATACGGGCCGGGCCACATGTCCCAACCCGCCTTGGTGGAGATGAACAGCTCGTCCCGGTACGGCGCCAAATCCTGGCCTAGGATATGGCCGAAATTGGTCTCCGCCGACCCGTAGGGCGGTCCGTAATTGTTGGCCAGGTCGAAATGCGTCACCCCTTGGTCGAAGGCGTATCGGACGATGGCCCGCTGGGTGTCCATGGACCGGTTGTCGCCAAAGTTCTGCCAGAACCCGAGGGATAGCTCGGGCAACAGGACCCCGCTCCGCCCCGATCGCCGGTATCGCCTGGACTGGTGGCGGTTCGGTGCCGCGACGTAGGTCACGCCCGCCAATCCTATTCAGGCCTAGTTCGCGATTCGACCCGCGCCAGCGAGGACTCTTATCAGGGCGAGGATTCGGTCGCTCGGTTGATGCCTTGATCGCGCTTGGCGGACGTTTGATCCGAACTGAACTGCAGATCCCGCAAGACAGGGCTACCGCCCGCTCGATCGGTCGGTGGGCGTCGCTACTCGGGGGTGGGCAATCGATGGTCGGCGAATCGCTCGCGCAGTGTCCGCTTGGAGAATTTGCCGACGCTCGTCTTCGGGATCTCATCAATGAACACGACATCGTCGGGGACCTGCCAGCGGGACAGATGCTCGCCCAGGAACGCCAGCACCTCGTCGCGGCCGAGCTCTTCTCCGGGGCGCACCACGACGCACGCAAGCGGGCGCTCCATCCACTTCGGGTGCGGAACAGCGATAACCGCCGCCTCCGCGACCTTCGGGTGTCCCATGATCAGGTTCTCGATCTCGACCGAGCTGATCCACTCACCGCCCGACTTGACCAAATCCTTCGTCCGATCGACCAGTCGCAGGTAGCCGAGCGGTGATATCGCCCCGACATCGCCGGTGCGCAGCCAGCCATCCTCCGTGAACTGTTCTCCAGGACCGTCCGTGCGGAAATACTGGCGGGCCACCCAAGGACCGCGCACCTGCACCTCGCCCGTCGACTTGTCGTCCCAAGGCAGCAGCCCACCCGTCTCGGTGTCCGCGATGCGCATTTCCAGCCCCACAAGAGCGATGCCTGCCGTCGCTCGAACTTCAGCGAGCTCGTCTGCGGTCGCGCCGGCAAACTCGCTGCGCAACGTGCTCATGGACGCCACCGGGGAGGTCTCAGTCATTCCCCAGCCCTGGGTGATCGGCACTCCGTATCGCCTTGCGCCAGCCTTCGGACAGCGAGCGCGGCACCGCCGAGCCGCCGCACATCACCCGTTGCAGCGACGAGACGTCGTAGTCGCCGAGCAGGGGAAGCATCCCCATCCAGATCGTCGGCACGCCGGCCGCATACGTGACGCGCTCCGACGCGATGAGGTCGAGCAGGCCGGCTGGTGACAGGTCCGGTCCCGGCATCGTTATCGAGGCGCCGGCTGACATCGCGGTGTAGGGCAGACCCCAGGCCATGGCGTGGAACATCGGGACTACCGGCAGGACGTTGTCGGCATCCGTGATCCGGGAGGTGAATGCCGACAATCCCGCATTGGAGTGCAGCCAGATCGAGCGGTGGGAGTACAGCACCCCTTTGGGGCTTCCGCTTGTCCCGGTCGTGTAGCACAGCGCCGCAGCCTGGTCCTCGTCAGTAACGAGGTCGACGAAATCGACCTCAGCGGATCGGCCGACGAGCTCCTCGTAGTCGACGATGCGGGCGTCGTCCGGGATGTCGGCCTTCGCTCCGTCGTCCATGACGATCACATGGCGCACCGTGGGCAGGCGTGGCAGCATCCGGCCGAGCAGCGGCACCAGCGACCGGTCGACGAACAGCGCCTCGTCCTCGGCGTGGTTCACCGAGTACACGATCTGCTCCGGGTAGTACCGGATGTTCACCGTGTGGAGGATGTGTCCGGTGCCCGGTACCGCAAGGTACAAGGCCAGGTGACGCGCGGTGTTCCACGCGAAGGAGCCGACGCGGGCGTCCGCGGCCAGCCCGAGCGACTCGAGCGCGCCGGCGACGCGGCGGGCCTCGGTTGCGATCTCGGCAACCGTCATGCGCTCGATTCCCAACGCGGTGCGGGTGCCGATTCGCCGCGTACCCCAGTAGGTCTCGGCGCGCCGGAAGATCATGTTGGTGGTGAGCGGCGTGGTTTGCATGAGTCCCTGCATGTCGGTGATCGTGCGTCAGGAACTGAAGGAGGGCAACAGCGAGCAGCAATTGCCTCAGCCCGCTCATCGGTACGTCCTGCTAATCAGAAACCGCTGCGTCCGGACCGCCGTGGCATTGAAGAACGGCGTGAGCCCGACGAGGTATGCGCGAACGGACGGATCGGAGCTGGCGGCAATGTCCGTGGCGCCCGGCAGGTAGCTGTCGGTGAGGTCGTGGTTGCGACCGATGTCGCCGTAGTCGTGGTGCAGCGTGACCGTCGTGACATTCGGCCGGTCCGGGTTGGGTTGACCGTCCAGATGAGGGACGACGTCACCGGCGTTCTCCAGCGCGAGCACCTGCACTGAATTCGGCACTCGATCCACCGTCGCGCTGATCGGGGCCCCGGCTGTGATGACGCGACCCACGTGAAACTCGCCCGTCTGCGCGAAGCGGGTCGCGGCGTTGACCGCCACCATCCCGCCTTCGCTGTGGCCGAGAAGCACGACGTCGTCCTCTGGACGAACACCGGCCCGTCGCATCGCGAGTCCGATCCCCTCCTCATAAGCGGTGTGTTGTCCGGCCAATGATCGGAGGTTGGTGGCAATGCTCGTCACGTCGGGATTGTGCGCGGCGAGGGACCAGGTCTTCGTGCCAGGGATATCGACGACGACGTGGCGCGGCGCTCCGGACGATGTTGGCCGGGTCAGGATTCGCACGTCGATCTCGCCCGAGTGACCGGCCGTCCGGCGGTCGATCCCGCCCAGGAGATCTCGAAGGGAGCGCGGCGGGCCGAGCGCGTCGCCTGCGAGGTCGGCGCCCAGATTCGCCACGGCAGCGCGCCCGTCCGGGAACTGTCGCGCAAGTTGGGCCGCGGCAGCCGGCGTGGCCCGGGCGGTGAGCAACGCGGCGAGGGTGCTCACCGCAACGTCGACGAGCTGTGGATCGCGCGTGACCAGCTGCCCGAGCGCCGCACCGGCGCCCGACACCGTGACAACTCCGGCGGTCTCGGCCGCCGTCACTGGCAATCGACGAATCAGCTCGGGAATCGGACCCGCCAGCCGGGCCAATTCGTCGACCGCTTCGTACCGCGCGGCTGAGGCTCGAAGGGCTAGCGCCAGGCTCGCCCCTCGCAGAGCGAGAGCGGTAACCCCGCCCGGACCATCGGTCGCTCGAAAGATCGCGGCGCTCACTTCGCCCGCGCCGATCGGATCGAGTGCGGCCGAGACCAGCAACGCTGGATGCAGCAGCACGGCGTGTAATTCCGCGGCCAGCTGCCCGATGTCATCAGCGACCCGTCCGACCTGCCGAGCCGCCACCCGTAGATCCTTCAGGTGGGCGGTGATGCCCCCAGGGCCGCCATCGACCTCGATCGGGTGCACCGCCGTCACCCACCGAGCCAGGACAGCGCAACATCGGCTAGGAAGTCCAGCGGAGTCGCAATCGCAGACTCCACGATCTCGACCTGACGACCGTGCCGTCGCAGGGCCGCCGCAGCCGCGTCAACGTCGACAGCCGACATGCGCATGGCGCTGGCCAAGTCACTGGCCTGACGTCGGAACGCCTCCGCCGCGGTGGATTGCCATCGCGTGGCCGAAGCGGCAACGAGCAGGCCACTGGCACGGCCCCGCAGCTCGTCGGCCCACCCGTCAACCCGGCGCGCCAACGCGCCGAGTTCGACAGGATCGAGCAAGCTCGTCATGGCACGACGATCGCCGGATCGCCGGACATCGCGCCACGGACCGCAACGATCTGTGGACAGCGACGGACGTTATCCACAACCTGGTCCGGGCGACACGCCGCAGGGCTGCGCGAACGAGAATGACAAGCGTGAAATTAGCTACGGTAGCCTCGCAGGCAACCATCCGGAGAACGTGGGGTGCACCGCATGGAGTCCGCCTCCGCCGACGTGCCGGCCGCCGCCACTTCGGGCTCGAACACCGCCGAGCATGTCGACGGACTGACTCGTCGTGACCGGGAAATCCTGACGTTCGAGCGGCAGTGGTGGAAATACGCCGGCGCTAAAGAGCAAGCCATCCGCGAGCTGTTCGACATGTCGGCTACCCGCTATTACCAGGTGCTGAACACGCTCATCGATGCGCCCGCCGCGCTCGCCGTCGATCCGCTGCTCGTCAAGCGACTGCGACGGCTGCGCGCGGGACGGCAGCGGCAACGTTCCGCGCGACGGCTAGGGATCGACGTCTGACACGTATCGGCGCCCATTAGCCTGACGCCCGTGTCACACCTCGCCCCCCGCTCGCCGGGGCGGCGGTGGCGCATTGATCGGGTCGTCGGCGTCATTCTCGCTGTCGTCGGGCTGGGAGTGGCCACGGTCGCGCTGATCGCGCTGCAGAGTCCCGAGGGCCGACAGGCGAGTCGGGAGACAGCACCGGTGGCGACGAGCGTCCCCGGCTCGGCAACGCCGTCTGCACGAGCGTCCAGTGCCCGACCGAAGACGACACCCGCGCGGGTGACGCCGCCGGCGCCCGCACTGGCGAGCTCGCTCCCCCTCATCGTTTTGAACAACACCGCGCGCGCCGGCTTGCAGGACGTCGCCCAACAAGAGTTCGAGAAAAGCGGCTGGACAGTTTCCTACGTCAGCACGCTCGACAACCAGATCCTGTCGACGTGCGTGTACTACGACCCGGCCAACCCTGGCGCGCTGGCCGCCGCTCACCGGCTGCAACAGCAATTCCCAGCTATCAAGCGCATTGCGCCACGGTTCGCCGAGTTGCCACCCGGACCACTCATCGTGGTGCTCACGTCGGACTTCGCAGGCTGATCCGGCGCGACCGGCCCGGTAGGCCGCATATGAGACCATGGACAGACAACTGAAGACCGCTCATCCAGAGGGGCAGAGGGACCGGCCCGATGAAGCCCCGGCAACCACCGCGTTGACTCGCATCACGCACCTGTGATCGCTTGCGAGGCCGCCGCGGCAGGTGCCAAGTCCGTCCCCGACCACTACCTGGTTCGGGGAAAGATGAGGAGAAAGGCCTCGCTCATGACTGCTGTCCTGGACCGCCCGGCGGTCCCTGCCTCGCCGGCCTCCGCCCTGGTCTGTCGCAACTGCAGCGCTCGCTACCCGCTCGGTGCCCAGCACGCCTGCCTCGAATGCTTTGGGCCGTTGGAGATCGGCTACGACCCAGCTGCGCTCGCTGGGGTGTCCCGCACGGACATCACGGCCGGCCCGCACTCGATCTGGCGTTACGCGGGCCTACTACCGGTGGGGCAGGATCCGCTCACCCGGGTCGATTCGGGCACCGGCATGACTCCGCTTATCCGCGCTGACCGGCTCGCCGATGAACTCGGCTTCACCGCCCCACTGTGGGTCAAGGACGACTCGGCCAATCCGACGCATTCCTTCAAGGACCGGGTGGTCAGTGTTGCGATAACGGCGGCGCGGGAATTGGGCTTTGACCGCATCGCCTGCGCGTCGACGGGGAATCTCGCGAACTCGGTATCGGCCCACGCGGCCCGCATCGGAATGCGGTCGATCATCTTCATCCCGTCCGACCTCGAACCGGCGAAAGTCGTCCAGACTGCCGTCTACGGCACAGCGTTGGTCGGTGTCGACGGCTCCTACGACGACGTCAACCGACTGTGTAGTGAGCTGTCGGAGTTGGACGAGTTCGAGACGACGGCGTTCGTGAACGTGAACGTGCGGCCTTACTACGCTGAAGGGTCCAAGACTCTCGGCTTCGAGGTCGCCGAGCAGCTCGGATGGCGTCTCCCTGCGCAAGTCGTCGCACCTATGGCCTCAGGATCGCTGCTAACCAAGGTGCACAAGGCGTTCCACGAGCTGTCCGCAACTGGCCTCGTGGCGCAGTCGCCGTGGCGCGTTTACGGCGCGCAGTCGGCCGGCTGCTCGCCGATCGCCACGGCGTTCGAGAACGGCTGGGATGTGGTGCGGCCGGTGAAGCCGACGGGCATCGCGAAATCGCTCAACATCGGTAACCCTGCCGACGGCGCCTACGCGCTCGACGCCGTTCGCAGTACCGGCGGCGCGATGGCGCAGGTGACTGACGACGAGATCCGAGCGGGAATTCAGCTTCTGGCGCGGACGACGGGCGTGTTCGCTGAAACCGCAGGGGGTGTCACCATCGCGGTGCTGCGAAAGCTCAGCGAATCTGGCGCGCTGGACACCGGCCAAGAGACAGTCGTCTACAACACGGGTGACGGGCTGAAAACCCTGGACGCGGTGTCTGACGGTGCGCAGCTGACCGCGGTTGTCCCGCCGACCGTCGAGGCGATCCGCACCGCGGGACTACTCTGATCGGCCCCCGCAGCGGCCCGGCGCCCGAGCCACCGCTTCGGATCTCGTTAGATCCTCGCTTAGCGGGGCGTTGCCGTCGTGAAGATCGTGCCGACAGCTGCCGAGTAAGCGCTGCGATCGCACCTTGCTTGCGCCCAGGGCACGACTCAAGGGCACCTGACGCCCGTGCGTTGCGCATCGGTGACCTATTCCGGCGTCCGAACCGGTGAGTCCAGAGGCAGTGGACGCCAGTCGGGCGGAAGTTCAACACCTTCGACGGACAATCTCTTTCCGCAAAAGCGAATACCGCGCGGATCATCGAACGTAGAGCGACCGCGCCCGTCCGGGGCCGTTATCCGAAGCGGTCGAGGGCGTGCTGCGTTGGGGTACAAGGCCAGGGCAATGCGGCTCGTGCGGTTCGGCTTACCTGATCGTCGGAGCGTCGCAAGCTGCCTAACGCAGGTTCGCCGCTTCTCGCGCCCGTAGCGCTGAGTAGCGGACCAGGCGGCTCGTCCGGACAGCAAGCGGTGCTCCCGTGGCCGCCGATGAGCGGCAGGCGTTACGCGGCATCACCGCTGCGGTTCAGTCTGGCTCTTTCGGCGCCAGCCGTGTACCTTTCGCCTCGGTCGAGTGACGAGCGTTTCGAACAACGAGGACCACGTGGTACCCGGCTAGCCGGCGATCACGTGCACTGCGGTGAAGCGGGACCGAGGAACGAAGACCCCGGTGCCACAAGGTGTGGCGTCGGCAGGCCCCTAGCAAGGAGTGCACGTGGCACAGGGCACCGTGAAGTGGTTCAACAACGAGAAGGGCTACGGCTTCATCGCCGTGGATGGTGGGCAGGACGTGTTCGTGCACTACTCCGCCATCCAGGCCGACGGCTACCGCTCCCTGGACGAGGGTCAGCGCGTCGAGTTCGAAGTCGCCCAGGGGCCCAAGGGCCCGCAGGCCGACGGCGTACGCATCGTCGGCTGAACCACCTCAGCACAGGAACGGCCCGGCCGGGTGAACGGTCGGGCCGTTTCGTGTCCACGCTGGAATGTCCCTGCCCGCCGAATCGTTGGCATCATCGTGAGCGAGACTGCAGAGTTCGGCGCCCTAGTTCAGCTGACCGCGAAGCCAGGCGGTCGGGACGAGCTCGTTCGAGTCCTGGGCAACTATGCGCGCACCCTTGACGACGGCGAGCCCGGCACCACGCTGTTCACGGTGGCCGCCGACCCCAACGACGAGGACCTCGTCTGGATGTGGGAAGAGTTCGCGGACGGCGAAGCGGTCCAGGCCCACTTCCGGCACGACTTCTTCCGTGCCCTGCAGCTCGAACTCGAGGACCTGCTCGCGCAGCCGCCCGCAATACGCCCACTCGCACCCGCGGTCCGGCACGTCAGCAACGGCGTCACCGCCGAGTAACGATCAGACCCGGCGGAGGCGTACCGAGATCATGACGTTGACCCATCGCCCAACCAGGCCGCGACCCTTGGTGACTCCGCACGCATAGCGGTCGACGGTTGCTGTGCCGCGAGCGAGGATTCCATGCTCGTCCGCCTCAAGCACGGACAGCGCCAGGGTTACGTCACAAGCAACGCGGTACTCGAGCCGGCCGGCCAGTTCCCACCTGCCGTCGGCGCCCACCGGTAACTCGGTGCTGGTAAACCTCATCGTCGGGTTCTCGTCGGCGCGGAAGAACCGATTCACAATGTCCTTGTCGCGTCGGCCATTGCCCGATTGGAACGACGACATGTCGAACGTTGCCTGGGCTCGCGAAGCGCTCGGGTCGGCCGCGACGTCGACCTGGACGTCGACCAGATCGATGCTTGCCCGCACGCGAGCGCCGAACGCGCCGCGGGCCGTGATCGCTATCTCGCTGGCCGTCGGGTCGAGGACGTAGCTGCCGGAGGCGATCACCGGCATGGTTTGAGTGGTGGTCATGGTGTGCTCCCCAAGATCAGTGGCCGTCGGCCGTTTGTGATGTGAGATCACTGTCGGTTAGATGGCACCCACCGCCATCAGTACTGGCACTGAGGCGACTACGTAACCTCGGAAGTCCGCTCGGTCAGCCCCACCTGCGTGGCCCACGCCGCAAGTTGGGTTCGGTTGGCGAGCTCCAACTTCATCAGCGCGTTCCGGACATGCGTCTCGACGGTTCGCTCGGACAGCACGAGATGACGGGCGACGTCCCGGTTCGACCGTCCTTCCGCCACGAGCGCGACGATTTCCCGCTCGCGCGCGGTCAGCGCCGCGACGGGTTCTTGCGCTTTCCCTCTCAGCACCTCGAGGACCCTGCGAGCGTCCGCTGCGACGTAGATCATCCGGTGCTTCTCGGCGGCCCGTCGGGCGTTCGTCGCAAGCCACTTGGCTCGGGCACGATCGCCCGCGGCCGCGCGTCGGACGAGCAGTTGCGCACAGGCCAACTCTGTTCGTGCTTGCTGGACGACGGCGCCGATGGCCGCTTCCAGCCGGGCTGCTTCGTCGAGGTGGCGCATGGCGCTGTCGAAATCCCCGATCGCTTCGGCGAGCACGCCCAGGAAGTAGGACGCTGATCCCCACACCCCAGACGCCGAGATGAGGTAGCGGGTGGCATAGGGGCTGAGCGCGGCGTAACACCACTGGGCCGCCTCCCGATCGCCGAGTAGCGCGGACGCTTCACCAGTCTCCGCCACGGTCGGAAGCCATCGGGCGTCTCGAGGCAGCGTCGCGAGTTGCGGTACCAACTGCTCCAGCAGCGCATGCGCGGCGGCGAGGTCGCCGCGCCAGGCCAAGTGGGCGGCGAAGAGGGCGAGTCCGATCGGCGGCGTCTCTGGACCAGCGATCGCGGCCATCTCCTCGATATGCCCATCGAGCGGGACGGGATACTCGGTGTACATGGCGATGTTGAGACGGGAGCCCAGCGAAAGCAGCCGCGCGGTCGGGTCCTGGCCGCGGAAGGCCAACTCGACGCCTTCTTCGGTCGCCGCGATCGCAGCCGGGAAGTCGCCGCCCATCAACGCCAGCGCGGCGTGCAGCCGAACGAGGTGCCACCGTCCGATCGGCCAGCCCAACGTGTCGACGAGATGGACGAGAGATCGCTCGTTCCGGGCGACCTCGTGCATCCGCCCAAGCTGCAGGTTGTCCTCGATGCGCCACAGATGGGCCCAGAACGCCACGTCGGCGCGGTTGGCTCGCCCGCGAGCCAGCTGGCCGGCCCGTTCGGCCACGGCGAGGCGCTCAACGATGTCATCCGGCCCGGCGAGCGCGTCGTGACGAGCATGCAGCGCCAGCAACCGCGCGTCCGGATCCTCGGAGGCCTCGGCAAGCTGCAGAGCGCGGGATGCGAGTTCGGCCGATTCGGCAATGCGGCCGAACTCGATGAGCACAATCGCGCGCTGGGCCAGCACCTGGGCGTGATCTCCGGTCTCGTCGTCACGAAGCAGAACTTCGGCCCGGTCACACAACGTCAGGACCTCGGCCGCCACCGGGCCGCCGATGCCGCGGATCACCAAGGCGGCGCGAGCGGCCAGGTCAGCCCGTCCGGTGGCCGCTGCGCGATCCATGACGGCTCGGCAGGGACGCAGCGCATCCTCAGGACGTCCGGCTCGGTACAGGCCCTCTGCCAGATCGAGTTCCAGAGCGTCCCGGTCGTCCGAGTCCCGCCCGCCGATCAGGTCCAGGCCGGTTTGCGCCCACCGGATCGCATCGTCGAAGCCGAGCGAGCCAAGGGCGGCCCGCGCGGCTCGCCCGCAGGCCGCCACGGCGCGTCTCGTCGACTCCGAGTCGGTGGCGGCGCGCAGCCGATGCCGGGCTACCTCCGCGGCGCGGCGGTCGTCGCCGGCGCCGCCCAGCACCTCAGCGGCGCGTTCGTGCCAGCGGATGCGCGTCGCGCGGTCGAGATCCTCGTAACAGGCGAGCCGGACGAGCACGTGGGAGAACCGCAGCCTCGTCGGCTCAGCCGGGTCCTCGGCGAGCAGCTCGGCAAACAGCGCCTCTTCCACCGCGGGGCCCACCTCGGCAACGTCGGCCGCCACGATCGAGCCCAGCACGGCCCCATCGAGATCGTCGCCGAGCACCGCTGCGGCACCGACGACGGTGCGACAGTGGGAGCTCAGATCACCGAGGCGATGCCTGACCAGCCGCTGGATCCGGTCCGGCACCCCGAGATCGGCGATGGGTCGCTCGAGCTGCTCCTCGTGGTCCAGCAACCGGATCACTTCGCGCAGGAACAGCGCGTTGCCTCCGGTGTAGCGACGCAGCTCGGCTGCCCGCGCCGGATCCACCTCCGAGTCCGCGCGCAGCCACCGCGCGATGTCTGGCACAGCGAGACCGGACAAAGGCAACAGGTTGGCCTGGTCGGTATCGCCGGACATCGCATCCCGGCTCGTTCCGAGCAGCAGCAAGCGGCCCTCGGGCACGGTCGCCGCGAGATGAGTGAACAGCCGGAGGGTCTCCTCGTCGGCCCAGTGCAGGTCTTCCAAGCCCAGGACCAGACCGTCGGCGCGCGCGCCGGCGATCAGCGCTCGCGCGACGGCGTCGCGCCGCCGGAACGCCAGCGTGGCCGCGGACTCGCCGGGGGCAGGCGAGATTTCGGTCGGGTCTACCAGGTCCGCGGCGACGTTGGCCGAGCGCAGCTCGGCCACAAGGTGCGACCAGGGCCACAGTGCCGGCGCGTCGTCGTCCGACGTGGCGCGTCCCACCGCCGTTGGTACGCCACGTTCCCGGGCCCGGGACAGCGCCTCGGCCAGCACCGTCGACTTGCCGATACCGGCCTCTCCAGTGACTAGGACGGTGGCCCCGCGGCCGGCGAGGGCCGCCGCGAGCAGCCGCTCGATCTCGGCCAGCTCGCGGTGCCGGCCGACCAGCAGGGTGTCCACGTCAGCAGTGTCCCGCTTCTTGCACTCTCCGGGGGTGAGTGCTAAACCTGAACTGGCACTCGGCTAGGCTGAGTGCCAGCCGGTCGTGGTGAGGTGTCCCCGTGGACACCGTCCGTCGCGGGCACTGCGCGCCGGCCTACCCCCAAAGTGTTGTTCATCGAAGGGACGACAACCGTATGGCCAAATTGATCGCGTTCGATGAGGAGGCCCGCCGGGGCCTCGAGCGCGGGATGAACATTCTCGCCGACGCTGTGAAGGTGACGCTCGGCCCCAAGGGCCGCAACGTCGTGTTGGAGAAGAAGTGGGGCGCACCCACGATCACCAACGACGGAGTCAGCATCGCCAAGGAGATCGAGCTCGAAGACCCGTACGAGAAGATCGGCGCCGAGCTGGTCAAGGAAGTAGCGAAGAAGACCGACGACGTCGCGGGTGACGGTACGACCACGGCCACGGTGCTGGCCCAGGCCCTGGTCAAGGAAGGTCTCCGTAACGTGGCTGCCGGCGCCAACCCGATGGCGCTCAAGCGCGGCATCGAGAAGGCGGTCGAGTCGGTATCCGAGGTGCTGGGCAACCAGGCGAAGGACGTCGAGACCAAGGAGCAGATCGCCGCGACCGCGTCGATCTCCGCTGCCGACAACAGCGTCGGCGAGCTCATCGCCGAGGCGATGGACAAGGTCGGCAAGGAAGGCGTCATCACCGTCGAGGAGAGCAACACCTTCGGCCTGGAGCTGGAGCTCACCGAAGGCATGCGCTTCGACAAGGGGCACCTGTCGCAGTACTTCGTGACCGATCCAGAGCGTCTGGAGACGGTGCTCGACGACCCGTACCTGCTGATCCACGAAGGCAAGATCAGTAACGTTAAGGATCTGTTGCCGCTGCTGGAGAAGGTGATGCAGACCGGCAAGCCGCTGGCGATCATCGCCGAGGACGTCGAGGGTGAGGCGCTCGCCACCCTGGTCGTCAACAAGATCCGCGGCACGTTCAAGTCGGTGGCCATCAAGGCGCCGGGTTTCGGTGACCGTCGCAAGGCGATGCTCGCCGATATCGCCATCCTGACCGGCGGCGAGGTTATCAGCGAGACGGTGGGCCTGAAGCTGGAGAACGCGACGCTTGACCTGCTCGGCCGGGCTCGCAAGCTCACGACGACCAAGGATGAGACGACGATCGTCGAGGGCGCTGGTGACGCCGAGCAGATCCAGGGCCGGGTCAACCAGATCCGCGCCGAGATCGACAAGAGCGACTCCGACTACGACCGGGAGAAGCTGCAGGAGCGGCTGGCCAAGCTCGCCGGTGGTGTCGCGGTCATCAAGGTCGGTGCAGCCACCGAGGTCGAGCTCAAGGAGCGCAAGCACCGCATCGAGGACGCCGTGCGCAACGCGAAGGCTGCCGTCGAGGAGGGTCTGCTTCCTGGTGGCGGCGTCGCTCTGGCCAACGCGGCGGCGACCGCTTTCGAGAAGCTGGACCTGACCGGCGACGAGGCGACCGGCGCCAACATCGTCAAGGTCGCGCTCACCGCGCCGCTGAAGCAGATTGCGATCAACGCCGGCCACGAGGGCGGCGTCGTCGCGGAGAAGGTGTCCACGCTTCCGGCTAACAATGGCCTGGACGCACAGACCGGCGAGTACGTCGACATGTTCGAGGCCGGCATCGTCGAGCCGGCGAAGGTAACCCGGTCCGCGCTGCAGAACGCTGCGTCCATCGCCGCGCTGTTCCTCACCACCGAGGTCGTGGTGGCCGACAAGCCCGAGAAGGCGGCGAGCCCAGCCGGGGGCGGCGGCATGCCGGGCGGTGACATGGACTTCTGACCTCGGTCAGAGTCCAAGAAGTTCCGAGAAGGGGCGGGTCCGATGGGCCCGCCCCTTCCTTTCTCGTTTGACCGGCAGCTGACGTCATGACGCCGGACGGCACGGCCAGAACCGCCCTAGGCTCGGTGGCAGGACGGCACCCCCGAACCGACTGCAGCGAAGGAAGGTGTTATGGCAAACCCGGACGACGTGCCGAACAGGGACGAGCCCACCAGGTCGTCGCTTCGCGAGACTGCGGCCAAGAAGACCAGGGCCGTCACGTCGGCGACGACGGATGTCGTGCTAGATGCGTTCGACAAGGTGATCGAGTCAATCGATGATGTGGCGACGCGGCAACAGCAGAAGGGCGCCGACAAGGAGGAAAAGGCGGCAGCCAAGCAGGAACGCAAGGCCGAAGAGAAGGCGCAGAAGGCCGAGGAGAAGGCGCAAAAGGCGGCAGCCAAGCGCGAACGTGCCGCGGCCGCTGGCGAGGAGCGGGACACGGATCCACCAGCCCAGCCGTAATGCGCCGCCCTGGGCCGGGCCCCTGCGCTAGTGCCTTCCCAGACTCTCAGCCCAGTTGCTGATCGACGTAACACCACCGCCAGGCTTCGCCGGGCTCGATGCTGCGCATCACCGGGTGGGCGGTCTCCTTGAAGTGACCAGTGGCGTGCCGACCGACCGACGAGTCGCAGCATCCGACGTGACCGCAGGCCAGGCAGAGCCGGAGATGTACCCAGCGGGTGCCGTCGCGGAGGCACTCCTCGCATGCGCCCGGCGTTCGCGCGACAGCGACCCGCGGTGCCGCCTTGAGATGAGCGCAGTCGCCAGACGGTTTAGGAGGTGCGCGCAGCTCGTCGTCCAGGCGCGACTCAGCGTCGTCGATTCGGTCGAGGATGGATTCCTCGATATCGACGGCGGTCAACGCGGACCGCAGTACCTCGTCGTCGTAGCCGCCGCGGTCCCGAGCTTCCAGAATCGACGTCCGCTCGGCGTCCAGCATCTCTAACCGCAACCGCCGATAGGTCGCCTGTGGAGTCTCGAGCTCCTGCTGGGGCCGGCCCAGCCGCTCCCACAAGGCGTTCGAGCGCCGGGTGGACCGTTCGTTCAGCTCAGCGATAACCTCCGGAGGATCCTCCGGCGTCTTGACCCGTTCGAGCCGTTTCAGACCCGCCTCCGCCGCCGCGTTGACCAGCGAAGCGGCCTGCAGCGCGTCCTCGGCGGGGTCCGGCCCGGTGAGCCCGAGCCGCCGGATGAGCCATGGCAAGGTCGATCCTTGCAGCAGCAAGGTGCCAGCCACCACCGTGAAAGCGGCGAGCTGCAGGAGCTGCAGTTGCGGGGTGCTGGCCGGCAGCAGAAGCGCGGCGGCCAGCGTCACGACGCCACGCATGCCCGCCCAGGACACGACTGCGCTGGCGTCCCATCCCCATGCGGACTTTCGCAGCCGGCGCGGGCCGTACTTGAACACCACGACGATGCCGTAGATCCACACGGCCCGTGCCGCGATAGTCGCGACCAGGACTGCGACGCAGGTGACGACGATCTCGAGCCCGGAGAGGTCCGTATTCGAGATGCCCTCGAAGACTGTGCGCAGCTCGAGGCCGATCAGCAGAAACACCGCGTTCTCCAGGAGGAACGCTATCGTGCGCCAGTTGGTGTTTTCGGCGATTCGGGAACCGGCGGTCTGCAGTATCGGTGACTTGTGCCCGAGTAATAGGCCGGTGACCACGACAGCCAGCACCCCGGAGGCGTGGATCGCCTCGGCCGGAACGAACGCGACCCAGGGCGCCACGAAGGACAGCGTCGTATCGAGGACCGGATCCCGAATATGCTTGCGAATCTTCGCCAGCACCACGCCGGCCAGTAATCCGATCGCGGCCCCGCCTCCTGCGGCAAGCAGGAATCGCCAGCCCACCTCGAAGACGGTCACCGTTCGGGTCAGGGACGCGATCGCGACATTGAGCGCGACGAGCGCGGTGGCGTCGTTGACCAGGCTCTCGCCCTCCAGGATCGAGACGATCCGGCGGGGCATCCCGGCTCGTCGGGCAATGGCGCTGGCTGCGACTGCGTCGGGGGGTGCGACGACGGCACCAAGAGCTAGCGCTGCCGCCAGCGTGATAGGGGCAACCCACCAGGCGACAAGGCCGACGAAGACCGTCGTGAACGTGACCGCGCCGACCGACAACAGGATGATGGCGTTCCGGTTCGCCTTGAAATCCACGAGAGACGTCCGGATCGCGGCCGAGTAGAGGAGCGGTGGCAAGAGGCCGAAAAGGACCACGTCGGGGTCGATCTCAACCCTTGGCACTCCGGGGATGAACGAAACGATGACGCCGACGATCACGAGGACGAGTGGCGGCGACCAGTTGAGCCGTTCGGCCATTCCGGCCACGACACCCACGACGATGACGAGACCGACGATCTCCAGTGCGATTTCCACGGTGTCATCTTCCGATTGGACGAGGTCGGGCGTGCCTGCCGGCTGGCCCTATCGACGAGGCGCCGCTCTAGATCACAACGGGCGCAGCAGGTCGTCAGCGTCGACGATCGTGTAGCCGTAGCCTTGTTCGGCAAGAAACCGCTGCCGGTGGGATGCGTAGTCGGCGTCCAGGGTGTCGCGAGCCACAACCGTGTAGAAGTGCGCCTGTCGACCGTCGTGCTTGGGGCGCAGCACCCGGCCGAGGCGCTGAGCCTCCTCCTGACGGGAGCCGAAGGTGCCGGAGATCTGAACGGCGACCGCGGCCTCCGGGAGGTCGATGGAGAAGTTTGCGACCTTGCTGACGACGAGAACGCGCTGCTCGCCGCGCCGGAACTCGTCGTAGAGCCGTTCTCGCTCGCGATTCGTGGTCGAGCCCTGGATGATCGGCGCGCCATCCAACTCGGCGGCCACTTCGTCGAGCTGATCGAGGTAGGCGCCTATGACGAGAACCTGGTCGTCCGAATGATGGTCCACGATGCGACGGATCACCGGCAACTTGGTTCGTGCCGTCGCGGCGATGCGATAACGATCCTCCGGCTCGGCGGTCGCGTAGCCCATCCGTTCGGCGTCGGTGAGCGTGACCCGAACCTCGGTGCAGTCGGCTGGGGCGATCCAGCCCTGGTTCTCGATGTCCTTCCACGGCGCGTCGTACCGCTTCGGGCCGATAAGGCTGAAGACATCACCTTCGCGGCCGTCCTCGCGGATGAGGGTCGCGGTCAAGCCCAGCCGTCGACGGGATTGCAGATCGGCAGTCAGCCGGAAGATCGGCGCCGGTAGGAGATGCACCTCGTCATAGATGATCAGGCCCCAGTCGCGGGAATCGAACAGCTCGAGATGCCGGTAATCGCCGTTACGGCGCGTGGTCATGATCTGGTATGTGGCGACCGTGACGGGTCGAATCTCCTTGCGTTCTCCGGAGTACTCACCGATCTCGGCGTCGGTGAGCGACGTTCGAGCAATGAGTTCCCGCTTCCATTGCCGACCCGCAACCGTGTTCGTGACCAGGATCAACGTCGTAGCGCAGGCCTCGGCCATCGCCGCCGCTCCAACGAGCGTCTTGCCCGCTCCGCAGGGAAGCACAACAACACCGGAGCCTCCGGCCCAGAAGGACGCTACGGCTTCTCGCTGGTAGTCACGCAGCTGCCAGCCATCCTGGCGCAACTCGATGTCGTGTGCCTCGCCGTTGACGTATCCCGCGAGATCCTCAGCGGGCCAACCGACCCGCAGCAGGGCCTGCTTGAGCCGTCCGCGTTCCGACGAGTGAACAAGCACCGTGTCGTCGTCCATGCGCTGCCCGAGCATGGGCGCGATCTTCTTGTTCCGGAGCACCTCCTCGAGCACGGCCCGGTCCAGCGACAGCAGCACCAGGCCGTGGGTCGGGTGCTTGACCAGCTGGAGCCGCCCATACCGATCCATGGTGTCGGCGACGTCCACCAACAGTGCGTGCGGCACCGCGTAGCGGCTGTATCGAACGAGCGCGTCGACGACCTGCTCGGCGTCGTGGCCCGCGGCCCGCGCGTTCCACAGCCCGAGCGGGGTCACGCGGTAGGTATGGACATGCTCGGGCGAGCGTTCAAGCTCTGCGAACGGGGCGATCGCGCCGCGCGCGTCAGCGGCAAGCGGATGGTCGACCTCGAGGAGCAGCGTCTTGTCGGATTGGACGATCAGTGGGCCATCGCTCATGAGGAGCCGTTCTCCGCGGAGCATCGCAGGGCCCGCAGGGCCCGAGGGCGGGGTGCAGGTGGGAAGCGGGGAGCGGCGACGGGCGGCAGAGTCATAAACCTTCCCGGGTCGAGGGTGACAGCTCATTGTCTCAACCTGGGGGTAGTGGGCGATGTTCCACCTGGGCTCCACCTGGGTTGATTCGCTGAGAGCGGATTTTGGTGAGTCTTGATGGCATGACATTCATCGACTACCTCGTAGACAGTGTTCTTATCCTCATCGTGCTTCGCCAGGTTCGGGAGAGCCGGTTCGACAAGCGGGCCATCATCCTGCCGCTGGTGATCGTGGGCCCGGGCGCGGACCGGCCTGCAGGGTGCCGCCCACTGCCGCCAACCGTTCGTGCATGCCGGCGAGCGCGAGTCCGCTGCCCTGGCCGTGCACCACCTCGTGACCCGGACCCGGACCCATGTTCTCGATCCGCACGACGAGCGACATGGCCATCCAGCAGAGCGACACGGTGACATGCGATCCGGGCGCGTAACGAGCCGCGTTGGTCAGTGCCTCCTGCACTGCTCATAGGCCGCGTGCCCGGCTTCCGGACTGACCGAGGCCGGATCGCCAGTGACTTGCAGCCTGGCATCGCCCGGATGTCGGTCCACGAGCGCGCCGAGATCATTCACGCTGAGCCCGACGGGATCGCGGAGCGTTCCGACCGCTGCTCTCGCTTGCGCGAGTCCGTCCCGCGCCAGATCGGCCACGCGATCCAGCGGGCCGAGGACATTCGCCGTCACCCCTCCTTCGCAGCGACCGCCCGGGCCGCCTGCAGTTGCAGCGTCCAGGCGACCGTCCGCCACCACGGTGGCAGCCGAGCCCAGGGCGCGGTTGCCGTCGGCGCTAGTGATCCTCGCGCTCCGCTGCCCGCGGCAGGATGCCGTTCGGCTCGAGAGCGCCAACCCCGGTGATGTGGTGCAACGCGAACGACTCCAGGCGCCCGGAGGAGGCGTCGATGCCGCGCACCATGCCGCCACCCAGTGAGATAGGCGCGATCGTATGTCGTGACGCGCTCCCGTGCGCGTCCACATAGCCCAGCCACACGGTTTGGCTCCTACGGATCGCGTCGCGGAGCAGCGCGAGCGTGGACGCGGTCGTCACGCCCGGCACCGTCGAGACGGGTGTTTGGACCCTGCGGCTGAGCTCCGAGATCTGGTCGCCTGCGCGCAGCCGGTTCACCACTTCGGTCAGGTGGTTCGCGGTGTTACTCGCAGGCCGTAGCCGGCTGATGCGAGCTGACGACCGCGCGGTCGCTCGTGGCGGACGCGCGTCGAGGCTCAACGCCTGCCCGTCCGGTGCCTCCCCGGCGGGTGCGTAGTTCGCGGCCCGAAGAACCTCCAGCACCCGGTTGACCGGCGCGGGCGAAATGGCGACAGTCGGCGAAATGCGGCGGAAATCCAGGCTGCTCACGGAGCGGTCGGCGATGACCCGGGTCAGCAACGACTCGTCGTCGCAGCGCAGGTATGCGGTCGCGGCGCCCGATCGCAGCAAGCCGTGCCGCTTGGCGACGTCGTCGATCAGGTAGCTCAGGGCCTGCGGGACCGGCGTACGCGAACGTTGTGTGAACAGCGTTGCCAGGTCCGCGCCGCTGCGCCCGGAGTCCAGCGCCCGGCGCACCGACATCTCGGTGACGCGGTACACGTTTGCACCGCCGGTCGACTCCAGATCCGCCGCCAAGCCCAGCTCGCGGGCTAACTCGGTCGTGGGCGGTCCCGGCACAACGACGGTGAGGTCCGGCTGAATGAGGAAGTCGTCGACCGGAGGCGGTAGCGCCTGCCGTACCGAGGTAGCAGCCGCCGCGCGTGCCCCGGTCAGCAGGGCGCGACCGTAGCTGGTCAGTCCGCCAGCTGCCGTCACCCCAAGCTGGTCAGCCTCGGCTAACACAGCCTCGACCATCGGACGTTGTCCGGGCGCCCGGCGCGGAGCCAGCCAACGCAGGCGGTCAAGGACGACTCCGCGGTTGATCGGAGTACTGCCGGGCGGGATGTCACCAAGCGCACTTAGGGCGGTGCGGCGCACGGCGGGAACCGTCCCGCGCTCAGCGTCCGGACCCAGGGCGGTGATCAATCGATCACGTTCGTCGCGGAGGCCGACGAGGCTGGGTTGCCGAGTCATCGTGAGCCAGGCTGCGGCGAGCACGAGCCATCGGTCGGCAGGATCACGGTTTCGCCAGCTGTCGAAGTCCGTTGTGGGAAGGAACGCCGGTTCCAGACCGCCGCGAGCCGCGACGAGGCCGGCCGCGGCCGCGGTTTCGAGCAGGACGGCGGCAACGTTCTCGCCCACATCGAGGGTCCGGGCCGCACGGCGCAACTCGCGGACCCCGACCCCGCCCCCCCGCAGCGCTGGCGCGGGCCGATGGGTCCACTCGGCACCGAGCGCCTCGGCGAGACGCACCGTGTCGAGGACCGCGGTGGCCCCGAGTCGATCCAGCTCTTCGGGTGCGCGGTCGATGGTCGGAATTGGCGGCGGATCCGGCGACACCGCACCGACCGGTTCGGCCCCCCGCACCACGAGCCCGACCTCCCGCGGCAACTCGACAGTCTGCATGTCAATGGGGATCAGCAGACCGCGCGCGATCAGCCGGCGCGGCGGCGTCGCGTCGCTGGCTCCGTCCACTGGGAGTAGCGCATCGCCGACGGTGCCGATCGGCGGCCCCGCGGCGAGCCGCTGTACGACGTCCCGCTCGGCCGGCTCGAGTTCGTCGAGCATCGCGGCGACCCGGTTGGGAGAGCCCAGCACGCGCGCCACTTCCTCGGCGGAGCGAGGTTGGGTCGCGGGTGGCAGTCCGAGCGTACGTAGCACCGGGGCAAGCGCGAGGTCCGACACCGCTGCGAGGAGGCGGGCAGCCGGGCGACCGAGTCCAGCCGGGTACGGACCCACCGCGTCCGGCACGCTTGCCACCAGATGCAGCCCGTCGTCGCCGCCCCACACGAGTGCGAGAGCCCGTAGCTCGTCCAGCGCCTGCGACAACCTGCTCGCGGTCACCGTAGGCAACAACCGCACAAGCGCGTCGGCAGGCAGGGCGCGTTCGGGGAGCAGCACGCGGGCCTCAAGGACGCGCAATGTGAACGCGTCCAGCGCGTCCACCGCTCGCTGCACGGAACTGCGCACCCCAACGCGGCTCGCGAGCGTTGCGATGTCGGCCGGCGCGGGCAAGGCGACGTCGGGTCGCCGGCGGAGCAGATCGATCAGTTGCTCGTCGCTTCGACGCCGCAGCCACTCGGCGAGCGAGGATGCGCGGCCGCGCTGCGCCTGGTCGGCGCCCTGTTCGGCCATCCGGTGTTAGCGGCCGCCCGCCAGGTGTGGACGGTCGGCCCGGCCAGGGTGCACGTAACGCAAGTGGTCGAGTCTTAGAGGAAACTGCACGTCTTCGCCGAACGGTGAATGGGGGCCGGCGCTGTCCGCCGCGAACTCCGAAACGAGGAAGTCGGTCTGCGGGGGTTGCCCGGCTCGATACGGGCGGACGGGGTTGTCGTCCTTGCGAGCCATCGGCGCCACCTTCGGGACTCGAGGAATTTGGGCAGACATACCAGTCTGCCATGCAAGGAAGGCTAGTGTCCGGACGCGTGGCTTCGCTGATCTCGGTCAACCTCGCCCGCGTGCGCACGCCGGGTTGGAAGCAGGCGGTCGGCCGCACCGGCATCGACAAACGGCCGGTGGCTCACCGGGTGCGGCTCGCCAACGACCAGGTCGACGGGGATGCTGTCTGCGACGTCGAGCATCACGGCGGCCACGACCAGGCCGTATACGCCTACGCGACGGAGGATGCAGCCTGGTGGGCCCGCGAACTCGACCGCCTGGTCCAACCTGGTCAATTCGGCGAGAACCTCACCACCGAGGGCCTCGACCAGACGGGCGCGGTCATCGGCGAACGATGGGCAATCGGAAGCGCGGTCCTGGAGGTCAGCAGTCCACGCATTCCCTGTCGAACGCTCGCCGGCTTCTGGGAAGTGCCCCACATGATCCGCCGCTTCACGCAAGCCGGTCGACCCGGCGCGTACCTGCGGATCATCACCGAGGGAGACGTGGGTACGGGTGATCGCATCGAGGTGGTGCATCGTCCGAGCCACGGAGTCACACTGGGTGAAACCTTCCGTGCCCTCACCGGAGATCGTCGCCTTGCTCATCGGTTGCTGGAGGCACCGGAATTGCCGGCTGCCGCGCGTGCCCGCGCCTACATTTGGCTCGGTGAGCGGTCGCCGACCGAGCCGGCCGCGCCTGAGTCGTAGTCCAATGCGCTCGACGTCTTCGGCGTATCCGGCAAGCCGGGCACGCCAGCATTTATCGGCCTGCGAAGAGTGCGCCTTCCTCCCCAGCCGAGCACAATCGCTATGCCAACCCAATACGCGACGCAGTAACCTGTGCAGGGGAGGCGCCGCAGGTGCGGTGCCTTCTGTGCGTCCAGCCGGACGTCACGACCAATCGACAAGCAGGGAGTACCGGTGCCTACCGGCAAGGTGAAGTGGTTCAACGCGGACAAGGGCTTTGGCTTTCTCGCCGAGGACGATGGAGAGGACGTATTCGTCCATCGTGACGCCCTACCCGGCGGGGTCACCGAGCTCAAGCCGGGGCAGCGGGTCGAGTTCGGAATCGTGCAGGGACGCAAGGGCAATCAAGCGTTGTCGGTCAGGGTGCTCGACCCGGTGCCGTCAGTGGTCAGGGCCACCCGAAAACCGGCCGAGGAGATGGCGCCACTCGTCGAGGATTTGATCAAGATGCTCGACAGCACGTCGAACTCGCTCCGTCGAGGGCGCTATCCCGACAAGGGTGAGGCCCGCAAGGTCGCCGGGTTGCTCCGCGCGTTTGCCGACAACCTCGACGCCTGAGCGGCTTGTGGCCGCGTTCGATCACCGCAGGGCTGGGGCGCTCGGCGTGAGTCCGGCAGCGTGCGCGCGGGCGAGCAAGGTCTCGGCCGCGGCGTACCCGTCGATGCCGAGGTCGCGGGTGTAGTCGTTGACATAGAGTTCGATGTGGCGCGCCTGTACATCCCGCGACATCTCGGCCGCATGCTCGGCGACGTACGCGACTGATTCCTCAGGGTGCGCCCAGGCGTATTCCACCGATGTCCGCAGCACGTCGGACAGCCGGGCCGCATCCAGCTCCCGGCGGGCGAGGATCGCACCAAGTGGGATGGGTAGACCGGTGTTCGCCTCCCACCAGGCGCCGAGATCCGCAACCGCCGTGAGGTTGTAGTCGGGATAGGTGAAGCGCGCCTCGTGAATGACCAGCCCGGCGTCGTACCTGCCCGCGCGCACCGCGGGCATGATCTGGGCGAACGGCACGACGTCGATGGCTGCCGGCTCGTGCGCGCTCGTCCACAGGCGGAACAGCAGATATGCGGTCGACCGCTCGCTCGGCACCGCTACCCGGCGACCGCCTAGCTCGATCGGTCCGTCGCCACGGGTGACCACAAGTGGTCCGCAGCCGCGGCCCACCGCCCCGCCGCACGGCAAGAGCGTGTAACGATCCATGAGCCATGGCAGCGCCGCATATGACACCTTGATCATGTCGAACTCGCCGCGCTCGGCCGCCGTGTTCGTCACGTCGATGTCGGCATAAGTGACCTCGGTCGTCGGCGCGCCGTCGAGCAAGCCGTGAGTCCAGGCATGAAAGACGAAGGTGTCGTTGGGGCACGGGGAGAAGGCGAGCTTCATGTGAGGTCTCCGATTGCGGCCACCGCCCGGCTCAGATTCAACAGCGCGGCGTCTATCTGCCAGCTGGTCCGGTCGCGTGGCCCGACGACGTTGCTGATCGACCGCAGTTCGGCGTACGGCACCCCGAACCGCGCGGCCGCAGCGGCAACGCCAGCTCCCTCCATGGCCTCCGCTCGAGCGTCGGGATGACGTCGCCGGAGTGTCGCCAGGCTGTCCTCCGAACCGGTGACGGTGGTCACTGTTAACACGGTGCCGAGTACCCCTCCGGTTCGATGTGCGAGTTGCCGGGCCAGGTCGGCGTCCACTGGGTAGCACTCGTGTCCGAATCCAAGCGCAGACAGCGGACGGAATCCCTCGGGCGTCTCGGCACCGAGGCCGGCGAACACGATCTGATCGGCGACCACGACTTGACCGACCCCGGTTCCGTTGAGCCCACCTGCGATGCCCGCGCAGATCACAAGGTCGTAATCGTATTGCGCGAGCAAGGCCGCGGTGCCGGCAGCTGCGGCGGCCGGACCGACGCCGACCGCGTGGACATCGGCTGGCGTTCGCTCGCAGGCGGCCTGCTCCGCGGCCACCGCGGTGGCGACCAGAACTCTCACGATCCGGTCGTGGACACGGACACCAGGAAGCTCCATTTGCTGCCGTCGGCTTGTCCGTTGCGTAGTTGGTCCACCTCGACGATGAACGGTGCGCCGCCACCCGCTCCGCTGGTCACTTTGTACGAGTGGGAGTCGGTGATTGGTCCACTACTGCCGATCTGCTTGCCATCGTCGGTCAGGCTGAGCGCCCGCACCTGCCAGCCCCGACTCTTCACCGCGCGAGGGACGTCGACCAGGATCTTCTCGTCAGCCGGCACGGTCACGACCGCCAGCCGGTTGGCGCCCGGTTTCCGGCACGAGTTTGCGTCGAAGCAATAGGACGAGGGTGCCACGCTTACTACTCGACCGGCGCCGACCACGGTGACCTGCGGGAGCGGTTTCTCGCAGGCGGTGAGCACCCCGGCGGCCGCGGCGGCCGCAGCAAGGGTCGCGAGCGGTGCACGCCGAGAGCGTCGGGCAGGCTGGACGGGCATCAGTCGGAGGCTCTCTACGGGTTCGGCTGACCGGGCGCCACGGTACCGGGTGCATGCGGCAGGTGCGTATGGTCGGCAACCGCGCGGGACGCGGCGCGGCCGTGCAGGGCGACGACCGTGGTGACCACAGCGACGACGCCGCCCGCTACCCAGAACCCCACCGCCCCGTTGTCGGCGGGAAGCACCACGCCGATGGTTGCCCCGAGGACCCATGCGAGCTGCAGGAACGTCTCGGATCGGCCGAAGGCGCTCGAACGCATCGTCTCGTTGACGTCCCGCTGGATGACCGAGTCGAGCGAGATCTTGGACAGCGCGTTGGCAACCGCGCTGAGCAGCATTGCGAGGATGGCGAACCAGGTGCTGAACAGCACGGCCGTGAGCAGGCACACCACAGCGGCCGACGCGGCACCGATGAGAATGATCAACTCTGGCCGGGCGAGGGTCATGCGGGTGCCGGTAGCGGTTCCTACGAAGTTGCCCAACCCGGCGGCGCCGACCAGCCCAGCCAATGCCAGCGCGGCTGTGTATCCGTGCGAGGTCGTCTCGATGTAGAACGCCAGGAAGACGGTGAGGAAGCCCGAGAGGAACCGCAGAGTCGCTTCGCCCTGCAATGACGTGATGACCTGGGGCGGGAGGCCGCGCTGGGCCCACTGCCGGATGCCCCGAGCTGACGGCGCTTTGGACCGCGTGACCGAGCGCCGCGGCTGCCCGGGATTCCGCGTCGAGTCGACCTGTCTGGGCAACCGAAAGGCGAAGAACGCGCAGATGGCGAATCCGACCGCAGTCACGACGAGCCCGGCGGTGTACGACCCGGACAGCTTGATCACCGCGGCAACCAGGCCGCCCCCGACAAGGGCGGACGCCAGCCCGAAGAACGACAGCCGGGCGTTCGCCTCGACGAGCGTCATCCCGGGCGGGACGAGCCTCGGCGCAGCCGCGGCCCGGATGACGCTGTAGGCCTTGGAGAGCACCAACGATCCGAGCGCGCACGGGTAGAGCACCAGCAGGTTCGTCGGATGTCCGGCCATGATCAAGGCGAGGACGCCGCGACCGATCGCCGACGCGCCCATCGCCCAGCGCCGCCCGTGCTGGAAGCGGTCCAGGGCCGGCCCGATGACCGGGGCGATCAGCGCGAATGGTGCCATCGTGACCAACAGGTAGAGCAGCACGTTGCCGCGCTGCGCATGCGGTGAGGCGCCGAAGAACACCGTGCCGGCGAGCGCGACCGTGACCATCGCGTCGGCGCCGTACGACAACACCTGGTTCCAGATCAGGTGGCTGAGTCCGGACTCGCCGGCGCCGTTGGCGGTGCTCGCGGTGATCACCTTGCGGGTGACGCTTCGGGCTAGCTGGTTGCTGCCTCCGACGATGCCGCGCTTCTGTTGAGGCCCGTTGATTGCCGACTGGCTGCGGTGGTATGTCGGCCGCTCGAACTCCCCGGCCGGAGCCGGGCTCTGCGGGGTCGAGGGACCTGTCGGCGGTCGCGACTGCGGCGAGTACCCGGGCGGGATTGGCGCCGCCGGCTGACGAGATACGGGATGGTGGGTATGCGCAGACTTGGAGAACCGCCCGGCCGAGCGGTCGCCTCCGGAGGTCTTGCGTGGCACGGTTCCATCCTGCCGTACCGATGGGTATCGGCCGAGGCTCTTTGTCACAATGGGCTCCATGCGCATCGCCGAGGCAGTTGATTCTGTGCGTACCCATGGGAAGCCCGATGCGGTGTGCGCGGCGGCGGTCGACGTGGCCCGGCAAGCAGCCGTTGAGGTTGGCGGCGAGTCAGTTGGCGAGCATCAGGCCGCTCACGCCGAGGGAGACCGTCTCGTTACGCACCTTTTCGCCGCGAACGTCCCTGGCTACGCCGGCTGGTTCTGGTCAGTGGCCGTGACTCGGGCGCCCCGCTCGAGGTCGGTCACGGTGGACGAGGTGGTACTGCTGCCCGGTCCGGACGCGCTGCTTGCGCCTGCGTGGGTGCCGTGGAGCGAGCGGCTGCGTCCAGGAGATCTCAATCCGGGAGATCTCCTGCCGGCTGATCCCGATGACCCGCGCGTAGTAGTCGCGTTCTTCTCGACGGACGATTCGGCCGATGCGGAGCAGGCCGCGGAGGTTGCCTTTGAACTCGGTCTCGGGCGCGAACGGGTGCTGTCCCGCGACGGTCGGGACGAGGCGGCCGAGCGGTGGTCGGCCGGAGACGTCGGCCCACGCAGCGCGATGGCTCGCAGCGCCCCCGCGCACTGTGGCACCTGTGCGTTCTGCGTTCCGGTCGCGGGATCGCTGCGTGCCGCCTTCGGCGTTTGCACCAACGGGCTTTCGCCTGCCGACGGACGCGTTATCAGCGTCGAGTACGGCTGCGGGGCGCACTCCGACGCGGCTGTGCGTACCGCATCTCGCTAAGCGCCATGGTTTAGACGGTCCGCCCGGCGCGCTTGTGCCGAGTGAGGACGACGAGGCCGGCGAGCCCGAGTAGCCAGCCGGCGAGGCAGGTCCACAGCCAGACCTGATGATCATGTCGTTCCAGCCAGTTCCACCAAGGTAGTAGCGCGACGAAAGCGACGAACCATATGGCGGTACCGATACCGATGACTCGGGCCGAGTCGACCGGGGGTGGCTGCAGCGGCTCGGGGCGTTCCGGACTCGCCATGCCCTCGGACGCTACCCGTCGAGGCCACTGGCCCGGAAGCAGAAAGTTAGGTAAACTAACTATGTGGACACCGCAATAGTCAGCATGACGCCGGCCGAGCTGGCCTCACAGCTGCGCCCGGCGCTGTTGCGTCTGACCAGGTTGATCCGCAACCAGCGCGTCGACATGTCGGTCACTCTTACTCAGCTTTCCGCGCTGGCCACGCTGCGCAAGCACGGGCCGATGAGCCCGGGCGAGCTCGCAGGGATCGAGCGGGTTCAGCCTCCGTCGATGACGAAGGTGCTCGCGCTTCTCGAAGACCGTGGCCTCGTGACGCGGCAGGCGCATCCGACCGACCGTCGGCAGGCCATCATCGTGCTCGCTCAGCCCGGGATCGACCTGCTCGACTCCGAGCGTCGGTCTCGTGACGCGTGGCTTTCCCGGCGCTTGGCCGAACTGACGGAGGACGAGCTAGCGTTGCTGCTCTCCGTCGTGCCCGTGCTCGACAAGCTGGCCGAGCAGTGACGGCGGTCGCCACTTCTCCTGCCTCCACCTCGCCACCCGACTCATCGATCGCTGCTCCGTCGACGGGAATGTTCCGGTCGCTGCGGGTCCGGAACTATCGGTTGTACGCCGCAGGGCAACTCGTCTCGCTCACCGGGACCTGGATGCAGCGGGTCGCACAGGATTGGCTTGTTCTCGAGCTCACCAACTCTGGTACCGCGCTCGGCATCGTCACCGCGCTGCAGTTCCTGCCCTCGTTGCTATTCGGACTGTGGGGCGGCGTGCTCGCCGACCGCTACGACAAGCGGAAGCTGCTCCTCGCCACGCAGACCGGCCTCGCGCTCATCGCCCTGATCTTGGGCGTGCTCGATGTCACGGGGATCGTGCAGTACTGGCAGGTGCTGGTGCTCGCCCTGCTGCTGGGACTGGTGTCTGCCGTCGATTCACCGGTGCGCCAGTCGTTCGCGGTAGAGATGGTGGGCCCCGACGATCTGACGAACGCCGTCGGCCTCAACTCGACGATCTTCAACTCGGCCCGCATCCTCGGCCCGGCGGTCGCGGGCGTGATGATCACCGCGGTCGGGACCGGTTGGGCGTTCGTCGCCAACGCCATATCGAGCATCGCTGTGCTGGCCGGCCTGGCCCTGATGCGCCCCAGCGAGTTGCGCCCGTCGCCAGCGATCGACCGCCTCCGTGGGCAGCTGCGCGCCGGGCTGCGCTACGTGTGGCACCGGCAGGACTTACTGCTCACAATGATCTTGGTGTTCGTCGTCGGCACGTTCGGCCTGAACTTCCAGATCACGACCGCGTTGCTCGCCAAGCAGGTGTTCCACCGGACGGCGACCGGCTACGGTTTGCTGTCCACGGCGCTCGCCGTGGGCGCGTGCGTCGGCGCCGTGCTCGCCACCCGCCGTCGGACCCGCCCAGCCTATTGTTCCTGCTCCTCGCGGCGCTGAGCTTCGGCCTGCTGGAGATCATCGCCGGGTCGATGCCAGGATTCGGCGGCACCGCGCTCATGCTCGTGCTGGTCGGTCTGGCCATGCTCACGTTCACTACGGCGGCCAACTCGGCAGTCCAGCTGGGCGTCGAGGCCACGATGCGCGGCCGCGTCATGGCCTTGTACCTCGTGTGCTTCCTGGGCGGCACGCCGCTCGGCGCTCCGATCGTCGGCTGGGTCGCCAGCACCGTCGGGCCCCGATGGGGGATGATCGGCGGCGGCCTGGTGTGCATGGCGGTGGCGGTCGGCATGGCGCTCTATCTCGTCCGGCAGGGCTTGCTACGCCTCGCGGACGTTACCGATCGGTGGGAGAAGATAACGAGCCGGTATTAGGCCGAGCTTTTGCTGCCACTGCCTCCTATAGTCGTCTGGTGGGCGTTTTCGGCCACCGGCGTGACCTCCGTCTTTGGCAAGCGGAACTGGGCGGAGCAAGTTGGCCTGAGTCCGACCAGCCAAAGCGTCCGCCGATCCAGCAGGTCGCGGCTGATCTGCGGCGATTGCGCCGTCAGCTCGAACGTTTGCCCAAGGGAGCGTCGTATGTCCGCGTGGCTGGCGTCCAGCGAGCCTACGACGAAGTCCTGCTCATTGCCTGCGCCGAGCTCGAAGTGGCCACCACGTTGAACGCGATACCGGCCGGACAGCAACGGGATCTGGAACGGCTGCGGGTCGAGTTCATGCTCGGCGAGTGCGGCCTGTTCTTGTAGCCGCGCCGGTCTGTGTCGCTCCCGGTCGAAGTCACCGATCCAGCCGATCCGCGGTTAGCGGATTTCCGCGATCTCACCGATGCGGACGTGCGGCCGGATCGGCGTGGCGTTGTCATCGCTGAAGGCGTTGCCGTGGTCGAGCGACTGCTCACGTCCCGCTACCAACCGCGAGCAGTATTCGGTGAGGCGACTCGGCTCGACGCGCTCGCGAACCTGCTAGCCGGCTTTCCGGACCTGCCGGTGTTTTCCGCCGATCGATGGTGCTTGTCGGATGTGGTGGGTTTTCGCCTGACCCGCGGGGTCCTCGCATCGGCAAACCGACTGCCGGCCGCCTCCGTTGCGGACGTTCTCCCTGGAGCCACCCGGGTCGCGGTCCTGGAGTCGCTGAACGATTTCGAGAACCTCGGTTCGCTGTTTCGCAACGCCGCAGCGTTCGGCGTGGACGCGGTCCTGCTCGATGCGCGCTGCGCCGATCCGCTCTACCGGCGGAGTGTCCGGGTGTCGATGGGTCACGTATTGCATGTGCCCTTCGCCGTGGTGCCCGATCCGTGGCCGGTGGCGCTGGAAACGCTGCGGGAGATCGGCTTCACGCTATTGGCGTTGACGCCTCGGAACGAGGCGATGCCACTGACTTCAGTCGCGCCGCCGGACCGCTGGGCGGTCTTGCTCGGCGCTGAGGGTCCCGGCCTGACCGCCGCGGCTAGGTCCGCCGCCGATGCATGCGTCCGTATCCCGATGGCGCCGGGCGTCGACTCGCTCAACGTCGCGACTGCGGCCGCCGTCACGTTTGCGCACTTAACGGGTGACGCGCGGATCATGCCGCGTCGCGTCGATTCGCGCGCGCACGGTACGCATGACTACTCCTGATCACCTCAGGAGTTGATATCTGTCCCATCAACGCGCGGGAAGCGACGGTGCTGGGAGCTGGATGACGTGGCATTGGCGCGAAGCGCCTCGAGCACGCACGCCACGACCCAGCTCGGCCTGTGCACGACGTCCTCGTAAGTGAATCGGACTAGGCGCAGCCCGATGCATGTCAGCGCGTTCGCGCGCCGTCGGTCGTTTCGGTAGTGCGCCCGATCCGAGTGATGCTCGAATCCATCGAGTTCCACGACCAAGACTCCTTCGACGAGCAGGTCAACCCGGCCGACGCCCTCGAGGTACACCTGCGTCCGCACGTCCAGCCCGTGTACCCGCAGCAAGACGCGGGCGATTGTCTCCAACGGCGATTCACTGTTCGCGTCGGCGAGGGTAAGCAGCGTTCGGGCCGCCGCCGATGATCCCTTAGTGCCGAGCCGCACCCGGAGTTCGTGCACAGTGACTCGACGGCCGGCGAGCGCGCTATCCACGATGACGAGGGCGGCCATCGGGGCCAGACAGCGCAGTGCCTGCGCGGCGCAGTCCAGCGCGCTGGCTACCGGTAGTGGCCCGTCGTAGCGGCGGGCGCGGCCACGGTGCAGCACCGGGGGGCAGGTGAGCCCTACCGGGTTGTTCCGCGTCGCGACGTGGATGCGTCGCGGCGGCGCAAGAACGGCGAGCCCGAGTGCGTCAGCTCCCGAGGCGCATGTCAGGATGCCGCCGCAACGGATGGCCACCACGATGGCGGGGTCGGCTCCCGGCAGGGCATACACGCCGCGGCCACAGCGCCGGACGTGTCCCGCAGCCGCCGCTCGGGCCAGCCCACGCTCGCTCACGCCTTCGTCGAACAGCACAGCCCGACGGCTGCAGCCGCCGAGTCGCTGCAGAATCGGCACCGGGTCCGCCGAGAGCACGCCGACACCATGGCGCATTGCGGGCAATCGACGTCGTGCGTTGTCCACAGACCGTCGGCTCCCGCGCAGCCACGTGACGAGAGTGAACTCCTGAGGTAGTCAGGAGTTCACTTCTGTCCCGTCAGCGCGCGGCACGCCGCGGTGACGGCGGTTAGACCAGTGAGTCCCGCCAGGAGGCGTGCAGCTGGGCGAACTCGCCCTGCGCCTCGGCGATCAGCGATTCGGGGGATCCGTCCTCGATGATTCGCCCATCGTCGAGGACGAGCACCCGGTCGGCGATCTCCACGGTCGACAGCCGATGGGCGATGATCAGCGCGGTGCGGTCATGCAGCACGGTGCGCAGGGCTCGCTGAACGGCTCGCTCGGTTGGCACGTCGAGCGATGAGGTCGCCTCGTCGAGGATGAGCACGGCCGGGTCGGCAAGGAACGCCCGCGCGAAAGCGACCAGCTGGCGCTGCCCCGCAGACAGCCGGCCGCCCCGCTTGCGCACGTCGGTGGCGTAGCCGTCAGGTAGCCGCTCGATGAAGTCGTGCGCCCCAACGGCGCGGGCAGCCGCTTCGACGTCCGCCGCGGTTGAGCCGGGACGGCCGAAGGCGATGTTGTCGGCGACCGATCCGGCGAACAGGAAGCCGTCCTGGGTAACCATGACGACTGCCTCGCGCAGATCGGCCTCGGCGATCTGCCGGAGGTCAACGCCGTCCAAGCGCACGCTCCCGGCGACTGGGTCGTAGAAGCGGGAGATCAGCTTGGCGATAGTCGACTTGCCGGCACCGGTCGCACCGACCAGCGCCACGGTCTGTCCGGCGGGTACGTGCAGATCGAACTCCGGCAGAACTCGACGGTCCGGTCGGTAGCCGAACGCGACCCCGTCGAGGTCGACCGATCCACGCAGCGGTCGGGAGAGCGGGGTCGGTTTAACCGGCTCCGGTACCGCCGGATCCTCAGCCAGCACCGCGGCGATCTTCTCCAAGGCGGCTGTCGCTGACTGCAGGGAGTTGTAGAAGACGGCCACATCCTCCATCGGGTCGTAGAACTGCCGCACGTACAGGAGGAACGCCGTCAACACGCCGAGATCGAGGCTGCCATTCGCGACCCGGTAGCCGCCGATGATCAGCACGCTGACCATGGCGATGTTCCCGATCAAGGCGCTACCCGGAATGAACACCGCGTGCAAGCGGAAGGCCGCGGCATTGGCGTCTTGGTAGCGGCCGTTAAGCCCGGCGAACAACCTGTCGTTGCGCCGCTCGCGGCGGAACGCCTGCACCGCGCGGATGCCGTTGAAGGTCTCCACGAAGTTGACGATCAGCGTGGCAACGGTTTCCCGAGTGCGTCGGAACGCGACGGGAGCCCGCGACGCGAACCAGCGGTAGAGCACGGTCAACGGGATCAGCGACGCCAGAGCAATCGCGGCCAGCGGGAGATCGAGCAAGCACATCAGTACTGCGATCGCCACGATGTTGAGCGCGGCGGTGATCAGTCCGTCCAGGCCGGAGTCGAGCAGCTCGGTGAGCGTGTCGATATCCGAGGTCAGCCGGGAGATCACCCGCCCAGATGTGAACCGCTCATGGAAGGACACCGATAGCGCTTGTACGTGATCGAATGCGCGCCGACGCAGATCGAAGAGGATCGCCTGGCCGATCCGGCCGGCCCGCAGCACGAATACCGCCCGCAGCCAGCCGGAAAGCACCGCACAAACCACGAGACTCGCCGTGATGAGGGCGAGCGGTGCGTAGTCCCCGCGGGTGGCGGCCGGCAGCGCGCGGTCGATCGCGACGCCGACCAACCAGGGTGCGGCCATCGTCGCGCCGACCTGGATCAGCGCGACGAGCAGTACCCCGATGATCGCTCGCCGATGCGGCCGAAGCAGATGGCCGAGCAAACGGCGGGCCAAGTGCCGCAGCTGCGACCGGCCGGACGGCGTGAACTGGTCCTCGGCCTGCTGGAAAGCCGCCGCCTGTTCGGTGAGCAACCCCTGCCAGTCGGCGCTCACGTGGACGTCCTCCTCCCGCACTCGGTCATCGGATGCCTGCCCGCTCATGACGGCACCGCCGACAGCTCGGACGACTGCGCCAGCAGCGCCCGGTACCGCGGCTCGGCCGCCAGCAGCTCGGTGTGCGATCCAACGACGTCGATCCGCCCGTCGACGAGCATCGCCACCCGATCGGCGAGAAGCACGGTCGAGGGACGATGGGCCACCACAAGTGCTGTCGTTGTCGACAGCACGTTTCGCAATGCCGACTGCACCTGGGCTTCGGTTTGCACGTCCAACGCGGAGAGCGGGTCGTCAAGTACCAGCACTCGCGGCCGGCCGAGCACGGCTCGGGCCAGCGCCAGCCGCTGCCGCTGCCCACCCGATAGCGACATGCCTTGCTCGCCGATACGAGTGTCGAGCCCGAACGGCAGGTGGTAGACGAAGCCCGCCTGCGCGATGTCAAGAGCCTCCGCGAGGCTAGCCTCGCTCGCGTCCGGCCGGCCCAGCGTCACGTTCTCCCGCACGCTCGCCGAGAACAACGTCGCATCCTCGAACGCCGTAGCCACGGTGGCGCGCAGTTCGTCGAGGCGGAGGTCGCGAATGTCACATCCGCCGATGGAGATGGATCCGGCAGTCACGTCGTATAGCCGCGGCACCAACTCGAGCAGCGTCGTCTTGCCGGATCCGGTGGCGCCGACAAGTGCCATGGTCTCGCCGTCGCGGATGGTCAAGTCGACGCCGCGGAGCACGTCGTCATCGGCATCCGGATACCGGAAGCGCACCTCGTGGAATTCCAGTCCGCGCGGCTCGGACCGCAGCGTCATCGGCGATGGCCGGTCGACGATCGACGGCTGCTCGTCGAGTACCTCGAAGATTCGTCGCGCCGCAGACGCCGCTTCCTGGGTGAGGGCAAGCAGCCAGCCGAGGGCGATCATCGGCCAGATCAGCCGCAGGTACAGCGTCAGGAAGGCGACGAGTTGTCCCGGGCTGAGCGTGCCGTGTGCGGCGGCGAACACTCCGCCACCGGCAACCCCCGCGAGCAAGAGTTGCGGAAGACCTTCCAGCAGCGCCCAGAACCTCGCCAGCGTGCGGACTTTGGTGAGTTCCGCGCCCCGCAAGACGCTTGCGTCACGGATGAACGATGCCAGCATCTGCGGGCGTCGACCGTACGACTTGATCACTCGAATGCCGAGGGCCGACTCCTCGACCGACGTCGCGAGATCACCGGTCAGGTCTTGGGCGCGCCGTGCATCGCGGCTGTAGCGCAGCTCGAACTTCCGGGTGAGCACGAGTAGCGGTGCCATGCCCAGCAGCACGAACAGGCCGAGTATCGGCTGGAGGTGCACGAGCAGGATCACCACGAAGACGGCGGTGATCGAATTCGCGATCAAGAAGACGAAGCCGAAGCCTACGAATCGCCGGATCGTCGACAGATCAGTAGTCGCGCGTGACAGCAACTGGCCCGACGGCCATCGATCGTGAAACGCCACGGGCAGTCGCTGCAGGTGAGCGAACAGTTCCTGCCGAGCGTCGGTCTCCAGACCCAGCGCGGCGCTCGCCATTGCGTATCGCCGCGCGAAGAAGAGGACCGCCTCGGCAATGCCGAATATCAGGGCGACTCCAGCCAACGGCCAGATACCTGCGGTGTCGTGCTCCGCGATCGGACCGTCGACAATTCGCCCCGCGACGAGCGGAACCAGAGCTTGCGCGAGCATCGCACCGCAGGCCGTGACGATCATGAAGGCGATCGTGCGACGGTGCGGACGGGTCCAGCGGCGCAGGCGCAGCAGGGTTTCGATCGCCCCGGGGTCGCGTCTCATCGCGGCCCGATTCACATTGCTTCACGATACGTAGCCGGTCGGATGTGCTCGAACGATTTTCGGTACCGAGCCGGCCAGCGCTGCGGAGGGGCCGCAGACTCTTAGTCGCGATTACGCCGGACGCCAAGCAGGATGTCGTCCCACGATGGCACCTTGGGTTTGCTCGGCCGGGCATGCTCGGTCACGGGCGGCTCGGCCGGCTCCGTCGCACTGCCCCGCGAGTTGTCCGTTGGCTCCGTCGCCGCCGGGGTGGCCGGGTTCCGGCCACCCCGAGGTGAGCGGGACGAGCGGCGCGCGGATCCCGGGCCAGCCGGGGGATCGGTCCCCGCCAGCGGCAATGTCGGAGCGGCCTCGTCCTCGCCGGCGGCCGGGCGTATGCCGCGGGACGCCTGCGCGACCGGTGCGCCCGGACCCGGGTCGGCACCACGCGCCAGCGGCAACGGAATGGGACCGGTTGTCTCCTCGGGGGTCGCGTCGGGTGGCATGTCCGGGACCGCCCGCACAATGGGCCGGATCGGGCGATCGGACAGCAGATCCGCGGCCGTCTCGTCGAGCGGCGTGAGCGTCCGGGTCGCGAGCGCGAACGACCAGCGGGCGATGCGGTCGGCAGCGTCCGTTCCGCGCCAGGCCGCAGATACCACCCATTGACCGTCCGTGCCGCGCAAGGAGTCCCACCGTATGTCGGACGGCTCGATCGCGTGCACCGCAAATCGGCCGTCGACGGCCGTCCCAAACTCGACCAGCTGTCCGTCCGCGGTATTGCGGCGGGCTCGTGCCCGCCGGGCTTCGTCGGTGATCCGAGCGCGCTCTTCGAGAACCTGCCGGCCGAAGAGGAGCACCCGTTCGAGAGGCATGCCTGCAGCTTCAGCGATCTGCTCAGGCACCTCTCCGGCGCGGACCCGCACCTGGATCTCACGCGGCGTGATCGGTGTCTGCTCGGGGTGAACTACTCGAGCGGGCGCCATGTTTTCCCGGACCGCACCTCGGAGGTCATCGTCGATCGGCAAGCTGAACGCCTCCCCGCCGTCGGCGATCTCGACGATCACGTAGTCGCCGTCTTCGCCTGGTCCGACGAAGCGCAGCTCTCGCATAGGGCGACGATACGGAGCCCGGCTGGGATACGCGGTAGCACACGCCGGGCCCCGAATTATCGCCCGTTTGAGCATCGCGAGGGCGGTGCCGAGGACTCGGGTCGGCGATAGCGGGTCAGCCCTGAGATGCCCGCTTAATCCACTAGAACCCAACAAACTGGGCAAACCTGACCGGAAGCGCTGCCGGAAAAGCGCTCATTTCCGTGCTGTGCCCACAAATTGTCACGCACAGCAAGTTCGCTTTACGGTGATCACATCTGTTGCGTGGAACCATCCGTATCACCCCGATTCGTCGGGGCAGAGCGCCGGCCACTCGACCCCCCGCGGGTGGCCGGCCGTTTCTTTCCTGTCAGCCCATCGGCGCGATGTCGTCCCAGCCCTCGACATCCGCGGGCTTTCGGGCCGACGGGCCGATGTACCGAGCGGACGGCCGGACCAGCCGCCCAGTTCGCTTCTGTTCCATGATGTGGGCGCACCAGCCACCGGTTCGGGCGCAGGTGAACATCGCCGGCATCATGTGCGGATGTACCTCGGCGAAGTCCAGGATCACGGCCGCCCAGAACTCGACGTTCGTCTCGATGGGGCGGTCCGGACGGCGGTCTCGCAGCTCGGTCAGCGCCGCTTGTTCCAGCGCCTCGGCCGCCTCGTACCGGGGCGCCTTGAGCTCACGGCACATTCGGCGCAGCACCCGGGCGCGCGGGTCCTCGGCTCGGTAGACGCGGTGGCCGAAGCCCATGAGTCGCTCGTGCCGGTCGAGGATGCCGGATACCAGGCGGCGGGCATCGCCGGTTCGCTCCACCTCTTCGATCATGGGCAGCACGCGCGCCGGGGCGCCGCCGTGGAGCGGACCGCTCATCGCGCCAACGGCACCAGACATCGCGGCGGCGACGTCGGCGCCGGTAGAGGCGATAACCCGCGCCGTGAACGTCGAGGCGTTCATGCCGTGCTCTGCGGCGGAGACGAAATAGGCGTCGACTGCTTTGACGTGCTGGGGATCCGGATCCCCGCGCCACCGAGTCATGAATCGCTCGATGATCGTGCGGCACTGGTCGATCCGCGACTGCGGCACGGCCGGGACGCCAACGCCGCGCGCCGACTGGGCAACGTAGGACAGCGCCATTACCGCGGCCCGGGCCAGCTGGTCGCGCGCTTCGCCGTCACTGACGTCCAGCAGCGGGCGGTAACCCCAGATCGGTGCGAGCATCGCTAATGCCGCCTGGACATCGACGCGAACGTCACCGGTGTGCACCGGGATGGGGAACGGCTCGGCCGGGGGCAGCCCTGGCCCGAACTTGCCATCGACCAGCAGGGCCCACACGTTGCCGAACGTGACCTTGCCGGCCAGGTCCTCGATATCGACGCCGCGATAGCGCAGGGCACCGCCGTCCTTGTCCGGCTCGGCGATTTCTGTCTCGAAGGCGATGACGCCTTCCAGTCCTGGGCTGTAGTCGTCTGCCATTGACGTCTCCGATCGAGTAGTCGCGAGGTCCCGCAGTCGGACGAGGGCGTCACTTATTGACCATTCTGCTCACACTGACGCACCTATTCGATAGCGGGAGATGCGAAGATCCACGGAGTGAGTGATCCAGCCGCCATACGTCGCAGCTATCTGCTGGGCCAGCTCTGCGAACAGATGCTGGCACCGGACTGGTACACCCAGCTGCGATCCTGGTTCGACGAGGCGGCCGCGAGCGGCCTGGTCGGCGAGGCCAATGCGATCCAGCTCGCGACAGTCACTCCCGAGGGCCGTCCTGCGGTGCGCACGGTCCTGGTGAAGGGCCTCGACGAGCGCGGCATCGTGTTCTACACCAACCAGGAATCGGCGAAGGCGCGTGATTTGGCTGACCGGCCTTACGCCGCAGCGGTGTTCGCGTGGCTGCCGCTCGAACGACAGGTTCGGCTCGCCGGGCCAGTCGAGGTCGTCACGCGAGCAGAGACTGAGGCGTACTTCGCCGGCCGGCCCCGCGGCTCGCAAATCGGGGCGTGGGCGTCACCGCAGTCCGAGGTTGTGGCATCGCGGGCCGAGCTCGACGAGAAGGTCCGAGAGATCGAAGAGCGATTCGCCGGCGCCGACGTTCCCGCGCCACCGTTCTGGGGCGGCTACCGGATCAGCCCTGAGGTAGTCGAGTTCTGGCAGGGCCGCACCGATCGGATGCATGATCGGATGCGCTATCGACGCGTCGAGGACGGGTGGACGATCGAGCGCCTGGCGCCATGAGCAACGGCGACAGTCAGCCTCAACGCGCGACGGCCGACACCGACCTCGATGAGCAGGTCCTCGACCCCGCCGATCCAGTCGAGGAAGCACGCGGTTTGCGCGCCGCGCTGCGGCGCCATGCGGTCGACACCCGGCCCATCCGCATATCGGACTACCGACGGCTATTGGTCGGCCAGGGCACATCATTCATCGGCTCGATGCTCACCCAGGTCGCCGTACCGGTCGAGGTGTACGCCATCTCGCACTCCTCGCTACTGGTCGGGCTGGTCGGGTTCGCCGGTCTGCTGCCCATCGTCGTGTTCGGCCTCTACGGCGGGGCGATTGCTGACGCGGTCGACCGCAGCCAGCTGTACCTGTGGTCGTCCGTCGGAACGTGGCTGGTGACGATCGCGCTGCTGATACAGACCCTGATCGGGCTGCAGAGCGTGCCCGTGATCTTGGGCCTCGTCGCTGTGCAGGCCGGCGCATTCGCCGTCGCGTCTTCGGCGCGCGGCGCGATCATTCCGCGCATTGTCCCCTCGGATCTGGTCGCTTCGGCGAATACGTTGAACTTCACCGTTGGCAATGTGGGGCAGGTCGTCGGCCCGTTGCTCGCCGGTGTGCTGATCTCGCTCCAACACGGATTCGCCTACGCGTATGGCCTTGACGCGGTGCTGTTCACCGCCGCGCTCTACTCGGCAATCCGACTGCCTCCGATCCCACCGGACGGTTCCCTCGGCCGACCCGGATTCCGTTCGGTGATCGACGGCCTTGTCTTCATCGGCTCCCGGCCGATTCTGCTTATGTCGTTTCTGGTCGACATCGTCGCGATGGTGCTGGCCATGCCCCGCGCGCTGTATCCCGAGGTCGCCGACGAGCGTTTCCACGGATCGGTCGGCCCGCTGTACGCGGCACTCGCAATCGGGTCGGTGCTAGCCGGGCTTTCCGGCGGGTGGATCACGCGGGTGCGCCGACGAGGGGTAGCGCTGACCGCCGCCGTGGTCGCCTGGGGCACGGCCGTTGCGATCTCCGGTCTCGCCCACCAGCTCTGGCTGGTCGTCGTCCTGCTAGCACTGGCGGGTGCGGCCGATCTGGTGAGCGCAGTGTTCCGGCAGACGATCCTGCAGACCTACGCGCCAGACGAGATGCGAGGACGAATGCAGGGCGTCTTCATCGCCGTCGTTGCGGGTGGCCCGCGGCTCGGCGATGTACGCGCCGGTGCGATGGCCGCGGCCACGTCGGCCACGGTGTCCTGGGTGGGCGGCGGCGTCGCGTGTGTCGTCGTGGTCCTGGTTGCGGCGATCGCCGTCCGGCCGTTCTGGAATTACCGGGTCGATCCGAACCGCGACGAGTCGGTTTCTGCGCGCTAGGTTGTCGATCATGACGCTCACTGGGCAGCAGTTCACAATCAGCGTCGGCGACTTCGCCGCGACCGTGGTCGAGGTCGGAGGCGGATTGCGATCGTTCAGCTACCGCGGCCAGGACGTTACGGCGACCTACCCGGATACCGAGTTGCCACCGAAGTGCTGCGGTGGGGTCCTCGTTCCGTGGCCCAACCGGCTCCGGGGCGGACGGTATTCGTTCGGCGGCGTCAGCTATCAACTGCCGATCACCGAGCCGGCTCGGGGAAACGCCATACATGGCCTTGCCCGGTGGGCCCGCTGGGCACCGGTCGCTCACGGGCCGGCATCGATCACGCTCGCCATCGACCTGGTGCCGCAATCGGCGTGGCCATTCGAGGTCCGGGTCGAAGTCACGTACGCACTGCACCCAGAGTTTGGCCTCGTCGTGACCGCCCGAGCCAGCAACGACGGTGTCAGCCCGGTGCCTTTCGGTGCTGGCTTCCATCCGTACCTGTCGTTGCACGGCCAGCCGCTTAACGACGTCACGCTCATGGTGCCCGCGTCTCGACGCCTGCTCGTCGATGAGGCCCTCGTCCCAGTCGGTGTCCAGGACGTCACCAACACCCCCTACGACTTACGCCTCGGCCAGAAGCTTTCGGCCTCGCGCCTCGACGATGCGTTGACCGGGCTTGCGGTGCGCGATGGGCGAGGCATCGCCGAGGTGCGCACGAAGTCGGGCGGCGCCCGGGTGTGGTTCGACGAGACGTTCCAGTACGTCCAAGTGTTTACAGCAGACGACTTCCGAGGTGGCGTCCCGGCGGTAGCGGTCGAGCCGATGACCTGCCCGGCTGACGCGTTCAACAGTGGAGTCGGGCTGATCATCATCCAACCCGGGGGATCTTGGTCGGGTTCATGGGGAATTACGCCGCTTGATCGGTAATCTGCAAGGAATGTTGGACATCTCCAACCTCGAGAAGTCCTATGGCACCGTCCGCGCCCTCAATGGAGTCTCCCTACAGGTGCGGAGCGGCGAGATCGTCGGCTTCGTAGGCGCGAACGGAGCCGGCAAGTCCACGACAATGCGTATCGCGATGGGGCTGCTGGCCGCTGACGCCGGCCGGGTTCGGTTTCGGGAGCAGCCGCTGAGCTTTGCGACGCGCTTGCGCATCGGCTATATGCCCGAGTCTCGCGGCCTCTACCCGAAGATGCGCATCGTCGATCAGGTCGCTTATTTCGGTCAGCTCCGCGGTATGACCGCCCACGATGCCCGTGCGTCCGCCGCGGGCCTCATCGAGCAGCTCGACGTCCTCGCCGAGCCGAACGCGCAGCTGCAGACGCTGTCCCTAGGTAATCAGCAGCGGGTGCAACTCGCGGCCGCGCTCGTGCATCGACCGGAGCTGCTGATCCTCGACGAGCCGTTCGCGGGCCTCGATCCGGTAGGTGTCGACACCATGGCCGAGGTGCTCGACGCTCGGCGCGCGGCGGGCGTAGGCGTGCTGTTCTCGAGCCACCAGCTCGACCTCGTCGAGCGCATCTGCGACCGGATCATCATCATCACCAGCGGGCGGATCGTGGCGTCAGGCACGCTCGCCGAGCTTCAACACGCAGCCGGACGGCGCGACCTCGAGCTAGGCATCGATAACCCGGATCCGGACTGGCTGCGCGACTTCCCCGGAGTCGAGGTCGTCGGTCGTGTTTCCGGCCGACTGCGATTGCGTCTCGATCGACCTGAGGATGATCAGGCCGTGCTCGCCGCCGCCATGCGCGCAGGTCGGGTGGAGCAATTCGGATGGCGTCAACCCCCGCTGTCCGAGCTGTATCGCGAGGCGGTCCAGGAATGACGACCGTACGGTTGATCGCCGGCCGGGAGATAACCACCCGGTGGCAGCAGAAAGGTTTCCGCATCGGGTTGGCTATCGCCGTCGTGATCGTCGCGCTTGGAGCGCTGGCGCCCCGACTGATCAAGGGCATCGGCGACAACGCGATCACGGTTGGCGTATCCGGTACGAACGCCCAAGCTCTTGCCTCCGCGGTGAGTCAGGCGGCGTCAGCGCAGGACCTGACGGTCAACGTCGTCGTGACGTCACCAGAGGACGCAATGAGCAAGGTCGAGAAGGGCGCCTGGAACGCCGCAATCGTCGGTGACACGAAGATCATCGCAAAGGAAGGCAATTCTTCGGCCGTCGCGTTACTGCAGGTCTCGCACAAATCCGTCGACACGACCGAACGGCTAACCCAAGCCGGACTGACGAATTCGCAGGTGCAGGAGATCCTTGCGGTCGCGCCCCTTCCTGTCACCGCCACTCGGTCGGCGGAGAACACCCAGCGTCGAGTCATTGCCTCCGTCACCGTCGTATTTCTGTTCACGCAACTCATCGCCTTTTGCACCTGGATGGCAATTGGCGTGGTCGAGGAGAAATCCAGCCGAGTGGTTGAAATTCTGCTGTCAGCCGTCCGCCCCCTCCAGCTACTCGCGGGGAAGCTGCTGGGCATCGGCGCGCTCGCCATCTTCCAAGTCGTGCTGCTTGGCGGCATCGGGCTGACGATCGTGTCAGCGACGGGCTCGCTTGACGTGCCGGTTTCGGTATACGCAACGATCGCGACAAGCTTCCTGTGGTTCGTGCTGGGCTTCGCATTCTTTGCGGCCTTGTCAGCGGCCCTCGCCTCGCTCGTTTCGCGGCAGGAGGAGGTGAGCGGGGTCATGTCGCCCGTGACGTCGTTGTTACTGGTGTCCTATCTCGGCAGCCTTTATGCGGCCAACGCTCCCAACGCATCATTCTCGCGGCTGCTGTCGCTGATTCCGCCGATCTCGGCGATCGCCATGCCGGCTCGGACGGCCAGTGGCCAAGCGTCGGTGGCTGAGGTGGTGATCGCGGCGGCGCTGATGATTGGGGCGACAATTGCCATCCTGGCGATTGCCGCACGAATTTATCGAGTGGCCATCCTGCACTCGGGCAATCGGCTCACGCTGCGCCTGGCTTGGCACGGCGAAGCGGTGGCCGACACTATCTGATCGAGTTGGTCAGTCCCGACACTCGTTCGCGCATAGCGCCCGGCTGGGTCAAGGGTCGACGGCTCGTCCATTCGATCGGCGCAGATGCTCGTAGTTGGCGAGCGATCGGACGCGCTCCCCGGCGTGGTCGACGATTCGCTCGACGTAGTCGGCTGGCACACCGTCGGGATGCTCCCACGGTTCATGGGCTGCGGCCCCGGACAGGCCGCGTAGCTCGGGCACGTATCGCCGCACATAGCTCCCGTCCGGGTCGAACTTCTTGCCCTGCCCGATCGGATTGAAGATTCGGAAGTACGGCGCCGCGTCGGTCCCGGTGCCAGCGGTCCACTGCCAACCGTGCTGGTTGCTAGCTAGATCGGCATCAACCAGATGCCTCATGAAGTGTCGGGCTCCGCGGGTCCACTCGATATGCAGATCCTTGACGAGAAAGGACGCGACGATCATGCGTACCCGGTTGTGCATCCAGCCCTCGGCGAGCAGTTGGCGCATGCCAGCGTCGACAATCGGGTAGCCGGTTCGCCCGGCGGTCCACGCCGCAAAGTGCGCGTCAGCGGTTGCGCCGATGGCGTACGGCATCCGCGCCATCGACGGGACGAAGTACTCGCGCGCGCTATCCGGCCAGAAGTGCAACACCGCGGCGTAGAACTCTCGCCAGGCAAGCTCCCTGCGGAACGTCTCACCCTGTTCGCCGAGGTCGGCGAGCAGGGTACGGGGGTGAATCGCGCCGTATTTCAGGTACACCGACAAGCGTGAGGTGTGGTCGAGATCGGGCCGGTCGCGATCGTCGGAGTAGCGGCGAAGCCCATCCTTCCGGAAGCGATGCCATGCCGCGTACGCGGCGAGTTCGCCGGCATCGGGCAGGACGAGGCGCGCCGGCAGCCTGGGATCTTGTGGCACCCCGGTCCCGCCGATGCCCCGCCTCCAACTGATCCGCGCGGAGTTTGAGTCAGCGGGCGCGGGCCAGCCATAGGCCAACCACGTCCGATAAAACGGCATGAAGACTCGAAACGGCTGGCCGTCGGACTTGACGATGCGGCCAGGGGCCACCGCGTAGGCAGAATCGGTGCGGACGAGCGGTACGTCGCCCAGCGCCGCGGCTACCCGCTCATCGCGCTGGGCCCCGTAGGGCCCGAAGTCTGCGCTGATGTGCACGCTGGCGGCGCTGGCATCCCGGGCGACGGCGGGAACGACGTTTTCCGGCTTGCCCCGGCGCAGAACCAGCTCACCGCCGTTCTGGCGCAGCCTGGCGTCCAGATCGCGCAAGCTCCGGTACAGGAAGGCCAGCCGTGGAGCTCCCGACGGCCGACGCAACGCATCGTCGAGTACGAAGAGCGCGACTACCCGCCCCGCGTCGGCAGCAGCGGCCAGCGCAGGATGGTCCTGCAGTCGCAGGTCGCGGCGGAACCACATCACCGAAGTCGCAAGACCGGGCACGTGGCCAGTCTGCCGGTCCCGTGCTTGAGTTGACCGAGACGTGTGCCTACGCGATAGGAACCGGAGGAAAACGTGAGCGAGTCCGACGACCTGTATGTGGCGGGCTTTGAGGGCAACAACCAATTGGATCCGTCCGAGACGTTGACCGGTGACAACACCGAAGATCCGCTCGACGCGGGTTATTCACCGCCGGACTACGAGCCGCATGCAACCCGCTTCGGCACCACGGCGGAAGAGCAATCGGAAGGTGAGTCACTCGATCAGCTGCTCGCCGAAGAGGAGCCCGACGTCTCGGCAGCGGACTGGCCCGTCGCTGATGACTACGACATCGAATTCAGCGCACCCGATCCGCGAACCGGGAGGCTCGTGGCTCCGGATGAGGGCACGCATTCAGTCACCGAAGCCGATGAGGTCGCGAACGACGTCGGCCGATCGGGCGGCGCCGCGAGCGCCGAAGAGGCCGCGATTCATGTCATCGAAGAGGAGTGACATGCGCCTGACGAAGTTCGCGCACTCCTGCGTTCGGTTAGCTGAAGACAGTCGGGCGCTCGTTGTCGACCCAGGCATCTTCCTCGATGCTGCCCAGATCGCCGATGTCTTCCAAGGCGCGGGTGCTGTGCTCGTCACTCACGAGCACGGCGACCACGTCAATGTCGAAGCGTTGCGAGCCGCCGCGACCGCGGACCCGGAGCTACATGTCTGGGCGCCGGCAAGTGTAGCCACGCAGTTCGCAGACCTCGGCGATCGTGTGCACACGGTTCGCGAAGACGAATCGTTCGAGGCGGCCGGATTCGCCATCCAGACCTTCGGTGGCCAGCACGCGGTGATCCATCCGACGGTTGCGGTGATCCCGAACGTTGCGTTTCTCATCGACGAACGGGTCTACCACCCCGGCGATTCGTTGATCGTCCCGACGATGCCGGTGGAGACCTTGCTCGTGCCGATCCACGCTCCGTGGTCCAAGATCGCCGAGGTGGTGGACTTCGTCGTCAGCGTCCGGGCGAGCAACGCCTACCAGATCCACGACGGGCTACTCAACGACGCCGGGTTCCAGTTCACCGAGGCCCACGTCAGCCGGATCGGCGGGCAGCACGGCACGCAGTACCGGCACCTGGTCACGAGGGAGACCGTCGAGGTTTGATTACGCTGCGTGGGTGACGTCGTACGTCCGCGCCCGCGCTGTGCTCGCCGCGCATCCCATCGTCGACGGCCACAACGATCTTGCTTTCGCGCTCCGCGAGCGGGTGGACTACGACCTGGATCGGTTCGATGTCACGGCGCGGCAGACCGTGACCCAAACCGATCTCGTCCGGCTCGCGGAAGGTGGCGTCGGGGGGCAGTTCTGGTCGGTTTACGTCCCGTCATCCGGAATCGGCGACAGCGCCGTGATCGCGACGCTGGAGCAGGTCGACTTCGTACATCATCTCATCCAGCGGTATCCGGATCGCCTGTCCCTCGCACTCTGCGCCGCCGACGTGGAGAAGGCTTCGGCCAACGGAACTATCGCGTCTCTCCTCGGCGCTGAGGGTGGCCACTCGATCGGCTCATCGCTTGGCGTGCTTCGGATCCTGCAGCGCCTCGGCGTGCGGTACCTGACGCTTACCCACAACGTCAACGTTCCGTGGGCGGACGCGGCACTGGACAGCCCCCGCCTTGGCGGCCTGTCCGACTTCGGCCGGCTCGTCGTCCGGGAGATGAACCGGCTGGGCATGCTCGTCGACCTGTCCCACGTCGCCGTCGGCACCATGCGCGACGCGCTCGAGACGACGTCCGCGCCGGTGATCTTCAGTCACTCGTCCGCGCGTGCGTTATGTGATCACGCTCGAAACGTGCCCGACGAGGTGCTTACCGCCCTGCAAACGAACGGCGGCGTGTGCATGGTCACTTTCGTCCCGCCGTTCATCTCGGACGACTGTCGGGCCTGGGACCAGGAGGTCGTGGACGACATGCGGGTGCGTGGCGAGGACCCGGTGGACTGGACGGCCTACACGGCCGCCGTGCAGGCCCGGGCCGCCAAGGCGCCACCGCCGATTGCAACCGTGGCCCAGGTCGCGGACCACATCGATCACGTGCGAGATGTGGCCGGAGTCGAGCATGTCGGACTCGGCAGCGATTTCGACGGTTGCGATCCGATGCCGGCGGGCCTCGAGGACGTGTCGTGCTACCCCGCGCTGATCGCCGAGCTGGTCGAGCGCGGCTGGTCCGACGACGACATCGCGGCGCTCACTCGCCGGAACATCCTCCGGGTATTGGCCGACGCCGAGTCCGTCCAGCGGGCTTGATGCGCTGCCCCTTCTTGCCGACTGCCAAGTCCGTAGGCTCCGGCACTGGCCGCTGAGCGGGTCCGGACGGCCTACCGTCGATACTCCGGGCTATCGACGCAGTCGCAGTAGGGCGGCGTCATCGCTTGCTGTCGTCCAGATCGAATCACCAGTGATGAGCAGGCTGCCGCCACTCAACGAGCGCGACGCGGTTACCTGTTCGACGACGGCGTTGCGGTTCGGGTCGATGTGCAGGAGGAACCCGGACTGTTGGCGTGCCCAGATCGCGCCGGTGTCGTCCACGGCGAGATCGCCGTCCAGACCGACAACCAGCTCTGGGTAAACGGCGGTCGTGCGCAGCGCGGTGTCCAGGCGCTGTACCCCCTCGCTGGTGTCCACCCACATGTCGGTCCCGGACGTAACGGCGAAGCCAGGGCTGCCAATCGATCGTCGGGCGCTGACGGCTCCCGACGCGGGATCGATGCGCAAAATGACATTGTCGAGGCGGCAGGTGGCGACGAGCATGCTGCCCGATCCAAACACCTGCAGACACCTGACCGGTAGCTTTCGCACGGTTGCGGCGGCGGTAGCCGGGTCAACGCCGACCAACGACGTCCCGTCTGCGCCGAGTACCCACAATTTGCCGCCCGCGAACGGCAAGCGGAGCTGGTCGAACACCTTGTTCACCCGCACGCGGTGAACTGGAGCGAGGGACGTCGGGTCGACCTTCACGACGTCGGTTGCCATGTCTGTCGTGGCACAGGCCCACTCCGTGCCGATCCCCTGGCAGTAGTGAGACTGTTCAGTGGCGGTATCGAGCTTGCGTTGCCCGACGATACGGTTCGTCCGCGGATCGACTTTGACGAGGCGACCTAGCAACCGCACCTGACGCAGCGAATGATCTCAGATCCTCGTCGGGGAGAGCGACCTGAACTCGACATGCAATCCTCCCGACACGCGTCCACGGCGTCGACGATCCGTGCGTGGCGGTCGACCAGCGGCATGGAACCGGCTCCGGCGGACCGACGGACGTGACCACTAGTGTTTTCTCATGCGCTTCGGATTGTTCGTTCCACAAGGCTGGCGGCTCGATCTGGCCGGCATTGAGCTGGCTCAGCAGTGGCCGACAGTGCTGGAGGTTGCGCAAGCGGCTGAGGCCGGGCCGTGGGAGTCGATCTGGGTCTACGACCACCTCCACACCGTCCCGCTGCCCAGCGACGAAGTAACGCATGAGGCGTGGACGCTCATGGCCGCACTCGCGGCGACGACGCAGCGGGTCCGCTTGGGGCAGATGTGCACCTGCATGGGGTATCGCAATCCCGCTTACCTGGCCAAGGTCGCGGCGACAACTGACGTCGTCTCCGGCGGCCGAGTCGAGATGGGCATCGGTGGTGGCTGGTACCAGCACGAATGGGAGGCCTACGGCTACGGATTCCCGTCGGCCGGCGATCGGCTCGGCATGCTCGACGAAGGCGTCCAAATAATGCGCCAACTCTGGACGACCGGCGAAGCAAGGCTCGACGGCAAGCACTACCAGGTAAACGGTGCACTCGGACATCCGCGCCCGATCCAGGCCGGCGGTATCCCGTTCTGGATCGCCGGCGGTGGAGAGAAGCGGACCCTTCGCATCGCGGCGCAGTACGCCGACTGCACGAACTTCTCCGACGGCCGTGCCGACGAGTTCGCCCGCAAGTCGCAGATCCTGGCCGACCATTGCCGCGAGGTCGGCTCTGACTTCGACGCCATCACCCGATCGGTCAACTTCAACGTCGTCATCGGCGAAACGGCGCAGGACGTCGCTGACCGCTTGGCCTGGATTCACGCGCAGTACGAACCGCTCGTGCCCGCCGCGCAACTGGCCGCGCAGGACAGGCAATATGCGAGAGGTCCGTTGGTCGGCACGCCCGAGCAGATCATCGAGCGACTGAAGGAGCTTTCGGCGCTGGGCATGCGCTACGCGCTCACGTACTTCCGGGACGCCGCGTACGACCGGTCGAGCATCGAATTGTTTGCTCGCGAGGTGATACCGGATCTGGCCTGATCTTGAACGGAGACGTCAGTGGATCTGAAAATCGGATACAAGGCCTCGTCGGAGCAATTCGGACCGCGCGAGCTGCTGGAGTGCGCCGTAGCGGCCGAGGAGCACGGGTTGGACAGCGTGACGGTCGCGGACCACTACCAGCCGTGGCGGCATCAGGGCGGTCATGCGTGCTTTTCCCTGTCCTGGCTGAGCGCTCTCGGCGAACGGACCTCGCGGGTGACCATCGGGACGAGCGTCCTGACGCCGACGTTCCGATACAACCCGGCCGTGATCGCCCAGGCGTTTGCGACGATGGGCTGTCTATTTCCGGGCCGGGTATTCCTTGGCGTCGGTACCGGTGAGGCGCTCAACGAGGTTGCGGTGGCCCGGCTGGAGTGGCCGGACTTCAAGGAACGGTTCGCGCGGTTGCGCGAGGCCGTGCGACTGATGCGGATCCTTTGGCGAGAGGACCAGGTCACCTTCGACGGCGAGTACTACCAGACGAGCCGAGCCACCATCTATGACCGTCCGGAAGGCGGTATCCCCGTCTATATCGCGGCCGGCGGACCGGTCGTCGCCCGCTACGCCGGACGGGCCGGTGACGGATTCATCTGCACGAGCGGCAAGGGAATGGACCTGTATACCGACAAGCTCATGCCCGCCGTCGACGAGGGCCTGCAGGCGTCTGGACGGGATCGGTCGGACATCGACCGGATGATAGAGGTCAAGCTCTCGTATGACCGGGATCCGGAACTCGCACTGGAGAACACCCGGTTCTGGGCGCCCTTGGCTCTGACGGCGGAGCAGAAGCATGGCATTGAGGATCCGGCGGAGATGGAGCGCGCCTGTGACGAGCTTGCCATCGAGCAGGTGGCTCGGCGGTGGATCGTCGCCTCCGACCCGGAGACAGCGCTTGCGCAGATCAAGCCTTACGTAGATGCAGGCTTGAACCATCTGGTGTTCCACGGCCCCGGCGCCGACCAGATGCGGTTCCTCGATCAGTTCAGCGAGGATGTCGTCCCCGGACTGCGCGCGCTGGCGTGATGCGACCGGCCACTTACAGCTCGCCGTCACCGATTGAAACGGGACATCAACGCCATGGCTAGATCTCCGGTGCGGTGGGGGATTCTTGGAACGGGTTGGATAGCTGGCGTCTTCACGTCCGACCTGCATACCGCCGGTTGTGTGGTCACCGCTGTCGGATCCCGCCGCCAGGTCTCCGCGGACGCCTTCGCGCGCGAACATTCGATCGAGCACCCTCATGCCAGCTACGAGGCCCTGGTTGCCGACCCGGACGTCGACATCGTGTACGTCGCCACGCCGCATGCCTTCCACGCCCGCGACGCGTGCCTCGCCCTGGACGCTGGAAAACATGTGCTCGTCGAGAAGGCGTTCACGCTCAACGCACGCGAGGCCCGGGCCGTCGCGTCGCTGGCCGAACGACAAGGGCGATTCCTGATGGAAGCGATGTGGACCCGGTTTCTACCGCACATGGTGCGGATTCGCGAGATCGTCGCCGCGGGAACGCTCGGAGACGCACGTACCCTGCTGGCGGATCACAACCAGAGCCTGCCGAAAGATCCCGCGCATCGGCTGAACAATCCGCAACTTGGTGGCGGCGCCTTACTCGACCTCGGCATCTATCCGGTTTCGTTCGCGTGGAACCTCTTCGGCCCGCCGAAACAGGTACGCGCGATGGCGACGATGACGGCCACGGGTGTCGATCGGCAGGTCGGCGTATTGCTCGAGCACGACGATGGGCGGCAAGCCGTCATTCAGGCCGCACTGGATACGGCCGGGCCCAATCGCGCGGTAGTACTCGGCACCGACGGCCGAATCGAGATCGATCCGATCTGGTATCAGGCAACGTCGTTCACCGTCTTCGATGTCGCGGGCGCAGTCCGCGAACGGTATGTCTCAACGGTTTCTGGGCGGGGGATGCAGTATCAGGCGCTCGAGGCTGAGCGCTGCATCCAGGCCGGACTCACGTCGAGTGACCTGCTGCCACCGGCCGAATCTGTTGCGATCGTGGGCACTCTGGACGAGGTTCGGGCGCAGATCGGCCTGCGATATCCCGACGAATGACGGCTGGCCCGGCGGGTAGTCGGTAACTTAACCAGGTGTGACGTATCCGGGTGCCGATCGATTTCTGCCGGAGAAGATGCGGCTGTCTGACTTAAGGCGGGCGGCGCGTGCCTGCCGAGGGTGCGACCTGTACGAGTCGGCCACGCAAGTTGTGTTCGGCGCCGGGTTGGTCAAGTCCCGGATGATGCTCGTCGGGGAGCAGCCCGGCGACGTGGAGGACCGCCGGGGCGAGCCGTTCGTCGGCCCGGCTGGGCAGGTGCTGGACCGAGCTCTCGCGGCGGCCGAGATCGACCGCTCCGATATCTATCTCACGAACGCGGTGAAGCATTTCCGCTGGAAGGCCACGGAATCGACGTCCCGGCGGCTGCACGCGACACCCACCGCACGCCACATCGCGGCCTGCCGCCCCTGGCTCACCGGAGAGCTCCGAGCGATCCGGCCAACCGCGCTCGTCGCGCTCGGCTCGGTTGCCTCGCAATCCTTGTTCGGCTCGGGCTTCCGGCTCACCCAGCACCGCGGCGAACTCCTCCCATGGCCGCCTCCTACCGGCCCGTACGCCGATTCGCGGCAGCGGGTTGACGTCGTCTGCGCCACCATTCACCCGTCCGCCGTCCTGCGGGCCGACGATCGGTCCCGCCGCGACACGTTCGACGGTCTGGTTCACGACCTCCGTCAGGTCGTCGCGGCTCTGTGACGGCCGCCCTTCAGCGCTGGGCTTCGATCAACTCGACGACGCGCTCGACCGCGACGAGCGGGGAGGATGCGATGATCATCGGAAGAGAGACGCCTGCAGCATCCAAGACCGACCACCCGTGAAGGGTGACGACGGGCACGCCGAGGCGGTGCGCCACCGCAACCTCGGATAGCGTGCCCCAGCTCCCGCCCACCGCAATGAGCCCATCCGAGCTGCGTACCAGGAGACCATTGCGCAACTCGCCGAGACCGGTCGGCAGCGCGAGGGTCAGCTGCGGCGATGCCGCCTCGCGATCTGTTCCGGGCAGCAGGCCGATCGAGATTCCACCCGCCTGACTGCATCCTTCTGCCGCGGCCGCCATCACGCCGGTCAAGCCACCGGTGACGACGCGGATGCCTCGCTCGGCGAGCAACCGGCCAACCTCACGGGCCTGGTCGCAGTCCCGTTCCCTGGCGTCCTGCTCCGGTCCGACGACGGCTACATACACTGCCCACGCTCCCACGATCCGCGACCCGATTGTCGCTCAACGTCATCCGCTACCTTGCATCAGCTTGGTGTAGTCCGCCTGGGAAGCGGAACTCGGGTCAACGCCTACCGAATTTCAAGATGACCGGTTCTGGCCGTCCGGGGCACCCGAGCCATCTGGTCGCGCCGGGCACGTTCCCTCCGCCATACTCCTGCCGATCGACAACGTCTGCGACGACCGAGGCCGCTTCCCCATGACCGCCATCGCGTGCAGTCCCGCATCGTGATTCATACTCGATCGGGTGGAGTTGGTCGCGGCCTGCAAGCCTTATTGGCTCGGGTTCCTCCAGGAGCCCGCGAACGCGATTAGCAGCGCAGCATTCGTAGTTGCCGGCGCGGGCATTCTCGTTGCGAGCCGGCGCACCGAAGCTTGGAGTGACGAGCCAGGTCGCGATCGGCGGACCGTGTTTGCGGTGCTCGTGGCGGGCGTCGGGGTGGGATCGTTCATCCAGCACGGGCCGCACCCGGACTGGCAGGCCTATGCCCATGATCTCCCGCTCGCCGCCGTTCTGGTATTCGTTGCCGCAGACGCCGCGTCCGACCTCACCGGCCGCGAGCTCTCGCACCGCTGGTGGCTGATCCCGTCGGTGGCGATGGTTCCGGTAGTGGCCTTGGGTGCGACGGCTTCCACCATCGCGCAGACAGTGATGGCGGCCGCCGCAATCGGCGGGAACCTGCTGCGAGCGGTGAGGCGTCCGGTATTGCGCAGGGCGTTGATCACCGCCCTCGTTATCGCAGCCGCTGGGGTGACGATCGGCAGACCCTCCGATCCAATGTCGCTATGTCGAGCCGATGGTCTTCTCCCCCGTCACGCGATCTGGCACGTCCTGGCCGCCGCCGCCTTGTGGCGGCTGGCCACGGCAATCGGAGCGCGCCGCGCGTCGTCGTTAGCCAAGGGCACGGCCAGCCCAGGCCGGTACGCGCGGTAGCCGCTCGGTGGTGCCCGGGGCGCGTAGCGTCTGCCGTCATGGACGTAGCCAACTTGGCTGACCTCTACAACCTGCCGCCGCTCGAGTGGGCCTCCATCCAAGCGCGACTCGACGCCGGAATTAGCCAAGCACCGGGCACCGGTGGTCCCAACCGTCACAGCTGCTGGCTGACGACGATCAATGCGGACGGTAGCCCGCACGTCACTGGCATCGGTGCGCTATTCGTCGACGGCTCGTTCTGGTTCGAATCCGGCGAGGGAACCCGCAAGGCCCGGAATCTCGCCCGCGACCCGCGTTGCGCGCTGAGCCTGGCGACCCAGGAGTTCGATCTCGTCGTAGAAGGCGAGGCCCGGCAAGTCATCGATCCACCAACCGTGGCTGCCATGGCTACCCGCTGGGCGGCCGAAGGCTGGCCGGCCCAAGTCGATGAAACGGGCCGGGCCCTGACGGCCGAGTTCAGCGCTCCCTCCGCGGGGCCGCCACCATGGTTCGTGTACCGGCTTAGCCCGCACACCGCGACAGCACTGCAGACCGTGGAACCCGGCGGCGCGACCCGTTGGCGGTTCTGAGCTGGTGATGTGAGGCGCATCGTCCGCCGTCGAGCGGTTAGGGTGCCACATGGCGGCCTTCGTTGTGGACCGTGGTGTGCTGACCGGTCTGGTGACCGGCGACGTGATCGTTCCGGACGGCCCGGACTACGACATCGTCCGCAAGACGGCGATGGCCCGGTTTGATGACATCAGACCGGCGGCGATCGTCAGGTGTCGTACGCCTGAAGACGTTTCCGCGATGATCCGGTTCGCTCGGCGCGCCGAGTTGCCGGTGGCGATCCGGTGCGGTGGGCATTCCGTCGCGGGCCGTTCTTGCACCACGGGGATTGTCATTGACGTGACGCCGATGCGCCGTGTCTCGGTTAGCGAGGGGATCGCAACCGTCGGGGCTGGCCTTCGGCTCGGCGAACTTTATGCGGCTCTCTACGAGCATGGCGTCACCATCCCAGCCGGCTGCGGCCCGTCGGTCGGCATCGCCGGTCTGACGCTCGGCGGAGGTATCGGGATTCTCGGTCGAAGATATGGACTCACGTGCGACCGCTTGCGTCGAGCCCACATTGTGCTGGCCGACGGTCGCTCGATCGAGTGTGACGAGGAACAGTACGCGGACCTCTTCTGGGCGTTGCGGGGCGCTGGTGGCGGCAACTTCGGCGTCGTCACCTCTCTCGCGTTCGAGACCGTGCCCGCCGCGGACGCTACCGTTTTTCAACTGCGCTGGTCATTTGCGGATGCCGGCGCGCTGGTGCAGACGTGGCAGGACTGGGCGCCCACGTCCCCCGACGACGTCGACGCCACGTTGCGTTTGAGCGCTGGCCCTCCAGGGGCCTCGGCGCAGGTCGAACTTGTCGGTGGTGTGATCGGCAGCCAAGCCGACGCCGCGGAGCGCCTCGACGTATTCGTCTCGCGGGCAGGGAGAAAGCCAGCTTCGGCCTGGTCCCGCCAGATGACCTACCTAGCCGCGAAACGGCAGCTGAACAACCTCGATCAGCACCAGGAGTCCCTCCCATCCGAGACGAACCGAAAGGCCCACGTCTACACGAAATCGGAGTTCTTCCGGCGGTCGCTGGATCACCAGACGATCATGGCGCTGGCAGACAATCTGGCGCGGGACGCCGATAGTGTCCGTAACCGCGAGGTGGCCTTTATGCCGTGGGGTGGTGCCTACAACCAGGTGCCGTCCGATGCAACCGTCTTTCCGCACCGCAACGAGCGATTCCTCGTCCAACACTTGGTCGAGACTGACCCGGATGCACCCGAAGCTCACCACGAAGCCGGCCGCAGCTGGCTTTCACGATCCTGGGCCCTCCTACATCCATTCGGCTCAGGTGGTGTGTATCCGAACTTCCCGGATCCGGATCTCCCAGAGTGGGGTCGCGCCTATTACGGCGAAAACTACGGCCGACTCCGGAAGCTCAAGGCCACGTACGACCCGGACAACTTCTTCAGCTTTGCTCAGTCGCTACCGCCGACCCGTTGACGCGCAGCTGAGGTGAGCGCGCACCACCATCACGTGACCGTGCTGCCACCAAGAGGAGGTGCCCATGACCGGTTCCGAGTTCGTCACGGTCGAATTGTTTCTGGCCAGCTCGGATCGTTCGCACCACGCGGATGAGCTGACGCATTGGTCTTCAGCCGTCGGCGACCGGTTGACAACTGCCGATGCGCGCGCCGTGGTGCACGACTCGACCGCGCTGGGCGGATTGGCGCACGGTGACGAGACTGCCAGCGCTCCGACGTTCGTAGCTCTGCTGCAAATTCGCCAACTGCCCAACGGCCCGATACCGCAGACGCTGGACGCGCTCGTTGCTGCGTTGGATCAATGGCCGTGGCTCGACCGTGAGCGGTCGACGGTGGTGGTCGGTTCGGAGCTTGTCGTCGTTCCGGGGGAGCAGCCGCTGTTGCTCGCCATGGCACTTCGTCGACGGGCCGAGCTGAGCCGACCGGAATTCCAGCGTTACTGGTCAACTAACCATGCCGAGCTGGGCCGCCAGGTGCCAGGATCGCAGGGTTATAGACAGGTGCACGCTGATGCGGCGCTGACCAACCAGGCCCGCAGAATTCTCGGGCTGAATGGACCGGACTACGACGGCGTGGCTGTCGCCTGCTACGCCGATCAAGCCGCCTTCCTCGGCATCATGGCGAACGAGGCGGTTGTGCAACGATTGCTGGCGGACGAGCGGAAGTTCATCGACCACAGCGCGGCAGCCTTTGTTGTTGGTTACGACGCAGACAAGCCGAGGCAGTGATCGGCCCCGGGCGGCTGGTGTCTCCTCGATGACCTTGGCCTTATCGTCGTCCTAGCGCTACCAGTCCAAGATCGCGACCGATGGAGTCACGTGCTATAGGCGACCACGCAGAACTCGGTGCCTTCTGGGTCGGCCATGATCACGACCGTCCCCTCGTCGTACTCGTGACGCTCGCCGGTCGGGCCGCCACCGAGCGCCACGACGCGGGCGGTTGCCGCGTCGAGGTCGTCGGTAAGCAAGTCGAGATGAACCCGGGTCTTGCCCTTCTTGGGCTCCGGGACCGGTTGGAAATTGAGCATCGGCCGCCCATCTGCCGCCGAGGCGAGGCGCAGCCAACCCGGCATCGGCTCGTGGATGTCGCCGCCGAGCAGGCCCGCCCAGAACCTCCCGACTCGCTCAACCTCCAGGCAGTCGATTGTGATCTCGTGCAGGCGGAATGACACCACGAACGTGATTATCGAGAGTGCGCAGCGGCTGCCCCAAACCGGTCTGTTTGGGGGAAATAAGCCCGCAGCGAAGATCCACGGCAACGACGTTCGGGCGAGGTCTTAGCAATCCGTAGCAATCCGAGAGCGCTTAGAGCCGCGCCTGCTTTGTCTCGTTCCTACCCCGCGTGGCATTGATCCGGCTGGTGACGCCGTCGTAGGCATTGCGGCGGACGTAGGCAACTCCTATGTCCCGCCGCGACGTACCGGGGTGTCCCTTGATGACGCCGCTGCTGCGGTCCGGGACGGGCTAGAGGCATCGTGAGCCTGGCCGTGGTTGATGCATCGGTGCTTACCGCGTTTTACGCGTCCGACGGCCCGCGACGGGGTGCCGTGTCAGCTCGGCTAGCGTCCGGGGACGCCCTGTTCGCACCCGCCCACGTCGACGCGGAGGTCGTGTCGGCATTGCGCGGCCTCGCGCGCGTGAACGCGGGGGTGGCACGAGCGGTGCCCGCCGCGTTGGCGCAACTGGCCGGCTTCCCGATCCGACGGATGCCGCTTCCCCCGTTGCTGGATCGCATGTGGCAACTGCGCAGCAACGTCACGCCGTACGACGCCGCATACATCGCGCTGGCCGAAGGCCTCGCCAGCCCGCTGATCACCTGCGACGCCAAACTCGCCGGCGCCAGCCGAGTGCGCTGCTCCTTCGATCTCATTCGCTGACGCCGGACCTGGGCTCACCTCGCACCCAACACTGATCGACCGCGGCGGTGCAGGGCGCTGGACCGTGGGCGTTGTTATGGCCTTCTCCTTTCGGAGCTCTTTGCAGAGCAAATCCCACAGCCCAGTTGGAGATACAAGTCGCGAATAAGTACGCCGAGTCGGTGAGGCGGGCCTCGCCCCGCCGCGATAGACGTTGCGAGGCCCGCCGTCCTGGATCAGCTGATGGTGAATGGCGCGGACACGGCGACCTCGTACGGGGTGGTCGTGTTCTTGTTCAACTGAACGATGTACGAGCCGGGCTCGACGGTGGGCGGGCCGGATGCGTTGATGTCGCCCTGCGTCTCGGCGAGCTTGGACACCGGGAACGACACGGTCACGGTCTTGGACTGCCCGGCGTCGAGCGTCACCCGGGCGAAGCCGACAAGCCGCTGTGGCGGCACGACGACACCACTGACGGGCTGGGCCACGTAGATCGGGACGATATCCGTCCCGCTACGAGATCCCATGTTCGTCACCGTGAACGTCGCGTTCACCGTGCCGTTCCTCGACACGTTCGGCGTGGCCGACAGGTTCGTCGTGGTGAACGTGGTGTACGACAGGCCGAACCCGAACGGGTAGAGCGGGTTGTAGGCGTGGCCCTGCCCGGACCCGGTGCCTGGCAGCTGGTCGAAGAACTTCGGCTGGTCGCCCAGCGGTGACGGCGCGGTGCCGTCGAAGTCCCCGCCCGGCGCTGCCGCGTCCGACGGCCAGCTGACCGAGAGCTTGGCGCTCGGGTTGACCTTGCCGAAGATCACGTCGGCGGCTGCCTGGCCGGCTTCGGTGCTGCCCTGGTAGGCCATCAGAATCGCGCTCGCGTTCTCGGCATCGGAACCCAGGCCGACCGGACGTCCGGCGATGACAACGACGATCACCGGCTTGCCTGTCGCCCTGAGCGCGCTGATCAGGGCCTTCTGGTCCGGCGGCAGCTGCGGTGCCGGGTTGTCGCCGAGCCCTTCGGCGTAGGCCTTCTCGCCGACCGCGACGACGTAAGCGTCCGCGGACGTGGTCGCTGCGGTGTTGCCGTCCGGCACGTAGACCGCGTTGGCGTCATTGTTCAGGACGCCCCGCTGCACGGTGGTCCCCGGCGGAATCTGGTCAGGCGGCCCCATGCAGCAGACGTGGCCGGCGCCGAAGACGCCCTGCCAGCTGACGCTCCAACCGCCGAGCTGGTTGGTCATCGAATCGGCGCTCGGACCGGTGACGACGACCTTGGCGGTCGAGGAGAGCGGCAACGTGTTGTTCTGGTTGCGCAGCAGGGTCATCGACTCCTGCGCGGCGCTGAGTGTGGCGTCACGGCCCGCGGTAACCGCGGCGTTGGCGGCGTTGGCGTCGACGCACGGCGTGTTCGGGTCGCTGACGCACGGCTGGTCGAACAGGCCGAGCTGGAACTTCAGCGTCAGAATCCGCCCGACCGCCTCGTTGATCCGCGACATCTTGATCGCGCCGGAGTTCACGTCCTGGAGGATGGCGGACTGCCACTGATCCGGGCTGACCACGTACATGGCCATATCCACCCCGGCGTTCACGGCCTTGGCAATCGCCTCAGCCGGGTTGGCGGCGACGTGATAGGCCGTCTGAAGCGCCTGCACGTCCTGGTAGTCGCTGATCACGACGCCCTCGAAGTGCATCTGGTTGCGGAGGATGTCGGTCAGCAGGTAATGCGACCCGGTCGCCGCAACGCCGTTGATGGAACCGGAGTCGACCATGACGGTGCCCACTCCGGCATCGATGCCACCGGCGTACGACGGCAGAATCATGCTCTGCAGGTAGTTCAGCGGCAGCAGCGCCTCGTTGCGGTCATGGCCGTTGATCGCCTGGGAGTAACCGGCGAAGTGCTTGACGGTCGCGGTGACACCAAGCGAGCCAGCCGGACCGGGGGACTGCAGGCCGCGGATGTTCGCGGCGCCCAGCGCCGCGGACAGATCCGGTTCCTCGGCCCAGGTCTCGTACGTACGGCCCCATCGGTTGTCGCGAGAAAGGTCCTGCACCGGGGCGAAGTCCCACACCCAGCCGGTGGCCCGCAGCGCCTTCCCGGTAGCGGCACCGCCGGCTTGAGTAGCCGACGGATCCCACGTAGCGCCCATGCCGATGGACTGGGGGTAGAGCGGCGCCTGCCACGGATGGCCGAAGCCGTGCACGGCATCAACGCCGAAAATCACCGGGAGGTGCAGTCGCGAGTTCTGGATCGCGTATTTCTGGATCATGTTGTACTCGTTGGCCCAGTCGTAGCCGGTGTTACCGCTGCCGCCCTTACCAGTCGTATCCGGCGGGTTGTCAGTGCCGCCTGCGAGCAGCGAGCCAACGTTATTGTCGACCAGCCACGTCTTCATGCAGCTGTCGTTCAGCTGGGCCCAGCCCTGACTGCCGCATGCGTTGGACGGGCCGCTCAGGTTGTCGACGAGTTGCTGGTCCATTTGGCCGACCTTCTCGGGCAAGGTCATTGCCCCGAGGAGGGAGTTGACCCGCGCCTGGATCGGCTTGTTTGGGTTGAGCCATGGCGGCTGCGGGGCGGCTGCGTTGCCCTGACTGACGAAGGCGGACAGCCCCCCGACTGCTAATACGCCGACGGCCAGGGCGACCACCACCTTCTTCCTCCCGCGCACACGGCCTTTGAGCTGCCATCTGGACATGGCTCGACCTCCTTCAGTGACGGATGAATCGATGGACGACGCAGTCCTCAGCCAGACGAACTGGGTTGCTTGCGCCTGCTCGCGTCCGGGCGTCGATGATCGACTCCGGGATGTCGCTCGATGGGTGCACATGACATCTCCCGCGAAGGCGACGCGCCCAAGCGTAGTAATGCGCGTTGTTTGCGGTCAATCGTCGAATGTTAGGACGGGAATGACCGACGGTTACCGCGATGCTCAACATTGCGGAGCGTTACGCCGAGCGCCACGCTCAGATATTTCGCCTGCGTGCTTGCCGAAGGCATGAGCTTGCTCGCCGGCCACCGCTACGACCGGAACGAAGGGGCCAAGGTGGTGCCCTTAGGGTCGAACGCGAGAAGTTTCAAGTGACGGTTGAGGGTTGCCGTGTGCGGGGTCCGGGACCCGGCGCGAGGCGTCGGGTCATCGGCCCGCCCCCGGTGCGGGTCCACAGCGTGGTCCACCGCCTGCCCACGGGCCGCGCGCGGACAGGTGCAGCACCCGGCGCCTCGATCGATGACCAACGGACGCCAAGCTGTCAGATCGATTCGAGTGCGTACGCCGTGCTTCGATGAGCGAGCAGGACGAGCGGGTGACAGTGCCAAGAGCGGCAGCGGCGATCGCGGCGACGCGTCTGATCGCGTGGTTGGTTAGCTGGATCCGGCACCGCGCGGCGGCCATCAAAGTGGCGCACTGAGGGGAAGAACCGCGACACAGCCGGAAGCCGAATGAGAAGAATCCTGACTGACGGCATGCTTGTCAACCACGCACGTGGCGCGGGGATCCGTCGATCAGCCTCACCGAGCCGCACGTCGACTGCAGCCTTGGATTGGTTACGGCCCTCCCCTCGGTCGGTTAACAGCTGCGGCTAGGGATTTCTTAACAGTGGGGTGCGAGTGTTCAGCGCATGACGCGCAGGAGCTCTGTCCGCAGCTTCGTCGCTGCTGTGCTTGCACCCGCGGGGTTCGTCATCGACGCTCCGCCGTGAAAGTGCAGACGGCGCTAACGCTGCCGTCAACGGTGCCGCGATAGTCAGCGTGTGCATTCCACACTGCGGGTCCGGCCACCGTGCTCAGACACCGCGCGCGGCACGAGCTGTTGGCGCGCGGCGGGCGGCCAGGATCGCGAGAAAGCCGCTGGTTGGGGAGGGGCGGCCGGGGGTAATTGCGATCCTGGTCCCGCTCATCATGGTGTTCGTGCTGATCCGGCTGGGACGAGAGAACCGGGACGTGCTGCACTGGCACTATCGGCACGCCCCGCACGTCAACATTGGAGGAAGCAGATTTCTCCATCGACCGGGTCGCCCGGCGCGAGCGACCGCGCGGGCGGTCGAACCAGGACCGGTCGCATGACCAAGGCGCGCGTCCTGGTTGTCGATGACGACGAGGCGATCGTCGACTCGCTGCGGCGCGGGCTCGAACTAGAGGGATACTCCGTCGCGACTGCGAAAGACGGCACCCACGCGCTCCGAGTGGTCGCGGCCGATCGGCTGGATGCGGTCGTACTCGACGTCGGCCTGCCAGATCTGAACGGCCGGATCGTTGCCGCACGAATGCGCGCCGGCGGCCTGGCGACACCGATCCTGATCCTGTCCGCGCTCGATCAGGTTGACGACCGCATTGCTGGACTGGAAGCCGGCGCGGATGACTACTTGGTCAAGCCCTTCGCAATGGACGAGTTGACCGCGCGGCTCCGAGCGCTGCTGCGCCGCGCCACCTATCACTCGGATCAGGCAACCGGCGTCGACCCTCCGCTGCGCCTGGGCCCCTTGCTCATCGACTCGCATGCCGCCGTGGCTACGTGGGACGGCCGCGACCTCGGCCTCACCCGGCGCGAGCTCGCGCTGCTCGAGACGCTCGCCCGCAGCCCGGGCGTCACCCTCAGCCGTGGCCGGCTGCTCGAGCTGGTGTGGGGCTACGACTTTGTGCCGGACAGCCGCGCGCTCGACGTGTTCATCTCCTACCTGCGGCGCAAGCTGGACACCGCCGGCGCGCCTCGCATACTGGTGACCGTGCGAGGGGTGGGCTTTATGTTGCGGCGACCGTGATGAAGTCGTCGCTGAGCGTCCGAATTACCGCCGGTGTCCTCGTCGTCGTTGCCGCCGTGCTCATCGGCGGCGGCCTTCTGATCGTCAGGGTGACCGAGCAGCGTGACGCCCGTGACGCCAGCGGCGAATTACAGCGCATCGCGGGGAACCTCACCCCGTGGGTCGCGGGCACCCTCGGCATCGGCAGGCCCGCGAACTCGCCCGGCGATGCGGTGCCGGCGCAGCTGCTCGATGCGCACGGGCAGCCGATTGCGCTGGACGCGGCACCGAACCCGCCGCCACCGCCAGGGGCACCGAACCCCCCGCCGCCGCCAGGTGCACAGAATCCGCCGCCGCTGCAGGACGCTGGGCTGGAGCCCCTCCGTGACGCCTTCGCCGCGAGCGGAGATACGGCGAGCCCGGTCGGTCAGATCGCTTTCGTACGTGCCCTGAACGCGCAAACCGGTGAGCACCTCATCCTCGGTAAGGTCCCGCGCGGATTCCCGGCAATGTCGACACGGCCTGGGGTGCGTACAACGACAATCGCGGGAGACCATTGGCGCAGCGCCGTCGTCAGCGGCCCCGCCGGGCTGCTGATAGAGGCCGGAGCACCCGAACGGATCTCCGCGCGAGCAGCGAGCTTACGCACCACCGTCATCTGGACCACCCTCGCCGGTCTCGCGATCGCGCTGGTCGCCACGCTGCTGGTGACCCGCCGCGCGCTACGCCCGCTCAAGGTCCTAGCCCGCAAAGCGGCGCGCATCAGCGACGCCGAGGACCTCGGCATACGTGTCCAAGAGCCCGGACAGCCGACCGAGGTCGCCGCGCTCGCAGGGGAACTCGACGGAATGCTGGCCCGCCTCGACAGCACGATCGCCGCCCGTGAGCAAGCGCTCCTCGCGGCGCGACGCTTCGCAGCCGACGCCGGACACGAACTGCGCACGCCGCTGCAGAGCATCCGTTCCAACCTCGACATTGCCCGCTCCTCGGACGCGAGCCCGGACGAGCAGCAACTCGCGCTCGACGTCGCGACCAAGCAGTCGGAGCGGATGAACCGACTCGTCGACGGGCTGCAAAGCCTCGCCCGCGGCGAAGCCGGCCTCGTGAAATCCGGCACGCAGGTCGACCTCGGCGACATCGCCGACGGCGCTGTGTACGTCACTCGCACACGGCACCCCGATCTGTCCATCGACGTCGACCTGCCCGAGTCCGGACCAACGGTCACCGGCGACGGAGACGGGCTCTGGCGCGTGGTCGAAAACCTGCTCGAAAACGCGGCCCGGCACGGACGCCCCGGCGGGCACATCACGATGCAAGTCACTCCGCTCAACGGCGGAGCCGAGATTGTCGTCGACGACGACGGCCCCGGCATCCCGCCAGCCGAACGTGAACGCGTCATGCGCCGCTTCCAACGCGGCCCTGGCGCAACCGCCGCAGGCAGCGGACTCGGTCTCGCCATCGTCGAAGCAGAAGCTCACCGCCACGGCGGACGGCTGTCGTTAGGCACCTCCAAACTCGGCGGCCTCCATGCCCGAGTCAGCATCCAAACCCCTTAGTACGCCCACTCAACGACCCTTCGTCGCACTATGTGAGCAACTGCCTACAAAACGTCGCGCTGGGGGGTTGACAACGTCATATTGGCGGGTTAAACCCCTAATAATGCGAGACGTCGGCTCTCTCCGGAACGTCACACACGTCCGCCGGGGGTCATTAAGGCGGACGTTATGAAGAGACTCATCGTCATCCTCGCCGCGGCGCTGATTGCGTCCCTCGCTCCGGCAGTGGCGTCCCCCCAGCGGGCCGTTGCCGCCAACAATGGATTGAGCTCGGCCCAGCGCGCTGCACTCCGGGCGATTGCCCGCGACACGTGGCGGTTTTACGGGGTCGATGTCGACCCGAACACCACACTGCCGATGGACAACGTCACGTTCGCGGGCGGCGCGGCGACCCCGACGGGCTACGGGCGGTACACATCGGCATCCAACATTGGTGTGTACCTCTGGGCCGTGGTCGCGGCCTACGACCTCGAACTGATTGGCCGGCCTGAGGCCCGCGATCGCATCCAGGCCACGCTCGGTGAGGTGGCGCAGCTGCGCCGGGACCACGGGTTCCTATTTCAGTGGTACGACACCACGACCGGTCACGTGATCCGCAATCCCGGCGACATTGACTGCACGACCGAGCCGACGCCGACGTTCGACAACTGCTACTTCGTCTCCAACGTTGACAACGGCTGGTACGCGTCTGGGCTGATCGTGGTGCGGCAGGCGATGCCTGAGCTGCGGCAGCTCGTCAACAGCCTGGTAGCGCCGATGGACTTCGGGCAGTTCTACGACGGCCGCGCCGAGACCCACTGCAACGTCAATCCGGCCATCGCCGGCAACCAGCCGACCGGGCAGATGTACGGCGGATACTTCGCCGGCCTGCCGCCCGATCAGGGTGACAACTGGACGCACTATTACCACAACGGCGCCTTCTACAGCGATCCGCGGATCTCCGCCTACATCGGGATGGGGCTGCACCAGATGCCCGGCAACGTGTGGTGGCGCAGTTGGCGGGAGTTGCCGCCGCCGGCTCCGTTCTCGGACTGCCAGGCCAGCGACCCCGATTTCTCCTGGCAGGGCCAGTGGCCCATGCCGGGCACGTGGGTGACCTACACCGACCCGCAGTCCGGCAAGCAGTTTCCGGTGTGGGAGGGCCACTATGTCTACCCCGGCTCTGACTTGACGTTCATCCCTACGTTTGCGGGCGGGATGTTTGAGGGCCTGATGGCGAACGAAGTTGTGCCTGAGACGTCGTGGGGACCGCACAGCTTCGGCCTGGCCGACCGTCGGACCGTGGCCGTGCAGAGCAAGTACGCCACCGAGCAGCTGCACTTGCCCGTGTGGGGCATGTCGCCATCCAGCACGCCCGACGACACCGGCGGCTACGGCGGCTTTGGCGTTGAAGGGTTGACGTTCCCGTACTTCGGTGCCGGAGCCGACGCGAATCAACCCAACCTCGGCCTCTCGCAGTGCCATGGCTGTGCGACCGAGGACGTTGTGACTCCGCATGCGTCCTTCCTTGCTCTGGACGCCGCGCCCCAGGAGGCGTACGCCAACATCCAAACGCTGCGCAAGCTCTACCCGGGCGTTTACGGAGCAGGCGGTTTCTTCGACGCCGTCAACCCCACGACTGGATCGGTCGGTCACCGCTACCTCGTGCTCGATCAATCCATGATCATGGCGGCGCTCGACAACGTGCTCAACAATCGGGCCATGCAGCAGCACTTCGCCAACGATCCCGTGTCCTGGGCGGCTCGCACCTACCTCGGAATCGAGAACTTGGGGCTCGGCTAGCCCCGTCACCAGGCCGCTATCCAGGGCCGGTGGTCAGCGGTATCAACGCCTGAGTCTGCGGTCGTGTCGGACCGGCCGGAGATCGAACTACCGGATGGCTCGGATGGTGGCCCGCAGGTCCTGGGCGAACAGTTCCGGTTGCTCCCAGGCGGCGAAGTGGCCGCCGCGGTCGGGCTCGCTCCAGTGCACGATGTTGGTGAACCGGCGGCCCGCCCAGCGGCGCGACGGTCGCGGCACCTCCTTGGGGAAGACGCTGCAGCCGGTCGGCACGGTGACCGTGTCGCCGGTGGCAGTGGTGAACCAGGTGCTGACTTCGGCGATGCTTTCCCAGTACAGCCGGGCTGAGGATGTGGCGGTGCCGGTAAGCCAGTAGAGGCTGAGGTTTTCCAGCATCTGGTTGCGGCTCAGGCCGCCGTCGGCCTGGTCCGTCCAGGTCCACAGCTTCTCTCCCAACCATGCCGCCAGGCCGGCCGGTGAGTCGGACAGGCCGTACCCGACGGTCTGCGGCCGGGTGGCCTGCATCGCCGAGTATCCCGACCCGGTGCGGGTGCGTTCGTCCAGGTCGGCCAGCGCCGTGCGCTCGGCGGTGGTCAGGTCGGGAGCGTCGCGGTGGGGTGGGACGAGCGGTGGGACCAGATGGAGGCCGTGCAGGCGGTCAGGATGCTGAAGCGCGATGCTTGTCGAGATGCTGGTACCCCAGTCGCTGCCCGCGGCGAGGAAGCGCGGGTAGCCCAGCCGGGCTGTGAGTTCGCACCAGGCTTGGGCGATGCGGTGGATGTTCCAACCGGTCGTGGTGGGTCGGCCGCTGAACCCGTATCCGGGCAGCGACGGGGCCACGACGTGGAACGCCGGGCTGTCGTCCGGCGGGTCGGCGAGCAGCGGGAGCACCTGCTCGAATTCGAGGAAGGAGCCAGGCCAGCCGTGGGTGAGCACGAGTGGGGTGGCGTCGGGATGCCGGGACCGCACGTGCAGGAAGTGGATCGGCAGATCATCCACCGTGACGCGGAATTGCGGGATTTGGTTAAGTCGCTGCTCGGTCGCGCGCCAGTCGTACTGTTCCCGCCAGCATCGACACAGCTCGGTGACGACGTCCAGCGGGATGCCCTGCGACCAGTCGGGGACGAGCTGCCGGTCGGGCCAGCGGGTCCTGGTCAGGCGTAGCCGCAGATCATCCAACTGCGCCTGGGGAATGTCGATCCGGAACGGTTCGATGGTGTCGGTCATGCCGTTGTCCGTCCTGGGAGTAGCCGGTCACCATCGAAACACTGGCACCCGCGTCGGGTTACGCACGTGTCCGAGCCGACCGGCAGCCGGAGCGGCGGAAACCACGTATCGCACTGGGCGATCTCCCGCCGTCTGGTAGCCCGATCGGACCTCGCGCGCCGTGATTCGGCAACTATGTGATCGTCACGTGTCGCGCATGCCGTTGAGCAGCTCAGCTCGGGACCTGGCATCCTCCATCGCGTTGTAGAGCCGCTTGTCGTAGTCGGGATCTTGATTCTCGATGACCGTGCAGATGCGTCGATCCCACACGTTGGTCCCGCCCGGGACCTGCAAGACGACAAGCACCTCCGTCTGGTTCATCTCGTTGCCGACATGCGTCGCCCGCCACAACGCGTCGGTCGGGGCCGTGGCAATCGCAGGCGACTGGTGTTGCGCCCTGCGCAGGCCACTCCAGCGGCGAGAGAGTGAGACAGCTGCCCACAGGAACAGGCACAGGATGATGACTTCGATGACGATCCGGGCCACTTCCGCGCCTCCTGACCTTCCGCAAGTACCTGCCGCTTAACCCGTGCTGTCCTGTGGGGAGTGGCGTCAGACCGTATAGGCCTCAACCTCGCTGCATCACGGACGTGGGCGGCCGAGCCGCCGCGATCGGGTCTGCATGCCGGCTCACGATTCTCCACGCGTCATCCTCGTGGCCAACCGCGCTGCTGACCCGCAGCGTCACTGGTGTCAGCTCGTCGCTTCGGCCGATCTCATCCACGGCGACATCCTCTTCCTCGTCCTCGACACGGGGCAACCGAGGCCGAGACGCGCGACCAGCGGATACGCGTCGGATCACGTGCGTTCGAGCAGGACCCTCCAGGGGAGGACGTGTCCCACTTGCGGATGGCGACGATCTCCCCCATCGACCACCCGCGGGGTCTGCAGCCGGCCGGTCAACGGCCACCGGTCGTGACCATCCGGGCGCGCGGGGCTTGCTCTGCACCTAGGCCCCGTACTCGATCTACCTACGGTCGGCGTGACCCACCGACCGCTGGTTGTGTCTGGTGCGTGCCCGGAGGACACCACGGACGCCGCCGCACCGCTGATGCTCGACGGTGAGTCCAGCCTCGTTCTGGCTGCGTTCCTGTGCCGGCACACGACCTATCGCCACAGGCGGGCTGGCGACCTGACGCCAGCCGTCGTCCTGGCAGGCAAAGGGCAGACGCGGACCTGCTCCGCCGCGCCAGGCACGCCGAATTGCTCGGCAGGCTTGGGCGGGCGGTTGATTAGCGCAAGCGCGACGTTAGGCTCGCGGTAAAGATCACACGAAGGGACCCGGATCATGTCAGAAACTCCGCACAAGAAGCAGGACTTTCTCGAGGTTGCCAAGCACCAGTTCGCTCAGATCTCGACGGAGTTTGAGAAGGCGCTTGAGGCTCTCAAAGATCCGGAGCGCCGCAAGCAACTGACTTCGTCCTATCTCGAGATGCTGCAAAAGGGTCTGTCCAGGGCGCAAGAGAGTGTCACCAAGTATCAGGAGAAGGTTGCCTCACACCCAACGGCCGCTACGCAGGACAAAGGATCCGCATCCGACACATCAGCGACCGCAGAGCCTAAGACCGAGTCGCCGGAGGCGCCGACAAGCTAGACATTGGTTGCTCCGCGCGACGTCAGCGGTGCCCCCGGCAGGATCGAACCTGCGACGCCCGGCTTAGGAGACGTGCTAATAGTCCGATCTGTACTGTCTATGGCGTATTTTTGTGGCATTCGTCGTGTACTTGACGTCGCTGTTGGCCCTAGCTGGCTGCGGTTGATTCCACGAATCGCTCCACAAGACGTTGATGCAGACCTGGAGGCCCGGTGCCCGTCGGGAAAGGTAATCGGCTGGGGCGCCTCATGTCCGCTCGGTGGCAGTACACAGAAGGGAAGGTCACCGGGCGAGCGGAGGGTGTGTCCTGTTCACCGACGAGCTCAGTGCCCAGGCACGCCCCCGGAACCCCGCCGTCCTTGCGAGCCGGTCGGCCGTACGTCGATGACGGCGTGGACCCGGCTCACCGAACCGAGGCTAGGCCGACACGCCGGCCGGGCACAGCTGGGTTCTGCCCCCGCGTTCGACTAACCGCGGCACCTACAGGATCATCTGGGCGTCGGCGGCTAGGCCCTCAGCGATCCGCACCGATCGAGACGGTTGCCGGCCATCAGGGTGCGGCGGCCGGCGGGGGCCTACCTGCGGACTGATGCCTCGTCGAGTTCGATGCCGATGACGGTGGCGACGCGTTCAAGGTCGACGTCGAGGCAGAGCAGGGCGGCGTGGTGGCGCCAGGCCACTGCGGCGATCATGCAGTCGATCGTCCCACGTGGCGTGATCCCTGCTTGTCGGCAGCGCCGGTAGATCAGTGCCGCGGCATCCAAGTCGATCGCCGCGTGGAAGTGCAGCAGCCCGCCACGCCACATCAGCCGCCGGAGGTCCTCCGCGCGTGCCGCGCTGCGTGCCCCGGCGACGACCTCCATGATCACCGGTTCTGTGACGAGCAGCGGGCCGTCCGCGGCGATCAGTTCCGTGACACGCTCGTCCACGCGACTGCCAGTCGCGCGGTCGTACTCGACCCACGCCGAGGTGTCGGCCAGGATCACGCGGCGCCGCGGGGTGCCACGTCAGCGGGGATCTCGCCAATCGCGTGGGCGCCGCGCAGGGCCAATGCCTCCTCACGGGTCATCGGCTGGCCGGCAAGGTGGCGCAGCGCGAGATCGACCGCCTCGGTCTTGGTGTGCACGCTGTAGCGGTCCATGATGATGCGGACGTAGTCGTCCTCGATCTCGATGTTGGTGCGCACCTTTGCCATACACGTATCGTACACTATGCGTGTACGAGACGTGTATTAGTTGTGTTTCGCCCGAGCAGTAAGGACGTGGCTGAGGCATGGCCTCGGCGAAGACTCGTCCTACAGAGAAGGCAGGTCATTCCACGAGCCGTTCCACGTGCACGTCATACGACAGATGGAGGTTGGCGGCAGGCCAGCAGACATCGAGTGCCCCGGCGAGATTCGAACGTGCGGCGGGCCCGGTTCAGGAGCTCCACCTGCTGTCCGATCTGCACAGTCTGTGGCTATATTTTATGGCATTTGTCGTGCCCCTGATGCCGATGTTGACCCTCCATGCCTCCAGTCGATTCTACGAAACGTGACGCCCGGACCAGTCCGGGCGTCAGCGGATACGCATGCATGTAGGCGCGCAGCGCTGATCATCGACGGTCCGCGCCGATACGCTCGCCACCTGCGCGACGCGCTGCCCGAACCGCCGCATCTGCCGCCGGCGGCGGAGGCTCGCCGCCGAGCATGGCATCACCGAATTGGCGTTCGCGAGTCCCGGGCGGCCGCGTGGTCAGATATCGCCGCACCGTGATCCGTTCGCGCCGAGCGAATTCGAGCGAATCGCGAGCGAGCTGCTCGGCGCCGAGGTCGACCTGTTCTCGACCCGGTGCACGCAACGAGCACATCAGCCCCGACCTGGTCACCGCTCAAGGAGGAGAGCTTCTTTCATGACCTGGTTATGTTGGTGCTGACGTTGGAGCACCACTAGCCACTGTGGCGCAGTCCTCACAGACGCGAGCTGTTCGCCTGACAAGTCAGGTCGTCACTCGTCGGCCGGGTCGCTGGAGGCAGCCAGTTCGATCTGCGTTCGAATGCGGCGATGCGCTTGTGCAGGGTGTCGATGGTGCTCTCGAGCGCCTGCGAGCCGAGCACCCTCGCGCAGCGGGGCGGGTTCGGTGTCGACACTGTCGATGATGTGGGCGGCCATGCGGGCCGGGTCGCCGGGGAGCGAGCCCGTTGGCAGGGTCGACCATGCGCTGGAAGGCGTGTGCTCGGGTTGCCGTCGTATTCGGGCATGGGGTCAGCGACGCGGGCCCTGCCGTAGCGGAACTTGGTCCGCGCACCGCCGGGTTCGGCGATGGTCACGCCGGTGCCGAACGGTGCGACCTCTTGGGCGACGGCCTCGCAGAAGCCCTTGATGCCCCACTTGGTGGCGTGGTAGAGCGAGTTGCCGGCGGGACACACGCGTTGGGGCGCAGGTGCTGCGCGAGGACCCAGGTGCAGAAGCCCAGGGACCACGTCCACCGGAGAGGCTCGAGAGCGGCGCACCGTTCATGAGAAGGTTGCCGTCGACGAAGCCGGGGACGCGCCGAATGGAGTCAGCCTCATGAACGTCGCGGTGCTGGGGGCGGGCGGTGGCGGGCTGGCGGTCGCCTACGAGTGGGCGAGCCGAGGACACCGGGTCTCCCTGTACGCACAACGCGCCCACGACCACCATCTGGCGCCGGTCCGCGAACGCGGCGGCATCCAGGCCGAGGGCCTGCTGGAGGGGTTCGCCCCCCTGGAGACGGTCACCTCCGACATCGTCGAGGCACTGGAGGGCGCGGAGGTCGTCTTCGTCGTCGGCCCTGCCTACGCCACCGAGCCGTTCGGCGCCGACACCCGCGGTCACCTGCACCCTGGGATGACCGTGGTGGTCTGCCCCAGCTCGTGCGTCGGCAGCCTCGCTTTCAAGCACGCCGCGGGGGTGGACCTCTATGACGAGAGCATCGTCGTAGGCGAGACCAGCACGCTGCCGTACGCCTCGCGGGCGTCGCTGGACGCCAGTGTGCGGATCTTCCACCGGTTCGACACCGGCGTTTGGGCCGCTGCCGCCCCGCGCAGCAACACGCCTCGGCTCCTGGAGATCCTCCGCCAGGTGTACCCCAACGCTGAGGAAGCCGCGGGCATCTTCCAGACCACGCTGCAGAACGGAAATCCGGTCATCCACCCTGCGGTCACTCTGCTCAACGCCGCGCTCATCGAGCGCACGGGCGGCGATTTCATGTTCTACGAGGAGGGGGTCACCGAGGCGGTCGGCCGCGTCATGAAAGCGGTCGATGACGAGCGGCTCGCCATCGCACGGGCCCTCGGAGTCACAATCCTCGCCGAGCCGGATCTCGGGGTTCGACAGGGCTACATGACCGAGCCCAACTACTCCAGCGGTTACTCCACCGCGCCGGGCTTCCGCGGCATCAAAGCGCAGAACGAGCTGCACCACCGCTACCTGACCGAAGACGTCGGCTACTCGATGGTGTTCCTCACCGACCTGGCCCGGCACCTGTCCGTGCCGACCCCCACCATGCACTCGGTGATCCACATTGCGTCCGTCGTGGCCGGAGAGGACTTCGCCGCCGAGCGCGCCCGCACCATGGACAACATGGGTCTGTCCGCGCTGACGCGCGAACAACTGGCGGCATTCTGACCCGGACAGCTCATGGTTCCGACCGGCCGGGCGTACGAGCGCGAGTCGAACACCGCGGCGCGCTCGACGTCGCATTGCCACGGACAACCACGCGCTCGCCAACCCGGTCGGGCCTGTCCGGCTGGAGGCTAGGACAACGCCCGGCGTGGCCGGAGGCCGCGGACCATGAATCGGAGAACGTGCTGCGGATAATCGCGCGACGAAGAAAGGGGCGTGGCGATCAGGTTTGCCAGTCCACCGACCTGCCGCACATCTTGGGAGGGGAACAGCAGGTCGTAGCTGCGCAGATCCATACGCCCGCGCGGTGCGATCGCCTCCCGCAGCAGTGCGCTGCCGAGCTGCCGAGCAATGGCCGCCGGAACAGGGCGACTGAAGAACAGCCACACGTGAGCTCCGAGGCCGGAGCGGGAGATCTCCAAGGCGGCCGCGGCGGCCGCGGCCGGAGCCGCCTTCAGGTGGGCCAGCGCGTCGAGCATCGCCGCTGGTCCGTCGAAGTCCGCGGCCAGCCAGCAGCACTGGTCACCGTCGAGCATGGGATACAGGCCCAGTTCAAGCTCGCCGGACAGGTGGGCCGTGATCACCTCCTCGGTCAGCGGCAGGTAGTCCGGCTCCGATGCCGGGATGCCTTTGCGCCAGCCGCCGCGCACTGCGGGCATCCGCCCGATCTGCCCGAGCGAGCGTTCTCCATCGCACGGCGTACAGGTCGGGCCGGGCCGCGAACAAAGTCGCGACGAACGCCACCTTCGCCGCAGGCGGGGAGCCAGCGTGTACCGGGCCGGGCGGGGCGAATTATGCACGTTCGCGGTGAGTTGGCGGAGAAGACGATCGAATCTGCCGCGCACCTTCCGCTCGGATCGGGTCAGGGAAGGTCCTGGGAAGCCCCGCACGGATGCTCCTTGGAGTACCACGGTCCAGCGCCGGCAGTGGACCGGCGACCATCGACTACCGACGCGATTACACGAAGGGAACTCCAACGATGTTGACCAAGAACCAGCTGGCGCCCGCAGTTCGCACGACATCAGTGAGTGGCCAACCGATCGACCTCTCCACGCTTCGCGGAAGAAGAGGGGTGCTCATCAAGTTTCATCGGTTCAGCGGATGTCCCGTTGCACGGTGCCAGATCGACGACCTGATCAAGCGACAAGACGAACTGAACGCCGCGGGCATCGAAACCATCGTCTTCCTGCACAGCAGTACAGCGAAGATCCTGCCTAACTTCCAAGAGGTACCGGGCCTACACATCGTTGCCGATCGACAGAAGGCCTTTTACCGGGAGTATCAGTCGAGATTCCTGTGGAGGAAGCTGTTCTCGGCTGCATCGTGGCGCGCGACCTTCTCAGCATTCACCAAGGGCTACTTCCCGCAATTCAACCGATTCGAAGGAGGCGTCGTCGGTCTTCCATCCGATTTCCTCGTCGACAAGACGGGAAGAATCATCGACGTGCACTACGGCGAGCACTTTGGTGATTCGTGGTCCGTCTCTGAAGTTCTGAGCAAGCTGCGACGAAAGGCTGGATCGAGCCGCAAGGTCCTCGCGACGTGACTGCCCTCGCAACCGGGCTACCACAGACCGCCTGACGCCAACAGCCCGGCCGCAAGGCCCGACCGGAGACCACAGTGGAAAAGCTGGGCAGACCAGCCGGTTTCGTTACCCACTCACTCGGCAACCCACCGACAAGATCATCAAATCGAACCCAAGGTCACCGGCGATCTCCGTCCACGGATCGAGGCTTAGAGTCGCTCAGCGACAGCGAGTTCGGAAGCGAGCAAGGGGAGGACGCAGTGGGATTGTCAGGGCCACTCAGTGACCGGGTCGAGATAAGAGAGCTCTACGAAACCTACGTCGATGCGGTGGCCATGAACGACGCCGAGCTGTGGGCGTCGACGTGGGTGGACGACTGCGTTTGGCATATCGCCGGCCAGACCACCGACGGAAAGGACAAGACAGTGGCGCTGTGGAAGCAGTTCATGGACAGCTTCTCGCACGCACTGTTCTCCGGTTTATCGGCTCGGTCGCGGTCGACGATGACACCGCAACGGGGCGTTACCACACGGTCGAGGAGCTGTGGCTCAAGACAGGAAGCGGCAGCGACTGCAGGGCCGCTACGCCGATGAGATGGTCCGCCGCGACGGCCGCTGGCTATTCAAGAGCCGCTCGTACACCGTCGTGCAGGAGGTTCCAATCACGGTGCCCGATCACAGGGTGAGCCCGGGCGCCAAGCTCGGCCTCATCTGGGAGGACACGCGCGGCTGCGTGGGTCTCAGTTCGCCCCCCCGATCTGCCCGAGCGAGAATTCTCCCATCGCACCGCGTACACGTCGGGCCGGGCCGCGAACAAAGTCGCGAAGAACGCCACCTTCGCCAGAGGCGGGGAGCCGGCGTGTACCGGGCCGGGCTGGCCGTCGAAGATCCCGGTCTGTTCGGACCCGGTGGGCGAGCCTGCTGTGGCGTCAGGTCCAACAGCCGCAATAGCAGAGTGTTCTCCGCGCGGATTCGGGCGACCTGGGTGCGCAGCGCGGCCAACTCGTCGTCCAGCGCGGCCGGAGAGCGCGCACCGTGGCTACTCCGGTCGGTTTCTGTCGGCACCTGCCCATACTCTCGCGGGCATGGCATCGACACCCACAGCCCAACTCGAGCAGATGATCGAGCAGGCCACCGTGGATTGCTACAACGACTCCGAACAGGTCTGCGGCCTGTTCACCCTGCTCGACGAGTCGCTGGCGGTGCCGTTCCAGACCACCGTCCTGGGCCAGGCTGTCACGGTTACGGCAGTCGACCTGAGCATCGATGACCGGATCGTCGCGCTCTGTGTGCGTGGCGGGGCCACGCAGCATCTCCCCCTGCTGGACCTGTCGATCCCGACCCCGCCACCCCGCGGCGCCGTATGGATCGAGGCCTACCGGCACTGGGCGACGCAGAGCGGCCGGGCGTGATCTGGTGAGTGAGTACCAGTACTACGAGTTCGCGGCACTCGACCATGTCCTGGATCGCGGGGACTGGAATTGTGCTCCCAACTTCATGAGGTCGCTATGCACGGCGAAGACGAGCACGACGTGACGGTGCAGTGCCTATTCCGGGCTCTCGACTCTGCCCCCTTCGCTCCTAAGCACGCACGCTGAGTACCGGGCTCGGTGCCCAGGGTTACGGCGAACGCACGACCCACGGGCGCCGGCTACAACGGATACGGCGTCTCGTACTGCCCGCCACCTGGTGGCTTGTGGCGATACCGGCGTTTGGTCATCGGCTGCCGAGGCGGGCGTGGTGCAGCGGATCTGGTGCGGCTCGTGTCGAGGACGCGAACGTACTCGGGTGTGCTGCCGTTGTTCGAGGATGAGTTCGTCCCTGGCATTGACGATCTCGACGCCGCCGTATTGGCGGCCTGGCTGCACAGGGTCGCGCAGCATGGTCCTAGTCGTAATAGCGGCGGACGCTGGAACCGACGCGGGACAGGTCGGCGCCGTAGACGTGGATGGAGATGGCGGTGATGTCGCTGATGTTGCGGACCCGGTGGATGTCGCCTGGAGGCGCAAAGCCGCTTACGTCGCCGGGATAGTTGTCAGTTACGCCCAGCTGGCGGAGTTGCTGGTCGAACAGTTCCTCGTGTTCGACGCCTTGGACGACGCCGAACACGCACCAGCTGATGTGGTCGTGGATCCGGGTGACCTGGCCGGGCCGCCAGACCAGGGCGAGGATGGAGAACGAACCGTCCGGTTCGACGTGCAGTATGTGGGCGCGGTACCGATCCGGGTCACCCAACCGCTGGGCGGCGGTCAGGATGTCCGGTCCGGGAAGGTGCTGCCGGAGTTGGTCTGCGACGAGCTGCGCGGTTAGCCTTTCGTCATTTTGCGTGCTGATCGTGCTGCGTATGCCGGACACGAGACTGTCCAGCCGCGAGGTCGGTGCGATGGTGACGGTCATGACGTCTTCCTCACTGCGGCGCCGTGCGCCGGTTGCGTCTTGCTACAGACGGTGGATTGGGTAGTCGCGCAGCACGGGTGTGGCTGCCGGGATGGTCGGATCTCGTAGGGCCGCTCGCAGGTCGGACAAGGACGACTGCAGGCCGCGGAGGAGCCGCGGGTTCGGCGGGACGACGTCGTGCTCGCTATTGGATCGGTGGTCGCCTGATCGGGACGCAGTTCAGACATGGGATCTCCTGGTTGGGGCTGGGCTTTAGGTGGCGAGTTCGGGACCGAACAATTCGTGCCGGATCGCCGTCGCGGGCACACCCCGGCTCAGTAGTTGCTGCCGGATCGAGTCGACGAACGGCGCTGGGCCGCAGACGTAGGCCTGCACGTTAGGCGCGAGGTCGAGGTTGCTCAGGTCGCTGAAGCCGGTGTACTCGGCTGGCCAACCGGCGTGCGCTTGCTCGTACCAGACGTGCACGTTCGCGTTCGGCAGTTGGCTCACGCTTCGATGCAACTGGGACCGCATCGGATGATCCATCACCGAACGGTCGGCATGCACCACGGTCACCTGACGTGCGGACGAGGTGGCGACGAGATGATCGAGGATGCCGATGACCGGCGTGCACCCGATGCCGGCCGAGGCGAGCAGCAGTGGCGATTCGCCCGTGTCCACAACGGCATTCCCGTACGGAGGGCTGAGTGTCAGCATGTCACCGACCGCAACGTTGGCGTGCAGCCAGTTGGAGACCTCGCCGTCCGGGCTGACGCCATCGCGAACTCGCTTGACCGTGATTTGCCTGGTCGAGCGCTGCGGCGCGCTGGACAGGCTGTACTGCCGGATCTGCCGCGCACCGTCGGGCAGGGTGACCGCGACACTGACGTACTGGCCCGGCCGGAATCCAGGCGCCTCGCCGTCACCAGCAGGCCGCAGGACGAACGAGACGGCATCCGCCGTCTCCTCGTGCCGGGCCAAGACCTCCCATGGCTGCCAGCTGGGGCCCGGCTCGTGGCCGGCGTCTCGATACAGGCCGGCCTCGAGGTCGATGAGGGTGCGTGCCATCAACCAGTACAGCTCGTCCCAGGCCGCGGCGACCTCGGCGGTGACCGCCGCGCCGAGTACGTCGGCGATCGCCGCGAACAGGTAGGTGTGGACGATCTTGTATTGGTCGGCCGTGACGCCCAGCGAGGCATGTTTGTGCGCGACTCGGCCCAGCGCTGCGCCAGGGTCCTGGTCGGGGTTGTTGACCACCAACGTCGCGAACCTGGCGATCGAGCCGGCCAGCGCCTGCTGCTGAGCGCCGGTGGCCTGGTTGCCTCTGTTGAACAGATCGGAGAGCAATTCGGGGTGGTCGGCGAACAGCTTGCCGTAGAACAGCGTCGTGATCTCTGGGACCGCCGCCCCGACCGCGGGCAGCGTCTGACGCACGATCGACAACGACGCGGGTGACAACATGAGCATGCTCCTGGCAGGCGAGGTATGGGTGATCGGCGCGATGCGCCGTGCGTCCACAAGGTTGACTCAGCCAGGCCGGCGGGCGCGCCGTCACAGGCACCACTTCATGGCAGGTGGCGACATCCAAGCCGTTGTGGTGCCAGCACCACACCCCGGCTACGGCAGGGGAATGCGGGCGCGCACGCGAGTGCCTCCGCCATCCGGGCTGACCACGTCGAACGTGCCGTCCAGCAGCGCGACCCGGTCGGCCAGCCCGCGCAGTCCGGTTCCGCCGGCCGCCGAGGCGCGCCCGGTTCCGTCGTCGGCGACGGTGACCTCGAGCATCCGCCCGCCGGTGGTCAGATCCGTGATGGTCAGCGCGACCCGGGCCTGCCCGGAGCCGGCGTGCCGTGCGACGTTGGTCAGCGCCTCGCTTACCACGAAGTAGGCGGTTGCCTCGACCGACGCGGGGAACCGGTAGTTGGTCAGCCCGCTCATGCTCAACTCGATCGGAGATCGGCGTGCGATGTCAGCCAGCGCGGCCGCCAGCCCATGCCGAGTCAGGCTGCTCGGATGAATGCCGCGGGCGAGATTTCGCAGTTCGATCGCGGCCTCATCCAGCGTGGTGAGCGCCGTATCCAGTATCTCTGCCGCGCGTACCGGCTCGTCCGGAAGGGCGGTGCGGGCGCGATTGAGGGCGGCACCGAGCGAGATCAGGCGCTGCTGCGCGCCGTCGTGCAGGTCGCGCTCCAGCCGCTGACGTTCGGCGACGACCGCTTCGGCGACGCGGTGCCTCGAGGCGCGCAGTTCCTCTTCGGCACGACGCCTCTCGGACAGGTCGCGCAGATAGCCGGCGAACACCGGACTACCCGGGACCGCGATCCGGGTGATGGTCAGCTCGACCGGGAACACGGAACCATCTGCACGTTTGCCCCTGATCTCAATCCGGCGGTCAAGCACGCGGGGCTGCTCCGTGCGCAGATAGCGCGCCAGTCCCTTCTGGTGCCGACGGCGCAGGTCTGGCGGGATGATCAGCTCCGCCAGCTCGTGGCCGACCGCTTCATCGCGCTGGTAACCGAAGGTTGCGCACGCCGCGGGGTTGAATTCGAGCACCACGCCGTTCGCGTCGGCGATGACGACCGCGTCCAACGCAGCGGCGAGGACCGCGCGCAGCCGGGCCTCGCTCAGTCGGATCGCACGGTCGACGCGTTGTCGTCGCAGCGCGTCGCCGATCCGCGATCCGAGGCTGGCCATCGTCGCGAGGAGTTCCGGCGCGGGATCCATCCGGCGCGGCGAGAAGAACTCCGCGAGCCCCTCGACGCCGTCGCCGCTCTGCAGCGGGAAGCAGAACGCGCTGTGTAGGCCTGCCCTCGCCGCAGCCGCGGCCCGCGGGAAATTCTCGTCGTCGACGACGTCTGTGATCCACGCGGACTGCCCGGACTGCGAGACCCTGCCAGGCAGTCCGACGCCGGCCGGGAGGATCGCCGTCCGACTGGCCTCGACGAGCGGAGCGCCGTCGAAGTCCGATGCGCTCCAGTTGGCCACGCAATGCAGTTCGGACGATCTGCCTGCCCGCCACACCGAGCCAACCGGCCATCGCAACGCCATGCCGATGGCTTCGAGCAGCGCGACGAAAACAGCGGTCTCGGGTAAGTCGCCCACGAGGATGTCAGCGACGGCGTGTTCGAGGCGCAACAGCAGCTGGGCATCAACGGCTCGAACCAAGTCAGCCGCCGTAACAGCCGACAGGTCGCCTGATTGAGCGTCCACGTCCCCGCCGATCGTTTCCTCGTCTTCCGCGTATCGTACGAACTTGTGAGCCTCCGGGCGGTGGTCGCGGACGACAATTTGCTTGTCCGTGAGGGTGTTCGGGCCCTGCTCAGCGACCAGGACGACATAACGGTCGTCGGTCTGGCGGCCGATCACGACGAACTGCTCGCCGCCGTCGCGGCCTCGGCGCCGGACGTCGTCGTCACTGACATCTGTATGCCGCCGACCCTGACCGACGAGGGCATCCGTGCCGCACTAGCGATTCGGCGCAGCAATCCCGCGACAGGAGTGGTGGTGCTGAGCCAGTACGACGAGCCGAGCCATGCCGTCGCACTGCTGCAAGACGGTGTCGCCGGGCGGGCATACCTGCTCAAGGAGCGGGTTGCCCAGCCCGGCCAGCTGGCCGAGGCCGTGCGTGCGGTCGCCGCGGGCGGCTCGGTGATCGACCCGCGAATCGTCGAGTCGATGCTGACGGCACGCAGCCGTCCCGACGTCAGCGCACTGCGCCACCTCACGAGTCGCGAGCGGGAGGTACTCGCCGAGATGGCCACCGGCGCCAACAACGCCACCATCGCCGACCGACTGCACGTGACGGTCCGGGCCGTCGAGCGGCACATCAACTCGATCTTCGCGAAGTTGGGGCTGTCCGAGGAAGGCGAAGTCCATCGGCGAGTCCAGGCCGTCCTGCTCTACCTCGCCGGCTAGGCACGTCTTGTCTTCGCAGCTATCCGCGCGAATGTCGTCAGGCGATGAGCGCGGCTCCATCTCAAGACGGTCTGCGTCGTAGTCGCGTCGAGCAACCCATCGGCGTGCCATATGTGCCGACGCCTCGGTCACCTCGAACGTGAACTTGCTGACCGCCACCCGGTCGCGGTTGGTGTTCATGGCAGCGGACAGGAGGGTGCTCGGGCTGCGGTTCGCCGATGTGCACATCGGCGAGCGGCGGCTGGTGATCATTTGAGGGCAAGGGCGGCCACCACCGGGTGGTGCCGGTCGCGAACCGGTTCTTCGATGCGCTCGGCGACTATCTGCACGACGAACGGCTGCCGAAGCTGGGAACGGATCGATTGTTCGTGGTGCTGGAAAGGCCCGCGCCGGGGCGAGCCGCTGCCGGTTGAAGGGCTGGACGAGATCCGGGACGGCGCCCGCCGACGCGCCGGGCTGGAGCACGCGACCTGCCACGAACTGCGGCAACCTGCCGACTCGGCTGCGGGAGGCCGGCATGGCGTTGGAAGCGGTGCAGGCCCAGGCCGGGCATCGGTCGCTGGAGTCCACCCGGGTGTATCTGCACCTAAGTAACAACTGGCTGGCTGGAGAATACCGCCGTGCCGCGGCGCTCATCGACGCCGACGTCACCGCGGTCGCGGAGATGCTGGCGGCCCAAGCATTGGCTGTGCGGTGATCGCCGTCTCGGCCGCCCAGGCCGACCCGAACCGCAGCCAAGCCGATTCGAGTGGACGGAGATCGCGCCGCTCGCGCCGCAGCTCGCCGAGACCATGCGCCGCTACCTGCGCCAGATCACCACGTTCCTCGCCCCGCCCAGCGTTACCGCCCCGATGGCGCGCTGCGGATCTTCTCCCACTGGCTGCTCACCAGCACCACCGTCATCGCGGTCGCCGACGTCCACCGCGCGAACATCGAAGAATTCAAGGTCTGCCTGGCCGGCCGACCGGGCATGCGCGGCGAGCCGCTGGCCGACAACACCCAGCGGCAGCGGCTGCGCACCCTGCGGGTGTTCTTCGAGCGGATCATGGAGTGGGACTAATCAGAGAGCAAGGTCGACACTTGATCACCGCAGTGGGACAGGAGGCTCGAGTCCTTTAGGGCCAGACCGTGACGGGTGCGGCCGTGCTGTGTGTTGTGATGACCGCTTGTCGGTATCCGGGTCATAGAGCCCACGGTGGGAAGACGGCGGCGTCAGCGCGGTGGGTGGTCGGCCAGGTGTCGGCCGCCTACCGCGTGTCGATCCGAAATCTTGGGCGGTCCTGACGGGAGGTTCGCGTCAGGAGCCGCTGACATGGTCATTTCTGGCATTGGCCGGGCCGCGAGCCCTGGGGCAGACAGAGACCCATGCCGGGCGCTGGTGACTGCGAACGACCGGTCGGATGGCGGGCCTCGAGCCCTGGTGATTAGGGCGTCGCGTGGGTCGCTACGGCTCTGATTGCATCGACGGGATGCGCGGCCAGATGCGGAAGGAGTCAAGGGTGAGCATGATCTGGTGCGGCATCGATTGGGCCGAACGCGATCACGACGTTGCGCTCGTCGATGACGAGGGCAACCTGGTTGCTAAGCGGCGCATCGGTGACGACGCGGCGGGATTCACGATGCTGCTGGAGCTGCTCGCCGAGCACGGCGCGACCAGCGATGGCCAGCAGGCAACACCGATCGCGATCGAAACCGCGAGCGGCCTGCTGCCGGCCGCATTGTTGGCCAGCGGCTTCACCGTTTATGCGATCAACCCGCTGGCCGTCTCGCGGTATCGCGACCGGTATGCGGTCAGCCGGGCAAAGAGCAACGCCGGGGATGCGTTTGTCCTGGCCAACGTGTTACGCACCGATCGCAACGCGCACCGGCCGGTGCCGAACGACTCGGAACTCGTGCGGGCGATCCGGGTGCTGGCTCGCGCCCAGCAGGACGCGGTCTGGGATCGGCAGCAGGCACAGAACAAGCTCCGTTCGCTGCTGCGCGAGTACTACCCGTCGGCGCTGACAACGTTCACCGATCTCGCCGCGCCGGCCGCTCGGGAAGCTCTGCTGCTCTCGCCCACTCCCGCCCACGCTGCCCGGCTGCGCGCAATCGATGTCGCCAGGCCGCTATACGTCCGTGTCGGTGGGCGCTGTGGGATCGACGCTGTCGCCGAGTCGGTCGGCGACCGCGGCCAGACGGCGGTCACGGGTCCACAGCTGGGCAGTCGGGGTCAGCCGGGTCGCGGCGAGCAGCTGCGCGTCGACGTATCCGATACCGAGCCCGTACAGCTGCTGGTCGGAGATGAAGCGGGCCAGTTCGCGGTCGGTGGCCACCTGTGCCTGCGGGAGGTTGCCCAACAATGCTAGGACGTTGTCGCGGTCGGCCAGCTGGCCCAGGGCGATCTCCCCGGTCGCCCACGGATGGGCCAGCACCTGCGCCCGGCCGAGGAGGTGAACCAGGGTGCGATCGCCGACGCGGAGGTGGTCCACCCAGATCGAGGTGTCGACCAGGATCATGCCGGCGATGCGCGGCGGCGCGGCGCGGCGGTGAGGGCCGGCTCGCTTCCGCCGAGCCGGGCCAGTCGCTGGGCGCTTTCCCGTTCGATCAATGCGCGCAGCGCCATCCGGATCAGCACCGTTTTCTGCGTCGTGCCGGTCAACCGTTCGGCCTCGGCGACCAGGTCGTCATCCAACGCCAGCGTGGTTCGCACGGTAGTCCTCCCCGGCACATCGATAATGACATCGAATGATGACTATATCAGTGCAGCTACCGGTCGGCACTTCGCGTTGCGCGCCCGTCGAACAAGTCAGACACGGGAGGGAGTGAAGATGCCGGCCCGGCACGGCCCGACCGGGACCGGCGCGCAGCAAGGCCACGTCCCACCGCCGCGCTCCTACCGGATCCCCCCTCGGTGGACCATTCGAATCTGGACTCCCGTGCCGGCCGTCCCGTTCGATCGACGAGGCAGGGGCCGAACCCCACCTGAGCAATCCAACCCAACGACCCCGGGACCTGTCGTCGACCACGGCAGACACCACAGACACACATGGCGTCAGCCGAGACAGCACAGACAGAGCTTGGTGCCCCCGGCAGGATTCGAACCTGCGACGCCCGGTTTAGGAGAGCTAATCTGGCGATCTTCGATGCTCAGCTGAACGCAAGCCTCAGTGTGCTCTAGACCCCGTACTTATTGACCTGCGTGGGCGTTGGCTGAGCTTGGTCGGCGTTGATCAACAACAGCAGTTTGCGGACTTCTTGCGGACTAGTTGCGGACTGGCCGAGATCAACTTCGTCGAGGAGGTTGTCCCGCGCTCCGTTGAACTTCGGTGGCGGTCCTCGTGATCGTCAGGCGGCGATCACGGTTTCATCATGACGGACGGCGCCGACAGTTTGCGCGGCGACATGCTCGTCGAGCGCGGCGCGCAGCGCGGGCAGGTGCAGGTGACCGTTGACGCGGCGGAACTGCTTGCCCGCTTCGACCATCCCGGCTGCACACCAGCGCAGCGCCATGTTGCCGTTCTGCCAGTTCTTCACGTTCGCCGCGTGGGTGCGGCAGATGGAGATCATTGACTCGATGCTGTTCGTGCTGCGCAGCGTGCGCGCGAGCGTGGGCGGCACGCCGAGCCGCAGCACCGTCAGCGTCTCAGCCAGGCCCTCGCGCAACGACGCGGCGGCACCGGGATGCGTGCGGTCCAACTCCTTGGCCAGTGCCTCGAGCTGAGCTTCGGCGGCCAGCGCCGTGTCCGCGTGGTAGGCCACACGCATCCGCTTGGTGACGGTCGAGGCGAGGTGATCAGGCAGCTTGTCAGCGACGTTGCGGATCTTGTGCAGTTGACAGCGACCGATCACCGGGTGGTCGAACACCTTCACCACGGCGGCCCGCAGCGCCTTCGCTCCGTCGATGCCCACGAAGATCGGCCGGCTGGTGTCCAGGCCACGATCACGCAGCCCGGTAAGCAGATCGGTGACCACGGTGGTGTTCTCAGTCGAGCCCTCTACCAGCCCCAATGGGTGCTTGGTGCCGTCGATGCCGATCCCGAGCGCCACGACGCACAGGTGCTCACCGAAGTGCACGCCATCGATCATCAACGCCACCAGGTCCAGCTCGCCAAGCGGCGCGGACAGCAGCTCGGCCAGCGCGGTCTCGGTCGCGGCGACGAACCGACGCGAGACCGCGGACTTGCTCGTCGCGCGAGCAGTCTGCTCGACGCGCTGCCCAACCGGTTCGAGCCCGACCGGGTAGCGGCGGGTCGAGAGCCCGGCCAGCATCCGTTCCATCGCCATCCGGCCCAGCACTTCGGTGCGGCTGAACAGTTCGTAGGACGGCACCGGCATCTCGCCGGACCCGTCGACGGCGCGCATCCGCGGTCGGGCTACCGGGACGCGCCGCCCGCCGAGAGTGACCGAGCCGGACTCGGTGCCGTGCCGCACCGCACTCCGGTCCGGATCGTGCTTGCCCTTCGGCCCGCACACCGCGGCCACCTCGGCGTGCATCATCGCTGCCATCACCTGCAGCCCGGTGCCCACAGCCATCGCGAGCAGCCCCTCCTGCACCTCACCGGCCAGCTCGGCCATCACGACCGTGACGGCCTCCGGCCCGGCCAGCCCCTGTTGAACGACGTTCCGTATGACGACGGCGGGGCGGTGTGGCGACACGCTGGGCGATGATGATCACAGGGGCTGCATGCGGGTGGCTTCGTGTTCGTGTGCGACGACAGTCTGATCACGTTCAGGAAGCGCAACGGCCCTCCCCGTTCCTTGGCCGGAAGGGAGGGCCGTTCCTTGGTGCTGATGGAGGCACCGGTGGTCATGGTAGGTACGGATGTTGTTGAGGTCGAACGACGTCTGCGGGCTGGTGAGCTGGTGTGCCCGTGCGGTGGTGATCTCGTTCCGTGGGGGTATGCCCGCGAGCGCGACGTTCGGGGTGTCGGGATGCTGCGTCCGCGCCGCGCCCGTTGTGGCCGCTGCTTGGTGACGCATGTGTTGTTGACGGTGTCGTGCCTGCTGCGCCGGGCCGACGGTGCCGATGTGATCGGTGCCGCGTTGCGGATGAGGGCCGCCGGTGTCGGGCACCGGCCGATCGCCGCGTGGCTGGGCCGGCCGGCCTCAACGGTGCGTGGCTGGCTGCGCGCGTTCGGGCGCAACGCCGAGATGGTGCGCGCGCTGTTCACGGCGCTGCTCGTGCATCTCGATCCGCTGACCGGCCCGCTGGCGAGTCATCCGAACGTGTTTGCCGATGCCGTCGAGGTGGTCGGTGGCTGCGCTGGGGCGGCCCGTCGCCGTCTCGGCGTGGTGGGCGCGGTGTCGCCGTGGCAGCTGGCATCGGCTGTCACTGCTGGCTTGCTGCTCACTGCCGGCGTGAGCAGCGAGTCGATCAACACGAACTGACCCTTGGGCGGCATCGCTTGATCAACCACTCTCGCGACTCGTGTCCATTCACGAGTGCGAGGAGGAAGTTGATGGCGTTCAGCGATGACGAGGAACGGGTGCGGGCCGAACGGGCCCGCGCGGTCGGGTTGTTCCGGTACTCCTTGATCAGGGAGGCCGCCGACAGTCGGTTGAGCACGAAGCAGCGGGGCCGGGTCGTGCGTGCGCTGGCCGAGCGGGAGCACGAGGGCCCGTTCGGGCAGCCGGTGCGGGTCTCGCGGGTGACGATCGACCGGTGGATCCGGGACTGGCGCTGCGGCGGGTTCGACGCCCTGCTCCCAACACCACGCAGGGTCGCCCCGCGGACTCCGGCCGATGTGTTGGAGCTGGCGGTGGCGTTGAAGAAAGAAGTCCCCGAGCGGACCGCGGCGCAGATCGCCGCGATTCTGCGCGCGCATTCCGGCTGGTCACCGGACGAGCGGACGCTGCAGCGCAACTTCGTGCGCCTGGAATTGACCACCCGGCCGCACGGTCAGCCACCGCACGTGTTCGGCCGGTTCGAGGCCGACACACCGAACCAGCGGTGGACCGGCGACGCGTTGCACGGCCCGACCGTGTCCGGCCGCAAGGCCATCCTGTTCGCGTTCATCGACGACCACAGCAGGCTGTTCACCGGATACCGGTGGGCCCGCCGCGAGGACACGGTGCGGCTCGAGGCCGCGCTGCGCACCGGCATTGCCAGCCGCGGCATCCCCGCCTCGATCTATGTCGACAACGGGTCGGCGTTCGTGGACAAGCAGCTGCTGCGCGCGTGCGCGTCGCTGGGAATCCGGCTGGTGCACTCCAAGCCCGGCCAGCCGGCCGGTCGGGGAAAGATCGAGAGGGCGTTCCGCACGGTGCGGGACCAGTTCCTCGTCGAGATCGGCTCCGGCCGCGAACTCGACGACATGACCCAGCTGAACACACTGTTCACCGCGTGGGTCGAGACCGTTTATCACCGGCGCGAGCATTCAGAGACCGGGCAGACACCGATCGACCGCTGGTCAGTGCTCACACCGCCGCTGCCGTCACCGGCGCAGCTGCGGGAGGCGTTCCTGTGGTCGGAGTGGCGAACCGTCACCAAGACCGCCACCGTCGGGCTGCACGGCAACACCTACGAAGTCGACACCGCTCTGCTCGGGCGCAAGGTCGAACTGGTCTTCGACCCCTTCGACCTGACCACGATCGAGGTCCGCTGGCACGGCCGGTCGATGGGCAACGCGGTCCCGCACACGATCGGTCGGCACGTGCACCACAAGGCCCGGCCCGACGACACGACACCCCCGACGCCGACGCCGACGCCGACCGGAATCGACTACCTACGCCTGGTCGAGGCCCAGCACACCGCCGAACTCGCCGAACGCGTGCAGTACTCCCTGCTGCCCAACGGACACGTCCCGGGCCAGCTGCAGCTCCCCGACACCGACCTGCAGGCCCAGGAGACCGGCGAGGTGTCGGCGTGATCGAGAAACTGAAGTCGCATTACGGGTTCAGCAAAACGCCGTTCGGCAGGTCGCTGGCGCCGCAGATGCTGCACCGCCACGGCACCCACGCCGAAGCCGCCGCCCGCATCGGCTGGTGCATCAGCGAACGCGGCCTCGGCGTGGTCACCGGCGAAGTCGGTGCGGGCAAGACCGTCGCCGTCCGCGCCGCCCTCGCCGCCGTGGACAGCAGCCGGCACACCGTGATCTACCTCGGCAACCCCGCCGTCGGCGGCCGTGGCCTCTACGGATGCATCGTCACCGCACTCGGCGGCGTCCCCCGCTTCCACAAGGCCGCGTTGATCCCGCAGACCATGGACCTGCTCGCCGCCGAAGACCACGAACGCGGCCGCACCACCATCCTCGTCCTCGACGAAGCGCACCTGCTCGGTGCCGACCAACTCGAAGAGCTACGGCTGCTGACCAACAGCGAGATGGACAGCCACTCACCATTCGCCTGCCTGCTCGTCGGGCAACCGACACTGCGGCGGCAGATCAAGCTCGGCACCTTCGCCGCCCTCGACCAGCGGATCACCCTGCGCTACGCAATGAACGGCATGACCGACACCGAGACCGCCAGCTACGTGGCCCACCACCTGAAACTGGCCGGCCGGTCCGACACGCTGTTCAGCGACGACGCGACCGCGTTGATCCACCAAGTCTCACGCGGACTGCCGCGGGCGGTGAACAACCTCGCCGTCCAAGCCCTCGTCGCCGCCTACGCCAGCAACAAGGCGATCGTCGACGAATCCAGCGCCAGAGCCGCCGTCACCGAAGTCACCGCCGAGTGAGCACCACCCCGACAACCTGACCACCACAGCAACACCGCGAACACAACAGCCCCGCCGACCACATCGGCGGGGCCTCTTCATGCCACAACCACGTCATCACGATCAACGACGCCATCGCCATCACCGAGAACGCCGGTCAACAGCCCCATCGCGGAAGCATCGTTCGTCTGGTAGTTCTTCTTCACAGCGGTCCCCTGTCTGTTGGGTCGACTTGGCGGTCGCCCAAACACCTACCGCAACGGCGGTGTCGGGCGGGGGACCGCCACCTCAACTTCTACGAACCCGGGACAACCTCTCGTCGAGGCGTCGAGCCGTCTGCGCTGACGTCACGTTGAATACGCGTGCGACTTCGATGCACGCGAACTGGGCACCGATTGCCGAATACGTGCGCGCATTGTTGGCTGCGAGAAAGGCCTGGCAACGGCGATATGTGCGGTCAGCGCGTCTGAGCCTGGGCCGTGAAAGCCGCGACGATACCCCGCCAGGCATTACCGAGCCCAGGACGGCAGTGTTGTGCGGGTCCGATCGACAGCCGAGGTGGGATGTCGGTGTTCAAAGTGCGAACCGCAATCGCCTATGTCATTTGTCAGGAAGGCCAAGTCAAACAGCCGAATCCGGGCAGCGCGCTGAAGGCCGTAGATGTGTGCGAGCTCGCAATGTGGTAGCCGACCCAGCCGCGCCGCCCGATCAGACGCTCGTGAGTCGGCTGCTTGCCCGATGACGCCTGTCGCCTTCCACCAAGAGTCGCACGAAGCAAACGACGGTCGCCAGAAGTGGATCAAGGCTGCTGATCTCCGTCAGGCCAAGAGAGAGTGACGGTGAGGCTCAACCGCTGGCTGGACGAAGCGACAGTTGAGTGATCCAGTACCTCGTGTCAGGCGTCGGCCCCGTACCAAAGCGGGCGTTGACAACCCACAGCCGCCCTGCGGCCACGGTCCCTGTCGTGGAGATGTCAAGGCCTGGATCGGTGATATCGCCGAGCACGGTCCCGGTGGCTAACTGAGAACCGAGCCGTACGACCGTTACCACGTTGGAGTTGCGCACCGCGTAGAGCGTGTGCCCTACCAACTCCAGGCCATCGCCGGCGCCCACGGAGACACCGCCAAGACCGACTTCCTTTGCCGTCCCGGTGTCGGGGTCGACCCGGAAGAGCTTCCCTGTGCTCGACTGCGCCACGATGAGCACGCCGCTCTTGTAGACAATTCCGTTGAGGTTGGCAGCATTTGGGGTCTGGACGAAGTCGCCTGTAACTGGCAGCAGTGTCGCCGAGTTGGTCGGTGGCAGCGAACCGTCAGCGGGCTGCGGAATCTTGACGAGCTGCGCGTTAAATGAGTCGGTCACATACACCGCGTCGGGTGTAATCGCCACGTCGTTGAGAGCACCAACAGCCCTGGGCGGAAGGAAGGTCGCGAGCAGAGCGCCGCTGGACGCGTCGTAGACCCGGACATCGCCGACACCCACGCCGAATCCGGGCCCGCCACCTGCAACCCATAGCCGGTTCCGAGCGGCCTCGTAAGCGATACCGAGCGACGCCCGGCCCTGAGCGCCGGCGGCAAGCACTGCAGCCGAGCCCGTGCGTAGATCGCCGCGCAAGATCGCGCCATCAATGAGGGAGCCGACGAAAAACGAGGTGCCTTGGCCACTCTCAATGCCTTCCGGGAAGAACCCATTGGGCAGGTCGATTTGATCCGGGAAGTTGCCAGGCGGCGCAGCCGTCGCTGGCCACGCAGTGAGAACGAAAGCAAGGACAGCAACAAAGAACACGACGAATCTGCGCACAACCAACCCCCGTATGGCAGGCCCACCCCTGGCAAAGCTGAGCATCGACCAGTCACCTACCCGTAGTCAATGGGAGACAGCCGTTCTTTGGGACTGGCGGAGGTTCACGCCTGCCCCACGGCACCGGCACGGCTGGTGCCACGCCGGGCAAGAGCCCGCAATGGACGGTGGTCCTCGTTGGGACGTGCGATGGCGTGCCAGCAACGGTCATCGACCCGCCCGGCCCAGGGCCAACCGGGTTCAGCACGCTGACCGGGAAGATGGGCGTGGGGCGGCTGTTCGAGGCCGTGAACACGCGGACCGGGGAGACAATTGTCTTCGGCTCCTACGGCAGTGCTCTTGAGCACGCCAACCAACCGATCGTGACGTGCGATTTCCCGGTGCCGCCTGATGTGTCACCGGACGGGACCTCAGACTGGCTGTTCCAGGTCACCGGGTTCTTCCGCTCCTGACCCTCGCCAAGCACGGCCAAGGACATCGGCAGGTCGGTGATGTTGATCAAGTATGCGCGCGCCGAGGTCGTCGTTTAGCTGGGGGACGACCGATCACCGAGAGCGGTGCTGCTGTTTATTGCAGCGAATGATGGTGGTGTTGTGGTGGGGTATCGGTAGCTGTAGGCAGGGATTGTTTGGTCACAGTAGGCGGGCGGCGCGTTTGATCGCGGCGCGGATGCGACAGTAGGTGCCGCACCGGCATACGTTCATGATCGCGTCGATGTCGGTGTCGGTTGGTGTTTTGTTGGTCTTGAGCATGGCTGCTGCTTGCATGATCTGGCCGGGTTGGCAGTAGCCGCATTGGGCGACGTCCTCGTCGAGCCAGGCTTGTTGCACCGGGTGCAGGGTGCCGTTGTTGGCGAGCCCTTCTATGGTGACGACGTTTTGCCGGCCACGTCGGAAATGTTGACGGTGCAGATTTGGGCTGCCTGCCCGTTGATGTGGCTGGTGCAGGCGCGGCATACGCCGACGCCGCAGCCGTATTTCGGGCCGGTGATCCCGAGTTTGTCGCGCAGCACCCAGAGCAACGGCATGTCTGCTGGCGCGGTGGTGGTGACTGCCTTCCCGTTGAGTTTGAAGGTGTAGGTCGGCATGAGGGGTTCGGGCTCCTAGAAGGTGATGGGGAAGCTGCGCGGTTTGGTGCCGGTGGCGCGGGCGTAGGCGTTGGCCACCGCGGCGGCCGCTGCGGGGACGATCAGCTCGCCGGCGCCACCCGGGCTGGGCTGGGTCGCGTGGCATGACGTAGACATCGCACGTCAGCGGTGCGTTCGCCTGCCGAGCGTAGAGGAAGTCCTTGTAGCTGCCCTCGCGGAAGGCGCCGTTGTCCAGGTGGTTTCCGGCGAACAGGATCGTCGAGATGCCGTCGATGACGCCGCCGATGGCCTGGGCCTGCAGCCCTTTCGGGTTGACCGGCAGGCCCACGTCCACGGCGACGACCGCTTTGGTGACCCGCGGTGTGGCCGTGGTGCAGTCGATCTCGGCCAGGCACGCGACCAGCGATCGGTACTCGGCGTGAAAGCCGACGCCCTGAGCGGTGCGCGATGCCATTGGGCGTCCCCAGCTACCCGCCGCGGCGACCTTGTTCAGCACCGCCCGGTCGGCGTCGGTCTTGAAGAACTCCAGCCGGAACGCCACCGGGTCTTTACCCATCTTGCGGGCCAGCTCATCAACCATGATCTCTTCCGCGGTGCGGGCCTGCGCGGAGTAGACCGAGCGCCAGGTTCCGGTGTGCAGCTCGTAGGGCACCTCGGCCAGCGTCTCGGTCACCGTGCCGAAGTTGTACGGGCAGGCCTCGCTGAGCTGGAAGTATCCGGTACCGACCGTCGGGCTGCCGTAGCCGGCGTCGACCAGTGCCTGGCCGGTGCCGCTGCCGGTGAAATCGACGGCGACGCTGGCCATGCGGTGCTCGTAGCTGACCACGTGGCCGCGGCGCAGGTGGCGCGGATCTGGTGATGGCTGCGCGGGCGCATCCGGCCGTGCCGCATGTCGTCGTTGCGCGTCCACATCAGCTTCACCGGCCAGCCGATCGCCTGGGACACCTGCGCCGCCTCGACGGCCGGGTCGGAGTAGATCCGCCGGCCGAACGAGCCGCCGCCACGGACCACGTGCACCGTCACCTGGCCCGGTTTACAGGCCGACCGCGCCGGCCACCGCGGACTGGGCGCTGGTCGGCGACTTGGTCGCCAGCCACACCTCGGCCGAGGTGGACCGCACGTCCGCGACCGCGCTGCCGACCTCCATCGGGGCGTGGTTGACGAACGCGAAATCGAACGTGCCCTCGACGTACTGGGCCAGCAGGGGCGGCACCGCGAACGGCGCGATCGCCGAGGTGAGCTTGGCGCGTGATGTCGGCGTCGGACAGCGCCGTCGACGCTGCCCGCACCCCAGCTGATCACCAGCGCAGCCTTGGCCTTCATCGCCTGATCGAACGTCTCCGCGGTGACGGCAACCCCGGTCGGTATGCTGCGTGACCGCCGACCACGCCGGGCATGGATCTCGCCACGGTCGCGTCGTAGCTCAACACCGTGCCGTTGATCGTGGGCGGCCGGGCCACCACGGTCGGCAGGGCACCGCTCACCGCGGCGGCGAGCGCGTAGCGGGCCTGTCCGGTCACGATGTCCCGCGCGTCCACCCGGCCGGTCGGCTGGCCGATGACTCGGTAGACGGCGGCCGGCTTCGGGTCCGGGGACACCGCCGGGATCAGCACCTGCGCCGCGGCGGCCGTCAGCGACCCGTACGTGGCCCAGCGCCCGTCCGGCGCCCACACCGCGGTGTCATGGGTGCTCAGCGTGGTCGCCGGCACGTTCCATTCCTGCGCCGCCGCGGTCACCAGCCGGGCCCGGGCCTGCGCCGCGAGCTGACGCACCGGATCCCACAGGCTGCGCACCGAGGTGGAGCCACCGGTCGACTGGGCCGCACCGAGATCCTGCCGCGCGTCCGACAGCGGCACATCCACATCAGCCAGGCGAGCATCCAGCTCCTCGGCCACGATCATCGCCAGCGCGGTGGTAATCCCCTGACCGACCTCGGCCCGGGGCACCTCGAAGCGGATCCGGTTGTCCGGGCTGACCTGCAACACGAACAGGTCGGTGTCGGCCTTGGTCAGCGCCGTCATCACGTCGCCGAAGTCCGCGACGTCGGCCGGCTGCGGCGGGCTCGGCACTACCGCGTCAGCCTCCGCCGGGGTCAGGATTTCCGCGCCGACCCGCGCCGCAACGGTCAGCGCTGGGGCGGCGACCAGAAACGTGAGAAAGCGGCGCCTCGCCAATCCCTGCGGTGCATCCCCATCGGTCAACTCGCTCGCTTCAGGCGCGAATTCCGGCACCGAATCTCCTCAACAGAACAGGCACATGTTGCGCGTGGCGATCTTCGAAAGGCTGAATCGCTAGCTAGCGCTAGCGGATGCTTCGGCCACCGCACACTCCGGTGACATGCCGCCGGCACAGGTACCCGCCGCAGGTGACGCCAGAGGGCGACCGACCTGCGAGCCGGAGACGTCGGGTTCCCCCCAGAACCGCGAAGCGGACACCAGGTCTCCGGCAACGCTGAGTACACGCGATACCCAACGTCGCCCCCTCCTGGGGAACAAGAACCTACTGCTGCTCGCGAGGTCGCTGCGCAGCAGCCGGCCACGTCGGTCCGCGCAGTCCAGCTGCGGACATCGCCGCACGTGCCGTCTGTCCGGTGAGGCCCGGCCAAGCCGGCTGATCGCGGCGTTCTTGATCGGGTCCGCGGCCGCCGCATCGGTCGGCAGCAACGAAAAGCGCATGAGCGCGGCCGCCTCGCGCGGCGCGAACACACGGTAATCGCTTGCATGCCCTGATGCGAGCAGTGCGTATTCAGGCAACACCGCAATCTGCGTCGCCTTCTTAGGCACAGCCAACTGCGCCGCGTTGACCGTCGTTCCAGACTGCCAAGCCCGCATCATGTCCAGGGCCGAGACCAGGGGTCCATCCTTGGTCAGCACGGCGCCCGCCAGTGCACCCACGGCAACCATGCCGGCACCGCTCGCAGTGGGGTCGGACACGACCAACTGTGACTGCTGGGGTTGCCCGAGCAGTTGCCCCAGTCCAACCCACGTTTGCGCGGACGCCGGAAGAGCCGCAGCCGTGCGTTGGGTCACGACGTACAGCGGGCTTGTCGCGACGACTTGGGCGCGATCCTTCACGATGTGCGCGGTACCTGGCAGTTGCGGCCACGACGCGTCATCGGCTATCCACGCGTCGGCTCCGGAGGATGCCACCACCCCGGCCGCGCCGCTGCCGTCGGCCCGCGCGATCGTGACCTTTACGCAGTCGGGCCCTTGCGCGATGCCGTCCGCAGCCTTCTGCAGCACTGGTTCGTATGAACTTGCGGTCACGATGCGCAGTTGCCAGGAACACGGTCCGGACACGCCACTGGTCGACCCGGTTCCGGAGGAAGAGGGATCGTCGCTCTGGGACGTAGCGGCAAGGCCGAATGCGACACCGGCGACCGCCAAGACTATGGCAACGACAAACCAGTACACCGGAACTCGACGACGGGCACGCTGCGCGACATTCCTCTCCATGCGCCGAACCCGATTCCCCGTGACAAAGCCCGAGCAGCCACGGTACTAGCTGATCGCCTCCCAACAAGTCACTGCTGATTAAGCCCGGATTCACCGATGATCTTGGCGACGTGACCGCGTCGTAAACGCAGGATGCCCTTGCGCGGGGCAGGATCTGGCTTGCGAAGGTGAGATCGGTGCGACAGCGAAGGGCATCCAACAAGTGCGACTCTGCCATACGTTCGCGCGCTCGTCAGCGCGGTTCGACGAACCGAATCTCGTGTCCGCGGGCGGTTTGGTGCCGGTCCTGGCCTTGGCCGAGCGGGCGGGGCTGCGCCGCGTGGTCGACGAGCACGTGACGGTGCCGACCGATCGCGGCGCGCACGCCGGGGCGAAGGTCGCCGCATTGGTCGCGGGCATGGTCGCCGGCGCGGACAGCATCGAGGACGTGAACCTGCTGCGGCACGGCGGCATGCCCCGGTTGTTCACCGGCACCTATGCGCCGTCGACGCTTGGGTCGTTCCTGCGCAGCTTCGCGTTCGGGCATGTCCGTCAGCTTGACGCGGTCGCCGCCCGGCTGGTCGCCAAGCTGGCCGAGCAGACACCGCTGCTGCCCGACGCGGCACGGATCGCCTACCTCGACGTCGATGACACGGTCCGGGCGACCTACGGCTACGCCAAGCAGGGCGCCGGTTACGGCTACTCCGGAGTGAAGGGGTTGAACGCGCTGCTGGCGACGTTGTCGACGCCGTCGGCGGCGCCGGTGATCGTCGCGTCCCGGCTGCGGAAGGGCTCTGCGAACTCGGCCCGCGGTGCCGCCCGGCTGGTCGCCGACGCCCTGAAGACCAGCCGTGCGTGCGGCGCGAGCGGGCTGCTGGTGGTGCGTGCGGACTCGGCGTTCTACAACAGCGACGTGATCGCCGCCGTCCGCCGTGCCGGTGCCCGCTTCTCGGTGACCGCCCGACAGGACACCGCGGTCCGACGCGCTATCGCCTCGATCCCAGAGGATGCGTGGGCGACGATCCGCTACCCCCGCGCCGTGTTCGACGAGCAGTTGCAGCAGTGGGTCAGTGACGCTGAAGTAGCCGAGACCGAGTTCACCGCCTTCGCCTCCCGCGGCCGCAAGCACGCGGTCACAGCGCGGCTGATCGTGCGCCGCGTCCGCGACGCCAACCCCGACCACGTCATCGCGAACGCCCAAGGCGAGCTGTTCCCGGCCTGGCGCTTATGAGCACTTGGTCATAAGCGCCACTATGCGCAGCCCCTCGTTATGGCTTGGCGTGCTGGCGGATCGCGGCCTGGTCTGCGTGTTTGGGCGTTCGCGGGCGGCATAATCAGAGGTTGTCGAGGAAGGCCAACAACTGGTCGATGGGTCGGTAGCGGCCGGGTTTGGTGTTCACCGGCGTGGTGCGGGCCAGGGCGCGTTCTTTGATGGACATGTCGGCATGCAGGTAGATCCGAGCCGTGGTCTCGGCCCGCTCGTGTCCGAGCCATAGGGCAATCACGGTGCGTGTCAGTCCCGGATTGCAATAGCTGCATGGCGCAGGAATGTCTGAGGACGTGCGGAGTTGCGCGTTTGGTGCGCAGGGACGGGCATCGTCGCTGTGCGGTGGTGGCGTGTTTGGAGACAAGGCAGGTCATCGCGGCCCGGGTGAGCGGCGTGCCTCGGCGGGTCGGGAACAGGGGGTCGTTGGGCTGGCCTTGGCGTTCACGCATCCAGGACTCGCAGGACTGCGACGGTTTGCTTGGACAATGGCGTGCAGCGTTGTTTCCTGCCCTTGCCCCAGCACTGGACGTGAGCACCGGTGCCTAGCTCGACGTCTTGGTTGCGCAGCCCGGTGAGTTCTGATGCGCGCAACCCGGTTTGCAGGGCGACGTCCAACAGGGCGTGGTCTCGCCGTCCGGTCCAAGTGCGACGGTCGGGAGCGGCCAGCACGGCGTCGGCTTCGGCCTGGACGAGGTAGGTGACCTCGGCGCGGTCGCAACGTTTGGTGGGGATGGCGAGCACGCGGGCGATGAGCGCGCCGTGTTCGGGGTGGCGTAATGCTGCGAAGAAGAAGAATGAGCGGAGGGCCGCCAGACGGGCGTTGCGGGTGCGCGGGCTGTTGTGACGGTCGGCCTCCAAGTGGTCCAGGAAGGCCCCGATGAGTGGCGCGTCGAGATCGGCCAGGTCTAGCTGGCAGGGCTGTTTGCCGGTGCGGGCGGATACGAAACGCAGCAGCAGGCGCCAAGCGTCGCGGTAGGCGGCGATGGTGTTCGGGCTGGCGTGACGTTGACCGAGCAGTCGTTCGGTGAAGTAGGCCTCGAGGGTGGGGGCGAGAATGCTCATGGCCGGACCGCCAGGTTGCGTTCCCGTCGCTCGGCCGCGAGGGCGAGCAGCTCGGGGACTGCTGAGAAATACCAGTAGGTGCAGGCGGGTTTGCGATGGCCCAGGTAGGTGCTCAACCAGGGCAGGCGAGCCTGGACATCGACGCCGTCGCGATACCAGCCCAGGACGGTGCGCACGGCGAAACTGTGCCGTGCGTCGTGGATGCGGGGCCGGCACCGGTCCGAGCGTGGCGTGAGCCCGGCGCGGCGCAGCAGGCTGGAGAACGTCTGTTGAACGGTCCTGTAGACCAACCGAGTACCCGCCGCGGACACGAAGAAACTCGCCGTCGTCGACGAACGTCCCGACCGGTCGCGCAGCGCTGCGTAGCGGCGCAGCGCATCGACGGTGCTGGGATGAAGTGCCAGCTCCCGGCTCTTCGCGAACTTGGAGTCCCAGATGACCAGCACGCTGTCGTCCCAGTCGACGTCATCGCGGTCGAGTCGAATCAGCTCTCCGACCCGGGCCCCGGTCACCATCAACAATGCGATCAATGTTTCGTAGGTGGCCGCCCGCAGGGCCGGGGTGAGTGAACGGGCGGCGGTCATCAACGCGGCGACCTCAACGTCGGAATACAGGTAGGGCGTGGCCCGGCACTTCGACCTGGGCACCAGCCGGGCCGGTGGCACCTCGGTCGCCGGATCGAAGGCCTGCAGGTGACGGGCGAAACCGCGTACCACGCTCAACCGGTTGCTCACATAGGTCGGATGGGCGTCCGGTCCGGGCAGCCAGGCCCAAGCCAGCGCGAGCTCGGCGGTGACCGTCGTCGCGCCGGCTGCCTGCAGGTAAGCGACGAAGTCGTTCAAAAGCCAGGGGTGCCGCTCAAGCTTGGCGCCCAAGGCCCGGCGGACCGTGATGTAGTCCTCGACAGCCTGATGCAGATCGCTCATGCCGCACCCCCTGGCCACGGCAGGGCGAGTGTTCGCAGCGCTGTCCGGTCGACCTTTGCGTAGATAGCCGTCGCGGTCGCCGAACGCTGCCGCAGCAGCTGACCGACTTCGGCCAGCGAAGCGCCTCCGGCCAGCGTGGCCGTGGCCGCGCTGTGACGCAGCCGATGCGGGCCCACCGCCGGAAGCCCGGCGCGCCGGCAGGCGGCACGCACCAGTTGGCCGACCACGTCGCGGGACACCCCGACGATTGGGGCGCGCACCTTCAAGAACAGTGCCTGGCACTCCACCCTGGGACGGTGGCGCAGATAGGCGACCATGGCCTCGCCGACGTCGGCAGGCAGCGGCAGCCGCTCCTGCCGATTCCCCTTGCCGCGCACCACGATCTCGCCATGGCGCCAATCAACATCGGCCAGTCCAAGCCCGGCAACCTCACCGGCACGAAGCCCCAGCCGGTGCAACACGGTCAGGATCGCCAAGTCACGCACCCCCACCACGGTGTGCTCGTCGCAGCCGGCGCGCATCGCAGCTATCACCTCCGGCCTCAACGCTCGAGGCAGCGACCCCTCGGCCCAGACCGTCGCCGTCGGCACAACCTGCGCCAGCGGGCGATCGGTATAGCCCTCCGCCAGCAAGAACCGCAACAGCGACCGCAGCCCGGTGACCAGCACCGTCGCCGACGCGACCCGGAGGCCGCGGCACTGGCAGACAACAAAAGACGTCACGTCCCCGGCGGTCAGGCGCTGCAGATCGAGCCCGTCGGGTCGTTCGCACTCCGCCAGGAACAACCGCGCCACCGCCAGGTAGCGACACACGGTGCCGGCAGCCAGCCCCCGCTCGCATTGCAGGTAGTCGCGGAAGGCCGCCAGCAGCAGCTCGCCCGGCGTGCCGCCCACCGGCTCCGCCGGCAGCGGAATCGCGCCGAGACCACGCAGGTAGCCCAGCAGCGGCGTCAACCCGCGCAGCGATACCCGCGACGTATAGCCACCCACGCGGCGCGCCTCGAGAAACTCGCCCACCCGGACCGGCGTGAAATCACCGGCTGTCAGCCCCTGAGCCACCAACCAACGACTCACATGTGCCATCAGTAGCAGCTGCAGCGACGCGCTCCCCGGCGTATATCCCTGCCCGCTCAGCTCCCTACCGAACCCGACGCGGTAAGCCGCCAGCGGCCCCACCACGCGCACCCGACTTGGATCCATCACGACGCCTCCTTCCCGGGCCGATCCCGGTTCAGGAAGCCTTGATCGCGACGCGCCGAATTATGTGAAGACGGTCAACCGCGGCAGCCCACAACCAACGGCCAAACGCCCTCTCACGCCCTGCAGGCACACATAACGAAGGGCTGCGCATAGTGGCGCCACCATGCCGTGCTCACCGACTCGCCCCTGACGATGCTGCAAGCCGAGGCCGATCACCGCCGGCACGCGATCGTCGAGCAGGTCATCGCCGACCTGAAGAACGGACCGCTCGCCCACCTGCCCTCGGGGCGGTTCAACGCCAACGGCGCCTGGCTCGTGCTGGCCACCATGGCGTTCAACCTGACCCGCGCCGCCGGCACGCTCGCCTCGCGGTTCCACGCCCGGGCGACCACCGCCACGATCCGCAGACAGCTGATCAACGTTCCCGCGCGCCCGGTCCGCTCCGCCCGACGCGTGCACCTACGCCTGCCAGCGAACTGGCCCTGGGCGGCCGACTGGCTCGACCTCTTCACCGCCGCGCTGGGACCACCAACCGCGACTGCCGCCTGACCGACCGCCTACAGGCCCCGACTGGAGATCACGTGGAAGCGCCGAGCAGACCGGCGGTCCACCCACGCCCTTCACCGCATTCAGCTGAACTCAAGATCAACAAGTCTGGCGAATTCAGCATCGGTGCATCCGGGTTAAGGAATACCCGGACATGGCCGATTCGAATCACAACCGGTGCGCAGGGCCATCAGTTGGATGCGGTGCGGAGTGATCACGCCGCGAACAGTGAGCGACATATCTGTCGTACCTGTCGGGGTCGTCGACGCGATTTAGCCTGGCGGGGCGCCCCTTTTAGCCTCGTGCAACGCTCGCCGCGTGAGATCATGTCGCGAGCAGCTCGACGTCGAGCCCGACCAGGTTACCGAGATCCCAATGTGAATGTCGCCGCACGATCCCACGTGCTCGACCCGCGCTCGATGATCAATAGAGACAGGACCACGTCGCAGGTTGTCGTGTCAATTCGCGTCCCTGAGCTGAGCGCGCCACCGCTTGTTCTCCGTCCGCAGAACACGCGGTACGCTCTCCCACCGGTCCGGGATCGTCGCAGGCCGTTCCGGTGGAGCTGCACTAACGCGCCGGTTCACCTCATCACGATCGCCTGGCTACCGTGTGGTGGCTGGACGGCGTCGCATCGGACCCGACGCTGATGACGCATCCGGGATCGACTTCGCCCGCGACTGGAGGCTACGTGCGACCGATCCGTCTTGCCGTCCCGGTGGCCTCGACTTTGCTTGCCGCCCTGTTTCTTGTGCCCACCGCCCTGGCCGGCACGGCCGCGGCCGAGGCGGCCGCCCAGGTGAGCTTTGGTCTGGCGGCCAACGTCGCCACCGGTGACGGCCCCGCCTCGGTGGCGGTGGGCGACTTCAACGGCGACGGCAACCCCGACCTGGCGGTCGCCAACGAACTGGCCAGGACTGTCTCGGTGCTGCTGGGCAGTGCGGGCGGCAGCTTTACCCGTCAGACGCCGGACCTCGCCGTCGGCGACTTCCCGGTCTCGGTGGCGGTGGGTGACTTCAACGGCGACCAGGATCCCGACCTGGCGGTCGCCAACGGCTTCTCCGGCACCGTCTCGGTGCTGCTGGGCGGCAATGGGGCAGCTTCACCCGGCCGACCCGATTCACCATCGGGGGCACTCCCTGGTCGGTGGCGGTCGGGGACTTCAACGGCGACAGCGACCCGGACCTCGCGGTCGCCAACCAGGCGTCCAACAACGTCTCGGTGCTGCTTGGCGGTGCCGGGGGCAGTTTCACCCGCCGACGCCCGACCTGGCCGTCGGCCTCGGCCCCACGTCGGTGGCGGTGGGCGACTTCAACGGCGACCAGGATCCCGACCTGGCGGTCGCCGACCAGTTTGACGGCACGGTGTCGGTGCTGCTCGGCACCGCCGGGGGCGCTGGCTTCAGCGGCCCGATCCCCGCCGGCAACTACAGCGGCAGCGACCCCATCTCGGTGGCGGTGGGCGACTTCAACGGCGACGGTGACCCCGACCTGGCCGTCGCCGACATGTCCCCCGGCGAGGTCCTGGTGCTGCTGGGCGGCCCCGGCGGCAGCTTCACCGGCCCGACGTCGACCCTTACCGTCGATAGCGGCGTGTCCTCGGTCGCGGTGGGTGACTTCAACCGTGACGCCGATCCCGACCTCGCGGTCGCAAACTTCAACGTCAGCCGGGTTTCGGTGCTGCTCGGCGGTGCCGGCGGAACCTTCAGCGGCCCGACCAACTTCGCCGCCGGTACTGGGTCTCCCTCGGTCGCGGTGGGGGACTTCAACCGCGACGGCAAGCCCGACCTCGCGGCCGCCAGCTTCAACTCCGACACCGTCGCGGTGCTGTTGAACACCACGGTCACCAACCAGGCCCCGACCGCGGCCGGCGATGCCTACAGCACGGCGAGGACACCGTGTTGACGGTGGCCGCCCCGGGGGTGTTGGGCAACGACAGCGACCCGGACGGTGATCCGCTGACCGCCGTGCTGGTGGTCCGGGCCGAGCCACGGCACCCTGCCGCTGAACGCCAACGGCTCGTTCTCCTACACCCCGGCCGGCGAACTTCAACGGCGGCGACTCGTTCAGCTACCGGGCCAGCGACGGCACGGCTGGACCTCGAACCTGGCCACCGTGACGCTCACCGTCACCGCGGTCAACGACGCCCCGACCGCGGCCGGCGATGCTTACAGCACCGGCGAGGACACGGCGCTGACCGTGGCCGCGCCGGGGGTGTTGGGCAACGACAGCGACCCGGACGGTGATCCGCTGACCGCGGTGCTGGTGTCCGGGCCGAGCCACGGCAGCCTGACGCTGAACGCCAACGGCTCGTTCTCCTACACCCCGGCCGCGCAACTTCACCGGCGCCGACTCGTTCACCTACCGGGCCAGCGACGGCACGCTGACCTCGAACCTGGCCACCGTGACGCTCACCGTCACCGCCGTCAACGACGCCCCGACCGCGGCCGGCGATGCCTACAGCACCGGCGGAGGACACCGCGCTGACCGTGGCCGCGCCGGGGGTGTTGGGCAACGACAGCGACCCGGACGGTGACCGCTGACCGCGGTGCTGGTGACCGGGCCGAGCCACGGCACCCTGACGCTGAACGCCGACGGCTCCTTCTCCTACACCCCGGCCGCGAACTTCAACGGTAGCGACTCGTTCACCTACCGGGCCAGCGACGGCACGCTGACCTCGAACGTGGCCACCGTGACCCTCACCGTCACCGCGGTCAACGACGCGCCCACGGTGACGGTGGCCGCCGGCGGGACCTGCGGCGCCGACGACCGCTCGGGCACGATCAACCTCACGTGGGCGATGTGGAGAGCGCGGCGGCGGCGCTGACGCTCAGCGCCGTCTCCTCCAACCCCACGCTGCTGCCGGCGACAACATCGCCTTCGGCGGCAGCGGCGCCGCCCGCACGATGACCGCGAGCACCGTGGCCGGGCGCACCGGCACCGCGATCCTGACGGTCACCGTCAGCGACGGGCAGGACAGCAGCACGGTCCAGCTCACGGTCACGGTCCGGCGGCAACGGCAAGGACACCGCTGACCGGCGGCGGCGGCGCCGACCTGCTCTTGGGCCAGGGCAGCAACGACACGCCTGACTGGCGGGGACGGCAACGACCTGCTGTGCGGCGGCAGCGGCAATGACACCCTGTCCGGCGGTGCGGGCGACGACAGCCTGGGCGGCGGCAGCGGCAACGACCGGCTCACCGGCGGGTCGGGCGCGGATCGCTTCAGCGGCGGTAGCGGCACCGACACGGCAACCGACTTCACCGCCACCGAGGGCGACACCAGCGACGGCACGATCCCCTAGGAGCGGCGTGGGCCACCGATCGGCAGGCACCCGCGACGGCTGGCATTCGGGTCACACCCGGCCCGGATGCCCTGCTGCCCGCCGGCGCCTATCGGGTGCGGATCAGCGGCGGCGGGCCGAGGCGAATCGGCTGGTGGTTCGCCTCTCCGACGCACACCTGAAACCGATCTGTCGACGGCCGCTGGATTCGTTTCCGTACCGATCTAGATCCGGCGGCAGCCTCGCAACTCCAGCAAGGTGAAGCTCACCGGACGTACTCCGACTGGCTGACCGTGCCAGCGTGCTCTGTGCAGGCGATGGCCTGGGCGAGGTTCGCGGCGGTCGGGAAACGGTCAGCCATGAGCCGGTGATCGTCCTGCGGATAATCACCCGCCCCGCGGCCACCAGCAAGTTCGCGACGAACCTCTTCTCCACCCGTCAGTTCTTCGCAGATGTCGAGAGCGGGCAGTCGCCCACCTACTCGTTCATCGAGCGGCAGATCATCGGCTGGAACCACAACGACATGCACCCGCCGTTCGGGGGGCTGCTGCGCGCGGCCGCGGCCCAGAAAGGCGCCGAGGCTTCGGCCGCTCACTTCGACCCGCCCCTCCTCGCTGATCGACGGAGAGGACCTGCTCGCGCGGATCTACAACGCGATCCGCGCCTCCTCCTCACCGACGGGCTCGAACTACCTCAACACGACCCTGCTGGTCACCTTCGATGAGCACGGCGGCAACTACGATCACGTGCCGCCGCCGGCAGCGGTCCCGCCCCGACGGCAAGGGTCCCCCGGCCAGATGGGCTTCACCTTCAACCGCTCCGGAGTGCGGATCCCGACGATGGCGATCTCGGCCTGGATCCCCGAACGCACCGTCATCAACGCTGGGCACCGCGCAACGTCGCTGCTCGCGACCGTGCGCCAGCGCTGGAACCTCGGCGAGCCGTTCAGTGACCGCGAGGCCAGCGCACCGAGCTTCTCGGGCATCTTCACCCTGCAATCGCCGCGAGCCCAGGAGGACTGGCCCGAGATCACCCCCCGCCTGGTGCCCGAGATGCTCGAGTCCGTCGTGCCCCTCGACGCTCCGCTCGGCCTGCTCGGAAGATCGCTGCTGCACTCGGCCTCGCCAAGGCAAAGGGCAAGGGCCTGACCCTCCCCGACATCAACAGGACGACCCAGTCACCGGCGCGCAGGCGGTCGAGATCGCTCACGGGATCATGCGCGATGTCTTCCCCAACCTGCGGGACTGAGCCGCGGGGCCTGCCGCCGCCCGCGAAAATCCGCATCGCGTCTCCGGATGGGCGGGACGGCTGTCTCATCACCGGAGCGGCGCTGTCAGGGCGACATGGCGAAGGCGAGGCCTAGCGCGACATGGATTTGCTAGGTGACCGGAATGGGGGGATGTCGGCGAGGCAGCTGGTGTCGCCGACCTGCAGCGTGCGGATGAAGTCCATCTCGATTGCCGCGGCGCAGCCGGTGTGGGATTCGGGCACGTGCGCGACGTTGGGCACCTCGATCACCCGCGAGTCGCGGAACTTGCTGCGCGGCTAGGCGGCCTTCCTCTGTCGGGGTGTTCGGGTCGAGGTCACCGGAGAGGACCAGCACCGGCACGTCGGCGAACGGCTCCCTGGTCTGCTGCATCGGACCGTGCCGGTCCGGCCAGCGAATACACGTGTTGCCGCGGTCGATGATCGCGCTGGTCCAGGCCGGGGCACTGAACGGGTAGAACGTGCCAGCCGGGAGGGCGGCTCGCCCGGCCGCGAATTGTCGCAGCCGGACCGGTACGGGCGTGTGCCGGTTCCACAGGGTCGGGAAGTCGTTACAGAGTATCGACGCGGTCAGGGCCAGGTCCTGTTCGCCGTCGTTCGCGCTCGAACCGCTCAACGGCAGCAACGCCTGCGCGGCGGCGACCAGCGGGGCGGTGTCGCCGGCCAGCGCGGCTCGCACGATCGCGGGGATTTGGCCCAGGTCCATGCCGGCGTTGTAGACGATGCCCGCGAGGGCGGTCTCGTCGAGCACCCGCGGCTCGGCCTCGGCCGGGACCTGGTAGGGAATCGGGTGCTGGCGCAGCTGCTGCGCGAGCTGGGCCAGCTCGGCAAGGGTGCGTTCTGCGTCGCACTTGCCGGCGCTGCGCTCACACATCAGCCGGATGGCCCGCTGGACCGCTCGGGCGTTCGGTCGGGCCCACATGTCGAAGGCGAGCGGAAACGCGCTGGACAGCACGATGGATCGGATGTGGTCCGGGTGCCGCTGCGCGTACACGGTCATCAGGTATGTGCCGTAGGACTCTCCGAGCAGATCTAGCCGGGGGATACGCAGATGGGCGCGTACCGCGTCGATGTCGTCGGCTGTCGCGGCTGAGGTGTAATCGCGGGCGCGGACACCGAGGGAGCGCCCGCACTCCGCGAACGCCCGGGTCAGGCCGTCGCGGGTCGCGGACAGGCTCGCCAGGCCGCACTGAAGCGGGCAGGACTGGCCGACGCCGCGCGGGTCGATCAGCAGCAGGTCATGATCGGCGAGCAGCTCGCCGAACCCAGCGGCGTAGAGCGGCGCAAACTCGATCGCAGAGTCGCCGGGGCCTCCCGGGTTCGGGACCACCGTGCCGGCCGCCGGCGCGGACTGATCCCGATGCCGAAGGAGGGCATACGCGACATCGATGGTCCCCCGATCGGGATGCGACCAGTCCAGGGGCACTCGTACCGTCCCGCACTCAGCCGGAACGGGGGTGCAGTCGGAAACTGCCGCTGCCTCGGGTGACAATCCGACCGTGCACCACGCCGTTGCCGACGGCGTGGCAGGAGTGACTGCCTTCGGCGCATTCCTCGACTTGACCCCGGACGCGACCGCACCGTCCGCGTCCCAGTGGACGCCTGCGCCAATACCCTCGAACAGCCAGCTGTTCCGCGACAACCTGTCCAGGCGCGCCCGGGCAATACGCAGCTTCGTGTCGACGCTCACCCACCCGGGGGACACGGTGCGGGAGATCCGCCGCGACTTGCCGGCGGTGCGGGAGGCATTCGGACAGGGACGTGCCCCGCTGACCAGCCTGAACCGACGGGTCGGCTCGGATCGACGACTGGCGCTGATCCGAAGCAGGCTCGACGTCGTGAAGGGCATCGCCCACGCCCAGGGCGGCACGGTGAACGACGTGCTGCTCACGGCCGTCGCCGCCGGCCAGCGCGCGCTGCTGCGCGGCAGGGGGGACCGCGTCGAGGATTTAGTCCTGCGCGCCATGGTTCCGGTCTCGCTCCACCATGAGCAACCCGGCCAAGCGCGCGGCAACCTGGACGGCGTCATGATGGTGCCCCTCCCGATCGGTGAGCCCGACAACGTCCGCAGGCTACGGTGGATCGCCGCGGAGACCGCCCGACGGAAGACAATGCCTCGTCCGCCAGGGGGCACACTATTCCGCAACCGCCTCATCCAGCGTGCCTTCATCCGACACGCTGCGCGGCAGCGGTTCATGAATGTATATGTGGCCAACGTGCCCGGCCCACCCGTGCCGCTGTACCTGGACCGGGCCCCACTACTCGAGGTATTCCCACTAGTTCCGATCATGGGAAACCTGACCCTGGGCGTCGGCGCACTCTCCTACGCCGGGCAATTCAACCTCACCGTGGTCGCCGACCGGGACGCCTGCCCCGACGTCCAGGTCTTCGTCGACGCAGCACGCAGCTCACTAGACCAGCTAGCCCGCTCGATGTCCGAAGCCCCCTAGAAGGGGCCGGGCTGCACCTGGCTCGACCCAACCCAACCCATCGATACCCCGGCGCAGATCCGTGAGGGCTCTAAATACCGCAACGGATCCTCTCGCTGCGTTACCGGGGCACGAACTTCGTGGCTCACCGTCTGCATATGACGGTAATCGTGTGGGAGGAGGACCTCATTCGATGCGGTGCTGTGCAGGAGATGGAGGTTGTGGCCCTTCGGCGTCACCCTGCAGGGAGGCATCAAACCACCTTGAGCTGCGTTGGCTGAAGACCGTGGTGGTGAGCGTCGAGGAAAAGGCGCACGGAATGCGTCAGGTGCGGATCGGTAACGCGAGCGTGAGCACACCTCTGTTGACGTGTCGAGAAGTAGAACTGACATCGAAACCGGACCGATCGGCTGCTGGCGATGTCAACCCAAACTGGCTCCACTGTGACGGGGCTGTCACGGCCGGCGCCTGCGTGTCTGCAGGCCTGTGCACGGCATGTGGCGAGCTTTCGCCGGCCGGGGGTGTGCTGACCGGGTGGTGGTGCCGGCGGTGTGCCGGTGGGCGGGGTGCGATCATGGCGGGTCGGCGGCAGGTGGCCGATCCGGAGATGAGAAGGGGTGGTGTGGGTGCGGAGCAGAGTACAGACGATCACCCCGGCGCGGGCGGCGGAGCTGTTGGCGGCGAACAGCACGAATCGGCCGGTGTCGAAGACGGTGGTGCGCGGGTTCGCCGAGGCGATGCGCCGGGGGGAGTGGATGGTGACCCATCAGGGCATCGCCTTCGATACGCGGGGGGTGTTGGTGGATGGGCAGCACCGGTTGGCGGCGATCATCGAAGCCGATCGGCCGGTGGAGCTGACGGTGTTCACCGAGGTCGGGGAGGGCACCTTTGACGTGTTGGACATCGGGAAACGGCGCTCCGCGGCGGATGTGCTGGCCATCGAGGGGGAGAAGTCCTCAACCATGCTGGCGGCGATGGTGCGCGCCGTGTGGCTGTATGAGAACCGGCCGGAGTTGAACTGGTCCGGTGGGGCGGCCGGGGTGTCCAACCACCAGATCGTGCAAACGCTCGAGCGGCATCCGAAGCTGCGGGAGTATCTCGGGTTAGGGGAGCGGATCGCGGGGGCCACCGGGATGATCAAGAGCGCGGCCGGCGCCGGGTCCTACCTGGTCGCCCAGGCGAACCGACGCGCCGACCTCACCGCCTGGTATGACGGCATCATCGACGGCGCCGGGCTGACCCGACACGACCCACGGCTGTTGTTTCGCCGGGTGATGTTCAACATGAGCCGCAAACACGCCGGGCAGGCGCTGCACCGCCGGGACACCCGCGAACACGTCGGGCTGTACCTGACCGCGTTCAACGCCTGGGCCACCGGCCAGCCGATCAGCCAACTCCGGTTCACCCCCCGCGACACCGTCCCGACCATCGCCCAAGTCAGCTAGACCCAGCACTCGATTCATCGCCGCGGGGCGCGCGGCTCGACGCCGATCGCCGAATATCGAGCGGTTTCCGACGGCGTTCGCTATCGCCGCCTTGAACGTTATGCGCGGCGACTAGCTTGGGGCACGTCGGGCATCTCGAACGGCTGGCTGTGTCGCCGAGACGGGACGGGCCATCCGAACAGCGTGGTCCCCAGCGACTGAGGTAGACGGCATATTGCCCCACCTCCGGGAGGCAGCGTCAGTTCGGATACTCGTCCTTCCGGCAACTGCGGGCTCGGCGGGTTGACGCTTCCGCCGCCTGCACGGCGAGATCGGGCTCGTCCCGCCCGCCGAAAAAGAGGCTGCCCGCTACGCTCAACCACCGGCGCTCGCCGAGGCGGTTCCCAATGAAGCCAGCCTCTACAGAACCCAGGGCGGTTCAGTGAGCGACGAGCGTGGGCGATCCGAGTAGGCCGGTGATGCTGACGGCGATGGCGACGCGTGTCGGGTTTGGGCGCGGTGGTCGGTACCTGTCTGTGTAGCGGGCGACTGCGGCGACGATCTCGTCTGGGTCGGTGCTGACTCGGGGCGTGCCGATGAGCGTGATCCAGCGGCGGCCGTCGACTTGGCAGATCGCGACTGGGTCGCCTCGGGTTGCGTTGCGTGCTTTGCGGCTGTGCCCGCTGGTGATCACCCAGGCGATGTGGTGGTCGGCGTCCCAGGTGAAGCCGATCGGGGTGACGTGTGGGGTGCCGTCCGCGTGCAACGAGCTGAAGGTCGCGAGGTGCCGTTCGTGAAGGAACTGCAGCCCTTCGCCGGTCAGCTGCGTAAGCGTCGCTGGCACGTCTTGACGGTACGCAGCCGTTTGAGGCGGGTATGAGCGGTGCTCTAGATCAACTTCGGTAGTAGGCCGCGGACACGCTCATGTGCCCGGCGCCGCCCGACGGGCGGATGCGCCCGGGTGGGACGGCGAACAGTGCGTCCTCGTGCACCACCAGCTCGCACGCCAACTCGGCCGTGAGTCGCTGTTCGCGGCGCTGGGCGTACCCGCTGACGTCGCCGGCCACGTGCACCGGGTCCGCCCGCACCCGGCGGGCCAGCTTCGCCGTCTCGGCCACCACGTCGCCGCCGCGGATGATCAGCCCGGCGCCCCCGCGCGCGCAGCGACGCGTCCAGGTCGCGCAGGCAGTCGGCGAGAAACGCGGCCCGGTTGGGCCGGTTGAACCCGCCGGACAGGATCGCGGCGTCCAGCACGAACACCGGCACGACCCCGCTCATGGGAATGCACGGCGTGCCACAAGACGGGGTTGTCGTGCAGGCGCAGGTCGCGGGTGAACAGCACGACGCCGATGCTCACCCCGTGCTCCCGGCGCGGGCAGGTCGGGGTTCGCGGAAAAGTGGGGGCAGGTAGCGCAGCATCAGCGCCGACCAGGTCAGGTGCGTCAGGATCGGCGCCTGGACGCCGCCGGAGGCGCGGCGCTGGGCCGCGAACAGTGTTCCCATCACGGCCGAGGCGAGCACAAGCGCCGGGTTGCGGGTCGCCGCTGTCGCCGTCACGTACACCGCGGTCGAGACCGGCACGGCGCGCCGCTCGGTCAGGGCCGCGTAGAGCGCACCGCGGAAGAACACTTCCTCGGCCACGGCGTTGGCCAACGCGGTGGTCAGCACCAGCGGGCCAGTGCCGCGGGTGGCGTAGCGCAGCACCGAGGTGATCGCCTCGTCCAGCAGCGGGATGCGGCGGACCACCAGCGCGGCGGCGTAGAACGCGCCGAACGCGGCCACTCCGGTGACCACCGGAGTGATCACCGGACGCCGGTACGTGTGCTCACCCACCCGCACCCTGCCCAGGTGCAGCGGACCGGACCGCAGCCCGCCGACCAGCCATGTGCCAGCCACCCCGAGAGTCAGTACATAGAACCGGGGCGAGTCCGGCTCAGAGGACAGCGACACCCCCAGCAATCCCGCCCCGGCCACCGACACCCCGGCCACCACCCGCCGGCGATGCGCGAAGGCCGCATCGGACTCCCGATGATCGCGCGGCACCTTCTCCACCAACCACCGCGGCAGCAGCCCTGTCGTCGCGTGCCTGCGGGTCATCGGCGCTGCGCTCGGGCGCGTTCGCCGAGTGCGGCCAGCACCGCCGCGTCGAAATCCATCGGCTCGAAGCGCACCAGCTCGCGGATGCTGTCCTCGCGCACCACCACCTCATTGATCATCGAGTCGACCAGCGAACGACCGGTGCGCACGTCCACGTCGGTCACCAGCGCCAGCCACAACGACGACAGCGACGGCGAGAGCAGCGGCACCGGCACGATCAGCGTCCTGCGGCCTTCCAGCGCGGCGACCCGGCGCAACATGTCGACGTAGGCGAGCACCTCCGGGCCGCCGATCTCGAACACCCGCCCGGCCGCCTCCGGCACCTGCAAGACGCCGACCAGGTAGCGGATCACGTCCGCGGCCGCGATCGGCTGCGTCCGAGTCCGCACCCACCGCGGCGTGACCATCGCCGGCAGGTGCTCGACCAGCTGCCGGGTGATCTCCCACGAAATGCCGCCGTGCCCGACGATGATCCCGGCCCGCAACGTCGTAACCGGCACCCCCGCCTCGCCGAGCAGGGCCTCGACCTGGCGTCGGCTGCGCAGATGCGCCGACAACGTCTCGCCGTCGGCGCCCAGCCCGCCCAGATACACGATCCGCGTCACGCCGGCCTCGGCCGCGGCCCGGCCGAAGACGCGCGCCGCCGCCGCATCCTTCTTCTCAAAGTCGGCGCTGGCCAGCGAATGCACCAGGTAGTAGGCGGCCTCGCAGCCCTCCAGCGCCGCGCGGACCGAGGCCGCGTCGGCCGCATCGGCCCGGACCGGCGTCCCGGCGCCGCGGTACCGGTCCGGACGCCGGGTCATCGCCCGCACCACGACACCCGCCTCGACCAGCGCCGGACACAACCGCCGGCCCACAAACCCCGACGACCCTGCCACCAAAACCGTCACGAAGCCAGCCTGTCCTACGTACCAGCCAGCCGCCAAGGCGATCCGGTATCCCACCCGCGGATCGGCTTGCGAGCGGTCGCCACGGCCTGGCCGCGCGCCATGAGGGGCCCATCGAGCGCTGGACGAGGCCGCAGGCGATGACCTGCTCCCGCTGAATATGCATGCAGTGATGCCGACCGGGATCGTCCTCGGCTGCCGAGCGTCGCGTCGTCGCCCCGGTGGGAAGAGGAGTTTCGAGCCGCACATACTGTGCAGCGGCTGGACGTCGGGTGCGACACAGTAGGAGATTCGGCCTGGTGAGCCGTCAGTTCTGGTGCAAGTGCCCTCGATGTACGCAGCTTCCTCGGCTACAACGAGCCGCCGCGTTTTGATATCGGACATTTGAACGTGCAGGCCGCCGATTGCATCCTGAACGGCCAGCGGGCTTCGCACCTTGGCACCCGTCTCAATCGTCGCCCATGTGACGTTCTCCGTGAAGAACGAGCGAAGTCGCCGGTGCGACGACGCGACGCGCAGGCGACGAGTCCCTTCACCATGGCCAGCCGATCTGCTCGGCCTCGGTCACCGGGTCACCCGCTATGAGCCGGGCTCCCACGGCGCTCGCGAGTTGCGGTGTGGCGCCGGTTCCGGCGAGGGCGAGCGGGGCGCGCCGAGCGAGCGTGGCGAGCTTGGGTCGCAGTGGCTTGAGGGTCTCCGGAAGTGTGGCGGCAAGGACGATGAGGTCGGGATGCGTGGCGTCGACGGCCCGCCCGAGTTCCTCGACAGGGGTGTTCGCCCCGAGGTAGTCGATCCGCCACCCGTTGCGATTCAGCACGATGCCGAAGACCATGAGCGCCATATCGTGCAGCTCCCCGGGTGCGCAGGCGAGTACGGCGCGCGGGCCGTGCCCGCTTCCCCAGCCGCGGGCAAGTCCTGCGAGCCGGCCGCGGATGACATTGCTAGCGAAGTGCTCCTGGGCGACGCTGGCCGTCCCCCGCTGCCAGCGCCGGCCAAGCTCGGCCAGGTACGGGATAACGACGTCCCGCAGCACGGTTGTCAGCGAGAGGTCAGACACAAGCCGGTCCAGCACGGCGTGCGCGGCCGGCTCGTCGAAGACGTCCAAGGCCTGTCGGAGCGCGGCGGAGAGCTCACCCACCGTGGACGCGGTGATGGATGGCTCGGCGGGTCGGGCGAGTTCCACGCCGGCGCCGCCGTCTTCGCGGAGCACGGTGTGCGCCGCCTCGGCTGCAGACAGCCCGGCGGCGAGGTGAGCCTGCATCCGGCGGATGCGCAACTCGTCCGCGCCGGAGTACAGCCGGAAGCCGCCGGCTGAACGCACCGGCTGCAGGAGGCCGTAGCGGCTCTGCCAGGCGCGGAGCACGTGGTCGCTCACCCCCACGCGTCGACTCAATTCACCGATGCGCAGCAGCGCGCGATCCTCCGGGAGCTCCATGCGGACACTATACAGTCCTTAGACAAACATTTGACAAGCCTTGGATTCGTGGATAGCCTTCTTTCTAGACAAACCTTCGACGAAAGCTCACCAATGGACTCCATCGCTACTCGCCCGACGATCGACGCAGGACCCGCACGGAAGGCCTGGTCCTCAGGCTCCGCCGACGATTCCCGGCGGCTGTCCGTGGCCGTGGTCGGTGCCGGGGTCTCCGGCCTCACCGCCGCCTACCTGCTCTCCCGCACCCACGACGTCATCCTTTTCGAAGCGGAGGACCGGCTCGGTGGCCATGCGCACACCCACGACGTCACGGACTCGGATGGCCGCCAGCACGCCGTCGACAGCGGCTTCATCGTCCACAACGACGTGACCTACCCGTGGCTGCGCAAGTTGTTCGGCGAGCTGGACGTCGAGGTGCGCCCCACTGAGATGAGCATGAGCGTTCGCTGCGAGGAGTGCGGGCTGGAGTATGCCGGCGGACGTGGGCTGCGCGGCATGTTCGCCCAGCCGCGCCGCCTCATCGACCCGCGGTTTCTCCGCTTGCTCTGGCAAGTCAAGCGGTTCCACCGGCGGGCGTCGGCCTTCCTGCGCACGACCGACGACGACGAGCTCATGACCTACGGCGAGTTCCTGGAACGGGAGGGGTTCAGCGACCACTTCATCGCCCACTACGCCATCCCGGTCGTCTCCTGCGTGTGGTCGGCCGGGCGGGAGACCACGCTGGTCTACCCGGCCCGCTACCTGTTTCAGTTCCTCGACCACCACGGCATGCTTCGGGTCACCGGGTCGCCGCAGTGGTACAGCGTCGTCGGCGGATCCCGCAGCTACGTCGAGCGGCTGGCCGGACTGCTGCACGACGTGCGCGTGGCCCATGCCGTCACTGACATCGCCCGGCGCCAGGACGGCGTCGAGATCCGGGACGTCACCGGGCAGGTCACCCACGTGGACCGCGTCGTTATCGCGACCCACGCCGACCAGGCGCTCGGCCTGCTCGCCGACCCGAGCGACGCAGAGGTCACCACCCTCAAGCAGTTCGGCTACTCGAGCAACGTGACGGTTCTGCACACCGACAGCTCGGTGCTGCCGCAGGCACGGAACGCCCGCGCGTCGTGGAACTACACGATGACGTCCTGCGACCGGCCCGGCCAGCCCGCGGTGGTGACCTACTGGATGAACCGGCTGCAGGGTCACCAATCGCCGGAGGCCTTCCTGGTCACGCTCAACGACCGCGAACGTCTCGAACCGGGCCTCGTTACCGCGGTCATGCACTACGAGCACCCGATCTACACCCCCGACGCGGTCCGGGCGCAGTCGCAGCTCAGCGCCCTCGCCACCAACCGCACGGTGTACGCCGGGGCCTACCACGGCTGGGGCTTCCACGAGGACGGCTGCCGCTCCGGCGTCGAGGCCGCCCGACACTTCGGGGTCATCTGGTGAGCGCCGCCACCCTCACGATCGCCCCGGAGACGACCGCACCGGCGCCGGAACGGACCCGGCCACCCACGCTGCCGGCACTGGTCGATGGGTGGGTCACCCACCGACGCTCCGGACCCGTGCGCCACGCCTTCCGGCACCGCGTCTACCAGTGGCTCGTCGACCTCGACTCCCTCCCAACGCAGCCGTGGTACCTGCGGCCGTTCGCCAGCTTCGGCAGCGAGGATCACCTCGGCGACCCTCGCCTGACCATCAAGGCCAACATCGAGAATTACCTGGCGCGAAACGGCATTCACCTTGGCGCCCGGGGCCGCGTCATCATGCTCGCCAACGCCCGCGTCCTGGGACACGTCTTCGACCCGCTATCCGTCTTCTGGTGCTACGACAGCAGCGAGCGGCTCGCCTGCGTCGTCGCCGAGGTCCACAACACCCACGGTGAGCGGCACGCCTACCTTCTGCGGCCCGACCAGGCCGGCGTCGCCGCGACGGGCAAGGACTTCTACGTCTCCCCGTTCTTCGACGTGAACGGCGCCTACGAGCTGCGGTTCACCCTGAGGCCCGACCTGGTGTCGACAACCGTGACGCTGCGCCGCGACGGCGCCGTCGCCTTCGCCGCGGCGTTTCGGGGTCGGCCCGAACCCGCCACCCGCCGAACCCTGGCTCGGCTGCTCATCCGCCAGCCCCTGATGACCCAACGGATCTCGACCCTGATCCGGGTGCACGGTATGTGGCTCTGGCTTCGTGGTCTGCCAGTGCACGCTCGCCCACCCCGCAACCGACAGGCAGGAGTCTGACCATGACCGTGCCCAGCGGTGTTTGCTGGCAGCTTCCAATCACAAGGAGACCGGCATGGACCTGAATGGCAAGGTCGCGTGGGTCGTCGGCGGATCCAGCGGAATCGGAGCCGCCGTGGCACGCGAACTCCTACACCGTGGCGCGACCGTCGCGATCTCTGCCCGCCGCCAGGAGCAGCTCCAGGATGTCGCACGCGGGGACATGCTCGTCCTCCCCGCGGACGTCACCGACCTCGCCTCCGTCGCTGCCGCGGCAGCACGAATCCGAGACGACCTGGGCCCAATCGATCTCGCCGTGCTGGCCGCGGGCTACTGGAAGGCGATGAATCCCAAGCACTGGGACACCGACGTCTTCGACCGGCACGTCCAGGTCAACCTCACCGGCATGAGCAACGCCATCGCGGCCCTCCTGCCCGAGATGCTGCGGCGGCGTAGCGGGGTCATCGCCGGCATCTCCTCCGTGGCCGGCTACCGAGGCCTGGCCGGCGCCGAGGCCTACGGCGCGACCAAGGCGGCCCAGCTCAACCTCCTGGAGTCCCTGCGCATCCACCTCGCCCGAACCGGGGTGCGGATCACGACCGTCTCCCCCGGCTTCGTGCGGACCGACCTCACAGCCGGCAACCGCTTCCCGATGCCGTTCATCATCGACGCCGACCAGGCCGCACGATCGATCTGCCACGGTCTCGAGCGCGATCGCACCGAGATCGTCTTCCCCCCGCGGATGGCCCTGCTGATGAAGGCCGCACGCCTGGTCCCCGTCCGCGCATGGACGACCCTGTGGAACAGGTCATCGCTGCCCTGACACCCATCCCACCACCGCACGTAAGGACAGGACACCATGAGACTGCTCAGAACCGTCGTCGTCGAACAACCCTTGGGCGCCGTATTCGACTACCTATCCGACTTCACCACAACCACCCAATGGGACCCAGGCACAGTCACCACCGTGCGCCAGCACGGCAACGGCGGAATTGGTACCACCTACCTCAACACCTCGACATTTCTCGGCCGGAAGACGCGACTCACCTACGTCGTCGATGAATTCGTCGACCGCCAACTCATTCGACTTCGCGGACAGAACAAGACCGTCATCGCCGTGGACACCATGACCTTCCGGCCAGTGGCGTCCGGAACCGAGGTAACCTACACCGCCGACTTCACCTTCAAAGGCCTGTCCCGCTTCATCGCCCCACTGCTCAAGCCCGCCGTCGAACGCCTCGGCAACCAAGCAGAAGCCGGTCTGCGCAAAGCATTGAACCAACTCCGACAAAGTAATCCCAACCCCGAGGACTCATTCCGATCCTGACCGGTGACACGCACACGTCAGCAGGATCGCCGCAGGCCAAGTGATTACGTAGAACAACCAATCCGGCAAACCCTTACGCAACAACGGAAAACCCATCCCGGCAGGCAGGTCGTCAACATAACCGTACATGGGACAACCGGTTATGTTGAATTCAAACATAACCGGTTCTGTAGGAGCCCGGGGTGCGATCCCCCCGGGCTACCCGACTGGGCGGCGTGGGGGAGTTCGGCTCGCGTGGTGGCTGAGGCGAAGCCGAGCCAGTGTGCCGGTCACCGGCCGAGCACCATCCGGCTTTGGGGGCATCGCGGTTGTCTGGCCCGTCGCAGCCGGTGCCGTTGTTGATCCAGAGCGCGGGCGTTCGGGCGTTGAGAGAGCCGCTGGGCTTGGGTAGCTGAGATCCGATGGTCATGAAGCAGTGGTTGCGCTGCAGCATCTCGGGTTGCTGCAGCAGCCAGTGGATGCCTTCGCTGAGGCTCAGCGGCGTCCGTCCGGCGGCGGTGATCGCAGGTAGCGCCTCGTCCGGGCTCCAGTTGGCCATGTGGTCACATCGATCGAGGCGGTTGACTAGATAGAGCGGTCCGGCACGCAGCCGCACCGAGGCGATCGGGGCCAAGTCATCGACGTCGGGCATGTCGACGACGAGGAAGCCGTGCTTGCCGTTGTGCTCGATCAGGGGACGAGCTGCGATGCGGGCGCATGATGTGGGTGCATGACCAGCAACGCGTTATCGGAGTCGGCCCCGTCGACGGCCACGCGAAGTTCGGCAGCCGACATGCCAGCCAGCTGGTGAACGCCGAACTCGATCAGGCGCTTGGCTGTCTGCTTAGCGGGGGCAGCGGGGGCAGCGGGGGCAGCAAGGGGCGATGCGGCAGGCACGATTCCGGACCTCCGTAACGTGTTCGGCGAGTGGGGGACATACACATGGCGCCCGATCAAGGGAGCGACTGCAGGTGCAGGTCCTACTTGCCCACCGAAGTCAGCGTGGTCGCAAGATCCCTGATCTTGCCGGGTAGGGTTCTTGACCCCAAGACTCGCGATCTTTAGTGCGCTGCACTCGATGCGAGGGTGGCGGCGAAGATCTGCCACGCGAGCAGGGCTCTTGGCGATGAGGGACAAGGTGACCTATCGCCTACGAGGTAGTCCTTCCACTGCCCCCAGCTGTTTGTATTGCAGCCACTGGTTGATGGCGAAGCAGTTGAGAGGACGAAGAGCGAGAAGAAGATTCCGTACACGAAACCAGGCGGGTGCCTGTCGGCGCCAGGTCCGACCAGATAGATCTGATTGAGACTTGAGCCCGGCGCTGCGTTTCGCGCGTAGCGTTTAGGGGTCCGGTGGGGTGGCTCGAGATGGATCTGCCGACGCGGTTGGTCTGGCTTGTTATGCAGTATAAATTGCTGCCCTTCGCTCCCCTGTGGGGGGAGGCGTCAAACCGCCTCATGCTGCGTTGGTTGGTGACCGTCGTGGTGAGCGATGAGGAAAAGGCGCACTTTGATGCGTCAGGTGGGGATCGGGAAGGCGAGCGTGAGCGAACCGCTGTTGACGCGTCGAAACACTGGATGACATCAAAACCGGAGAGGCTAAGACTCTCTGGGATGAGCCTGGCGGGTGCCCGCTTATTGGCCAGGCGGTGTCCGGCGTGAAGGCGGCGTGAGCCCGGTCTGCGGCTCCTGCACGGAACGTGGGGTGCGCCGGGATAAACCGGCAGGAGGAAAGGGATGAGAACGCCCGACATCGAAGGAGTAGCGATCCACGATGGCCCCGAGTCATGCGCCGTCGTCCGTGAGGCGGCGGCGAAGCGTTGACAGACGTGCAGGCCAGCCATTGAGCCGCGAAATCACAGCTTCGGGTGCCGACGTCGTCTCACGAGACGGAAGGCCACATCACCGGCGCGTTAGCGCGAGCCGTTTGGTGGACCCCGCGCGGTCTGAGAACCTGTGCATGTACGGAGTCCTTCTGTGCGAGAACCGGGAGGTCCCACTGCTCGCCCGTCCAGATGATCACTGGGCGGGCCGCTCAGGGAACGCTGAGGCGGTAAGCCTGGGATGAACGAGCGTGGGAAGTCAGACGGTCCCTAGTACCGGCGAAGCCGCCGAACAAGGCCGGGGAAGCGGCCGCGGAGGTGGTGGAGGAAGGGGATCGGCCGAGGGGAACACGGCCCGCACAACGTATCCCGGACGCAGGGCCGGGCAAGGTGCGCCAAGCGGGCTGGACCGTGTGCGTGAAGTGGCACGAAGAGACAAGGATGCGCGGTTCACCGCGCTGCTGCACCATGTCGACGTCGACCGTCTGCGGGCGGCCTACCGGGCGATCCGTCCACAGGCCGCGCCGGGGGTGGACGGGATGACCTGGGCAGCCTACGGCCAGGATCTGGAGAACAACCTTCAGGACTTGCACCGGCGGCTGCACGCAGGCAGCTACCGGGCCAGGCCGTCGCGGCGTTCCTACATCCCGAAGGCGGATGGGCGGCTGCGGCCGCTCGGCATCGCCACGCTGGAGGACAAGGTCTTGCAGCGGGCCGTCGTCGAGGTGCTTAACGCCGTCTACGAGACGGACTTCCTCGGCTTCTCTTACGGGTTTCGGCCGGGACGCAACCCGCATCACGCGTTGGATGCGCTCACGGTCGGGATCTGGCGGAAGAAGGTGAACTGGGTGCTCGACGCGGACATCCGCGACTTCTTCACCAACATTGATCATGGCTGGTTGGAGACGTTCCTCGAGCACAGAATCGCGGACAAGCGGGTCCTGCGTCTGGTCCGCAAGTGGCTCAGCGCAGGTGTCATCGAGGATGGGAACTGGTCGCAGACCATGGAGGGAGCGCCACAGGGAGCATCGGTTTCACCGTTGCTCGCCAACGTCTACCTCCACTATGTCTTCGACCTGTGGGCCGAATGGTGGAGACACCGGCACGCGCGCGGCGATGTGATCATCGTGCGCTGGGCGGACGACTTCATCGTGGGCTTCGAGCAGCAAGACGATGCGCGGCGGTTCCTCGCCGACCTTCGCGAGCGGTTGGTGAAGTTCGGGCTGGAGCTACACCCCGACAAGACGCGGCTGATCGAGTTCGGGCGGTTCGCCGCCCAGAATCGGCAGGCGCGGGGCCTCCGGAAACCGGAGACGTTCGACTTCCTCGGGTTCACGCACATCTGCGCGACCATGCGGGACGGGCGGTTCTGGGTGCGGCGTATCACGATCTCGAAGCGGATGCGGGCCAAGCTCCGAGAGGTCAAGGACGAACTCAAGGTGCGCCGACATCAGCCCATCCCGATCAGGGACGTGGCTGGCGAGCGTGGTGCGGGGACACCGCACCTACTACGCCGTGCCTGGCAACCGCGCAGCGGTTGCCACCTTCCGCACCCAGGTGACCAAGCTCTGGCACGAGGCGCTGGAGCGCCGTAGTCAGCGCACGCGGATCAACTGGGCACGGATGGACCGCCTCGCCACCCGATGGCTGCCGCCCGCCCGTGTAATGCACTCTTTTCCCGAGGCGCGCTTTCGCGTTCGCACCCAAGGCAGGAGCCCAGTGCGTTAGTAGCGCACGCTGGGATCTGTGCGGGGGGCCGCCCGTAAGGACGGTCCCTACCGCGATAAGGCCGGTGCCGATACGGCCGCCGCGTGTTGTGCGGCATGGGGTGGCGAGAGGGAGCGCGTCCTACGCGGAATCCGGAGACGCTGAGTACCGTCGCGGCGCCTGCTGGCGGACCGGCTCGTAGTAGCGGTGAAGCCCTGTAATGGGGGTGGAGCGAAGGGGCCGGCTCATCGATGGATTTGTTCGCGCGAGCAACCGGGACCGAGAGGTTCTGGGAGGAGACAGTGGCAGGCCAGTCAGGCTGACAAGCCGTTTGATATTCCAAGCAACTGGTGTGGGAGGCGTACGAGCGAGTCAAGGCGAACAAGGGTGCCCCCGGGTCGATGGGCAGTCCATCGCCGGCTTCGAGGCCGATCTGCAGAACAACCTGTACAAGATCTGGAATCGCATGTCGTCGGGGAGCTACTTTCCGCCTGCGGTGCTGGCAGTGGAGATACCCAAGACCGGTAGCGGCGCGGGCACGAGGTGCTCGGGTGCCCACTGTCGCCGATCGGGTCGCGCAGACGGTGGCGGCGCTGACGCTGGAACCGCGGACGGAGTCGATCTTTCATTCTGACTCCTACGGGTACCGGCCAGGCGCGCGCGCTGGATGCGGTGGCGTGTGCCGCACGCGGTGCTGGCAGAAGGCGTGGGTCATCGATCTTGATGTCGCCGCGTTCTTCGACAGCGTGCCGTGGGACCTGATGGTCAAAGCCGTCGAAGCCAACATCACCACCGAGCAGCGTTGGGTGCTGCTGTACGTCAAGCGGTGGCTACAAGCTCCGCTGCAGTTACCTGACGGCACGGTGCGGCAGCGGGACCGGGGACCCCACAAGGGTCATCGATCTCGCCCGTACTGGCGAACCTGTTCCTGCATTACGCGTTCGATTCGTGGCTAGCGCGCGAGTTCCCAACGGTGGAGTTCGAGCGGTACGCCGACGACGCGGTCGTGCATCGCGTGACCCAGCGGCAGGCACAGCAGGTGCTGGCCGCGCTCACGGCGAGGATGGCCGACGTCGGGCTGCGGCTGCACCCCGACAAGACCAGGGTCGTGTACTGCAAGGACGGAGACCGGCGTCGCGAGCAGCATGAGCACACGTCGTTCACCTTCCTCCCGTTCTGCCGGCCTCACCGATTCCTTGGGTGGTGGGGATAGGAATATTGCTTCAGGCTGGCCAGGACGCGGCGCGGAGGCGTGCGAAGGCGTTCGCGAGGTGGGTGGCCCACGGCCAGTCCTTGTCGAGTTTGAGGTGCCAACACCGGCCGGTGCGCACGAGGCGGTCGGCGACGTGCAGCAGCCGGTAGCGCAGGGCGGCGGGTTCGCAGCGGGCCAGCTCGCCGTGCAGACACAGCGCTTGGGTCCAGGTGAGCAGGTCGGCGGCGGTGAGGGCCAGTTTCAGCCACACCTTGTTTTGTTGGTAGCCGCGGCAGGGCAGGTTGCGCAGCCCGGTGGCTTTGCCGCACCGGATGCGGTCTTCGACGCGGGCGTGCGCGCGGTGGCGGACCTCCAGGTCGGCCAGCTGCCCGCCGTGCGTGTCGGTGAGGAACGCGGTGAACCGGTGCCCGTCGGCGTCGGTGAAGGTCAGCTGCGCTCCCGGGTGCGGGCGTTCCCGGCGCACGATGACCCGCGATCCGGCCGGCCAGGTGGTCAGGTCTAGCAGTCCGGTGATCTCCGCCAGCCACACCCCGTCACGCGGTGCGCCGTCGATGTCATAGGCCGGTGTCCAGGTGTGTTCGGGCAGCGTCAGGATCGCGGCCTGCACCTCGGCGTCGACCGCAAACCCCAACGAATACTGGCATCCCGCGTCCCGGCAGGCCGCGGCGAAGCCGTAGGTGGCGCCGGCGGCGTCGGTGCGGATCAACACCCGCGGGCAGTCCGGATCACCCGGCCGCGGTCGCGCGGACTCGGGCAGCGCGGCCAGCGCCATACCCAAGATCTCGACGTGATCGGCGTCGTGTTCGACCCCGAGTCGCCCGGACGCAGGATGCCGGCCAGCCCTTCCCCACCGACCACGTCCGGGCGATCCCGATAGGACAACAGCGATGAACACGAACGTCTTCTTCCACGTCTTCGCCGCGTTCTCCTTCTCGCTGTGCGCGATCGTGATCGTCGCGTCCAGATCGATGGTCAACCCAGCCGACGATCCGGGCCGGCTCCGGCCGCCCAGGCCCGCTCCCGGGCCTGCGCCCGCACCGCCTGCAGCCGAGCCAGGTGCGCCTCGTCGACCCGCTGCACACACCGCCACCCCGTCGCGTCCCACGCGACCGTGCCGAACAATTTCTGTTGATCCCGCAACGTGGCCAGATGCGCCAACGCATCACCGCCGTCGGCGATCACCACGGCCAGGTCAGCCAGCACCCGGCCGGGCAGATGCACCGCCGGCACAGCCCGGTAGGTATCCAGCAGCGCGTTCGTCCACCCCGCCGCCAGCCCGGCGTCCTCGGTCAACTCCCGCAGCAACGCCACCCCGGCACACGACACCAGCCCCGCGCCGTCCGCACTGACCTTGACCCGCCTCGACCACCGGTTACGCTTCACCCACGGAGTGCCTTCCTCGTTCGGGATTCATTGGACCGTCGCAAGCCCAATTTTCCCTTACAGGACAGGCACTTCCGTCATCTCAACGCCGTGTCAGCCGAATTCGCGAATACGACTTGCTGCCCGCCGGATCTTGTCGCGGTGTGGCTCGTAAGAGGCGCGAGTGCTGAGGTTCTGTAATCAGATTTGCCCGTCGCGATCATCCCCTTTTCGGCTCTGGCGAGAGGACTGGTGTGTGATGGCTGCGGTGGTGATCGGGATTGATCCGCATAAGGCGTCGCATACTGCGGTGGCCGTTGATGAGCGGGAGGTCACGCTCGGCGATGTTCGGGTGCGAGCGACCGCCGCCCAAAGCGAGCGGCTGCTGGCGTGGGCAGGTCGGTGGCCGCAGCGGATCTGGGCGGTAGAGAACGCGGAGGGTCTGGGATATCTGCTGGCGCAGCAGCTTGCCGGCGCTGGCGAGCATGTGGTTGATGTCCAGCCCAAGCTTGCTGCTCGCGTGCGGTTGCTTGCCGCCGATGCGAGTACCAGGACCGATCCACATGATGCCCGGTCGGTGGCCATCGTCGGGTTGCGTTCGGCTGGCCTTCGGCGGGTCGTGGTCGAGGATCACGCCGCGGTGATGAGGGTGTGGATCCGTCGGCGCCGGCATCTGTCCCGGTTGCGCACCAAGGTGGTCAACCAGCTTCATGCATTGTTGTGCGAGGTTGCTCCGGGCGGTCTTGCGCGTGAGATCAGCGCCCGGCAAGCGGCGGTGGTGCTCGAGACCGTGCACCCGACCTCGGCCGCCGACCAGGCGCGTGTGGAGTTAGCTGCCGAGATCCTCGACGATCTGCGCCGGGTGGATGCGCAGCTGCGGGAGCTGCACAAGCGGCTGACCGCCGTGGTGCTGGCGCCCAGGACGTCGGTAACCAGCATCGTCGGTGTCGGCAGCATCGTCGGGGTGTCAGATGGTCTGTGTAAACGGGTTCTCCGATAGGGAGCGAGGGCTCCCGGAAAGTTGAGAACCCGAAGATCCTGAAAGCTGATTGCTGTGCCGTATGGTTCGCAGCTGTCGGAGGAGATGAAGGCTGAGGTCGCTCGTCTGGTTGAGCAGGCCCAGTACGAGGGTGTGCAGTTGCTCGTCCTGGGTCGGCAACGCGATTGTGCGAGTGAGACGTCGTGTCACGTCGACGTCTCGCGGAGCGGGAACACATAGCTGGCGCGTGGTGGACGACAGCACGTTCCCCGACGGCACCTTCGAACGGCCGTCTTGACGCCCGACCTCGGTATGAGCCAGATTCTCCGTGCCACGGTGCGCAGGAGGTTCGGTGTCACTGCCTGCGGCGTGGCGTTGCGACGGGGCTGCTGGGAAGTGCGGGTAGTTCAGCCAGCGACCTCATCACCGTGTGGTGCATCCACAGTGGGCGGGCAGTCCGTAGTACAGGTGAGCGGCGTCTGCCCTCGACCGAACCCGACGGAGGTACCGCAGTGAAGAGGATCCTCACCGCACTTGCAACGACCCTGGCCCTGTTCGCTGGACTGTTCCTCATGGGCAGCCAGGCGCAGGCCACGACGACAGCTACTGTCAGCGTCGTTCACGGCGTCCCCAACACGCCGGTCAACGTCTTTGTCAACGGAAAGTTGACCTTGACAGACTTCAAGCCCGGGACAGTGGCCGGGCCGCTGCAATTGCCAGCCGGCTCGTACACGGTCACGGTCTTCCCGGCGTCCAACCTTAAAGGGACCGGTACGCCGGTCATCCAGGCCACTGCGACGCTCACCGGAGGCGGGAACGCGACCTTGGTCGCGCACTTGAGCGCGGCCGGCAAGCCGGTGTTGACCGCTTTCGTCAATGACACCGCGCCCATCGCCGCTGGCAAGGCTCGTGTGGTCGTGCGCCACACCGCAGCAGCGCCGGCGGTCGACGTCCGCGCGAATGCACAGGCGGCGTTCAAGGATCTCGCCAACCCGAACCAGATGATGGCCGACCTACCGGCCGGCTCGGTCTCCGCCGATGTCGTGCTTGCCGGGACGTCCACCGTCGTGATCGGGCCCGCGACGCTGGACCTGGCCGAAGGCACGCAGACCATCGTCTACGCGGTCGGCTCCGCCAACGCCAAGACGCTGTCGCTGGTGGTGCAGAAGATCACCGGGCTGGGCTCGGCACCGAGCGGCATGCCGGCTGGCTCGGGCGGCCTGGCCGAGCCGAACGCCGGAGCACCGGCGTGGGTGTGGCTGCTCACGGTTCTCGGTGTGCTGCTGGCCGTCACCGGCGGGGCGCAGACGGTCCGCGCGGCACGAGCCCGCCGTTGACGTGACCGGTCACCGCGACCCTGTCACCACGAGGTTGCGCCGATCGCTGCTGGCCGCCCTGGTCGCGGGCACGTTGCTCGCGGTCGGGGTCCCGGTGGGGTGGTCGCTGAGTGCCCACCCCACCGGGATCGACCAGGTCGGCCGCGGCACGGCCGCGAGCCTCGCCGCGCTGGCAGACACACCTGCTGCGCGCGCCGGGAACCCCGCGTCCGCCCACCCGCCGGTCGCCACGTCGATACCGATCTCGGGACCGGGTGGAGACATCGCCAGACCCGCGCGCTTCCCGGCGCCGGTCCGGATCGTTATTCCCTCGCTGTCGATCGACGCGCCAGTGCTCGCCGAGGGCGTCGACCCGTCCGGCACAATGGCCATCCCGCAGGACGTCCAGGCAACCGGCTGGTATCGGTGGGGCGCTGCGCCCGGCTCCGCGGCAGGATCGATCGTCGTCGTGGGGCATGTCGACTCCGCCATCCAGGGCATCGGCGCCTTCTTCGCCCTCGACCGGATCGCCACCAATGCCGTGATCACGCTCGTCACGGCCGACCACCGGGCGTGGCGGTATCGCGTGGTCGCCCGCGAGGAGTTCGCGAAACCGTCATTGCCGTCGGCCGCAGTGTTCGGGCGTACCGGGCCGCTGCGGCTGACACTGGCGACCTGCGGCGGCGCGTTCGACAGACACACGAAATCCTACAAGGACAACATCATCGTCACCGCAGTGCCGCTCTGAACGCGCTGCGGGCGGCCCCTGGTCCAAGGCCCCGCGCGGTACTCGGCGCCAAGCCCAACTGACGCGAAGTCGCGGGCCACCCCGTCCAATCCACTCTGCATCGGACGAACCACACCTCAACGACCTGCACTAATGGTCACGGCTTTCTGGTCAGCGGGCGATCTCCCATCATCCGTTCCTACTGTTGGCTCCGTAGGATGAAGCGTGGCTGAATACCAGAGGCCGACCCGGGCACGTTGCTCTCCCGATGCGGCGTTCAGCTTCAGGCAAGCCGTACGTCCGCCCGCTCTGGTTCCAGTGTCATAAACGGGTTCGCGGATGCGGTCGACCGCATGCTCGAGCTTGCGGTCGTCCCCAGTTTCACCCGGATCGGCTACCGTGTCCGATCGCGTCTGGATCACTGGACGCGACTGGACCAGTACGATCTGACCGACCGAGTCGTCGTGATCACCGGCGCGACGTCCGGCCTCGGTCTGGCCGCGGCGCGGGCGTTCCTCGCCGCCGGCGCGACAGTCGAGATCCTCGGTCGCGATGCCGCAAAGACGGCTGCGGTGTGCGGGCGACTACGCGCCGACGATGCGCCGGGCAAAGTCGGGTGTCTGGTCGCCGACACCGGGAATCTCGATGCGGTCCGCGGCGTGTGCGACGAGTTGGCAGACCGGCAGGGGCGATCCACGCGCTGATCCACAATGCCGGTGCCCTCGACAAGGAGTACGCAGTCTCGCCGCAGGGCATCGAACGCACCGCGGCCGGCCAGGTGGTCGGGCCGTTCCTGATGACCGGTCTGCTGCCGCTGCTGCGTTCCAGGCCAGGGTCGCGCGTGCTGGGGGTGTCCTGGGGAGGCATGTACACCCAGCCACTATCGGTTACCGCCCTCGCCAGCGGACCCGATGGCTCTCGCGGCGCGGTCGCGTACACGCGGGCTAAACGCGCGCAGGTGACACTCGCCCGGATGTGGGCCGAGCAGCTGCGTCCCGATCGCATCACGGTGCACGCGATGCACCCCGGTTGGGCCGACACACCCGGCGTTAGCAGATCATTGCCCACGTTGCGGCGCGTGATCGGACCGCTGCTGCGCAACCGGGAACAGGGTGTCGACACGCTCGTATGGCTCGCCGCAGACGACGGTGCACCGGTCGACACCACGGGCCTGATCTGGCTGGACCGCCGTCCGCGGCCGATCCACCGGCTGTCGTCGACGCGGCGATTTGACACCGCCGAAGAACGCGACCGCCTCTGGGACTGGTGCATCCAACGCTCTGGATTCCGTCGATGACGGTCGAACGGATCTCGCGCGCAGACCGTGCGCACCGGAAGGCGCCGCGCCTGCGGCTGTTGTCATCCACTGGCAGGGTCGGCTCCGTAGCCGGTTCATGAGTCGTTCCATGAATTGCCCGGCGCGGGTCGAGCCCGGCGACGGGCAGGAGTCGGTGTGGGACTACCCGCGGCCACCGCGGCTCGAGCCGGCATGCCGGCGGCTTCGCGTTGTGCTCGGCGGGGTCACGATCGCGGACACCGTGTCGGGGTTGCGACTCCTCGAAACCAGTCATCCGCCGAACTACTACTTCCCGCCGGCCGACATCAGCCCCGACGCGCTCATCCCCAACGATGGGTCGAGTTGGTGCGAGTGGAAGGGGCAGGCGCGCTACCACACGGCCCGAGGCGCGGATCGGGTCGAGCCGAGCGCCGCCTGGAGCTACCCGACACCGAATCCCGCTTATGCGGAGCTGGCGGGGATGGTCGCGTTCTACCCAGCGTTGATGGATGCCTGCTTCGTCGACGACGAACGGGCGCGTGCGCAGCCGGGCGGCTTCTACGGCGGCTGGATCACCAACGACGTGGTCGGGCCATTCAAAGGCCTGCCCGGCACGAACTGGTGGTGAGCCTGCATCGGTATTCGATGCAGGTTCGTGGGCCCGGTGGGGCGCTCGGTGCCGAAGAAGACCGCTCACGGCGCAGGCAATCTAGGCTCGACCGCGAAGCACTCCGGAGGCGAAAGCGATGAGTATCGAGTCCGACCGTCGGGCAAAGAACGACGAGCGTTTTGCGATGCTGGCCGCCCTCGTCAACGGCGACGTGCCACTGGCGTATCGGATCGCGATCGAGCTGCTCGCGCAGGGAGTGCCCTTCGATGACATCGCGGTCGACGTGTTCGCTCCCGTGCAGGCAGAGTTGGGCCGGAGGTGGGCGGCGGGCGATCTCGGCATCGCTGACGAGCACGCAGCGAGCGCGGCGGTCGATGACCTGCTGGTCAGGCTCGGGGCGACTGCCGAGAGCCCGCGTGGCCCGGCCGTGGTGGTCGCTAGCGCCGAGCACGACGCGCACGCGCTCGGCGGTCGGGTCGTGGCGAGCGCGCTCGCGCTCGAAGGGTTCCGCGTGATGTTTCTCGGCGCATCGGTGCCCGCTGCCGATCTGGGCGACTTTCTCGACCTGCAACAGCCGCTCGCGCTCGCCCTGAGCTGCTCGATGCCGACCGCCTTGGTCGCAGCGGCCCGGTCGGTCGCCGCCGCGCACGATCTGGGCATACCCGTCGTGGGCGGTGGCCGTTTGCTTGCGACCCACGACCGGGCGACGCGGCTGGGTCTCGACGCGCTCGCCCGGGTACCGGGCGACGCGGTCCGGATCCTGCGAGCCTGGGAGCTTTCCCCACCTGACCGTCTCACGGCCGCGCCGGACCCGATTCCCGAACGCGCAGCGTTCGCACACCGCAGCCACACGCTCGTCAGCGCGGCGATCGAAGCGGGCACGACCGGCGACACCGTAACGCTCGCCCTTGCCGAGGAACTCCATCGTGTGCTGCAGACCGTCGAAGGCGCGCTGCTCGTCCGGGAGCCCGCTCTGATCAAGGAATACGTTCAGTGGCTGCGAGACACCGGTCCCTCGCATGGGTTCGCCCTCGCTGATATCGACGCCGCGCTCGCTGCGCTCGCCGACGCCATGAACGGCGATCTTCGACGCGCCGGCATGGCCCTGCGTGGCGCGCTGAGCTGAATACCGGATATGACACGCCGGCGCGTGTCACGCACCTCGCAGGTCTTGGGCGGCGAGCAGTTCGCGTAGCTTCGCCAAGCCCCTGCGGATGCGGCTCTTGACGGTGCCCTCGGGCTCATTGAGCATCCGGGCGACAGTGCGGTAGCTGTGGCCTCCGAAGTAGGCGAGCTCGACTGCGTTTCGGTCGGGATCGGGAAGCTGCGCCAGGGCATGGTGGACGGCATCGGCCACTGTCTGCGCGACGACCTGCGCCTCGACTCCAGTCTCTGGAGGGATAATCCTGACCGCGTCGCGCTTTTCGCGCGCCACCCGCGCCGTGTCGGATCGAAGGACGTCAAGCGCCTGCCCGTGAGTGACCGCGAGCAAGAACGACCGTAGCGATCCACGCTGTACGTCGAAGCGCGATGACCGTTCCCACAGCCGCAGGAACACCTCCTGAGAGATCTCCTCGGCGCGTCCGCTGTCACCGACGAGTCGGCGGGCGAACGCGAGCACCGGCCCGCGGTGGCGTCGCATGGCTTCGGCCATCGCCGCTTCCTCGCGCCGAGCGATCGCGGCGACAAGTTCGCCGTCATCGACCTCACCGAGATCTACCCCCGCCACAGCTCCACCTGGTCCGGTCGTGTGCCGACCAAGCTACCTCGACCAACCACGAGTCGCGCCTGGCCGAAGACCTACCCGGCGCGCTCGACGGACCCCGTCAACGCCTTCGCGGCATGCTGCTCGATTCCAAGGGTCAGGCCGCCCGAAAATGAACCTATGAAACGGTGCGACCGAGTACCAATAGACCCGACCGAATAGGCCGCGCGGGCGAAACACGGCACGCTGAACGAACAGCACGCCGTCGGGTTCGGGTGTGATCGACCACTCGAGCCAGGCATCGCCGGGCACACGAATCTCGGCGCGAAGCCGCAGCAGACGCCCAGGCTCGAGCGTTTCGACGCGCCAGAAGTCGACGACGTCGTCAACGCGCAGGTCAGTCGGATGGCGACGCCCTCGCCGCATGCCGACACCCCCCACCATGCGATCCAGCCAACCGCGCAAGGCCCACAACCACGTGCCGAGCAGCCAGCCCCGGCCGCCACTCAACGCGCAGACCTCGCCGAATAGCGCCTCGGGAGTCGCGTTCGTGTGCACGACCTGACGGTCGCCGAAGATCGTCGCGCCAGTCCAGTCGGGATCGGTCGGGATCGGATCCGCGGGCATTCGCCCATACAGCTCTGCGTCGGTCCAGCGGGTCGACACGTCCAGGGCACCGACCCGTCGTAGCGCAAGCTCGATCGCCTCCCGACACCCGATCGGCTGATGCGCAACCACCTCGTCGATCGCATGGTCAGACACGACCAGACTGTCTATCAACGGACGCGCGAGATCAGCCGGAATCGGCGTGACGAGCCCGACCCACAGCGACGACAGCCGCGGACTGAGTACCGGCACCGGCACGATCACGCTTACGGAGCCCGGCGGCCTGCGCACAAGTCCATCATCTGCCGATACGTGACAACGTCGTCGCCGCCGATCTCGGCAGCGGAGCGGCCAGACCTCCTTGAAAGCCCGGCCCGCCAACACATCCAAACATCGAAAAACGGATTCCTCAGGAAGGTCCTAGTCGGCGACGAAGGCGCGAGAGCTTGCCCTCCCCGCTGCTTGTGCACCACACCATGTCCGCGTGACGCACCCAGAACCCTGTCGGCGGTGCTTCGTCTTCGCATCCCACGTCACGAGTGAGGGCTACCGGCGCAGGACCTTGACAACGCGACACAGCTCTAGCACGCCGTTGACGGGGTTGGGACATCGTCATCGTCACGGAATCGGCCCCGACGACATCGAACAATTCAAGACCTGCGTGGTCGCCCGGCCCGGAGTCCGCGGCGGGCAGTCCTTGCCGAACACGCATCGGCAGGGCTGCGCACCCTGCGGGTGTTCTTCGAGCGGCCTCGGCATGATGTCGCGCCACGCTCCCCGTGCCTATGCGTGCGAGCGCAAGCTCAGTACCGCTCGAATGATGCGCCTGTTCGACGCAGGCACCGTAGGTGGATAGCCAGCGCGGGAATGTGTCGAAACCGCTCTGTGCTTGTCACAAATGAGCACTTTTTCTTCACGTGAAGTAGTCGTCTCGCGCTTGCAGCGCGCTCGTCGGGCCACCACTTGCTGAGCGCGAGCCGGCCCTGAGCCGAACGCACGGCAGCAATATGCATAAAGATGATGTTTTCGCGACGATACAGAACGTTAAGAATTGAATGCGAATCGTCGGACTTCACGTGGATCCAAATCAGTTGCACCTTGCCGGTTAATCATTTCGTGATCGGGGGTAGGTGCTATGGGACGAAATTGATAAGGAGCGATTGTCATGACCTGCGCAGGTGAGCATCGCAAGGAGCATTCGAAGCGATGGCGGTGGCTACCAGGGCTGCTCGCGGCGATTCCGCTCGCGCTGCTCGGTGTCGGGATGCAGCAAGCGGTGGCCGCGAACGTGGTGAATTACACAGTCCACGTGCCGGCCAGCATTGCCACGTCTCCTTGTGTTCCAGGGGATGTTCTCAACCTCAGCGGGGACATCCACATCGTGATTACGACGACCGCTGACGGCAGCGGCGGTTACCATGTGACGAACCAGCTAAACAGCAACTTCACCGGAGTTGGTCTCGTCACGGGCATAAACTACGTCAGTAATGAGAATAAGAGTGACGACTCCTATGTTGGAGCGCCGTTCCCAGCCATCCTGACTCACACCTATGACTGGCTACTCGTTAGTCAGTCGAATACGTCCAACTACGTGATGCATATGACCATGCATGAGACGATCAACTCGAACGGCGTTCCTACGGCGACCGTTGACAACTTCTCGGCAGAGTGCCAGGGGTAACAACCTGTGTGGATACGCGAATAAGTGCACACGGCCAGCGCGTGGCCCACGGCTGGGGTCCGAGTGACGAGCGATTTCCGGCCTCAGTGATCGCAGAACGCTTTTATCGGAGGGAGCGCGGCTTGGTCGCGTAGATGGGATGTTAAGGTCTCCCGGTTTACGCGGCCATGCCGCAGGCCAAGCCAGTTGGAGAACGGGGAGAACATGCCTAACAATAATGACGGTTTCACGCGGCGTAGCTTTCTCCAGCGGACTGGTGCCGTCTCACTGGGAACCATCGCAGCGCGCGGGATATACGACCTGCTAGACGACATCGCCGGTAGACCGGCACGCGCAGCGGCCGCTGGCGCGACGGTACGCCGCCGGCAGGAGCAGTACCTTGTCGACAGTGTCGAGGTCATCCTCGACAACGGCGTGACCTGCGCAATCCCGCCAATGCACAACGACGTCATTTACCGCGAAACTGCGGAGCGGCACCACGTGGTCGGTTAGCGCCCTAAAGGCGGCCCAGACTCGGCTCGAGAATGCGCTCGCGACCGTTGAGAAGCCGTATCCCCTCGACGGCGGCGGGGTTGACGAGGGTGGTCGGATGGGGACTGCCGTTCTTCACGAACTTCGTGTCGCCGTCAATCAGGTCCGCGAAGTTGCCAGTCGATGTGGCGCTGTCGAAACAGGCAGGAACGACCAAATATGCCGTCTTAGATGCGATCGCATTTCCGAGCGACCCGTCAAACGTCCTCCTCGAGGACAACCACGTGATGTTTAAACTCCGCAGTGACTCGTCGGACATCCTGCGCAGCGTCGAGAGCGCACTTTTCGACAACCCCACCAGTGGCGCCTATATCGGCGACCTGTTCGACTTGACCAGCAAGCGGATCGGCTTCCTCGGCCGCGGCTTCGGGACTACCAGCGTCGGGAAGACACTCGCTCTAGAGGCGGGTGTGCCGGGCGCGGGAGTATTCCCGATCGCGCCCAGCTGATGCTCGGATTCACCAGCACCCAGACGGGCGCTGCGGCCCCGATAACATTCCAAGCTTTGAGACACTGCCGCAGGCTACCGACCAGTTCCCGAGCAGGTACTTCGCCTCAGGCTGCGCCATGCACCTGTCGCACCTATTCGAAGACCTGCAGCTCTGGTACAGAAACGACTACGCTACCCGCGTCGGACAGATGTTCTCCAAGTACGCGGTCGTCCCATCGGACTCGACAACGGTAACGCTGCCGAATGGTCCGGCCGACGTCGTTAGCAAGGATGACCTCCTCACCGAAGCTGGCGGCGGCCATGTTAAGGCACAATTCACCCCTGCAGCAGGCGACGCGACTAGCCGCCGACACCGTCGACAATTACGGTCGCCTACGGCCAAAAGGCACCGCCGTCCGCTACGCGAGGACTTCAATACCATCGACAACCCATTTTACTGGAGTGCCAACCCGGTTCGGGACGGCTACAACAGCACCGGCGCGGCCGGCTTGCATTTCGTCGCGTTCGTGCCGGCAAGCAGCAAGTTCCACGCGGCGCGCATGGCCATGGACGGCGTACTGCCGGACGGCACAAACCTGCGGACTCAGTATAACCTCACCGACACGAACATCGGTCTCAACGCTGCCGTCAGAACCTCGCACCGGCAGAACTACCTGATCCCACCTCGCGCGCACCGCTCATTCCCCTCGTCGAGCTGATGAAATAGCCACCCAACTGGCACAGAGACGAAATCTCCTAACCAGCCCAGCCCTCGGCAGCTAGAAGCTCGCTGCCGACACACGCTGACGCAGGCCAATCAAAGCAGAAAGCCGAATCTCGCGACGCGTTCCATTCGCGGCGACCAACACACGATGCCTACTCTGATCACCCTCGGTCCATTCGCATGATCGAGTGCGTTACGCCGGGCGCACGCGTTCCAGAACGACCGATCTGTGTTCGTCTTGATCTATGTGGCGGTGTTCCAGAACGACGGATATCGAAGCGGATCAGGTTCGGCGACGCCGAGTGGTGAGCCGCATATGTATGCAGCGCACGGGAGCGCCATGGGGTCAGCCTGGGCGATACTCGTTAGCGCGCGACGCGAGGGCAATCACGGATACCGGCGGGGGAACGAGAGTTGTGCGGGCGGCGCGATCCAGCGCGTCGGCGACCTCGTCGAGGCGGTCGTCGAAGAGGTGGCCGTACAGATCGAGGGTCATCGTCGCGGACTTATGACCGAGCATCTGCTGCACGACCTTCACGTCGGCGCCTGCGGCGATCGCGAGGCTGGCAGACGTGTGGCGCAGGCCGTGCGGCACGAGGCCGTCAAGGCCGGCCCGTCGCGTCGCCGGTGTGAACACGTCGCGCCGGAAGTTGCCGGCACGCAAGGGCTCGCCTTGCGGCGAGGTGAACACGAGATCGTCCGGCCGGCGGCCGGCAACGTGCTCGCCGAGCCGCTCGGCGACGAAGCGCGGCACGCTGACCCATCGCCGGGCGTGTCCCTTCGGTGTTCCCCAGACGAGCGCCCCGTTGACCGACTCACGGCCTCGGCGATCTCGACACGACGCTTGAGCGGATCGAGCCGGCGCACGCGAAGCGCTGCCATCTCGCCGAACCGCACTCCGGTGTAGGCGAGGAACAGCACGACAAGCTCGTAGTCGGCCGCGGTGTGCCCGCGCTCCGGAGCGGCGCTTCGCCACAGACGCGGCCGGGTCGCACAGACCGAAGCAAGTTCACGGACTTGTTCGTGCGTCAGGTACCGCCGGTCATTCTGCGGCTCGCGCGGCAGTCTGACACCGTCGGCCGGGTTCTTGACGAGGCGGCCGTCGCGGACGGCGAGCGAAAGGATCAACGAGAGCACCCGGTGCGCCTTGCGGGCCGTCGATGCCGAGTATCCGGCGGTAAGCCGGCTGACCCAGGCCTGCCGTCTGCGTGTGAGACATCGGCGAGGGCGAGCTCACCCCACTCCGGGAGCACGTGCTTGCGGACGACGCTTGCGTAGCGCTCGCATGTCGACGGCTTGAGGTGGGCCTGCCCAGCCAGCCAGCGCTCCGACCATTCAGCGACGGTGATCTTGCCTAGCGCCGGGTCGACGTAGGTACCGGTCTGCACCGCAGTAGTGACCGAGTCGAGCCAGCGCTGGGCATCGATGCGTCGAGTGAAGTGACGCGCGTGCTCGCGCCCGCGCGAGTCTCGGTACCGGGCCCGCCATCGGCCGTCGACACGCTTCGCGATGCTTGCCATGTCGATCACCTTCCTGATCGCAGGCTACGTCCGGCCGCTGACAGCCGGCAGCCTTTCTCACGCTTGTTGCGGGCCGGCCTTGTAGTTGCGGTCGATCCAGTCGAGGACGTCGCTGAGCCAGTAGAGGACGCGGCGAGCCGGCCGGAAGCTGCGGGGACCGGCGCCGGTGTGGCGCATCCATCGCAGCGTGGCGACGCAGATGCGGGTGAGCTCGGAGACCTCCTCGATCGTGAGCAGGCGGTCGTCCTCGCCGTGCGGGTGCTGCGGACGGGGGTAGGACGGGTGGTGGGTCATGGATTCCTCCTGTCGTTCGTGCTGGCACTTCTCTTAGGTGGCGGCCTCAGCGGCGGCGGTCGGGTTCGCCGAACTTTCCTTGCGCGAAGACCAGTGGTCGCCACTGGCCGTCGTCGGGCTTCGTGGGTAGAGGGCACGAAATCCGAGCCTTTGGTGACACCCGACGCGATGCTGTTATCGAGATGTGACGGTCGTTGGTGCACCTCCGTTCTCGTGGGCTGGCCGTGACGGTCGTTGGACGCGTCCCTCCAGGTGGCAAGCACGTCGGGGAAACGCAGACACGACACGACCGAGCCGACGAACTCGCGGATCGCGCACTCGCTACGGCGATGGACTGCTACAGGCCGATGCTGCGTCCCTGGTCCGGAGTGGGCGGCGTCCACGCCTCGTGAGCAAACCCAAGGCGACGAGCTGATACGGACTCGCGGAGCATGAGTTCGCCATATCGGTCGTAGTCGCGGGCGTCGCGGTCTGCGCGCCAGTGGTCGCGTTCGGCGGTGATGCGGTCTGCGGGAAGGGCGCGCAGCGTGGGTTCGGCGAGAAGGTCGCCGACGCGTTCGCGCGCGGCGTCGGCCTGGCGTCGCAGCGTGGTGATGGACTGGTCGGTCTCGGCGAGCCGGCCAGCGGGGTCATCAACGTACGAGAGGCGGCCGTAGCCGGACAGCGCGCGGCTGTAGTCGCCGGCCGCCTCCTGGTAAGCGCGTCCGGCGTCGTCTCGCCGGCCTGCGGCGCGGTCTCTGGCGCCGCGGGCGAGTGCGTGATCAGGATGCGCACGTTCAGCTGTGGCTCGGCCGTACTGCTCGAAGGCGGCGTCGATGCGACGCGTGTCGTCGAACCAGCTGGCGAAGCTGGCAACGTCTTGGATACGCATCGGCATGATCGGCAGGTACGCCTGCCAGGCAGTCGACCAGCGGGCCAGTTCCTCGCTGGCGTGGCGTACCGCGCCGAGGCGTTGGATGCGAGCCGACCCGGCCCGGCTCGCATCACCTGGGCGGCATGGCGGGCGACGTCGCGCTGCGACACCCAGTCACGCCGCAAGGATGTGGCGATGTCGCTGGCGTGGGCCGACACGACGGCTTCGAGCCGATCGGCCTCTGCGGTCGCGTGCTGGGAGGCTGCCCGCGCAGCCTCGTAGTCCTTCTTCAGAACCGGAACCGTCGCGTCACGCTGCTGGGTGAGCGCGACGATGTCGACGAGCAGATCGCGGCGTTGCTCGGCGTCGGCGAGCAGCTCGAGGCAGTCCGCCTCGACTGTCCACGCGTTGTGCAGCTCGCCCATGACCTCGTCGATTGGGCGCAGGCGTGCGTAGCGAGCTGCCTCGTCCGCGGCGAGTTCGGCGGCGCGTGACGGGCCGAGGTCGGCGCGGTCGCGGACGAACACTGCGACCCACTGCTCGCGAGCGTCATCGACGGTGGCGGCGACGAGGTGGGCGACGTTGACTCGCGGCCGCGGGTCATGCCGACGTAGGCCGAGGACGCGGTGGTGTGTTCGCCGATCAGCAGCTCGGCGCGCATAGTGGTCTCGCCTTGGGCACCGTGGACGGTCGTGGCGTAGGCGAGCTCGACGTGATCACGCGCATAGTCCGTGGGCAGAATGCGCTGTCCGTGCTTCCCGGCGACGGTGACCCGTCCGTCGATTGCGACGTGAACCACCGTCCACGTATCGCGGTTGGCGACCTGCAACTCGCGGTGGTTGCGACGCGTCGCGACTCGATCGTCGGCACCGATCCGTTGCCCGGATGAGGTGGTGGTTGCCTGCTGGTCGTCGACCCGCCCGATCGTCACGAGGCGGTCGCGAATTGCGTCGTTCAGTTCGGCGATCTGTTCGCGGGTGTCAGCGAGCAGCGACCGCGGACTCGCCGGACGCGATGGCGTCAACGGCGGCCGCCGCAAGGGCATGGCGTCGTTCTTGCTCGTTGAGGTGGACGCGGATCTGACCGCGGGCGAGGAGCGCGTCGAAGACGTCTTCGGGCGCAGCGGCCGTGCGCATGGCGAGGCTGAGCTGCGCGTACTGCTCATCGCGGAAGCTCGTCACGGTGCCGTCCGGACCGGTTACGGTGCGGGTAAACCGGTGGACGGTATCGAGCGTCAGGCGGGCGTCTGGTGCTGCCCAGCTGGCAGCGAGATCGAGGACGCCGCCGCGTCCCACCGCCGGCAGTTGGTGCCGGTCACCGACGAGGGCAACGCGTGCGTGGTGCTCGTCAGCGATCGTGAGCAGGGCGCGGGCGGTGTCCTGGTCGAGCATTCCGGCTTCGTCGACCTATGCGGATATCCGCATAGGTCGACCTATGCCGACACCGCGACTATGCCGAGGTGCGCGGTGCGTCGCGCGCGGTCGCCGACGGCGGTCGGTTCTGCCTGGTTCGCGTGCGTGGGGGTCTCGGCATAGTTGCGGGCTGAGAGCAGCCTCGCCTGCGTGGGAGCACCGGGCTCCCGCGAGGGAGGCGAGTGTGATGTCGGGCACGCGGAGGAAGGCCGGTCCGCTGGGGCCGGAGGTCGAGGGCTACCGGGCGTGGCTGGTCGCAGCGCGGCTACACCCCGAGACGATCCGGAACATGCTGGCAGACCTGGGCCAGGTCGGCCGGTGGCTGGCGTCGGAGGGGCTGGACCGCAGCGGACCTCGACGAGGAGCGGATGGCGGCGTTCCTGGCCGCCCGGCGCGAGGCTGGCCAGCGCAGATCCCCGGGACCCGCGCGATGGCGCCGCTGCTGGGCTATCTGCGGGAGATCGGGTCGCCGCTGCGCGCAGCCGTCGGTGACACCGCTGGACGTTCCTGCTTGGGCCAGTATCGGTCGTGGCTGGTCGCGGAGCGTGGTCTGGCCGCGACCACGGTGCGGCGTTATGAGAACACCGCACGCCGCTTCCTGCAGGAGCAGGCCTGTCAACGGTGGCGCCTTCGACCCCGGCGTCGCTGACCGGGGCGGACATCAACGCGTTCCTGCTGCGGGAGTGCGCTCGGGTCTCGGCCGGGTCGGCCAAGGGCCGGGTGGCCGAGCTGCGCTCGGTGCTGAGGTTCCTGTATCTTGCAGGGCATCACCCCGTTGCGGCTCGGCACGGCCGTGCCTCCGGTCGGCGGGTGGCGCTTGGCCACCCTGCCACCGCCCCCGATGTCAGCCGCGGACGTCCAGCGGCTGCTCGACAGCTGCGACCGCAGCACCCGGTTCGGCCTCCGCGACTTCGCGATCATGACGCTGGTCGCGCGGCTGGGGTTGCGCTCCATCGAGGTCGCGCGGCTGGAGCTGGCGCGACGTGGACTGGCGGGCGGGCGAACTCGTCGTGCGCGGCAAGGGCCGTCGCCAGGATCGGCTGCCGTTGCCGGTCGAGGTCGGTGAGGCCCTGGTCGCCTACCTGTCGGCGGGCCGCGACCCTGCAGGGAGCCCGCCACCTGTTCCTGACCTGCCGAGCCCCTCGCGGACCGATCCGGGCCGACCTGGTCGGCGATGTCGTGGAGCGGGCCTGCATGCGGGCGGGCCTGCCGAAGGTGGGGCCGCACCGGCTGCGGCACGCCCTGGCCGGTGAGCTGCTACGCCGAGGCGCCGGGCTGGTCGCGATCAGCCAAGTCCTTCGCCATCAGGACCTGGCCACCACCGCCCTCTACGCGAAGGTCGACCTCGACGCGCTGCGCCGGGTCGCCCAGCCCTGGCCGGGAGCGCTCGGTGAGCGCGCTGGAGCAGGCCCTGGCCGACTACCTGCAGCTGCGCCGTTCGCTGGGACACGAACTGGCCGAGGCCGGCTGGCTGCTGCCGCGCTTCGTGGCCTACCTCGACGCTCGGGGTGTGTCCACGGTGACGATCGAGGCGGCGCTGGGCTGGGCCCAACAGCCTGCGCTGACCGGCCAGGACGACCGTCGGGCCGCGGCGGATGACCGCCGCCCGGGGCTTCGCCCGCTACCTGGCCGGCACCGACCCTGCCACCGAGGTGCCGCCGTTGGGGCTGATGCCGCACCGGCAGCGGTGGCGCCTGCCGTTCATCTACTCCCCGGCCGACATCGACGCGGTGATGCGACCAGGCCCGCTCGCTCGATCATCTCGCCGCTGCGGGCGGCGACCTACGACACCCTGATCGGGCTGCTCGCGGCCAGCGGGCTGCGGATCGGGGAGGCGATCAAGCTCGACCGCGGCGACGTCGACTGGGCCCAGGGCAGTGCTGTTGATCCGCGAGTCCAAGTTCGGCAAGTCCCGGCTGGTGCCCCTGCAGGCCAGCAGCATGCGGGCGCTGCGCGACTACGCGGTCCTGCGCGATGAGCTCCAGCCGCGACCCAAGGAACCGAGCTTCTTCGTGTCCCTGACCCGCAACCGGCTCAGCTACGCCGTCGTCTCCCAGACCTTCCGGCAGCTCGTCGACGACGCCGGTGTCGGAGCAGACGCGCCCTCTCCGCCCCGGCTGCACGACCTGCGGCACACCTTCGCGGTCCGCGACCCTGCTCGGCTGGTACCGCGCGGGCGAAGACGTGCAGGCCAAGATCCCCTCGCTGTCGACCTACCTGGGGCACCGCGAGCCAGCCTCCACCTACTGGTACCTGTCGGCTGCGCCGGAACTGCTCGCCCTGGCCGCTGCCCGACAGGACACTGCCTGGTTGGCGGCCCGGTCATGACCCTGATCGCGCCAACGCTGCAGGCCTTCTTCACCGACCGGCTCGCCGAGCAGCGGCAGGCCAGCCCCCGCACCATCGCGGCCTACCGCGACACCCTGAGGCTGCTGCTGGGGTTCGTCCACCAGCAGAACGGCGCTGCCCTCCGCGCTGGACTGGGACGACCTGGACGCCACGACGATCTCCGCGTTCCTGAACCACCTGGAAACCGAGCGGCACAACAGCGTCAGGACCCGCAACGTGCGGCTGACAGCGATCCGCTCGCTGTTCTCCTACGCCGCCCTTCGTCATCCCGAACACGCCCTGCTGATCCAGCGTGTCCTGGCCATCCCGCCGAAGCGGTTCGACAAGCGGATCGTGACGTTCCTGACCCCACCGGAGATCCACGCGCTGCGTCGCCGCACCCGACCAGTCCCGATGGGAAGGCCGACGGGACCGGGCCCTGATGCTGCTCGCTGTCCAAACCGGCCTGCGCGTCTCCGAGCTCACCGGCCTGAACTGCCGCGACATCACCCTGGGAACCGGCGCCAACGTCCGCTGCGAAGGCAAAGGACGCAAGCAACGCGCCGTTCCCCTCACCAGCCCCGTCGAGGCGCTGATGCGGGCCTGGCTGCAAGAACGAGCCGGACGCCCGGCAGAACCGCTATGGCCCGCCTCCCACATTTCGGACACCGGCCCTTATAGGGTCCGGCCCGGAATGGAGGAAGGTAAATGCCAGACCGGCGCAGGAAGTTTACGCATGAGTTTAAGGATGAGGCCGCGAATGGTGACGGAGTCGTCTCGGTCGATCGCCGAGGTGGCTCGCGACATTCGCGTGAATGAGGGCACTTTAGGAAATTGGGTGACACGAATACCGGGAAGAGCATGCGGATGATGAGCCGCCGTTGACGCTGTCGGAGCGGGCCCGGCTGCGGGAACTCGAGCGGGAGAACCGGGAACTGCGGATGAAGACCGAATTCTTGGGAAAAGCGGCGGCCTTCTTCGCCCAGGAGTATCGGTGAGCGCAAAGTACGAGTTCATCGACGCGCAGAAGGCGCACTACCCGCTCGTGTCGATGTGCGCCTGGGCCGGGGTGTCCACGGTCAGGGTTCTACGAGTGGCGCGGCCGGCCGGCGTCGGCGACCGCGCGCCGGCGCGCCGAGCTGCAGCCGCTCATCGCCGCGATCTTCGACGACTCCGACGGCACCTACGGCTACCGGCGGGTGCACCGCCGAGCTGGCCCGCCGCGGCATCGCCGGCCGGCCCGGAGCTGGTCCGCCCGGTGATGCGCGAGCCGGGCCTGCAGCCGTGCCAGCCGCGGCCGTTCCGGCCCGACACCACCATCGCCGGCGACGCCGCGCGATGCCGGACCTGGTCCGCCGGGACTTCACCGCGCGACGCCCCGGGGGTCAAGCTGGTCGGGGACATCACCTACATCCGACCTGGCAGGGCTGGTCGTACCTGGCGACCGTCATCGACTGCCACACCAAGGCTTGCATCGGCTGGGCCATGGCCGACCACATGCGCACCGACCTGGTCATGCACCGCGCTGACGATGGCTGCCGACGAACTACCGGCTCGCTGAGGGCTGCATTTTCCACTCAGACCGCGGCACCCAATACATGTCCGACCATTCACGCACATGCCAGTCGTTGATAATTCGCCGCTCGGTCGGCCGGACCGGGGTGTGTTTCGACAATGCGTTGGCCGAATCGTTTAATGCGGCGCTGAAAGTCGAACGAGTCAACCGCACCCTATACCCCACCCGGGAACACGCGCGCCGTGACATTGTGCGCTACATCGAGTTCCGCTACAATCGCCGAAGGCTTCACTCGGCGCTCGGCTACCGGACACCGCTAGAGGCGTACGAGGAATACATGAACCGGTACGACACACCAACAGCAGCGTAGAATATTCATCAAATTACATGTCCGAAATTTGCGGAGCAGCCCACTATTCCCCACCCGCACCGGCCGGCGGCTCAGCCGCGACGCCATCGCGCTACGAGTCAGCACCCACTCAGCGGCCGCCACCCAACGATGCCCATCACTGGTCGGCAAGAAAGTCCACCCCCACGTCCTTCGCCACAGCTGCGCGATGTCCCTGCTCCACGCCGGCGTCGACACCTCCGTGATCGCGCTCTGGCTCGGCCACGCCGGCGTCCGATCAACCGACGCCTACGTCCACACCGACATCAGCATCAAGGAGAAAGCCCTCGCCCTCACCACCCCCGCCGAGGCCCGACCGGGCCGATACCGCCCGACCGACAAGGTGCTCGCATTCCTGGCGAGCCTGTGACTATGCCGAGACGCGCCCCCGCGCATGAGCTGCTCACCGCCCCCGCTCGGCATAGTCGCGGTGTCGGCATAGATCCACCAGCAGCAGATCCCCCGCGTTCAGCGTCGCCTCCCGGCCGGGGCCGGTGCACGTGGCGCCGGTGACGGAGTCGGTCTGGCCGAGTGCGAGGCGCGTCCAGGGGCTGCCATCGGCCCATCGGTAGCCGTGCTGGTAAGCCAGCCAGGCAGCCGAGGACGCGACCGAGCCGAGCTGTTCGGCGGCGACTCGGGCGGCCTTCAGGCTTGGAGTGACGACCACCATCCGGCGTCCGGACTGCGCGAGCATGGCTCGTGTGGCTGCCAGCGTTGTCGTCTTGCCGGCACCGGCCGCGCCTTCGATGACGACGAGCTGGCGGTCGCTGCTCAGCGCGGTGACGACATCCCGTTGTGCGGCGTCGAGGCCGGTGGCCGCGTCAACGACGACCGGATCGTGCTTCCCCGCAGCCGTGTCGGCGCGCGCGCGAGCCGTCCGGCGAGGTCGGCCTCAACCGCGAGGACGTCTGGCGAGGTCAGCGCGCGGATGTGCTCGGGCACGTCGTCGCGGTCGAGTAGCGGTACGCACTCGGCCAGTGCGCGAGCGGTCAATCCTCGGCGAGTTCGCGCCGCACGAAGGCGTTGGTGACGATGTTGTGACGGGCGATGAGCTGCTCGATCTCGCCGCGGATGTCTGCCGCGTTCCACGCCGAGCGGCGGGCAGCTAGTCGCGTGAGGGTTGCCTTGACGGCCCGGTCGCGGTCGAGAGAACCGACGGTCATGGCGGCGATCGAGGCTGGTGCGGATGGCTGCGGTAGCCGAGGTCGTGCAGCTCGGCAAGCCAGCGCTGGGTCAGCTCGGCGCCGTCGCGGGGCACAATCTTGTCCGGTCGTGCGTCGGCCCATGCCCGCGTGTCCCATGCCCGGCGCAACGCTGGCCCGGGTTCGCGTCCCCGGTTGGCAGCGCGCCACTCGACCTCGTAGCGGTCGACGTTGCGGCCGATCTGCGCGGCCCGGGCGCTGAACGGGCCGACGAACTCGGCGAGCTGGGTGACCTCGCCGCTGTCAGGATCAAGTGTGTAACCGTGTGCGGCGAGCGCGGCACGGAAGCCCGGATCGGTCATCACCGTGGCGTGCCCGATGCCGTTGATCGCGTCGAGCGAGTCGCGGACGGCGATTGTGTGCAGGCCTCGCCACCGTCCTTCGGCGAGAACGCGAGCGTTGATCTGCAGGTGCAGATGCCGGTGCGGATCGCCTGCGCGCGACGTGTGATGGCCCACGGTGACTCCGTCGATCTCGGCGACCGGTACCTGGATCTGCGCGCCGCGGGGGCCGACCCTCGTCGTCGCGTGCTGAGCGAGCCAGCCGATAATTTCCCACGCTGCGCTTTCCTGAGCCGCGTCGTATGCGGCGGAGATCTCGGGGTGCAATTCGGCGGCAAGGCACCAACTTGGGTCCGTTGACGACAACTTCCACGAACCGGACCGCATTTGCGTCGGGGCGCAGCCGGCCCTTCGGCGCGCCCGTATCGGGGTCGAGACCCGCTACCCAGGCCTCGTAGTTGTCACCCGTCAGCGGTGCCATGTGGCGCACGCCGTCGCGCGTGAGGCGACGTAGCGCTCGGCGATGCCTGTTCCCTCGGCGAGGTAGTAGTCGTCGGCGCGGCTTCGGTCGGCCTCGACATAGTTCCGCGCTGCGGCTGCCGAGCCGCGGTAGACCTTCAACCCGCCACGCATCGTTCAATACCCGCCAACGACGACCAACAAATAGATCCAAGAAATGCGCATGCCGCCCGGAAGGGCGGCGCATCTACCGATATTGGTAGCATTCGTGCCGCATTCAGTAAAGGCTCGGGAATTGTTAGTTAGCCACGGTTGCCGTTGGTGATAGATATTCGGCGTGATTGGAAGGGCTATTGAAGAATCGGCGACGGCGGTTGGGGGGAGTCGCACAACGGCGAAACGTGGCTGGTGGAGACGAGACGCCGGTGCGAAGCAGGTATCCGCCCGAAGCCACCGGCTGCGCGATGGCTCGCGGCCACCGGCTGACCGTCGCGAGTGCCCCGACGCCGGTCGCGAAGTGGAACGGCCGCGCTCCGATCGGCGTCATCAAACGCACACGTCATCCCGGGCAGTATCCGTCGATCGGTACGGCCGTGCGCGGTTGTGACCTGCGTGCATATGGATTCTTATTTGGCCCTTCGTAGACCAGCGGATTATCGTCATTGCTCGAATTCCTGGTCAGTTGATCGGTTCGAGGTCGTCCGGCTTTCAGCGTTTCTCGAACCAGGGCTCGTCGGGCCGTAGAGCAAGAGGACGGGAACCAGCCGTGCCGGGATGGCGCGGATCCAGTTGTCCTCTTGGCCGGCAGGCGGTTCGGGGCGGATGTAAAGGTCAATCGAGCCGTCGTCCTGTTTCTGTGGCTCGGATGCAAGAAGGTGTGCTCGGGAATGGTTGTCCATTTGCGAGCATCGACCGCGTCCATAGGTCGTGGACGACGACCGACTGAAATCCTTCGCCGGCACCGGCGCGGGAACGCGCAGGCAGTTCGTCCGGCCCGGGTCAAGCCATTTACCGTCGGCACGCGGAAACACCAGGTTTAGGCAGAGCCGGTGCCCGGCTTGGGTTCGAGCATCGCCTTCGCCTGGCCGGTTCCGCGCTGGCCTCTCTGGCGTGGTGGCTGCACTGGTAAGCTGAGTCGAATTGGTTCCCCTACGGCCCGGCTACAGCCAGTTTTCGTGCTAGTCCACCGGGCGTGCCGGGCGTACGACAGGGAGCACAATGCTTCGAGGACCGGGCTCGAATGATAGATACCATCTCCGGCCCCGCCGACTCCGAGGAGCAAGTGTTTAGGCAGAAGCTCGACCGCGGCTTGGCCGCTTCAGGTGAGGGCGGTCAGCCGTTCGCCCAGGCTCTGAACAAAGCCGAGGAGATCAAGGCCGCGGCCTACTAAACGCTCTCACCAAAGCCCACCGAGGCAGCGAGCCCGACCTTCTCGAGGTACAACCTCTTCCAATGAGTCGGCGATGCTGCTTGGACGGCGAGAAGGCACATGGCACCCAACAGCATCCAGCGGTCGCGGCTGCTGTGCTGCGGCTGCCTACGGAGTAGCGCGGATGACGGGACCGCCCGGCCGGGCGCGACTACTGCGTTATCACACCTCTCGCTCTAGATCGTCTCCGATGGCGTGGCTGCCACGCCCAGACCACACCACGCACCCCAGCTGCGACACCGGGCCGCGAGACGAGGCTCCGTTCAGTCCAGCGCCGCGCACAGGGATGCCGCCGCCGACGGATCGCCGACAACGATCGGGTGGTGTGCGGACACCTTGACCAGCTCGTCAGTCGCGACGTCCACGACGAGGAGCCCGGCATCAGTCACGATGGTGCCTCCGTCCGGCAGCCAGACCCGCGTAATCAGCCCACTGTCCTTTTCGGTGCCGGTGGCCACGTCACCTGGGACGGCCAGGTTGTGGATGACGGTGTCGTGCTGCGTCCAGAGCGCGACCCGTCCGGTGTCGGGCTTGCGGAACGTCCCGTCGAGGGACTCGCGGAAGTGTCGCTGCAGCAGATTCCCGTCCGCGTCGTAGATCCGCTTCCCCACCACCGCGCGCGACTGGGAGAACAGCAGCTCCGTGCCGTCGCAGATGATGCCGGAGGGCACATCCACGACGTCGGGGTCGCTGAATGCCAGATCGCACGTGATGTGGCTACCGTCGAGGTAACACACGGCGTTGAAGGAGTCCGGTGGTGCCGGGTTCAGCGTGCTCGGATCCACCGGCGTCCGAGCTGACGCGGGCGTGGCCAGCGCCAAGGTGAGGACGAGGCCACCCGTCACAGCGAGGATGGGCCGACTAAACCGGCGCACAGTCCTACTCACGTTCACGTTAGGTCCCCCGGCGGTTGTTGGTCGAGGTGAGCGTGACCTAGGGGGTTCGCCGGTGGATCCCGTTTCGATCCCGTGGTGTTCGCAGGTAGATTCCGCTGTGGGTGACTGAATTTCTCGGCCTGGTGACCGCCGGCCTGCCTCAGGTGCGTAGTCCGGGGGAGCCGCAAGTGATCTGGCCGACCGGTCGGCCGGTGTGGACGTTCAGCCGTATCACCCTCCATGGTTCCAGTCGTCGCCAGACCAGTCCCATCAATCGGTCCAAGCTCTATGCCCCGATAGTGACCGTTATCAAGGTGAGCGAGAACGCCGGCGAGAAATACGATTCCCTGTACTAGCTGGCTTGGTTAGCCGATGTACTGGCGGACGTCGGCGCAGAAGTCTGCATTGTCGAACTCGTTTAGACCGGTCCCCGGCTTGATAATCCGCTGGTCGAGCAATACGTCATCGTTGGGGTCTGTCGGTGTGCCACCGTCGTCTACCAAATACTCGAATCTGATCGTCCCCGAGTCGATGCGGAACTTTTGCCCGTCCGTGCCTCCGCGTCCACGAAGCCGGACGTCACGTTGACAATGGTGAGCGTGCCGTCTCCGTTGTCGGTGACCTTGAGATCCTTGTTGATCTGGTTTATCGCCGTTGTCATAGTCAGATTGTTCGCCAGGTTGGTCCAAGAGAACGTGCCGTGGGAGGTTTCGGCGAAGTGCACGAGCCCGTCGGGTCCGTGCGAGTTTTCCAGGAACATGCCCCGGATGTCGAAGTCGAATCGCAAGGCGATGGGCGGGCAGAAATCCACCATCTCGCTACCCGTGTTGCGGAACTGTTCGTGGTCGATCACCGTGGCTGCTGCCGGAACGACGCCAATCCCAAGCGCAGTTACGCCACTTACCAGCGCAACCACGCAGGACCGTCGCAATGCACGCATAGCCCCCACCCCTTTCGCCCGATGCCACCCACTGAGTCCGCTCACGGTTGGCTCACGGGTGCCCGAGCGGGGGTTACCCCGGCCTGCGCCGGCCACGACGAGCAGCGTTTGTTGGTCGAGGTGAGCGTGACCTCGGGGGTTCGCCGGTGGATCCCGTTTCGATCCCGTGGTGTTCGCAGGTAGATTCCGCTGTGGTTGGCTGAATTTCTCGGCCTGGTGACCGGCGGCCTGCCTCAGGTGTGTAGTCCGGGGGGAGCCGCAAGTGATCTGGGCGACCGGTCGGCCGGTGTGGACGTTCAGCCGTATGACCCGTGCGCTCGATTGGTATGTCGGGCCGGTCGGTAGCCGGCCTGGGTTGTCACCTTCGTCGTCAGGACTTGCTGACTCGTCGTGCTGGGTCGGGTGGGGGTCACCGTGTGACGCCGGCGCGGCGCCAGCGACGCTGCGTCACTTTAGGGAGGCTGGACCGACTGTCGGCCGCGCTGGGCGGTGCGCGCGGTGAGTGAGCCGGTTGGGCTGTGGATCCAGGCGCTGGGCCCGCTGCAGGTTTGCGTCGATGGCCGTGTGGTGCCGCTGCGCGGGGTGAGACAGCGGCGGTTGATGGTTGCGCTGGTTACGATGCCGAACCGGGTTGTGTCCTCGGATCGGCTTGGCGACGTGGTGTGGGGAGGCACGCCGCCGGAGGGGGCGGCAGCGGCGCTGGCTAAGGATGTGTACCGGGTACGGACCGCCCTTGGCGCGGTGGGGGCTGCTGGGCTATTGGTGACTCAGCCGCCCGGTTACCGGCTTGTGGTGGATGAGGATCGCATCGACGCCGGTCGGTTCGCCTCGCTGGTCGGCGAGGGGCAGCAGATCCTCGACAGCGACCCGGCGCGGGCCCTGCCGTGTTGAACGAAGCCTTGGCGTTGTGGCGCGGGCCGGCCTGGGCGGAGTTCGCTGACGAGGATTTCGCGCGGCCGCTGGTGTCGGGGTTGGATGAGCTGCGGGCGCTGGCGGTCGAGTGCCGGGCCGATGCGATGTTGGCGCTGGGCGCCACAAGGAAGTCGTGTCCGAGCTGCAGCACACCGTGGCGAGCTTCCGCTGCGTGAGCGCCCGCGTGCGCAGTTCATGCGCGCGCTGTATCTGGGCGGTTGCCACGCCGAGGCGCTGACCGTCTACCGCGAGTTCCGCGCGACGTTGATGGACGAGCTGGGTTTGGAGCCGTCGGCAGCCTTGCGCGCGTTGGAACAAGACATCTTGCAGCAGCGGGCTGATCTGGCGATTTCGCGGCCGAGGCCGGGTCCGCGCAGGCAGGGTCATGCGGTCGGGTTGCCCGGCTTCGACGAGCGGTTCGTCGGGCGGGTGACGGAGTTGTCTTGGCTCGAGGTGCTGCTGGGGCGGTCGGCGCCGCGGGACCGGCCGGTGGTGGCGTGGTTGGCCGGGGAGGCGGGAGCGGGCAAGACCACTCTGGCCGCGGTATTCGGCCGGATCGCCTCCGCACGCGGCGCAGCCGTCGCATATACCCGGTGCGCGGCTGGCGTGGCGATCGCCACTCAGCTTCTCGAAGAGCTCGACGCCGCATCATCATTCACGTCAGGGTCGGCTGCAGAGCCTGATATATCGAGCCGGCAGGCGGTCGTTGACGCCCTGGACGGGTTCGGCGGCGGCAGCGGGCGCTGTTGATCCTCGACGACGTCGACCGGTCGCCGGACGACGCGCTAGCGTTCTTGGCACAACTCGGCTCGGCCGCCAGCGGGACTGCGGTGTGCGCGATCGCGCTCTGCGCGCGTTGCCTAGCGACGCCGGGCCGGGTGGGCCCGACCGGCCGGAGTACCTGCGCTACCTGACGGGTCTCACACGTGACGAGGTGGCGGAGTTGCTCGCGGCGGCGTCGGGCGGGACCAGACCGGTCGAGTTGGTGGATTCGGTCTGGTCAGAGACGGGCGGCATCCCGTCCCTGGTGACCGGGATCGGACACCAGCTGCAGCACCTGGACATCAAGGCCCGAGCCGAGGCGGCGCTGACGCGGGCCGAGGACGCCCGCCGCGGCCTGGACCGCGTTCAGGACGACATCGCAGCCGGGGTGCTGTCCAGGGTCGAGTTGGCCCACTCTGCCCCCGCCGCGCAGGCGCGGCTGGAAACGGCTGCGCCGGCTGGCGTGATGTGTCCGTACAAGGGGCTGGCGTCCTTCGCGCGGTCGGATGCGGCGCTGTTCTGCGGCCGCGAGCGGCTCGTGGCCACGCTGGTGAGCAAACTCGCGGTCATCGGTTCCTGGCCGTGATCGGGCCCTCGGGAAGCGGAAAGTCGTCCGTGGTTGCTGCCGGTTTGATTCCCTCGCTGGCGGCGGGGGCGCTGCCGGGTAGCGACGGGTGGCCGTGCCTGCTGATCCGGCCGGGCGCCGACCCGATGACCACCCTCGTACGCGCCTTCGCGGGGCTCACCGGGCAGCCGCCGTCAACCGTGCGCCCGGAATCGGATGGCGATGTCGACCTGCTCGAACACCTGGCGAACCGCGTCCTGGACACGGCCGTCCCGTGGTGATCGGATGGTGCTGATCGTCGACCAGTTCGACGAGTTGTTCACCGCGTGCCAGGATCCGGACAAGCAAGCCCTGTTCATCCGGCTCCTTGCCACCGGCGCGGATGATGGCGGCGCCGTCTCGTCGTGATCGTGATGCGAGCGGACTACTACGGCGCCTGCGCCGAGCACCCGGAACTGGCCAGTGCGATGAGCCGCAGCCAGGTGCTGGTCACGGCAATGACCGACGCGGACTTGCGTCGGATCGTCCTCGAACCGGCGCGCCGGGTGGGCTCACCGTCGAAGACGGGTTGGCGGACACGATCGCGGCCGACGCCGCGGCCCAGACCGGCGCTCTGCCGCTGGTATCCACCGCCCTGTTGGAGACCTGGGCCGCGCGATCGGGGACCACCCTGACCCTGGCCGGATACCTGATGGCCGGGGGGTGCGCGGCGCGGTGGCGCGGTTGGCCGAGACCACCTGGGACGGCTTCGACATCGCACAGCGCGCCGCATGTCGACGAATTCTGCTGCGGTTGGCCGACCCGGACGGGGTCAGCTCCGATGTGCGCCGCCGAGCCGCGCGAACCGAGCTGGTCAGCGGGCCGAACGAGGAGACGGTGCTCACCGCGTTTATCGATCGCCGGTTGCTGACCGCGTCCGAGGACACCGTCGAGGTCGCCCACGAGCGTTGCTGCGAGAGTGGCCGCGCCTGGTTAGCTGGCTGGAGGAGGACCGAGAAGGCCGACGCGTGCACCGTCAGCTGGCCGACGCGGCCGCCGCCTGGCAGGCAGATGAGCGCGATGACGCCGGGCTGTATCGCGGGGTGCGACTGCACGCCGCCAGAGACTGGGCCGCCGCGCACCCCGGCGATGCCAACCCCCTCGAGACAGACTTCCTGGCCACCTCCGAAGCCGTCGAAGAACAGACCGTCCGCGGTGCCGTGCGCACCGCGCGACGGCTACGAGCCCTGGCCGCGGGCTGCTTATCCTGCTGGTCGCGGCGGTGGTCGCCAGTGTCCTGGCCGTGCAACAACGCTCCACCGCCCGCCGCCAGGCGCTGCAAGCCGACAAACCGCCTGGCTACGCTGGCCAGCACCCTACCCGGTGATCAGCGTGATCTCGCTGTGCTGCTGGGCGCCCAGGCCTACCAACTACGACCCTCGGACGACCTGCCGGCGGCCTGCAGTCCGCCCTGGTGCAGACCCCGCCCGGGCTTGACCGGGTTATCCGCTACCGGTCCTCCGGCACGCTACCGCACCTGGACCCGACCGGGCGCCTGTTGGCCGTGCCCGGCGTCGACGGCACCGTCACCATCGACGACCTCGCCACCGGCCGCGTGCTCCGTACCGTCACCTGGCCTAGCCGGCGCGAGTTCGCCGTGTTCAGCGGCGACGACCAGTTCATCGCTGCTGGTGGATCCGACGGGAACATCGCGATTTGGAGCCTCCCCACCGGCCAGCAAGCCGGGCAGCCACTGCGGGACAGCGGCGGCGGCGTCGTGCACGCCGTGTTCGACCCGCACGACAACGACCGCGTCTACGTCATCTCCCGGCACGGTCTCTCGATCTGGGACCGGCACGACCCGCAGCATCCCCGCCAGCTCACCACCCTTCCCGGCATCGCCAGCGACCCGGCCAACGGCAATACCCCGAACCTGACGATCAGTGCCGACGGACATCTGATAGCCGCAGGCGACATTCTCGTTGGCCCGCTGAGCGGACCAGCTCAGGTGTGGGACACTCGCACCCGCAAGCCCCGTCCTTCACCGGCTCGATCGGAATTCTCTCCAGCGACGGGCGCACTCTCCCGTTCGGATACGGCGGCGACACCGTTCTCGTCAACGCCGAAACTGGCCGGGTGCAAGTGACCGTGCCCAACACCGGAGGCGCGTCGCTCGCCATCCTGAGCCCGGACGGCCGCCGCATCGCCGTGTCCGAACCGGTGGGCACGGCAAACGTCGTCGTCGTCTACGACCTCACAACGATGCAGCCCGTCGGAGCGCCGCTGCGCCTACACGGCACCGCGGCCTACCCCGTCGGATTCCTCCCCGACGGCCGACTGGTCACCAGCGGCCACACCGAAGCGGGAATCTGGACGCTAGGACAACACCTACCGCCCCTCGCCACCGAGATGAAAAACGAACATCAGGGTCTGGGGGGTTTGGGGGTTCGCCACGAAACCCATGTTTCTCCCCGGAACTACCCACACCATCCTCACCGGAAATGGCTTTGGCGGGCCGTTCGCTGACCCGCCGCAGCTGCACGACACCACAACCGGACGCATTACTGGCACCTTGTTCAACGGCGCCGTTCAGGGCATGGTCGCTGTCAGCCCAGACGGACGACTAATTGCGGGCGGCTCGCAAGGCGGCGGAGTGGGAATCTGGGATCTTCAGACCGGCTTTCGTATCGCGCGGCTGGCCGGTGTGCCGTATGGGAACAACCTCAGCTGGAGCCTGGCCGGGAACCTGCTCGCGGCAGACCTCGCAACCGCTGTCCAACTGTGGAACGTCTCCGATCCGAGCCGC
>CAVVJA010000013.1:0-209875 GCA_963748415.1 uncultured Actinomycetota bacterium | reverse complement strand
AGCAGTGCGAGGGTCACGACCTCAACGAGGTCACGGCATTGTCGATCGGGATGCCCTACTGCGACATCGTCGTGACTGAACGCAGCTGCACAGGCTTGATCAACACTAACAAGATCAACCGATCGTTTGGGACGGCAGTGATATCTGATCTTGGGAATTTACCGGCGCTGCTGAGCCAACCGGCGGCATCGTGACTGGAGGCGCGTCGCACGAGATGATCCGTGAGGCAGACTGCGCGCCGGCACGCCGCTCATTGCGATCCGGGCAGCTCGCATTATCAGGCAGGCTGAGCCAGAGCCAGCCGAGCGAGGCGATGAGCTAGCCGCCGCTGGGCTGTGCGGGCTGCGCGCTGACGATCGCGTGGATCTGCTCGGTCATCTGATGGACCTCCCGGGTCAGGTCGGTGTTGGTCTTGAGTTCCAACTTTTCAGCGACGAAATCGTGATCGGCCTTCTGCTGCTGGAACGCGGCCTGCCGGTTCTGCCCGATCATGACGAAGGTGGATAGGAAATTCGCCTCGAGCGACACGATCAGCGTCAAGGTCGGCCACGGCTTGGACTCGATGAACAACATCCACACCGTGAACAGCGCGATGTGCAGGTAGACGAACTGCATCGATCCCGCGAGCCGGGTGATCTGGTCAGCAATTCTGAGCTGGGCATCTTGCGCACGCGTTGTTGAATTGGTCGATCGGCGGGACGATGAGGCACTGTCAGGTCGAGTCCTCGGCGCATCGGGCCACCCTTCTCCTCAGTGCACACGCATGGTCACGAGTGAGATGTACGTAGATCAGGCAACGGCGGGACAGGTAGCCCGTCACGTGTTTCGCAGCAGCAGGGGGACTGCGCCTGGGTGTTGCTGCATCGACCCGGGGTCCGAGCTAGGCCGTGCGGCTGAGCCAACGCAACCCGTTAGCCGTGTCCAGGAATGGCGTGATGCGGGGCACATTAAGGTCAGGCTTCCTGGACAAGCTCGCCCACGGCACTGCACTGAGCGCAGACTGCGCTGAGCAGACAACAATGAACACCCGATTGGACTCACCTAGTGGACGAGTACCAGGCTCATCCTCGACGCCCTAGCCCTGCAAACCATGGACCCACCGAGACCTCGGCCTTCTAGAACTCATCGCAGTACGCCGTCAGAGGGACATCGACCGTCGTCACCAGCAACCGCGGCCCAGTGAGTGGACATCGTCCTGAACGTTCGCTGCCCAGGCCTAATCCCCCGCTCGACTCGGCCCGTGTCCACCGGCTACGGAGCTCGGTCATCCAGGGGAGTCCTCGCGCCGGCGGCAATGACCTACACCGCAGCCTGATCAGCGAGCCGATTGACGGCGAAGAGAGCAAGTAAACAGGTCGCTGTCCGACGATCACCATCCGCTGCTCCAGCAGATGCACCGCGGTCTCCCAGCTGACGGTGCGCGTCCATCGCTTCAGTTCGTGTCCAGCTCGGCTACAGCGTCGGGCGGCGGGGCCAGGGCGGCGCCGGCGTTCTCGCGAGGTGATCGACCGACGAGGTGCCCGGGATCAGCATTATGTTCCGCGAGTGCTGCAGCAACCAGGACTGGGCGACCGCTGCCGGGGTCGCGCCGGCCGCTTGGCGACCTAGCTCCAGCACGTCCGACTGCAGCGGCGAGAAGCCGCCGAGCGGGAAGTACGGGACGTGCGCGATGCCCTGCTCGGCCGTCGCCGCCAGCACCGCCTCGTCCGCCCGGTTCGCGATGTTGTAGAAGTTCTGTACGCACACCACCGGGGCGAGCTGCTGCGCCTCGGCCAGCTGGTCGAGGGTGAGTACTCAGGCCCAGGTGCCGGATCATGCCCTGCCGCTCGCAGTTCGGCGAGGGCCTCGAACTGGGAAGGTGAGCGTGTCCAGAACCGTCGCGCGGTCGTCAATCCCGACGAGGGTCCGGAGGTTGACGCACGTCGAGCACGTCGAGCCCGAGCCGGCCGAGGTTGTCGTGCACTTGCTCGGCGCAGCGACTCGAGGTGAGTTGGCGGGGACCCAGCCGCCCCGCTCGTCGCGGACCACCCGGACCTTGGGCACGATGATGAACGTCGTCGCCGTACGGGAAGGCGCTTTCCCGGATGATCTCGTTGGTGATGTACGGCCCGGAGGCGTCGGCTGTGTCGATGTGGTTGACGCCCAGCTCGACCGCGGTCCGCAGCGCCTCGATCGCCGCGGCGCGGTCGCGCGGGCGGCCCGAAGACACCCCGGGCCGGCGAGCTGCATCGCGCCGTAGCCGATCCCGTTGAGGTGAGGTCCCCGACCCGGTAGGAGCCGGCCTGGGCGGCGGGTGGCTTGGTGGTGGTCATGGAATTCCCTTCGGCCTCGGGTGAATCTATTCGCCAACGCAGCATGCGACCGGCGGTCCGCGGAGAGGCCGGAGCCTGGGCTCACCGGTACCAGGACTTCAGAGGCCCATTGAGGCGTCCGCCGGCGCGGCAGAAGACGGCGGGTGCTGCCGGAGAACGTGCGGTCCCTGGCCGGCTACAAGCGGCCCGGTCTGCCGGCTGGTCACGGACCTTCCCGACCGCTGCCGGCGGCCTCGGCGCTGCGGAGGTGCTGTGAGCGCTTGAGGCTCTCCGCTGTGCGTACTCACGGAGGATCTCCCTTCGGTTGAGATCGTTGTTGCAGCCCGCGCGGTGAGCGGCGGTCACCCTGATTCCGATGTTCGCCGTCCGGCTCTTCGATACGTTCGATCTCGGGCTTTGCCGCCGGCGTCGCGGCCGGCGCAATACGCCCTACCGGTCGACCAGTTCGCGGATCGCGAGCCGGTCCGGTGTGCTGGGACGTGGCTTTCGGTGATGGTTGTCGTCGGGTCTGCGTCGGTAGTCGACGTACGTGACTCCCGGCGGCAGCGCCAGGCTGACGGCACCGCCGAAAGCAGACGAACAGGACGACGAACATGACCGGCTGGATCGTCGAGAATACGAGCAGGTCGGGCTGGCGCCGGAAGTGGAGGTTCCGCATCGTCACGACGGTGCTGTCGGTGACGCTCGTCTCGGCGCCTCGCAGCGACGGTGCGTGCGGGCGCGGGAGCCGGCGAGGACGCTCCAGGACCTTCTCGTCCGGCACGGCAGCGGCGCTCTGCGGTTTGCCGTTCCGCTCGGTGCTCGCCGGTCAGCTGGAGGAAGACGTCATCCAGCGTCGGTCGGCGCAGGCCCATGTCGCAGCCGCCGATCCCGGCGCGACGTAGCTCGGCGCGGCCTCCTCGACGAGGACGAGGCTCTCCCGCGGCGCGGGCAAGGTCAGCCGGTTCGGCCGCCCGTCCTGCTCCGGAGCGCCGCAGCCGACGCGAACGAGCGCGGCCTGTGCCTCGTCACGCTGCCGCACATCGGTCAGCTCGCGCCTGTCCGCTCTGGACGCTCGTCGATGAACCGCAGTCAAGAGTCGCCACGCATGCAGGGATGACACCAGTCCCACCAGCGCTTACCGATCTTCGACGCCCGCATGGGTGCCCGGGCGGGGTGATCGTATCCGCCCGCACGACGAGTACCGCGGACCGTGTCGGGCTGATCGCGAGCCGCACGTAGGCCATTCTCGCCTCGTCGGATGGCGCAACAGTTCGCCCTCTGCGCATCGGTGCAGTCCGGAGTTCACCTGAACCCAGCTGCCCTCACCCAGGTCCACCTCGCCTTCTCTCCACCCTTTGCCGATCAATGCCACGGCAGGATCGTCGAGGTTGCGGCCAGCCTGTCGGAGCTTCGACGGCGCGGACCTGCTACGGTGAGCTGACCGCACCCACGACATACCGCCACGAATAGCTGACGTCCGAGTGTCCACCGTGGACGGGCGGTCCATGAGACGTTCCAAACAACCGGGTCGTCGTCACGAGACCATCGGCTTTAGCTGGTTTGGCCGATGTGCAGGATCGGCTTCTGTCCGAGGGCGCGTATGGCATCGATGTAGAGACTGTCCGCGAGCCAGTCGCCGAGGTCCTGGGGATGTCGACCTCAGTAGCCGCTGCCGGCCCGCGTCGTAGACATAGTGCGCCGTCCTCGCCAAGGTATGCCTCGACCTCGTGGTCGAGTCCTGGGCGATGAGGGTGCCGTGAAGCACGTAGTCCAGCCCCGTTTCGGCGACATGGATCTTGTGCTGCGCCGTCCGTCAGAGCCGGCCACAGTGTCGCTCGTGACCGCTCCGCCTCGAGCGCTGCGCGCAGCGTCTGCGACAGGTTATCCGGACTCTGCGCCCCAGTGCCCTATTTCGTCTGGTAGCTCGACGGTGATGTCCATGGCAATGCCTTCCACGGGTAGACACGACGCTACCCGCGATGAACCGATGCACCCGTGGAGACCGCAGGGCCCGGCCTCGTGCGGGATAGGCCAATCGACCAGGCTTGGGTGCCGCGCGTTCCGAGAAGCAAAAGGATTCATCAGCGTTTGCGTCCCGCGCCGCCGCCAACACCCGCCGGCATCCCGCAACCCGCCGGCATCCCGCAAAACCACGGCGGCGACAACAACGGCGGTCCCAACGACGGCGACGGCAACGTCTGACCGTCGAGATCGCGAGCCGATACCGGACGCCGCCCGGCCCCGCGTAATGATCACCCGGGTTGGTCTGCCCGCCGCCCTCATCGCCGCCGCTACGGTCGGCACGGTGCGGTCCGTCGCCAGCCAGCACAGCCCGCATCGAGAAGCTCTCCTTGTTCCTCGCCCAACCCGCACCGGCGTCGTGGCAGAGCTTCACCCTTCCGACGGCACCGGCCGCTGCCTGCACCGCCGTCATTGGTTCGATTGCCGCGGACCCGGGGACCGTTGCAGTGGGCCTGCCTGCCGGCGCGGAGGATCCTTTAGCTCGACGCGACACCGCGTCAGCGCGCGAAACCCTGCCCGGATGGGCCGCCTTCCGCATCGCGCACCTACGCGACGACGACACCGCGCGGCCATGCTCGACGCACGCGCCGAGCAGCTCACCTTCGTTGGTGGCACAGGATCGTGTGGCCTCACGACTACGTCACCCAGTCGGCCTCACCATTACCGGAATCCCGCCTGCCTGGTCCAAGGCGCACACGGCGGCAGTGCCGTCGTCGCGGCTTCCCTCGCTGCGGACTCGAACCGGTACGGGCCGCTCCTGCAGCAAGCCGTTTCCGCATACTCCAGCCCCTGACCCAGAACTGTGCCGGACGAGCGATTCGACGCGAGTCCGTATGAGCTAGCTGCGGTAGCCCGACTTCGACCAACCCTATCATGAGCTGCCCGCGCCGAACCGCCCTGTAGGACGCCGTGAGGGTGCTCGGCAGCGTTCGACCGCGGATGATCGATGCTGATCGCTACCGGCTCACGATTCGGGGCCCGTTCCTGGCCATTCCACCTGGCGGATCGCCCCCCGATGCCGCCGAGCGGCCTGGTGCCACCGGATCCTCCCGCTCCCTCGCCATCCAGCAGGCGGGCTGGTCATCCCGCAGGAGGACCGTCTGCGGGCCAACCGCGTGGGTGTTCCTTCGCGGCCGCCGTCCGCCGTCTGCCGTGTGTCGTCCGCCGTGCGTCTACCGCTCCCGGACGGCGGAGGTCAGGTGCGTCACCCTCGGCGAGGCCTCCGCCGGACCGCTCCAGCGCGACCCTGGACGCTCCAGGCCGTCGAACAGGCGGGTGCCGGTGCCGACAGCACGGGCGACAGCGCGATCAGACTCGTCGATCAGGCCGGCGTTCAGGTGCTCCAGGATCGTCGCGCCGCCGCCGGCGATGCGGACGTCGCGGTCGCCGGCGGCCTCGCGGGCTTGGTCGACGGCGGGCTCGATGCCGTCGTTGACGAAGTGGAACGTGGTGCCGCCGGGCCGTTTTCAGGGGTCACGCTTGGTGTGCGTCACGACGAAGACCGGCGTGTGGAACGGCGCCTCCTCCGGCCATGCCTGCTCGCCGAGGTCGAACATGCGCTTGCCCATCACGCTCGCGCCGGTGCGCTCGAACGTCTCCCGCGCGATGTCGTTGTCGCGGCCTTCCTCGCCGCCCTCGCCCGGCTCCAGGTTCTCCCGGAAGAACCGCAGCGGCAAGATCCACTGCTGCAGTTCCATCCACTGCGCCATCCAGCGCTGCACGTCCGGGTCGTCCTGCTTCTCGGGCGCGAAGAAGTCGTCAACGGGCACGGACTCGGGCGCGATGAAGCCGTCCAGCGACATCGACACGCTGAAGAACACCTTCCCGGCCATCAGCCCTCCGTCCCCTTCCGCGCCAGGTCGGTGACGTAGGCAGCCAGGTTGCTCAGGGTCTGCTGGCCGCCCTCGATCGCGTGGTACTTCTCGACCGCCTCGTCGCGCAGTTCCTTGGTGGGGAACACCGTGTGCATCACGATCCGGGTCGCCGCACCGTCGCGCTCGAACGTCAGGACCGACTCGAAGGCGTTCGGGTCGCCGCGGGACTCACCGTGCAGCAGCGCGATCCGCTCCGGCGGGGCGATCTCGGTCCAGGAGATCCACTCGGTGTAGTCCGTCCCGTCCGGCCCGTGCAGCACGAAGTCCCACGCGCCGCCGACGCGGAACTCGAACGACTGCGTGGTGGTCGTGAACCCCTCCGGTCCCCACCACCGCGACAGGTGCCGGACCTCGGTGAACGCCTCGAACACCAGCTCCCGTGGAGCGTCGATGACCCGGGAGATCACGATCTCCCGGTCGGCCGTCGCCGGCTCCGCCCGCGTTTCTTGCCTTGCCCCTGCCATCGGTCATTCCTCCTGCCGTGTCTGCTTGAGGTCCTGCACGTACGCGTCCAGTCGGTCGAAGCTCTCGCTCCAGAACCGCTCGAACCCGCCGGTCCACTCGTGGACCGGTCCAGCCCGCGGGCGTCCAGGCCGTACAGGCGCTGCTTGCCTGCCTTGCGGTCCCGCACCAGCCCGACCTCCCGGAGCACCCGCAGGTGTTTGGACGAACGCGGCTGGGTCATCCCCAGCTCCCGGGCGAACTCGGTCACCGGCCGCTCACCCGCCCGCAGCAGCACCAGGATCTCCCGGCGCCGCGGCTCGGCGATCGCGTTGAAGACGTCCGACGTCGTCGCGGCTCGGGCCACGCCGCCATCATATGCCCATATCGGCATGCGTCAAGTCGAGAGGAATCAGCCGGTCTTGTCAGATGACGATCGTGACCCTTGTCACCTGACTCGGCTCAGGCTTGTGCGCACCTCGTCAGTTGATCTGGGCCAGCGCGTCGCGTTGGTCAGGCGGGAGTGGGTCTTCGGCGGCCAGGATGTGGGCGCCGACCCTGATCTGTACCGTGCGGTAACGCTGCGCGGTGCGCACGAAACGATTGACGGACCAGCCGGTCGCGTTCTCGACGAACCTGGTGACCGCGAGCGCGGCGAACACGATGGTCAGATGGGCCTCGATGGACTCGCGCTTGTGGTGGTAGATCGGCCGGGCGCGCAGGTCGTGCTTGGACATCCGGAAGGTCTTCTCGATGCGCCAGAGCTGGTGGTGGGCACCGATCACGAACTCGGGCGTGGGGTTGTCGATGTTGGTGATGTAGGCCTTGAACCCCGCCAGCGCACGGGCCTTGGATTCCAGGTCGCGGTTGATGGTCCGGGTGCCGCCGGTGAGCTTGACGAACCGGTTCCGCTTCACCGCGGCCTTGCCCGCGACGGCGTTCTCGGCCTTGGCGATCTGCTGGTCGATCCCACGGATCGTCGGCCTGGCCCGGTCGGCGCGGTACTGGTAGTAGGTCACTTTGTCCCGTCGGCCCGCGGCCTTCTTCTTGCCGGTCGCGGGCCAGGGTGCGGTGAACACCTGCCCGTCCTCTGGGACCGCGTCGGGGTTCTCGCGGCGCCACTGCTCGATCACGTAGGGCACCTCGGGGATCCGCTCGCCAATGATGAACGACAGTCCGGCGTCCTCGATTGCTTCACGGCTGGCCTCGGAGATCACCCCGGCATCGGCGACCACGGTGACCTCGGCCAGGTCGTGGGCGGACTTGAACGCTTCGATGACCGGCAGCATGGTCTTGGTCTCGGCCTTGTTGCCCTCGAACGCCTCGACCATCAACGGCACACCCGTGACGTTGGTCAGCAGCCCGAGGGTGATCTGCGGCTCCAGACGCCGTTCCTTGGAGAAACCGGGCTCACGGAACCCGTCGGCCTTGTCGGTCTCGAAGTACAAGCCAGGACAGCGGAGACGCAGCAAGAGAGGTTAGAACTCGTCTCTCGGGGTAGCCGCCGGGGGCCCACGGTGGCCGAATCCGTTCCCCACCGACCTGCCACCCGAATCGTTGCCCGTCGCGCTGCAGGAGATGCTGGCCGGCATGGCCGCGGACCAGCTGGCACCGGTGTCGGTCCGCAGCGGACGCCACCAGTCACGGAACCAGTGCGTGTCCCGACGAGGGAATGAATCCGAGTTGCGGTCGAACACCGTCGCGACGTCGGCCGCCCATCGATGCCGCCCGAGTGCTATGTACACGTCGTAGATGAAGAACTCGGCCCACTTGCTGTCGCCCCAGATCGGGAACGCCGGCGATCCCCACGCGCCGTTGTTCGCGCCCTCAACGACGTGCGAGATCTCGTGCGTGACCATCTCGGGCATGCCGCTGTCGCCCTCGCGGTACGGCCCGGGACCGCAGTCGGTGACGTTGCGGTTGTCGTGGCTCGGGTCCTGGTAGCTGGACGGATGCCCACCGGCGTAACGGCCCTGGTGGAAGATCGAGTACAACAGCGGATCAGGTCCGAACCCGCCGAACGTCTGCTTGGTGTACCGCCAGGCCTCGTCGAGGTACGGCAGCAGCCAGCGCGCGGCATCATCGTTCACGTCCGGATCGAAGTAGACCGCGACGTGGCTGGTCGCTGCGGCCAGGTGGAGCAACTGGTCGTGCTCGAACCAGTGCTCCCGCCACGTCTGCGGCGGACCGCTGCTCATGCACCCATCCTCTCCCGGCCGCACCGATGGGCCACGAGATCGTGGAAATCGTCCTGCCCGACATGAAGCCGTCACAGCTCCTTGCCCTTTCGCAACGATCGCATCGACGGAATCGTTGGACGGCCGAGGGAGTGAACGTGACCCGAGCTCGCACACGAACGGTGAGGAGACAGACTTCGCCCGCCGGCAGTTCAGTTCGACGGCAACCGGCGGTACCGATCTCATTTCCAACTGCATGCAGCTAAAGCACACTTCGCGGTGCTCCTGCCCGATCAAAGTGTGTCGCACTACTTTGACGCTTGAGTTCAGCCGCGACCGGCAACGATCAGGTCACGGCGCTTGTCTACTTCAATGGCTGGATGTGCGACGAGGGCGAGAGTCAGCAGCAGCTCCTTGAGAGGTTCGAAGGCAGCCTGGTGGGGCCTTCGATTAGGCCCGTGCCGTTCACCGGGCCGGACGGGAGCGAGGGCGCTGACCTCTACCTCGATCGCGAGGCGTTCCGCGTAGCCTTCGCCGCCGACGTCGACCCAGAAACAGCTGCGGTGATGGCCGCGGCGCAACGGCCGTACGCCGCAGCCGCGTTCGCCGCAACGCCATCGGCCCCGCCGGCGTGGAAGACGCTGCCCTGCTGGTACCTGCTCGGCACCGAGGACAAGGCGATCCGCCCGCGCTCCAACAGTTCATGGCCGAGCGCGCGAACGCAACGATCGTGCAGGTGCCGGCCTCTCACGTCTCCTTCGTGTCGCAGCCCGAGGCCGCAACCCAGCTGATCGTCCAGGCCGTCGAGGCAACGAGCCACGGGCCGGCTGCAGGATCGCCAGGCGGCGACGGACCTCGCGGGGTGGTGGCGGCTCAAACCATGCCGGTCTCCTCGTCGTGCAGATCCAGCGTGTCGATGATGTCCGTCAGTTTCAGCGCGCGCAGCGCGCGGTCTGGCCGACGAAGCGAGAGACGAGAGCGCGTGCGGTTTCGCCCAAGCGGGGTGGTGCGCGTTCAGCACCTGGTCGGGATCTCGGCGATGCTCGCGGCCTGCTGATTCCAGGTCCGGTGGGCCTGTCGTGTGGATGACAGGTGTCCTGTCGTCGTGGTGACTGTCCGTGGGTGGTGCGGGCGGCACGATGTGTTTCGTCGGCGCGACCACAGCGCATAAGGAGCCACAAAATGACCAGCATCACCACCACCGTCCGGACCCATCGCCGTGGCCTCGCCGTGGTCAGCGTCCTCGCCGCCCTGGTCCTCACCGCGGTCGCCCTGCTGCTGTTGAAGGCCGGCCCGGGGTACGACATGCACCACTTGGTCACCAGCTACCACCTGCCGCGGTTCGTGCGAGCCCTCCTCGGCGCCGGACGCTTCGGGTCCTGAGCCGGGTGATCTGGGCTGGCGGCGCAGCCCGCAGTCCGTCCGACGGTCCCGCGGATGCTCTCGGCGCACCCGCGGCTGACGCCCTACCGGGTGGGAGTCGGTGCTGCGCAGCGTCGCGGCGGACGTGAAGATGGCGGTGTGAGGATCGCTGACGAACTTGCGGCTTTGGGGTTGTTCGGCGGCCTCGGCGAGGCGGACATCGCCGCCCTGGCCGAGGTCAGCTTCGTGCGCCGCCTCGCGCGCGGGCAGGTGCTCTTCCTCGCCGGCGAGCCGAGCGGGCACCTGTGCGTGGTGCGCTCGGGGCTGCTGCGGGTGGTGACCAACTCGCCGCACGGGGACCAGTTCGTGCTCGCGAACGTCGCGCCGGGCCAGACCCTGGGCGAGCTGTCGATCCTGGACGGCGAGCCGCGTTCGGCCGACGTGGTGGCCGCCGAGTCGACCGAGCTGCTGATCGTACCGGCCGCGGCGGTGCGGGCGTTGCTCGACCGCGAGCCGGCCGCGCTGCGGGCCTTTGCGATGGAACTCGCGCGCAGCCTGCGGCGGCTGACCGGTGCGATGGGCGACATCCTGTTCCTCGATCTGCCCCGCCGGCTGGCCAAGCTGCTGGTCGCGGGCGCCGTCGCCGGCCGCGACGGCACCTACCGCGTCGAACTGGCCGGCAGCCAATCGGTGCTCGCCGCCCAGTTAGGGGTCACCCGGCAATCGCTGAACAAGGCGCTGACCGGGCTGGCCAAACGCGGCTGGATCGACGTCGCCGGCCGCGACGTGGTGCTGCGCGACGTGGCCGCGCTAGCCCGCTTCGTCGCCAGCTAACCGGCATCGGAGCCGGGCGATCGGCTGTGCCGGTGCGGCCCACGCCGACACCGGCCGGGGCCAGCGCCGAGGACGATCCCGGGACAGCGTGCCGGGCGTCGCCGAAGTCCTCGGCGTCCATCCGCAGCAGCCGGCCCTCGGTGACGATCATCGCCCAGCACGGCGGGCGAGTTGATCAGGCCCAGCTCGCCGACCCAGCCCGGCGCCGCCACGGGCCGGCAGCACCCGCTCGACGCCGTCGAGCCGATACAACACCGCAGGCCCGCGCTGCTCGAGCACCCACAGCGCGTCAGCGTCGCCCCGACTGAGATCGTCTAAACCTCTGGTCCCGTTCGCCCGACACTTCATGTAACTGTCGACATCGAACCGCTCGCCCTGGTGGGACGTCCAGGTGAAGCACGGGTGCAGCAGCTTACGCAGCCGACCGTCGTCTCGTTCGGACATGGCGCGGCACGCGCCCTCGCCGCGGTGATGACGTCCTCTGCGTCAGGCATCCCCAGATCATGACGCACTCAGCGATCGGCATCGGACGACCGAGTCCCTCGGTTGTTCCCATGGCCAGGCTCGTCTGTTGCACGCGAGAGCCGTCCGATCTGCGGGCGCGAGCCGGTGGACTCGCTAGACAGATGACAACATCTGGTTCGGGCAGATCAATGATCGAGCCTCTCCAGGCTTCCTATCCGGCGGTCGTGTTCAGGGCGGCCACAATGTCCTCGATCGCCGCCTGCTCGGGCTTGCTCACGTCCTGGCCGTGCTCGCGGTGGGCAGCAGCGACTTTATGGGTCAAGTTGACGATGAACCGGCGGTACTCCTCCACCTCAACCGGCGTGGCCTTGCGCTCGAGCAGCTCGACCGAGTCGCGCACGTGCTGCAGTCCGTGCTGCTTGAGCTCGTCCGGGGAGTGGTAGTGAGTGTGATCCCGTTCAGGTTTAGCCGCTCGCTACCGCGACGCCGCCGGCAATGAGCACGCGCGGCACTTTGCTCGTCGGATCGACGCGCAGTCGTGGCTCGACTCGGTGACCACGGCAGTAGGCACTGGTTCGTACGTCGACCCGTCGCGCGCCAAGGTCACCGTCGGCACGATGGCCGAGCAGTGGTTCGCGGGAAAGATCAATCTTCGTGCCACCACGCGTGCTCGTTACGAAAGCGCACTTCGGGTCCACGTGATGCCGCGCTGGGCCGACATACGCCTCGACCAGGTCGAGCACGGAGATATTCAGCGCTGGCTCGCCGGCCTGGCCAGCGACGGCCAGTCCGGCGCGTCGGTTCGCAAAGCCCACGGCGTATTCAGCTCGATACTCGACCTCGCCGTCAAGGAGCGACGCCTCGCCAGCAACCCCAGCAACGGCGACAACCTGCCCGCGCTGAGCGAGCGGGGCCGTCGCTACCTCACCGCTGAGCAAGTCGATCAGCTCGCCGGCCACGCACGCGTTGGCCGGCTCCCGGTGCTCGTCCTCGCGTACTGCGGGGCGGCGGGGGTCCGAACTTGCGGGCCTCCGCGTCCGCGACGTTGATCTCATGGCCGACGGCTCAACATCGAGCGAGCCGTCACCGAAGTCAACGGTGGCGGCTCGAGTGGAACAGCCCTAAGCCCGGATCCACTGAGCAACTTGATGGTGTGAGCGCGTCGTAACGCACGGATGTCCTTCCGGGAAGGACGATCGGACTTGCTGAAGATCCTGATCGTTCACCGGGAAGGACACCCGTTCGGTGCGAGCTTCTCATGACCTTACTGGCGTGTCTGTCAGCTTCGACGAGCCGAATTTGGTGCCGTGCGCGGGGCTGCTGCCCGCGGCGGCGCTGGCCCAGCGTCTGGATGTGGCCGGCGTGGTGGATGGGCGGCTCACGCTTGGCCCGGCATGGCGCGAACAGCGGCATCAAGGCGTTGACGGTGATCGGGTCGATGCTGGCCGGCGGGGACAGCATCGACGACACCGCGTTGCTGCGGGTTGGGGCGTTGCCGCAGTTGTTCGACCTGTCGCGGGCTCCGTCGACGATCGGTACCTGGCTGCGGGATTTCCGGTGGCACAACGTGCGCCAGCTCGATGCGGTCTCCCGCGAGTTGTTGGCCCGGCAGTGGGCGGCCGGTGCCGGTCCGGTGGACCTATCCGCGCCGCTGACGATCGACCTGGATTCCACCATCGTGGCGGTGTTCGGGCGGGGCAAGCAGGGCGCGGCCTTCGGCTACACCAAGGTCCGCGGCTACCACCCGCAGCTGGCCACCATCGCCGAGACCGGGCAGGTGCTGTTCAGCCGGCTGCGCGGCGGGGCGGCGGGCGCGGCCCGCGGCGCGAAGTCGTTCCTGACCGAGACGATCAGCCGCATCCGTGCCGCCGGCGCCACCGGGCAACTGACGGTGCGGGCGGACTCGGCGTTCTACTCCAAGGCGGTGCTGACACCGCGGCCAAGTTCAACGTGCGGTTCTCGATCACCGTGCGGCAGGACAAGCGGATCCGCGCCGCGATCGAGGCGATCCCCGAGTCCGCGTGGCGGCCGATCCCGTACTGGCTGTCCACCCCGGAGGTCTCCGGCGCCGACGTCGCCGAGACCCGCTACACCGCCTTCGCCGACACCAAGCACGCCATGGACGTGCGGCTGATCGTGCGCCGGGTCCGCCCACCCCCGGCTCACAGCTAGCGCTGTTCACCACCTGGGACTACCACGCCTTCGTCACCGACCGTGCCGGTGACACCCTGGAGCTGGAGGCCGACCACCGCCGCCACGCGATCGTGGAGCAGTCCATCGCCGAGTTGAAGTCAGCCGGGCTGGCGCACCTGCCCTCCGGGCGGTTCATGGCCAACGCCGCCTGGCTCGCCCTGGCCGTGATCGCGCACAACCTCGCCCGCGCCGTCGGCCTGGTCGCCGGCGGATCTGCGCCGGGCCACCGCCACAACCTTGCGGCGGGCGCTGTTCACCATGCCCGGCCGCCTCGTACACAGCGGCAGACGCCGACGACTACGCCTACCCGAGAACTGGCCCTGGGCCGAAGCTTCGCCACTGCCCTGACCGCGATCACCGCGCATCCCGAAACGCTGCTGAACAACCACCTCCCGCTGACCACCACGACCGGAACCTCGCAGAAGCTGGCAGACCGGCGGCTGCGCGCTGCACACGACACCCAGCCACCGCCACGAAGATCAGCTACTGCCGCCGTTGATCAACTCAACTGCCGGCGGTGGATCCGGTCTAAGAACCACGAACGACGATCCATGCCGCTCCCCCGCTTCATCGTCAAGGAACTCACCAACACATGGCGAAGCTCGCGGCGGAGGACCTCGTGTTCACCGGCCCGAACGGTGGAGTGCTTCGCAACCGAAACGCACGTCGGGACTGGTTCAACCCGGCGGCTAGAGCGATCGCAGAGCCGGGTCTCACTCCACATGAACTTCGGCACACCGCGGCGAGCCTCGCCGTGTCAGCAGGCGCCCACGTGAAGGCCGTGCAGCGCATGCTCGGCCATGCCTCGGCGGCCATGACACTCGACCGATACGCGGACCTGTTCGATGACGATCTGGACGCCGTCGCGGACCGCCTCGATGACGTCTACAACCGCGCGATCGAAGCGAATGGTCAGGTGGTCAAGCTGGCCGCAGGCCAGAGCTGACCGACGTCACGACGCGTCAGTCTGCAGCTCGGTGATGAGCGTGAGGGCCGGGCAGTCGATGACACGGCGTCGTGAGCCACGAGAGGCACCGACTCGGCACGCAACCCGGTCAGCGGGATCAGGGTCCGCCACCGCTGTCGCAGTTTCTTGTAGCTGGTGAGGACCAGGTCGATCGATGACGGACTCGCCGTTAAGCAGTCGCAGTCCCAGCATGCGACTGGTGAACGATCGCGTCGGGCTCGGCGCCAAGGGCGGCCGCCCGAACGACGCGCGCGTCGAGCCGATCCGCCAGCGTCAACGGCTGACCGGCGAGCTAGCCCGTTCGGCCGATGGTTCTCGCTTGAGGAACAGGAGCACGAAGATGACCGCGATGACCGCGGTGAGGCACAGCAGCACCAGCCCCACCGTGTAGTGTTGTGCCGCCTCGTCGTAGGTCGCGCCCATGACCAGCGGCGGGAAGAAGCCGCCGAGCCCGCCGGCGGCGCCGACGATGCCGGTGACGCGTGCCGACCCGCTCCGCCGGCGCGCGCAGGGCCACCCAGGCGAACACCCCGCCGGTGCCGAGGCCGAGCAGGACGGCCATCGCGACGAACGTGGCCCCGCGGGGAGCTCGGGCTGCGGTTGGGCGGCGACCACGAGGGCCAGCACCGCGGCGCCGGCGAGCGAGGCCAGCACGACCGGCTTCGGGCCGAACGCGGTCGGAGAGCACGCCGCCGATCGGCCGGGCGACGACGGCGGCGAGGGCGAACCCCGCGGTGCGGGTGCCGGCCGCGGTGAGGTCGAAGCTGTAGACGTCCTTGAGGTAGGTCGGCAGGTACGTGGAGAAGGCGACGAAGCCGCCGAAGCGTCACGGCGTACAGGAAGGACATCTGCCACGTGACCGGCAGCTTGCAGCGCCGCGACGAGCTTGGGCACGACGCGGTCGGTGTTGGGCGACCAGCGCGGCGAGTCGCGCATCGTCGAACCAGCACGAGGCCGCCGTCGACGGCCAGCGCCGACGGCGATGATCACGTGGGTCGCGGTGTAGCCGAACCAGTTGACGAACCGGGGGTGAAGAACGCCGACAGCGCCGTGCCGCCCATGCCGGCGCCGAACACGCCGGTGGCGAAGCCCGCGCCGCGTCGGCTCGTACCAGGCGTTGACGAAGGGGATGCCGACGGCGAACGTCGTGCCGGCGATGCCGAGGAAGAACGCCGAACACGAGCAGCAGGCCGTAACGAGTCGCGGTTGCCGGCGAAGCGCGACCAGCAGCACGGGGGCGATCGAGGCGAAGCAGCAGGACCGTGAACATGAGCCGCCCGCCGAACCGGTCGGTGAGCGCGCCGACGACGATCCGGCCCAGCGAGCCGACGAGCACCGGCAGTCGCCACCAGCAGCGCCTTCTGGCCCGAGCTGACAGCCCGAGCTCCTTGGTGTAGCGCACCCCGAGCGGAGCGATGAGGTTCCACGCCCAGAAGGTGACCGCGAAGGCCAGGTGGCCAGCGCCGAGGTTGCGCGTCTGCCCGCGCGTAGGCCGGACGGCCGGTGCTGGGCTGGTCACGCGGTCCTCCTGTCAGCGCGCCTCAGCGGTCGCGGTCGCGGGTGCCGACCGGCGCCCAGCCGCGCCGGTCGCGGACGCTGCCCGGGGCCGGCCGGTCGTCCCGGCTGCGGTAGACGATGTAGGGGCGGAACAGGTAGTGCAGCGGCGCGGTGAAGGCGTGCACCAGCCGGGTGAACGGCCAGATCGCGAACAGCAGCATCGCCGACCAGGACGTGGATGTGGAACGGACACGGCGCCGCCGCCATCGCCGCGACGTCGGGCTGCAGGATGAACAGCGAGCGGAACCAGGGCGACACGGTCTCGCGGTAGTTGTGCGCCTCGTGCTCGCGCTCGCAGACGCTGGCCAAGCGTCGTCCACAGGCCGAGCACGATGGCCGCGACCAGCACGACGTACATGGCCTTGTCGTTGCGCGGTCGTGGCCATGAACACCGGCCCGGTCGTCCGGCGGCGGTAGATCGAGGATGGCGATCCCGACCAGGGTGCAGACGCCCGGCGATGCCGCCGACCAGCAGCGCGTTGAAGTGGTAGAGGTCCTGGCTGACGCCGACCGCCTCGGTCCACGACATCGGGATGACCAGGCCGACGACGTGGCCCGACGATGACGAACAAGATGCCGAAGTGGAACAGCGGGGACGCCGATCCGCAGCAGCCGCGACTCGTAGAGCTGCGACGACCGCGTGGTCCAGCCGAACTGGTCGTAGCTGTAGCGCCAGATCGTGCCGCCGACGAGCACCGCGACGCATGACGTACGGGAGCACGCCCCAGAGCAGGATGTCCATCAGTGCAGCTCCGTCCGTCTCGAGGCCTCGCTGCACGCGGCAGCAGGCGCGGGTCGTAGGCGTCCAGCCCGACGTCCTCGCGCGGCGGGCCGTCGCGCGGCCATCCGCATGACGGCCGCGCGGTCCGCCGGGCGACTCACCCGGGCAGCGTGGCGCAGACGGCCTGCGACGACCCCGGCGTACGGAGGCTCGTCTCGACGCAGCGCGAAGCGGAGCAGCTCCAGGCTGGCCCGGTACTCCTGCAGCAGCCCGGGCCGTCGACGGGGTCCGCGATCGCGGCGTACTCCAGCACCATCGGCAGGTAGTCCGGCAGCTCGCCGTGGGTGTCGACCAGGAAGCCGCTGCGCCCGGTAGCGCTCCTTGAACCGGCCCAGGACCTCGCCGCGGCGCCGGGTGTCGCCGTCGGTCCAGTACGACAGGTACAGCGCGTGCTTGCGCGTTCAGGTCGAACACGTCGACGTAGTGCGCGCTGGATGCGCTCAGCGGGGCTGGCTCGCGAGCCGGTCGAGGAACTCGCAGCGAGCGTCACGCCGCGGCGCCCGGGCGAGCTCGGCACAGCGCCGCCCGCAGCAGCGGCAGCCTGCCGATCAGCTCCTCGTCCGGGTAGGTCGAGGCACCAGCGCCGCGACCTGGTGGACGACCGCGGCGCGTCACGGCTGCTCGCCCGCCTGAGCGGGCGCGTCGCGGCGCCTGTCACGCCGCTGTCGTCGCGGACGCGCCGGGAACAGCCCGGCAGGCGCGCCGACGCCGTCCCAGTTCAGCAGGTTGACCCGGCCGCGCATGGACGTCTCGCCGGGCGATCGGCGCTCGGAGGTCTGCCGCTGCTTGAGCGCGTTGAAGGTCTCCACGGCCACCGGGCACGGGCCGGCCGCTGAGCCTCGCCGAACGGCGCCGGACTCGTACATCCCGGGCCCGCTCCTCGAAGTCGAGCGAGCAGCCCATCTCCTCGAGGTCGTGGGCCTGCTCCTCGTGGGCCTTCGGGATGACGTAGCGCTCCTCGTACTTCGCGATCGCCATCAGCCGGTACATCTCGTACATGCTCGGCGCCGGTCATCCCCACCGACGTCGGGGATCGACGTCGTCGGGGTCGTTGCCGAGGGTGATGCCGCGCATGAAGGACCGCATGGCGGCGAGCCGCCGCAGCACCGCCGGTGACCATGTCGGTGTCGCCGGCGGTGAACAGCTCCGCGAGGTACTCCACCGGGATCCGCAGCGCCTCGATGGCGCCGAACAGGTTGCCGTGGTCCTCGCGCGTCGTGGCCCTGGTCGCGCAGCAGGTCGACCACGGGCGACAGCGGCGGGACGTACCAGACCATCGGCATGGTGCGGTACTCCGGGTGCAGCGGCAGCGCCACCTGGTAGATCTTGGCCAGGGCGTAGACCGGCGAGCGGCGGGCGGCGTCCATCCAGTCGTCGGGGATGCCCTGCGCCCGGGCCGTCGGCGATGACGGCGGGGTCGTCCGGGTCGAGCAGCAGGTCCAGCTGGGCGTCGGTAGAGGTCCTTCGTCGTCCGTGACCGAGGCGGCCGCGGTGACCCGGTCGGCGTCGTAGAGGAACAGCGCCGAGGTAGCGCAGCCGGCCCACGCAGGTCTCCGAGCAGACCGTCGGCAGCCCGACCTCGACCCGCGGGTAGCAGAAGGTGCACTTCTCGGCCTTGCCGGTCTTGTGGTTGAAGTAGATCTTCTTGTACGGGCAGCCGGTGATGCACTGCCGCCAGCCGCGGCATCGGTCCTGGTCGACCAGCACGATGCCGTCCTCGGCCCGCTTGTAGATCGCTCCGGAGGGGCAGGAGGCCATGCACGACGGGTTGAGGCAGTGCTCGCAGATCCGCGGCAGGTAGAACATGAAGGTCTGCTCGAACTCGAACTTGATCCTGTCCTCGGACTCCCTGCCGGACCTTCTCCACGATCGGGTCGAGGTGGCCCATCTCGGCGGCGCCGCCGAGGTTGTCGTCCCAGTTCGCCGACCAGCGTGATCTTGGTGTCCTCGCCGGTGATCAGGGACTTGGGCCGGGCGACCGGGAAGTCGTCGCCCAGCGGGCGCGTCGACCAGGGTCTCGTAGTCGTAGGTCCAGGGCTCGTAGTAGTCCTCGAGCTTGGGCTGCACCGGGCTGGCGAAGATCCCGAAGCAGCCTCTTGACCCGGCCGCCGGCCCTGAGCTGCAGCCGGCCGCGCCGGTTCAGCGTCCAGCCGCCGTGCCACGTCTCCTGGTCCTCGTAGCGGCGCGGATACCCCTGCCCGGGGCGGGTCTCGACGTTGTTGAACCAGACGTACTCGATGCCGGCGCGGTTGGTCCACGCCTGCTTGCACGTCACCGAGCAGGTGTGGCAGCCGATGCACTTGTCGAGGTTCATCACCATGCCCATCTGGGCCATGACACGCATCAGTACGTTCACTCGTCCTGGGCATTAGTACGTACTCCTGGCTCGCGGCGGATCGTGGTCACCATGTCGCGCTGGTTCCCGGTCGGGCCGAGGTAGTTGAACGCGTAGGACAGCTGGGCGTAGCCGCCGATCAGGTGGGTGGGCTTGACCAGCAGCCGGGTCACCGAGTTGTGGATGCCGCCGCGGCGGCCGGTCGCTCTCCGACTTCGGCACGTCGATGGTGCGTTCCTGGGCGTGGTGCACGTAGACCACTCCGGCCGGCATCCGGTGGCTGACGATCGCCCGGCACACCAGGACGCCGTTGGCGTTGAGGCACTCGACCCAGTCGTTGTCCTTGACCTCGATGGCGGCCGCGTCGCGCGGGGCTCATCCAGCACCGTCGGCCCGCCGCGGGACAGCGACGAGCATCAGCAGGTTGTCCTGGTACTCCGAGTGGATCGACCACTTCGAGTGCGGCGTGAGGTAGCGGACGGTCACCTGCTTGGACCCGTCCGGGCCGAGCGTGGGCTCGCCGAGGAGCCGGTGCAGGTCCAGCGGCGGCCGGTAGATCGGCAGCGCCTCGCCGAGGTCGCGCATCCAGTCGTGGTCGAGGAAGAAGTGCATCCGCCCGGTCAGGGTGTGCCAGGGCTTGAGCCGTTCGACGTTGACGGTGAACGGCGCGTAGCGCCGGCCGCCGGTCTCCGAGCCCGACCACTCCGGCGAGGTGATGACCGGCACCGGCGCGCGCCTGGGTGTCGGCGAAGGTGATGCGCTTCTCCTCGCGAGCCCTCGGCGAGGTCGGCCAGCTTCTTGCCGACGCGCTTCTCCAGGGTGCGGAAGCCCTGCACCGCCAGCTCGCCGTTGGTGGTGCCGGAGAAGGCGCAGGATCGCCTCGGCCAGCTTGACGTCGGTGTCGATCGCGGGGCGGCCGTCCGCCGGCGCCGCCGAGCATCACGCCGTTCGGCTCGGCCGAGCCGCTTCGACCTCGTCGCTCGAGTCGGTAGGTGACGTTCTTGACCGTGAAGCCGAGCTTGTCGGCGAGCGGGCCGACGGCGGCCAGCTTGTCGGCGATCGCGGTGTAGTCCCGCTCGACGATCTGGAGACTGCGGCATCGTCCTGCCCGGGACCGCGGGGCACGTCGCCGCGCCCGCCAGTCGCGCACGACACCGCCCGGCTGGGCCGTCTCGCCGGGGGTGTCGTGCTGCAGCGGCACGCTCACCAGGTCCTTGCGGACGCCGAGGTGGGTTCGGGCCATGTCGGAGAGCTTCCTGGGCGATGCAGGTGGAAGGTGTCGAAGTCGCTCTTGGCCTCCCACGGCGGGTCGATCGCCGGGGTGAAGGCGTGCATGAACGGGTGCATGTCGGTGGTGGACAGGTCGTGCTTCTCGTACCAGGTCGCGGCCGGGAACACGACGTCGGAGAGCAGCGTGGTCGAGGTCATCCGGAAGTCGGCGCTGACCAGCAGGTCGAGCTTCCCCTCGGGGATGTCCTCGTGCCAGGCGACCTCGCGTGGGCCGGAGCCCCTGCGGCGACTCGTCTGGCCATGACGTTGGAGTGGGTGCCCAGCAGGTGCCTCAGGAAGTACTCGTTGCCCTTGGCCGAGGAGCCGAGCAGGTTGGCGCGCCACAGCACGAGGGTGCGCGGCCAGTTCTCCGGCGCGTCCACGTCCTCGATCGCCGAACGTCAGGCGTGCCGCTCGTCAGCGCGTCGACGACGTGGTCGGCGGGTCGGCGCGTCGCCGGCGTCGACCGCGGCCGCGGCCTCGTCCGCGAGGTCCAGCGGGTTGCGGTCGAACTGCGGGTAGAACGGCATCCAGCCCAGCCGCGCGGACTGCGCGATGGTGTCCGCGGTGTGCATGCCGGCCAGGTGTCCCTCGGCGAGCGGGGAGGCCAGCGCGTCCGCGCGAGTAGCCGTCGAAGCGCCACTGGTCGGTGTGCATGTACCAGTACGCCGTGCCGATCATCGTGCGCGGCGGCCGGGACCAGTCCAGGGCGTTGGCCAGCGAGATCCAGCCGGTGATCGGGCGGCACTTCTCCTGCCCGACGTAGTGCGCCCAGCCGCCGCCGTTGCGGCCCATGCAGCCGGTCAGCATCAGCAGCGCCAGGATCGCGCGGTAGGTGGCGTCGCCGTGGAACCACTGGCAGATCCCGGCGCCCATGATGATCATGGAACGGCCGCTGGACTGCTCGGCGTTGCGTGGCGAACTCGCGGGCGATGCGGATGCACGGCCTGCGCCGGGACGGAGGTGATCTCCTCCTGCCAGGCCGGGCGTGTAGGGCGTCGCGGCGTCGTCGTAGCCGGTCGGCCACTCGCCCGGCAGCCCGTCGCGGCCGACGCCGTACTGCGCCAGCATCAGGTCGAACACGGTCGTGACCAGGTGGCCTCCCGACGCGCCGGACGGGCACGCCGCGCCGCAGCACGCTGCCCGACCCGTCCGGCGTCCTCGAAGCACGGCAGCAGCACCTCGGCGGCCTCGTCCGCCGGCGACCTCGCGAGCGACAGGGCGGGCGTGACGCCCTCGAGGTCGAGGTTCCACTTGCCCTCGCCGCGACTCGGTGTAGCGGAACCCCATCGAGCCGTTGGGCACCACCGGCTCGCCGGTCGCCTCGTCGAGCAGCGACGGTCTTCCACGCCGCGCCCTCGGCCGCCGGCGCTCGCGCCGGGAGGTCGGCGGCGGTGAGGAACTTCGCCGGGACGACGGACGCCGTCGTCGCGCTCGGTCGAGCGTGACCAGGAACGGCAGGTCGGTGTACTGGCGGACGTAGTCGGGGAAGAACGGCACCTCGCCGGTCGACGAAGTACTCCCTGCAGGATGACGTGGCCCATCGCCATCGCCAGCGCGGCGTCGGTGCCGGCCTGCGCGGGGAGCCACTCGTCGGCGAACTTGGTGTTGTCCGCGTAGTCCGGGCTGACCGTGACCACCTTGGTGCCGCGGTAGCGCACCTCGGCCATCCAGTGCGCGTCGGGCGTGCGGGTCACCGGGACGTTGGAGCCCCACATCATCAGGTACGTGGCGTCCCACCAGTCCCCCGACTCCGGGCACGTCGGTCTGGTCGCCGAACACCTGCGGGCTGGCCACGGGCAGGTCGGCGTACCAGTCGTAGAACGACGTCATCACGCCGCCGATGAGCTGGATGAAGCGGGTGCCGACGCAGTGCGAGACCATCGACATCGCCGGGATCGGCGAGAAGCCGGCGCAGCGGTCCGGGCCGTAGGTCTTGATGGTGTGCACGTGCGCGGCGGCCGCGATCTCGACGGCCTCGTCCCAGGAGACGCGCACCAGGCCGCCCTTGCCGCGGGCCTGCTGGTAGCGGCGGCGCCGCTCCGGGTCGCCCACGACGTCGGCCCAGGCCAGCACCGGGTCGCCCAGCCGGGCCTTGGCCTCGCGGTACATCTCGACGAGGACACCGCGGGCGTAGGGATAGCGCACCCGGGTGGGGAATAGGTGTACCAGGAGAAGGCGGCGCCGCGCGGGCAGCCCCGCGGCTCGTACTCCGGGCGGTCCGGACCCACGGACGGGTAGTCGGTCTGCTGGGACTCCCAGGTGATGATGCCGTCCTTGACGTACACCTTCCACGAGCACGAGCCGGTGCAGTTCACCCCGTGGGTGGACCGGACCACCTTGTCGTGGCTCCAGCGGTCGCGGTAGAAGACGTCGCCCTTGCGGCCGCCCTCGCGGAACACCGCCCGGCCGTCGTCGGTCTCGTCCCATCGCGTGAAGAACCGGCCGGTGCGCAGGAGTGCATCAGCCGTCGGACCGTCGAGTCCCGCGGCATCCTCCGCCACGGTCGTGAACGTACCAACGAGACGCCAGGACGGATAGAGACGAATGACCCCACCGCACCCTGCCAGCCGACCTCATCTGTGGTCCAGCCTCGCGCGTGCCGCGCCGGCCATAGCCGGTTGCCGCAGTGTCGGCACAGGCAAGGCTCCCCTACGCGCTCGGCGCGTCACACCGCGCGAACAGCTGGTCGGCACCGGTCACAGGTCTCGTTCATACATTCACGGGCGCGCCGATCGGCGCATGTCGTCCCCGGGGCAGCCCAAGGGTCGAGTCCCCTGGTTATGCCCGGGACGGGTACCGGCGGAGCCGGGTGCGCGCGCATCTCCCTGCTGGCTCACCGAACCTGACCGTGCTCGCCGGACGGCCGACTCTCCGACTACTACAGACCTCGCCGCCGCAGGACTTTCGCGATGAGTCCGAGGTTGTCGGGGCTATCGCGACCGCCTGAACAACCTCCCCGCGGAGTCGTGCCCCAACGCCGCGCTGAAACACATTTCATCCGCCGTTGAACGCATCCGGGTTCATCCAGCGGGTCGACATACACCCGGCGACCCAGCACGGCCCAGGACTTGCGGTCGGCCTGGTAGCCGACTGGCAGCAGCAAGCCACAGCGGCGCAAAGCCGGCTGTACGGTCGAGGTCGACACGGCGTGGCCGTCGGCGCGCATCAGCGCGACGATCTTGCGGCGTCCCACGCCGACCGCGTCCACCCGTGATGAGGGCCACGGCCCCTCTGCGGTTCACCCGCGCCATCCTTCCTGCAGCCGACACCCTGCAAGAAGGTGTGAGTCACTAGACGCGCCGCTTGTCGAACATCGGTTCGTATAGCGTTCCCACTTGCTGCGTGAACAGTGACTATTCGCGGCATCACGCCATCTGTCGGCCTCGTCGCCACCTGACTCGCCCGCGACCCAACCGGAGGAGCAGGGCGGTCCTGCCCGGCATGGTCTCGGCCGCAGACCCTCCTGTCAGCCGTTGCCGCCTGCGGTGCTGGCCACGACGGCAGCGACGGCAACGGCGGCGATCAGCTCGTCGATGACCTGCTTCACCTCAGGGCCGAACGGCGCCTGGTCGGTGGCCTCCTTGATCCGGGCTTTGGCGTGGCGGCGGCCGGAACGAGCGGGGGCGACCCGCTCCAGGAGCCGGCAGGGACCCGTCAGCGCCAGAAGTACCGCCGACCGGGGCACGAGCGGACCGTCGCCGGCGGCCGACGCTCGCACCCCGCCTAGAACCAAGTCCTGGCAAGGTCGGTCGAGGACCAGGTGGCGGGTTGGCATGAGACGACCGTGCCTGTCCTCGCCGAGCGTGCCCGCCGCCACCATCCGTTCGACCAGGCGGTGCCACACGCCGCCGACCTGCTTATCGAGCTTCTTGACCGCGGACCTCGCCTTCTCCGCCTTCGTCTCGGAACGGATCGCGGCCAGGACCTCGGCCAGGAAGGGGTCGGTGGAGAGCATCGCCGGCCGGCACGATCCGCCCGTCTTTGATGCCGAGGTTCCCGGCGATGGCCAGTTCGGCGAAAAGGGCGCCCGCCAGGCCGACGTTCAGGTACCTCCGGGCGCCGAGCGGCACGGTGCCCTTGACGGGATCGAGCGCGACGAGGAGGAGCTCCTCGGCGATCAGCACGACATCAGCCTATTTGGGACCCGCGGGCGAGGTCAGATACGCCCCTCACACTGACGATCCGGTACCTCAAGGGAGCAGGGTCCCGTCGGCGTCGAGGTTGAGAGTGCGGATCGGCTCGGGCCCAGGACGTAGACCACCTCCCGGCGCGGTACATCCGCGGTGTGTGGGAGGGCGGGCGGTGGCAGGACAAGCAAGCGCCCACGACCAGAGCAGCGAGCACGACAAACGCGCGGCGGACAATCACATCAGGTGGATGCTCTGCAGCGCCGGAACCGTCGTGGAGACGTGGCCAGCTGAAGCTTCGATGAGGCGGCGCAGCGGGTCAGTCTGTGTCTGGGGAGGCACTGCGATTGACCCGCCGCGCCGGTGTACGTCGACAACCGAGTTTCATCGCGCGCGCGGCGCATAAGGCTCCGGGTGCGGCGCGCATTCATGTCCACGCCGAGCCAGTTACGCGCGGTTCGCGCGATCGAGCTCATCACAGCCGACGTCGGCTCCGACATGGACCCCACCTCGCTCATCAGGCCAGCGATCCGCTGATTCGCTGTCGCGGAACGAGCCCGAGAACAGTAGCGTCTCGACACACTCAACCGCCGTCGAAGGCTACCAACACTCGGCGTGAGGCCAGCGTGTGCGGACTTTTGCGGACTAGCTGCGAACTTTCCTACTCGCTCAGTAGACATTCGGAGCACGAACCCCAGCTATAAAGGGGGAATCTCTGTGGGCGATACTGGGATCGAACCAGTGACCCCTGCCGTGTGAAGGTTTTTCAGCCATCGTTGGCTGTGCTGGTTACCGCGAGATTCCGCTGATGCAGGGGGCTGCGGGCGTTGGCGGCGTTGGTTGCGGACGGCTCGGTGCGACGGTGGTGTTGCACGCTCGTTGCACACCGAAGATCACTCACCACCTCGGATTCGCAGGGCGGCCGCAATGTCTCGGCCAGTTATGGCCGCGCTCAAACCGGTGGCCCTAGTTCGGTGCCGCCGCCTGGTCGGCGATGAGTTGGGCGGTGATTGCGAGTACTGCGTGGGAGTGCTGCGGCTGCCTCCCCGGTGGCCCTCCTCCGGTGTCGCGGCCGGCGACCCGAGGGCGGCGAACATCAGCTCGGCCTGCTGATAGTGGGGCGAGCCTGCCCAAGCACCGGGAGCGGCTCACAATCCGAGGCTACGGGGGCGTCATAGGTCGACCATCTCCACACCGAAAGGACGCGTACCCCGCGCGTCCTGCGCCACGCCTGAACCGGCCGCGTTTGATGATGGCGCGGCCGGTTCCAGGTCGAACGGACGCGGCCGGCCTGTGGTTTAGCCCGCGTCGCGCGGGCATCATCCGTTCATGGTTGAAATGCAGCCCTGCATTGTTCACATCTTCGAGGGCAATCGCCTTCTCGGTCGAACCACCGCTGAGGACGAGGTACCCCGACCGTCCTACAACGTCCGTGGCACGCAGTACGACACCGTCAGCTACTTGCCCGTGACGACGATGGGTCTCCAGCCTGGGTGGGACGTGCAGGTTCACCGCCACCGGTAAATGCATGGTCAGACCCACGACGACGGCCTGGCAGAAGCTCGGGTCGTTCCTACCTCTCGTCCCTCAGGAACGACGGTGCCCAGCGGTACGGGGCGGGGCAGTTCGGTCTCCTCGCCTGCATTAGCCCATCCGTGAAACGTTCCGAAGATCGACGCCATATGCGGCTGGTCGTGCTCGCCCAGAAGTTGGCGGCGTTGACCGTCACCCCCAGGCGGCGCCGACCTCCCCTGCCGTGTGAATGTCCCCGATTCCCCCGTTGGGTCCGTCGAGTCGGCGTTGACCTCCTTTGTTCTCGGCCCTTCTCACATTGGTTGCGCTGGTCAACGCTGATGCATTCGGTTGCCGCGTGGCGCCCACATGGCCCACGATCACCGCCCAACAAGATCCACTGTCTGTCGCCAGTCTCAGGCCCTGTCGACAACCGAGCTCCGCGTCGTGAAACATCCGCAGGCGCTCGGTCTGATACACGCCAGATCCGTCTGCGCGGGCCGGGTGTCGCGGGCCAGCTCGCAGATCGATCGATCTCGCGCACCCTTAGCCCGCCGCACTACGCGTCGCTATGACGATCCGACCGGTTTTGCCGATCGGCGACTCCTGCGCCCAGCGCCCGCCGCTTACGTCGGTCAATCTGCATCCAACCACTCATCCGGTCGGGGTGATCTTGAGAGCGCGGCGCAGGAAGTCGACTTGGAGCAGCAGCAGGTTCTCGGCGACCACCTCGCTGTTGGCCATGTGCGTCATACCGGACAGCGGGATGAACTCATGCGGCTTACCCGCGGCCAGCAGCGCGCTGGACAGCCGCAGGGAATGCGCCACGTAGACGTTGTCGTCCGCGAGCCCATGGATGATCATGAGCGGTTTACTCAGCCGTGCCGCCAACGGAATCACGTTGTTCGCCTCGTACACCTCGGGATTCGTGTTCGGATTGCCGAGATAGCGCTCGCTGTAGCAGGTGTCGTAGAGCCGCTCGTCAGTCGTCGGCGCGCCCGCGATGGCGGCGCTGAACACGTCAGGACGGCGCAGTACGCCGAGCAAGGCGAGGTAGCCGCCGAAGGACCAGCCACGGATCGCGACCCTGGTGCTGTCGACGTCGTCGGGGTACAGCCGGGCCACCTCGGTGAACGCCTCGACCTGATCATCGATCGTCCCGGCGCGGTCGTTGAGCGCAAGGCGATCCCACGCCGGACCGCGGCCGGCCATGCCGCGACCGTCCGCAACAATCACTAGGAATCCTTGATCAGCGAACCATTGCGGAGTCAGGTACGCGTGCGCCGCGTTGAGCACGCGCTGCCCATGCGGGCCGCCGTAAGGATCGAGCAGGATCGGCAAGCGTCGCGAACCGCGTTCGTGTCCGGTCGGGAACAGCACGGTGGTCGGCAGCCCGCGCTCGCCGACCTGAAGGGTCACCGCGTTCGGCACCACCGGTGAGGTTTCGGCCAGCGACGAGAGTTCCTCGCCGGCCTCGCCGGCTCGGACCGTGGTGGTAACGACCGGAACGGACGGATTCTGCTGCGCAATGACAAGCGTGCCGCCGCCCGCCGCACCGGTGGCGACGCCGTCTGGATCGCTGAGCAACTCGACCGCGCCGTCGAACCCAAGCCGGGCCAGCGCAACCGAGGCGACCTTCGGGATGATCGTCGCGATGACCGCGTCCTTCTCGACCGCGATCACCTCGCGCAGCAGCGCATCCTCGGGCGTGAACGGCTCGGCGTCGATCCACAACCGGCGGGTCTCGCCGACGTCCACGCTGTACAACAACCGACCGTCATTCAGGCGCCGCGGCGTGCCGGGCAGCACCTCCACCCAGGCGCCGTCAGTGATCGCGCGCAGCAGGGTCGTCGTCCCCGTCGCCGGATCGAGTTCACGGAACTCCATGCGCCGCTGGTCGCGCGTGAGCAGCGTCAGGATCGGGCGTGGCCCGCTCCATCCGACGTGCGCGAGGTACTCGAGCACGTGGCCGTCCAGAGCGGCGTCCGAGCGCCAATCGACGTCGACGCGTGCGCCGGACAGCGGCACGACGGCGAGCGAGACGAGCGCATTCGCTGTCCCGGCCTGCGGGTACCGCACCCGCATCGGCTCGTGTTCCGGGTGGGCCGGATCCGAGATGTGCCATACCAGGACGCCTGTTTCGTCGTACCGCTCGACGAGCAGCGACTCACCATCGGGCGCCCACCAGAACCCGCGGGCCCGGTCGAGTTCCTCGTTGGCCACGAACTCGGCCAGTCCCCAGGCGACCTCCTCGGGCTCGTTTGGCTCGGGCCCGACCAGGACGACGTCGTCGCTCGACTCCAACGTGACCACCCGGACCGCGCGCTCGCCCACGTACGCGACGCGGCGTCCCGTCGGGTCGAGTTGCGGGTCGACCACGGGGACGGGTGCCGCGAACTCGCGCACCACGCTGTCACCGCAGAGGTCCGCGACAAACAGGCGTGACGACAACGCAAACGCCGCCTTCGTCATGTCGGCGTCGGTGCTGAACCCGACGATGCCGGACGTCGTCACCCGCTGCCGCTCGCGGCGCGCCCGCTCCTCCCGGGGCAGGTTCTCCGGGTCGGCGCCGAGCAACCCAGCCGGATCGGCGACCAGTCGTTCGCTGCCGCTGGCCACGTCGTACAGCCACAGCGCGTGCGCGCGTTCGGTGCCGCTCGGCGCACGGAGGAAGACCACCCGTTGACCGTCGGGACTGACCTCAAAGCCGCGCGGCAGGCCCAGCCGAAAGTTCATCGTGCGCGCCGCGAGGCGCGGGAAGGACTCAGTCGCCACGAACGCCATGCTGGCACGAAACGGCTAGCCAGTTCTCGACCATCAACGAAAGCGCAACAGGCACGACCGAGCGAAGTCTCGTTCCAGATCACGAACGTCGCGTGCTCCGACGGGGCGATCCCTCAGATTACAGAGGAGGCGGCCTGGTAGCGCTCGGCGAAGGCCCCTCGAGCCCACCGGATCCGCCGAGCAGGTTTTCGCTTAGCTTAGAGCGCCCATGATCGAGCTCGATCCGTCGGTATCTGGCTCAGCCACGCGTTTGTGACGAGGCCTTACTTGCGTCAGGGACCACGATCCACATTGCCAGGTAGAGCACGAGGCCTGCTCCGCCGCACACCGCCAGTACGACGAAAAGCACGCGGATGAGCGTCGGGTCAACGTTGAAGTAGTCGGCCAGGCCGCCGCATACGCCGGCCACCTTGCGGTCGGTTTGGCTGCGGTACAGCTTGCGTGGTTGAGGCTGTTCCATGGCGCCGCCTTTCTCGATGCGTGCCCATAGTTCGGGGCCTGACCGGGATGGCGGCTGGTGAGGGACCGTCGTATCGGTCCAGCCCCGAGGGACCGAGCGTTCCACGATCTCGTTCACTCGGACAACTGCAGACCCGTTGAGTCAGCGATTGGGTCGAAGGTTTACCTGCGTGGAGTTGTGGGGACGGTACGGCCTTAGCGGATGAAGGCCGAGCGAGCTGCCGCCAGCTGGTGGAAAACGACGGCGGCGGCGCTGCCCGCCGGGATGTGATCGGTGAGATCGGCAATGGGGTCGGCACGCTAGATCAGGTGATCGCTTCGGTGGTTCGACCGCGTCGGTTGATCGCCGTCAACGTTGTCCAATGGCAGCTCGCGGCCGGATGGGATCGGCTCGCTGGGGCCATTGCTGATTCGGTACTGAGTGGCGCGGTCCGGCTGCCGATCGTCGCCAGCCGCTCCGACGGGATCGTCAGCGAGGAGGCGGTATTCCACTTTTTGGACGCCGGAGGGCGTTGTTCGAGGAGTGTTGTCGAGTACCTCGGATGATCCGCTACTCACGCGAGCATGTCGCCTGGTTCCGAGCCGAGCCCGCAAACGCCGAGGCCGAATACGAGGCAGCATTGGTCCTGGCGGCCGACGACTACGGCTATGACTGTGACTGGGGACGACGCCGAGACGCGCACGCGGCTCGCGCGAGGACCGGGAGGGTAACACGTGGAACGAACTCGACCCGACGCATCTCGGCGGCCCAGTAACCACCACGGCCGCGATGCACGCGGCCTTCAAGGGTGCCCAATCGCGCGAGACCGCTCGGCTTCAGGGTGAAGTTGCCCTAGCGACGGCATCCGAGCAGGCGTTCATAGACGCCTGATATGCCAGGGCGGGGCTGCGACGCGCCATCACTCGGCGGACGGGATCGGCACGATCGTTTCCCCGGGCAGATGTCGCAATCGTCGGAGGTCCTGACGCGGCACCGCGCTCGGTCCGCCGTCGGGCAACCGGCGACCCAACATCGCTCTTTGACGAGCAACTTCGATTGTGTCCGCCTCGATCAGGGGCGGATCGTGAAGCGGATGCAGCAAGCCGACATACTCCGCGAAATGCTCAGACCTATCGACTCGGTATCCGCATTGACCGTGTCGCCGAATTGACAATCCGTACCGGCGGCGTATTGCGCAGCGGTTATGAGCGGTGGTTGCGTATGGCGAAGGACAGGGTGACCGGCGCCGGGGGAATCGATGAGCAAGGCACGAAGGATCGCGGAGATTCCGGCGGGGAGCTGGACGAAGTGGCTGGTGGTGGGCTTCTGGGCCGTGGTTCTGATCATCTCCTTCCCGTTGGCGGGCAAGCTCACGGGTGCGGAGAAGAACGACGCGAAGGCCTGGCTGCCCGCGAACGCGGAGTCGACGAAGGTTCTTGATGTGCAGGCGAGTTTCCAGTCGCCGAATGTCTTCCCCGGGGTTGTGGTGTATGAGCGGGCCTCGGGGCTGACCGCCGCGGACCGGGCCAAGGCCGCCGCTGACGCGGAGAGGTTTGTGGGACTTCCGGGCGTTGGTCCGGGCCGGGTGACCGGGCCTGTCCCGTCGGGTGATGGCAAGGCTTTGCAGACGGTGCTTCAGGTTGATCTGGGCAAGGAGGGTTGGAATAACGCGGCGAAGGTTGCTGATTCCATTCGGGCGCTTGTCGGGTCGAATGCGGACGGCCTGACCTGGCATCTCACGGGCCCGTTGGGGAACGCGGCGGATAGCAGCGAGGTGTTCAAGGGTATTGACAGCACGCTGCTGTTCGCGGCCTTGGCGGTCGTGATTGTGATCTTGCTGTTCACCTATCGAAGCCCGGTGTTGTGGCTGCTGCCGGTGGTCTCGTCCGGGGTGGCGCTGATCACCGCGCAGGCGGTGATCTACCTCCTCGCGGCGCACGCCGGTCTGACGGTCAATGCGCAGAGCGCCGGGATCCTGTACGTGCTGGTCTTCGGCGCCAGTACGGACTATGCGCTGCTGATCGTGGCGCGTTACCGCGAGGAGCTGCGCCGCCACGACCGTCGGCACCCGGCGATGGCGGAGGCGCTGATGCGCGCGGGTCCGGCGATCATCGCCAGCGCGAGCACTGTCGTTATCGCGTTGTTGACGTTGTATGCCGCGGAGCTGACCTCGACGAAGGATCTGGGGCCGGTGCTGGCGATCGGCGTCGCGGTGGGCATGGTCGCGATGCTCACCCTGTTGCCGGCCCTGCTGGTGGCCTGCCCTCGGGGGGTCTTCTGGCCGAGCCGCCCGACCTATGGTTCGTCCGAGCCGACCGCCCGGGGAATGTGGGCGCGGGTCGGCTGGGGCGTGGCGCGTCGGCCGCGGGTCATCTGGATCACGACCGCGGTGGTGTTGGGCATCCTGGCGCTTGGGCTGACCGGTTTGAAGGCGCACGGGCTGACCAACGCGCAATCCTTCCGGGGACATCCCGATTCGGTGATCGGCGAGACCGTGCTCGCGCGGCATTTTCCCGCCGGTGCGGGCCAGCCCGTGATCGTGATCGGCAATGAGAACGCGGCCGCTCCGCTGCGGGCGGCGTTGGCCGCCACCCCAGGCATTGCCGGCGTGACACCGCCCGCGTCCCGAGGGGGCCACGCCTATCTGGAGGGGACACTGACCGCACCGCCGGACAGTCAGGCCGCCTACGACACCATCGACCGGGTCCGGTCGGCGGTGCACGCGGTTCCCTCCGCTGACGCGAAGGTGGGCGGCAACACCGCGATCAACCTCGACGTGGCGCGCGCATCCGCCCATGACCGGAATCTCATCATCCCGATCATCCTCGGCGTGGTGTTCATCATCCTGGCGCTGCTGTTGCGGGCGTTGGTGGCGCCGTTGATCCTGACCGCGACGGTGGTGCTGTCGTTCGCCGCGGCCCTCGGCGTCAGCGCGTTCTTCTTCGACCACGTGTTCGGGTTCGGCGGCGCCGACACATCCTTCCCGCTGTTCGTGTTCGTATTCCTGGTGGCCCTCGGCATCGACTACAACATCTTCCTGATGACCCGGGTACGGGAGGAGGCGATCAAGACCGATGCCCGGCGCGGCGCTCTCATCGGGCTGGCCGCGACCGGCGGCGTGATCACCTCGGCCGGTCTCGTCCTCGCCGGCACGTTCGCGGCGCTCGCCACGATCCCGGTCACGTTCTTGACCGAACTGGGTTTCGCGGTCGCGTTCGGCATCATGCTGGACACCATCGTCGTCCGGTGCCTACTGGTTACCGCCCTGAACCTAGACATCGGCCGGTGGATGTGGTGGCCCAGCAAGTTGGCCCAGAAACCGGATCCGGCCCGGGAAGAACTCAGCGAAGATCGGGCCGTCGCCATGTCAGCCCGTTGACCGTCGTCGCAGCCGACGCACTCACGAGATCACTTCACCCCATCCGCACGTGCGACTGCGCGGCCCAATTCGCGAACAGCAACCCGGACTCTAGGAAAGCTACGTAGGCGGCCCGGACGGCGGCCGGGACGTCCTGAGGCTCGCAGCTCGATCGCTAGGACGGAATTGTCTTCTCAGCGCGCAGTTCCGTCCCAGATCGTCAAGGTCAGGCTGTCCGCGGTCCACGGGCCATCATCCCTTGCTGATTTGGATGGCGCCGACGCTGGTGGATACGTCGAGGCGGTGCGTCGAGGATGAGTCCTGGTCGACCGCAACATCCGCTGTGCCCACCGTTGTGTGGGTGGTGGCGGCGTATTTCGTGCCGCCAGGCGCGGTCAGCTTCACCTCTCCGACATCGCTTTTCACCTTGACCGAGTTGGGCGGCTTCGCGAACGTCAGGTCGGACTCGCCGACATCGGTTGTCACCTCGTATGTCCCAGCGCCCACCGCGGTGCCGGTGAGCCGTCCGACGGTGGTGGAGACCGTCGCGTCGGCAAACGGGCCCATCAGCTTGACGTCTCCCGTGGTGTTATCGACCTTGAGCGTGGCCTGGCTGGCATCGTCACGGTGTATTCGACGGAGCACGACGCACCGAAGTGGAATCCCGACGGGCATTTGGCCGTCAGCGTGGCCGACGAACCGGTGACGTCCCGTGTCGTCGTGGCCTGGCCGTGCCGTTGCTCGGTTACGTTGATCCCGGCCGCTTTCTCTTGTACGGTCACGTTGACGGCCACCGCGTCTCCGTCGATGCGCAACGACGTAACTGCGGCCGGAAGCTGATAGCTGCCGCCATTCTGCGGCGAGCCGGTCGAGCCGCCACCCCCGCTGGTTGTCGCTGAGCTGCCCGAGCCGGCGGACGAGCTGCGGCGGCCACGCCAAACACCGCCAACGCACCCACAGACACCCCGACCAGCCACGACGACCGCATGCCCCGCCCCCTCTCCGCCACGCCGGCCACGTCCCGCGGGTGGCCCAACTGGTTCGCGGATTGCACGCCCTGGTACCAACTATGTCGTCTCGAGTGCGGTGATGTCGATTGCCGGCCCGGTCGGCGACGAAGGCAAAGTGAGACCATCAGTGGGGACCGAGGAGCGTGTCATGCGTCCGATCGGGCCCGACCCGACGGTGGTTCAACCCATCCCGGATCAACCACGTGTCGTCCTATAGAAACCGCTGATCACCTCACCGTTGATTGAGATCGGCGAGTATTCCTATTACGACAACCCGGAACAGCCCGAATCGTTCCAATCCCGCAACGTCCTGTACCTCGTCCGCCGGGTCGCCCGCCGCGCCGGGCTGGCCAAAGTTCAGCCCGCCCACCCTGCCGGCACGCGTTTATCACCGCTGCACTTGACGCCAGCGTGCCGCTGTGCGACGTCCAAGAGGCCGCTTCGCACGCCGACCCGTGACCGCCTCTCGGTCTCCGCGCTGCCTCGAAGCCAAGAATGCGCCCCGAGCCGTCGTTCCGTGCGCATGCACGGCTTGAGACGTCTTTACCGTCCCGGATTCCGTTGATACGGCAGGGTGTTCGGGGCAATCTCGTCGTGCGGACCGGACGACGACCCGGAACTCGACGTCGTCTCGGCCCCAGCCGACCGAGATACCGCCAGCGTTGCTGATGGGGACGTGCTGGCGGCTTCCAGCGATCGTGAGCGTCTACAACGCGCCGCGGTCAGACACCAGGCGGCGATCAGACCGCGCTCCGGCTAGTCAGGGCGAGGTAGTCATGCACGAGACGTATGGCAATAGAGCCTTCGCCCACCGCGGAGGCCACCCGTTTGACCGAGCCTTCCGGACATCACCGACGGCGAACACTCCGGTTTCCAGCAACGATGGGGATCGTCCGTCGGCGTCGAACCGCTCGAGGTTGGGGCCGCTGAGGATGTAGCCCCACTCGTCGCAGCGCACCGCCGCGGGTAGCCACTGGGTGAACGGTTGGCCGCCGATCAAGATGAACACGCCGTCGGCGGCCTTTGATTGCACGTCGCCGGAGTGCCGGTCGCGCAATCGCAGGTATCGCAGTCGTCCATCGCCTCCGCCGCCGATGACTTCGACACCGGTGTGCACGGTTACATTCGCTGCGCTGCCGATTTCCCGAATCAGGTAAGCGGACATACTCGCGGCGAGGGAGTCGGCGCGGAAGAATCGTGACCTCTTCCGCGTATTTCGAGAGGTGCAGTGCGGCTTGGCCTGCGGAGTTTCCACCGCCCACGACGAATGCCCGCTTGCCGGCCATGGCTGGTGCTTCCACGGTGGCGGCTCCGTAGAAGACGCCCGCACCATGCAAGGATTCCAGCTCTGGCACGTCGAGACGTCGATACGACATGCCGGTTGCGATGATCACGGCTCGGCTTCGGACCTGGCTTCCGTCCTGCAGGGTGACGATGCGTGTGTCGCGGTCCGTTGCTAGCGACGTCGCCGGGTTGCCATAGATGAAGTGTGCGCCGAACAGCCAGGCCTGCTCAGCGGCCCGCCCGGCCAACTCGACACCGCTGATACCGCGCGGAAATCCTAGATAGTTTCTGATCAACGAACTGGTGCCGGCCTGGCCACCGAAGGCCTCGCGTTCCAGTAGCGCGATGCGAAGCCCTTCGGAGGCGCCATACACTGCGGCGGCGAGCCCAGCGGGCCCGCCACCGACGACAGTGACGTCGTATGGCCGCTCGCGCGGCCGGGTGTCTACTCCGAGCGCGGCAGCCACCTGCGCGTTGGTGGGGTCAACCAGCACCGTTCCGTCGTACAGGGCTACGACCGGACCTGTTGCGGGCGGCAAGCCGAGTTGCTCTAGCAGGGTGGTGCCTTCTGCCGAGTCGGTGCCGTGGAAACCGAACGGGACGCTGGTGCGGGTCAAAATGTCGCGAATCTCATGCGCCCGTGCGGTGTGGTCCTTGGCAATGACTGTGACTACTTCGAACCTGGCGCTTTTCAGGCGCCACCACTCCTCGAGTGCCTCAGTGACGGCACGGTGGAACTGCTCGTCCGGCGACCACACCGGCTTGGCCAGATAGAACTCGATCTGTCCGAGCGCCGCCGCTTCGACGATCGGTGCGGCCGTCGTCCGTCGCCCCACGCGACCAGCAGACCCCGCCGCGCCGTGGGATGAAGCTGCTTGGCCCGGCCCAATAACTCAGTGCCGGTCGTTCCGGGCAGCCACTGGTCAGCCAAGATCAACGCTACGTCGCGACCTTCCGCGCGAAGCTGCACCAGCCGAGCAAGCGCGTCGTCCGCCGAGGCGCACGCCGCGATTGCGTAGCTGACTCGGTATCGGCTCTGCAGCTCCTCGGTCAGCGCCTGAAGACTCGCAACGTCATCGTCGATCACCACCATCACTGGCTTGACTGCGGCCATGGATGTCATTTTTGCCCGTCCGGCAACCCCGGCCAGCGGAGCAGGTTGTCTACGAAGAAGGCGCTGAGCCGGCGCTCGTAGGCGTCTGGGTGCGCGGCGAGGCCACCGGTGTGTGGTGTGCCTGCTGGGAGCTGCCACAACTCGGACGTCTCCGGAGCAGCCAATCTGGGGCCTCGGTCCGGAAGGCCTACGGCGTGCTTGCCGCAGTCCTGGACTTGGCGGTACGCGACCGGCGTCTATCGATCAACCCGTCGCGGGACGTCGACCTGCCCCGATCGACGCAGCGACAACGGAATACCTCACCGCCGAGCAGGTCGCCGCGCTGGCCGATGCAGCCGCCATCCCTCCGCATGAGCGGCTGACCGAGGCGTACGCGCAATATCGACTGGCGGTGCTGGTTCTCGCCTACTGCGGACTGCGGTGGTCCGAGCTGGCTGCGCTGAAAGTCGGGGCAATCGACCTCATGCGCCGGCGGATCACCGTGTCCGAAGCCATGACCGAGGTGAACGGCGGCCGGATCGAGTGGGGCACCCCGAAGAACCACGAACGCCGTTCCGTGCCGCTCCCCCGCTTCCCCGCCGACGAGCTCACGCCACACCTCGCAGGACGGGACACGAGCGACCTGGTGTTCACGTCGACCCGCGGCGAGGTGCTGCGCAACCGCAACGCCCGACGCGTGTGGTTCGACAACGCCACCGCCGCGATCGGTCAGCCTGGTCTGACGCCGCACGAACTGCGGCACACAGCCGCGAGTCTGGCGGTTTCTCGGCCGGTGCGAACGTCAAGGCAGTGCAGCGGATGCTCGGGCATGCGTCGGCAGCGATGACGCTGGACGTCTACAGCGACCTATTCGACGAGGATCTCGACGCCGTCGCTGAGCGGCTGGACGCCGTGGCCCGGAAAGCTCGTGTGTACCCGTTGTGTACCGGCGCCGACGCCGCCGACCTCACGACGGTGCGTGAGAGGCGGAAAGGCCAATGATTACAATGGCTTTCCTTTGTGGGCGATACTGGGATCGAACCAGTGACCCCTGCCGTGTGAAGTCATTCCGTAGGCGATTGGTCATCGACGGTACCCGTTGGAGGCCACTAAACACGGGGCCTCCAGGCGATGGTTGCGTTGGTCAGCGATGGCCGTCTTTGGCTGTGGTGTTGCCTATCTGTTGCCTACCGCGGACGGTCGAGCCCAGGCGCGGCGTCTGACGATTCGTCAGTGGTCTGCCGCTGTCGGTGCCGTGAACGTGGGCCTGACGGCATGCTTGTCCGCATGACCGATGATCGGTGGCAGGCGGAGGCGCTGCGCGGCGAGGCAGTACATCGTGTGGCTCCGCTGACGATCGTGTCGCGGGCGACGCCTGAGAGGTTTGCAACCGACCTGGCATTCGTTGACGGGCGTGTCGCCGTTGCCGACCACGGTTCGGGGCCGGACGAGCTCACTGCGGTGCTCGTAGCCGATCAGCGCTATCTGGTTGAGGAGGTTGGTCACGGCAGCATTCTGGTGAGACGTATCTCGACAAGGCGCGTGAACGGATTCGGCGCGGCCCCGACCGGCGGGCGTATGTGCGGCCCCGACCGGCGGGCGTAGGTCATGTCCCAGTTGAGTGACGCTGACGCGGCGGCAATTCGCTCCTTCGTTGAAGGTCACCAGTTCGAAGTCGACTGCGTCACGACGGTCGGCGGGTTTACCTCGATTGGAAGGCGCTCTGCGCCCTCCATACCAGGGAGTTGCGGGGCTCGAGCGATGTCGCACATCATTGGGAACAGATGATCAACATCGGTCGTTTGTCCATATCCTGCGCACTATTTGCGGACTGCCGGACATCATCTCCGCACAGGACCCGACACACATCGGCGCGCACCCTCCTTCCCTTGCCTGGATGCTCCCGCATTGCGGGCCGGCCGACCGCCGCTTGCCACCGGCGGACGTCGCCTTGAGAGGGCGCATCAGCGGTCGTTGATCGGTGTCGGCGATCAACGGGAGCCCGGAATTCACAGGCCTCCGTGCGTCTGTCAACGTTGGTCCTGATCGGCAGCTTGCGGCGCTGGTGTGTACCCGTTGTGTACCCGCGAAGATCCAGTTCGTCGTGTCGCTCTCTCGCTCGCTGGCTCCGACCTCCGAGACTGCTGTCGGAAAATCATATGTATCGCCGATTGTGCCGACCTGATGCGCGAGGCCGAGTACGAGGCCGCGGTACGACGCGGGTCGGCGGCCCTGCCCCTCGCCGGAACGCCGGTCGTCGCGTCGTGGGACGACGCGCTAAACGCCGCCATGACCCGCTACGGTGTCGCCGTGCACGAGGAGTCCGTCCTCAACAATCTCCTCGACAACGCGGCGTCGTATTCGTGAGCCCGACACGCCGAGCCGCGTAACGAGCCGATGCGCAGATCGGGTGCGAGCATCGGCTCGTGACCCTGGCTGTCTCCGAACCGACTATGCGTGCCCGCCAGCTCGAAACCGACGCCGAACAATTCCCCGATGAGCGCGCGCAGATCCTGTTCGAGGCAGCCGCTGCCTGGCAGGACGCCGGGGACGTCGATCGTGCCCGCCAGCTGCTAGAAGGCATCATCGAGTTCGGCGGTATCGACGGGGGCACGGCCCGGGTCCAGTTGGCCGAGCTCTTCCTCACAATCGGCGCCGACGAGCGCGCGCAGTCCGAACTCGCCGCACTCAAGGCATCCCGCGAACGCGACGCCGCGCCGTACGCGATGGCTGGCGAGTTGTTCGCAGAGCGCGGTGACACTCGCGCCGCCGTGACTTGGTTCAACATCGCGGCCGCGCGGTTCGACGATGACGAGATCGCCGAGGCATGCGACCCTCAGTACGGCTGGATGACTTACGCGGCCAACGTGCTGTGGCAACGCCGCAAGGCCCGCGAGCAACACGGTTTTCCACCCGACGAGCTCGACGAAGCCGTCGCCGCACCGCCGTTGCGCCGCAGCGAGGCTTTCCCGACCATGCAGGAGGTGCTTTCCAGCGATACGGTCGGCGCCGCTCGTGGTGTGCGCGTCCTGATCTGGCCGCTTGCGGAGTTCGAAACGGCACGCCGGAAATGGCCCGATCTGATCGACGGGGAGACCACCCACGACGCCTACCGCACCCGGCTCGAGGGCGAGCTGCGTGACCTCATCGAACGGCAGCACGTGCCGGTCACGCTGATTCCCGCGCTCGCGGGCCCGCTCGGTGACTTCGCAGCCAGGGCCGAGGGCCAGGTCACCGACGCCGCTGTCCGGCGGGGCTACCTAGCCGAGCAGGCAGCACAGAGCAACACCATCCGATGGCCGCCACCCCGCAACAGCCCGTGCTGGTGCGGCAGCGCGATCAAGTACAAGAAGTGCTGCGGCCGGGCTCGGTGACCCCTCACGATGACCATGGCCGCCGACGCAACTTGCGCACAATCCACGGCAGTGCGCGGCTGCATCCCGCACGGCAACCGACAAACCTTGGAGTTGATCAAGCCCGTGCCGCCACCACGTCCGCATGCAGCATACGCTCCGCGATCGGTGGAGCCATCGACTGTCCACAGTGGACAGACCGCTGTCAATGAATCTGTCATTGAACGCCCGCGCGCGGGCAGGAAGGACGGCCTATATAGGCAGTCGAAGGGTCAGCATCGCCAGGGCTGGCTGACAGCGGAGCTGGGGCTAACTCCGCTCTCTTAATCAGCGGGTTGGGGGTTCGATTCCCTCGCGGCGCACAGCTATGACCCCCGCAATTGCTGGCCTCTAGCCCTCTGGCGAGCCTCTTCAAGATCACGGACGACCGGTCTAGTCCGCAAGAAGTCCGCATGATCTTGAACGCGGCTGCGCGCAGCGTCCATCGCGTCGGCCACTTGATCAAGCTGGTCGGCGAATAGGTGGCCCTACAGATCGAGCGTCATCGTCGCCGACTTGTGGCCGAGCATCGTCTGCACGACCTTCACGTTCGCGCCGGCGGCGATGGCGAGCGACGCTGCCGTATGGCGCAGCGCGGGTGGCGTCAGACTGTCGAGGGCGGTGGCGCGTACGGCCGGGTCGAAGCAGTTGCGACGAAAGTTGCGCAGGTGCAGCACGCCGCCCTGCTCCGCGGCGAAGACGTAGTCGTCGGGGCCCTTGCCCGCGACGTACTCGGCCAGCTCGTCGGCGAGGAACCGTGGCAGCGGCACGGCGCGTCGCTGGTGGTTCTTGGGCGTATCGAAGACGGCTCGCCCATTGACGTCGGCGACTGCCTCAGCGATCAGCGCGCGACGCTTGATGAGGTCGAGGTTGCGTACCCGCAGTGCGGCGATCTCGCCATACCGGACGCCGGTGTAGCCGAGAAACAAAATCACGAGCCGCTCGCGCCCCGCCGCATCGGCCAGTACATCGAGCTGATCGTGCGTGAGGAACACCTGCTCCCCTCGCGTGGCACGCGGGAGCGGCACGCCATCTGCCGGATTGCGCGCGAGGCGCCCGTCACGCACGGCCAGCGCGAGCACGAGCGAGAACACGCGGTGGATCTGCCGCACGGTCGACGCCGACAGCCCGCTACAACGCAGCTCAGCAATCCACCCGGCGATCTGCTCATGGGTGATGTCGGCGAGCTTGACGGCGCCCCAGCGGGTCAGAATGTGCACCCGCAGCATGCCGTCATAACCGCGTCGGGTAGTTGCCTTCAGGTCGACCTTCGCTGCTAACCAGCGGGCCGACCAATCGGACACCGTGGTCCGTGATCGACGCGGATCGGTATACGTGCCAGACGTCACCGCAGTCGTCACCGCGTCCAGCCAGTGTTGGGCTTCGACCTTGCGGGTGAAGTGACGCGAATGTGACGCCGGCGGCGTCGCGGTAGCGTGCACGCCACCGACCATCCGAGCGTTCTGCAATGCTGGCCATAGAAGCTCCTCGCCCCGCACCGTGATCCCCGCATTGAAGCACGCAGGTCGGTCATGCGATGTGCACGAAATCGCCTTCGCGATCTCCGTCGCAGGCAGCTGATGACCCAGGCGCGATCACTCATCACTCCCCTAACATGACCCGTGCCGTGTCATGCCGTTCGGGCCGCCTATTCCCGACCTTTATCAATCGGCGCCCGGTGATCCTCGAAAGCCGGAATTACTAGGCTAGGAGGACGTCGAACATCGTTGGCAATAGGTGATCAACATCGGTCGTTTGCGACTTCTTGCGGACTATTTGCGGACTAATGAAGATCATCTTCTGGCAGCGTCGGTCGCCTCGCTCTTCCACCCGCCTGACGGGCTCGTGCACCCTCGTGCGACGTCCGCGTGCATACCTGAGTCTGTTGCAGAAAAGGGGCGGCGCGTCGGTGCCGGGTTGGCTGGGCCGCGGTCGGGATCATGGTGTGTGCCGCAGAACTTCCTTTACCTGCAACGTGATCAGCCGTTCTTTAAAGGGGCGATGTCTCCACGCTACGGGGGGAAGCCCAGAGGGTGCCGTCGCGGTAAGAGCGTGGCGAGTTGGTGGATGACGGCGGCCTCGGGGTTTGTCGCGGGGATGCTCCCCGTCGCAGCCTTTGCGGCCGAGCTTTTTCTGCCTGAGCAGGCGTAGTAGTGGTAGAGGCTGTTGCCGCGTGCACTTGCGCCGACGTAGGCGCGGCGGCTCGAGGGCGCTGGCCAGCAGTCCGAGGCCCGAGACGGCGAAGTACGCGAACGGAAGGGCGTCACAAACAGCCGGTAGGAGAGCGCCCCGGCGAGCATGTTGCCGCCGACGTCGGAGGCTGGCTCGATTGTCTCGAAGGTGGCATCGAGTGCCGCCGAGCGTGTGCGTGCCTCTTCGATCCAACCTCTCAGCGCACGGGCATGCTCGGCCACAGCGTCACCCGCCGAAGCAGTGTCCGCCTCGGTGGCGGCAACTTCATCTGCTCCGACTCGTGCCCCTGATGAGGAGAGGACACCCAGCCGCTCAGGAGGGGAGGAGCTTCTGCTCGGCGGCTGCGTCCTGGCGTTGCCTCTCGCTTTGCCGCCAACTGGCCCAGACTGGCGAGAACACAGCGCAGACCAGCGACATCGTGATCATGATGAAGAGCCAGGCGATCATCGTGATCACGACCCCGAACGAGCCGAAAGCCTTCCCGTTCGCGTTCAAGGTCGCTGGCAGAAAGAAGGGCGTGGTGGCGGTGGCGCCGCCGAGGACGACGGTTGCGAGTAGCGCGCCGGGAAGCAGAGCGCGCAAAGCGATCCTTCGGTGCAGCAGGAAGCGCGGCACCCAGAGCCAGAAGACCGTCGACCCCAGAAGCCAGACGGGCAGGAGGACGAGCCAGCCGGCATCGCGGAGCTCTCCTGCGCCGACGACGACGAACGCGATGGCACCGGTGAAGACGAAGAAGAAGATCACGAACAGGCCCTGGTCGGCTGCCGACCCGACCTTGATCATCCCCCAGGCACGGGCATAGACCTCCTGATAGATCTGACCGATTCCGATCCCCCACAGCAGCGCGCTCACCAACACCGTGATGCTCGCCGCGAGCTTGTTCGCAGAGGCGCTGCCGAAGGTGTCCTGGACGAGGCTCGCGGTGGAGCCGGTCAGCTTCAGGTGAGAGATCAGATTTGCGACGAACGCGTTCGTGTCGCTCCCCGAGGAGCGGAAGACGGCGACGGCCACCAGCGCGGCCGGCAAGACCGACAGCGTCGAATAAACGGTCACCGCGCAGCCCGAGTTGCGGCTCGCCGCGAAGTAGGCCTGGAACCACTGCAGCGCGAGCCGGCCCACGCGGGTATCGGCGCGGCCGCGGAGCCAATCCTGCACCGCCCTGACGCGACCGCCTATTCCGGCTGGAACTTGATCAGGTTCTGGCCTCGCGCCGCTGCGATCCAACCCCTCCACCTGCCCCTTCAAGCTTTTCGGTGTCCGCCATAGCTTGCGTGCAACTTCGACTCTGACGTCGCAGGTAGGGCGCATCATCGCATAGGGACGAGTGGCGCGACGCCCGCTGCCCTCTGAACCTGGGCACTACGTGAGTGAGGTTGCCGGGACGGCGCCAGTGGCCAACGGTTCCCCTCGCGTCTCCGGATCCTGCTGCCGTGATCTGAACCGCCCGGCCTTTCCGGAAACTCGGTTTGGTGACCGGCCTCATGCTGAGGGCCGGCAGTCCAACGTAGGCCTGGGTCTTGGGGGTCGAGGCGCATGCGGCTGATCGCTAGCAAGTGCAGGGCGCGGTTGGCTTGCCGGTCGCCGCTGCGGTTGAGCCGGTGGCGTTGGGTCATGCCGGAAGAGGCGGGTAGCGGGGCGCGCCGCACAGCATCGCGAACGCGGCTTCGGAGGTCCTCCGGTTGGGGTTGCTGCCGGCTGTGACGAGCATCTGCCCGCCGACCTCGATGCCGATGCCGACACGGGCGAGCAGCCGCGGGCGAGGGCTTCGACGTGGGGGCACGACGCGCTGGCCGTGGCGATCGGCCGGCACCGACCCGACGGTCACGGCGTCAAGGCGCTCAGCGGCGCCCTGTTCGGCGCGCAGACCACTTTGTTCCATCTCGGCCAGCTTGATGCTCCACCGCGCAAGACGGCCACGGACCGCGCCGCCGACCGGGCCATCGGTGCCGTCTCGGCTGGAAAGCATCCTGACCGGGTATATCGCCCAGACCCGGCTGGTGCTGCGCGCCTCGACAATGGTGCGGGTCGAAGGCGTACTGCGCGAGTTCGCCTGCTGGCTGACCGAACACGCCCCCGAGGTCGGTTGCGTCGCCGAGCTGCGCCGGCGCCATATCGAGGCCTACAAGCTGCACCTGGCGGCCCGGCCCTCCGCCCGCGGCGCAGCGTTGACCAAGACCAGCCTGGCCGAGCACCTCGGCACGCTGCGCGCCTGCTTCGAACGGCTCACCGAATGCAACGGCGACGACGTTCCGGCCGCGGTGCTCGTCGTCGCCGGCGACCTGCCCCGGCGCGAAGCCCCGTTGCCCCGCTTCCTCGACGACGGCGCGTTCACCAAACTGCTGCAGGCCACCCGCGCCGACCCCGACCCGCTCGTCCGCCTGAGCGTGGAGTTCCTCGCCCGCACCGGGCTGCGCAAAGGCGAATTCCTCGACCTCACCGTCGACTCGGTGGTGCAGATCGGCGCCGCCTACTGGCTGCACGTGCCACTCGGCAAGCTACGCACCGACCGATACATCCCGCTGCATCCCCAGCTCAAACAATTCCTCGATGACTGGGTCGCCAACCGGGCCGCCGGCCTGCGCAGCCCCTACCTGTTCATCGAGGACGGCCAGCGTATCCGGCAAGGCCGCGTCGACCGCGCCGTCGCCAAACCCCATCATGACCGGCCAGCCGCTGCGCCTGACCCAGCCTGACGAGTTGCCAGCTCCGCGCACCGACACCGACAGCGCGACCGTGCTCGCCGAGGCCGTCGACACCCTCGCCGCACTCCGCACCCCGTACTGGCTCGGTGACAACGCCGTCGCCCTGCACGCGCTGGCCAGCCTGCTCGCCGAAGCGCAACCCGCACTTCCCGCCGCCGTTCAGGCAGCCCGCGACCAAGGCCACAGCCGGGCCGAAATAGGCCAGCTGCTAAACCTCTCCCCGGCAACCGCAGCGCGCCGATACCGAACCGCAAAATGATCAACTTGACTGCGATCACCCGCATAATAATGGCCGAGCAGCGCGGCAATCGCCTCCAGCCGCATGCCACGGTTGAATCATCAGCGGGGCCGCCATATGCCGCAGGTCGTGAATCCGCCTCGGTGATTGGCGCCCGCCGGGCTCGGCAGGCCTCGAAAGTTGCGATATCACGTCCCCGCTGGCCGCGCCATCGGTTCATTGGGCCTGCCTGCTGGTGTCTTTCGCCCCTGCCGTCTCCCCACCTTGTCTGGGCAGGGTGGTAGTGGATCGGTCGTTGCTCTTCGAGCGAACGTCCGGTGCCGTGCTGCCGCCCGGCAGCAAGTATGAGCGTTCCCACGAACGCTGAGAGGAGGCCACTATGGACATCCTGTGGTGGATCTTGATCGCTATAGCCGTGATGGTCTGGATCGCACTCGCGTTCTGGCCCGCCCGTGTCGCTGGCCGAAAGGGCCACAGCTTTATCGGGTATTTCATCTTCAGCCTGTTCTTCTTCCCGGCCGCGCTCATCGTCGCCTATCTCGTCGACGATCGCACCACCTATGTCCCACCCAGGGCAGCGGCTGTCCACTAGACCGCCGTGGCCGGGACTACAACCGGTCATTAGCACCGATGGCGGTCGGCGCCTTGTGTCCATGCTGGCCGCCGCTGGGTGCTCGGCGTCTTTCTATGCCGCTAGCCCGAGCCTGAGCCTCTGCCACGAAGGCACCGGTGTGCCGGCCGAATGAATTGATGGCGCGGCCAGCCGGGACGTGATGCCCCAACCGTCAGGGCCTGCCGGGCCCAGTGGACCCAGGAGCACGGACTCCTCGTCCAACCCCGAGTGGTCGCAAGAACTCCGTCACCAACGGTGAATCTCGCCTGAGCGCAGGGCGCCGTTGTGTTCCACCACGAGCGTTATAGGGCTTTCGGCGGGGGCTTCGGGGTGAAGGGCAGGAGCTGCTCACTTCCCTTGGCGACCACCCCGTAGCTTGCCTCCGGCACCTCGATCCAGGCGCCGGGCAGGTCGCCGATCGGTTCGGACACGACCAGCCGCGCGTCGTCGGATAGCCGCTTCAGGCCCTGCCGGTCGGGATACTGCTGCCTGAGCGCGGGGACGTCACGGTTGATGAATAACGACCGCGATTTGCCCTCGCTGGAGTAGCGGAACGCCCACAGGCTCTCACCATCGGTCGTGGCGATCGTGCCCTGGAATGGGTATGTCACGCCCCGCCGGCGCCCGCATGCCTCCACCAACCCGATGGCACGCGCGACCGCCTCCGGCGGATCGTCCTGCAGGCCGAAGGTCAGCGCCAGGTAGAACAGGACCTCGGTGTCTGCTTGCCCCTTGATCTCGGGAAACAGCGGTTCATCCACCGCCAGCACCAGGTCGCGTTTGACCGCCGCGAAGCCGTCGACGAACCCGTTGTGCATCCACAGCCAGCGGCCATGCCGGAACGGATGACAGTTCGTCTGCTGTACGGCCGACCCGATCGCCGCCCGGATGTGCGTGAAGAACAGCGGCGAGCGCACATGGCCCGCCAGTTCGCGCAGGTTCTGGTCATTCCAAGCCGGCTCGATACTGCGGAACACCCCGGGGACCGGCGCCCCGTCGTACCAGCCGACGCCGAACCCATCGCCGTTGGTCGTCTCCGCCCCCAGCCTGGAGTGCAGGCTCTGGTCGATCAGCGAATGCACCGGCGTGTAGAGCACATCGGTGAGCAGCACTGGTGAACCCGTGTAAGCCAGCCAACGGCACATCAGTTTCCCTTTCCACTAGAACAGGGGTGACGGGGTAAAGGGCACCAACGTCCTACCGCATCATGACCTTCGAACATCACTCACAAGCCGCAAGCGCGTGCCACGGCCGAGGATATCGCGGCGGCCCTCGCCACGCAGGGCCCCGCGATCAGAACCGGCCGGTCAGCTGACTGCCCGGCTGCCTCCAAGACGGCTGCGCCGATGTCCTTGTCGCTCACGTCCAGCGCTATGACCACGTGCCTTCCGGACCCTCGGGTACCGCCCGGGTGGCGGCATTCAGCGATGCTCGTGTCCATCTTCGTCGCCGCCGCCTTGCCCATACTCGATCTCACTTGGCTGTCTAGAATGGCGTCGGGATGTACCGCAGCGGCAGGTCCGGCTGCACGTAGCCACCGGCTCGCTGCCGCCTCGGCAGGGTGATGTCCCGGTGGCCGAGGGGCTTGTAGGGAACCTGGCTGAGCAGGTGGCTGATGATGTTGAGCCGCCCGCGCCTCTTGTCGTCGGTGTGCGCGACATACCACGGCGCCCACGCGGTGTCGGTGGCGGCGAACATCGCGTCGCGGGCCCGGGAGTAGTCGTACCAGCGCCGTAGGACTTCAGGTCCATGTCCGACAGTTTCCAGATCTTCCGCGGGTCGTCGATCCGGCTCTCCAGCCGCCGGGTCTGCTCGCCGGGGCTGACCTCGAGCCAGTACTTCAGCAGCAAGATCCCCGAGTCAACCATGGCCTTCTCGAACCCCGGCACCAGCTCCAGGAACCGCTCGGTCTCCTCCGGCCGGCAAAACCCCATCACCCGCTCCACGCCCGCCCGGTTGTACCAGCTCCGGTCGAAGATCACCACCTCGCCGGCGGCCGGGAAGTGCGGGGCGTACCGCTGGACGTACATCTGCGACTTCTCCCGCTCGGTCGGGGCGGGCAGGGCAACGACCCGGAACACCCGCGGGCTCACCCGCTCGGTGATCCGCTTGATCGTGCCTCCTTTCCCGGCAGTGTCCCGGCCCTCGAACACGATGCAGATCTTGGCCCCGGTTGCCTTGACCCACTCCTGCATGGCCACCAGCTCGCCGTGCAGGACCCTCATCTCCCGCTCATACTCCTTGCGCTTCATCTTCGGCGGAGGGCCGGCTTCTTCCTCCTGCAGTGCTCCGGCCGGCGGTGCCGGCGTCTCCGCCTCGTGCCGCTTCTGCTTGTCCCTCTGCTTGCCCATATCGCTTACCTCCGATGGTGAAGTGACGTCAATGCGATGCCCCCCAAAGTGCTCACCGGGCGGCCCCGGCCTAGTGCACGCGCCGGGCGACCCCACCGCTGCGCATCGATCATGGCTGCCTCAGGCGTGCGGCGCGTCCCGGCGGACAATCTCCCGGTAACCATCAGGTGTTCGCCAACGAAGCGGCAACCCTGCGTGGGTCAGGGCGACGATACTCAGCTGGTTCGGGCCGACCTGCGGCTGCGATATCTGTCACAGCTCCCAAGCGCTGACCCGAACCCTCCCGTGGGGTGGCGCCAGCCTCGGCTATGGCACCCCTTGGTTCCGGCCACCGCCGGACATGCACTTGCGTGTCAGACGACTTCCAGGTTGGCGCGGCTGCCGTAGCGCACAGCCCGTACAGCGCGACCACTTCCACCGCGGTGATCATAAGCGACCAGAACGGGTAGGCGGGATGAAGAACGTCTGGTCGATCGCGCTCAGCCGAGCACTGCCACGCCGAACCAGCGCGCCAGCTGGTGGCCCGCCAGCACTCCCGCTGTCGCGAGGAGCTGCGGGGCCCGATGACGAGCGTGATCCACGCCAGAGGCCCTTACGTGCGGGGCCAACCGGCTGCCGCGTGCTAGGCGCCGCCAAGGCCCATAGACGATTTGGGGTCCAGATTCGTCATTGAGCCGCTCGAGCGAGGGTTCGGGTACACGATCGGTAACTCGCTGCGGCGGACTCTGCTGTCTTTCCCGTCGCGTCAGCGCTTGAGGCTGCTCTGATGAGCATGTCCGGTCCAGGAGACGCCAAGCGCCTCATCCTCAGAGGGAGGATGCGACAGCACGAGCACACGGAGTATCCAGGTGTGGCAACTAGGTATGCCCAGTCGACCGGGTCTGGCTGAACAGATCGCCGTCACCGCCGGTCCGGTGAGGCACAAGAAGGAGCAAGGACCATGAGAAGCCAATTGACGGACATGGAACCGGTTGACGACTACGTCACCCAGAACACCCCAGGCCTCAAGATCTGGCAGGAAGTCTGGGGCGACATGCAGTGCGCCTACCACATCTTTGCCCCGGGCACTGACTTCACACAGCTGCTGGCGCCATTGCCGAACGGCCTGTGCGGGGTTCCACACCACGCCTACATCATCAGCGGCACGCTGAAGGTCATCTACAAGGACGGGACCACTGACGTCTGCAAGGCCGGCGACGTGTGCTACTGGCCGGCTCCGCACAACTTCATCTCGGAGGAAGGGGCCGAGATCATCCAGTTCAGCGGTGCTGGCGCCCTGGCAGCGCAGGCCGCGATCGTCGAGGAGCTTATGGCCAAGCGGGCGCAGGCGTAGCGGTCGGAACCGACCCGGTTCTCAGGGTTCGGCCGCTGTGGTGGGGCGGGGCCTGTCCGTAGTGGCAGGCCCGCCCCCGTCTTAGCCTCGATCCACCGATGGTCTGGTGACGCGGCCTTGATCGTCGTCCCGGTCTGGGGAGGCGCTCGGGGGCGTGGTCCATGTCCCGACCGACTTGTCGGGGTGTTCCGCGTCGGGTTCCTCGGGTCGCGCCGGGTTGGGCTGGGTGGTCAGGTCCTGGCCGCGGCTGGCGGCCCGGGAACCGGTCGGCCTTGCGCTGTGAGGCGAACGCGGTGAATTGCACCTCGGCGACCTCCGCCTTGGAGATCCACGTCCCGGTGCTCTCGTTGACGATCGCGTTGGGGTACTTGATCGTGGTCCACGCGTCATCGCGGATGCCTGCGATCGCGGCCTTGACCGGGCTGATGGCCCGGACCGTGACCGACAGGTGGGCGCCGCCGGTGATCGCCGCGTGGACGGCGTCGCGAAAGATCCGGCCGACCCCCGTGCCGCAGCAGTGACATTGTCATCGGCAGCGGGCCTCCGGCCGACACGAGATTCGGGTCATCGAACGCCACCGACGTCCGGCCAAGAGTGTGAGGGCGTCGCATCCCAGAGGTGCCCTCCCGGGCTGAGATGTTGGGAACCGTCGCAAAGTCCTAATCTCCCAGCACGGCAGGGCATCCTCGCGTTACGGCACGCTCACCGGACCACTCTCATCGGTGGATCGGGCTGAAAGACCTCACCGAGGTACACGACTACGTCACCGAGAACATGCCGGGCCTTGAGATCTCGGAGGAGAACTGGGAGGGCATGATGTGCGCCCGGCACTTCTTCCGCAAGGCACGGACTTCACCGGGCTGCTGAAGGGGCAGCCGGACGATCTGTGCCAGGTTTCTCACTGGGGTTACTGCGTCCAGGGCAGGATCAAGATGATCTACGGTGAGGCAGCACTAAATTTAAGTACATCGTCGGTGGGGATCTTTTTTTCTGCATCCCGGCTCCGCACAACTTCATCGCGGAAGAAGATTACGAGATCGTCCAGTTCAGCTCCGCTGAAGTGATGCATGGGCAGGCCAAGAATGTAGGGACGGTCCAGACAGCCGTTGACAGTTGAGGGTTTAGTCGGGGTGGCGCGTCGGTCGCCGGGTAGGGGTCGGCCCGGAGTGTGGTTGACATCTGACCGGTGAGGATTGGTCCTCGCTGGAAGGATGTCGATCAAGCCGACGCCGTATCCCAAGGAGTTCGCGCGATGGCCATGGCGGTGGCCCGCCGGGGTCAGGCTCACGAGCGTCGCGTGGGATTCGTTCCTTGACCCAGGCCCGGGTGCGAGATGCGGTGGCATGCCGTTGATCACGCAGGTGCTTCAGTTGGACGGGGATGAACGGGCAACGCTGGACCCGTCGTTCGAGGCCAAGACCCGCGACGTCGTCGGGGGTCCCTGGACGCGCCCGCGAACACGATTGCCCGGTGCGTGGACGACAAGTCCCCGATCCAGGCATCGGGTGCCTGCCGATCGTCTTTGGTCCCGCGCCGCAGAGGCACCCGTCCGCATCGGTCTGGCCGTCCCCGGGCATCCAGCCGTGGCCGGGCACGCCGTCGGACTACCCAGCCGCAGACTGGTTCTTCTCAACGATTTTCAGGACCGTCTCGTACGCGCCGCCGTTGACCACCGTGAAGCCCTTGTCAGCAAGGATGTCCCGGGCCTTGCCGGCCCGCCCGCCGGTCTTGCAGTAGGTCACGATCGTCCGGTCGCGCGGCAACTCGTCCAGATGGCGCCCGAGAACCAGCATGTCGATGTTCTTCGCTCCCGGCACCATCCCCTTCTTCGCTTCGAGTCCGAGGCGGACGTCGAGGATGTAGCCACCGTCCTTGATGACTTCGGCGACTTCACTCTCGGGACTGATCGACCTCGTCCCGGATCCGAGGAAGTGCTTGTCGAAGAACTTCTCAAGCCACTCAAGCATCGGGCTTCCCCTCGCGGGACGGACGCGCGCCCTCCCCTTGGGAGGCGCGCACTGTACTTCGTCCAAGTCTAGCCCTTGGACACGAGTCGCTCGTTCCTGTGCGCATGAGCGTGCGGGTGCGCCGCGGAGCGCACGGGGACCCGGCGAAGAGACCGCCGGCGATCGGCCTCGACGACATCCACGTCCAGTGCGGCTCTCGCGCACCGGGGTGTTGCTCGTCACGGCTCCAACACAGGGAGCATGGCCCAAGGACGTGGCGTTCGGTCCTCTTCTGCCCTGATCGGTGTGCATGATCACCCCGGCGATCGCCTCGCGACCGCCGCGGATCGCAACGGCCATCGCCAGCGCTGCGTGCGCGAGCTCGGTGTCGTGGTGCTCGCCCAGGGCGAACCCGACAACCCGGCGCGAACCCACGTCCAGCACCGAGTCCAAAAACATCTTGCCCTCGTCGGTGAGGATCTCGGTGCCGTCGCCGTACCACTTGCGATTGAGCGTGCTGGCACGGAAATCGCGCCCGATCAGATCCGGAGCCCGCCACCGTCCCTTCCCTTGCCGGGTGGTGTGCCTGCGCCGCTTGTTCGCGCGGGCGACCAGTCGCTGCTCGCGCATGATCGCAGCGACGGTCTTCTCGCTGACCCGCCAGCCGGCCTCGCGCAGGTCATCGGTGATCCGCGGCGAACCGTCGTTGCCGTGGTGCGCGGCGAACAACTGCCCGATCGCGATCGCCAGTCGCGCACGCCGGGCCCGCCGCGGCGAGGCGTCCCCGTCGCGCCACTTGTACAACCACGCCTGGCTGACCGACAGCGCCCGGCAACTGGTCGCGTACGGGATGCCGTGATCTGCCCTCTGGGCGGTGATGAAGCCGGCCACCGTCACCGGCCGCCCATCGCCTCGCGGACCCAGAGGGCCACCGAGCGCTTGAGGACATCACGCTGCATCGTCAGCTCCGCGTTCTCCTTCCGCAACCGCTCCAACTTGCTCGATGATGACCCTGCTGTTCAACGCGGTCTGTAGCTGCTGGCTCAGTTCGTCGCGGGCCTGTACCGCTCGCTGTTGCAGGATGGCGATGGTGGCCACGTCGGCGAGCGCTTGGCCGATCCGCAGTGTTGCCTCGGTAATGGTGTCGGGGTCGCGGTGAAACAGGTTGAGCGCACCGACGGTGTCAGCTCGCAGCCGCATCGGCAGCGCATAGACCGCCCGGAACCCGACGCGAATGGCCTCGTCTGCGAAGCTGGGCCAGCGGGCCCGCTCGGCGGTGAGGTCGGCGACGAGCACCGGCGCGCCTTCGCGGTGACAGTCCAGGCACGGGCCCTCGTCGTTCTGGATCTCCATCAACTCCAGCAAGCGGGACCGCTCACTGGATGAGGACATCACCCGCAACCGCCCGCTCACTCGACCAGCTCAGTCCAGCCCCGGTGACCTCGAGCAGCTCGACGCGGCACGGCGAGGTCGTGGAACAGTCAGCGACACCGAAGTCGGTGACCAGCGTGTCGGCCAGCGTCACAAATGCCTCGGCGAGCCGGTGCTCTCGGCTCCAGGGTGACTGTGTCATAGCCCCTCCTCCACGCCGGGCTGCTCATCGTCATTATCGTCGTCGAGTCGCAGCACCCGCGCGACGATGTCGCGAGCCACGTCGACGAGGGGACGGTCGTTCGCGAAAGCGTAAGCGCGTAGGCGAACGGTCGCGTCTTCAATACTCACGCCAAGATGCGCCATCACCATGCCCTGGGCTTGATAGACCTCCGCGCGACTAATCGCAACATCCTCACCCGTCCGGTGCCCGTCCCCATCGGGCTGGCTGGTGGTGGCCGGTCCGCTGAGCAGGTCGAGCAGGGCAAAAAACGCGGCATCCGCGAGCCTCAACGCCCGGGCGTGTTGTGCCGCGTCCAGGTGCGTCGCCCGATCCCGGTACAGCAGCAACACCCCGAGCTGAGCCGCACCAAGCTGCAACGGGAACGCGAACAGCGCCCGGGCGCCAACCGCCAGCCCCGCCGGCGCGAACCCCGGCCACCGGTCGCCCGCCGCCGCGCCCGGATCACCCACGTCGGGCACCAGGACCGGCTGCCGCTCGCGGAACGCGTCGACGCTCGGCCCCTCACCCAAATCGAACTGCAGATCCCCGAGGCGCGCCGCCACAGCATCGCTGCCATGCACCATCCCTCGATGCCCCGCGCCCGTCATCAACGACACCGCCGCACCCGTCACAGGCACCGACCGCACGCACGCCTCACAGACCCGAGCCACCAGCGAGAACCCCAGGCCACCGCGATCCGACACGTCAGCCGGCCAGCCATCAAGCATGACAAGCCACCTCGAATCGCCAGCAGCGCTTCGGTACCACCAGGCACGCGATGTCGCCACCCTAAACCGACCCACCGGCACCAGGCCAACCGTCCAGTCACCCGCCCACAGGGCCACGCCACAAACGCCGTTCGCAGCCGAAGCGGTGGGAGGCCACGCCCGATCCGGGGCAGCCCCCACCGCCGCCGTTTCGCGCAAGGCGGGGGGTTCCCCGCGCTGGCAGGCAACCAGGTGTGCGCTCATATCGAACCCGGAACCAGGTCCAGACTCCGGTCAACACCGTCCGCCCTTCTAGCCGACCGGTGGTGATCCTGGGGGGTCGTGCGGCCGCCCGCGGCCGGTATCGGCGGCCGTGTGGCCGGGGGCTGTCTGGCCGTCGGCGGCCTGAGCGGCAGAGGCCCAGTGGGCGCCGGTCTGCTGGCGGAAGGCGGCAATGGCGGCTTCGATGGTGGGGAAGAAGTGGCGCGGGTCGATGGTGCGGGTGAGCCCGTAGTGCTCGATCTTGGCCCGTACCGGGTCCTTGAGCTCGGCGAAGACCAGGCTGATGCCGGCGGCGTTCAGCGCCTCGTCGAGCTCTTCCAGCACGTCGGATGCGGTGGTATCCACGTCGGTCATCGGCTCGGCGGCGATCACGATCCAGACCGGTGGCGGGTCGGCCCTGGCCAGCCGCCTCACCTCGTCGCGAAAGGTTTTGGCGTTGGCGAAGAACAGCGGGGCGTCGAACCGGTAGATCACCAGGCCGGGCAGGTGCTCGGCCTCCGGGTAGGAGTGCACGTCGTGGTAGCCCTCCAGCCCGGTCACCCGCCCAAGCTTGGTCTCGTAGGGCCACCACGCCCGGCGGAAGACGTTGAGGATGGACAGGCCGACCGCGATCGCGATCCCGGGCAGCACGCCGAGCAGCACGACGCCGAGGAACGCCGCGATCGAGAGCAGGAACTCCACCTTGCGCTGCCGCCACAGCCGCACCGTGCCGGGGATGTCGGCCAGGGACAGCGACGCGGTGATCACCACCGCTGCCAGGGCCGGCTGCGGCAGGTTACGGAACAGGCCCGGGACTAGCACGATCATGAGGGTGATCAGGACCGCCCCGACCACCCCGGTGAGCTGGGTCTTTGCGCCGGAGCGTTCGGCCACCGCCGTCCGCGACCCGCTGGTGCTGACCGGGAACCCCTGGAAGAGACCAGCGGCCAGGTTCGCCGCGCCGATGCCGATCATCTCGCCGTTGCCGCGGACCTCCTGCCCGGTGCGGGCCGCGAACGCTGAGGCGGTGGAGATCGTGTCGGCCAGCGACACCAGCGCGATTCCCAGTGCCCCGGCGAACAGCGGCCCCAGATCCGACGCCTCGACGTGCGGGATGGTGAACGGCGGGAACCCCTGGGGCAGCACCCCGACCAGGCTGACACCACGCTCAGCCAGGTCAAAGACCGTGGTCGAGGCGATCGCGGCCACCACCATGATCAGCACCGCCGGGACCTTCGGCAGCCACCGCTGCAGCACCAGGATCAGCACGATCCCGGCGATCCCGACCACCGCTGCGGCGGCGACCGCCTCACCGTTGGCCAGCCCCTCGATGAAGCCGGTGAGCTCACCGATAAAGTTGTCGGCCTCGACACTGAACCCGAACAGCTTCGGCAGCTGCCCGACCAGAATGGTCAGCGCCAGGCCGTTCATGTAGCCGATCATCGTCGGCTTGGAGATCAGGTCGGCGATGAAACCGAGCTTGCCCACCGCCGCCACGATCATGATCGCCGCGACCATCAGCGCCATCGCCGACGCCAGCGCCACCGCCCGCTCTTCGTCGCCCCCGGCGGCCATCAGCGGCACGATCGTCGCGGCGATCATCGGCCCGAGCGAGGAATCCGGGCCCAGCACCAGGATCCGCGACGGGCCGAACACCGCATAGCCCAGCAGGCACATGATCGAGGTGTACAGGCCGGTGATCGGCGGCAGGCCAGCCAGCTCCGCATAGGCCATGCCCTGCGGGACCAGCAGCGTGGTGAGCACCACCCCGGCGACGATGTCCTTGGCGAGCCACTGACGCCGGTAAGACTTTACTGCCTGCAGCCCGGGCACCCAGCCGAACAACGACACCACCCCCGGCCATGGTCGGACACCGCAACTGCAATCTCCCGCCCGGGCACGCCCGGCGCATCACCTTCTGCAGGGTGAAGGCCACGCGCCGGAGAACAACGACCTGGCCGAGCGAGGCCGCCACGCGGGCGCGCCGCGGACGAGCCGGTGTCAGCGTAATTCCCGCTGGCCCCGCGCGGGCCGAGGCCCGCCGCAATCGGCGGGCCCTGCGGCGGGGCCCGGCCACCGACCTGCACGGCGGCGAGCTGGCCGACGCGTCAGCAGGGCGAGGAGGGCACAATCTCCGGCCTCGAAAATCGGCGTTCGAGGCTCTCGGGACGCTGGGAAGGTGTCATCACCCTTCCGAGGATGATTCCCGCCGATTTCCGGTGGCTTCGGCGGGTCACGGCAGCGTTGCTCGCCGCAGCAAGCCGGACAGCAGGACCGGGCCTACGGCAAGGCCCGTCTCAGAGCAGACGCAGATCGACTGCCCGCTCGATAGCCTCCGAGCGCGAGCTCACTCCGAGCTTTTGGTAGACCGACCGGAGATGGGTTTTCACCGTGCTGCGCGAAATATAACAGGTGGCTGCTATTTGCCGGTAGGTGCCGGTCGGCAGGAGCTTGAGGATGCGCGTCTCGGCAGCGGTCAGTGGCTCGATGAGCATCTGACGGGACGGGGAGGCGTCTGGCTGCGCGGCGCGCACCTCGAGAGCCGCACTGATCAGCTGCTCCATGAACGGACCTGGCCGCATCTGTGTCGAGTGCTCGACCATGTAGCTCGTCACCTGCGGTTCGGTCGTGACGACGGTGTTGAGGAAGCCCCTGTGGCGGGCTGTTTCCAGCACGCCACCCAGGATCGCCACCGGCCATGGGGTCGCCGCGGATGATCGCGGCCGCCGCCAGGAGTAGTCTGGCGCACCAGCGCGCGCCGCGGCGTCAAGTCATCCAGCGACGGCGCCTGCAGGTGTTCCTGCGCCGCGTGGTGGTCACCTACGGCGAGCGCGATCCTGGCCTGCAGCAGACTACGGCGGGCGGCGGGCAGCCGGCTGGCCAGCTCGATGGGAGCCTGCAGGTCGCCGAGCGAAAGGCGCAGCAACGCCTCCAGCTCATCCGCCCGTGCCAGCAGCACCGACCTGGTCCCGGCCAGGATGGGGCGCGCCGCCTCGACCGTCGCCAGCGCCTCGCGGACCTGCCCACGGGCGGCCCAGATCCCGGCCCGGTCCAGCAGCGCCAGGAACTCTAGAGCGGGCCGTCCGCGCTCCGATATCGAGAGCGCCTGCTCGGTGAGTTGCTCTGCAGCGTCGAGGTCGCGCCGCTCGAGCGCGACGCCCGCCAGCGCGCGCAGGTAATCCACGGCGAAGAAATGCCGGCCGAATCCCAGCCGGCGCGCATCCGCATCAGCAGCGCTGGCGGCATCGGCGGCTTCAGCCAGGTAGCCGGCCTCGAACCATGCCAGCGCCTGCGCACCGGGCACATGCACCAGCTTGACCGGCTCGCCGATCGTTGGTATCGCAAGAGCCGCGGCTGCCTCACGCTCAACTGCCGGGAAGTCTTCCAGCCAGGTATAGACATGCATGAGGATCATCGCACCGACGGCGTCCCAGTCGTCGTCGAGCAGCGTCCGCTCCTGGATAGCCCGCGCGGCGAGGCCTTCAGCCACGGCCTCATCCGCCTGGCCGGTCAGCGCATAGCGCAATGAACGCATCGTCGCGAACCTGGCCGCCAGCCTCGACTCGGGCGGGATCGACGGCCCGATGCGCTCGAGCAAGTCAAGGTATTCGCCACCGCGAGCCGTGTCACCCGACGCCAACAGCTCGGCTGCCAGGCCCAGCAGCCGGTCAGGCGCATCCGCAAGCGCCGAAGGGTCGACCTTGCTGAGATCCAGTGGCGCCGGCGCCGCCGGGTTATGCAGGAAGTCGGGCATGACCTGGTCCCGCAGGAGGCCCAGCGCGTGGCCGACCTGGCGCGCCGCCAGGAAGTGGCGGGCCGCGTGCCGGGTGTCGCCGACCGACTCGAACCATTCGGCCGCCCGCAACTGGAGCGCCTGCGCGCGCGCCCGGTCCCTGGCCCGCAGCTCAGCACCCAGCAGCTGGTGCACCAGATGGTGGTAGCGGAAAACCGTCCGCTCATCATCGACTGCCACCAGAAACAGGTTGGCCGCGTCGATGCTGCGCAGCAGCGCCGCCACGTCCTGCCGCCCGGTGATAGCCGCGCATGCGCCCGCGGTCAGCTCGCCAAGAATGCTGGTATCGAGCATGAACCGGGCAACCTCGGGTGGCTGTTGCTCGAGAACCTCAGCGATGAAGTACTCGGCGATCGCGTGGCTGCGGACATCCAACGCCCGCGCTGCCCGCGCCGGGTCGCTGGCGCCCCGCAGCGACAGCGCCACCATCTGCAGGGCCGCCGCCCACCCCTCGCTTCGCTGATGAAGCAGCGCCAGGTCAGCGGCGGCGACCTCGACCCCGAAGTGCGCCAGCAGATCGCGGCTTTCGTCCAGGGAGAAATGCAGGTCACGGTCGCGAAGCTCGCACACCTCACCGGCCATTCGCAGCCGGTGCAGGCGCAGCGGAGGGTCGAACCGGGTCGACAGCACGAGCTGGACGGTCCCGGCCGGCCAGCGCTCGACCAGATCGGTCATGTTCCCCGAGACCGCGGCCGCCGCGTAATGGAAGTCGTCCACAATGATCGCCGACCCGGCCGGCAGCTCCGCGACATCGTTGGCGATCGAGGCGGTGACGTCGGCCGACATGACGCCGTCCATCGCCAGCAGGTCGGCGGCGTAGGCACCGAATCCCGGCGCCACGCTGTGGAGGGCCTCGATCAAGCCGGTCCAGAAGCGGACCGGATCCGCGTCGGCCTCGTCGCAGGACAGCCAGAAAGTGGTATTCGGAGGCCGCGTCGCCGCCCAGCTCGACAGCAGCACACTCTTGCCCGCGCCAGCCGACCCCACCACAACGGTCAGCCGCTGGCCAGCCCCCGCCGTCAGCCGGTCATGCAGCACGGATCTTGTCACCAGCGTGCGAGGCAGCGTCGCCGGCCGGAATTTCGCCAGCGCGAACCGCGAGCCCTGTGAGGAAGCGTGTTCAACCATCGCGCCTCTAGTCATAGGTCCCGCCGTCCGCCGCTGATCTGTGACAAATACCCCACAAGCCAACCGAGGATGCGGCCATGAGGGAAGTGCCTAAAGTCACTCGGTGGCGCGGCGCCGGTCCCATCGGGCTCGCTCGGGCTCGCACGGTGACCATCCCCCAAGGTCCCAGCCCGGCGGCCCGGGTCGACAAACAGCGGGGACGTCCCTCCGCGATTCGCGGCCCGACTGTCATCAGCTCGCGCCAAGTCCGGTTAGATGCCCGGACACTGCATCGGCGCTCGTCCGCGCCGTCATTGACGCACTGACATCGACGATCCGGGCCCACAGCCGTCGGCCTCCCGGCCGCCGCACGAACCCGAACGCCTCCGCAACCCGGTGCACCAACTCCAGGCCATACCGCCCCCGGCCGGTTCCCGAAAGGCCGGCGGCCATCGGGAACAGCACGCAGGCATCTTCCACCTCCACCATGACGGCGAGACCACCTGAGTGGACCGTCAGCCGCAGCGGCGAGCGGGCCTGCCGGACGCTTTCCAACACCAACGCACCCGCGACCAGCGCGGCGTCATCGACCAGCCGCGCTGGCAACCCCCAGCTCAATGCACTGCGGACGACAAGCTGACGCGCCGATGCCGGTGCCGACGCAACCGGCCGCAACCACACCGACACCCGTGCCGTCTGCGACACAGCCATCCCGCCACCAACCCCCCTGCACAGCAAAAACACCTGCCGGGGTCTAGGGCTGCCGTATTTCTATCACAGGCCAGTCCAACGGACCACGGTCCGCCGCACTCAACCCAGCAGCGGCCGATTGCCGTTACCGCAGTCGACGGGTGCATATCCGGCGGCGTCACCACGTTGGCCCCGGCGACTCCGAGGGGCGCGCCGCGCCGGCGCATCGGCGCGCACGGCGCGTTCCACTTCGATGTGCCCGGTGGTAGGTGGCAGACGGTGATTCACAGCCCGGTCATGAGGTCGACGATGATCTGGTGGGTCTTGAGCGTCGGGCGCCCAAGGTCACCGCTGGCGATGCGCCGGTCCCGGATCACCCTCGGAGGGGGGATCACCCAGACCCAGCCGCCAGGCATGCTGGCAGCACGGATGAGCCAGCAGACTGCGAGGCACGACCGGTGATGAGATCACAAACATATGAGATCACTTTCAGGGGGCAGGCAGGTGCCACGCTGCGCGCGGAATTCGACGACTGCGAGGTCACCATCGGCCAGGGCATGACAACCCTTCGCGCCGAGCTGCCAGATCAGGCAGCCCTGTCCGGACTCGTCCAGCGGATCACCGACTTCCACCTTGAAGTGATCAACCTGCGACTCGTGGCGGCGTCACGCTGTTCGCGAATCTGATCGCCGCACGACGAAAGGAGTTGACATGCCTATGACATGACGGGCGAGATCTGTTGAATTCCAGCAGTTAATACACGAGGAGCCTGCGATGACCACACCGACACACGACGGGCGTCCGATCGTCAAGGAACGGCAGACGAACCTGGGACTGTACGTCACCGCCAAGGAGGCATACGACATGTGGCAGGCGGACCCCGAGGGCGTGAAGATCCTCGACGTCCGCACGCCCGAGGAGTGGGTCTTCACCGGCCACGCCCCGATGGCGACGAACATCCCGTTCGCGTTCATGGCCTACGTCTGGGATGACAAGAACAAGGCGTTCCCGTGGTCGGTCAACCCCGACTTCGTCAAGCTCGCCAAGGAACGGTTCTCCCCCGAGGACACGATCCTCGTCACGTGCCGCTCCGGTGGCCGCGGCGCGATGGCGATCAACATGCTTGCGGCGGCCGCCGGGTTCACAAACGCTTACAACATTCTCGACGGGATGGAGGGCAGCCGGGTCGACGACCCCGACAGCGTGTTCAACGGCATGCGCCGGAAGAATGGCTGGCAGATGTCAGGCCTGCCGTGGACTTACGATCTTGATCCCGGCAAGATGGCGGTCCCCGAGCGCGAGGAGACAGGCGAGATCCGCCCTGGCAACGCCGAGGACTGACGCCCCGGGGGCGATGCCGTATGGCACAACCTCACCGGGCACGGGGACAAGGCCGCGTCGATTGCGACCGGTGAGGCATCGCTGTCACCCCCTGATGGGCGATGACCCACCGGCCTGCGCAGGCCAAGCTTGAAGAAAGGATCCCGATGACCGGGCGTTCGGAACTACCGATGGAGGCAAAACGATGAGCGGTGCCAATGTTGAGCTTGGGCCGGTGGACTGCGTGGTGGTCGCGTTCCCGGCGGGCCAGGCGAAGTTCTCCGGGGAGATGGCCTCGGAGCTGAGGGCTTTGATGGACAACAACACCCTGCGGGTGCTTGACCTGCTGCTGGTCACCAAGGATGTGGACGGCTCAGTGGAGGCCACTGAGCTGCGCGATGCCGACGACAGCGAGGTCGGCCAGTTGCGCGCTGCGGAGGCCGATCTTGCGCTGCTGCTGGCCGCGTCCGATGTCGATGAGATCGGCGAGGTGCTGGAGCCGGGCAGCAGCGCCATGGTGCTGGTGTGGGAGAACGTGTGGGCGGCGCCGTTTGGTGCGGCGGTGCGCCGGTCGGGTGGCCAGCTGGTGGCCAGCGAACGCATCCCGACCCAGGCGATCCTGGCCGCGATGGACGCCGACCGCGCCGCCAAAGCGCAAGGGGTGTGACATGCCGCTGTTGAAAGGCCGGGATGACCGGCCGGGCCTGCTCGGCAAAGTTCGCGACCGGCGCGACGACCGGCAAGACGACCGGGGCGACCGGCGCGACGACCGGGGCGACCGGGCAAGACGACCGGGGCGACCGGCGCGACGACCGGCAAGACCGTCGTCCGGGGCCCGGGCTGTTCAGGTGACGGTGAGCGTGACGGTCAAGGCGGTCACGCTGCAGCGAGGAGTGTTTCGTGGCGTCTGCATACCGGCGGTGCCACGCGGGCGTGTTGGGAGGAGTGGCCATGGCTGTGAAGACTGAGGGTCGCACGGCACGGCGGTCTGGTGCGCAGGCCAGCGATGTGGAGCAGTTGAGTCGGGCGGATCGGGTGGCCCGCGGGAAGGATGCCCGGGGCGTGGCGCCGCTGGAGTCGCATGCGGAGTTCCGGCCCGACAGGTCGCGGGATCCGGTCGGGCTGCTGCTGGGGCAGGCGAAGTCGCGGGTGCCGGAGTTGGTGCCGATCCGGCACGGGCGGATGCTGGTGTCGCCGTTCACGTTCTACCGGGGGGCGGCGCTGCCGATGGCGGCCGATCTCGCGGGCACGCCCAGCTCGGGGCTGCGGGTGCAGTTGTGCGGGGATGCGCACCTGTCCAACTTCGGGGCGTTCGCCTCGCCGGAGCGGCGGCTGGTCTTCGACGTCAACGACTTTGACGAGACCCTGCCTGGCCCGTTCGAGTGGGACGTCAAGCGGCTGGCCGCCAGCCTGGCCGTAGCCGGCCGGGACAACGGATTCCCCGTCAAGGCCCGCCGCAAGATCATCCTAGCCGCGGCCGAAGGTTACCGGACGGCGATGCGCGACTTCGCGCAGCAGTCGCTGATGGGGGTCTGGTACGCGCACATGGACATCGAGCAGGCCATCGGCGAGCTCAGGACCCAGGTCAAGGCGAAACGGTTCAAGGCTGCCGAAGGCTTGCTGGCCAAGGCCCACACCCGCGACAGCATGCAGGCCCTGGGCAAGCTGACCACCGTGGTCGACGGGCGGCGGCAGATCATCGCCGACCCACCAATGATCGTCCCGATCGAAGAGGTGTTCAGCGAGGTGCAGGCGGACGCGGTGCAGGCGGAACTGCGGGCGGTGCTGGGCAAGTACCGGCGCAGCCTGCAGTCTGACCGGCGGCATCTGCTGGAACAGTTCGCGCTGGTCCAGGTGGCCCGCAAGGTCGTCGGGGTCGGCAGCGTCGGCACCCGCGCCTGGATCATCCTGATGGAGGCCGGCGACGGGATCGAACCACTGTTCCTGCAGGCCAAAGAGGCCCAACCCTCGGTGCTGGCCGAATACAGCGGACGCAGCCAGTACAACAACGAAGGCGAACGGGTCGTCGCCGGGCAGCACCTGATGCAGGCCCAAAGCGACATCTTCCTCGGCTGGACCCGCGCCACCGGCGAGGACGGGGTCGAGCGCGACCTCTACGTGCGCCAGCTGCGGGACTGGAAATTCTCCCTGCCGATCGAGCTGATGATCCCTGAGGGCATGACGTTCTACGCCCGGCTGTGCGGGTGGACCCTCGCTCGGGCGCACGCCCGCTCCGGCGACCGCGTCGCCCTGGCCGCCTACCTCGGCGGCTCCGCCAAATTCGACCAGGCCATCGCCGAGTTCGCCGAAACCTACGCCGACCAGAACGAACGCGACTACGCCGCACTCCAAGCCGCCGTCAAAGACGGCAAAGCCCAAGCCACCACCGAGATCTAACAAGCTGATGATTTCGGGCCATCTGCCGCCGACGCTGGAGACGCCGCTAGAGCGGGCTAGCTGATCTTCCCCAGGCGCGCCTGGTGAGAGCTGGGTTACCTGGCAAGGGGGCGGAGGAGTCATTTGTCTCACCCCCAGTTTGATGATGCCGGTGGACGTTTCCAGGCAAATGCTGGGCTTGCGCTGGGCGCGCAGGATCCGTGAGCCGGCCGCAGCGGGCAGCCTCCGTGCGCGGAGGACAGGCAGTGACGCTGGCCCCATCCAGCTACCCGCTGGCTGGCTACCTGCTCGTGATGGCGGTGCTGTATCCTCGTCTTCTGCTAACTGACCTGATCACTGGCCTTGACCGGAGGAGTGGCATCACCGATGATGACGACACGAGCCGGAACACCCAGACCGCCAGGTGACCGCCGGGGTAGCAGCCCACCGGAGGTGAAACGTGACGATTGCGGATCTGGCGATCATCGCCGGGCTGGTGTTCGCGTGGGGCACGTTGTCGGCGCGGCTGGAACGCTTCGACATGACCGCGCCGATCGTGTTCACCACTGCGGGTTTGCTGCTGGCCCATGGCCCGCTGGCGGCGCTCGGGGTGGCGCCCAGCAGCGAAGTGGTGAAGGTGCTGGCCGAGGCGACGTTGGCGCTGGTGCTGTTCTCGGATGCTTCCCGGGTTGGGCTGCATCAGCTGCGGGCAGACCTGGGGCTGTGCCTGCGGCTGCTGGGCATCGGGCTGCCGCTGACCATCGGCCTGGGCACGCTGCTCGCGTTCATCCTGCCCGGGGTGAGCGACATCTGGCTTGCCCTGCTGGTCGGCGCGGCGCTCGCACCGACCGACGCCGCGCTGGGCGCGGCCGTAATGGTCAACCGGGCGGTCCCGGCCAGGATCCGCCGGCTGCTCAACGTCGAAAGCGGGCTCAACGACGGGATCGCCACCCCGTTCGTGACGGTCGCCATCGCTGGAGCGGCCACCGCCGAGCACGCCGCCAGCACCGGACCTGGGGGGCGGTGGCCGAACTGGCGCTCGGCGTGCTGATCGGGGTTGCGGTCGGCGGGGGCGGCGGCTGGCTGGTCAAGGTGGCCCGCCGCCGCGGCTGGGTGGCTGAGGGGTTCGCCGGCGCCGCGGTGCTGGGCCTGGCGCTGTGCTCCTACGCCACCTCGGTGGCGCTGCACGGCAACGGGTTCATCGCCGCGTTCACCGGCGGCCTGGCCTTCGCCGCCGCCGGCGGCCCGGCGGCGAAGCTGGTTCCCTTCGTGGAAGAGACCGGCGCTGTGCTGTCGCTGCTGGTCTGGCTGATGTTCGGGATGGCTGCGGTGGTGCCGGCCCTGCAGGACCTGACCTGGCAGACGGTGCTGTATGCGGCGCTCAGCCTGACGGTGATCCGGATGCTGCCGGTGGCGGTCGCGCTGGCCGGGGCACATCTTGGCCGGCCCGCGGTGCTGTTCGTGGGCTGGTTCGGCCCCCGCGGCCTGGCCTCGGTCGTCTTCGGGCTGCTCGCCCTGGAGGACCTGGGCGAGGCCGCAGCGAATCCGGCCATCACCGTGATCGCCTTCACCGTACTGCTCAGCGTCCTCGCCCACGGGCTCAGCGCCGACCCACTGGCCAAGCGCTACGGTCCCCGGCTCACCCCGCCACCAGGGCCCGCCGCCCCGGCCGGGCTGGCCGAGGTCCCCGAACGACGCCTCATCCGCCGCACGCCAGCCGCCAGCCGGCCCGGAGAATAACGAGTCCCTAAAGGTCGACGCACTCGTACGTCACGAGCGGTGCTTGCTCCGGGCTGTCCACTCGGCCCGAGTACCTAACACCGAGGGGTTCAGGGTTGCATAGCTGTCGCCTTGAAGGGGCCGCTTAGCGCCGTCCGGTGCTCGGCGTCGGTGGCCACGTGGAGGTGGCTGCCGTCGGCTGTTGTCAGGACCGCGACCGCTGCGGCGTCGCCGAGACGGCGCAACGGCTTCAGCTCCTCCGGCTCGGACATCCCGGGTAGTCGCCGCGGTGACGTGGATGAGGTACTCGTTCCATGCGGCTGGGCTTCCGCGCCAGGCGAAGACGTCAGAGACCCACAGCCCATGCCCGCGCGTCCAGCGCTTCTTCCCGGGGCGTAGAACCCGCACGGGGATGTCGCCGTACCGTTTTCGCAAGCCACGGTTCCGCAACACCATCACCAAGATGCCCGCAGCGCAGAGCCAGAGAGGAACTCCCAGCAGTGCCAAGATCGCCCAGATCACGACGTTTCTCCCCCAATCCCGTGGTGGTGCCAGAGCTCAGTGAAGGTCATGGCACGTCGTTGGCACTGGCGTCGAGGCCGGTGCACTGGGCCCCGATGCCACCCTGCGGCCGGGCACCACCGTCATCTCGCCACCCCACCGCCAGGCCACACACCCGGCAGCTACCTTGATAGCCCCTACGCCCACACCGGCGTATCCCCCCTCCGCGGATGAGACACCTGGCCGCCCCGGACCGCACATACTCACCGGGGCAACCCCAGACCGCCCGACGCAAAAAAGACCTCCAGGCGTCGCAGGCCGAGGACGGCCCGGCAGCACCACCCAGGCGCAACAGCAGCCCGAACGACCCAGCATGTGCCGGTCAACGTGCCGAGAGCTGGCGTCCCGCATCAGGCTGATTCCAGGCAGTCGGCCGCCCGGCTGCCTGGAATCAACCCCGGAAGGGTCAGGCGCAGACGCCCGCCAGGCGAGAGCATGGCAGCGACATGAACCCAGGGATCGTAACCAGCGCGGCCCGGTTGAGCCCCGGCCGCGATGAATACTCGCTGGCCCCCAGCATCCCCATCACCCAGCATCTGAGTCTCAACCGGAGAGGAGCCGGCCATGGAGCGCTACCCCAACATCAGTGATCACGGGCTTATCGGTGATCTGCAGACCGCGGCGCTGGTGAGCACGGACGGGACGGTGGATTGGTTCTGCTGCCCCCGGTTCGACTCGCCCAGCGTCTTCGCCTCGCTGCTGGACGCCGACAAGGGCGGGTACTTCCGGATCGCCCCGGACACCAGCGACTACGTCAGCCGCCAGCTGTACTTCCCCGACACCGCGATGCTGATCACCCGGTTCATGACACCCGACGGGGTGGGCGAGGTGACCGATTTCATGCCCGTCGCCGGGGACAGGCCCACCGACCGGCACCGGCTGGTGCGGATGCTACGGACCGTCCGCGGCACCATGCGCTTCGTGATGGAGGTCCGGCCGCGGTTCGACTATGGCCGGGCCCCGCACAAGCTGGAGATCACCGACGACGGCTTCGTCTTCCGCTCCGATGGCATGGAGCTGACGCTGAACCCGGTGGGTGAGCGCGCTGTCTCGCTGGGCGATCAGGGGGTGACCGTGGAGCGGCTGGGAGACGACATCCGCATCAGCCGCACCCTGCAGGAAGGTGAGGTCAGCGGGGTGGTTATGGAGTCCATGGGCGGCGGCCAGCCCCGGCGGATAACGCCGGCCGAATTGGAGCAGCTGTCCGACGACACCGCGGCCTTCTGGCGGGGCTGGGTGGGCCATTCCACCTACCGGGGACGTTGGCGGGAGATGGTGTCACGCTCGGCCATGACGCTCAAGCTCATGACGTACGCGCCCAGCGGCGCGCTGGTCGCCGCGCCCACCGCCGGGCTGCCTGAGCTGACCGGGGGGGAGCGGAACTGGGACTACCGCTACACCTGGATCCGCGACGCCTCGTTCTCGGTGTATGCGCTGCTGGGGCTGGGCTATGTCGAGGAAGCCGCCGGGTTCGGGCGCTGGCTGCGCGACCGCGTTGAGGAAAGCAAGGGCCAAGGCGCCCATCCGCTGAAGATCATGTACCGGGTCGACGGCTCTTCGGACCTGAGTGAGGAAACACTCGGCCACTTCGAGGGCTGGCGTGCGTCCCGGCCGGTGCGCATCGGCAACGGCGCCGCCGACCAGCTCCAGCTCGACATCTATGGCGAGGCCATGGACGCCATCTATCACGCCGACTCCCGCGGCCTGGGCCCGGCGCACCGGGGCTGGATGGACCTTACCCGAATGATCGACTGGGTGTGCGAGCACTGGGACCAGCCCGAGGAAGGCATCTGGGAAACCCGCGGCGGCCGCAAAGATTTCACCTACGGGCGGTTCCAGTGCTGGGTCGCTCTCGACCGCATGATCCGTCTGGCGGGCCACCACGGGCGGCCCGGCAACGTCAGCCGCTGGATGGCCGAACGCGACAAGGTCTACCAGCAGATCATGGACCGCGGGTGGCACCCGGACAAGGGCGCCTTCACCCAGCATTACGACACCGACGTGCTGGACGCCTCCCTGCTTCTCATGCCCCTGATGGGCTTTGTCACCCCCACCGACCCCATGTGGCTATCAACCCTGAAGGCAATGGATCAGGAGCTGGTCTCCGACAGCCTGGTCTACCGGTACAACCCCAGCGCCTCCCCCGACGGGCTGCGCGGGCACGAAGGCACCTTCTCTCTCTGCACCTTCTTCTACGTGGACGCCCTCGCCCGGGCCGGCCGGCTCACCGATGCCGAACTGACCTTCCAGAAGATGCACACCTACGCCAACCACCTCGGCCTGTACTCCGAAGAGATCGGGCTCACCGGCGAACAACTCGGCAACTTCCCCCAGGCCTTCAGCCACCTGGCCCTCATCAACGCCGCTATTAACCTCGACTACCAGCTCGAGCACGGAGCGGGAAACGTGGAACCGGTGCTGGCCAGAGCACAGGGCGCCACGCCGTCCTGACGCGAAAATCCGATGACATGGCCAGGCCGTTCGATTGCGCCGCGACGAGGCCCTGGCATGCTCCGGCGAACGTGATCCATCACCCGGCCCTGCGGCGGGGCCTCGAGAGAAGAGTCTGATATGGAACCCCAGAGCAACGATCAGCAGCAGGCTGCGACGGCCGGGCAGGATGCCGGAATGAGAGAACGCGCCGTGGCGACCGCGCAACAGGTCAAGGACGCAGTTGTTGCCAACGTGGCTACCGGAGGCGCGGTTGAGTGGGGCCCGATGACCGCCCACGGCCTGCACCACCCGATCATCGGGCAGCGGAAGAAGGGGTCAACTGCCGCTCTTGCTCCGACGGACACGTGACCTCTGGGCGATCTACGGGAAGCACCGCCTCGATCCCGTCTTCCGCGAGGAGATCATGCTCGCGGTGGCGGGCGCAAACTCATGCCGCCAGTGCAGCTTCGCCCATCGGGAGTGGGCGCTGGCCGAAGGCCTTCCCGAGGCCGAGCTCGCCGCGTTCGAGGGGCTTCAGCCCGAGTCATTCGATGCGCGGAAGTGGGCGGCCATCGCATGGGCCCAGGCGGCCGCCCGCGGCGACTTCACCAACGTCCCCGATGTCATCGAGGCCAACTTCCGGCGGCGGTTCAGCGCCCAGGAACAGGCGGACATCGAACTGGCCGCCCGGACGATGTACTGGCTGAACGAGACCAGCAACGGCGTGGATGCCTTCGTCTCACGCCTGAAGGGCGATCCGGTGCCGGGAAGCACCGTACTCAGCGAGCTCGTGGCGCTGGTGCTCTATGCCATCGCCGTGCCCGCCCTCGTCGCGCTGTTCAGCATCAAGCAACGACGGAACCCGATCTCGATTCTCCGCGACATGAAGCCCTTCCTCCGCGAGTTCGAGGTGCGCGATCCACACACGATCTCCGGGCCCGGGCAGAACTTCGGCGGCTAGCCCGGGAAACTCGGGCTAGTTGTCCTGACCTGGGGAAGCTGGTTCGGCTGATCGGTGGCATGTCCGAGCAGCCCGCAGTCTTTGCTGCATCTGCCGAGGCTGCCTCGGCCGGGAATGGACGGCCACTCAGCCCGCCTCCTACTGTGCGTGCGGGCTTGGCTCCCTGTCTGGCTGGGTGGGGAGCGGCTCGCCGTCTGGCTGGTGACGGAAGGAGGCGAGTTGCCGCAGCCGCGGCCATTCCAGGGCCTGCTTGGGGGCGGGGACGCCGGGCCGTCCTCTCGGCACGACCACCCGGAGCGCCTTCGGCCGGATGGTGCAGCGGACCGGTGTGGGCAGCATGACCGTCTCGCCGTCGATGCCGACCGGGATCTGGGGCGCGTCGGCGTCCACGGTGACCTGCTCGGCAGTGAGCACGGTCAGTCCGGTGCCGTGCCCACGGCGGATCAGCTCGACGGCCTGCCGGGCACTGTCCACCCGGATGGCGACCACGCCCAGGGTGCCGACATCCATCCGCGCACGCCTGCCCAGGCCAGCGACGTCGCCCATGCCGTAGGGGTCGTTGCTGACCAGCAGGGCCTGCGGGGCATCGATCGTGGCACCTGCGGCCTGGGCGGTCAGGTGGGCCCCTTGGTGGCCCTTGAGCAGGTCGGGCAGCATCTGCATGGTCGTGCCCCGCTTGTCGTCGCGGTAGGCCGGGCTTTGCACCACCTCGGCGTAGGCGCCGAACGAGGCGTTGTTCACGAATGTGCGATCCCCGATGATGCCCAGGTCCACCCGCAGCTCCTCCCCGTCGTTGAGGGCGTCGAGGCAGGTGGCCGGGTCCTCCCGGTCCAGCCCCAGATCGAGGGCGAAGTGATTACGAGTCCCGGCGCTGATCACCAGGAACGGCAAGCCGTGCTCGGCGGCGATGCCGGCCACCAGCGCCTGGGTGCCGTCCCCGCCGGCCACCCCGAGCAGGTCCGCGCCATCGGCCACCGCCTGGCGGGCCAGGGCCGCCACGTCCACGGTGCCGGGGCCCTGCAGCAGCGCCACCTCGGCGCCCAGCGCCTCCGCTTTCTCCTTCAGCCCGAACTTGGTGACCTTCCCCCCACCCGACCTCGGGTTCATGATCACAAACGGCCGTTGGGGGCGCGCCGCCGGAACGGCGGGCATGGCCGCGTCCTGGCCGCCAGTGCGGAGCGCGGCTCGCGCGGTTGCGGCCGCGGCCACCATCAGTGCGACGGCCACGATGGCGACCCACAGCAGGTGGGCATACGCAAATGCCACCAGGATGCCCACCGGCGCGGCGATCACCAGGACCAGCGCGAGCCACCGCAGCACACCCCGGTTGGCCAGGAACCAGTACCCGCCCGCCAGCACAGCGCACACACCGATCACGGCGAACCCCACCAGCGCCAGACTGCGCCACCCCGCGACCGCGAGCAGCAGGACCACAGCAACCAGCATCAGCGCGAACGAGGCGCGGGCCAGCCAGCGTTTGGTTGTCGCATTCATCAGATACCACCCCCACAAGAAACTGCGTCATGCAGCCAATCAGATATGTAGTCCAACAACGTCCTTACCCGCGTTGACCGCGGACGTTCTCAAAGCGCATGAGCTTGGCGCCTTCGTCATCCGGGGGCAGCCTGGCGGACAGCTTCATGACCCCTGCTCCTCTCCTGTCGACTCACCGATGTTCGTCACCGGCGGACGGCGAGTACGGGTCGCCATGGGCTAGCCCCGCGACCGGAAGCACTTGGTCCACTCTTGGCCAACAGAAGCCCATGCCACTTCCCAGTCCGCGAGCCGGCGCCGGTCAAGCAGCCACCGCCCGGCCCACGCCAGGCCGGGCGAGTTTCGCCTCGGCGAAGCTGCCGTTCCGCTCGCTGGCGATGTTGCGGTGCAGGAATCTTGCCCGGCACCTGTCCTCATCCCGGCGACGTCGACCTCGATGATTTGCGGATCTGCGCAGCGCCATGCGCGAGCTCGACCTCCCCGGAAACCGGGTAGGCGAGCACCATGACTGACGTGCGGTCTGGCACAGCGGCGTCCTGCCGCACTGCCAGCACTCGTACCGCTCGTTGGCGTCCTCATCCAGCTCGCGGAGCTTGTCCGCTCCGATGAGTGCCCGCACCTCCGCGGTGGCCCGGATGTCATGCATAACGCCCCTTCGCTTCCCATGGCTATCCCACCTCGCGCGGCCCGCCATGGCATCGCCCGAACGGGGATGAACGGACCAGCCCGAACGGGGTGACAGGGGAGACTGCGCGATGGCGGATGCACGCTGGCCTTCGTCGCCGGACGCAAACCATCCTGGACATCCTCAACATCCCAGCCCCGTCCCACGTCGCCGGAATCGAGCAGGAACCGTGCCGGCCGGCTGCTTCGTCATGGGCAGTGACGAGCAGTATCCGGAGGAGCGTCCGGCCCACGAGGAGCACGTGTCGGCGTTCCTGATTGAGAAGCATCCCGTGACCAATGCCGAGTTCCGCCGCTTCGTCAAGGACACCAACGACCGCACTACCGCCGAGATCGTGCCGTCCGCCGAGGACTTCCCGGACGCGGATCCGGGCGATCTCACGCCTGGTTCGCTCGTCTTCAGGCCGACGCCCGGGCCGGTTCCGCCTCCTGGCAGGGATCTACGTGATGCGGGGCGCGTTGTGGGCCCGGATCACGGCAATCACCCTCGCGTCACTGCCAGCTCACGCAAGGTTCTTCTTATTCCCTACTACCCGTTCTGGGCGTCGACCGTCACATCCTCGACGTCCTCATCATCGGGGCGCTTGCAGGTAAGACAGCAGAGGCGTAACCAGCACACGATTCCAACATCACCGGACAGACCCCGGAGTGGACGGCCGGCGGGCGAGCAGGATCACCCCCAGCGCGATCTTCAGCCAGCTCAGCCACCGCGGCGACGAGTTGCCCTGCTCCGCGACATCCACCACGGCGATCACGTGATCAACGCTGTCTCGTCATTCGACACCGAGCGCCGCGACCGGGCTCGTCTGACGTTCCGGCAACGCCCGCACCAAGCGCAGCAGCGTGCTCCTACTCACCGGCAGACCCAGCAGCGAAGGTCCGAGCGTCGCATTCTCGTTGTCGCAGAACAAGCGGCGGACGCGATGTCTCGCTGTACCCACAGTTAGACGATCAGGCCGTTCTAGAACGGTAGAAACTCACGCCCAGAGACCGTGACACGCGTGCCACTCGGTGGAGGATGGCAAGCAGGCCAGGGGTGGTTGCGCGCACTCACGATGGTGTGAAGCGCGAGCGGGTCGTCGTGGAAGGCCGCGGTGAAGGCCTCAGTCCATGCTTGCCACGAATCGCGATCCACAAGGTCCCGGGGTGCCGCTGATCTGCGCAAACACTGCCGGTCGCGGCGTGCTGCCGAGGAGTCCCTCGGGGCTCCTGAGATTGCTCAGTCGTCGATCTCCTCCCAGACCGCCTGCTCGTCGTGCTCCTCCCAGTCGGCGCCTGGCAGCGCGATGGCCCAGCTCGTCCATGTCCCGATCGGGCGAGCCGGGGTGGTCCTGACTCTGGCGCGAACGACCATGCCGGGCGTGAGTTCCACGGGCGAGTTCAGCGGGGCCGTCGTCATTCCCCAGTGTGTCGGTGGATCGCCGGGTCCCACGGAAAGCGATATGCCGGGCGCGAGTTCGGCGCTGAACCATAGTGCGAGGGCGTTGGCCGTTCCGGGTTCGCGGACAGGCAGCAGCGTCTCGGCCTCGTGGGGCGCCTGCGCCTGCTCGAGCGGGATCAGGTCCGCGTCCGTCGTCCACAACCGACTCGGCTCGGAGCGCCTGTCACCTGCCGCAAGGTGACGGAACGTGCCGGAATAGAGAATCTCGTTGACCGTCTTGTCGACCAGGTCATCGAGCCTGAGGCCGTACGGGTTGTCCCGCAGGAAGCTCACCATGTCCTCGAGATAGCGGTCGTGCACCAGCGCGGCCCACGCGGTGACCGAGCGGGGGATCATGACTCCGCCCGGCTTGAGCCAGCGGTCCCGCGCGGCGGTGACCGGAACGAGCATCCCCTCGTCGATCCCGAACCCTCCGAGCCACTCCGAGACGATCACATCGACACGTTCCGGCGGCTCGACGTCCAGGATGTCGCCGTGGATCACCTGGACGATCTCCTCAACCCCGTTCGCGGCGGCCAGCTGCTGCGCGAGGACGGCGACCGACGTCTGTTCCACCGCGTAGACGCGCGCAGCACCCGCCCGCGCCGCGAACACGCTCAGGATGCCGCTTCCCGCCCCGACGTCGAGAACGATGTCGCCGGGGCGCACCACCGAGTCGATCGCCCGCCGGAACGCCTCAGTGCGAACGCGGTCGCGGATCATCGTCCGGTGCACTTCGAACTCCGCGTACATCGGGTCCGGCGGGTGCTTGATCGGCGTCCGCACCCGCTCAATGTAAACGGCCCGCCGGTGTCGTACCTCGACGCCGGCAGCCAGCTAGGCGGTCGCCGGAGCCTTGCTTCGGGGGCACCTCGACCCGTCGCGGTGTGCCGCACGTCGCTGCGGCGAACGATTTCACCCGTTCGGGATGAGGACGGTTCCGACGACCCGTGGCACGGTGGAGCTCTGATCCAACATGTTCTGGGCGGACGCACGGGAAGGGGTTCTCGATGGGATTCAGGCGACGGACCAGACGCCGGGCGCTCGTTGCCGGAGCGGTGCCGGGGGGCGATTGCTCACCACCGGCGGAAGGCCGACAGCAGGCCGACGAGCAGGCGCCGGCCGACGAGCAGGCGCCGGCCGACGACGACCAGGACCAGGCCAGGAGCAGGCGCAATATGCGCCGCCTCCGGCGGACCCGGCCGACCAGATCGAACACCTCGCACAGTTGCACGCCTCGGGCGCGCTGACAGACGAAGAGTTCACGCCGGCCAAGGCGCAGGCCCTCGGCTCATGAACGCACGCCGGATTGCCAGACAACGGGAACAGGGGCCGCAATGAGCGAATCGCGCAAAGACGTGCTGTTGAAGGCGATCGAGGCCGAGGTCGGTGGCGCTTCGGTCGATCCGGGCACCCTGTTCACCGACGATGTCGTCGGGTGGTCGCCGATCGCGACGGTGTCAGGGTTGACCGATCTCGCCGACCTCGCCGCTGTCCGTGACACCGCGTTTTCCAACGTCGTCATCATGTTCCGAGGACTCGACGAGGTGGGCAACAAGGCGTTCGCCGAATGGCTCATCGAAGCCGATCACACCGGGCCACTGGTCCTCGGCGAGGATGCCGTGTTGGACGCAACGGGACGGCACGTCCGGATGGCCGGCGTCACCGTGGCCGACTTCCGCGGCGGAGAAGATCCGGTCGTTCCGCACGTACTTCGACGACGTCTCGCTGATCGAGCAGATCGTCGACGTCTGACGAGTCGGTCGCTGTGGAGTTCCACGTCGAGGACCACCCGAATCCGCTCGACATCGAAGTCCTCGAAGCGCAGATACGTCGTGAGGCGTCCGCCGCCATGGGACTCGGTGACGAAGTCGACCTGGCGATCTTCGTGCGCGACGCCGGCACGGTCGTCGCCGGTATCAGCGGATGGACCTGGGGCGACTGCTGCGAGCTGCAGAACCTCTGGGTGCAGCCAAGTCTCCGCGGTCGGGGCCTCGCCACCCGGCTCATCGCCGCCGCCGAAGCCGAGGCGGCGGCCCGCGGGTGCTCCCAGACCGTCCACTTCACCTACGCCTTTCAGGCTCGAGCTCTCTACGAGCGGAACGGCTACGAACTGGTCGGTCGAGTCGAGGACTTCCCATCCGGAACGGACGTCCTCTGGTACCGCAAGCGCCTTCAACCCCACCCGAGTTCCCGCCGAGCCGGCGCGCGACTAGACGCGACAGCAGTCCGCGACCGCGGCGCGCGCTGGTGGTGTGGCGCGGGGACTTCCCGGTATCTGATTCGCGGGCAAGACCGGGGCTTGTTCGGTCTCGGTTTCAAGGTCATCACGTCAAGATCGCGACATGCGCGCGCGGCGACCAGCCGCGCGGGACCGGACTTAAGGCATCATGCACGGTGTCGCGGGATTCGGCCGGAGTCAGGCGGGTCGGATCGAGTCACCCTCGCACGGGCGATGCATTCGGTCGCTGGTTGCGCCAGGGTTGGCTGTGGTTTCCGTTCACGTCGTCGGTGTGGCCTGCGCGCACGGCGCCAGCGAGCGCAGGCCACCGGGAGAAGGTGATATCGCCATCAGCGGGTTGCCCCGCCCACGAGACGCACCTCGTCGCGGCTGCTCATGGCCGCTCAAACCCAAGGGGATCCTCATGGCAAACAAGATCGTCGTGTTGGCAATTTTCAAGGACGAGGCCGCGGCGGACACCGCGGCGGAAACTGTCACGATGAAGCTCTCGAGGAAGCCAACGCTGCCGCAGGTTCCGACGAGGCCTAGCGGCGGACGGTCGAGAATGCGCGGCGTGCTCCACGACGGAGGCCGTTCGGATCGGCAATTCACTCAACCGGCCTGCGATCGTGGATGACGTTCAGCTCGACAGCGACGGCTCGATCGAGACCTAGATTCAACACGAAACCCAACAGCGGCGCATCCAACTGACTTCCTGCATCGCCGGGTAGCCTCTGCCCTTGCGCACGTTCTATTGCCCCGAAAAGAAATCCTCAACGAGACGTGGACTCCACCGCCGGTAGGCGAGATCTGAGGAAGGGAAACGTGTCATGGAAGAAAAAGGTAGTGGCTGGCGGTTCTTCGCCGGGACGGTGCTGGGCATCACCGGCATCATGCGATTCTTCGACGCGATATGGGCCTGGCGCTACCACGGCGCCGTGCCGAACAACCTCGAAGCCGGAATTTTCGGGCACAGCCTCAAGACCTACGGCTGGGTGTACTTCATCGTCGCCGTCATCCTGATCGGTAGTTCTTTCGGCGTCCTCTCGGGCTCCCAAGTTCAGCCGTTGGATCGGCATCATCGCCGGCGGCGTCCTCGCCATCAGCGCAGTCTGGTGGCTGCCCTACTACCCGGTCTGGTCTCTGGCCTACATCGCGATCGGGATCCTCGTCATCTACGGCCTGGTCGTATACGGCGGACGGGACGCGGTCGACCGGACCCGCGCGGTCTAGGGCTTCCATACCCGCCTCCAGCCCGGTGTTCTGACGGCGATGTGGCCGGGCTGATGCCGGCCCGGCCGGGTCCGCGGCGGGCGCACAAGCTCACCGAGCCGAACGGCCGGCCTGCCGGCCCAGCAGGCCGGCAGTTTCAGGCGTCGCCGTCATTTTTCGCGGTCCGGCATCTGGCCGAGCCACTCCGCGTAGGACCTGGATTCATCCGATCCGGGTTCCATTTCACCGGGCAAGGCGCGGGCGAACACGACCGCGGCGGTGGCCTCAAGTTCGCTGCGGAGCAGCTCGGCGGGGCCGGTCGCCTCGAATCCCAGGGTCCACCAGTGCTGGCCGCGGATGCGGACTTCGGTGAGTTCGACCTCGCACCGAGGCTCCTGGATCAGCCCTGGGCCGCGCGCCGCCGTCGGTCCGCTGGTCAGTGAGAACTGGCTGATGCACCGCTCTTTGAGAACCGGCGTCCAGCCAGCCGGGTCAGCGCTGTCCTGGCTGAGCGGGCTGAACGGAAACGACCACTTCTGCCAGGACACCAGGTGTCCACGGGCGCGGCCTGTTACATCTAGGATTCCTGGACTGCCGCGGTACGCCTTCACCTCGAGGGCCGCGCCCCCGCGGACTTTCACCGACAGCCCGGCAGTTGCGGATGCAGAAGGTAGGTGTCCTCGCGTGATTCCGTCCTCGCCGGGAACCGTCCGAACCACCCGGCCACGGAAGTCTCCAGCTGGCCCGGGAAAATCCAGCGCACCTCGAGGCTGCGGACGCCTTCGGTGACCAGGCTCCCGGGCGACTCACCCGTCATTCTCTGCTCCGGCCCGGTCTTGCCTACCGGTTCCGCAAACCGTGCGGTCGCTGCTATTCGCCTCCGCGTCGTCCCCGCCTACTCCAGATTCCCAGCAAGCTAGGGCACCGTCGGAGCGGGTGTGGTCGACGAAGGTGACGAAGGGGCCGACGCGGCCGTCGTGGAATGCGCGGTGCCGCACGAACATGAGCGCGCCCTACCTGATCGGTTCGATCTTCCCAGATGGCTTGGCCAACTAGGCGGAGTGCCGTTCGTTCCACTGACGGCCGATAACAGCTCCGAGGTGTGTGACCGCCCGGCCGCAAATCATGCAGTACCGGACTGTCGTCACCACGCGACGGGATCGTGGGTCGGCCACATCGCCACCAGCGGCCAGGTGTAGCTCTCCAGGGCGGTCGCTATCGCCCTGACAATCCTCAGAATTCATTGGTCTCCGTGGCCGTCGCCCCACCCAACCGCGTGCCCGCCAGATCCGCCGCCATCGGAAGCGCAGCCCCCCGATAGAACGTGAACGGCGACACCAGCATCCGCCCATGCCGGATCGGCACCCGCTCCGGCACCCGCGACCTTGGCCTGCCCCAGCAGCAGCCCGACCGGATCCCGCGACCCATCCGGCCGGAACTGCGCATGCGACTCCAACGGCGCCACCGCCCGGGCATCCTTCCCCCGGGCCACCCGATCCGCCCGACTCAACTGCTCCGCATCGCTGGCCAGCGCACCAGACCGCCGTGCCGTACGACCCTCAGCCATCACCGCCATGCCACCCTCCGAACCGCAGCGGCCCGACACCGCCACCTCATGCACCACGGACGCGCCCGGGTGCTGACACCAGACAAGCACCCCACCCAACCCCAGCCATCCCCCTTGAGGGGTGAGAAAAAAGGCATGCACTGCCGGCCGGATTCGGTTACTCGCGGGCGAGGACGGCAACTTGGTCCACGTTCCAGTTCGATGTAGGGTCCCGCCCGATCCAGAGATCGGCTGCGTTCTGATGGTCGTCGGCCCGTCGCAGGCTCATCACCACCGCGCCGACCATGCTCCCAGCGAGGCTTTCCCCGCGAGATGTGATCGGGCAGGTCTCGCCGTCTGCTCGGTCCCTTGCGTGACTCGGCCGGTGCCAGTCCCGATTGGTCTAGGCCGGGGTGGACTCACCCGGCGGCCCAGCGGCAACGTTGCGAGCTGGGGACTTCCGCTCCTCATTGGCTGACGGTGGACGGCCCTGGCTCGGTGGTTGTCGTGCCGGATCGCGACCGCTTGCGCCATCCGGCGACCAGGAACGCTGTCGCCAGTGGCAGCACGAGGGCGCCGAACGTGACCACCGCCGCATGCACGCCCGCGAGCCGGAAACGATGCCTGCGCAATCGCAAGCGCTAGGCCGTTAGCGCGGATGCCGGTGACCAGCGCGCCGACGACACGCAGCCCGGCACTCGGCCCGGCGACAGTCCATCCGAGGGCTAGGGCCCGCGATTACGGTGATCGCTGCCACCGTCGCGACCCCGTTTGTGACGGCCTCGACGACATCACCCGCGTACCTGATGACCACCAGAATTATGACCAATAGGACGAGCAGGTTCGACAAGGTCGCAAGCGGCGCAGACCATCGTTCGACGCCGCGCCCCCAGCCGAGCAGATACCGACAAGAACCAGCCCGATGGCGGAATCCGTGGGCACATCGAACAGATGCGTCAGCGCCCAGACCAGCAATCACAACCACGTCGAGAGCGATCAGGTTCGCGAGGAGTTTGGTGTTGCGCATCGGCGCGAGGCTACCCAACACGCTGATCACCAGATCGGTGTTACACAATCGGCTTACGGAAGCGGCTGGCAAGCGCCTGACCGTGGTCGTCGGGTCGGCCGGGACCGGCCAGAGCGTGCTGTTGTCGAGCTGGGCCGCTATAAGGCCATCCGGCGTTACCTCCTGGATGTCGTGCGACGAAGCTGACGCTAACCCACTGCGCTTCTGGACCGCGTTCATCGAGGCTCCCCGGGAGATGGCGCCGGGGTTCGGCGCCGATGCCGCCGAGCTGCTCTCGATGGACAACGTCATGTCGGCCGATGTCACTGCGTCGATCGTGAACGATGTCGCCACGCTGCCCGCAGGGTCAGCGATCATTGTCAACGATTTCCATACCGTGGCGTCGGCGGTTTCTAAGGACATGACCGAGCTAGTCGAGCGTTGGCCGGCCGAGGCGCCCAGTTGGTGTTGGCAGCCCGCTTCGACCCTCCGCTGCGGCTGCACAGGTGGCGGATGTCCGGTGAGTTGGGCGAGCTCCGCGATCACGACCTGTATTTCTCGCTGATCGAGATCCGGGATCTGCTGGCGAACTTCGACGCCGAGGTCGCCGGCCGGCTGCCCGTCGCGGCCTGCTGTTAGCCAAGATCGCGCTGGCCGCCAACGATTCCCACGCGGCACAGGAACACCTTCGGGCGTCACGACTGGCTGATCTGACCCCACGGCGCGCGCTGGTGCGTCAGCTACTCCTGGCCGCCGCCGCGATCGGGCGCGGTGACCCCACGGCCAGCGGCATCCTGGCCAGTGCGCTGCAAACCGCCCGCCACGAAGGATTCCTCAACACGATCGTCACGACAGCACCCCAGGTGACCACCTACCTGGTCGAGCACTCCATGCAGGCGCGATCAGATCCATTCATGGAGCAACTGGTCACCGCCGCTCTCGACGTTCGCGCCACCCAGCCCGCCGCCGGCCGCGCCCGCGGTGAGCCGATCGAGCCACTGACCGCTGCCGAGCTGCGCGTCCTCCGGCTGCTACCAACCAGCACCTACTCGCAGATAGCAGCCTCCCTCTACATCTCGCACAACACCGTGAAGGCCCACCTCCGATCGATCTACCAGAAGCTCGCGGCAACGTCGCGCTCACAGGCCATCGAGCGGGCAGTCGACCTGCGCCTGCTCTGAAACCGTTCGGCCACCAGGCCGTCGCACCGGGCCGACGAGAATCCGCAGCAACCGTTGCTGGCGCCAGCGGAAGCTCGCGCTGTCGGATTCTGGTCAGTACTTCTCGGTGTTCATCGAGGACCGATTGCGCCCGCTCGCATCCTCGCCTTCGCCGGTTTCCTTCGTGCCGGCGATCGGGCGTCAGATCTGATCGAACACCCGCGAGGATCTCTTAACGGCGAACTTTGCTGCCGCACCGACGACGTGTCCGCATCTGACGGATCGCCCGTTGCGGGTGATAACAGCCGCGAGTGTTTGGGCGGATCGTCGTCACGGTCGTGGATGTTCGTCATTTAGGGGTCGGACTGCTCGTCATTCCAGCCCTGCCGCCTGGAGATCAGCACAAGCACACTGCTGAGCTTGCCGCCGGCCCACAAGCAGCGATACCACGATTCGCGCGATGCGGTAGCGCCCCGGCCGGGTCAGGGGCCGGATCGATCGCCGCGTCTGGGCTGCATGCTGCTGATGATCTTCCCGACGGCCACGACGAGGAATAACTGCCCGGTCACCGCCTCGAGCACCGCGAACGTCTGCCCGGGGTTGGCGGCCGGCACCAGGTTCCCGTATCCGACGGTGGTCATCGTGACGAAGCTGAAGAACAGGTCCTGGCTGAGCGTGCCGTCCCCTGCCGAGCCGAAGAACGGCACGCTTCCGAACTCGCCGGCCGCTTTGTAGGCGAAGGCGAAGAACATGCCGATCAGCAGGTAGGCAGCGACGGCCCCGAGCAGCGTCTCGGTGTCGATCTGCCCGCCGCAGTATCAGATGGCGCACGATGGAAAATGGCGCGATCAGATACAGCAGGCAGCAGACGGTGAAGATCGCGCCCAGCTGGTCACCCGGGTTGTGCACGAACAGGCTCACGACCACGACGACCGCGGCCAGGCACAGCACGATGTCGGCGAGGAGCCGGACCACACGGTGCGCGTGTGAGGTCCGCAGGGTGAGCCAGACCGTTGCCAGCTGAACGGCCAGCACGACCGAAGCGGCCCGCTGCTCGGTCACTGAGACCGAGACCACGTAGGTCACCACCACGAGCAGCAGCACCAGCCCGTAGCTGTCTGCCGAGACGAAGGAGCGCGCGAGGCGCTGCCACCACCGGGATTCGGCGCCCGGCGCGGCACTGTCTGCACCGTCGTCAATGAAGTCCGGCAAGTGACCTCCAAACTCCGCCAGGAAGGTTCTCAATCTTCCGAGGCTGATCACGTTGGCACAGCCCGGGTCGGATGCGGCGGACCGGCACGCAGCAGGGTGAATAACACCGGCCACCCTTAGGAATCCCTTACATGTCAAGGACGGTCGCCCCGCGGCAGGCGACGGTCCTAGCGCCCGGCGGGCAACGGTCGGACGAGGCGCCGTTTGGCCACCCCAGCGTCACACAATGTCCCGCCGACGCGCGAGCACCTCGGAGGTTCTGCGCTTGATCGCCTCACGTCGCAAGGGCCCAATCCCGTGGTGGTGCCAGAGCTCAGTGAGGGTCATGGCACGTAGTTGGCGCTGTCGTCGAGGCCGGTGCACTGGTAGGAGCAGCCCAGTTCGTCGCGCAGGATGGATGCGATGCCCCGGGAGCGGCTCGTATCGAGCACGAGGTCTTTGGTGAGCACCTTGGTCTCGAACGTCCAGCCTTGGGGCAAGGTCAGCTTGCCGCCCAGCTGGTCCAGGCTGTCGATGGTCAGGTCCTTGTCGACATCTTTGGTGTACTCCTGGTTCACCCAGACCGCGCCCTGTGGCGTGCGCAGCAGGTACACCGGGTTGCCCGCCTGGTAGATCCAGACGGTGTCGCGGGCGATCTCCGCGCCCACATAGGTGCTGCCGAACTCGGTGCGCGTCTGCTCCGCGGTCATCTTGCCGACCCAGGCCATCTTGACGCCCTGGAAGTCGACGACCTCGCCCCCGGTGTATTCGAGCTCGTCCATGGTCCAAAAGCGCCCGCCGTTGACCATGCACTGAACGCCGAGGTCTTTCGACAGGGTCTCCGCATCGATCGTGCCCGCGGTTTCGGGGGTGACCGAGGTGATCCCTGTTGCGGTATAGATGTGGGATTCCTGGTCAGGCGGCGTGCCGACGAAGGCAGCGAGCCCGCAAAACGCCATGCCGCGGGTGTCTTTGACGTGACGCCGGCCACCAGGGACCGGTCCTAGCTTGAGTTCCATCTGTCTGCTCTCCTTCGGATTGACCTTCGCCATCGCTACCGCGCCCGGCCCGGACACTGAACCTGTCCCAGCTCGCCACAAGAAGCGAACAGCACGCAGCTACCTTGCTAGCCCCTACGCACACACCGGCGGATCCCCCCTCCGGGGATGAGACAACCCGGCCGCTCCGGGACCGCACATGCTCACCAGGGCAACCCCAGACCGCCCGACGCAAAAAGACCTCCAGGCGCCGCAGCCCGAGGCCGGCCCGGCAGCACCACCCACAGGCGCAGCACCGGCGAAGCCGACTGCTTGATGGACTGTGAAGAGAGTTCTCACCTGGCCGACATCCCGTCCGTTGTTCAAGGACTGCCACCGCGACTACGCGATCATGGAACCAGAGCAAGACCGGACACAGGAGTGGCGGCCGGGACAGCGGATGCGAAAGAAGCGGGATTTGCGGGCCCGGCCGGCTCGAAATCGCCGGATCACCCTTCATGGGGTGACGTATGCCGGCGCGCTTCGGGGGACATTAGTGCGGCGCAGTTTCGGTGCGCGCATAGATGAAATTCACCGTCGCCGTATACCGGGGGTAACCCAATGGGTGCAGAAAGCGAACGAGTGGCGGGGTTCGGGCGGCTGGAAGACGGCCTCCGCCAGGCCGGTGACTGGTATCTGTGGGGACCGTACGTGAGCGAGCGCCAGTGGGGCACGGTCCGCGAGGACTACAGCGCGGACGGTGAGGCCTGGGGCTACCTGCCGCATGACCATGCGCGCTCGCAGGCCTACCGCTGGGGTGAGGACGGGCTGGCCGGGTTCTGCGACGTCGAGCAGCGCCTGTGCCTGGGGCTGGCGCTGTGGAACGGCCGTGATCCGATCCTGAAGGAGCGGCGCGTTCGGGCTGACCGGCGCGGAGGCGAACCACGGCGAGGACGTCAAGGAGTACTGGTGGTATCTGGACGCGCTGCCCAGCCACGCCTGGAACCGCTGGCGCTACCACTACCCGCAGTCGGCGTTCCCGTATGAGGACCTCAGGGCGGAGAACGGCAGGCGGGGCAAGTTCGACCCCGAGTATGAGCTTCTCGACACGGGGGTGTTCGACGGCGACCGCTACTGGATCACCGAGGTTCATTACGCGAAGGCTGATCCCACCGATCGTGCTGATGGTGGTCACCGTGACCAACGCCGGCCCGGACGCCGACACCTTGCACGTGCTGCCGACCGCGTGGTTCCGTAATACCTGGTCCTGGGATCTCGGCGCCCCCAAGCCGGTCATGGAAGCGTCCGGCGCGGCGTCGGCCCGGGTGGAGCACCCGTTCCTTGGCGGTTTGGAGCTGCTGGCTGACGGCGGGCCGGACGGCACTGCGCCGGCCCTGCTGTTCTGCGAGAACGAGACCAACATGGCGCGGCTGTACGGCGCCCAGCCGGAGACCCCATACCCGAAGGACGGGATCAACGACCATGTGATCCACGGCGCGGGCACCGTCAACCCGGACCGGCGCGGCACCAAGTGCGCCTTCTGGTACAAGCTGGAGGTGCCGGCGGGTGCCACGGCCGAGCTGCGGCTGCGGCTGCGCCCGCGCGGCAAGCCGCCGAAGGCCGCGGTTCGGCCAGGACTTCGAGCGGGTCATCGCCGCCGCGCCGGCGGGAGGCCGACGAGTTCTACACCGAGCTCACCCCGGGGGCGGCCAGCGAGGATGAGGCCCGGGTCATGCGGCAGGCGTTCGGCGGGCTGCTGTGGAGCAAGCAGCTGTACTACTACGACGTGAGCCGCTGGCTGGACGGGGACCCGGCGCAGCCGCCGCCGCCGGCGGCCCGCCGGTCCGGGCGCAACGCCCGGTGGCGCAACTTCAACTCCTTCGACATCATGTCGATGCCGGACAAGTGGGAATACCCCTGGTTCGCCGCGTGGGACCTGGCCTTCCACTGCGTGGCCCTGGCCCACGTCGACCCCGCGTTCGCCAAGTACCAGCTGATCCTGCTGTGCCGGGAGTGGTTCCAGCACCCGAACGGGGCGCTGCCGGCCTACGAGTGGGATTTCGGCGACGTCAACCCGCCGGTGCAGGCCTGGGCCGCGCTGGAGGTGTTCGCCATCGACGGCGGCCGCGACCTGGACTTCCTCAGCCGGGTCTTCGACAAGCTGCTGGTCAACTTCACCTGGTGGGTCAACCGGGAGGACGCGGAGGGCAACAACCTGTTCGAGGGCGGGTTCCTCGGGCTGGACAACATCGGCCCGATCGACCGCTCCCACCTGCCGGTCGGCGGCAGGCTGGAACAGTCCGACGCGACCGGCTGGATGGCGTTCTACGCGATCGCCATGGCGGGCATCGCGGCGGTGCTGCACCGCAGCGGGCAGCGGCCGTCCAACGACATCGTCCTGAAGTTCCTGGAGCATTTCGCCGCGATCACCGACGCCATCGACGGCCAGGGGCTGTGGGATGAGCAAGATGGGCTCTACTACGACCGGCTGCTCACGCCCGGCGGCGCGGTCCCGGTCAAGGTGCGGTCCATGGTGGGGGTCATCCCGATGCTAGCGGCCGCCGTCATCGACGAGCACATGCTGGAGCATTCGCTCACCGTCAGCAAGCAATTCGCCGACTACCTCGGACGTCATGGCCTGCACGACCGGGAGAAGCTCCGTGAGAGCGGCCTGCTGAGGGGGGAGCCGGGCGACCAGCGGCTGCTGCTGAGCGTGGTCGGCATCGACCGGCTGGAAAAGCTGTTCACCAAGCTGTTCGACGAAGCTGAGTTCCTGTCCCCGTACGGGCTGCGCGCCCTGTCGGCCTATCACCGCGACCATCCCTACCAACTCGACGTCGAAGGATTCCGCGCCACCATCGACTACGAGCCGGCCGAGTCGACCACCGACATGTTCGGCGGGAACTCCAACTGGCGGGGGCCACTCTGGTTCCCGCTCAACTACCTCATCTGCAGTTCCCTCGAGCGCTACCACCGGTTCTTCGGCGACGAGCTCACCCTGGAATACCCGGCCGGATCGGGGAACCGGCTGCCGCTGGACGCCATCATCCAGGACCTGCAAGACAGGCTCATCTCGATCTTCCTGGTCGGCCCGGACGGCCGCCGGCCCTGCTTCGGGGGGGTCGAGCGGCTGCAGCACGACCCGGCATGGAAGGACAACCTGGTGTTCAGCGAGTACTTCCACGGCGACAACGGCGCCGGGATCGGCGCCTCTCACCAGACCGGCTGGACGGGCGTCATCGCGGATGTGATCCGGCGCCGGCATGGGGCGGTCCGCGCCGTCGGCGACGTCGTCCGGGACCTCCGCGGGTGGGGACGGCCGTGACCGCCGTAGCAGGCGCTGCGACGCCGCGTGCTCGTCCGGGGAGCCAGTGCCCCATCGGCGCAACCGCCCGTAACAGCGGGACGAACGTCGCGGTGGCATCCAGCCTGACCGCGGACCTGCGCTCACATGCATTGGACGCGCCCGGCATGCGCCGCAGGCACCTGCGTTTCGCCTGTGGGGCGTGAAATGACGAATGCAGCGACAGATGAGATCACCCCACGAGCGCTCCGGACGCCTCGCGCTGCCGGCCTGGCCGGGATTGCCTTTGCCGTCTTGTTCGCGCTCGTTGTCGTCCTGCTTCGCAAGGTCGTGCCGCGGACCCTCACGCTGCCGGGCGCGTGGCTCACCAAGGCAAGCAGCCGCCGCGAGGTCCAGTTCGCGCTTGGCCTGGTGCCGTTCTGCGGCATCTTCTTTCTGTGGTTCATGGGCGCGGTCCGCTCCCGCATCGGGGAAACCGAGGACAAGTTCCTCGCCACCGTGTTCCTGGGAAGCGGCCTGCTATTCATCGCGATGCTTTTCGTGTTCTCGGCGCTCTTCGGGGCCCTCATCGGAGTTGCCGGACTTCACAACGGAAACCCTCCGCTGGACATCTGGCAGCTTGGAAGGAGAACGACATTCAATCTAGCCGCTGTCTACGCCGTGCGGATGGCGGCCGTCTTCATGATCGTAGCGTCGACGATTGCCCTCGGCGTGCGGATCCACAGCCGGGTGGTGGCCGGACTTGGCTACGCTGCCGGGCTGCTGCTGCTCTTCGGAAGCTCCTCGATCCCCTGGCTGATGCTGGTCTTCCCGGTCTGGGTACTGCTCGTGAGCATCAACATCGTGGTTTTGTCATACCGCGCCCCCGGTCAGGCTCACGAAAAAGGTGTCAGTCCCGGCTGAGCCCTTCGTCAAAGACAGTGGGGGACTATGTCAGGATGTTCACCGCCCGGGCGACCACCAGGATTCCCACAACGACCGAGATCGCCTCCTCGGCCATCATCATGAGCTTCGCCCACGGCTTGATCGCCGAGACGTCTGTCGGGCTGAACGCCATCGCAGCGTTAAAAGAAAGGTGCAGGTAGTCGACGAAAGCCGGGTACCAGCCCTCACGGACATGCTCGGGGTTCGACATCTCGGGGAACAGGAACGCTGGTTTGGCGGCGGACCCGAGGGCGCGGGCGGCCGCACCGCCGCGATCGAGTTCCCAGTACCACAGCGCGAACACGATCACGTTCGTCAGCCAGATGACGCCGCCGGCGGCGAGCAGAGTGCGCGCCTCCTGGGTGAAGGGGTCGGGAACAAGATGGCGTACACCAGCGCCACCGCGAGCCCCCGTTGGCGATCGTGATCAGCGCGATCGGCAGCGCGGTCAGGACGCGCAGCCAGGTCGCTTGGCGGTCGATCCGCCCGGGATCGGCAAGGATGAGCACGACAACCAGCCCGAGCAGGACCACGAAGAGCACGCGGGCGGGCCTCGTTCAGCCTGAGCTGCGGAGGCAGAGTTGTCCTCAGCAGCCCAGTCAGCAGGACAGCCATTGCCATCGGCCAGCGCCGCTCGCCGGTACGGGTACGCCTCATTTCCGGCACCGTGAAATTCGCATGCCCGGGCGATCTGCCGCATATTCAATGCAGCCGGATCGGCGGCGTTTCATCCTTGCTAGGTGACGCGCCCAGCGGGGATAGGCATGTGCCGGGTCGGCTCGGCGATGAAGATCACCGACACCGCCAGGTAGAAGACCCCGCCGATCAGCGGCAGGCAAGCACCGATGACGGTGCCGCCAGTCTGAAGCAGCGCTGCTGCCCGACGTTCGCTGGCAACGATCGGCAGCTCTTCCTCGGCCATGTCGTCGGCCGCGATGCCAGTTGTCCGGCCCCGCGTACGTGATCACGCTGTAAACCATAAGTGCGCGCCCGAACGCGAAGCCTCATCGTGCCAGCGCTTTCACTCCAATACCGTCTCCGAGGATCGGGTAACAGCAAGCAATCCCGCGCACGGAATCGCGCCGAGGCGCAGAACTGAGCCGGGCACCCGGACAGGATTGTGTATCGACACTCCAGGGTCATACCATCGCCGACAACCTAAGGACGCGTCGACTCTGGCCGACTCATCGGCCCGCGCAAGATCTGGCCGCAGCACGACACGAACCACGATCACTGCAAGTTCTCTGGCGGACGTTCGCTTCCAGCGGCCGAACCAGGTCGCGTCAGCGTCGACACGCGCGTCATCGTGATCTTGCTTTGCCGGGTCCACCTCGCGCTCGCCGACCCGGCCGGTGCCCGCACGGTCATGCGGGAGGTCGAGGAACTGTTCAGGCGCCGGCCCGGCATCGGGACCCTCGCCGGGGAGGCCGGGGAGCTGCGGGCCCAGCTCTCCAGGCAGCGCGGAGCAGGCGCCGCAGCGGCATCGTCGCTGACCACCGCCGACCTGCGCCTGCTGCCGCTACTGTCCACCCACCTGTCGTTCCCAGATATCGGCGAGCAGCTGTTCCTGTCCTGGCACACCATCAGGACACAGGCGAGGTCGATCTACCGCAAGCTGGGCGTCTCCTCACGCAGCCAGGCGGTCGCCCGGTCCCGCGAGCTCTGGCTCCGGGAGGGGTGACGGCCCGTTTTCATCCCATCGGGGGGGATGGAACCCGCCGCGCCACCAGGTGCAATGAAGACCTGGCGGTGGCGAGGGGCGCAGGGGTGAGGCCGGTGAGATTCCAGGAGATTCTGCGCAGGCTGCGATGATCGACGAAGGCCCTCCACCGCCGGGAAGCTTCACCTACGCGCACGGTCATGCCCCGAAAAGAAATCCTCAACGAGATGTTGGACTCCACCGCCGGTAGGCGAGATCTGAGGAAGGGAAACGTGTCATGGAAGAAAAAGGTAGTGGCTGGCGGTTCTTCGCCGGGACGGTGCTGGGCATCACCGGCATCATGCGATTCTTCGACGCGATATGGGCCTGGCGCTACCACGGCGCCGTGCCGAACAACCTCGAAGCCGGAATTTTCGGGCACAGCCTCAAGACCTACGGCTGGGTGTACCTCATCGTCGCCCTCATCCTGATCGGTAGTTCTTTCGGCGTCCTCTCCGGTTCCCAAGTCAGCCGTTGGATCGGCATCATCGCCGGCGGCGTCCTCGCCATCAGCGCCATCTGGTGGATGCCCTACTACCCGGTCTGGTCCCTGGCCTACATCGCGATCGGCATCCTCGTCATCTACGGCCTGGTCGTATACGGCGGACGGGACGCGGTCGACCGGACCCGCGCGGTCTAGGGCTTCCATACCCGCCCTCCAGCCCGACTTCCTGCCACCGGTGTGGCTGCCCGATCCGCAGACCCGTGCGATGCATCGCCAGGTATTGCGCCGCGCGCACATCGTCATGCAACTACCCGGCTGAACAATCGGGTGCACCCGATCGGGCACCGCAAATCTGGTTCCGCGCTGCCCGCGTGGACGGCATACGCTGCTGACGGAGCGTGCCATGGTCGCTGAACACCGCGCGGTCGAGCGCAAGTACGACATCGAGCCCGGCGGCCCGTTGCCTCCGCTGGTCAACACCGACCCGACGCTGAGCGTGACCGAGCCGGTGCCGATCCATCTGGAAGCGGTCTACTTCGATACGCCTGACCTGCGCCTGGCACGACGCGGGTCGACCCTACGTCGGCGTACCGGTGGCGAGGACGAGGGGTGGCACCTGAAGCTGCCGGCCGGGGGCGATGGCCGCGCCGAGCTGCGAGCGCCGCTGGATGGAGCCACGGAAGGTGTACCAGAGCCGCTCGGTCGCGCGGTACGGGCGCTGACCCGAAACAAGCCGCTCGTGCCGGTCGCGATCATCCGCACCGATCGGATTGAACGACACCTGCTGGACACGAGCGGGCGCGATCTGGCCGTGATCGCCGATGACACGGTGCACACCGAACGGCTCGGTGAGACAGCGACGGTGACGACGTGGCGGGAGGTCGAGGTCGAGCTGGTAGACGGTGAGCCCGAGCTGCTGGACACGCTGCAATCCTGCCTCGAGGCGGCAGGCCTGCGCCGCTCGGCGGCGGCCTCCAAGCTGGCCCGAGTGCTCGGCGACCGAATCCCTGTCCCGCCCAGCCCGAAGCTGACCCGGAAGAGCGCCGCCGGGACCGTGGTCGTGCGACACCTGCAGGAACAGATCGACGAAGTCATCCTCCGCGACCGTGGCGCCCGCATCGACGAACCGGACGCGGTGCACAAGATGCGGGTGGCAACCCGGCGGCTGCGCAGTGCCCTAGCCACCTACCGGCCGCTGTTCGTCTCACAGCGCACCGAGCCGACTCGGCAGGAACTGGCCTGGCTGGGCACCGCGCTCGGCAAACCTCGCGACGCGGAGGTCCTGCGCGACCGGCTGCGCGCCCACGTATCCGAGCTCGCCGACGAGCTGGTCCTCGGTTCGGTTACCGCGCAGATCGACACGGAGATGAACGAGCGCCACCGAGCGGCCCACGCCGAGCTTGTTCAGGTCCTGGAAGAGGACCGCTACCTGCGACTGCTCGACGAACTCGATGACCTCGTCGCGGATCCGCCGTTCACCGATCGGGCCCGGCGGCCCGCGGGCCGCGAGCTGCCTCCCCTGGTAGCTCGCGCCTGCCGACGGGTTGACCGCGCCGCCGCCGCGGCGGAACAGGCCCAGACCGCTGCCGACCGCGCGGCGCGCCTGCACGACGTGCGCAAGGCAGCCAAGCGGGCCCGCTACGCCGCCGAGTCAGTCGCTCCGGTGTTCGGTAAGCCCGCAGTACGCCTGGCCACCCGCATGCAGAAACTGCAGGAAATACTCGGCGAACACCAAGACAGCGTCGTGTCCCGGCAGGTCATCCGGGAGCTCGCTGTCACCGCCACCGGCGCGGGTGAGAACGGGTTCACGTTCGGCCTGCTCTACGCACGGGAGACCAACATCGCCGAGTCCACGCAACAGGCTTACCCGTCGGCGCTGCGTGCAGCCGCTAACAAACGAGTGCGCCGCTGGCTGCAGTAACAGGACCTCCCTGCTATCCAGACTCGCGCACCAGCCGAACAAGCAGGAACCGGGACGGACGCGGTGATTTTCCCCGGACGCAATTCCCGGGTACTCATCGAACGCATACTGGATCGAGCGCACGCGGAAGGCCGAAGCGATGATAACCAGGACGTCATCACCCCGCGGCTCCGCGACTTCGACGGAGCTGGCCCGCGTCCACCTCGCGCTCGCCGGCCTGGCCGCCGCCCGGACGCTCATGCCGGAGATCGACGAGCTGCTCAGGCGCCGGCCAGCCCAGACACGGCCGGACAGGCGGATGTGTGAGCGGCCCGCGCGGCGCTCGGCATGTCCTGCGTGGGCTGGAGGATCAGGTAAGTTCCCCGGCGCCGCTAGGTCCGGTCTGCCGGATGTCCGCGGCTTCTCAGCAGGTGAGTCGCAGCGGCGATGTGCTTTTGCCAGTCTGTCGGCGGCTGGGGATCGGGTTCATGTTGACCGGCGGCGGCCGCCCGGGCCGCGGCGGCCGCGGTCAGCCCGTGGTGGGCTGGCGCGGGGCGTGGCGCGGTGCGTGTCAGAAGTTCTCCCAGGTTGTTGGCGTGCGCGACCCGTGTTCCCATGTAGTGCGGATGGCCGGTTCTGAGCCAGGTGGACAGGCGCCCCCGGCGGTCTTGGTGGTTGAGGTCGGCGGCGCAGAAGCGCAGCAGGATCGTCTTGATCATCGATGTGTGATCGAAGAGCGTGTGTGATACCGAACCTGGCTCGACCCACGGCGACACGATCAGCGCCGGCACCCGCACGCCGTAGCGGCCGAACGTCTGCGGGTCGTCGTCGTCGGCTTCGGGCGGCGGAACATGATCGAAGAAGCCGCCGTGCTCGTCGTAGAAGACGACCAGGAGCGTTTTGTCCCACTGCGGGCTCGTCGCCACCGCGTGGTAGACAGCCAGAACAAGGTCTTGGCCGTCGTTGATGTCCGCGGGCGGGTGGTCATCGTTTTGCTCGAAGCCGAATGGGTTGAAGTTGCCCCAGTTCGGGTCGATCCACGAGACCGACGGCAACGTACCGCGGGCGGCGTCTTCAATAAAGCCTGCCTCCTCGGTCTGGACCCTGAGGTTCAGCTTGGTCTTCCAGGGCAGGCCGGTCTTGGTGAAGTACGCGAACCTGTCGTGGTGGCCAAGGCAGTAGAGCTGATCAGCCATCCGCAAGGTGCCGACGTCGCTGGAATACCAGCGCCAGGAGACTCCGTGCGTGTCGAGGTGGCGCACGAACGAGGGCTGGTTGTACAACGGCGGCAAGTTGTGGGGGTGGCAATCGCGGCTGCCGGCGGCGCGGCCACACAAGGCGTACAGGCGGTTCGGCCAGGTCGCCCCCGGAACTGAACTGAACCAGCGATCACAGGCGGCGAACTCGCTGGCGAGGTGGTCGTAGACCGGGACGTCCGCGGCGTGGTAGTAGCCCATGATGGGCGCCGGGGCCCCGCCCTCAACCCCGCGGCTTTCCATCGTTGCGGCGTAGCTGGCCACGAAGCCGTCCATTTTGCCGCCGCCAATCTGCAGGTCGACTGAGCTGGCGGAGTGGTCGGGATCTTCTGCGATGACCGTGGAGCCGAGATGGTGGACGGGATACCTGCGCCCTTGGTGCTCGTTGGCCAGCCCTTCCCGCAGACCGTCCACGTCACTACGGCCACCCTCCAGAGACAGGTAGCCGAGCATGTGGTCGAAGGAGCGGTTCTCCATCATCAGGACGACAATGTGGTCGACCTTCTCAAGGTTGGTCCTACTGGCCTCCTCCGCCACGACACCTCCCGTAGTTACCACAGCCGGATCCTGTCCGACTGCCCCATGACTGCGCCATGGGTGCTGCCGACACGGCGGACATTAGCTGCCAACTGGCGACATCTACGGAATGATGCCCAAGGTCGCGGCCGCCGATAGACAGCAATGGACAAGCTAGTTAGGGCAAGACCACCGCGCAATTAAGGTGCAACTAACCAAGGTGTCTGGCGGTCACAGACGGTGTGCTCATCTCGGCGCTGACCACATCGTCCCTCAACGACGTCCAGAACAACCCCGCCGTCCCCAAAGACCTCGCCTCCCCGGCGCCAGTGGAGCTGGCCGGAGGTATTCCGTTGATGTCCGACAAGGACCTACAGGCCGCACTCGACGAGGCCAACGTGCCCCCGGAGACGGCCGACGCCATCGTCGATCGTCAAGGAGAACGCAAACGCCCGCATCGACGGACTGCGCGCCTCATTGTCACTGTTCGCCGTCATTGGACTGATCGCACGAATCTTCAGCGGCCAGATCCGACTAAGCAGCCCTCGGTAGCGGCTGCGCGCGAGCACCCACCCTAATCGCGGGCATCGGCGCACGGCCGGACATGCTGGTCGCCTGCCACGAATAGTGGCCTGCGATTGGCGAGCGGCTGACGTCTACCCGCCGCTCGTCGGCTGTGGCCCGCCGCGCTGTGTTCGTCATACAGCCGGGTGAGATGCGCCACGTTCCTTCCTCACCGCATCATTGGAACTATGGATGGCTCGCTATCCGCGTGGCCTGCGATCCGCCGAGAACAGCGACCCGAGTGATGTCGCGTCTCTCGCTCAGCCCCGGTGCACCGAGCGCGATCCACGTCTCGCCGATACGCGTGGCCGAACCCGCGCTGATGCCCAACGTCGGGTTCACCCAGAAGAACTCGACCATGACCTCGTGAGCCGGTGCGCGCCCGAGGTTCCACACGTACGCGTACACGGTGTTGTCGACGCCGGCAAGAGCGACGTGGCCGAACTCCGGCGGGATGTCAGGCGAGGATGGGCTGACGCCGGGAAGGATGTAGATGTCGGGCTCTCCCAAACGGGCCGACGACCGGACGCGTCCCTGTATCGCCCAGGCTCGCACGAATGAAGAGGAAGGGCAGGTACTGCGGCTTGCGTTCGCCGGTCAACATCTCGAGGCGACCCCTGCCATCGACCTCGACGGAGCGGACATGCTGACCAAGGTTCACGGACAAGGCACCCGCCGCGACTCCGCCCACGATCACGGTCTTCATCTCGTCACCCTGTCCGTCAAGGTCACGCCCACGTCGTTTGAATGTTGAATAACGGTGGGAGGCTGAGGGGATTTGAACCCCTGACCCCTCGATGCGAACTCCTGGCGGCAACGTCGTTCGGGGTCGTTGGGGCAGGTCACTGGTCGGCAGCTTGTCGGGGCCGTCCCCGCCGATGGCGTTGCTGTACTCGTGTGGTGTACGGCGCTCGGCCTCGTCGTCATGTCGCTCAACCCAAGCCGTTGAACTGGCCCGTTATGTTATGCATCGTCAGCGATCCGCCATGCGTAGGCGGGCCTGACTGATGGGCCCCTTACGGCTCTAACGATATCGGGGGGCCTGAGGGCCGCGGGCATCCACGGTGTTGCCCATCTGTGTAGCTGTCACCACGGCTCGCTTCGTCTGACAAACTGGCTCCGTGGTTGTCGCCGAGCCGCCGCACCAATCTGGGCAGACGCATGTCTCGCACAAGGCTGAACTCCTCAAGGCACGGCAGGCGTCGATCGTTGACCTCGGCGTCGCCAGTGTGCGTGGTCACGGCGCTGCTAACAAATTCGGGGTGGCTGGGAGCTGTCGCCCTTGCGGCAGTTCCAGTACGGCGATGCCCCCGCTCTGCTGATCACAGGTCACCTCACCGGCCATGCCGCCATACCCCTGTTGTTAGTTGGTTCGCCGTCCACGCCCGCCGGTGCGGCGCTGCCGCGCTGTCCTCGGCCCCAGCGCTCGGAGCCCGTCCCATCTGGCGCTTGGAGGTTGCTCTGATGAGATGTCCGGTCCCGGAGACGCCATGCGTCTCCTCCCCTGAGGGTGATGCGACAGCACCAGCACACGGAGTATCCGGTCAACGACGTGGGCGTGACCTTGACGGACAGGGTGACGAGATGAAGACGGTGATCGTGGGCGGAGTGGCGGCGGGTGCCTCGACGGGGGCACGGTTGACGCGGCTCGATGAGTCGGCCGAGATCGTGGTGCTGGAGCGGGACCGTTACGTCTCGTTCGTGAACTGCGGCTTGCCGTATCACATCGGTGGCGCGATCCCGGACCGGGGCAGCCTGCTGCTGCAGACGCCGGAGAGCCTCCCAGACCTACGCCTCTCTCACACTCCAGGTGAACAGCCCCCGGTGGGTGGGGGTTCCGTTCACCCTGCGTTCGGGCAAGGTCCTGGCGGCGGACTCGGCCGAGATCGCCATCCACTACCGCCCCCTGCCCCGGTACCTGCTCGACCGGTGGCCCGGCGTCGAACCGAACGTCCTCAGAGTGGGCCTGATCGAGCCCTACGTGCGGCTGTCCACCACGCTCAACGGCCCAGAGCCCACCGCCGAGGCACGGCAGCTCGAGGCGCGTTCGACGCCGCCCCGGTTCACCGCCTACGCCCACCTGATCCTCGACATGCTCAACAGCAACCCGATGCTGTTCATCCGCGGCGACGAAGCCGAAGAAGCATGGCGCATCATCGACCCCGTGATGAAAGTATGGACAGCCGGAGACGTCCCCATGCAGGAATACCCAGCCGGCCAACAGGACCATGCGGTCGGGGCTCCGGAAGGGACGATCCCCGGGACCGACAAAGTAAGCGAGGATCGAAGAGGGGGAAGGTGATGATGTGAGCCGGGGCGCATCAATGGCACAGCAGAAGCCGAATGTCTTCGTCCGCACGATGCCGATCCTCGACTGGCTGCCTCACTACAAGAGGTCGTGGCTCGCGTTCGACCTTCTCGCCGGCCTTTCCGTGTGGGCGCTCGTCGTCCCGCAGGCGCTGGCGTACGCGGCGGTGGTCGGGGTGCCGGCGCAGTACGGCCTGTACACGATCCTCGGCGCCTCGGTGCTGTATGCGGTGTTCGCCGCGACGCGCCAGGTCGTTACGGGACCGTCTGCCTCGGTGGCGGCGGTCACCGCGCCGGTCGCCGCTCTCTACGTTGCTTCGACCGCACCCGACTACCTGCCGACGGTCATCGCGCTCACGCTGTGCGTCGGCGTGGTGTACGTCCTCCTCGGCGTGTTCCGGATGGGGTGGATCTCGAACTTCCTCGCCAAGGCGGTTCTCGAAGGCTTCGTGTTCGCGGTCGGGTTCGGTCTGATCGTCGATCAGCTGCCGAAGATCCTCGGGATCCCCAAGGCAGAGGGCTCGTACTGGGACGTGCTCGTGGGCGTGGTGAAGGATCTCGGTTTGACCAACGCCGCCACGCTGGCGGTCGGCGCCGTCGCGGTCGGCCTGCTGCTCCTGATGCGCTTCACGGCTCCGAAGCTCCCCCGAGCGTTCATCGTCGTGATCTTGGGGATCCTGGCGTCTTCGTTGCTCGATCTGAGCACGCACGGTGTCGAGGTCGTCGGGAAGGTACCCACCGGACTTCCCAGTGTCGCGCTGCCGACGGGCTTCTCGATCGATCAGTGGCTGTCTATGGCGGTGGGCGCCCTGGCGATCATCCTCGTCAGCTACAGCGAGTCGATCGCCAACGCCACGGAGAGCGCGGCGAGGCACCACCAGGAATTCGCCCCGGACCAGGAGCTCACCGCGCAGGGCGCGGCCTGGGTCGGTTCATCTCTGCGTGGGCGGATTCCCCGGATGCGGCAGCCTGAGCAAGACCGCTGTCAGCGAGAGCGCCGGCCAGAAGACCCAGCTCGCCGGCTTGACGGTCGCAGGGCTCACTGTCCTGACGCTGCTGCTCCTGGCTCCGATGTTCACCAACCTGCCGCAAGCCGTACTCGGAGCGGTCGTCATCGACGCTGCCCTGGGACTGATCCACTTCAAGGTCGCGGGGCGGTTCTTCACGGCGAGCAGGATCAACTTCCTCGTGTTCACAGCGACCGCGGTCGGTCTGTTCTTCGTCGGCGTGGTCGCCGGCATCGTCTTCGGCGTGCTGCTGTCCCTGGTGCTGCTCATCTCGCGGGCGTCGAAGTCGCCGTTGCGTCGGATGGCCTACGATCCCGCGGAGCAGGCCTACGTCGAAGCCGACACCCACCCGGATGCGACGACCCCGGACGGCGTGCTCGTCGTCGAGATGAATGGGCCCCTGTTCTTCGCAGACGCCGCGCCCTTCCGCACGCATCTCCTCGACCTCGTGTCGGCGAACGATGCCACCACGGTCGTGCTCGACCTCGAGGCGACCCCTGCGATCGACCTCGACGGAGCGGACATGCTGACCAAGGTTCACGGACAACTGGCCGACAGAGGGGTGCGCCTGCTGCTCACGCACGCGGATACGGACGAATTCGGCATGCTGGGACGGGCGGGGACGATGGATGCCGTCGGCCAGGCGAACGTCTTCGAGACGGTGAGGGACGCGGTCGCCGCGGCTACAGCCGCCTAGCGCCGGAGACTGAGAAGCGATGGATGAGAGGGCCGCCTCCCCCGTGGATCCGAAAGCGATCGTCCGGACCGCCGAGTATCGGCGCCTGCTCGTTCTGGCAGCCGTCGTGGGGTTCTTCGTTTCCTTGGCCGCGTGGGCGTTCTTGACGCTGGTGCCGTGGATCCAAGACCGCGTCTACATCACCATCCCCCATGCGCTGGGGTTCAGCGAAGCCCCCTCTTGGTGGCCGCTTCCGGTGCTCGCGATCGCGGGGTTGATCAGCGCGTTCGCGATCGTCCGCTTGCCGGGCCACGGCGGGCGGGTCCCGGCGGAGGGCTTCGCTCCAGGGGTAACCTCCCCCGCGGATCTGCCGGGGATCATGCTGGCCGGGCTCGCCGCGTTGGGCCTTGGGCTTGTCCTCGGCCCGTCGATGCCGGTCATCGCCCTCGGCTCGGGCCTCGCCGTCTTCGCGGTTCGCATAGCCAAGCGCGATGCGCCGGACAACGTGGTGATGGTGATGGCGGCAGCGGGGAGCTTCGCGTCCCTCGCGATGGTGTTCTCATCGCCGGTGATCAGCGCGGTCATCCTGATAGAAGGCGCGGGGCTCGGTGGCCCCACGCTCGTCTTTGATCCTGCTGCCGGGACTGCTGGCCGCGGGGATAGGCTCCCTCGTCTATCTGGGCATGGGATACCTCACGGGGCTGAGCACGTCGGCCTACGCGATCAGCCCGCTCGCGCTTCCGGCGATGCCCCAGCTGACGGTCGTCGACTTCTGCTGGACGCTGGTCGTCGCGACGCTCGCAGCCGCCGTCACGTTCGCGATTGTCTGGATCGCCCGGAGGGTCGAGGTGCGTGTACCGTCCAAGCCGTTCCTCCTGTTGCCACTCGCGGGTCTGATCGTCGCCGGACTCGCGATAACGTTCGCGCAACTCGGCGATCAGACCCCGTATGCCGTGCTCTTCTCCGGCTCGCGCGCGCTGGAGCCGATCGTCCAACAGGCGGAGACGCTGTCGCTCGCCACGCTCGGGCTGCTCTACGCGTGCAAAGGGCTGGCGTGGGCCGTTTCGATGGGCAGCTTCCGCGGCGGTCCCGTGTTCCCGGCGATCTTCGTAGGCACGGTCGGTGGCCTGCTCGCCTCGCACCTCCCCGGCTTCCCGGAAGGGGCGGCGATCGCCACGGTGATGGCGGCGACCATCGCCGCGGTGCTGCGACTACCGCTGGCGGCGGTGGTGATCGCGTTGCTGTTGACTTCGAGCGCCGGAATCGAGGTCACGCCGCTGATCATCGTTGCAGCGGTGGTCTCGTACGTCCTCGTCGATGTGCTCGAAACCGCCTTCGCCCCACCAGCGCCCAAGGCTCGGGCTGCTTCCGACGGCTCGTAGTCCCCGACCACACGTTAGGGCCAGCGACCGATCGCAGGTCGACGCCCGCTGTGAGCAGCTCGGTTGCCGCATAGTGGCGCAGCGTGTGCAGGTGCGCATCGATGCCGAGGCGATCCGCGAGCCGCTTGAATCGATGGCTCATCGCGCTGGGGTTTCGTGGCCGGGATCGGTCCGGCGCGGCAGAGAACACGAAGCTGGCGCGGTCCAGCGTCTCGCCGGCCAACGCGAGGGTCTTGTTGCACTCCGCCTGGTGCTGGCGAATCAACTCGACCGTCGCGGCATCGATCGATACCGAGGTGCCTACCGCGAGTGACCTACCCGAGAGGATCGCGGTGATGATCTGCGGGTTCCCAGCCGGCGAAGCATGTCTCGACCACCGTCACCCAGCAGCAACATGAGGCAACCAGACACGCATGTCGATCACCAGGACAACCCCCCACGGTCGCGGAGACACTCGGCTCGGTCCGCAACAAGTGGCCTGCGATCGCCGTGCAGGCGGACCGGCGATCACTGTCTCAGCCGTCTAGAACAGGCCGCTTTGGCTCGCCGGTGCGGTCGGGTATCGGCCCCCAGCGACCGAAATCCGACGCCCGAGACAGCGTCCCAGCCGTTTCGTCAAAACGCAGATCATCAACAATATCTCGACTTTCTCACCCACCCAGTTGCAGCGCGTCCCAACCGAACCACCCCAATCCACCGACCCAGGTGTCGACCAGGATCCGGACTGGCGAGATCGCTGGCGCGGACCATAATCGTGGTAGACGGCCAACGTCCCGTACCAAAGCTTCGATGAGGCGGCGCAGCGGGACAGTCTGCGTGTGGGGAGGCGCTGCGATTGACTCGCGCGCTGGTGTGATCGACGAACCGAGCTTCGTCGCGCGCGCCGGATAAGGCTCCGGGTGCGACGCCGAGACGCGCACGGTGACGCCGGCGTCCGCGTGAATCGCCGCTGCGACCACGCCGTTGGAGAATTCTGCGGGTCAGTTTTGTGCTCGACTTGCCGACGTGCGACGCACCATTTGATGACGTCATACGGCGAATTCTGACGCGCGGCACGGCGGTCGATTCAGTGACATGGAGCGCATCGGTGCGCTTACGCGCTTACCTGTTAGCGCGATTTGACGTGCGATGCCCCGGTCCGCGTCGCTCATTTTCGGCACGGCGATTGCGCTCAGTCGAGCATGTCGAATGCCCGTGTGGAATCGGGGTGACGCGGTACCACCGCCACTTCGGAGCGCCTGTCGGGCGAGCCCGGGCAAAGACTTCACCATCACCGGCTCCGTGTACCGAACCAGCCCCACCGTTAGCCCGGCGTCACCCGTCCATCGACCCCCCTTTTTCTTCCCGACCATAGTCGCCATTATTAACCCGCTAATCCACACCATTTCCAGGCCTTTACCTAAAGCGGCACGCATGCTACCGTGTCGGTAGTCAGGCCGCCCCGTTTGCGGGCGGCTTTTCGTGCGTTTATCGGGTATGTTATTGGTTGTTATTGGTAGGTGTTGGATAATGCACGGTGGCGCGAACTTCTACCGCAACACTCCCGTCGAATGCGCGCCGCTACCTGGAGGCCGACCGCAGCCGCGCGGATGACTACTACCTGACCGAGGGGACTGGTCTGGCCGAGCATTTCTCAGCGTCTTCCACGCTGGGGGTAAGGCATCGGGGAGGCTTGTCGGGGGACGAGTATGAAGCATGGGTCGCCGGCGTCGACCCGGTGACCGGCGGTGCCGAAGGGGCATTTGCGGAAGAGCGAGAATGCGGTTCGGTTCGTCGAAATCACGGTCAACGGACCGAAATCATGGTCGCTCGGTGCGGCTATTCACCCGGATATTTCCGCCGCGTATGACGCGGCGCAGGAGCGCGCGGCGGAGCAGATTATCGGCCGGCTCGCTTCAGCACGCGACGACCCGGATCGGCTCACGCGGAGCCCAGGTACAGGTTCCCGTCGCAGGAGATCGAAGCGGTGACGGTGCGGCACTACACCTCCCGCACGGGCGACCCGCACCGGCACCTGCACCTCCAAGTGAATGCTCGGGTGCGTGCGGAGGGGCAGCTGGTACGCGCTGCACACGGTCGGCGTCCGCGACAGTCTGGACGCGATCAACGGCATCGGGCACGCCGCCGTGATACCGACCCCGGCTTCCGCGACGCGCTGGCCGCACACGGCTACACCCTCGACCGCGGACGGCGAGATGAACCAGATGCGCGAGTACGTCGATGCGTTCAGCCACGGACCGCGCAAATCGAACGAAACCTGGAGCGTTACGAGGCGGCGTGGAGGAAGAGCCAACCCGGGTCAGGAACCCGGCCCGGCGCTGCGGCAGAAGTGGGATCACCAGGCGTGGAACGACGCCCGCCCTGGCAAGATCGCCCCCAGGGATGGTGCCGAGATCACCGCGCGCGTGGCTCGCCGAACTGCGCGCGCTCGGCTTCCGGCAACCCGACCTGACCGGTCCTCGCGGTGAGCGTCCGACCCGGCGAACTCGACCGGGATCGCGCGGTGGAGACGGTGCTGGCGCGACTCGGTGCGCGGCGTTCGGCGTGGAACGCCGCCGATATTCGCGGCGAGGTCGAGCAGCACCTGACCCGTGCTGGGGTCGTCACGGAGGCCGCCGTACGGATCGAACTGGCCGAAGATCTGACCGCCCGAGCCCTCGCGGAGTGTGTCCCGCTGCTGGATCGGCCGGGCCTGCCGGAGCATCTGCGCGCCTCACCTCGCGTCACGTCCTGGACGTGGAGGCCGACCTGACGGCTCGGTTTGTCGCCCGGGCCGCTACCGCGCCGACCCCCGGAACGGTCCCCACTGAGGTCGTGACGGGGCTGGATGTGACGCAGCGTGAACGTCGTCGCGGCGCTGGCCGGTGACGGCCGGTTGCTGGTCATCGAGGGTGCGGCCGGCGCCGGGCAAGACCACCACCTTGGCCGCTGCCCGCACCGTGATCGAGGACGTCGGGCAGCGGCTGATCGTAGTGACCCCGACGAAGAGGCCGCCCAGGTCGCCGCGAAACAGCTCGGCACCGCCGCGTTCTCCGCCGCGTGGCTGGCGCACCAGCACGGCTGGCGGTGGGACGAGCACGGCACCTGGACCGCTGGACGTCGGGCAACTCGATCCGGGACGAGCGCGGTCGGCAGCGCCCCTACCTCGGACCACGACCTGGAGCGCAGCTCGGCCGGGGCGATGTTCTGTTGGTGGACGAGGCCGGGATGCTCGACCAGGACACCGCCCAGGCGCTCCTTCACGTTGCCGATGAGTACGGCCCGGGTCGTGTTGGTGGGCGACCGGCGCCAGCTCCCGGCCGTCGGCCGTGGCGGGATACTCGACCTCGCGGCCCGCTTCGCCGCACCAGAGGCCACGCTGGAACTGACCACGGTGCATCGGTTCACCGACCCCGACTACGCACAGTTGAGTCTGGCGATGCGCACCGGGGAGCACCCCGGCGAAGTCTTCGACACCCTCGCCGACAAGGACTTGGTCCGTGTCTACGGCTCGGAGATCGAACGGGCCGATGCGCTCGCAGACGACACCGCCCACGCGATCCAGCATGGTGACGACGTGCGGGTACTGGCCGACACCAATGATCAGGTAGCCGAACTCAACGCCGCGATCCGCGGCCGCCTGGTCGAGGCCGGCAGGGTGGATGACGAACGGACCGTGACCACGCTGGCCGGACATCAAATCGGCGCCGGTGACGTGGTGATGACCCGCCACAACGACACCGACCTCGGCGTCGCCAACCGCGAGACATGGACCGTCACCAGCGTCACCCGAGACGGCGAGCTGACTGTCACCAGCAAACAGGGCGAGCGGACGCTGCCGGTCGAGTACGCCCGCACCCAGGTCGCGCTCGCCTATGCCTCCACCGTTCACGGCGGGCAGGGCGAGACCGTTGAGGCCGCGCACTTCGCCGTCGGCGAGCACACCGCCGCCGCGTCCGCCTACGTCGCGCTCACCCGCGGCAGGGAGGCGAACACCGTCCACATCGTCGCCGAGAACATCGAGCAGGCCCGCGACGTGTGGGCCGAGACCTTCAGCCGGGACCGCGTGGATCTCGGCCCGGCTGTCGCAGCGCAGCGGGTTGCGTCCGAGGCGGACCTGTATGCACCGCAGCGGCCGCTCGCGGACGCGCTGACCGACCTCCGCACCGCCTGGACCGTCGAAGACACGCTGAGCCGCGAGCTCCTGCGCGCCACGAGCGAGCGGGATCGGCTGCGCCAATTCGTCACGGCGAAGGCCGACTACGACGCCGCGCTCGTCCCGCTGGACACCGAACGACAGCGTGCGGCGCAGGCCGCGCAGCGGGCCACGTCGCACGCCGACCGGCTCAGTGACGTCGTCGAGGCTACCGCCGGCCGGTACGCCGACCGGCTCCAGCAGCAGTGGGACGAGCTGCGGGCGGACGTCCGTGAGGTCGCCCGTGCGGTGCTGGACGGCCCCGGACGGTTCGGGCTGTACAACCGCCGGGTCGAGCACGCCACCGCCGAGCTGACCCAGTGGGCCTACAACTGGCGACCGGTCGTTCCCCACCTGCCCACCGACCCGGACCGGCTCGCCCGTACGGCGGCCGGCTACGACAGCCACCGAGTCCGTGAGGCCATCGGGGCCTATGCCCGCGCGGCCGCCGAACACGAGCACCCGCAGTACTGCACCGCCGTGCAGAACGCGCTCACCGCCGCCGAGCACGCCCGACGAACAGAGACCGCCTACTACGAGACGGTCGAGGCTTACGACCGGCGGCTGATCAACGACTTTGGCACCTTGACCATTTACCGCGACCCCGTCTCCCTCCTCGACCGGCTTGACGGCTGGGTGGTCGAGGCGACCAGCAGTCACGACGCGGCGGTCGGCCATGTCCACGACCTCATGGCCGAGCCCGCCCTGCGCTCCCTGCCCACTGATCGGCTCCAGGCCCAACGCGACACCTGGCGCCACGACCGCAACGCGCAGATCCGTGCCGAACAAGCGGCCGCCGAGCGGGCCGCCCTCGGCCTGGATAACCCCACCCAGCCCAGGCACGTCCACCAGCCGGCGCCGAGCTTCACGATGCAGCCCCCGCAACACGACCACGGTATCGGCATCTGAACCGTCATGATCACGTCACGATCCACGGCAACGTGACGTTCAAGCCCCTCCCGCTGAACCTACGGGTGATGTGAGCAACCAACGAAAGCAGGTCCCGGTGGCCCGTTTTCCGGCGACCCATGACGCCCTGTCAGTGGGGACGGGCGATTTTCCTGTCCAATCGCTATCACCATATGGCCCAAATCGCTGCCTTCTCCCAGTGAAGGGACCCACACCCGAACGTAGAACCCCATGATCTATGAAGCCCCGACCCCACCCGAGCCCGACGACGCGCTGCTCAGCATCAAGGAAGCCGCCGAGATCCTGCTCTCCTACGTCGACACCCTGCGTTACTGGCGACACCTCGGCATCGGGCCACGCAGCTTCAAGATCGGCCGGCGCATTTACTGGCGCAGCGAGGTCTACCGCTGGCCATGCGAACAGGAAGCCGGGGACGCCGGAATCCACAAGCACTAACAGACCCGACTGAATCGTCACCCCATCGACGTACCTGCGAACACCGCACGAAAGGAGACCCACTCATGGCCAGCATCGAAAAGCGCCAGCAGACAGCGGGCGGCAAGATCACCTGGCGGGCGCACTACCGCGACCCGGCCGGCAAGCAGCGGTCCAAGAGTTTCGATCGCAAGGTAGACGCGCAGCGATTCCTCACCACAGTCGAGTCGGCGAAGCTCGCGTCGGCCTACATCGACCCGGCGCGATCCACACTCACCGTAGGCACTCTGATCGACCAGTGGCTTGCCGGGAAGATCAACCTCAAACCGTCTACCCGCGCTCGCTACGAGTCCGCTATCGAGGTCCACGTCCGGCCACGTTGGGGCAACCTGCCGCTATCGAAGGTGACGTTCGAAGACGTGCAGGAATGGCTCGCACAGATGGACGCTGCTGGCCTGTCGAGCGCATCCGTACACAAGGCGTACGGCGTTCTGAACGGCGTCTTGAAGCGTGCGGTCCGCGCCACGCGCATCGCTGCGAACCCTGCCGACGGCGTGGACTTGCCGGCCCTGGACGAGCGCAAGCGCCGCTACCTCACCGCGTCCGAAGTCACCACGCTCGCCGAAGCGTCGGGCCGGTACCGCCTCGCGGTCCTGGTGCTCGCCTACTGCGGTCTTCGCTGGTCGGAGCTCGCGGCGCTGCGTGTGTACCGCGTCGACCTCATGCGGCGGCGGCTGAACGTCGCTGAGGCGATGGTCGAGGTCAATGGCGGACGCATCGAGTGGGGCACCCCGCAGTCCCACGAGTCCCGCTCGGTCCCGCTGCCGCGCTTCGTGGTCGACGAGTTTGCGGTGTACCTGGCGGGCAAAGACCCCAGCGCCCTGGTATTCACGTCGCCCAAGGGCGCACCGCTTCGCAACCGCAACGCGCGGCGCGGCTGGTTCGACGCCGCCGCCGAGCAAGCCCGAGCAGCAGGACTCACCCCGCACGAGCTGAGGCACACGACTGCGAGCCTCGGTCTCTCGGCCGGCGCCAACGTGAAGGCCGTCCAGCGGATGCTCGGCCACGCCTCCGCCGCGCTGACTCTGGACCGCTACGCGGACCTGTTCGACGACGACCTCGACGCGATAGCGGAGCGGCTCGACGCCGTAGGTCGCGCGGCTGGTGTTGCCTATCCGTTGCCTACGCCGGAAGTTGTTGATCTTGCGTCGGCCCGGAAATGACGAGAGGCCCTAGAACTTGGGACCTCCGTGAGTGGGCGATACTGGGATCGAACCAGTGACCCCTGCCGTGTGAAGGCAGTGCTCTCCCGCTGAGCTAATCGCCCCTGACGCTATTGGAATTACGGTCCTCAAGGTTGGCCAGCCTACCGGCGAGCCTTGCGGCGGCGCCACCAGGACCTGATCCGCTCCGAGTACTCGCGAACCTGCTGCTGCGTCCAGATGAGCAGACGCTTGGCCCAGGCGAATTCGGTAGCCCAGATGGCGATGCCGCCGAAGACGACGAGCCACCCCGGCCCGGGCAGCGGGAGCAAGATTATGCCCGCGACGACGACGATCAACCCGATCACGGCAATGCTGATCCGCCAGGCCAGCCGACCGCCGGGCAGGCGTCGAACCCAGGCGCGCGCCCGTCGGATGGGTTCGAGCCGCCGGCGGAACCAGCCTTCGTCGCGACGGGACTGGGCGGCCGGGGTCTCCTGCTCCGGACCAGCCATCTGACGACACTATGGCATCCGCCGGCGCGCCGGCTGGGAATCCGTCGTGAGCGACAGAGTCCGGCGAGCTAAAGGCGAGGTCACCGAGCGGATGGGGTCGAGTACCCGTCGCTCGTCGAAGCTGCGAACTCCTGACCTGTCGGCGGTGTGAATCGGACCGGTAGCGGAGTCCAGCAGTCGGCGTAGTCCGCCTGCAGCTGCGGTGACTCCGCGGCGAACCGGGTCACGCGCTGCGGATAGCGGGTCTCGAACATGAACGCCAGGGTTCCGCGGAGTCGTTCCGGCTCCAGCTCCACCGTGCTGGCTCGCTGAAAGGCCTCGGCGTCCGGGCCATGCGGCGTCATGCAATTGTGCAGACTGATCCCACCGGGGACGAAGCCCTGCGGCTTGGCGTCGTACACACCGAAGACCAGCCCCATGAACTCCGACATGACGTTCATGTGATACCACGGCGGGCGGAACGTGTCCTCGGATACGAGCCACCGATCCGGGAACAGAACGAAGTCGACGTTGGCCGTGCCGGAAGTCTCGGACGGTGAGGTCAGGGTGGTGAATATGGACGGGTCGGCGTGATCGAAAAGCAGCGGTCCGACCGGCGAGAAGCGTCGTAGATCGTACTTGTACGGCGCGTAGTTACCGTGCCAGGCCACGACATCGAGCGGCGAGTGCGATAGGTCGCAGCTCCACATCCCGCCGCCCCACTTCACGAACAGCCGAGACTCCCTATCACGCTCCTCGTACGCCGCGACCGGGGTCAGGAAGTCGCGAGTATTTGCTAGGCAGTTCGCTCCGATTGGACCGCGCTCCGGCAGCGTGAACGCGCCGCCATAGTTCTCGCACAAGTAGCCGCGCGCCGGCTCGCCCGGCAGTTCGACCCGCAGCTTCACACCGCGCGGCACGACCACGATCTCACCGGGCGTCGCGTCGATGATGCCGAACTCCGTCCAGAAGCGCAGCGCACCTTGCTGGAGGACGACCAGCATTTCCGCGTCGCCGTTGTAGAAATACTCGTCGTGCATGGACCGCGTGACCGCGTAGACGTGGCTCGCCATTCCGGTCTGCGTACTGACGTCGCCGGCCGTGGTGATCGTGCTGACGCCCTCGACGAACGACTGTGACCGTTGCGGAATCGGGAAAGGATCCCATCGCATCGGCCCAATCGGGCCGGCCCAGTCAGCATCCGGCGCACTGCGCCACTGGCCGGCGTCGACACGGCGAAACCGGCCGACGTGTCGAACCGACGGGCGGATCCGGTACAACCACGATCGCTCGTTGCTCCGACGCGGCGCGGTGAACGGCGATCCACTCAGCTGCTCCGCGTAGAGGCCGAATGCCACCTGCTGGGGCGAGTTGCGTCCAATGGGCAAGGCGCCCGCGATTGCCTCTGTCTCGAACCCATTACCGAAGCCGGACTGGTAGCTGACCACGGTGGCCTCCTCGCGCTGACTCGTTGTGCGATAATCGCACAATACGTGCGGTAAACGCCCCTAGGCATGGACTATAAGGAGCCCGATGAGTCCGGTCAACGCGTCCCGACCGGCTCGCGAGCGAGGGGCCAAAACGTTGGACAACGGGCTACGCGTGCTCGAAGCGATCGCCACCCGCCCGGACGGATCGACGATTGCCGACGTGGCCCGCGTGGTGGGGATCCACCGCACCGTCGCTTATCGACTGCTCGTCACCCTGACTGACCACGCTCTGGTCAGCCAGGGTCCAGACGGCCGGTACCGCCTGGGCCCGGCAACAGCCGGGCTGACAACAGCGTTACGCGCGGACCTGCAGCAGACAGCGCGCCCACACCTTCGCACGTTGGCCGAGACGACAGGCGCCACCGCCCATCTGACAATCCGCGATGAGCCGGATGCGGTCAGCATCGCCGTCGTCGAGCCGCAGCACGCTGCGATGCACGTCGCTTACCGAATCGGATCCCGCCATCCGCTGACCGTGGGGGCCGCCGGAATGGCCATTCTGATCGGCGGTCCGGCGCGCCGCGGTGAGCGTGTAGCGGTCCGAAAAGGCCGAAGGCAGGGCTATGTCGCGAGCGCCGGAGAGCTGCAGCCCGGAGCGTGGGGCCTCTCGGCGCCGATCAAGGCGAGCGGCTCCGCCGACGCCTCGGTCGGCGTCATATCTCTCGGACCGCTCGACGAACGGAGTACTGCCGCGATCGTTATGCGCGCCGCGGCCGAGATCACGCGCGACATGCTCGCCTACGCGCCGTAGCCCGCCGAGACCGGCTACCCGCGGGGCGGAATCTCCTGCACGGCCCACCCGTTGCCGTCCGGATCACTGAAGAACACGAAGTGACCCCAGGGAAACCGCTGCACGTCGCTCACCTCGACACCGCGTCCGGCCAGCTCCGTCCGGGCCGCCTCGATGTCATCGACGACCAGCTGCAGACCTTGCTGGGAGCCCGGTGACATCGCAGCGCCGAGCCCGGTGCCGATGGCGATCGACGCAGCCGACCCGGGTGGTGTCAGCTGAACGAATCGGATCTGGTCGTTCACCCGGTGATCGTGGTCGGCGACGAAGCCGGCCTTGTCCGTGTAGAAGGCCTTGGCTCCGTCGACATCGGACACGGGCACCTGCACAAGCTCCAAGCGGAAGTCCATGGCTGGCAGGTTAGCTACCGGGTCTGACAGTTTCTCGCGCCAGCCATCGGATCGGAGCACGTCACATCGGGTTGCTGAGCGGGTTGTACGGTAAGAACACGTCACGGCGGTGGGGCCCGCCTTCATCTGCCGCAGCATCGCGGCCAACGGTCCCTACAGGATGTCTCGTGAGCGAGGTTCCCGTGACTCACTCGGATGCTGAATCCACCCGGCAGCGCTCGACCACGTCGGCGTTCGGGCAGTCACGCCGCTCGTCCTGGCCGACGTTTCGGATCGATGTCGTCGTCGCCATCTTCCTCGGCGGCTGCGTAGGTGGGTACGCGCGCTACGCCGCCACATTGATCTGGCCGACGCCGTCCGGCGCGTTTCCGTGGCCGATTTTCTGGGTCAACACCGCGGGCGCCTTGATCCTTGCGCTCGTTGTCGTCATTGCCTCCGAGGTGGCGCCAACCCGCTATCTACGTCCGTTGATGGGCACCGGCTTCTGCGGCGCGCTAACCACCTTCTCATCAGTCGTCGTCGTCGTTGATCGGTTATTCGCGCACCACCATGCTCAGACGGCGATCGCATACTTGCTCGCGACCATCGGCAGCGCCCTCGCGGCGTCGTGGTTCGGTCTTCTCGTCGGCCGCGCCATCGCGGCGGGACGACGTGGCGTCCGCCGCGAAAGGAGTTCCGGTTGATAACGCATGGTCCAGCCAAGCGACTGACTGTCTTCATCGGAGAGTCCGACCACTATCGGCACCATTCCTTGTCGACGGAGATCGTCGACCGAGCTCGCCGGGCCGGACTCGCCGGCTGTTCGGTGTTTCGGGGCACGGAGGGCTTCGGGGCAACAGGCCATCTGCATACTGCCCGGCTGCTCAGCCTCTCCGAGGACCTGCCTGTGTGCATCGTCATCGTGGACTCGGCCGAACGCATCGAAGCGTTTTTGCCGCAGCTCGATGAACTGGTGACAGGCGGACTGGTGATCGTCGACCAGGTCGACGTCGTTCGCTATGTCGGCAATCCGGCTGGCCGCAGCTCCAGGGAGGGCTGATGCTCGCCGTTGGGGTCGCGCTGGCGGCGGGTCTTGGCGCCGTCCTCCGCTACCTGGTCGACCAGATCGTTCAATATCGCACCGGTGGAGACTTCCCGTACGGCACCCTGGTCATCAACCTGTCGGGGAGCCTGCTTCTCGGGGTGGTGACCGGGCTCGCCCTGCACCACGGACTACCCACCGCTCCTACGTTGATCATTGGCACCGGGTTGGCTGGGGGGTACACGACGCTCTCAACGTGGGCGTGGGAATCGCTCGCACTCGTTGAGACCGGCGATCTGCTTGAAGCCGCGGTGAACATCGTCGGCAGCTTCGCCGCGGGCCTCGCGATCGCCGCGGCTGGTATCGCCTTGGCCCAGCTATGACCGTCACCCCTCTCGAGGCGGGCGCCGCTTAGGCGCACATCCCAGCCCATTGACGGTCTCGACGTCAGCTCGAGGTTTCAAGATTCCGCTGGTACATGGCTGTGAATGATGCAATGAATGCAGCCCTCGGCAAGAGCTGTCCGAGTCGTCGCCGAGGGCCGCAGGCGAAACACTTACCGCCTTCTTACGCGCCATGTCTAGCCGGATGGCGTGTCGTACACCGTCCGCAGTTAACTGCGAGCAGAAAGAGATCGCGCGGGCGATAGAGACGAAGGCACCTGAACCGGTTCGCTGTCGCCCAGTCGTGGATAGAGTGACGTGAGTCACGTTGCGCAGGCCTGGGATTTCGCGGTCCAGCCCGGGCTGGATGGGTATTGACGCCATGTCACCCTGTCCGGCAGCGATGGCAAACAACCCGGGGAGGACAGCATTGTGATCGGGAGGCGTGCATCATGGGACCGGCTTGGGTCGACGAGACGTTGTTTCCGTTCGAGAGCCATTTCGCGCAGATCGACGGGGCGCAGGTCCATTACATCGACGAGGGTCAGGGCCCGGTGTTCCTGGGACTGCACGGCAACCCCACTTGGTCGTTTCTCTACCGGCACATAGTCACGGCTCTCAAGGACCGATTTCGCTGCATCGCGCTCGACTATCCCGGTTTTGGGTTATCCGAGGCGCCGCCCGGCTACAAATACACGGTCGCCGAGCACTCCAGCGTTGTCGAGGGTTTTGTGAACGTGCTTGGGCTCGACGGCATCACGATGATGCTCCAAGACTGGGGCGGCCCGATCGGATTGTCGGTCGCCGTGCGGCATCCGGACCGCTTCCAGGCTCTCGTCATCGGCAACACCTTCGGCTGGCCGGTGAACGGTGACAAGACCTTCGAGCGATTCTCCAAACTCATGGGTAGCGATGTGCCCGGCCGGTTTCTGGTCGAACGCATGAACGTCTTCACAAAGGTATTCTTGCCGGGCGGAATCAAGCGCAAGAAATTGACCAAGGGTGAGAAGGCCATGTATCAAGGCCCGCACCCCACCCCGGAGTCACGGGTCCCCGTACACGTCCTGCCCCGGGAGATCCTGTCCGCCTATGAGCTGCTGACCGAGGTCGAGCAAGGACTTGCCCGCCTTACCTCCTTGCCGGCGCTGATCGTGTGGGGCGACCGCGACCAGGCGTTCGGAGAACCGCAGAGACTTCGCTGGGAACGCACTTTTCCTAACCATCGGACCGTGATCTTGACGGGTGCCTCCCACTACATCCAGGAAGACGCTCCGGACGAGATCGTCGCTGCGATCCGGGACTGGTGGCCGGGCACCTCGGACACATAGCCGCCAGCGGAATTACCTAGTGCACCACGCGGAGTACGGCTTACGATCCCGACCACTGTGAGGGAAGTGCACCTGGATGGTCGGGCCGGGATTGACGCGGCGCTGGTGCGGCGATTGATCGCTACCCAGTTCCCGCAGTGGCGCGACCTACCCGTGACCGCGGTTGCGGTCGACGGGTGGGACAACCGCACCTACCGGCTCGGCACGCAGCTGTCGGTTCGTCTACCGACAGCGGCGAGCTACGCATCCGCGGTCGAGAAGGAAGACCGCTGGCTGCCGATCCTGGCCTCATCGCTGCCGGTCGCCGTGCCGGTACCCCTGGCGACGGGGCGACCGGGCGGGGGCTACCCATTTTGCTGGTCAGTTCGGCCCTGGCTCGATGGCCGAACCGCACTAGAGCAACCTCCCGTCGACCTCGGGGGCTTTGCGATCTCCATCGCCGAGTTCCTGCTGGCTTTGCAGCGGATCGACACAACCGACGGGCCGACTGCCGGTGCGCACAGCTTTTATCGTGGCGCGTCGCCCAAGTACTACGACAACGAGACCCGAGCGTGCTTACGCGCGTTGCGCGGCCGCATCGATGTCGATGCTGCCGCGACAGTCTGGGACGCCGCGCTCGCCGCAACCTGGAGCCGGGCACCCGTGTGGTTTCACGGCGACGTTGCCAGCGGGAACCTGCTCGTGCGGGATGGCCGACTCACCGCCGTCATCGACTTCGGGACGTGCGGCGTCGGCGACCCCGCCTGCGACCTCGTCATCGCGTGGACCTTCTTCCATGGGCAGAGCCGAGATATCTTTCGCAACCGTGTGCAGCAAGACGGCGATACCTGGGCGCGGGCCCGCGGATGGGTGCTCTGGAAGACGCTGATCAGCCTGGGCAGCGACGCCGACGATGCGGCCTGGGAGCTGAACGTGCCAATCATCGAGGAGGTGATCGCCGATCACGATCGATTCGGCTGAGGATCACCTCGAACCGCTCGCAGCACGAATGGGCGATACGCTGCACCGGCCTATGCGAAATCGACCGACTCCGGCGCCGTTTCTCTTTCTGTCGATCCGCGCCCAGGAGGCCGCGGCCGACGATGAGTACTCGGCCGTCATGCGCTTTGGTGGGCTGCATGAACGCGAGGTGCACCGGATCCGGTTGGATCGAGAGCCGCTCGGCGAGGTCGACCTCGATCGCTGGTCCGGCGTCATCCTCGGTGGCGGACCGTATAACGTCAGCGATCCTCCAGCCGACAAGTCGGCCGACCAGCGCCGTGCGGAAACCGACGTGCTCACGTTGCTCGACGACGTCGTCGCCCGCGACTTTCCGTTCCTTGGCTGCTGTTACGGAATTGGCGCTCTTGGGGCGTATATCGGCGCCACCGTCGACCGTAGGTTCGCCGAGCCCATCGGATCCGTCCAGGTATCGCTCACTCCCGCTGGACGCACCGATCCGGTGTTCGCCGACGTTCCAGACGTATTCGAGGCCTTCGTCGGACACAAGGAAGCGGTCAGCGAGCTTCCGCCCGGCGCCGTGTTGCTAGCCGCCTCCCCAGCCTGTCCGGTACAAGCCTTCCGAGTCGGCCGGAATGTCTATGCGACGCAGTTCCATCCTGAATTGGATGTGGCCGGAATCTGCACCCGCATCGAGGTCTACAAGCACTTCGGTTACTTCGATCCCGACACGGCCGAGTCACTGAAGGAATCGACGCGACACGCCAAAGTCATTCACCCGCCGGCCATCCTTCGCCGCTTCGTCGATCGATTCGCGGCCTGACGGACCGGCGACCGTGCGATGGACCCGCGACTCAGCTGGCGCGAGCTGCCCAGGCGCTCGTGCGGGTGGGCCGGGACCCGGCTCGGCATTCGGGCGGGGTACACGAGCTACTGTTCCGACAGGGCCACCTCGTGATTGGGAGCTCCAGTGCCAGACGCGCAGTACCTCGCCTACCCCGCAGTGGGTCTTTGCCTGCTGGCTGAGTCATGGATGATCGCGGAGTGACCGCCGTCGCCACCGTGCCTCGCTCGCTTGCCGCACTGTCGACCCAAGCACTCATCGACGCCGCTCGATCTCGGCGCGATAGCGCGTTCGGCACCCGAATCACCTACTCCCCCAAGGTGTTCATCCCCCTCACCCGACTGTGCCGCGACCGTTGCGGGTACTGCACGTTCGCGACCGCGCCGCGGTCGCTCACCGCGCCGTACTTGTCTGCTGACGAGGTTCTTGCCATCGCCGCTGCTGGTGCCGAAGCCGGCTGCCACGAAGCGTTGTTCACCCTCGGTGAAAGTCCAGAATCGCGCTATCCGGAAGCGCGGGCCTGGCTGCACACCCACGGATTCTCCTCGACGGTCGACTACCTACGGGCGATGTGCGATCTCGTGCTTAGCGAGACCGGGCTGCTGCCCCACGCCAACGCCGGAGCTATCTCGGCCGATGAGCTAGCGTCGCTGCGATCGGTTGCGCCCTCCCAGGGGATGATGATCGAGTCCTTGCGGTCTGACTTGGCGGCGCACCGGGGAGCACCGGACAAGACACCAGAGCGTCGGCTGGCCACCCTCGACGCTGCTGGCCGCCTCGCCATTCCGTTTACGACTGGAATCCTCGTCGGCATCGGCGAGACCGAGGTTGACCGCATCGACGCGCTGTGCGCCATTGCCGACAGCCACGCCCAGCATCGCCATGTCCAAGAGGCCATCGTTCAGAACTTCCTCCCCAAACCGGGGACAGCGATGCGGGCGGCGCCAGCGTGCCCAGCGGAGGATCACCTGCGGGCAATCGCGCTGGCCCGACTGATCCTGCCGCTCGACGTGCACGTCCAGGCTCCGCCGAACCTGACCGACGAAGCTGGGCTGGCCGGACTGCTCGATGCCGGCATCGACGATTGGGGTGGCGTCTCACCTGTCACGGCCGACCACGTCAATCCGGAACGCCCCTGGCCGGCGTTGGACACGCTCCGCCGTGTCACCGAAGGCCATGGCTACGCGCTCGTGCCTCGGCTCACTGTTTATCCGGAGTTCGCACTACGGCCAGAACGCTGGCTCGATCCGGCAACGCGCTTTCCGGTACTCGACCGCTCCGACGCCACCGGCCTGGCCCGCGACGACCCGGGCGCGCTCTGGCCGGAGCGTCATCAGGCCGCCGCGAACGTCGGTACTGGAGCGGAGGTCGTGCAAATCGGCCGGCGTTCGACCGCGTGGTACGCGGGCGCCGACACGACGCCGCAGCTCCTGGTGCCGGCGAGGCCGGCCGCACGAGGCGCAGTGCGCGACGTGCTCGACGCGGCGAGTGCCGGCGATCGTCTCGGCGAGGACGAACTCGTGACTCTGCTCGGGTCTCGCGGACCCGAGGTTGCTGCTGTGGCCAAGTTCGCGGACCAGCTGCGCCAGCAAGCCGTCGGCGACGCCGTCACCTATGTGATCAACCGGAACATCAACTACACCAACGTGTGCACCTTCCGCTGCACCTTCTGTGGGTTCTCCAAAGGCCCGCTGTCGCTCAACCTTCGAGGCAAGCCGTATCTCCTGTCGCTCGACGAGATCGCCGGCCGGGCTCGGGAGGCGTGGGACCGCGGAGCCACCGAAGTGTGCATGCAGGGCGGTATTCACCCGAGCTTCGATGGCAACTTCTACGTCGAGGCCGCGCAAGCGGTGCATGACGCGGTTCCCGGGATGCACATTCACGGCTTTACCGCACTGGAGGTTACCGAGGGTGCACGACGGCTCGGCGAGCCCCTGACCGACTACCTGACGCGCCTGAAGCGGGCCGGGCTCAAGACGTTACCCGGCACCGCTGCGGAGATCCTCGACGACGACGTGCGCCGAGTTCTGTGCCCGGACAAGGTGAATACCGAAGAGTGGCTCGCCGCGCACGAGGCCGCGCACGCAGTAGGGCTGCGCAGCAATGTGACCATGATGTTCGGCGCTATCGAACAGCCGCGCCACTGGGCGCGGCACCTCCTCGTCACCCGGGCGCTGCAGGATCGTACCGGCGGGTTCACCGAGTTCGTCGGCCTGCCGTTCGTGCATATGGCGGCGCCGATCTACCTCAAGCGCGCTGCCCGACGCGGACCGACCTGGCGGGAGGTCGTGCTGGTACACGCCGTCGCACGGATCGCCTACCACGGATCGATCCCGAACATCCAAGCCTCCTGGGTGAAGCTCGGTCGCGAGGGCGCGGCGCAACTCCTTCGCGCCGGTGTCAACGACCTCGGCGGCACCCTCATGGAGGAGAACATCAGCCGGGCCGCGGGCGCGACCCACGGCCAGGCGCTGGATGCCCAGGCCTTCGACGCTGTTGCCCGCGCCGCGGGCCGACACGCCGTGCAGCGGACAACCCTCTACGAAAGGATAGACGCGTTAGCGGGCTAGACCGGATCGCTGCTGGCTATCTCGGCCCTAGTCCGTCCGCGTTCGGGGCAGCAGCCGCTCCTACCGATATGATCACCCGGCACGACACATCCTCCGTCTGATCCGAGGAGACCACCGAGATGTCGGCGCTGGGTGACAGCACCTCCGCCGACGCCGCTGACCCAGGGTCCGCGCTGCCCGCTATGGCGTATTCCGTCTATGTGCGGCTCCATACGCCGGCCGTGCCGAAGTTCGTCGGCGCGGTCGCTGACGCAATTTCAGAGCGGGGCAGCCTGATTACCGCGCTCGACGTGTCGCATACCGATCTACCGCGCATGACGATCGACATCAATTGCCTCGCCGCGGATCAGGAACACGCGCGCATCGTCATCGCCGCATTACGGCAAATCGACGACGTCGAGATCTCACAGGTGGAACCGCCGCATATCCACCATGACTACAGCCGTCGCGCGATCCGGGTCGTGCTGCTCGCGCCGCCCGGGGCTGGCAAAGGTACCCAAGGCGCGATCATCGCCAATCACTTTGGCGTGGCGCACATCGCCACGGGCGATCTGCTTCGTAGCCACATCGCCCACGAGACGAGCCTCGGCCTGGCGATGCGGGACATTCTCGCTCGTGGCGACCTCGTCCCAGACAGCATCGTTCTCGCAATGCTGCGCGACGCGTTAACCGACGCCAAGCGCAAGAACGGTGGCTACGTCATCGACGGAATACCCCGCACAATGGAGCAAGCCCACGCCGCGTTCGGCATCGCCACCCAACTCGACATGGCCGCGGACGTCGCTTTATGCCTTGACGTTGCCGACGACGAGCTCACTCACCGGCTCCGGGCTCGGGCAACAGTCGAGCACCGTACCGACGACACCCCGGAAGTCATCGCCAAACGACTAGAGCTTTACCACCAAGTAACTGCACCGCTGCTGGGCTGGTTCGACGCGCGCGGCATTCTTATCACCATCGATGGCACGCCACCCATTGAGGAGGTCACGGCGCACATCCTCGCCACTCTCGAGATCGTCTACGCGGACATACTCGCCGGGCTTGCCGCCAAGCACGAATGATCGCGATCCCGGCATGTCGCCGGGAGGCGTCAGCGTGGCGACCAGCGTTTCCATCGCGCCTCAGCCGCTGCGCAAGTCTTGCCCTCCCACAGCAACTCGACCTCCGCCACGATCTCCGCCTCATCGGCCGAGAGCACGACGCCGCGGAGTTCCACCGTCTGTCCTAACGGACTCGGTCGGAGATACCGGAGGTCCAGCCCAGCCGTCACATAGGGCAGGGCCGCGCCCGCGCTGGCCGTCCAGTTGTGTCGTTCGGCCTCGAGCAACACGGCCGCCGCGCTATGACAATCCAGCACGGTCGCGATGATGCCTCCATTGAGGTAGCCCAGTCCGTTATCGTGCTCCGGCCACGGCGTGAAGACTGCAACAACCGAGCCCTCGGCGGGATAGCTACGCAGCCGAAGGCCTTTCGGGTTGGCTGGCCCGCAACCGAAGCAGCGAAGTGCCGGAAACAATCGCTCCTGGATGCTCAGCTGTCCGGAGCCCTCTTCGCTCGTCCGTGATCCGCCCACTCGACGATCTTCGCAAGCCGCCGCACGGCCGCGCCAAGCCGGTCCGAATGGTCCGCCGCGCGGACCTGCTTTCGTGGCCCGAGCCAGAGTCTTTGTGCCGAAAGTGGCGAGGGTGGTCGCGCTTGCCCGTCACCGCCTCGCGTGGCACGTCCGGCGTAAAGCGCCCGCTGGGCGGCCAAGGTCTTATCCTCTCATTCGAAGGGCGTCGACGGCTGGTCCTCCGCCGTGACGGTATTGTCGCCGGATCGTCCGCATCCAAGCGTTGATTTGAGTCGACCTACCTCGATGTCCCGTCAGGGAGCACACCGTGTTGTTCCATTTCGCACCGGCGATCGGATGGATGAACGACCCGAACGGATTGATTCACTGGAACGGCCGCCACCACCTCTTCTACCAACACAACCCGGTCAGCACGAGCTTCGGCAGCATCGGCTGGGGCCATGCCAGTTCGGCGGATCTCATCAACTGGCAGGAACATCCGGAAGCCCTCCGCCCTGGATCGGACGGCACAAGCTACGACGCGAATGGTTGCTATTCCGGCTGTGCCATCGCGGACGACGAAGGTGGCGTAACGCTCATCTACACCGGGGTCGACGGCGCCCTGCAGCTGCCCTGCCTAGCTCGGTCCACCCAGCGCGCCCTCGAGCGATTCGAGAAGGACGCCGCTAACCCGATAATCGAACAGCGCCCCGGTCCCGAGGTATTGGCCTTCCGAGATCACAGCGTCCGCCGGCACGCCGGCAAATGGCATCAGGCGATCGGTGGTAGAACACGCGATCGAGGCGGCACGATCTTCGGTTATACGTCGATTGATCTTCGTGCATGGACCTTGGATCGCCCCGTGCTCGATGCGACCAGGTGCGACATTCCCGACGCCGTATGGGAGTGCCCGGATGTGTTCGATACTGGAACCGGCACCGTCCTGATCCTGTCGCTGATGGAGGACGAGACCATGCCGTTCCGAGAAGCTGTCCCGATGGTCTGGTACACGACCGGCGAATGGATCGATGGCCAGCTCAAGCCGGACGCGACGCGGCGCCTCGACTACGGTGACCGTCTGTACGCCCCCCAGTCGTACTGGGCGGCTGATGGCCGCAGAATCCAATTCGGCTGGATCCGTACCGACCTCGACCCGGCCCCGGTCGGCGACAGCCTTGGCGTCATGTCAGCTCCGCGCGAGCTGGTACTGGGCGAGGACGGACAGCTGCGCGCGACGCCTGCTCGCGAACTGCAGGTTCTCCGCGACAGGGCGATGGTCGTTCGAATGTCGCCGGGCGACACCAGCACGACCATCGAGCTGCCCGAACCGAGCAGCGCCGTCGAGGTTGCCCTCGACGAATCGGACGCTGCGATCGCGGCCGTTCGACTGGTCGACGACCGATCTGGGGCCGCGTTCCTCGCCGACGTGACCAAGCTGCCGCGCGGACCCGGCCGGGACATCGCCCGACTAGCCGTCCTTTTCGACCATGGCATCGTCGAGGTCTTCCGGGCGGGCATGCCCGCGACCTGGACCGATCTAACCCACCCAAGCGTCACCCGCATCGTGCTCGACCACCCACCGTCGCGCGGACTCACCGACGTGACATGCTGGCCGCTCCGAGCGGTGCCGCCTCCCGCGTGCTGAGGGTTCCTTGCCTTTTCTGTCCGAGGTGGGGGAATCCGTCGCGATGCGGCGCTTAGCAGGTCTTACTGTCCGCGCGGAATCGCGGAGAGAGCGCGTACCGCAGCAATACGACGTCTCCGATCTGCCGCACCTCAGCCAGCGTCGCCCGCCGACGCGGATTCCAGGGAAACCGTCCGTCGCTGACAAAGCGCCTGGCCCGCGAGTCACCGACGAAGAATGGCGCGACGACCAGGTTCAGTTCGTCGACCAGGTCGGCGGTGAGGAACTGCGTGTGCACCGTGCCACCGCCCTCGACCATCAGCCGATGTACTCCGCGGGTGTACAGATCCTCACTGATCCACTGCATGTCCACCGGCTCGCCCCCGTCAACGACGGTCGCTACCGACCCGAGCCGGTGGCGAGCTTGTTCGACCGACGCGCTGGCGCAGTAAACCACCTTCTCCGTGTCCCCGGCGCGGAAGAAGTCGGCGCGCGCATCGAGCTGCCCACCATTGGTGACGGTGACCTTGATCGGCAATGGCCGCAATCCGCGTGCAAGCCGCTCATCCCGTCGCGCCGGCGAGCGAATCAGCAGCCGCGGATTGTCGTTCCGAATGGTGCCCGCGCCGACGAGGATCGCGTCGCAGGTGGCGCGCACTGCATCGACCCGGTCGAAGTCGGCGTCGTTCGAGAGTGGCAGGCGCTTCACCGACACGCTGTCGAGGTAGCCGTCAATCGACATACCGCAGCTGAGCAGCGTGTATGGACGTTCAGCCACGAAGAACGCCTTCCGGCTAGGCGGCCACCAGCACCGGGTGGTGCGGCACATCTGCCTTACCAGGTAATTCCTCCAATTGCGAGCCGGCGGCGTGCGCACTTCCCCGGCTACCAGAGCCTAGCCAGCTAATCGCGAGTACTGCCGCGCCGGGCAGGCTGGCCGCGAGTACGAGCACGCCGTAGACGGCGGCGACGGCCAAGCCCTGGGCCGCGCCAAGACCAGTGGCGGCAAACAACCAGGCGGCGACACCTTCGCGCGGACCCCATCCCCCGATGTTCGTAGGCACAGTCATCGCCAGGAGCACGAGCATCGCCAACGGCAGCAGCCGCAGCGAGGAAGCGGTGGCACCAGCGGTACGCGCCGCGATCAAGAACGTGGCCGTATGGCCGGCGACGACGACGACCGAGCCCAACACAATGGCAGCCCGTGTCCGCGGGGCAAGCACCCAGCTCGGACGTCCGAGCTCGCCGTACGCAGCGTTCGGGCCCATCGCGAGGTGCCACGCGGTGGCCGCGCCCGAATCAGGCCTACCGCGCCGAGAACGCACAGGACAGCGATCGCGAGAACGGCGGGCATCGATGAGCGCACCGGTGAGGGCAGGGCGAACAGCACGATCAGTGCAAGCACCACTTGCACGACCTGCCCGGCCAAGCGCTCCCATCCGACCGCCCGCAGGCCCCGGCTCACATCCCCGGCATCACGGCCGTGCTGCAGCCCCCGGTGGACGTCCCCAAGGACGCCGCCGGGCAAAGTAGTGTTGAGGAATTGCGATCGGTAGTACGCCGCGATCGCGGTAGGTAGTGGCACGGCAACGCCGAGACCGCGCGCGACAAGGCTCCACCGCCAAGCCGAGCACACGGTGGTCACGAGCGCGATGCCTGCGGCGGCGACGAGCGACCAGCCGCTGATGGTCCTGACTCCGTCCAGGAGGGGGCCGGTGCCGAGGCGCCAGAAGAGGACGGCCAGGATCGCGGCACCGCTCAGCACACGCACACACGCCCATGCCGATCGGCTCATCGCGCCCTCACCTCCCCTCTCCTCTTCCGAGGCCACGCTTGCGGGTCTGGCCGATGCCGACCTCGGCTTCCGCCAGCCGCCCTGTATGAAGTACGCAAATCGCGGTGGATCAGGTTCATCAGTGCTAGAGATCACTCCCGGCGGCCAGCCGGCTCAGCACTCGCGCGACGTGCTCCGTGGTCGCAGGCCAGCGAGAAAGTGTCGGTCGGCGCTCCTGCGCAGCTTGCCGGAGCCGTCGCCGCAACTCAGCGTCGTTCAGCCAGCTGGCGAGGGCGGCACTGAGCGCGTGCGGGTCCCCGGGCGGTACCAGGAGGCCAGGACGGCGGCCATCAGCTGTGCGACCGAGAGCGTCCGGCACGCCACCAACGGCCGAGGCGATGACCGGTAGTCCGCGGGCCAGGGCCTCGATGACGACCATGCCGAACGTCTCGGCGTAGGACGGATGAACCACCAGGTCGGCGGCGGCATACGCACGGTCGAGCTCATCTGTTGACTGCGCGCCGGTGAACCAAATCCGGTCGGCGATGCCGTCCGTTTCGGCTCGGCGCCGCAGACTGTCGACGAACCGCGGATCACGATCCAGCGGGCCGACGCACACGCAACGCCATCGCAAGCCGGCAATGATCGCCAGCGCGGCGAGCAACGTGTCATGACCCTTGTGCGGCATGACGGCTGCGACGCACAGCAGTTCGGTTCCGCGCGCTGTTCCCGGCGACAGCGTGGCGGTGTCCGCACCAGGCTCTGCTACGTGGATCTGGTCCGGCGGGAGGTGGTAGATGTCGACCAGCCGATGGCGGGTCCACGAGCTGGTCGTGATGATGGCCCTCGCGGACGAGAGGACAGCACGCTCGCCGATACGGGCGTCAGTGACCTCGGGTCCGGGCGGCCCGTCGCCGAGTGGCATGTGGATGAGCACGACCAGCGCCAGCCGACGGGCCTCCGGCACCAGGACGTTCGGAACCGTGGAGGCGATCAGCCCGTCGACCAGCACGACGGCGCCGTCAGGTATCCCGCGGACCACCCGGCCCAGCGCATCCTCGGCCGCAGCGTCGGGCCAGGGCCACGATCCTGACACGGCGTGCTCGCGCACGTGCCAACCGCGTGCAGTGAGCCCTCCGCAGATCCGGCGGTCGTACGTGTTGCCACCGCTGGGCCGCGCCGGGTCATCGATGCCGTCCGGTACGACCACGTCGATCTCGATCCCCCGGCTGCTCACAGCCGCCGTTCGTAACTCGCCCACGCGACATGCGACTCATGCAACGTGACGGCGATCCCGGCGAGATCGGCGGCGCCGTTCCCGAGTGCCCCGGCCTGCACCCGCTCCGCGAGGCGGTCGGCAATGACCTTGGCCAGGGCCTCGGTGGAGGTGTTCACGCCGGCGAACACTGCCTCTTCGTCTAGGTTCCGGTAGCTCAACTCGCCGACCACGCCATGCAGTTCCGCAGCCGCCCGCCCGATATCGACGACGATGTTGTCCGGGTCCAGCGCCTCCCGCCGAAACGTGGCATCGACAACGTACGTCGCCCCGTGCAGGCGTTGCGCGGGACCGAAGACCTCACCGCGGAAGCTGTGGGCGATCATCATGTGGTCGCGGACGGTAACACTAAACACGCGAATCACCCTTCGCCGTAGGTGATGGTGTGGCAGATCGCCGGCAAACTACCCGCCGCGAGCCTCGCCATCACGACGGGCAGCTCGTCGAAGCGCGAAGATCCGGTCAGCAGAGCATCGAACGCCGGATCGCGGAGCAACTCCAGAGCGAGCGCCAGCCGATCGGCCATAGTCCGAGTCGCCCGGCGAGCCGGTGCGACCGTTCCGACCTGACTCGCCCGGATACCGAGTCGGCGGGAGTGAAACGCGCCCCCGAGCGACAGCGTGACGTCGTAATCGCCATACCAGCTGAGGTCGATGACCGTGCCCTCCCGGACGAGGAGGTCGAGCGACAGCTGAAGCCCGGCGGATGTTGCGCTCGCGTGCACGACCAGATCGCGGCCGTCGGCGGCATCGGCTGGCATCGCGAAGCCGACGCCGAGCGCGGACGCGACGTCGGCCCGCCCGGGATCGACATCGACGAGCGTCACCCGGACACCCGGGAAACGCGCGAGCAGACGGGCGACGCAGCAACCCACCATGCCCGCTCCGACCACGGTGATCCGGTCTCCCACGAGCGGCGCGGCATCCCACAAAGCGTTGACGGCGGTCTCCACCGTTCCGGCCAGCACCGCGCGCTCTGGCGGCACTTCCTCCGGCACCGGGACGACCGATCGGGCCGGTACCACGTACGCGGTCTGATGCGGATACAAGCAGAAGACCGTGCGCCCCGAAAGCTGCGGCGGTCCGTGCTCCACAACCCCGACGCTGAGATACCCGTACTTGACCGGTGCTGGAAAATCTCCGTCCTGAAACGGCGCCCGCATGATGGCGTACTGGCTCGGGGGGACACCGCCCCGGAACACCAACCCCTCCGTTCCCCGGCTGATCCCGGAGCGCACGGTCCGGACGACAACCTCGTCAGGACCTGGCTCCGGCAGGGGCACCGATCGGATCTCCCCCACCCCAGGCTCACGCAGCCAGAATGCTCGGGCGGCATCAGGCACCGGCCTCATCCTCCTCGGGGGCAAAAAATGAACCCTGCCGACGGATCTTCCGTACTACTCGTCAAGAGCCTGCGCCAAGGTACCGGTGAATCGCCCGGCGATTCTCTGGGACGGCGATGACGCTGCTGGTCGGCGTTTGGGCCCGGTGCAGGGTAGTTCCTGTTGGCGGAGGCTCTGGTCACGGGCATGGAGGCAGCGGTGCAGACGGTTCGAACGGCCCCAGTGATCGGGCTGATCGCCCAGGTCGCGCTGCTTGCCGCGCTCGCGCACACAGTCGGGTTGAGCGTCACCGGTTGGACCGTCGGCATGCTGTGTGCCCTAACGACGAACGCGATATTGACGCGCGCACTCGCCCGCTCGCGCGCCACCGCGTTCGGCCCGGCGAACTGGGTGACGCTCGCCCGGTCTACGTTCGTCGCCGGCGTAGCTGCGCTCATTGCCGAAGCGTTCGTACAGCCGACGCCGGTCACTGCGGTGGTCATGCTCACAGTCATCGCGCTGGTCCTCGACACGGTAGACGGTCGGGTCGCCCGGCGCACGGCCTCAGCTACCGCGGTCGGTGCCCGCTTTGACATGGAAGTCGACGCATTCCTGATCTTGGTTCTGAGCGCTTACGTTGCCCAGTCGGTTGGTCTGTGGGTGCTCACGATCGGCGCGGCGCGGTATGCATTCGTGGCCGCGGGCTGGCTGCTGCCGTGGTTGCGCGAGTCGCCCCCACCGCGCTATTGGTACAAGTTCGTTGCGGCGCTCCAAGGCATCGTGCTCACGATCGTCATAGCCGACATCCTGCCGGGCCCGGGAAATGGCGCCGCGCTCACGCTGGCTTTGGTGCTGCTCGGCGAGTCGTTCGGGCACGAGGTCTGGTGGCTGTGGCAGCACGGCCGGGTCCAACCACGCCGCCCGGTGGAGCCTCGTCGGATCGTGTTCGTTTCCGCGGAGCCTCGCGCAGCCGTTGGGATGTGCGAATGACCATCGCAGGCCAACCTCTGGAAACGGACCGGATCGACGGTCCGACCGAACCGGCCCCGAGCAGCGCGGACGCGCCGCCGGCCTCCGGCGGCTGGGCTCGAGCACGCACCGTTGCCGCCTGGGTCATTACCGTCCTCGCGGCTCTGCTGGTGTGGTTCGCACTCGTCGCCCCGGACCGGCTCGACCGCCTTGGGCCCGGCGCCTTCGTACGCATTCCCATCGAAGGCCTCGTTATCGTCGCTCTCAGTGTGATTCTTCCGCCGCGGGCTCGACGGATCTTGGCCGTCGTGGTCGGCCTCACACTCGCGTTGCTCACGGTCGTGAAGATCCTCAACATCGGCTTCTTTGCTGAGCTCGATCGGCCGTTCAACCCGGTGACCGACTGGAGCTATTTCGGGCCGGCCGCAGGAGTATTACGCGATTCGGTCGGCCAGACGTGGACCGTCGTCGCGGTGATCCTTGCTGTGGTCCTCGTCATCGCCCTGCTCGTCCTGGTGCCGCTGTCGGTGTTACGGCTGACCGGGCTCACCGCCCGCCATCGTGCAGCGTCGGCCCGCACCGTCGGGGCGCTTGGACTTGTCTGGATCCTGTGCGCCGTTCTCGGCGTCAAGATCGTCTCCGGTCTGCCGATCGCGTCCACGAGCGCCGCCGGGCTCGCATATGACCAGGTACGCGAGGTTCGCTCCGGCCTGCAGGATCAGCAGGTGTTCGCGGGAACGTTAGCCGCGCACGATCCGTTGCGTGGTACGCCTAACGCGGACCTGCTCACCGGCCTGCGCGGCAAGGACGTCATCGTCGCGTTTGTAGAAAGCTACGGTCGCATCGCGGTCCAGGGCTCGGCGTTCTCACCGCAGGTCGACGCCGTGCTCAATTCCGGCACCAAGTCACTTCGCGCAGCGGGATTCTCTTCCCGCAGTGCCTTCCTGACGTCACCGACGTTCGGCGGCATCAGCTGGCTTGCCCACTCCACGTTGCAGTCGGGACTCTGGATCGACAACCAGGGCCGATACAACCAGCTGGTCGCAAGCGACCGCTTCACGCTGAGCGACGCGTTCAAGCGCGCCGGATGGCGGACCGTCGCCGATGTCCCATCGAATGAAGGGGACTGGGCGCAGGGAACGTCCTTCTACAACTACGACAAGCTTTACAACGGCTCCAACGTCGGTTACGTCGGGCCCAAGTTCTCCTACGCCGCCATGCCCGACCAGTACGTCCTCTCTGCCTTCCAGCGTATGGAGCTGGCGAAGCGCAACCACCCTCCGGTGATGGCGGAGATCGACCTCGTCTCGTCACACACGCCGTGGGCGCCGCTGCCACGCATGGTCGACTGGAACAAGGTCGGTGACGGGTCGATCTTCGACGGGATGCCGGCGCGGGGGCAGTCAGCTCATGCCGTGTGGCGCGATCCAAATCGGGTAAGAACGGCGTACGGCCAGTCGATCCAGTACTCGCTGAGCACACTTATCTCGTTTGTACAGACCTTCCACGACAACAACCTCGTACTCGTTCTGCTCGGCGACCACCAGCCGGCCACGATCGTCAGCGGTAGCGGGGGAAATCACGACGTCCCGATTACGATCATCGCCCACGATCCGAAGGTGCTCGATCGAATCTCGTCGTGGGGCTGGCAGGACGGGTTGCTGCCCAGCCCGCAGGCTCCGGTGTGGCGAATGGACGCGTTCCGCGATCGGTTCCTCACCGCGTTCGGGCCGCATCCACCCACCGTGTCGCCCGTGGCCCCGCTCAATACTTCCAGCGCGCCGCGGTAACGATCTCCTCCGGCGAAGCCTCGGCAAATCGTGCTATTTCCGCCCGGCGCAGGTCGACGATTGTGGCCGCGAGAGCCGGACCAAGCGCTTCGGTGAGCACCTCGTCCGCCTCGAACGCATCGGTCGCCGCACCGAGCGTGTCGGGAAGCGGGGAAATCCCCTGCCCGGCCTTATCGGCGTCTGCGATGGTCGCTGGATCGACGTCGACCGGATCGGGCAGCGTGGCGGCACCGCTGATCCCCGCCAGTCCGGCGTGGATGAGGCCGGCGACGAGAAGGTACGGATTAGCCGACTCATCGAACGCCTTGACCTCGAGATTGGCTGCGCCGGAATTGCCCGGGGAGCCGGTGATCAGTCGCAACGCCGCCTCGCGATTCTCCAGCCCCCAGACCTGGTACGGACCAGCCCAATGGCTCGGGATCAGTCGCAGGTAACTGGCGAGGGAGCCGGCTCCGATCGCCAGCAACCCGGGAAGGTGGGCCAGGATGCCAGCCGCGAAAGCCTCAGCCTCGTCGGTCATCTCGTTTCGACCAGATCCCCCGCTGAACAAGTTGCTGTCACCGCGCCAGATCGAGATATGAACGTGGCCGCCGTTGCCGACACCGTCGGCCAGCACCTTTGGCGAGAATGATGCGCGAAGCCCATGCCGCATACTCAGTGCCCGGATCGTCTGACGCACGAGGACCGATGTGTCCGCTGCCCCGACTGGATCCTCGGCGGCGACGGAGATCTCATATTGGGCGCTGCCGTATTCGGGATGGATTTGATCGACCGACACGTCTTGCCGGTCAAGAGCGATCAGCAGATCACGCAGGTAGTCCGACCGCTCGATCACGCGGGTGAACCCGTACGCCGGCCCGTTCGCGGCCGGGGTGAACTCGGGCTCCGTCGTCGATATCGCCCATTCGAGCTCGAACGCCACCCGCGCCGCGTACCCGGCCTCGGCGAGGCGGGCGACGGCCGCCTGGGCGATGCTGCGCTGATCTTGCGGATGCACGGTCCCGTCCTGCTGATAACGCACGACCGGCGCCCACGCCCATCCGGGCTGCTCGGCAAGCACCACGACCCGGCTCAAGTCCGGATGCAATCGCAGATCCCCTACTGGTCCGCCGGCGTACCGTCCGGCCACAATCCAGTCGTCGGCCAGGAAAGCGTCGAACACTGGTGAGGCCCCGATTCCCCAAGCGGCGGCGGATTCCAAACGGCCAAGTGGAACTGCCTTGACGCGCGTCACGCCACTGTTGTCGACCCACGTCCCACCAAGGGCGACAACGCCACGATCGGCCAGGACGCCCTCTAGCTCGCGGGCAAGGGCGGACTGCCGGATCCGATCCTGCCAATGCATGGCACTGCCTCCCTCTCGCTAGCGCGGCGCTGCCATGCTACGGGCGCGTTCAGGCGCCGCTGCCTGACTATCGTTGTCGTCCTCGAGCTCGCACTGCGGTGCACCGTACGTGCTGGAGGACGACATGCCCGAGGACGGCCTGGTCACTCCCATGCCTGAGCAGCTGAGCGACGGCGCCCGCCAATCGGTCGGCCGTCCGGCCCGGGCAACGGAGTTTATGCGACGTACCCGCCCGGTCGTGCCGCCGATTGCGGACTTCGTCCGCGCGCTGGATCTCACCGCAGGCGCGCAATGAGCAGCCTGCTCGAGGGCGTACCGCTCGTCGACCATCATTGTCACGGCCTGGTCCGCGGCGAGCTGGCGCGCGAAGAGTTCGAGGCGTTGCTCACCGAGGCCGACCGCCCGGGGCCGCTGCATCCTTCGCTATTCGACACCCAGGTCGGATTGGCCGTTCGGTCGATCTGCGCGCCACTTCTCGACCTGCCACGGTTTGCTTCCCCTGCGGACTACCTCGCCCGACGGGCGGAGTTGGGCGCAGACGAGGTGGCGCGCCGCCTGCTCGCGGTCACGGGGATCGCGCACTACCTCGTCGATACCGGATACCTCCCGGATCTGCTCACCGCTCCGGCCGAGCTGGCCGCCTATACGGGCGCCTCTGGGCACGAGATCGTCCGTCTCGAAGCCGTCGCCGAGCAGATCATCGGAACGGTTGAGCCGCGGGAGTTCGCGAACACGGTCCGCGAGGCCTTGCACGCGCGCGCCCAGAACGCCGTGGGCTTCAAGTCGATAGCGGCCTACCGCACCGGCCTCGACCTCGACCCGATTCGGCCGTCCGATGCCGAAGTCGAGGTCGCCGCTGCCAACTGGCTGAGCGCGGCGCGCAAAGAGGCCGTAGTCCGACTGGTCGATCGGACGCTGATCCGATTTCTCGCCTGGACGGCACTGGATCTCGGCCGGCCACTGCAGTTCCATATCGGTTACGGGGATGCGGATGTCAACCTACGGCAGTGCGACCCGTTGCTGCTGACTCCGCTACTTCGCGCCACCGCTGGCCTGGGCATACCCGTCATGCTCCTGCACAATTACCCGTTCCACCGCTCAGCCGGTTATCTGGCGCAGGTCTTCGATCACGCCTTCGTAGATGTCAGCCTGGCCCTCCACAACGTCGGCCTGAGGGCAGGCGTGATCGTGGCCGAACTGCTCGAACTGGCGCCGTTCGCGTCGGTGCTGTTCTCTAGTGACGCTTTCGGCCTGCCTGAGCTCTATGCGGTGAGCACGACGCTGTTCCGCCAAGCCGTAACGGCATTCTTCGATGACGGAGTCGCCCGCGGTTTCTGGCCCGTCGTCGAGGCGGAGCGCCTGGCCGAAATGATCGCCTCGGGCAACGCGCGCCGTGCCTACGATCTCGGTGGCCCATAGGCTCGCGCCCATTCGGCTCTTATTGCTGTTGTTCAGTCGGCCGGATGAGGATCTCGTTGACTGCGACGTGCCGCGGACGCGTCACGATGTACTCGATCGCGTCGGCGATATCGGTCGCGTCGAGTCGCTGCATGCTGGCGAAGCGCTGCCGAAGACCCTCCTGGATCTCGGGACGATTGTGGCTCGCCAACTCGGTTGATACCGCCCCGGGCTCGATGAGCGATACCCGAAGATGGAGCTGGGTCACTTCTTGGCGCAGGGCTTCGCTGAACGCTCCGACGCCGTGCTTGGTGGCGTTGTATGCCCCGCTGCCAAGCCGGACCAGCCGGCCAGCCACCGAGGAGACGTTGACCAAATCAGCGACCTCGCGCGGCCCTCCATCGGCCGCGTCCAGCAGATGCGGTAGTGCAGCCTTGGCGCAGTACATCAGGCCGAGCAGGTTTACCCGGACCATCTGCTCCCATTCCTCGACCGGAGCATCGATGATCGGCCCGAGGAGCATGACTCCGGCGTTGTTGATCAGCACGTCGATCCGCCCGAACTCCTGGACAGCGCGGCCGATGGCCACCTCCGCCTCTGAGCGCTGGGTCACATCAGCCTCGACGGGCAGCACATCGCCACCCAGTCCCCTGATTTCCTCCGCCAACGCGGCCAGCCGATCAGCCCGCCGTGCGACTAGCACAACCGCGGCACCTTGCCGCGCCAACATCCGCGAGGACGCTTCACCAATGCCGCTGGACGCGCCGGTAACCAGTGCTACACAGCCGCGCAGGACGTTATCGCTCATGCTCCCAACGCTAGTGTCTCGTTAACGACTCTCTAGCGGGGGCCACGGGCTGCCTAGTCCCCGTTCGACCGGTACCCCGCCGGCAGCCACGATCGCAGTGGCGAGTTGCCGCAAGATGGCCTGCAGCTCCTCGGTGCGGTCCGGCCCCAGCGTCGCGAACGGCGACGCCGCAAGGCGATCCGTGTCTGCCTCGTAGGCATCGCGGATCTCGTTGCCGGATGTGGTCAGCAGACCGTCGCTGGAGAGCCACCCACGGATTCGCAGTTGCTCCGCCGCGTCGGCCCACTCCTGCTGCGACCAACCCCGACTGGTGCGCAGGAATTCAGGCTCGGCGGCACCTGACCCGGCCCGTAGCACATGTGCCTCGCATGGCTCGATCCCGGCGTTGACAAGCGCGATGCAGTGCCCGTCTCCGCGATGTTCCCGCAGCGTGGTCAGCGCCTGCCACAGGAGCAGGTGTGGATCGCCGGCAACCTCCACAGCCGCGTTCGCGGCTGCCAGCGGGCGGCCGGCCGTCTCTGCGCCGTCGACCGCCCGCCAGACTAACTCCGCGGCTCGGGCGATCATCGGGTTCGCGATAGCGGGGCCGAGGAGGCGTCGGAGGGCGGCGTCCGCGACAGACGTGCGCAGTTGCAGTGCGGTAGCTGGGTCGATCAGCTCCCACATCGAGGGCACGGATCGCATGACCCGAGTCGGGCTGAAGCCGTAAAAGACCGCGGTCACCAATGCCGCGGTCGCCTGACCAAGAGGCGCGGCGCGGCATGCGAAGTACGTACTGCCGTGGCTAGCCAAGCCGGATTCCGTCGCCGCGGTCGTGAGCTCCGGAGCGAAATACAGCACGGCATGCACCGGCTCGATGACCTGCCACAGCCGTCGCGCGGTTGTCATCACCGGCACCGCTGCACCCTTCTCGAGACTGCTGCGACTCCACCCCGGAAGGGAAGCTACGGCGCCACGATCCGGCCGCGCCTGACCGCCATGGCCCTGCGTCGAGCGGGGTCGATGTCGGGTCTGGGATAGTGGAGTGACTGTACACTTACTTGCGCCCGCTTGTGCACAGTAAGCCAACCCGCATTTGAGGTCAGGCCTGAATGTCGCGCTCGAATCGTGATCCTGCTGTCCTCGCCCGCCAGCTTCGCATCGATTCGGTGCGAGCGACCAATGCCGCCAGCGCCGGTCATCCGACCTCAGCCGCCTCAGCGGCCGATCTGATCGCCGTGCTGGCTGCAGCACACTTCCGGGCCGATCTGGACGACCCAGCGAATCCGGGTAATGACCGGTTCGTTCTGTCCAAAGGACACGCGTCGGTTCTGCTGTATTCATGGCTGAAGACCATGGGCGCGATCAAGGACGAGGAGTTGCTCGGCTATGCCCAACTCGACAGCCGGCTCGAGGGACACCCACGACCCGTGCTGCCTTGGGTTGACGTCGCGACCGGATCTCTCGGTCAGGGCATAGCGACCGCAGTAGGGCTGGCGCTGTCGTTGAAGAAATTGGAGCACTCCCCCGCCCGCGTCTTCGTGCTATGCGGTGACAGCGAAATGGCCGAAGGCTCGGTATGGGAAGCGTTTGAGCACGCGGCCTACTTCAGCCTGAACAACCTCATCGTCATGATCGACGTGAACGGGCTGGGCCAGCGCGGGCCGACGATGGTCGGGCAGCAGACCGGCCCATACGCCGAGCGGGCCCGCGCGTTCGGATGGCAGGCGCTCGAAATCGACGGACACGACCTGGAGCAGATCGACGCCGCGTTCCGCGCTGCCGCCGCGACGGCCGACCGGCCAACGGTCATCGTGGCGCGGACGGAAAAGGGTCGAGGTCTCGGCGCCGTCGAGGGGGCAGAGGGATGGCACGGCCGACCGCTCGCCGACGCCGACTCCGCTCTCGCTGGCCTGGGTGTTCATCCGGCCACCGCCGTTGCGCCGCTGCCGCCACCGGTGATTCCGCGCGAGAAGCCACGGCGGGGAAAGCTCGCGCTCCCGTCCTACGAACTCGGCGAGCTAATCCCAACCCGGCTCGCCTACGGCGAGGCACTCGTCGCTCTCGGGCGGGCTCGCGAGGACGTCGTCGTACTGGATGCCGAGACCAGTAATTCGACGTACGCCGAACTGTTCCGCGATGCGTACCCGCATCGCTACTTCGAGATGTTCATCTCCGAGCAGCAGATGATCGCCGCAGCGAGCGGACTCGCCGCACGTGGCTGGATGCCGTTCGCCTCGACATTCGCCGCGTTCACGACCCGAGCGTTCGAGTTCGTGCGGATGTCCGCGATCGGCGGCGCCGCGATTCGGCTGTGCGGATCGCATGCCGGGCTCACGCCCGGGGAGTCGGGCCCGTCCGGCATGGCGTTGGAAGATATCGCGTGCTTCCGCGCGATAGCGGGTTCGGTAGTGCTGCAGCCGTGCGACGGCAATCAGGCCGCGCAACTGGTCCAGACGATGGCGGACGCGGACGGCTTCGCGTACCTGCGCACGCATCGCAGCGGATCCCCGGTCATCTACCCGGCCGGCGAGAGCTTTCCCATCGGCGGGAGCCGGGTGCTGCGCTCTTCCGCAACTGATGCGGTCACCATCGTCGCGTCCGGCGTCACCGTCCATCCCGCGTTACAGGCGGCCGCGTTGCTCGACGGGAAGGGAATCGCCGCGCGGGTCATCGACTGCTACTCGATCAAGCCCATCGACGCGGACACATTGCTCACTGCCGCCGCCGACACCGACCTGCTCGTCACGGCCGAGGACCACTACATCGAAGGCGGACTCGGCAGTGCGGTGGCAGAGGTGCTTGCGGAAGCGGGGTCGGGCCCACCGCTGCGCCGACTGGCAGTCAGCCGCGTCCCCGGATCCGCACCGGTCGGGACGCTCATGAGCGCGCATGGCCTCGATGCTGACGGCATCGTCACGACGACGCAGGCCGCCGTGCGCGCCCGGGCGTCGACCTGAGTTCCGCCTCAAACCCCCAGCACAAACGTAAGTCGATCCGGTCGGGAGCTCACGAACGGTCCGATTCCCGCAGGAGCCGCTGCGCGGCCGCGAGGACGGTCCGGGCTCGATCGAGGGGGTTCGGATGAGTGGTCGTCAGAGCCTTCGAGCGAAGCTCGAACGATAGCGGGACGCTGGGTACCTCATCCAGCGCCTCAGCTAAGGGCAACACGCCGTCGCCCGGCAGCAGTCGCCCGTACAACGCCTCTTCCCGCAACCCGTCGATCGACGAGGGCGACTCTCGGGGCGCGTCCGCGACTTGCAGATAGGGAAGAAGGCGTCGCGGCACCTCGCGCAGATCGGAGGGGCGTCCGCCGGACCGAGCAAGATGCAGCGTATCGACCAGAACCGCTCCGTTCGGTCGATCCGCTTGCTCAACGATCTGAGCGGCGACAGCGAGCGTACCGACCGGAAATATCGGAAGGAACTCCAGCACGACGATCGTGCCGGCATCGACAGCGCGATCACAGAGAGCACCGAACCGTTCCGTAACGGCGGATGGCTCTGCCGGTCCACCGGCGACCAGTACGTGGCGGGCGCCAATCTCGGCAGCCGCGTCGATGACGGCCTCGCCGGGATCGACCTCGCGACCGAGGATCACCGGTTCGATGTCGAGCGCGACCAGCCCGGTTGCCTCGAGACGGCGGGAGACCTCCCGGGCGCGAGCCGCACTCCACGAATCGGGGTCGTACCAGACGCCGACGGCACCGAAACCGGCGGCTGCGGCGATCTCGACTGCGTCGGGCGGCTGCAGGTCCAGGACGGTTCCGGCCGCCAGAGACAGCAACCGATCAGGCACGATGGACCTCGGCGGCCCGCGCAGCTGCGTGTTGCCCGGCCAGGTAGCCGAATGCGAGCGCCGGTCCGAGAGTCCCGCCGTGCCCGCCGTATGTCATTCCCATCACCGACCCCATGGCGTTGCCGGCGGCGTAGAGCCCGTCGATCACACCTCCGTCCACATTCAGCACTCGGCTGTGCTCGTCGGTACGCGGGCCGCCTTTTGTCCCGAGCGTGCCGCACAAAACCCGAATCGCGTAATACGGCGGCGAATCGAGCGGGCCGACCGTCGCCTGCGGCGTGAGCCCGAACGCCGGATGGTCACCCCAGGCCCGGTCGTGATGGCTCTCGCCGCGATGAAAGTCAGGATCCACGGCAGCTGCTGCGTGCTCGTTCCACCGAGCGACAGTCGCTACAAGCGTCTCGGTTGGCACGCCGATCCGCTGAGCCAACTCGGGAATCGAGGTTGCCTCGGTCAACCACGCAGGCGTCGGAGCGGGCGGGCGATGACCGGCCAGCCCGTACGACGACAGGAAGTGGTGGTCCAGGAGCAGCCAGGCCGGGTGGTTGACATAGGCAAAGCGGGCCACGTCAACAACGTGGAACGCATTGCCGAGGGCGTTGTAGTTCGCCGCTTCGTTCGTGAATCGCACGCCGTCGTCGTTGACCATGATCGAGTGTGGCCGAGTGCGTTCGCTGTTCACCTGCCACGGGACAATCCCGCGACCGGCCACCTCCACATCGATGGTCGCCACCCACCACGCCTCACGCATGTCCGCGAGGTCCGCGCCAATCCGCATCGCCATACGCAGGCCATCGCCGGTGTTGGTCGGCACACTGACTGCTCGGTCGAGCGGCCCACGCAGGAATGTGCGCACGAGCTTCGCGTCGTGCTCGAAGCCTCCGGTTGCGAGCACGACTCCACCACGCGCTCGAACCTCGAAGGGCCCATCCGAACCTTCGACAACAACGCCCACCACAGCGCCGCCCTCTTCGTCCAGCAGCCTGACGCCGCGGCAGTTGGTCTGCGGCTCTACGCCGCGGTCGAGGCAGGCCGAAAGCAGCCGACCCACCAGGGCCTGCCCGGCCCCTCGCTCGTCGTGGATCTTGCGCCGCTCCAGTTCTTCACGGGGCAGCCCGTTCGGCGCCTTGCGTCCGAGCGCGGTCTCGCTCATACAGAACTCGCCGGTCAGCTGCCAGCCGACTGTCACCCGGGGCGCCCAGGCTGCCAGCTCCTCGAACGGGAAGAGCGGGCACTCGACCGATCGGCCTTCCCGACGACCGCCCGGATGCTCCGGGTGATAGTCGCTCAGTCCGGCCACCGTCTCGAACTGCACCGGGGTGTGCTGTTCGAGCCAGTCGACGACCTCCGGCGCCGTACGTGCGAACGCTTCGATCATCGGTCGCTCGATCAGCCCGTGCGACAACGACATCAGATAGGTCAGCACATCCTGGACACTGTCGACGAATCCTGCCTCGACCTCGTGCCGGTTGTTGGGCAACCACGCCACGCCACCTGACCACGCGCTGGTTCCGCCAACCTGATCCGCTCGCTCGAACAGCGCTACGCGCGCGCCATCGGCCGCCGCCCGGACGGCCGCCGTCAGCCCGGCCGCGCCGGTGCCGAGCACCACGACGTCGTACTCATCGACCACCTGCGCTCCCTTCAATATGTGTGCGGAGTGATCCGGCTCCTAGCGGTTTCGCCAGACCGGCGGGCGTTTCTCAGCAAAGGCGCGCGCACCCTCCCCTGCGTCCTCAGACGCGCGGACGGCATCCGCGATCGGGCGTTGCCGTTCGAACGCCTCCGCGGCCGGCCAGTCTCGGCTCGCCTGGATGACCTGCTTGGTTGCCTTGACCGCCAGCGGACCGTTGACCGCTATCCGGCGGGCGAGGGCGCGGGCCGCATCGAGGGCGTGACCGTCGTCGACGACTCGGTTCACCAACCCGAAATGCGCGGCGCGGTCAGCGGTCACCGGTTCGCCGGTCAGCGCGATCTCCATCGCGACGTGGTAGGGCACCCGTTCCGGTAGTCGGAGGAGGCCACCCGCGCCGGCGATCCGCCCGCGCTGTACCTCCGGCAGTCCGAACTTCGCCGATGTAGCGGCGACGACGAGATCGCATGACAGCACAATCTCGAAGCCACCCCCTAGGGCATAGCCCTCGACCGCGGCGATCAGCGGCTTGATCGACCCGTATTCGGCGATCCCCGCGAAGCCGCGCCTGTCGACCCAGGGGTGATCGCCGTGCAGGGACGCTTTCAGATCACGGCCGGCGCAAAACGTGCCACCTGCCCCGGTGATCACACCTGCCGCGATTTCGTCCGAGGCATCGAGCTCGTCCAGCGCACCGGCGACGGCCTCGGCCACCGACCGAGTCACTGCGTTGCGGACTGTGGGGCGGTTAAGCGTTACCACCATGACCTGCTCGTCGACCTGGACGTTGACTTCGCGCTCCATCGACACCCTTTCTGGCGACAGCAGCTCAGCTGGCAGACGGTGCGGATCCGGCCGACCCGGACGTGACCGGTTTCGGCGGACCAGCAGCGGTGAATGTAGTGCCAGGCGGATCTACCGCCCATGGCGCTGACTGTCCCCAGGTCTCCTCGTAAACCAGCTCGGGCATCGGGCGTCGTCGCACTGGCCCGTGGGATCCGGCCGGTCGGCCAAGCGTGATTGTGGCCGAGATCGCTGTGCCATCGGGGATGCTCAGCAGAGCGCGCAGCTCGGGCTCGACATCCTTGTGGAACATGGTCATTACGCCGCCGCAGCCATAACCGCGAGCGGCGAGCAGCAGATTTTGGCAGGCCGGGTAGACGTTGGCGCCTTCGGTGTACTCAGGCTCCCGATAGCGGTTCAAGCACGGGAGAATCAGCACCGGTACCGAGGCGAACGAGTCGACGTACTGCTGCATTGTGACGGCCATTCGCGCCTTCGGTGATCCCGATCTGGCGCCCGATCCTTGGGTATATCCGTCACGTTTCTGCTTTGCTGACCACACGGCCCGCGCACCGTTCGCAATCAGCCGCTTCGCGGCAACCGCGGTCGGCCCGTCGCGTAGCACGAGAAACCGGAACGGTTGCCGATTCGACCCGCTTGGCGCGCGTGTCGCCGCGAAGAAAATGTCCCGCAGGACCCGGTCGGGAATCGGCTCATCCGTGTAGCGGCGGATCGCCCGCGTCGAGCTCAGCCCGTCCATCAACGACACGCCGGCCGACGCTATAGGCACATCCAGCAACGATTCCATTCGGCACTCCTAACCGGACATCGTCGAGGCTGACCGTCGGCACCGATCACTCGGACGCCCCGCCCGCTCCGTGACCTTACTGCAGATGGGCTCAACTAACAGTTTCTTGCTGCCAACTAGCGTTAGTATCGGCCTCCAGCCCATGAGGTGTGCGTGCGAGCCGAGTCTGAAGATCGTCGGCAAGGCGCCCCCATCAGCCGGCAGGTGGGCCGGCCCGGCGCGAGGAGGTGCGCCATAGCACGGCGTTAAGGGTTGGTGCTGCCGTTGCCACTCGCCCCAGCAGGTACGCCCAGACCAGGATCGCTACCGCAGCGCCGATGGCGCCGTAGGTCTGCGACTTCGCGTCCAGGTATGGGGCAAACCACACCACCGTGGCAACGTGGAGGATACCGACGCCCACCCCGAATAGCAGCGACCCTGGCAGTAGGTCACGCCAGGTAGTGCCCTCTGGGCGAGGGAAAAGCGTCAGCGAACTAGTCAACCAAATCCCAGCTGGGACTGCGGTGAACAGAACAAGCGCCAGTATCCGCACGGCGAGCGGTGCGTTCTGGGTTCGGTAGACGAGGCGTAGCAATAGGCTAGCGGCGAGAAACACGCCGATAAGCCCGATGCCAGCGGTCGTCAGATGCCGTACGGTCCGCGGCGGGACCCGCCAGATCAGCGCGTGAGTAATCACGAAGGCACCAAGTAGATTGCGCGCGCCCAGGACCAGCGCGAACATCGCGAGTAAGAAGGTCACCCAGCGTGTCGCCACCGAACTGGTTGCCGCGGACTCGACAGCGGTCGCCGCAAGCCCTGCCATACCAAAGGACCGCGCCACCTGCCGAGGATCGGCGTGTTCCAGATCGGCGCCAATTCCCAGACCCACCACCACGGCGAACACGCACGGCAGGAGGAACAGAAAGATCCGGAATGCGATTGCACCGGCGAGCAGCGCCCCACCCGTCTCGGTCTGCAACTGCACCCAGCGGAACACCGCATCTACGGCCCGGTTCGTCGGCCGCTGAGCTTCAAGGCGTTCTCGCGCGGCCTCGACGTGCGCCGTCATGCCCGCCGCCAGCGCGGACACGTTGGACTGAGCGCTGTCGTGCTGCGGCGGCTCGCCTTGACTTGCGCTCGGATCCTCCACTGGATCCAGCGTTCTGCGTCGCCACCGCAGTGCATGCAGAAAGTCAGCCATGGCCGTCCGTCATCATCCCTCACGTATGACGGATGGCCGCGGTGTTGCCGCTTGCGACAGCACCGAAGCTCCTCCGACAATCCGACCTGGCACCGCACGCATCGCGGCCCTACGGTGACAGCCTTGCGCGAGGACCGCGCTTGTACAAGGCAGAGGTGAGGTTCAAAGCCGCGCATGCGCCGCTGAGGGCGTCTAGCATGCGTTGACCGGCTCCTGCTCTAGCAGGCCGACGATGTCCGAGGTGTAGCGCGCGCTCGCGAACTGAAGGAGGCATTCTGTGCTGAAGGGACTCAACGGAAAGGTCGCCGTTGTCACCGGCGCCGCTGGCGGCATCGGTACCGCGACGTGCGAGCGGCTAGCGTCCGAGGGTTGCCGCCTCGTCGCAGCCGACATCGACGAGGGCCGGGCCATCGAGCTGGCTAAGGGGCTCGGCAACGGAGCAGTCGGCGTCGGCGCCGATGTCAGCACGCCAGAGGGCGCCGCCGCGTGCATCGGAGCGGCGGTCGACAACTTCGGTCGGCTCGACCTGTTTCATGCCAACGCCGGGATCGAGGGCACGGCGCACATGGTCGTAGATCTGGACATAGCGGTTTTCGACCAGGTATTCGCGGTCAACGTGCGTGGAGCGTTCCTCTGCGGGCAGGCGGCCGTCGCGCGCTTCATCGAGCAAGGCGAGGGCGGCGGACTGCTATTCACGTCCTGATTGGCCTCGGTCATGGGATCGCCGAGCACGGCTATCTACAACGCCTCCAAGCACGCTGTGCTGGGCCTGGTTCGATGCCTCGCCAAGGAGACGCCACCGGGGATCAGGGTCAACGCGCTAGCGCCGGGGGTCGTCGACACCCGCATGATGCGCTCGCTCGAGGAGTCCATGGGCTCGGCCGCTGGTACCGATGCCCTGTCATTCAAACAGGCCATGGAGCAGATGGTTCCGATGAAGCGGTACGCCGCTGTGGAGGAGATCGCTGCGGCTGCGGCGTGGATCCTCAGTGACGAGGTCCCCTACATGCATGGCGAGACGATCACGGTCGGCGGCGGCCTCACTCCGTGAACGAAGGTCCGCCCGGCACTAGTCAGCCAGGTGCCCGTAGGTGCTGCGCAGATCGCGCTTGAGGATCTTGCCGCTTGCGTTCTTGGGAAGTGCGTCGACAACTACGAAGTACTTCGGGGTCTTGTAGCCGGCGAGTCGTTCCCGGCAGAACGCGATCAATTCCCCGCTGGAAAGCGTCTCATCTTTGCGCGGCACGACCGCAGCGGCGACCGCCTCGATCCACTGTGGGTGGGCAATGCCGAACACCGCCGCCTCGCTCACCGCTGGGTGCTGGAAGAGAACCTCTTCCACCTCGCGGCTGGCGACATTCTCCCCGCCCGTATTGATCATGTCCTTTTTGCGGTCGACAATGGTGATGTAGCCGTCCCCGTCCATTACGCCGAGGTCGCCGCTGTGGAACCAGCCACTACGGAAGGCGTCGGCGGTCTTGCCCGGGTCGTTCCAGTACCCAGCCGTGATGTGTGGACCGCGGTGCACAATTTCGCCCTCGACACCCGGAGGTACCGGTAGCCCGTCGTCGTCGACGAGGATCGTCTCCACGTTGATAGCCGGCCGGCCGGCTGAGCCTGGCTTACGGACCTGGTCCTCCGGCGGCAAGATCAGCGCCACCGCAGACAGTTCCGTTTGGCCGTAATAGTTGAACAGCTCCATGTGCGGCAGTCGAGCGCTGAGTTCCTTGATGACCTCGACCGGCATGATGGAGGCGCCGTAATAGCCTTTGCGCAGTGACGACAGGTCGCGGCGGTCGAAGTCCGGGTGCCGGAGCAGGCCGATCCACACCGTCGGCGGGCAGAACAACTTCGTGACCTTCTCTCGCTCGACGGTGGCCAAGACCGTGCTGGGGTCGGGGCCATCCAGCACGATGTTGGTCGCGCCGACGTAGAGACCCGGCATGAGGAAGCAGTGCTGGGCGGCCACATGAAACAATGGCAGCGCGTGAATCTCCACGTCATCGTCGCTGTAGCGGCCGTCGATGATGCAGCTGACGTACTGCGCGATCAGGTTGCGGCTGGTCATCATCGTGCCCTTGGGGCGGGCCTCGGTACCGCTCGTGTAGATCAGTTGCAGAACGTCATCGTCGTCGATCGGCACGTCCGGGGCGGTTGCGTCCGGGTGTTCGGACCACGCCGTGAACGGTTCCCAGCCGTCGGGCAAGTCGGCCGTGTCACCGATGGCTCCGCGGATCTTCGTCGCGTCCACGCGGGCTGTCTTGATCGCCGCTTCGGCGACCGGGACCAGCGCCTCCTCGACGACTACACCGACCGCCCCAGCGTGTTCGAGAATGAACGCGACCTCCGCGGCGCCGAGCACGAAGTTAACCGGTACCGTGATCGCGCCGAGCCTTGCCAGGGCTAGGCAGGTGACCACGTAGGCGTGGTTGTTGTGCGAGAGCAAGGCGATCCGGTCGCCCTTCACTACCCCGCGCTGCGCCATCGCGTTCGCCGTGCGGTTGATTGTCGCGTCCAACTCGGCGTAGCTCTGCCGCAGATCGCGGTGAATGAGGGCAGTCTTGTCCGGCGCCCGGCTGGCGGTACGGCGCACCAGATCACCCAATGTGTGGCGGCGGGCGTGAGCAATCGTTGCGGCGAGCTTGTCATCGAACATGGTCATGGCTGTCCTCACGCTGATCGACACGCGTGCCGTCAACCGTCTGATGCCTGGCATTGCGTGTCAACACCCATGGCCCCTTCAGTCCGTCGAAGGCAGTGTCGTCATCGTGGACTTGCTGCCGCCCAGCATCGACAAGTCCAAGATCACCAGGAGGGTCCGTCCGAGTGACCATGCGTGCCGTCCTAGTCTTCGGAGCAAGAGAAGTTAGGAGTGTGGGAGTGAGCGAGGTACGGGTTCTGGTCGGCACTCGCAAGGGTGCGTTCATCCTTAGTTCAGACGAGCGGCGGCAGACGTGGGACGTGAGCGGGCCGCACTTCGCGGGTTGGGAGGTATACCACCTGGCCGGCTCACCGGTGGATCCGGACCGGCTGTACGCATCCCAATCCACCAGCTGGTTCGGCCAGGTGATTCAGCGTTCCGACAACGCCGGGCGAACCTGGGAGACGATGAGCAATGACTTCAGCTATGCGGGCGTACCGGGAACGCACCAGTGGTACGACGGGACGCCGCACCCGTGGGAGTTCGCACGGGTATGGCACCTGGAGCCGTCCCTGACGGACCGAGAGACCGTGTACGCCGGCGCCGAGGATGCGGCTTTGTTCCGTTCGACCGACGGCGCGGCCAGCTGGGAAGAGGTGCGAGGATTGCGCGAGCACGACTCGGGCTCGCAATGGCAGCCAGGCGCCGGCGGAATGTGCTTGCACACGATCATTCTTGATCCGCAGGATCCCGACCGTATCGTCGTGGCGATCTCGGCAGCAGGAGTGTTCCGGACCGATGACGGCGGCAGCTCCTGGCAGCCGATAAATAAAGGCCTGCTATCGAAGGGGATTCCCTCGCCAGCTGCCGAGGTCGGGCACTGCGTCCATAAGCTGGCAATGCATCCCTCCCGGCCGGCCACGCTGTTCATGCAGAAGCACTGGGACGTCATGCGCAGCGACGACGGGGGCGACAGCTGGGAAGAGGTCAGCGGAAATCTGCCGACGGATTTCGGGTTTCCGATCACCGTTCATGCACATGAGCCGGAGACTGTGTACGTCGTCCCCATCACTAGCGACTCGCATCACTTTCCTCCGGAGGCCAAGCTGCGCGTATATCGCAGCCGTACCGGAGGAATTACCTGGGAGGCGCTGACGAACGGATTGCCGCAGGAACACTGTTACGTCAACGTAATGCGCGAAGCCATGGCAGTCGATTCGCTGCCTGACTGCGGCGTCTACTTCGGGACGACGGGAGGGCAGGTGTACGCCTCGACCGACTCCGGCGACAGCTGGGCGCCCGTCGTCCGAGACCTGCCGGCAGTGCTCTCCGTCGAAGTGCAGACGCTGTCATGATTCGCGTTGTACTCCCCGCACATCTGCGTCAGCTTGCACACTGTGACCGCGAGATAGAGGTGCAGTCAGTAGCCACCCAGCGAGCCGTGCTCGACGCACTCGAGCTACGCTATCCGGCGCTGCGCGGCACGCTCCGCGACCCGGGAACGGGCCAGCGCCGAGCGTTCGTGCGATTCTTCGCGTGCGAATCGGACCTGTCCCATGACTCACCAGACGCACCCCTCCCCGCCGCGGTGGCCGAAGGCAAGGAGCCGCTCCTGGTGGTGGGCGCGATGGCCGGCGGTTAGCCCGGAGGTCACTGAACAGCGGCCTTTCCCGCGGCTGACCGGCCGGTGTCCGGGCTGGGTGGGCCCGGTATCAGCCTGGCTCCGGCCTCGCGGTAGGCTCACCGCCCATGGTTCGCAGCGACCTTCGCTCGCTTCGGGGAATCCGGATCGCCTCCGACATCGTGGTAGCCGAACTCAATGAGGATTTGCCGGCGTTCATTCGCGCGATGGACGACATGGTTGCGCTGCAGGAGCCCGCTGTCGTCCTCGACGCGCTCGGCAAAATCGCCGCAGATCTCGCCAGAGATCTCGCGCAGGCCTCCGCGAACAGTTACTTTACCCTCGCGCATCCGGAGGTCGACCTACGCAGGGTCGCTCGCGGGCAGGTCGTTGAGAAGGCGCAAGCGCTCGAGGTGAGCAACGCGCTCCCCCAGCGGCCCAGCTACCGGTAGCGGTCGGCCCTGACTCGGCTGCACACGAGCCATAGCGTCGTGCGTCTCCACGGCTCGCGTGACCTCCAACGGCGTCGCGCAGCGCACTTCGGAGAGTGACCAACTGGATGCACGAATCTACCCACGGCGCTGGGACGCTCGCAATCAAGCTTGCTTGAGGCCGGGACGTCCGACACTGAGACCTCTACCATGCGATGACGATGAGGGGGCGTGATGTCCATCCCGCGCAGGCCGGGCCCCGTTCTTGTCGGGGTGAATGACGAACCGAGTTCAGACCTCGCGCTGCACTGGGCGATCTCGGACGCCCGGACCCTCGGGGTTGCGGTCAAGGCGGTTAACGCCTTCTCCGGCACTCCCTCGATGCGCGAACCGATGTACCGCGACATTCCGGACGCGGACCTGCAGGAGCCGAACGACGTCGCGGAACAATTGATTGCGAGGATCATCGACCAGGCCCGCGAGATTGATCCTGAGGTCGTCGTGGAGGGCGAGACGATCGAGGGTGGCCCGAGTCGCGTGCTCGTTCAGGAGGCGTCCTTTGCGACAGAGTTGGTTCTCGGCTCGCGTCACCTGACTGCACTGCGCTCGGCCGTACTCGGCTCTGTTGCCGTGGCTGTGGCTGGGCGCACCGATTGTCCGATGATCGTCGTCCGGGGACCAGCCGGATTGCGGGAGGAAGGCGCGTCGGTCGTAGTGGGTGTGGATTCTACGGACACTTCGCAGATCGTCCTGGCCGTCGGCTTCGACCACGCCAGCAGACATCAAGTCCCGCTGCGTCCGGTGTTGTGCTGGCATCCGGATCTGTTGGCATCGATGAAGTGGCGGCCCTCACCACCCGCGCCGGAACGCGTGGAGAGGTGGCTTTCCGAAGCGCTCGCCGGCTGGCGTGACCGATATCCGGACGTCACCGTGCATCCGGAAGTCATCAGAGATCATCCGGTCGCCGGCCTGGTACTCACATCCGCGGCGCAGTACCTGCTCGTTGTCGGCACAACTGGGCACCACGGCTTGCCGGGATCGCTGCTCGGTTCGGTGAGCCAAGGGGTGCTCCATCACGCCACCTGCCCCGTGACCGTGGTGCCGACAGACGTCTCCTGACCATGCCGGGGCGCGCGGCGGTGACTTTCGACCCTGGGCCACCGCACGAGTGGCGTCCAGAATGACGGAATGGGCGGTTGGCTGCGGCTTGCGGCCGCTAGTGCGGTCATGTTCACCGCCTGGCGATGGCTGCGTAATTGGGGCTCCACTCCAGCCGAGCGGTGGATGATCCTCCCTGGTGACGAGCTGATTCGCGATCCCGCCGATATGACCACACTTGCCGTGCCGATCGAGGCACCCGCGGCCGACGTTTGGCCGTGGCTGATCCAGATCGGCCAAGATCGGGCCGGCTTCTACAGCTACGACCTGCTGGAGAACCTCGTCGGGCTGCACATCCACAGCGCCGACCAGATCGTCGCCCCATGGCAGGCCCTGAGCGTGGGTGACGGCATCCGGTTGACTCCTCCGGGCTGGATGGGACAGCAGGACGGTGTGTTGTTGCCAGTGGCGCGGCTTGAAGCGCCACGCAGCCTGGTCCTGCGCGAGGGCCCACCATCGCTGCCGTGGAACGCGGTGTGGTCGTTCCATGTCGTGCCGACCTCAACCCGCAGCTGCCGCCTGATCTCGCGTAGCCGCAGCGAGCGGCCTCAGGTACGTCTGCGGCTCGCAGGCCTGATGATGGCACCACTGATTGCCGGTATGACGCGGCGAATGCTGCTCGGCGTCAAGGCCCGAGCGGAGCGGGGCGTCAGGCTAGCGCGCGCGGCCACGGCGGCCTCGATCCGAGAAGGAACGTGAACGCAGAATATCTGCTCTAGCCGAACGAGCGGACGCGATCGCGTGGGCGGCCGCTAACTGACCGAATCCAGACGTAGCTGCTTACGGCAACCGTCACCAAAGACTGGGTCGTCCACGCCTACGCTGCAATCATTCACCTCGGGTTGGAGGTCAGCTGACGGGTTGGAGGTCAGTTGACAGAGTCCACGGAAGAGGGCACAGCCAGGGCAGACACAGACGGGGCGCCACGTCGTAGCCGACCGTTCCGCTTCTCCGACAGCTACGGAGTCGTTCTCCTGCTCGTGGTGGTGACGTATATCGTTTCCGTCTCGGTCACCGAGGAGTGGGCAACTTCGATCGTCCTTACGGTCCAGCTGGCAACGGTCTGGTTCACGCTGCGTATATCGCACGCGCGACCCGGGATCCGGTTCATCGCGAATGTCGTGCTCGTTCTGGCCGCAGTCGTCGCCGCAGTGAGTTTCTTCGTGCACGACCCGGGGAGCCAGCTCGGCGTCATCTCTATCGTCTGCTGTCTGCTTTACTTCATCGCGCCGTTCTCGATCGTTCGGCATCTCGTGTTCCGGCCGGTGGTCGACAGTGAAACGCTGCTCGGGGCGGTTGCTGCGTATCTTCTGATCGGAATGTTCTTCGCGTTCGCCTACAAGGCGGTCGGCGAACTTGGCAGTTCGCCCTTCTTCGGAACGGCCGGTAAGGGCTCATTGAGCCAGGATCTGTTCTTCAGCTTCGTGACGATGACAACCGTTGGGTATGGGAATCTGGTGCCGGCGGCCAACCCCGGACAGACCCTCGCTGTGCTCGAAGCCCTGATCGGGCAGCTATTCCTCGTGGTGGCGGTCGGAAAGATCATCAGCGACGTGACACTGAGGCGCCGCAACCGAACCGACTCGTAAATCTTGCTTATTCATGCCGCTCCGTGGTCGTCGCGGCGGATCCGTGCGCTACCGATAATGGGCACGAGTCAATCGGCGTCGGCCAACCGGCCACGGATCCCTTGCTCGATAAGCGCCGTGAGCGACGGTTGACGGTTGCCCGGCCGACGTCAGGTGCGCTCAACGCAACCGGTTACCTTGTCGGGGTCTGGACTCGCCTTCTGAAATCCCCAGAAAGTTGGGGTGGTTACGGCGCTCGGTACGGCTGACGATGAGCAGCATGAGCCCTCAAGACAACAAGACAATCGTTCGCTCCCTCATCGACGGACTGTTCACCGAAGGTGATCTCGGGGCCGTCGACACCTATCTCGCAGCCGACTTTGTGATGCATGATCCGCCGCTCGGCGTGTCCGCTGATCGGGAGGGAATGCGCACGGCCGGGGAGATCATTCGGAAGGCATTTCCGGACTGGCACAGCGACTTGCACATGTTGGTCGCTGAGGACGACATCGTGGTCGAACGGTTCACCGCGTCGGGAACCCATCAGGGCGAGCTCATGGGCGCTGCGCCGACCGGGAAGACAGTGTTCCTGAAAGGCATCAACATCTTCCGCGTGCGCGACGGCCACGTCGTCGAGTGGTGGAGCCGTCTCGACGAGCTAGGCCTCTTGCGTCAGCTCGGAATAACCGGCTAACCACGGCCTACGCTGAGTGAGTGAACATGGCCGCGGCGGAACGGCGTATCGATGCCTTGGCCCGCCGCTGTTACGTCGGTCTGGACGCGGCTACCTTGCGGGATGAGACGCTGACTGGCCTGCGGGCGATTCTCCCGATAGATGCAGCTTCTTTGCCGTTGTCGATCCCGCGACCATGCTTTTCACATCGATTCTCGCCGAGGAGCCGTTGGGCGAAGCGGGCGCGTTGTTCCTCGAGAATGAGTTCGGTCAGGTCGATGTCAACAAGTTCACGGCGCTTGCGATCGCGCCCGACCACGTGAAATCGCTCGACGCGGCCACCTCAGACGACCGAAGGACCAGCGCCCGATACCTCGAAGTGATGGCACCTCTTGGGCTGGGCGACGAGCTTCGAGCGGCGCTCGTCTCCGCTGGTCGCTGCTGGGGCGTGCTCTGCCTGCACCGCACCGACACGCCGACCGGGTTCGGCGTCGCCGACACCGCGCTCGTCCGCCGTCTGGTCCCGCACCTTGCCGAGGGCTTGCGACGCGCCATCGTCGCGGCCGCTGCAATCGCCCAGCAGCCGACCATACGGGGGCCGGGAGTCATCGTGCTCGATGAGCACTTGACGATCAGCTCGACGAATGCCGAGGCAGAACAATGGATGGCAGACCTGCATGACCCGAGATGGATGGACGCCGGCCCGGGATCCCTGCCGGCAGCGATCTATGCCGCAGCAGCACAAGCCGCCCAGCCCGACTCCAGCCGGAGCGAGACAGCGGCCGTCACGCGCCTGCGCACCCGCGGCGGTGATTGGCTAGCGGTACACGCAAGCCGGCTTGGTGGGCCGACCGGCCGACAAACCGCAGTTGTCGTCGAGAGCGCTCGACCGATGCAGATGGCATCGCTGTACCTCGACGCCCATGGCCTCACCCCGGCCCAAATGCGAGTCACCTCCCTCGTCTTACAGGGCCGTTCGACCAAAGAGATCGTCAAACAGCTGCACATCTCCGCCTATACCGTTCAAGAGCACCTCAGATCCGTCTTCGACAAATTCGGCGTCGGCAGCCGACGCGAACTCGTCGCCGCCCTGCTCGGCACTCCCGCCTGATCGCGTCGCGCAGACCGCTGATATCGGGCCGCCATCCGCCCCGGCAGCCATGTGTAGCTGACCTGTGACCGACCCACCTAATCGCTGACGGTCACGTTGTCCGACCCGTCCGCCAGACTGCGGGCCGTGGTGACCGCAGATCAGGTACGCGCCGTGGCACTGGGTCTGCCCCGCGCCTACGAGGCGTGGGTGCGCGACCGGGCGAAGTTTCGCGTCGGCCGGCTGGTGTTCCTTTCCATCTCGCCGGACGAACGCTCGATCGGCTTCGGATACCCGAAGGACGCGCGCGCCTCGCTCGTCGCAGCAGAGCCGGAGAAGTTCTTTCTGCCGATCGCTTCGGACATGCGTTACCACTGGGTCCGCGCCTGGCTGGACGCACTGGACGAGGACGAGATGCATGAGCTCGTCACCGAGGCGTGGGCGATGGTCGTACCCAAGCGGGTCGCGGCCGATTACTTCGGTCGCCTCTAGGTCGGGCTGAGGCAGCGCATCGCGACGGTCAACTCCGCGAGCCGACCAAGCAGCCGTTCGTCAATCGAGCACGGCGGGTTGGTCGATGATCCACAGCCACGTACCGTCGGCTTGCCTAGGAGCGACTTCTACGGTCGCGTTGCCGCGTCGAACCGTCGAGGTAATCGCCAGATCTCCGTTGCGGACGGCCGGGCGAAACCTCCCGACGAGTGCCGGCCAAGTGGCCAGAAGCCACACCTATACCGCGCGAATTTGCTCGGGGCCGGCCGCTAGCTCGCCGGGCGGGAAGGCGAGGACAGCATTCGGTTCGTAAAGGGCGACCACGCCGTCGACATCGTCGGCGTTCGCCCGCTCCAGAAACATCCAATCAACAGCCTCGCGCGTGACACCGACACCGTCGGACACCTCGAAGGCCGAGCCGATTCGCCGCAGGCCGAGTCGCGTGTGCTGTGCTTGACCTGACGGGGGCACGCCTGGAAGGAGTACGGATGATCACTGGTGCACACGTCATCGTGTACAGCACTGCGGCAGAGGCCGATCGCACCTTCCTTCTCGAGCTGCTGGGCACGCGTCATGTCGACGCCGGGGGTGGCTGGCTCATAGTGGCCTTGCCGCCAGCCGAGCTCGCGGTGCACCCAACGGACGGCGCACCGAAACAGGAGTTGCACCTCATGTGCGACGACATTGACAAGACAGTCTCGGACCTGACGGCACGAGGAGTGACGTTCGAGGGCGGTGTCCACGATCAGGGCTGGGGGCTGTGGACGTCAATTCAGCTGCCGAGCGGCGGAACTGTCGGGCTCTACCAACCGCGACACCCGATCGCGGCTGGAACGACCGACTAATCAGCGCATCAGCTCGCTTGGCGATAGCGATCGCGTATCGCGGCTCGCAAGATCTTCGGCGAAGTGCCAAGCGCCCTGAGAATAGGCGGCACCGACCCGTCGTCCATCGCGAGCAGGCCGAGCGCGATGTGCTGCACACCGATGTACCCATCACGCTGAGCCCGTGCTTCACGCAACGCGATCTCCAAGGTTTTCTTCGCCCGTGGCGTAAACGGGAGGTGCCCGCTCGGGACGGCGCCGGCGGTCTGGGGTTGCGTTTCTTGCCTGACGGCTCGTGGCGCGCAGCGCCGCCGTCGATAACGCCGCCTGAGGCGGAGCCGTTGGGCACGGCTGGGATTGAGCCGGGAGCGGAGGCGCCGAGAGCGGCTGACCCGAGCGGCGCGGTCCAGGGCATCCACCCGAACCTGGCCTCGATCCGGGCGCGCACGGCGTCGAGATCGATACCGATCGCCGCTAATGCATCTCGATCCAGGTCGGCGAACAGGTCATCTCCAGTGCCAAGCCCAACCCGCCGAACGATCTGCTGCTCGACGTGGTCCGGGGTGACGCCGCGCTCTCGCATCACCTCGCCGGCGGGCTGGTCGATGCCGACGACAGCGAGCAGTAGATGCTCACAGCCGATGTAATGGTGACCCAGCCGCCGCGCCTGCTGCTGGGCGTGGACGACCACGGTCCGGGCGTCGGGCGTGAACCGTTCGAACATCACCGTCTCCCGATCCGCCGTCCGTACTTGCGGTGCACGGTCTGCTTGGTGACGCCGAGCCGGTCGGCGATCTCCTGCCAGGACCAGCCCGCCATCCGCGCGCTCTCGACCTGCAGAATCTCCAACCGTTCGGTGAGCGCGCGCAGTGCCGCCACTGCGCGCAGCCCGACGTTCGGGTCGTTGCTGGCCGCGCCTTCAGCGATCTCGAGGGTTGTCTCCATGACCGTCAGCATATGCTGACGCGACCTAGTGCGTCAACATATGCTGACGATTGTGCGGTCCTTTCCGGGAGAGCCAACAACCGACGTCAGGCCATCAGATTCGGATCGTCGCCCCGGTGTGCGTAGTGGTCGCGGATGTGATCAACGTAGCCTTCGACCAGGCTGGCGACCTTGTTCCAGCTAGGCGAGGACGGTGCGACCGAACGCGGTCGGGTGGGCGCGAGTTGCTCGGCGCCGAGCACCTGATCGCCAAGGTGCGCAAGCCGTTCAGCCGAGCACGCCGACTCCAGCGCGGCGAAGATGGGGTCCTGCCGCTCAATATGGGCTGCGAACGCCGAGCGGACGTCAGCCCACAAAGCGGTCATCCGTTGCTCGGTGAGATCAGGGTCTTCTAGCTGCTTGAGCTTCGCCTCCACCGCCCGATCCGCGGCGAAGCTCTCATCGGCGATCTGGTCTCCGCGCTCGAGGCTGTCTCGGACTGCTGGGTAGAGGTACTGCTCCTCGGCAACGAAATGGCGAACGAGGTTCATGACAACTTGCTCCCGTAGAGCGGCGCCCTCTTCCGTGTGGTTGGGCGCCCGAGCGTCAGCTAGCCATCCCGCAATCGCGTGATGATCACTGCGCAGGGCATCCGTCATCGATTGAGACCGGGCATCGGCCACGTCGTCGTCCTTCCACCCGCCAGGCTGTCAGCCTAACGGGGCGGTATCGGGCCCGTTCGTGCTCATTTCTTTCTGTGCTTGGCGGAGGCGACCGAACTAGCTGCCCGTCGATACGATGGGATCGACTGATGGGTAGGCGATCGGATGGCTGCTCGGTCGCACGGCGGTCTGTGGCGGTGGATCGCTGTCGGCGCATTTGCTGTGGTCTGCGCCGCGGTACTGGCCGGATCGACCACCGGTAGTGCGGCGGTGGGTGTACGACTGCGGGTGCTTCAGCTGAACCTCTGCAATAGCGGTATCGCGCGTTGCTACACGGGCCACTCGGTGGCCAGAGCCGCGGCCGTGATCGGCAGTGTTGGACCCAACCTGGTCACCCTCAACGAAGTGTGCCGAGACGACGTGTCCAATCTCGAGCGGGTGTTATCCGATGGTGCCCGCGATGGCGACGTCGTATCGGCCTTCCAACCGGCCGCGGACCGCCGAACCGCGGCAGCGTTCCAGTGCCGCAACGGGCAGCCGTACGGAATCGGTTTGTTGGCGAAGTTTCCCTCGCTTGATGACAGGTACTCCATCCATGCGGGCATCTACCCGATCCAGGACACCAGCGACCCTGAGGAGCGGGCCTGGCTGTGCCTCGACACGAGCGAGGTCCTCGCCTGTACGACACATCTGGCCAGCACCAAGCCAACCGTGGCACTTGCGCAGTGCCGGTACCTGTTGGACACCGCTATCCCTACGGTGCCGGGCCGAGGCCGAGCAGTACCCACCATGCTCAGCGGAGACCTCAACCTCAAACCCCACCACATACCGGATATACGGTCTTGCCTGCCGTCCGGCTATGTCCAGTCGAACGACGGCGGCAGGCAATACATCGTCGTTAGTGCCGATCTTCGGATCAGCACTCGCGCAACCATAGGCATGAACAAGACCACCGACCACCCCGGATTGCTGGGCACACTCACCGCGACCCGCTGAATGACAAACGGTCAACGACGCCAAGCTTGCCCAATCCTCTGACCGCACGGCGGATCTGATCCAGCGCGTGTCGGCATGGGTTGGCTGGTGGATGGCGATGATCTTGGGATTACCTCGCCACCTCACGACTACTACGTCGCGGGATGACGATCACCAAGGCCGCCGACGTGCTAGCGACGCACATGGACTCGCGCATCTACCTCTGGCTCGTGCACGACCGCAAGTGGCGCAGTCGGGACTACGAAAACTGGTACGTCCAGGTCACCGCTGCGATGCTGTTCCGACCGAGGCGGTGAACACTCTAATTCGGCTCTGCGGACACTATAAGCGGGGTGATCACGTGGCGTTGGCAGTGTGTTTGTTGTTCGACGCCAGAGGCGACCGGACGATCCGTGCACTGTGGGACCAGCTGGAGACGCTCGGCGTGCCGAGCCTGCGCTCGCATACCCACGGTCGCCATGTGCCGCACTTGTCATACGCGGTGCTGCGTTCCTGGGATCTCGCCACCGTGACTGTCGCGCTCGGCGAGCTCAATTCCGGCGAGCCCGTGGAAGTCACTTTCGACGGGCTCGGCCTCTTCCGCCGCGGCCGAGCGTGGCTGCTCGCCGGGGTCGCCGCTGACCTGATCACCCGGCAGGAGCACATTGTCACGGCCGTTAATGCCACTGGCGCTGAGCTGCACAAGCATTACGTCCCTGGTCGGTGGATTCCGCACTGCTCGCTCGCACCGCGAGCCCCTCTGGCGCAGCTGCCGATTCTCGCCGCTGCGGTCTATGACGTGCTGCCGCTACATGCTCGGCTGAACCAGGCCGCACTCATCAACAGCGCCACCGGTGATCTGTGGCCACTCGCGACGCTGCCGTGACCAGCCAGACCACGCAACGCGTTCACCGCGATGCGCAACCCGTCACAGAGCTGAAGTAGCGGATCCGCGGTGGCAGTTGCATCAGCCACTGGTTGGCGGGCGGAATTGGCCGATGGGGCTGAGCTGCATGCTGGCAAGCTGCCACTGCCCGTCGACCTTGACCGCGACATGTGTGGACCGAAACTGCCCATCGGAGGGCTGGCCTCGGTAGCTCGCCTGCTGGGTGTGCCGGCCGATCGAGACGGCAGCGTCGCCATACTCCCGCACGTGGACGTCGTCCCAGACCAGCGATGACGTCACAAGCTGGCCGGTGCGGTAGCGATCCAGCCACTGGCCCTTGTCGAGCACGAAGCCGAGCGGTCCGACAAGGGTGAAGTTGCCCACGGTCATGGCCTCCAGTGCGGCGACGTCGCCGCGCCGCTCGGCCTCGGCCCAACGCTGACCAAGCTGCAGGATCTGGTTCATGAGGTGTCCTTCCGTAATGGACGTTCCCGCAGATACAGGACGACGAGGAGTCCTACCGCGGCAGTGATCGCCGCGGTGACGAACACGGTGTGCAGGGCGTTCGATACCGATACAGCGACACCATGCTGCACGGTGTCGGACAGTGCCCGGATGCGGTCGGGGCCGGCTTGGATGCCACGAGCGTCGACGCCGCCGACCTCGCCGGGCAATTGCCGCGGCAGCCAGTGTCGCAACCCGGCTGCGAATATCGCGCCGTACACGGCTACGCCCACCGAGCCGCCCAAAGCGCGGAACAGATTCACCGACGCGGTGGCAGTACCGATCTCACGACGGTCAACGGCGTTCTGGATCGCGATGATGAGCACCTGGGTGGTCATGCCGAAGCCGAGGCCAAACACAACCAGCGAGACGATGGCCGGCCCCCGGGCAGAGTCCACGGTGGACAGAAGCGCCAAGCCCACCCCCATGATCGCGAACCCCAGTACCGGAAAGATCTTGTATCGGCCCGTCCGAGCCATGATCCGTCCGGACAGCGTGGTGCTCACCGCACTGGCGAGCAGCATGGGTATCAGCAAAAGGCCGGACGTCGTGGCTGTGGCGCCGGTGACGAGCTGGAAGAACAGCGGCACGAACACAATCGCCGCGAACAACGACATCGTGGCAAGGAACGCACCGACACCGACTACGCCGAACACGCGGTCGCGCAACAATCGGAGCGGCAGCAATGGCTCGGCGGCCCGGCGTTCCTGCCAGACGAACCCGGCTACCAGTCCCACTGCGGCCCCGGCCAGGGCCAGCAGCTGCGCTGAGCCCCACGCCCAGCGGTCACCACCCCACTCCGCGACCAGCATCGAAACGGTCACGGCACCGGCGAGTAGCGCGGCACCCACGACATCGATACGCGTCAGCTGACCTTCGGTGCCAGCTGGCTGGCGGCGCAGCAAGGCCAGCGCCGCAATGCCGATCGGCACGCTGAGATAGAACACCCAGCGCCACGACAGCTGGTCGACCAGCAGTCCACCCAGCAACGGGCCGGCGACGCTGGCCAGCACGAACACGAATTGGATGTAGCCCTGGTAGCGGCCCCGTTCCCGCGGCACGACGATGTCCCCCACGGTGGCCATCGCCAGCGTCATCACGCCGCCAGCCCCGATGCCTTGTATCGCCCGAAACACGATCAGCTCACCGAGGCTGGTCGCCGCTCCGGACAGCACCGACCCGACCAGGAACACCCCGATCGCCCCACGCAGCAAGGCCCGCCGGCCGAGCTGATCGCTGAGCTTGCCCCAGATCGGTGTGGTCGCCGCCGCCGCCAGGACGTAAACAGTCACGACCCACGTGAGCTGGCTCAGCCCGCCGAGATCGCCGGAGATCGTTGGCAACGCCGTCGCCGTGATCATCTGGTCGAGCGCGGAAATGAACATCGCCAGCAGCAGGCCGCTGAATACGACTACGGTGTCCCGACGGGCAGGCGGCGGGGCGGTGGTAGTCATGGTCATCGTGCGCACCGCCTCTGAGCCGGTAGCGCGGGCGGGATGCCGCGGGCCGGTCGGAAGATATTGTTCGGATCGACAGCGGCCTTTACCTGGCGCAGCCGCGCATAGTCGTCCGGCACGTAGCCGTCCGGGGTCCGCGCCGGATCAGCCAGGAAGTTGACGAAGGTACCGCCAGCGGCGTAGCTGCGGAGCGCCGTAGCTATGTCCGGAGGACCGTCCACGGTGATCGAGAACGCAGTGTCGCGGTGACTGACTGGCCCGGCGTCCACGGCCGACCGGCCCATCGCGCCGCCCCAGTGCCGCACCTCGAACGTCGTCGGAGCGGCGGCTACCGTCGCCAGGGCCGCATCCGGTAGTTCACGGAACAGCTCGAACCCGTGCGGCGCGATGCCCGGCATGCGCGCGTCAGCGAAACGGATCTGCCCGAACTGCGAGCGGATTGGCGCGCCCGTGGTGCGAGGCAGCTGACGAAGTAGTTGGCGGGCTACGGCACCGTCGCCCGCATGCATGACATGCAGTTCGATCACCTCGTCCCGCACGATCATGGCCGTGCTCAGCTCATCCGGCGCCGTCGAGGCCCAGTCGCGGTACGCGCCAAGGCGGTCAGCTGTGCGGGGGAAGGTCGCGACGCCCGCGTACACCGAGGGAAGCCGGTACAGCCGGAAGTCCAGCGAGGTAACCACCCCGAAGTTGCCCCCACCGCCGCGTAACGCCCAGAACAGATCCGGGTGCTGGTCATGGCTGGCGGTGACGATTCGGCCATCGGCCAGCACAGCGGTCGCACGCAAAACGCTGTCGGCGGCGAACCCGTAGCGGCGCGATAGCCAGCTCAACCCGCCGCCCATCGTGTAGCCCGCGACGCCGACCGACGGCGCCGCCCCGGACAGCGGCACCAGCCCGAACGGATCGGCCGCGGCGACGACGTCGCTCCACCGGGCACCAGCGCCGACCCGGGCCACCTGCCGGTCTGGATCGACGAGCACGGAACCAAGTAGCGAGGTCTTCAGCAGTACAGCATCCGACGGCGCCGGACCCGCGTGGCCTGTGCTCTGCACAGCGAGCGGCACGTCATGCTCACGTGCCCACAACACAACGGCACGAACGTCGTCCGGTCCACACGCTTCGGCGACTAGCACTGGGCGCTGCTCGATCTGGGGATGCCACGTGGCGGTCGCCGGGGCGAAGCGCTTGTCTCCGGGTCGCGACACCGGACCCTGTATCCGAAGATCCATTGCGGCCTCCTTCTATCCGGAGACATTCTCTCCGGTTGTCACGATAGCACTATCCGGAGAAAACGTCTCCAGATCATCTGGAGCAATTTTCTCCGGATACGTGTTAAAGTGGTGCGGTGGCTATCGAGACCAGCGCCAGGCCGCTGCGGGCCGACGCGGTAGCCAACCGTGACCGGATTCTGTCCGCCGCCCAAGACGCGTTTGTCGAGCGCGGACCATCCGCGCCACTCGACGACATCGCTCGCCGGGCCGGCACCGGCATCGCGACCCTGTATCGCCGATTCCCCGACCGCGAGTCACTGATGCGAGCGGTCGTCCTCGACGCGCTGGAGCGCACCACCGCTGCCGCGAAGCGGGCCGCGGAGGAGGCGGACCCGTTCCAGGCCCTGGTGCGCTATATGCACGCCGCCCTAGACATTCGCGTCGCGGCGGTAATCCCGGCCCTGCTCGAGGAAATGCCGCTCGACGATGCGGAGATGCGCCAAGCCCGTTCGGCGGGCAGCGACGCGTTGCAACGCGTCGTTGACGCGGCACATGACGCCGGCACCCTACGCCCCGACATCACCACCGGCGACATTGGAATCCTCATCATCCGGATGTCCCGGCCGCTACCCGGTCCCTTCCCACGTGAGGTCAACGATCGCCTGTCCCACCGCCATCTCGACCTGCTCGTGACCGGTCTGCGTACGCGCCCGGGCCGCCCGGCGAAGCTCGCCGGACCGGCCCTGACCCTGCCCGACCTCCAACAGATGCCGGCCGCGGACCACCCGGCCGCCCCATCGTCCGCTCGTGCGTCCCGCGGAAGGCGATGACGGGCAGCCCATACTCGTCGAGCCGGTCGACAGCCCCAGCTGCTCTACCCGGTGAGGCAGAACGGGTGGCCGGCCGGGTCGGCAAAGACCCGAAACGTCTTACCACCTCCGCTCAACCGCGACGCGCCCAACTGCAGGGCTCGCGCCTCGCCGGTGTCGAGGTCGTCGACGATGATGTCTAGATGTGCCTGCTGCGGGTAGGCCGGGTCTGGCCACCGGGGCGGGTTGTATCCGGTGACCTGCTGAAACAGCATGCTCTTGCCGTCTGCGGTGATGAATGCGCCCTCCGGCCCGTCGTAGGTGACCTCCATGCCTAGCAGGTCGGCGTAGAAGCGAGCCAGCGCCGCCGCATCCGGCGCGTCGATGGTCACCGCGAGCAGATGCATCCCCGGGCCGACTCCGTCCTTTTGACACAAGTCGAACGGGTGACCGGCCGGATCGGCCAGCGTGATCCAGTTCGAGCCGTCGGCGAGCCGGGTTGCGCCGAGGCCAACCGCCCGCTCGGCCGCCGCCTCATTGTCATCGACCTGCAGGTCGAGGTGAAACTGTTGCGGGCGCTCCTGCCCGGGCCACTGCGGTGCCAGATGGTCAGGGGCCAACTGGAACGCCACCTCCTGGCCGTCCCCCGTTCGTACTGTGATCCAGTCGGATTCCCGCCGGGCGATCTCCCAGCCAGCCAGCTCGGCGTAGAAGGAGGCAATCCGGTCGATGTTCGGCGCGTCGAACGCGACCAATTCCAAACGTCCCGTCATTGTCATGCCGACGATCGTGCCCTCCACCTCCGACAACGCGTCAACCCATTAACGGCACGGCCGAGAACGACCGCGATTCGCAATTCGGCGCTGTCCCGCTCTCGAGGCGCTGACGGCCTGCAACACGTCTTGGGTCTGCCGCGATCTCTCTGCAGGCTAGCCAAACCTCCCCCCTTACGACGGAATGTCCGCCTATCTCCGAGACGAATTCCATGACACCGACCACCTGATCCGCCTGCAACCGGCATGGACCGGCGACGGCCGCGAACACACCTTGTTCTGAATGTCTGGAGGCTTCGTAGTCGGCAGAGCCCGTTGGGTGTCCACCGTTCCGCGCCTCCCGACGGCTCCCGCTGATGATCTTCGACTTATCGTCGTCCCACGGTCGTCCCCACGGTCGCAGGTCCAAGATCAACGATCCAGAGCTGCGTGAGTGACAAGCTGGAGCGAAGGAGGCAACTATGTCCACCGGACAGCCGCACATAACAGTCTCCCGTGTGTACGACGCCCGCGCCGGCGTCGGCAATCGGGTGCTCGTGGACCGGATATGGCCGCGTGGGCTCCGGAAGGACGAGGCGCACCTGGACGAGTGGTGCAAGGACGTAGCTCCGAGCGCCGAGCTGCGGCGTTGGTACGGCCACGATCCGGAGCATTTCGAGGAGTTCGCCCGGCGCTACCGAGCAGAGCTTGGCCAGCCCTTGCGAGCCGCCGCCATCGAGCACCTCCGCGAGGTGGCCGAGACGGGGCCGGTGATTCTGCTGACAGCCACCAAAAGCGTCAACATCAGTCATGCCGCCGTGCTTGCCAACCTGCTGCGCGGGCCGCTGCGGTAATGGCCTCGAACGACCTTTGCCCGCACAATCGAGCGACGATCGATATCGGCGAGGAGGGATGCTAGGAACCCACAGCGTCATCGAACGGATCGTCGTTCATCGCCCGGCCCGTGCTCGGCCGCGGGATGGGGCGTCGCGGCTCTCGGACTCCGGAGCCGCCGCCGCGTTCGATCCACAGCGTGACCATAGTGCCGGCAGGCACCTTTGCCCCGGACTCGGGGCTTTGGTCAGTCACCACAGCGTCGGGCCAGCCGAGCACCGTGAGCGGTGGACCGTCGGGATCCGGCCCGACCGCTACCAGCCCGGCATCCACCAATGCATGACGGGCGTCGTCCCACGACATTCCAACGACATTCGGCACCACCACTGATGAGCGCCGACGACGCTCCAGCGCTGCCCGCTCGATCTCCCCCGACCGTGCGAGAGCGCGCGCGGCGCGATCGACCGCGGTTCCCGCCGCGGCGTCCGACACGTCATCGCGGACGGCGGCCGGCCGCGCGTCGACACCTCATCTGTCTCGTCCAGATCCCGCCAACGCTCCCACGCCGATTGCCGGGCCACGCCCAACCGGGTGGCGATCTCCGCCCACGACTTGCCGTGCCGCCGCGCTGTCCGGACCGCAACGAGCTCAGCTTGGTCCAGCAGGCGACGGATCTCCCCCACATCCGCCAACGCATTGAGGGCGCTCTCCCCATCGTCAGGATGGCCCGGCACGGCCGACGGCGTGTCCTGATGCCAGCCTTTCAACCGCGACCAGGCCCGCCGACCGTCCATCCACGGGCTTCTATCCTTAGCCACATCTGTCAGGGTACCCTGACGAGCGGCGTAGGAGTTCGCCGAACTGATCGCACCCGAGTCGGCGGCACCAGCATCACCACCCAACGCCGACTTGGTCGACTCATCCAGCGCGCCGAAGGACCTACGCTGGGCGGCGTGCCGGACCCAGCGAACGCTACCCCGCTATACGAGATTGCGCGGGAGCGCATCCGCCAGATGATCGCTGACGGGATCTACGGTCCCGGCGATCGGCTACCAAGCGAAGCAGAGTTCGCGGAACGGTTCGGCATTCATCGGCTGACTGCGCGGCGGGCGCTGGAAGAGCTAGTCCGTGAGGGCGTGGCCGTCGCGCGAAAGGGCTCCGGCACGTTTGTCGCACCGCACCGTACGCACTTGCCGATTTCGGTGCCCCTCAATCGTGAGTCGTTCACGCCGAACCTCGAGCGTCAACTGCGAGCGGCCGGCCAGCACTATCGGGAGATCCTGCTTGACGTCGTCATGGATCACCCAGCCCAGGGTGTGCCGAGTGAGCTGCGGGAAACAGGCAAGCTCTGCCTCGTGTCCAGCTCCTTGGACATCGACGGAGAAATCTGGCTTCACACCAACGCCTGGGTCACGCAGCAGCGCGTGAAGGGGATCAGGCGACGCTGGCGTGAGACCGACGGGTTATACGGCGTGATCCTGGACCAGGTCGGCGAACTGGTCACGCTTTGGCGCGCGTTCCAGGCCGAACCGGCCGTGGCCGAGGTGGCTGAACGCCTCGGCATACGCACCGGCTCGCCGATCCTCGTCCGCGACGGCCTCACCGCCGACGCACAACGCGTCCCGCTGCTATATGTGCGCCGCCACGCTCGAGCCGACCGGGTGCGATACGTCGTCGACTATCGAGCGACCGACGGCTGAACGGACGCGCCGGTCCTCAGCGCAGAACGCCCCCGCTCGCGACCGTATCGGTGATCCGTATCCGTCACCGCTCGCCATCGATCAATCGCGTCAGTGTGCGGTGGAAGTGCTGCACGCCCGGTTCGTTGCGTCCGAAGATCTGGTGTTCACCGGCCACCGACGGCAACGCGCGCTGCACCTGCTGTTGTGCCGCATAGTCCTCATCGCGAACCGCATCATGGAAGAAGTCCGAACTGGCCTGCGCCAGCGCCCGTTCGATCTCATCCTGCGGCGGGTGCCGAACCAGGAGCGTCTGCTCAGTGAGCGACGAACCCCACTCCGCACCCGGCAGCATGATCGACACCGCAATGTGATCGCGCCATCCTCCGGCGATCGCCAGACCCGGAAAGATCCAGTAGGTGACGCCGAGACATTCCACCGGATCCCACTGATCACGCGGCAGCTCGGCGGCGACGGCCAACGGCTTCAGCGCGAAGGTGTTGCGCATATGCGGCCCATAGGCGTCGAACGCAGCGAGGTTGGAGAGGTCGGTTTGCGCGACGCTATTCGGATGCAGCGACGCGAAGTGGTAGCTCTCCAGATACCCGTCGGCGGTCACCTTCCAGTTCGGGCCATCCAGGTAGCGCGTACTAAACGGGACGGTGTTCTCGAGACCGAGCGCCTCGAGTTCGGGCAGCAGGTCACCGAGCCACTCGTCGAGATCGAACGCCTGACCCGGGGTAAGCCCAACGAACATCAAACCCGCCCGCTCACCGCATTCGAGTCGGAGCAGACTGAACTCGTCACGATCAACGGCGCCGAAGGTGTCCTCAGCCTGCACACCGAGCAGCCGGCCATCCAGACCGTAGGACCACGCGTGGTACAGGCAGGTGAAACGCCGCGCCGAGCCGCAGCCGTCCGGCACGAGTTGCATACTCCGATGGCGGCAGACGTTCATCATCGCGTTGAGGCCGCCGTCTCGCCCGCGCGCGAGCAGGATCGAGCGACCAGCGACATTCACGGCCTTGTAGTCGCCAGCGCGTGGCAGCTCCGCACTCAGTCCGACCGGTACGGGCAGCTTGTGGAAGATCTCGGCCATTTCCCGCTGCCACAACTGCGCGTCGAGGTAATTGCTGACCGGCTCGCGCATCTGCGCGGGCGCCAGGTCGGTGCTGCCCGCTCGGAACAGCGTGATCAGTCGCTGCATGAGATCCATCGCGCTCTGCTGTGCCTCAGCATCGAATACGAACCCACGGCGATATTCCGGAACAGTCCGGGTCACGGTTGCCTCCACTTGTATATACAGATAAGGACAGGGTAGAGGCAGGTGGTGAAGTTGTCCATGTCCTGACGGCGTCGCACCCGCACCCCGTCTTCGGCGTTAACAGAGCCCGGCGTCCGCGCGGGCTGTGGGTGCACCCGATGAACCGTCGGGGACCGGCCGCTCCGCTGAGGGAGGGAGTCCGCTCCCGGCCGGGCCGCCTTCGGAGACTCCGCATCCCCGACAATGCAAAACGCTTGCCGGCTCGAAAATGTCACACCGTTCGTGCTACGCCCGATGCCAGCACGTAGCTCGTTCTCAATGACCGCCCCATCGTCCGGGTGAAGCTGGACGGTTCGCGAGATCAGCCCCCGACGGGCGGCCGACTGGGACGGTCAGACGCTCGGCTGGGCGGAGTCCTGCCCATCTGCGTGATCATCCGGCCCGCGACGGTGTCGGCCCGTATACCGCTCGCCCGGCTGCTGATGCTCGTCACCGTCGACAGCCAGGCTTACCGTCTTCCCCTCGGGGCTGTCCTCGCCGAGCGCCTCGGTCTCGCATCCGCCACTGGTCACCATCATCATCTGACCCCGCGTCAAAAGGCCTTTCGGCTCCGCTAACGTCTGAGCGGGCCAGGAGGCCGACCGGATCATACATAGCCGAGGCAGTCCCACTTCTCGATCTACGATAAGTCAGCGGGCGGGTACTCCATGCGTCTCCGACGCCCGTCGCAGTGCCTTACCTGTCCGGGCAGTGATGACCCACCGCGCACGGCTGAGTTTGGCAAGGTGACGCATATCCGACCTGGGCATGGCGGACAAGACTCGGGTTGCGGCCTGTCCTGGCATCCCTCCCGCTCGGGCAGGCCGCCTGGCCCGTCCCTCCCGCAGCGATAGGCCCGAGCCAGACGGCCCTTGGCGGACGTTACCGCTTTGTTGGCTTTGCGAAAACACGTAACCAGCTCACAGGGCCCCGGGCCGCCGATTTGCACAGGTTCGGTGTGATTCGCTGACCTCGTGCTCGGCCGGGATTCCGGTACCCAGCTCCCAGGAAGGCCAAGATCGGCGATGCATGACCGTTATGTCATTGCTCTAGCGCGGCCGATACGGGCCAGGCTAGCGTCTTCGCCGGCCCCCGCGACCTATCCCCCGCGCGGGGTGCCCCCGAAGCGGAAGCGCCCCGCCCGAGAGGGCGGGCGCTTCGTGCCGGAATCCGCCAGCGGCGCCCGCTATGAGCAATACCCCGCCGCGGGCAGGAGGACTGCCTCGCCGTATGGCTAGTAGTTCGGTCAGGCGCTCCGCTGGGTGGTGTCGTGCGCCTCCGCGCCGTCAGCTGGCGTCCAACGGTGCCGTGCCATATAGCGCTCGCCGCGCTGCCGACGCTCATAACGAGCAAGCGCCATGGTTACCCGCCATGCTTCGGTGCTCCCCTGGCCGATCCCCATGGGTTCGTGCTCATGACTGGTCGTCATCATTTGACCCCCGTCTCAATGGGCGGTGGCTCCGCTGACGTCTGAGCGAGCCACAAGCCGAGCGCACTATAACGGCGGTTTCGCGGGGACCTGTGGCGGGGTCACACCGTTACCCGGCCATGTGCGACGCGTGACCGGATGGGAAGAGTCGGGCCTGGAACCTTTCAGACTCGCGCGGGGCCGGGCCGCCGACCATGTCCGTGCCTAACCTGATGACTGGGGCCACACTATGGCTGCGGCCCAGTCCGGGGCTGCACAGCCCCAATCAGGGCCGACCTCCGTCAGGCGCACCCAGACGCCACAATCCGGCGCCCCTCGATAGGGCATCGTCCGGAAGCCTCCGAATGGGCGTCTGCCTCCACCACCTGACCGGTCGGCCCGGTCTCACGGCCCGGCCACAGTGGCCGCTTCTCCACCGACTCCCTGCTCGAAACGAGCCAGTCAAGAAGGCTGCTCGGAATCTCTTGGTCGGCGGCGGTGTCGTCGCCGCGGCCGGCGCGGCTGCGGCCGCGACCGCCAGCGGATCACACGCGTCGTCGCATGCGAGGGCGGCCATCGAACAAGCTGCGGGTACATCACGCCGCACCATGACTCGTGCTACGACAGCTCTCCCCGGACGTTGCCCGGCCTGTCCTTCCCCTGCGGGGTGAGCCCGGGCCAGACAACGCCCACAAGAACGCTTACCCCTTCTGGCGCATCGCTCAAACGACACAGCCGAACGCCCCGTCCGGATGACCGGTGCGGGACGCGGTTGTGTTCGTGACCGCGGCACGAAGCTGTTCGATGTCGCGTTCGGGCAAATACAGCAGCGCGTCGACGTCGGCGACGCTGAGGCCATGCCGGCCGACGCGGGTGCGCACGATCTGGTCGCCGGCCTGGACACGTCCTTCCTTGATCACTCGGAGACAAAACCCGGGGCGGCGGTGGGCGACGAGCAGTGCGGGCAGTTCCGGTTGCCCCATTCGCACACCTACCCCGGAAGCAGGTGACGCGCGGTTGGGCGACATCGAACTCGGCATCGCCCATCCTTGCGGCCTCCAGCCCAGGTGACCATGACTCGTCGCGCGTCGCAGATTCGCCCGGCCACCCTGCCCGAGCTGGACGCGGCGACCAACGCGATGCCGGATCGGCTGAGGATGATGGTCTCGCTGGCCGCGTGGTGTGGTCTGCGGTTCGGACAGCTTGCCGAATTGCGCCGCATTGACATGGACATCGAGCGTTCTGTCGTGCGGGTGCGTCGTGGCGTGGCGCGGATCAAGGGTGGCCGTGTGATCGGCACTCCGAAGTCCGATGCCGGTACCGGCGAGGTCGCCATCCCGCCGCACCTGGTGTCAGCGGTAACTGATCACCTCGCCCGGCATACCGGAGCGGAGCTGGACGCGCTGCTGTTCCCCGGTGTTCACGGGGACACCTATCCCCGGCCAGCCTCTATGGCTACTGGTACCCGGCCATCGGGGTTTCCTCGGTCGCCGGGGTTAGGGGACCTTGTCCCGTCGACACGTCATCGTGGCACGGTGTTCGATCAGGACTGAGCACGGCGGCTTCCGGGTGTTGAGAGGGGTTGTGCCGGTGTCCACCGATCCGACGAGAACTTGTACGGTACTGAGACCGAGGAATGTGCTAAGTCCGCTCTCGTACAATTGCCGACCGTGATTGTCGACGGCGGACGCGGTCTGGAGCCTACAACGTTGGACTCAATGCGAGCGTATTTGCGGTTCCACTCTTCTCCCCGATCTCACCGAGGGCAGCCCCAGCCGCCTCTAGCAGCGTGGAGCCGAGACCGGCGCAGCAACGCCCAAGATGCCCGTAGGATTCGGCGGTGTGCCGTTGCCGTTGAGCAGACCTTGATCAGGGTCGTGCGAAAGGGCGTCCTGCAAATTCGCGCGGTCTCGGATTGTGCGCTCCACGGCGACGAATCCTCGACGCTTTCTTGATTGATCAGGTAAACGCCGGCCAGCTCGGCGGCGGCCATTGCATAGCTGTCGACGTCAAAAATCGACATCGGGAATTGGTGCGCCTTCGACGATCCAACCCTGACCGTCACGGAATTGACGCGTGGATATGCCTGAGCGATCCGACCGGGTTAGCGATTTGCTTCTCTCGTTGGGTTAGGCGCCGGCCGGCACGCCGGGCTGCGTGGTGATGTTGTCCTTGCCGGCATTGACCAAGACCAGAACGGCCACGAACGCCGCGGCGATCAGCCCGAACCCGATCCAGAACGCGACGTGACAGCCATGGATCGCCGCGAGCGGGTTGAACGCGGACGGTGAGAGGTGATGGGCCACGAGGTAGGACGCGACCGCACTCGCATAGAACGTGTTCAACAGCGCCCGTGCCCAGGGATCCGCCGATCTGCTGGGTCGAGTTGAGCACTGCGCTGGCGACTCCCGCGTCGTCGTTGTTCACCCCGGTGAGCGCGAGGTTCGAGAGCGGCACGATCACCAGCGCCAGGCCGACGCTCATCAGTAGCTCTCCGGGCAGAACGCTGGTAACCCAGCTGCTGGTGTCGGAGATGCGGGTGAAGGTGGCCAGACCGATCGCAGTCATAGCGAGCCCGATCAGCATGAGTGGCTTGGGTCCGGTGCGCGGTAGCAGGCCCGACACCACGCCCGAGGTGATGATGATGCCGGCGCTGAACGGCAGGAATGCGACGCCCGACTTGAGTGCGCTGTAGCCCAGGTTGTACTGGAAGTAGTAACTCAGGAACAGGAACATCGCGAACAGCCCGGCGAAGACCAGCAGCGAGGCGAGATACGAGCCGCCGCGATTGCGGTCGAGCACCACCCGCATCGGCAACAGCGGGCTCGCCGAACGCAGCTCGACGAGCACAAACGCGACCAGCAAGATGCCGGCGCCCACGAGAAGGCTAATGACCTCGACCGAGAGCCAGCCGACACCGGTCTTGGCCGCTTGGGTGAATCCGTACACGAGGGCGACCAGCCCGGCCGTGCCGAGGATCGCGCCCGGGATGTCGTATGAGCTCCCGCCCCGGGACTTGCTCTCGGTGATCAGGATCGTGCCAGCAATGAAGGCCACAATCGCGATCGGCACATTGATCAGCAGGCACCAGCGCCACGACGCGTACTCGGTCAGCGTGCCGCCCAGGATCAAGCCGATGGCGGCGCCACCTCCCGAGATGGCGCCGTAGACCGCGAACGCCCGAGACCGGTCCTTCACCTCGGTGAAGGTCACCGAGATCAGTGACAAGGCAGCGGGCGCGAGCAGCGCCGCGAACCCGCCCTGGACCGCCCGGGCGACGAAGAGCGTCGCGCCGTTCTGCGCCGCACCGCCGAGCGCCGACGCCGCAGCGAACCCGAGTAGCCCGATCAGGAAGCTCCGCTTACGGCCGGTGTAGTCGGCGATCCGTCCGCCCAGCAGCAGCAGGCCACCGAACGCGACGGTGTAGGCGGTGATCGTCCACTGCCGGTCAGCGTCGGAGATACCCAGATCGCGTTGCGCCGAGGGCAGCGCAATGGTCACGACAGTGCCGTCTAGCACCACCATCAGTTGAGCGATCGCTATCACCGCCAGGGCCCACCATCGACGGCTGGGTAGTTCTTCGAGTCGGTTCTCGTGGCCCTCTCGCTCGACTCGGGCGGCCAGCTCCGCGTCTGAAGCCATGATCAAACCTTCCTTTCTCAGCAAGATCGTCTCGGGGGAAGCGGGTAGTCGGCGAGGTCGACCCGCTCGAAGTGGGCGTCGCTGCGCCGACCTGCCTCGTCCATCACCCAGCGAGCGACCGGCTCGCCTCGGCGCCCGGGGCGGGTGCTTCCGAGGATGACGCCGATGCGGGTCACGGGTGGACCTGCGAGCCGGCACCGAGGTCGAGGCGGATCGACTCCAGGACCACGAGCGTGGTGCTGGTGGTGAACACGTCCGCCGCCGCCAGCACGCCGGTGTACTTCGCGATGACCGGCGCGGCGGCGTAGTCGGTGACCGCGTCGAGGTAGGTCTTCACCGCGGCCCAGGCGTTCTCGCCGTACTTCTGGAAGTAGGGCGTCGGGTCGACCGTGCCGAGCGCTGTCCTGGCACTGGCGGCGATGTCGGCCACGTACTGCTGGTGCAGGCCGACATCGGCGCGAGTGCCGAGCCTGCCCACGTGTCCGCCGATGAAGTGCTTCCACGGGTAGGACAGCGCGGTGGTCGGGGCCGCGATGTAGCCGGGCACGTCTTCGCTGAGGTTGAGGTTGTAGATGGGTACCCAGCCGGAGTTGACGATGTCGACGAGCATGAGGGTGTCGTGGCCCGGAAAGTGGATGTAGATGTTGTCCGGCGTGTGGTTGGAGCCGTGCCAGGCCAGCTGGGCGCGTTCACCGCCGACGTCCAGGGTGTAGCGGTCCTGGAAGGTCACCTTCGGCGCGGGCCTGGTCGGGTCGTTGTCACGCAGCAGGAGCCGCCGTGTCTCCTCGTGCCCGATGCGAACGACGTTCCTGCCGAACAACGAGGACGCGCCGGCGTGGTCGGCGTGGTGGTGCGAGTAGACAAGGTGCGTCACCGTGTTGCTCACGCCGTTGGCCGCGGCGATCTCGTTGACGGCCCGCTGCAGGTTGTGGCCGATAGTCGGGGGCGCGTCGAACAGCACGACGCCGTCCCGGGTGGTCAGGAACGCCGACTGGTAGGTGCCGTCCGTGACCCAGTAGAGGTTCCGCTTCACGCGTGCGACGTAGTATCCCTGGTCGTTGAGGGCGGGGCCGAGAGATGACTGCGGGACCGGCGCGTAGTCCGGCAGGGCTGGGGCGCTGGCAGCTCCTCCCGACGCCGACTCGCCCAGCACGCCAGGCATGACAGCCGCGATCGACGACGCGCCCACGACCGCCGCGGTACCGATGAGGAACGACCGCCGGCCCGTGGCTGAGGCGCCCGAGGTGGATGGTGTCACCGTGTCTCCCTTCAGATGAATCGCCGGAACTAGCTCGCCGGGTCACGCTGTTTGGGCGTGGCTCGGCGAGTGGGCGAGTCGAGCGTTCAAAAAGTCTGATGCCCGGTCCAGCGCCGCTCCTGCCTCATCGAGGAGGCCCGCATACGCTTGGAAGACGTGTGGGACGCCTGGGGTGACCTCGAGCGTGACTTGGACATCGGAGATGGCTGCCCGTCCGGCGAGCCGGAGAGCATCGCTGAGAAGGATCTCGTGGGAACCAACCTGGATGAGAAGCGCAGGCAATTCCCTGAGATCACCGAAGATCGGGCTGATATAGGGGCTAGAGGCGTCGGCTCCGCCTACATAGTCCGGAACCCGGGCACGGAGCCCATCGGGAGTGAGGAGCGGGTCGACCTCCCGCTTCTCGGCGAGTGTCTCTCCCGACAGCGTCAGGTCTACGTAGGGCGACATCAGATACCCGCAGGATGGCAGGGGCACACCGGCTTCCCGGAGGGCGAGGAGCGTAGCGACTGCCAACCCGCCTCCCGCTGACTCGCCCGCGAGGGCGATCTGAGCCGGGGCAACGCCCTGAGCGAGTAGTCCTTCGTAAGCGGCTCGAGCGTCTTCGACCGCGGCCGGATATGGGTGTTCGGGAGCTAGTCGGTACTCGAGCGTGATGGCCTTGGTGCCCGTTCTTCGAACTAGATCACCCACCAAGGGAACCGTCGCTGCCGCAAAGCCGATGACGTAGACGCCCCCGTGTAAATAGAGGATCACATTCTCGGCCTCGTCGCCCTGGATGGTGACCTCGACGCCAGCGACACCTCCGATCTCAACAGGCTTCTGCTGGACATCGGGAGCCACCGGCACCTGTGCCATGAGTTCGCTGAACGCCGCCCGCATAGTCTGGACATCCGCGCTGGTGTCGAGCCCGCCCTGGCGCAGGATGGCATCCAACTGGTGTTGCTGCTCTTTGCTCATCACCACACGATCGCCTTGACCCAGGTGAGCTGTCCTCACCGGATGATGGTGATTCCGCCCGCCCGACTCAGGCCGCTGTGGTCTCGGCCTGGTCTGGCGCAGTTCGAGAAGTTCGAGGCCGAGCGCTTCGATCTGCGCAACTACGCCGAACACCGCGGACCGATCTTCAAGCCAGCCGGTGAGCACGGTCTCGCCGCTGCCCGTCAGCTCCGACACCATCGTGGGGAAGGCGGACAGAGCGGTAGCTCCGAGCCGACCCCTTATCCGGATCGTGTACAAGCCCTGCGGTGTGGCCACGGAATCATCGTGCGGCCCGACCTAGTGAGCCGGCGTCGCCGGAATCAGGTGATTGTGCGCATGCCGGCTCGGGCTATTTCGATGATGTTGGCGAGAGCCGGTTTGAGAGGAGCCGGAGCTGGCGTGCACGTTGAACGGCGGCGGAGCGATCACGCGCACCGAGCTTGGCATAGACGTTGCGGATGTGAGTGTTGACCGTGTTGATCGAGATGTGGAGCTCTTGCGCGATCTCCGTCCGCGTCAGGTTTGTCGGCAGATATCGCAGTACGCGTAGCTCGCTGGGGCTCAGTTCGTCCGATTGCGATAGCGGCTCTCGGTCGGTGCGAGGCGCCGACGTGCCTCGCAGCAGATCGACGATGTCAGCGAGAAGAGCACCATGAGCCGTTTCGTGATGCGGGAGCGCGTCGAGCAGCTCCGCGGCTTCGGTCATGACAAACGGGAAGATCAGCCGGTCCGGCTCGGCGGTCGCGAGCGCTGCCTCGGCGGCGGCGGCGGCGGCGTTTCGATCCCCCAGGTATAGGTGCGCGGTGCCGGCGAGCAGATGCGCTTCAACGCGTGTGAACGCGGGGCCGGCTGGGGGCGTGATGTCCCGAACCTCTCGGAGTACATCCAACGCCGTGGCGGGGTCCCCGTCCGCAATGCAGATCACTGCACGCGCGTTGCAAATGGCACCCATTCCCATTCGCTCCGGTTCGGCCGAGAATCCAGTGAGCGTTGCGCGCGCCTCGTCTGGCATTCCAAGGCGAGCCTGCGTGGCCGCCAGCCAGCCGGTAATCCGCGGCGCGAGAAAGTGGACCCCGGTGAGTAGCGACTGCGCTTGCGCTGCCGCCGCGAATGCTTCGAGCGCCGATTGATGTTGCCCGCGACCCGAGTGCAACATACCCGTCGCCAGGTGCAGAAGCACTGCGGCGGCCGGGTCAACATGAGGCTCGGCGACCTCCCAAGCGCGGCGTAGCCAGCGCTCTCCCTCGTCGAACTCCCCCATCCAGATCGCCGTGCCGCCGACCGCGCCAAGCGCGAGCGCGAGTATCGGCCGATCCTCCAAGCCATAACGCTCGGCCAGGGCTACCGCCTGACGGCCGCGTTCGCGTGCGGTCGCGACCGAGACGAGCCTTGACGGGAAAACTAGATGCGCGCGACACGCGACCTCTAGATAGGGTCGGCCGATCGTGTGGGCGAGCGCGGCTCCCTCGGAAAGGTGCCGCTCGGCGTCAGCGAGTTGCCCGGACCACGTCTCGACGATCCCGAGATTCAGCAGCGCGACTCCCCGCAGCTCAACACCCATCGCGATCTGATCGGTCGATTCGTCTGAGATCGAAGCATCGAGCAGGTTCACTTGCTCGATTACTTCACTGAACTGACCGCTACGCCGTGCCATCGCCAACTGCAAAGACGCGATCGCGACCGCCAGGCGGCGGCGGCGAGCCGGCGGAGCGTTCTGGACGTGGGACTCGGCCAGCGCCAGCTGAGCGGCCGCTTCGTCCAACCGCCCCTGCGCCAGCTGCGTTGCCGCGCGGGCCAGTGCCAGGTCAGGATGATCGACTGATGCGCCCCCGGGGAAAGAACGCAGCAGCGCGCCGATCGCGCCCTCCTGCCCGTCGAGCGTCAAACCAAATAAGTGGTCTTCGAGTATCCGGGCCCGCATCGGGCCAGTCGCCGGCCGCGAGCGTGTGTCGCACGGCCTCGACGGCCTCAGCGTGGTCAGCGAACCACCGTGCGGCCCGGCGGTGGAGGTCAGGAACCTCATCGGCCAACCTTCGGCGGAGTTCCAGGCGCAGGAAATCCGCCAAAAGCTGATGGTAGCGAAACCAGGTGCGCTGAGCGTCGAGCGACACGACGAACGCGTTGGCGTCCTCCAGTTCGAGCAGCATCCGCTCCGAGCCCGAGCGGCCTGCCAGCAGGTCGGCGAGTTCCCCGTTCAACCGGTCGACAAGCGAGGTTCGCAACAGCATGCTCTGAACCTCGCTCGGTTGGCGTTCGAGCATCTCGGCCATCAGGTATTCCCCGATGGCCCTGTCGGTGCCCGAGAACTCTGCCACGAAACGCTCGGGATCCGGGTGACCTCTGAGCGAGATCACCGCCAGGCGCAGGCCAGCCGCCCAACCTTCCGTGCGCTGGTACAACGCGGCCACCCCGGCGTCGGACAGACTGATCCCGGACGCGCCAAGCAGTTCGCGCGTCTCGCGCTCCGTGAACCGTAGATCGCCGCCCCGGATCTCGGCGACCTCGTCGGCAAGCCTGAGCTGGTGCAGCCTGATCGGCGGATCCCGCCGAGACGACAACACCACGCGCGCAGAGCTCGGCAGAATCGCAAGAAAATACTCGAGCTGTGTGAGGGCGTCAGTTGACCTCAGCTCATGGAGATCGTCGATGATCAGCACAACGGGTTCGACATGCTCGGCGACCTCTGACAGGACGCTGTCGATCACCTGGTCTACGTCGAGCGCAGCGGTCGGCGCAGGTGGCGTCTCAGAATCAATCGAGCGCGCCGGGCTGCGGATCGCGTCTAGGACGGCGCACCAGAACCGCTGCTCGTTCTGTTGGTCGCGCTCGACGGACACGAACGCAACCCGACGAAGGTTGGTCGAGCGGTGAGCCCACGCACGCAATAGCGAGGTTTTCCCACTTCCCGGGGGCGCCGAAATGATAGTCACACGTTTGGTCAGAGCGCGATCGAGCAGCTGGAGGAGATCTTTCCGGTCGAGCAGGCCCCGGGCGCCCGAAACGTCCCTTGAGATCAGCTGCGGCACGTGCTCCCCGCGCTGCCTCGTCACCAAGCTGGTCATCTCGGTGCCACGGTCGAGTGCTCCGATCATGTTAGGTGGTTGGACGCCGCTCTGACCTGTATCCGAACCTCGCTGTGGGCTCGTCATCGACACGCGCGAGCATTGCGAGCTGCACGGCAGCTAGGGCCGGGATCTCCGAGATCCTGATGACGCTTCGGCCGAAGCCTGCGGTGTGGCGCGCGCCCTCCCATAGCTTGACTGTATGCGCCGCGCTCGGATCCGCGCTGGCGTGGGACAACCTCTTGATCTCCATGCAGTGCGCCATTTGGGCGCCCTGCTCGTTCACCCGTGGCCAAGGCCGACCCGGGGATCGGCGCACAGTCCGAGTGCTCGCCGGCGAATCTCACGCATGTACGGCGGCTCCGCGGGGAGCGGGTGCCGCCCGGAGTGCGAACGGTTGGCACGCGACCATGCGGGCGACGAGTGTCACAGCGACGAAAGGACCCGTGATGTCTGCCCCGTTCATCTTCATCGCGACCAACAGACTCAGGGAGGGGAGGCTCGCTGCCGAGCGGAATCGCGCGGCTGACCTCGGCTCGTTTATCGAAGCAAATGAGCCTCAGCTGTTGGCGTTCAACGAATACGTCAACGAGGACGGCACCGAGGTCGGGGTTGTTCAGATCCATCCCGACGCCGCCTCGATGGAGTTCCATATGGACGTCGTCGCAGAGCGAGCCGCGCGCGCTTATGCGGAGACGCTCAAGGCGACCACGAGCATCCAGGTTTACGGTGAGCCGAGCGACCTTGTGTTGGCGATGCTCAGACACCAAGCTGGGGCCGGTGTTCCTATGACCGTCAAGCGTCAGCATCTCGGAGGCTTCACCCGAGTCCAGCGCGCCTGAGACCGATGCGGTCTCCAGCTAGACGTCAGAAACCTCGGATGGCCCAAGCCATCACCACGAGCTTCGAAGGTCAGCGAATCGGCATCACCACATCGCGATCCTTTGACGACCTGCTCGCACGACTTCGCCAGCTCACGCTCACCATGATCCGCGACGACCTGACTGCTGGGCTCTTCGCGCCCGTCGAGATACTGCTCGTCGAGGGCGAGAACGGAAACGGGTGCACCGCGGCGTACGTCCTGCCGTCCTCCGTCGTGGCCGCTGCGAACCCGTCGCTGCTGCCAGCCGCCCGTCAACTCGACAGGAAACTCGACGGCCTCATCAGTGGCGCGACCGGCGTTGCGAAGGCTCACGCGGTCAGCTCACGCCCGTGCCCTGCATTGCCGCATCGGTGTCAGGCGCCGGCGGCGCGCTGACGGCTTGCTGCCAGTTCCACGCGTACCAGACGATCGCCGCGGTTGCCCAATCTCGACGACGCTGGCGAAGATGTAGTAGCCGGTCGGGCTCGTTCCGAAGAACAGTGTCGAGAACTGCACCATCGTCATGAACGCGCGGGTCGCGATGTTCGCCCACCGATTCGCGCGGTACGGCAGGAGGCGGGACAGCAAGACCATGGCGATGGGGATCTCCATGCGTATCGCCGAAGCGAGAAGGAACCCTCCCGTGACGTGAATCCCGCCCACATCTCCTTCGAGGTACCCGCGCAGCATCGCTTTGTCCATCAGGCCTAGAACGTCGCAGTAGAGGTAGTTGAACAGCACGAACACCCACAAGGTCGAGAGAGTGGCCTTGGCGTCCCTCATCTCGCGGCCCTGCCTTCCTGCCGTACGGAGTGCGCCATCGATCTGCCCCAAGCACTCAGGGCCGCCTACCGGTTGGTTCGACGCTGCCTTTACGACGATCAACGTTGTCAATGGCGCCGATGGGACACCCAGCGACAAACGTCCCTACCAAGGCGCGACGCTCGATCGTCAATGCGCGGGTACGGACGGCGCGGCACCGACGGCATGGCATCAACGGCCCGACAGTGGACGGGACGCTGCTTCATGAGCCTTTCACCACAAGACGAACGGGTAACACCGCCCCAACGCTGGGGTTCTGCCCACTCAACCCAGCAGGGCCGTCGTTGCTGCTTGGGCGCTGTGAGCGTTCGGCCCTGCCCAAAGATCAGCGACTGGCCGCATCCGCTCCGGCCGCCGCGGGTTCGAAAAATAGCGCCATGACATTGGGCGGCCAATCCGTGGCACGATTCGTTTCCTTGTCGACGTGGGCGACGGTCATGAGGCACCGGGAGATGTTTCTTCCGGCAGAATCGACCATGCTGCACTCGATGAGCGCATCGGCTCCCCGGAACTCGCGCACAAACGACGTGATAATGATCTCTTGATCGCCTCGGGCAGGCCGTAGGAAGTCGATCTCCATTCTGCGGACCCAGACCATGAACGGCAACGTCGCCAGGGTCTTCAAATCCCAACCGACATACGCTCGCAGACCCTCCATCCGATGATCCACATAGTAGGTCGCGTAAATCCCGGTGCTCACGTGATTGTACGGATCAAGCTCGGAAAACTTGATCCGGTGCATGCTCTTGTAGACGATCGGTGCCCTCGACATTCAGCTCCCCCTTCGCTTGCCACCATACGTGCCTCAATCAACCGAAAGGCGCGACGAGTACCTCAAGGTGCACGACCAAGGCCCCGGTCGCGCCGACGTCACCGAGGGCTCGCGCGGCGTGTGGGAACGCCTGCATTACGACTGGTCTGACCCCAACCGCGTCATCATGACGACCACCGACTCCAATGTGTGGGGAGGCGGCTCGGGCCACACCTACACCTTCACCCGGCACCCTAAGGGGGCGACCGACGTGGACGTTGTCGTGGTACGCGAGGGGAAGAATGTCAAGGGACGGGTGATCGGGATCCTGCTCGGGACTGTCGGTAAGCGCGCCTGGAGAGCGAACTGGGAAAGACCGTCAAGGCCATCGGAGCCCGGAACGACGGCGGGTGAGCGGCGGAAGACGACTTCCTCTCCTAGGCCGGACTCGACCTAAGAACCTCGCAGCACTGTCACGGATTCACCCGTGACGGTTCGACGCCACCGTCGTCAAACATCGCGCTGCCGTCGGCGGAATGCGCCCAACGCTTCACCGACAGGAATCGCTAGTAGATCGTGACCGCCTACGCGCTCGCCCTCGGAAACATGTTGCTGATCGGCGGTCGGCTCGGCGTTCGAGGGCTCGCACGTGATCATGATCTCCCAGCCGCAGGTGGTCACCGACCACATCCTCAAGGCGGCGCAGGCTGTCGCGAGCTCACCCCGGTAGGGACGAGAACGCATCCACGATGAGCGAGAAGGAGAGGATGTGACCGTGAGCACCCCGTTCGGCGAGCTGAAGCAAGCCGATGCGGGCGTGCTGAGCGTCGGCTACGGGGAGGCCGGCCCTGCCGAGGGCCCGCCGGCGCTTCTGCTGCATGGCTGGCCGTATGACATTCACAGCTTTGCCGAGGTCTCCCCGGTGCTGGCTTCGGCGGGTTATCGGGTTATCGTCCCGTTCGTTCGCGACTACGGGACCACCCGCTTCCTGTCCGACAGCACCTTCCGCAACGGCCAGCAAGCGGCCGTGGCTACCGATGTCATCGCGCTCATGGATGCCCTCGAAATCGAGCGGGCTATCCTGGCCGGCTTCGATTGGGGGGCGCGGTCGGCTGACGTCGTCGCAGCACTCTGGCCGGACCGCTGCCAGGCCCTGGTCTCGGTGAGCGGGTACCTGACCGGCAGCCAGGCCGCCAACGAGGCGCCACTGCCGCCGCGGGCCGAGTACGCCTGGTGGTACCAGTACTACTTCGCCACGGAGCGCGGCCGGGGCGGCTACGACAAGTACCGGCGCGACTTCAACAAGCTCATCTGGCAGCTCGCGTCACCGAAGTGGGCCTTCGATGACGCCACGTTCGCGCGCAGCGCGGCCGCCTTCGACAACCCGGATCATGTGGCGATCGTGATCCACAATTACCGCTGGCGGATCGGTCTGGCCGCGGGCGAGTCTCAATACGACGACCTGGAGCGGCGGCTCGCCGACGGGCCGGCCATCGCCGTCCCCACTATCACCCTTGAGGGCGACGCCAACGGCGCACCGCACGTGGACGCCAGCGCCTACGCCAGCAAATTTTTGGGCAAGTACGCGCACCGGGTGATCGAGGGCGGCATCGGGCACGACCTGCCCCAGGAAGCCCCCCAGGCCTTCGCCCAGGCCGTCATCGACGTCGACGGCTTCCGACCGTGATGCGGTGGGGGAGCTCGCGGGTCTTCAGGGGCCAAGCGGGATAGTGACGGTCTTGCCGCCCTTCGCAGCGTGGTCAGAGGTGCGGTCCCGCCGCTCGAGGCCGGGTGGTCGATGTCGGTTACGAGCGCTTCGGAGGTCCGTAGCCCGTTGATTTCAGTAGCGAGATCAGCGCGTGCTCGGCGGCGGTGCCGCAGCCCTCTGCGACCAGCAGCGCGCGGACGTCGTTGCGGTCCAGCCCGACCGCGTGCGATTCGTAATCCAGCCTCGGTCGACGGACGTGCGCGGTCGGCGAGTGCTCGAGTAGGTCTTCTTCGACGGCGTCAGGGTGGAACCTGGAGACCGTGCAACCCTCGCGCGATGGCGGCGCAGGCCCGGCCGCGGGCTTCCATGTCCCGGCCGAAGCACTCAACATTGGCCCGACGTGCGGCGAACAGCTGCAACCCGTTTGGGACCACAAGGATGTGTACTGATGCAAGCCAGCGGGTACGCGTCGGGGTCAGCCCGCTGTGACGAGCGGGACAGTGCCCTGGGTGGTGGGGATGACCACCACCAGGCCGAGCGGCTCGGCCGGGCCCGTGCCGGTCGCTGAGCTGCTGTTCACCGACGCAGAGCGTGTTGCGCTGGCAGCCCAGGCCGGAAGCCTGGTACCCAGGCCCCGTCCCGGCAGCCACAAACCCGGAGCCCACGAGCGCACACCGGGCGAACGGAGCGAAGGCAGGATTCACCATCAAGACATGCAAGCGCCGAGTCTGCCGCGAGAGATCGATAAGAAATGTCGGCCGAGGCTCCGTTGTTCTGCGCGCCCGAGCCCATGTGTCGTCCGCGAGCACCGCCTCGCGTCGCCCTACTTCAATGTCGAGTAATTGGTCGAGCGTCCTGTCCGTCAGCATGGTGACGCCCCATGGAAGCGGGAGATCGCGCTCTCGACGGAGATCCGCTCGGCAATGCAGCCAAGCCGCGAGCCGGTCGGCACGTGTCGGCGCATCGGCTGGCGACATGACAGGTGGCATGACGTCGCGTGGGTTCAGCCGGCGATCAAGGCGGATCCGGATCCGCCCGCGGAACCGCTTTGACCAGCCGCGAGTTATCCGAAGTCGTTGCGCTGCTCGGTGCGCTGTGGGCTGGTCGCTCGCCACTGATGGCCGCACAGCGGGCGGGCGCGGCTGGCCATTTGTCGCAGTACGTCGACGGTCTGCGGGGCGAACTCGGCGCCGCTGTAGCCGAGGTAGGCGATCGTTCCGGGTGCTACCTCCCAGGCGACCACGCGGTTCCCGGCGATCGTCACCGTGGCTATGGCGGGTCGGCCGTGCACCTGCCCCACGTCGGTGCCCGGCCGGGCATAGAGGCGGTCTTCGAAACCGCCGCCGGCGCTCAGCAGTCCGGTGTAGATAAGCCCGTCCAAGCCTCCGGCGGCCGAGCCGAGCTGGCTGGCGTGATACCGGATCTCGTGGATCGAGCCGGATCGATACGGCGCGGCTAGAACGATCCAGTACCCAGACACCGGATGGATGGCGGGCATCGCGCTCAGCACCGTCGTGGCGAGAGCGAGGCGAACCACTTCTGGGGGCGGCAGATCGCTCCGGATTCGCGCGTATTTGCCGGCCAGCGGCCAGACGAATCCACCCGCGACGGCCGTGCCGTTTGCCCGCCCGACCCGAACCGGATGTCCCCACGCGGGCGGGGATACCGGATAGGTGATCACCGCGCCGTGCCGCCCGAGCGATCCATCACGGCGTCGGACCACGAGCGACGACGGGCCCTGTGCGGCCGTGCCATCGGTGCGTTCCAGGGCAGCAAACTGCGGTACCTCGCCGAGCATGACCGCAGCGGTATCAATCGGAAAGGGCCGCTGCGAGACGGCTGGCAGCGCGATCGGCCCATTCGACGGGACCGTTGCGCTCACGGTGCCCACCGTGCGCGGCGTGGCGGCGCGCGGGGTGGAGCTGACTGCTGATCGCCGCACAGCGTGGGTGGTAACGCCTACGACGGCGAGCACGATCGCCAGGATCGCCAGCCAGCGGACCGGAGCTGGGCGCCGCGGACCAAGCTCCAGGACCTCCTCGTCCACCAGCCCATCACACCACGGGCTGCCGCAGTCGGCACCGCCACCGCCGAGGCCCGACGGAACCGCCCGGTCACGTTCCCGCTTGGAGCTGGCCGAACAGCTGCGTGCGGCTTGCGCCGGTGGACGCCCGCATCGAGAGAGCCATGAACGAAGAGGCGGGCACCGTCGCAGCGCGTTGCCGGACGTGGCCCCAGTCGATCGACACGGCCTACGCGGTGGTCCTCACGTGCTGCCAGTACGGCGACACACCCGCGGAGCATGATCGATCTGCGCCCTCGTCCGCACCGGCAACCAGCTCCAGCCGACTCGTAAGATAAGGCGAATAGATCCACTGCGAAGCCCCGGGGCGGGAAGCCGCGCGTGGACCCCAGCGCGTCAGACACTCGCCTCTTGACCGCGTCGCTCAATTGGCGGACGCGAGTCTGGCGGAGGCGATCGCAGGAGTGGGCCTTTGGGCCCTGTCCAACATGCTCCGCGCGCTCTTAGCGTCGTCTTATGCGGCGACCCTGCCGGTGTTCAGGGGAGGCATACGATGAGCGCGGATCGCGTTGACATTCTGGCCGACGGCACGGGTGAACTGATAGCGAGCTGCCACGGTCCGACGGCTACGGGCAAATGCTCGCAGGCGGACCCGCGAGGTGTCGTGGCCTGCGCGGGCTACCGGATTGCTCCCACTGCAGCAGGGTCGGAGTACTGGAATATGTGGGTGCCTCGACAGTCGCGGCAGTGCCCACTCGCGTGGGATATGGAGTACGTCGGGATGTAAGCGAGCCATCCGTAGCCACTCCGTACCCATACCGAACATAGCCACTTATTCCGGCCATACGAAAGTGAACAGATCGCACAATCCGCGATGAAGTAGCGTGGACCGCGCAGCCTCCGAATTTCTCTCCCCGCTAAATCATTGGGTGGGTTTTTTTGAAGCGCGTGTGCAATTGGTGCGATAGGGACTACGTGGTGCGGTCCCGCACGCAGCGGTGCTGCTCCTGGTCGTGTGCACAGTCTCTGCGGCAGAACGAAGCACGCCAAGCACGGGGCGGGCAGCGGGTGAAACCGGCGGTTGGTCGGCGTCAGCGCGGCAACGAGGTGGGAGAGGGAGCCCTCGGCGGTCGATTTGAAGACCGTTGGACGCCCGCCCGTGGTGACGGCAGTCGGCGTGCGGAACTCGGCGAGGTTCCGCATCGCGAGGTAGAGCACTTCAGCGCGGCCCGCTCACTCGGGGAACGCCGGGGCTTGTCGACGCCCGTTGCCGCGGGCGAGCGCGGCGATGTGGTCGCTCGTTGTGCGTTCCGCGCGTTGTTTGACGCCGTGCAGCATCTGCCGGGACATGACGAAGTCGGCAGGGACGATGACGGCGAGGTAGAACGCCTCGACCCAGCGCGGTTCGAGGCGTAGTCGACTGCGGAACGAGAAATCGTGTGCGGTGTGCTGGGAGTTCGTCGAGGACGAACTGCCCAGCTCCAGTCGATAGCGGCGCCGTATCGCTTCTGCCACTGTGGCGGCAGGTGTTCGCGCGAGTGCAGGACGAGGTGCCGGTTCGGCTCGAGCTCAGCGACCACGAACGCGCAATTCTTGTCCGGGGCACCGTCCAACACCCGATCGCCGACCTTCAGGTGCTGCCACTCGGGCACGAGCCGTTCCGCGCTCGGGCCGTTGTCCGGGAACAGCAGCCGGTCGACCCAGCGGGACGTGTACCACTGGCCGCGTCCCCAACCCATCTGAACCAGCCACGGCCACACCCGCTCTGGTGAGGCGTCGATGGTGACCGCATGCGTCGTGACCGCGTGCGGGTCGGCACAAACGTCATCGCCCGGGAGCCGGCGATGACGCTCCTCGCGGGTCGCCCCGTACGTGCGCCCCAACCATTGAAGCTCCGCGTACCCGGCTATCGCGCCTGCCAGGCCGGCCGCTGCGAGTGTCTGGTGCTTCATCGGCGCCTCCGGCTGTGTGCAACGCGGTTCGTCTCGCGGTCGCGAAGTCAACCAGCGGGTTGTTGTGGGGCGTTCGCGGGCTCGGCGCGGTCGCGAATGCCGAGCAGCATGCGGCGCATCATCGGGAAGTCGCCGAACTCCATCAGCACGACGGACAACATCGAGTCGGCGGGGTGGCGCCAGTCCAGGTGGACGCGTATCCGAGTGATCAGCCGGGTCCGGCGCCCAGGCAGTTCGGTGAGTGTCCAGGACCATGTGCTCAGCGGCTGGTGCCACAGCAGCCATTGGTTGGCCTCGAACCCGGCAACTTTGAACGCGGTCATGTCCGTCGGTGTCGGCGACATCGGCACCCACTGCCCGAGCTCGAGCTGCTGATACTCGGGCAGGATGCGTGCGGGCACTGGGGTGCCCGAGGTTGTCGAGCAGGTCGTCCGCGTAGAACCCGGCACGGAGGCATCCGACCTGGACCAGCCACGGCCACACGGCATCGGGTGGTGCGTCGATCGTGATCGCGCGGGTGGCGAGGAAGGCGACATTATCGATGAGGTCGTCGCCCGGCATCGGCGCGGCAATTTCCTGGTCGGTCGCCCCCCACCGCTGGTGCCACCGCCGGTACAGCGGCGCGGTCGCGAACCGCGGGATGTCCGCGGCGACGGCGGCTACTTCGTGCGCGAGCTCGCGGATGGTCGGCGGGGGCCGGCGCTGCGGCGGTGCGGTTGTTGTCGTCATGGCGTCCTCCGGGATCTATACGAGGGTCCGGGATTGGACTGCTCGCTGCCGGTGCGCGAGAACCAGTCCGGCGTGCCACCCCGGGGTTCGTCTCCGGTTCGGTGGCGCGTGGTCATGCAGTGCCCGCCGGCACCGAGGGCCCGCCAGCGCAGGTCGTTCCAGGTAGCGCGCACTCGCCCTCACCGGCCTGCTAGGACATGTCCGCGCACCCAGTGCTCAAGCCTCGGAACGTGAAGAAGCAACAGCACGCCGGCGCTGCCGAGGGCATGGGTGGCGACGTCGAAGGCCGGATTGGCAACGCCTGACCCGTCTGCCGCAACCCAGTACGGCACGAGCATCACGAGACCGGCGATCGCCGAGACGGTGGCGAGTTGCTCCCACCATGATGCGCGTCGAAACAGTCCCCAGGTCGCGACGGTGAACCCGAGGATGACGATGCCGGCCAGCACACCCGCCGTCGCCCACGCGGCGCCGGAGGTATCGATCCCCGTCGCGGCGTAGACCGGCGTCAGCCACAGAAATGTCGTCCCGAACAGGAATAGCGAGACCCCGCCGATGTTGCGGATGCTGAACATGGCCACCCTCCGTCCGCCCGCGCCTTCCAATGACGGCCCGATGCAAGATTCGGTCGGAAGTGTCCGAGATGCCTAGAGCCGAACGACACAGGCCTGCAGGGCCGTTGGGCCGAAATTCGCGTCGAATGCCAAGCGATCAACGGTTGTCGAGCCGGCCGCGCTGCCGGCGACGACGGATACCTAAGCTGCCCTTTCCGATACCAGGGTTATCCGTGAATCGGCGCTGTGGTCCGCCATCGAGGTCGGCGCTGCTTGGGCGCTGGTACTTCGCGACGTCTCGTTTCAGTCTCACACTCATGATCCAGCAAACGGCTCGCGTTGCGGGAGGAAGTTGAACCGCGAGCCACGGTGGCGGCCAGCGCGCCAAGCCGTCGATCTGCGTGGGGACGTATCGATGCGGGACATGCGCGTTACGCGCGCGGATCGGACGTTCTGGAGCGGACTGGCGTATCGCGTTACGCACCCGACCGGGCATGTCGCCGGGCGGCTCATTGGACACCAGGGTGCCGGCAGCGCGCGACGCAGCAGGCCAAGCGAGGTGCCCGGTCGGGGTTCCGCATCCGGTCAGCCTTGATCCGCGCTGAGCGCCTCGACGGGGCGAGCGGCACGACGTCCAAGCTCGGCGCTTGCTGCATAGCCGCGATCGCCGCGATGCGCTCGAAGGCCTGGTCCAGCAGCGCATGGGTGTCCTACCGTGCTGGCCGAAGCGACACGCCCAGCGGCCATGGTCTGGCTCGATGACCCGGAAACCCAGGACAGCGACCAATCGTTGACGGGCAACATCGCTCGAGGACGTGCCGAAGGTCCCGAATGCTCGGGACAGCCCCTCCCGCGCCGCCGACGGAACGGGGCAGCGGCCTGCTCAAGCGCAGGAGGGAAGCCCAGGCAGGGCTATCCCCAGTCAGGCAGCACGCGCGGTCAAGGTCAGTTGCAGGGGTTCGTCGAGGTGCTCGGTCAGCGGCTCGATGAGATCCGGGCCGTCGGTGCCTACGCGGTTGACCCGCGTGGAAACGGGCCGAACCGCCAGGGGCTCCACGACGATCCCGTCGAGGACCTCATAGATCTGCTCTGGCCGAGTGCGTGAAGGGTCAAGCCAGGCGTCGACCCGGTCGCGCGGGAGGATGAGCGGGGTTCGGTCGTGGACGTCGCCCGCTGGGCCGGTGGCGTGGGTGGTGATGATCACCGCGGTCCATAGCCACCGCGTCGGATCGGACTTGTCTTTGCTCGGGTCGCGCCACAGTTCATACAGGCCGGCGAAGGACAGCACCCCGCTTGGGTCGGTCGGATGCAGGTAGTAGGGCTGCTTGCGGACCGTGGCGTCGCGTTCTCGGGGCGCGCCCACTCGTAGTAGCCCGCGGCCGGGATCACCGCCCGCTGTCTGCGGAACGCGCCGCGCCAGGACGGCTTGTCCGCAAGTGTCTCCACCCGCGCGTTGATCAACCGATTGCCGATCTTCGGGTCCTTCGCCCAGCTCGGGACCAACCCCCACCGTACCGCCCGGACCTGCCGGTCGACCTCATCGGTCTTGGGGTCGCCGTGCTCCAGCACGGCGTACACCTCGGTGGTCGGGGCCACGTTGTACGACGGCGCCAGCTCCGTACCGACCGCCGTCGCGTTATACAGCTCGACCAGGTCCGCCCCCTCCTGCACAGACACGTATCTGCCACACACCCCATCCGTTCTACCCGAACGCCGTCATCCGGTGCGGGGCGCTTTGGCGTACCCGCCAACGACGATGAGGTATGCCTGTAGGCCTGTCGAATCTATGGTTCCAGCACGCGGCCGTTGCCATAGATCCGACGACAGCTCCGGGTAGCAGAAGCCGACCGACTCGTCGGGAAGAACCGCAGCGCCTAGTGGTAGCGGATCGCCCAGCAAGGTTCTCCGACACGTACGGCTCGACCACGTGCGCCCCACCAGCCATGGTCGGCCTCCGTCACCGCCTGCCCCCAAGGTCGTGCAGTAGGCAGGCCAGGATCTGTTCCTCCGCGGCATCCGTGTTCATGGCGTCCGTGGCGCTCTGCAGCACATTCGGCGCCGTGCCGGCGCGGACGACCGCCTCCCTTGTTCCGCTCAGCCGATCAGTGGGAATGCGCGGGCGTCGGCCAGGTCGTCGAGCGCGTCCTGCATTCGCCTGGTGACGAGGTCATACCCGCCCTCGGGGTCGGCGTCGCCTCCGAGCTCCGCCCGGAGATCGATCGCCGGCAGGACTGTGACCGTGATCTTCGCCGGCAGCGGCACCCGACCCGGGAAGTCGAGCACGGTCACGCCCCACGGTGGCGCGATCTGGACCGGCGCGACGTCAAGGCGCAGCAGCCGGTGCAGGTGGAGCAGTCGTGCGACGCGCTCGCCCTGGCCAAGGAACAGCGCCGTCTCCTGGCCGCCGATCGCCACCACCGGCACGATCGGCACGTCCAGTTGCTGCGCGAGCCGAACGAACCCTGCGCGGTGGGCGAAGTCTATGTCCGCTGAATGCCACGTCGCTCGGTAGGTCTCATGGTCGCCGCCCGGGTACACCAGCAGTGCGGCGTCTCGCGCGAGCGCCCGCCGCATGTTCTGCGGCGAGGCCGGCACCGTTCCGTACGGGCTGAGTACGGCCCGCACGCCGGGGACCTTGAAGACGAGGTCGTGGGCGAGCTGGTAGAACTCACGGTCGGCGCCGAAGAGGTCGTAGAACGCTTGCGCGAACACGAACGTGTCGACGATGAGCGTCCCACCGGAGTGGTTGCCCACGAGCAGCACCGGCCCGCGAGCGGGCACGTTGTCCATCCCGCGGACCTCGGCGCGGAAATAGAGGTCGGACATCGCGCGCAGCGCCGGCAGCGTCCGTCGGATGTAGTCCGGATCGCGCAGGTCGAGCGGGTCGGCGGTCGGCCGCCCACCGGTCAGACGACGTGGGTCCACGGTGCCGGCGATATCCGCGGACGCGGCACCGAGCGCCCGAGCCGCCCCGGCCGCGAGGCCCGGTGCCGCGTCGAGCAAGCGCGTGATGGAACCACGACGACTCACCTTCTCAACTATCCGCCGCCGGCGGATACTCAACGAGTCACACTCGATCCGCCGATCCGTGAGAGGCCCTGCGTGCTTTGAGGAGCGCGCTGTCCGCACGGATGAACCGCTGGCGCCGGTTTGGGTAGCCTGACCGGCAGCGTGCCGCGGATTCCTGGGGACGGTGCGATGCTGGGGGTGGCGCGTAGCATCCCGAACCGGGAGTGACGCGCATGGGCATTGACCCGGTCGCCGCGCGACCGGCATCCCGGTCCCGGGAGCCTGGCCTGCGTGGTTTCGCGTTGGGCCCGCGTCTGGCGGCCAGTCGTCTGGTGGTGTTCGCGGCGGCGGCGGTGTCGACCGCGCTGGGGCTTACCGTGGGATCGAGGGCGCGAACCGGGGGTTCTACCGCCGCTGCGCTGGCGGCCGGCGACGACGCGCTCCCGGCAGGATTGGCGCGGCGGTCACGCTGGGTCGACCTCGACGGGCCGGTGCATTACCTCGACTTCGGCGGCCCGGCCGAGGCCCCGATGGTGGTCTGCGTGCACGGCCTGATCGGCTCGGCAGCGACCTGGTCGGCGATCGCACCGCAGTTGACCGGCCGCTACCGGGTGCTCGCCCCGGACCTGTCCGGGCATGGCCTGACCCCCTCGCTGGGACGCGGCACGCACGTGCGGGCCCTGCAAGCGCAGCTGCACCGCTTCCTCGACGCCGTCTGCGAGCAGCCGGTGATCCTGATCGGCAACTCGATGGGCGGGACGATCGCGCTACTGGAGAGCGCCGCGGCGCCCGGCGGCGTGTCCGGCCTGGTGCTCATCGACGCGGCGCTGCCGCTGGTGGCCGCCCGGCCCGACCGGTTCGTCACCGCGCTGCTCGCCGCGTACGCGACACCTGTGCTCGGCCCCCGGTTGATGCGCCTGCACCGGCGTAGGTCACCGCAGGCGCTCGTCGACTTCGTGTTATCGCTGTGCTGTGTGGACCCCGCGCGGGTACCCACCGACGTGGTGGCGCAGCTAGTCGCGGTCGCTCGGCACACCCTGCGCGGTGCTGACATGGAGCGCGAGATCGCCGCGTGCGCCCGGTCGATCCTCGCCACCGCCGGGCCCCCGCGCGGCTCGGCGTACCGGCGCGGCATCGACGCGATTACCTGCCCGGTGCTGCTGCTACACGGCGCCCGCGACCGGCTGGTGCCCGTCGCGGTGGCGCGGGCCGCGGCCCGCGCCCACCCGGCCTGGACACTGGTCGTCTTGCCCGAGGTGGGCCACGTCCCGCAACTGGAAGCCCCGCACGACACCGCCACCGCCATCACCGGTTGGCTCGCCTCGACCGGCCTGCCCACTGCCGCGGCCTCCGCCCGCGCGCCGCGGGCCCGAACCGCCTAAGCCGTCTGGTGTTCGCGACCAGCGTGCTTACCCGGCCTGTGACGCCGCCTGCGACGGCAGGCCGTGCCGTGCCGCGTGTTGTGGAACGATCCGAGGCGAGGCGAGAATCTGGGCATGCAGCGCCCGCTGGCCGTCCACCTGCTCGGCACACCGACGGTCAGGTGTGCCTCGGCGGAGCAGCCTGCGCCACGCGGCCGCAAGGCGTGGGCGCTTCTCGCGTATCTTCTGACGACTGACGCCGCTCGGAGCCGCCAGTGGCTCGCCGAACTCCTCTTCACCGAGGCCGAGGATCTACTCAACACACTGAGCTGGAATCTCGGACAGCTGCGCCTGCTCCTCGGCGCTGGTGGGCCGCCAGGGCGCCTGCCCGGTCCACGATGGCAACAGCAGCGATGCGTCGAAGAACTCGCCGAAGTGGATCTGTGACAGACATCGGTAGCCCGCTCGGCAGCCGTTCGAGCCCGCCGGGCACGAGGTGGGGTACGGCTCGCGCAGCGGCGGGATCGGTGACGCACTGACCGTGCGCAGGCGGTGCTGCTGGCACGTCCCGCCTCGGCCGTCGACGATCTGCTCGCCGAGCACGGCAGCTCACTAGACGGCCGGACTGCTGCCGAGGAGTTAATCGGCGCAGTCGGGTTGCGGCCGGTTTGGGTCGGTGAAGGCTAGGAGAACGTCGTGGACGGGCCGCTGCCGCTCTGGTTCGCGCTCACGCAAGTGCGGGAGGGCAACCGCCGGCTCGCGCTGCGCCTGTTCGAGAAATAGCGGATCAAGCCCCGCCAGACCCATCTCGTTCGGCGCGGCTCTGAAGCCCTCCGACGCGGTGTCGGGACTCGCGAATATTCATCGTTCGGATCGGCTCCTGCCTGCGGTCGGCACCATGCCCGAGCCGCGCGCTCAAGCCGAGGAGCGAGCACACCGCTGCCTGGACGTCAGTCGTCTGTGCAGGGGACTCCCACCGGGCTCCAGGCGCGTGGTTTTCGCAGTCTACGGGCATCAGGCCGCTCGATCGGTCCCGACGAAGGGCCCTGTTGCTCCCGCTGTCTGCCCTGCGATGGTCGTGGGTGGTGGACCGCAGGGCCAGGAGGGAGGCTCGCGATGGCGCACATCTGTGGAGAGGTCACGATCGACGCACCGGTCGAGGAAGTGTTCGACATGATCGCCGACGAGCGGAACGAGCCGAGGTACAACCCCCGGATCGTCCGTGTCCAGAAATTGAGCGAGGGACCGGTCGGCCGGGGCGCACGCTTCGTGGCCGAGCCCAAGGGCATGGGCGCCAAGGGCAAGATGACCCTGGAGGTCAAGGAGTACGACAGGCCGTATCGGCTCCGCAACGTTGTGCGCTCTTCGTACATGCAGGTCGACGGCATACTGACTTTCGACGAGGTTGACGGCGGGACGCGGCTGAGGTGGGACTGGGACATGGGCCTGGTGGGACCGATGCGGGTGCTGTCGCCGGTGCTTGCCCTCATCGGCCCGTGCTGGGAGCGTCGGAACTGGGTGGGACTCAAGCAGTACATGGAGTCCGGCCGTCGCTGAGCCTCGTTTGGCATGTTCTCAAGTTGCCGCCACCCGGCTTCGCCACGCAGGCGACCGCGGTCTGGGAACGCCACGTTGGACCGGTAAACGAGCCATGGGTGCGCTCGCCGTCGGTACGGAACGAGCGCATAGTCGTCTCCGAATCCGCACGCTCGCACATGCCGCCAGTCGTGCGCACACAGCGCCATCCCAGGGCACGCGACGCGCGGCACGATGCCGCACAGAACATCCAACAGACCTGGCCGCCGACGCGATCGGTCGGCCGCGAATCGGCGGTCCCGTCGATCAAGCGCGTAAAGCGCGCGCCGCCGGGCTGACTTCGAGCGGCCAATCGAGCAGTGCGGCCGACCCGTCCTTGGGCGCAGCTCATGTCACGGCGGCAGGGCATCTCCGAAGTCCGCCACCGCGTAATTGAACTTGATGTCCATCCGAGCGGAGAACTGATCAGCGAAGGCCCGCGCGCTCCGCCACGCCCACGTGGCGCAGCCCGCGCCGAGTGCATGATCTGGGAACCACGGGTTTCCGGCGCCCCGCATGTGCGCGGATCCGCGGAACTTCCCGGCGAGAGCCTCGCCCAGCTTGTGCGGCAGGTCCACCGAAACGCCCTCGGGCTTGTAGTGCACCAAGTAGTTACGAAGCCGAACCAGCAGCGCCGCGTCCTGGTGCGGCGCACCGCCGCGGTTGAAGCGCTGTTGACCGGCGAACGCGAGAGCCAGGTCGAATTTCTCGAACATCTCAAGGCGTCCTCGATCCGTTGAACGCCACATCTTTGACATGAGACGAATGCATTCCGGACGCAGCGTGCCGATGTAGGAAGGGTGGCCATCAGCCGAATCCTGGTAAAGCTCGTTGATCGCGGCTTCCAGGAAGGCCACCGACTCGACGACGGCGGTCAGGACGTAGCCGCGGTGACGAATGTCGAAAACAGCCTGTCCCCTCCACGCAGCTTCTACCGCCTGCGCATCCTCGGCTGCGTATCGCGCCGCGTACAGGTGCTGCGTGGAAAGGTAGTTCCTCATGACGATTCGTGGCGTCGGGATCTGGGTGCTGCCCGTTACGGTCTGAGGTCTCGCGTGCGCTTCGCTGCCCACCCGTCGAGTTTTCGTTCGACGCAAGTAGAGGAACGCGGCCCGGCAGCTGGTGGTGGTGGTGGTGGTGCGGCCGACAAACGTCGCGGACGGTGTTGAGCCTCCGGCCGTTCGGGCCGGCTGGTCACCGCTTCACGCTCTTAAACAGAGAGTTCTTCGTCGACGAGGCCGGCACGATCTCGAGGCGCCGCAGTTCCTCACCGGCACGGGTGACGTCACCGCCTGCCTGGTCGAGCATCTGCAGGCCTACCTCGACAGCACGCCAGTCAGCTGACGGGTCGAAGAACCCCAGCACGTCAACGACCTGAGCCACCCACTGTTTGGCGCCGCGCTTGTCCCGTCGCAGCTCGGCGTAGTAGCTCTCCATCGCGTCGCTCACCGACTTCTTGCGCTGACCCCACTTCTCGCCCCGCCGGGCCGCATCACAAGCCAGTCGCCACAGCTGCGCAACATCAACGCGCCGATCCAGCACAGGTTCCCCCACGCGGGCAGAGTAGCGCCCCAACAGGAGCCCTCATCACGGCTCGGTTAGCGTTCGGCGATCGCTCTCGGCGGCCAAATGAGGACCCCGTCCATCGATGCTCGTGGAGCGTGACCCTGTTCGCGCACACGGACCCAAGCTAGCGGCCGCATACTCCCAAAGGCCAAGGCCCGTCATACGACCGCGCCGCGCGGTGCTACCTCGATGCCGGCGACGCCGCGGCCGTACAGCACGACAAGCCGGTCACCATGTCGGGACGAAGGACGTTCGCGTCCTGCGTAAGCGTGGCGATGGCGTACTCGGCAACGGTGTCTGGGTCGGCGGCGCCGGCTTCTTCGTAGGTGACGTCAACGTGGTCGCCACCAATCAGTCGGACGCGCAACACAATCTCGGGCATGGCTAGGCGCACCTCCTTCCTTCCTCCCAACCATTCTCGCGCGCGTGTAGGTCGCCCGGCCGAAGTGAGATCGATTTCGATCGCTTGCAGGGGCGCCCCAGCGGCAATTGCGGGCGTTACTCGAACCGGCGAGCGCTGCATAGGTGAGCCCGTCGCATAGACGCCGCGTTTTCGGCTGGGTAGGGTCCATGTTGGGATCGTGATGCGTGCCGCAGAACTTCTAGCTTCCGCAGCGTGATCAGCCGTTGCTGATGCCGGTGGACATGCGCGAGTGGCTGCCCGAAGACGATCTTGTGTTCGTGGTGCTGGACGCGGCGGCCACCTTGGACCTGGGCGCCTTCCGCCGGAGCTACCGGTCCGATGGTCATGGCCGTGCGGCCTACGACCCGGAGATGATGATCGCGCTTCTGTTGTACGCGGATTCCAAGGCGAGCGGTCCAGCCGGGTAATCGAACAGCGGTGCGTGCGTCCGCTCCAAGTGATCCGAGCTGAACTTGGAGTCGAGTCGACGGAAGGTCAACTTCGGCGAACTCATCCGCTTTCGTACGAGTGGAGTTGACAGACGTTGCACTCGAACGATCGAGGCAACAGAGTGAACACCCAAACCGAGTAAGGGACCGACTCCTACTGGCCTCCCCCCATCGGCTCCATGTCGAAGTCAACATCGGAGTCGACATCCACGTCGCCGAATAGCCGCTCCTTCGAGCCACATTCGGGGCATGGATGCTCGACGCTTAGCTCACGATCGCCCGGGCACCGCGGGTGTGGCTTCCGCCTCCAGGCAATTGGTGACCTCCTGGAAGAGTGACTCGCCTAGCCGCACCTCTTGCGCCTGGCTCGACGTCTCCGTTGCCGTAGTCCGGCGCCTCTCATCGACGCTAGCGGCTTGCTTGCGATCCGGCGGGGACGTGATTGGTGCGTGAACATCCGACGTGACCCGGCCACCTGAGCCGGGTTTGTTGATCAGGTGGCAACCAAGGCAGCCGGGTCGAGGCCATGCATAGGCGAGGTGTTCCAGCCGACGGTCAGCGTGCCTGTCATCTCACCGTTCTCGGCCAGGATCAATCGATGCGGCGCGTCCGCGGCGGCCAGGGTGATGTAGGTAGTGTCGTCCGATCGGCGACCACCGCGGGTCCGACACCGCAAGGGTCCGGACGACGTCGGCAGAGTGGCCTCGCTCCACTCGCTGGCGCGGCACGGCACCGAGTGCTCCAGCGCGCCGACGGTGGACCGACCAGGAAACATCAGGCGCAGCCTGCTCTCGTCGGCGATCACGCGCGACGGCGCCCAGGCGGCGAACGGAGAGGCCGTCACGCCGAAGTCGTGTGTTCCGGAGAATTCGGCCAAATCCGGAAGTTCGATCTCCAGTCCGGACAGCCGCCGTCCGAGTTCCACATCGGCGTCCGCACCTTGACCGCCCGCGGTCAGCGCCGGCAGCAGATGGAGGTAGACCTCGTCGAGCAGGGCCTGCATCGACTCCGTCGACGAGGTGATCGCGACGACCGCTTCCGCCGACGGGAAGACCAGGCAGAACTGCCCGTACGCGCCGTCGTGCCGATACCCGTGCTGACCCCTCCAGATCTGGAAGCCGTAGCCAAGTCGCCAGTCCGGGTTGGGCTCACGCACGGTGTCGATGTGCGCCCGTGAAGCGTCGGCAACCCACCCCTTGGGCAACAGCCGTCGACCGTTCCATACACCGTCATCGAGCAGCAACTGACCTAGACAGGCAACCGTCTCGATGTCGGTGCGCAGCCCGCTGAAGCCGATGTCGCGGGCACGGCTGTCGGCGATCCAGCTCAACGGTTCGGCAGCGTCGAAAGGTTCGAACAATCGGGTGCGCAGGTAGTCCAGCAAGCGGACATTGGCGCGGCCCTGCACGATCGCTGCCGCGGTAAAGGTCGCTGGCTGGTTGTACTGGAACCAGGTGCCAGGCGCATGGGTCGGCGGCGTTGAGAGAAGCAGCTCGACAAGGTCGGTGCTCAGGTCGCCCCGGTCACGGATCCCGCCCAGCAGGTCGCGGTCGTGTCCGGAACTCATCGTCAGGACATGCCGGATCCGTAGATCACGCAGCTCGGGAACGGTTCGGTCCGCGTACTCGGGAAGGTGGTCGAGCACGCGATCGTCGAGGTTCAGCAACCCCTCGGCAACGGCGAGTCCCACCGCGGACGACGTGAAGCCCTTCGATAGTGAATACATCAGCGCCGGCTCGCGCAGTCGATAGGGAGCCCACTCCGCCTCGGCCACTACCTCGCCGCGCTTCACGACGAGCAGGCCGTGCATCTCGAATTGACGCACGGCATCGACAAAGTCGGCGACTCCGGCGGCGGCCACTCCCAGCTCCGAGGCCGGACGACGCTTGAGTGACACGCGGTTCAGCGTAGAACCGACCGTAGGGCCACCTGTTACCGCCGGACCTTGCGCGGTTGCAACCCGCGCGCATATGAATTCCTCTTTGGCCCTTCGACGAACCAGCCCATTTACCCGGACGTGCCGATGTGTCATGTTGCGCGTTTGCCAGTCCTACGTCACCACCGGGCAGTCGGCCGAGGATGTCGTGCAAGACACCTGGCTGGGCGTCATCAACGCTGAGCCGATTCGAGGCCGGGTCGTCTCTGCGCAGCTGGACGTTCTTTCAGCGCCGTCCTGCCTGCTTTGGGCGCCGCCGGTATGCGGCCATGTGCTGGAGTGCCATGTTGAGGGCGAGTTCCAGCGGACGGGCGCTGCGCGTTGCCTGGGCCATGAGCAGTCCGCCCTGCAGCGCGCTCAGCAACGCCAGCGCGAGCTCGGCCGGGTCGGCCTGTGCAGCGAGTTCGCCATTGTCGCGCATGGCGTGGAGTCCCTCGGACAGGTATGACTGCCATTCGGCAAAGCACTGCGCGAGCACGCGCCGCGCGGGTTCGGACTGGTCGGCCAGTTCGCCCACGAGGGAGCCGAGCGGGCAGCCCCCGGCACCTTGCGTCGCCCGGGTGGCGGTCACGAAATGATCGCACCACCGCTGCAGGCCGTCCCACGACGAGACCTCGTGCAGGCCTGCTGCCTGTTGCGCGGCGAAGATCCGGCCGAGCTGGGCCTTGATCACCTCGTGGATGAGCGCGTCCTTGTCGGCGAAGTAGTGGTACAGCTGCGACTTGCTCGTGCCGGTTGCCGCCATGACGTCGTCCAGGCTCGTCCCGGCGAACCCTCGCTCGTAGACGAGCGATGCCGCCGCGGCGACGATCCGGGCTCTGGTCGCCGCACCGCGAGCCGTCAGCCGCCGTGCAGGGGTAGGCGCCGTCATGGCCACGCGTGCAGCGTAAACGGATTGGACTTGCGAGTCCAATTTCGTCTGGTCATGGTGGACCAAGTAGTCCACTCATCTCCGGAAGGATACCGATGTCCCGACTGCGCAACGGTCAGCCGTTCCCCCCGCTTGAGGTCCCCGCTGTTGGCGGCGGCACGATCTCGCTACCCGACGACCTCGCCGGCTCCTACGGCGTCGTCCTGATCTACCGCGGATCCTGGTGCCCGTACTGCAACGCGCAGCTGGCCGCGTTCTCCCGCGCGCTGGACGCGCTTACCGAACTCGGCGTCAAGGTCGTCGCGCTGTCCGTCGACGACGAGCAGATCTCCGCCGCGCTCATCGCCAAGCACAAGCTGCGCTTCCCCGTCGGGCACAGCGCGGACGCCGGCAAGGTCGCCGCGGTGACCGGCGCGTACGTCAACGACGATCCGCACTACCTGCAATCGACCGGCTTCGTCCTGGCGCCGGACGGGACGGTGCGGGTCGCCGTGTACTCCAGCGACGCCATCGGGCGGCTCGTCGCCGACGACGTGGCCGGATACATCCGCTACCTGACCGAGCACGCCGCCTGACAAACTCGACACCGTCATGGCGTATCGGATGAACGATCAGCAGGCCCGTGAGGTGCTGGCAGCAGGCACTCACACCGGCAAGCTGGCCACCGTGCGGGCCGACGGGAGCCCACATGTGGCGCCGGTCTGGTTTGTGCTTGACGGCGACGATCTGGTGTTCACGACCGGGGCAGGTACCTCGAAGGGCAAGGCCCTACGGCGCGATCCCCGGGCCGCATTGGTGGTCGACTTCGAGGAGCCGCCGTACGCGTTCGTGCTGGTGGAGGGCCGGGTATCGATCTCGGAGAATCTTGACGAGATGCTGCCGCTCTCGATCAGAATTGCTGAACGTTACGTCGCGCCCGAACTGGCCCAGCAGTTCGGCGAACGCAATGCCGTGGGGGGCGAGCTACTGGTTCGCCTCCATCCTGAGAAGATCACCGGATTCGGCGATATGACCGGCTGAGCGGCTCGGCCAGGCTCGACGGGACCGTCCAGACCAGCAAGATATCGCGATGCAGCTGCTCGATCAGTCGCCGATCAACTTCGACGACGTTGTCTTCCGCGATCTGACAGCCGACGACAACCGGACGCTTGATCAGCAACTGCTCACCGGTAGCGGCTCGGCCGGCCAGCTGGAGAGCCTGGTGCTGGACGGCTATCCGGCCGGACTTGAGGAAGCTGGCTGGGCCCTAGCCCGGCAGATTCGCCGATCCTGACGGTCATCTTTCGAGATCGCCTGGGACTCCAACAACCCAACAGCAGCGCCGCCAGCTTGACGGGCCACCCGCCGCGGGCCACATTGCCCGTCCGCACATATCGCGCACGATCGCGCCCCACTTCTCCCTCCGAGGCGCACGCATAGTCGGCAGGAAGCGGCAGATCACGGCGACCCAAAGCACACATCGCCGTCGTTATACGGGTGATCCTGTCAAGTGTGGGTAGTGCCGGGTCAGCCTGCGCGGCGTGATCCCGCATGGTCGTTCGCATCGGATCATCCGTGTCGTGCCAGATGCACTCTTGACGAGCGACGATGGTCAACGTCTCAGGCATGTGGAGGTTGTTATGGCCTTGTATCTGATGCAACACGGGGAAGCGACCACGGAAACCGAAGACCCTGCGCGTCCGTTGACCGAGACAGGACGTGCCGTGGTGGAACGCGTCGCGGCGCGCGCGAACGCTGCCGATGTGCGAATCGACCGATGCGTGCATAGCGGAAAGTTGCGCGCGGAACAGACCGCGGAAGTGCTGGTGGGCGCGCTCGGGAGCGAAAGGAGCATCGAGCCCCGCGATGGGCTGGCGCCAAACGATCCGGTTGCACCAGTGGCCGATTGGCTTCGGGACGCGGCTGAGGGCAGCTCGATCGCGCTGGTCGGACATTTGCCGTTTCTTGACCGGCTCGCGTCGTTGCTGATCACCGACGACGAGAACACCCAGGTCATCCAGTTCCGCATGGCTGGTCTCGTCAAGCTCGTGCCGAAGTCGGAGAGCCCCGGTTTCACGGTCGCCTGGATACTGGCACCCGAGATCGCGTAGCCGTCCTCGGCCGCGAGTCGGGATCCTTACCGACCAGGCGCCGCGTTAGGCTTCGCCGCTCCGACGAGCACCATCCCGCTACGGCTGCGCCCGCCTGCCCAACTGGTTTGGCCTTTCACGCTGTGCGTCTCGTAGGTATCCGCGCGTTCCCTGAGCTGCGCGGAAAGGGCGACCGTCAAGGCCAGTCGTTGCCGACGAACAGAAGATCGCTGTTAACAACTGGCGTAAGGGAGTTTAAATGCCCGAATGAATCGCTTGTCTTCTTGGTCGTGGGATTTGACGAGGTCCGCGTAGGCGGACCTTCATTGCCATCCAGCCGGACCGGACCGGCAGTCAGGGGCGCCAGCAGCTCCGCAAGCTGGTCGCGACTTTCGGTCCGGATGCCGGGCTGCCTGGAGTCCATCAGCTGGACGTGCTCAAGATCGCTCTCCATCCGAACAAGCATGCGCCCCGCGGCGCGCGAAAACAGCGGCGGAGATCAAGAAAAGAAGGATCCATACGGACCGCAAAGCCGGAACTTGACCGGCCCGCTCCTTCAGGGATGACACAAGGAGGTCTCGATAGGTGCGGTGTTTGCGGCGCTGCTGCAACTGCGGCAGCGACACCGATGAATAGTTGGGCCTTCTGCGGCTGCGTCGAGAGGTCGCCCCCAAGCGGTGCGACAGGTACGTTGTTGGCCAGGTCGCGATAGACGCGAGTGATTCGTTTCTGGCTTGGTGGCAAGTCACTCAGTCCTCGGGCAGGTGTCGTGTGAATGCGGTCAGAACAGCCCGATCGCGCGCCGAGCACCTCCAACTCAGGAGCGCGGATGGCCGTTGACGTGGTCATTGTTGGTGCTGGTTCGGCCGGATGTGTCCTGGCGTCGCGGCTGAGCGAGGACACGGCCCGTACGGTGCTGTTGGTCGAGGCGGGTCCGGACTACTCGACGCTGAGTGAGCTTCCGGACGACATTGCGGACGCTTCACAACCGACGTTGAGCCACGATTGGGGCTACCTCGCCGAGCGTGACAGCCTTGGCCAGGTTGCGTCGCTGCCTCGGGCACGTCTCGTGGGCGGCTGCTCAGCGACGAACGGGTGTTTCGCCGTGCGGGGCTGGCCGGCTGACTTCGATGGCTGGGTCGCGTTGGGTAACCCTGGTTGGAGCTTCGAGGAGGTACTGCCGTACTTCAATCGGCTTGAGACAGACATTGACTTCGTCGGTGAATACCACGGATGCGACGGACCGGTCCCCATCCGGCGCCATCCGCCGGAGGAGCTCAACCACGTTCAGTCCGCCTTCATCGCTGCCGCCGTCGAGGTCGGTCACCCTTACGTGGCCGACCATAACGGTCCGGCAGCCGTAGGCGGCGTCGGCCCAACTCCGCGAAACGCGCGGGACGGCGTTCGGATGAGCACGGCTCTGACATATCTCCCGGTGGCGCGGGCACGTCCAAATCTGACGATCCGCAGCGGCGCAACGGTCGACCGGGTCGAACTGTCGAACGGACGCGCAACCGGCATACGGCTGGCCACCGGCGAGGTCATCAACGCAGATCTGATCGTGCTCGCCGGCGGCGCGTACGCCAGCCCTGCAATCCTCGCGCGTTCCGGAATCGGACCCGCCGGACCGCTCGGCGACCTCGGCATCGACGTGGTCGTCGAACTCGAAGGCGTCGGCGCGAACCTTATCGACCATCCGATCGTCGCCGTCGACCTACCCACCCGGCCGGGCTCCCTCGGCCCCCGGTTCCAGGCACTCGCGACGATGCGATCCGAGCAGGCAACGCCCGGCGTCGCGCCGGATCTTCAACTCTTCGTCGCCGGGCCGTTCGACGTCCCCGCCGAGGTAAGCCCCTCCGGCGCCGTTTTTGGCATCGTCGCCGCACTCATGTCCCCCCGCTCACACGGCAGACTGCGCCTGCGCTCACCCGACCCTGACGCGCCCCCGCTCATCGACGTCGCGCATCTCCGTCACCCCGACGATGTCTCCCGCCTGGTCGAGGCCACGCTCGCGGCGCGCCGAATCAGCCGGGCGGACCCGATTGCTCAGTTCATGACAGGTCAGGAACTAGCGCCCGGGCCATCCATATCTGATGACGACTTCGATGGCCTCGCCACGTCGATCAAGGCCCGAGTCGCGACCTACCACCACCCAGTTGGCACCTGTCGCATGGGCCCCGACCCGGATCATGGCGCAGTCGTCGACGCTCACGGCCAGGTGTATGGCACGGATCGGCTGCTCGTGGCCGACGCCTCTATCATGCCGACGATTCCGGCCGCCAACACCAACCTGCCCACTATCATGCTCGCCGAGCGCATCGCCGCATGGCTGGGCGAGAACTGACCCCGATCTCCCCTCCCGACGACTACGACCACGCCCGCCGGAGCAACCGGTCCGCTGGTCGGATCACCTCGCCGCGGAGATATCCATAGAAGAGTTAAGCGATCTGGTCGGGTTCCGACACGCCCGCGCTACAACGTGCGACCGCCAAGTCCGCATCCGACGTCCGGCACAGCAAGTTCAGCCGCACATAACGACGGCGCGAGCCTTCCACTAGCACCGCCGACACGAGTACGTATTCGACCTCGTGCTTATGCCGACCTGGCGTTGAATCGCCTGCGCGGTAGGGGGATCCGCGTGAGAAGGTCGGCATAGTCGGGACCTCACCCGCGACCCGGGAGGTTGCGGAGCACGATTTCTTTCTCCTGCTGTGGCGGCATGGGTGCGACGGACAGTCCAACCCTGGGGGCATCGATGGCCGCACCTGCAAGGAGTTCGGCGCGACTAATCAGCCGGATCAGTTCGGTGATGCTTCGGTTCGCGCATCCAGCCATGTTGCAGAAGAATGCTGAGGCGTTCACAGTCGCGTACCCCTGGGCGAAGCCGCCTGTAGTTGGTTGGGCCAGCGCCGACCCGAGCGGCCTGGGGCGAGTGTTTTCAGGCGGCACTGCAACGCAGCTTGGTATCGCCCGAATAGACTGACTGGGCCAGTCCAAGGCGTCCTATCCGGCGGTCGTGTTCAGGGCGGCCACAATGTCCTCGATCGCCGCCTGCTCCGGCTCGCTCACGTCCTGGCCGTGCTCGCGGTGGGCAGCTGCGACTTTATGCGTCAAGTTGACGATGAACCGGCGGTACTCCTCCACCTCAACCGGCGTGGCCTTGCGCTCAAGCAGCTCGACCGACTCGCGCACATGCTGCAGTCCGTGCTGCTTGAGCTCGTCCGGGGAGTGGTAGTGAGTGTGATCTCGTTCAGGTTTAGCCGATACGATCTCATCTAGAAGCTCGCTCTCACCGTGCTGCTCGCGCGCCTCCGCGTAGGCCTTGGCCATGGCGATGGTTTCGCGGAACGTCCCCCCGCGTTGGGCCGTGACCACGATCATGCCAGCACTCGGAGGTGCCTCCAGAATGACCTGCCACTCCTCGGCTGAGAAATCGGACTTTGTCGTCATGGTCTCTCCGATCGGTTTGCACTCGCTAACGCTCGTCGCACTCACGGTAGCGACTGGTTGCACATAGGCAGGAGTGCGGGCATCGACCCGGCGGTAGATGATAGGTCGGCCAGAACACCCTCGGAAGACAACATGCGCAGGTCGGGGCCTCCCACCGCCACGATGAGCCGGTGTCGAGCGGTCGATCTGCGCCCGCGCCGTCAGCACCATCCAACGCCCATGTCAATCACTGGGCTCAGGCGGAACAGATCCACATAGCCGGAGATTGCGCTCTACGCGATGAAGCGGCGACTTTCGGCCGTCAGCTTCACCCTTGCTGAGTGAGCGCGGCATCGGCGGTGCTCACACTGGCACTCATTCGTCTATTCCGGCTCCGAAATTGGAACCAGCCGGACCGAGTTCGATCTCGACCGCCCGGACTGCAGTCCTGTACGCGATGATTTCACTCATGTCATCGGCGGTCTCTGAGCTGCCATAACGCAGGCTCCAATACCCAATTGGCACCAACCTCTCGTGCGGTATCAATCATTCGACTCCGTGCTTCACCCCCTAGTCTCAGCCAGCAGCTTCGTGTATCTGACGGCTTCGTCGCCGAAGAATGGGCCCATCCATAGCAGATCGAAGCGGGTCCAGCGAGCTCATACCGCGCCAACTTTTTCGCGATCTTTTCGACATCGGTTGCCACATCAAGAGCATGGCTCATTAGCCGGTAACTGCCTATCCGCTCTCGTCACAGAAACGGCGCGAGATTGGCGCTCGACGATGCATCGTGGCGAGCGGCCGTGGCAACATCTCTGCATTCCCGGCTTGCGGAGCGTGCCTGGCCGCACTAGGCCAAGTGACCCGCATCTTCCGCAATCTGCACCCGTAGCCGTCGTTCTGGAACACCGCCGAAGAGATCAAGACGAACACAGATGGGGAGATATCCGAATAGGACGCGTAGCCGAAATATGGATTTCTGCTGTTCACTGGCCTGGATCAGCGGGGTCGGCAGCGAGCTTCCGGCTCGCGCGTCGGGGCTGGCCTGGTTAGGAGATGTCGTTTCTCTGCCAGTTGGGTGGCAGGGTGGGCAGGCTGTTGAGGGTGTCGAGGTCGAGGTGTTCTAGCAGCATGGATTTGAGCTGGCGTCCTTCGATGATCTCGATGCGGCCGTTGCGGGCGGCGAAGTCTCTGCTTGCCTTGCCGACCGACGGTCCAGCAACCGAGCGGGCAGTGGCGACCGCAGCCGCAGACCGCCGAACCGTATGAGCCCCTCTCGCCGGTCGTTCCCTGGCTCGAACCGATCGATCCGACGCCGTCCGCCGAGGACAGGTCAGTGGAACATGCTCAATCCGTTGAAGAGTGGCGATCCGCCCAGGCTGCAGACGCGATCCCGTCCGGCCCAGCGGTCCGGTCTGACCTCGCCTTCGACCCGGACGCGGCGACCGGACCGCCGTGGCCCAGGCTGGTGGCCGCTGATGCCCGTTACAGCCCGCCGCGACTTCCGCGCTGGCCGATTGCCGTGGGGACCGTGCTGCTGGCCTTGGTGCTCACCGGATCCGTGCTACGGATAATCCATGGACCACCCCTGCCGACCTACCGCCCCCGTACGGGTTCACCGCCCACGATGCGCATTTCACCGCCACCTTCCCCGGCAAACCGCGCCGCAGCTAGCAGACGGCCAGAACCACGTCGATCGTGCTGTACCAGTCGGACCTCGCCAACCACAGCGTCGCCGTCGGCTACCTAGCACAACCGGCAGGCGCCCACGTTCGATCTCTGGGCTGGCGTCACCGGAGCGGCCGAAGGAATGCACGGCACGCTGCTGTCGCACACGTCGCTGATCCCCCACGACCAGCTGGCCGAAGACGGAGTCATCTCCGTTTCCAGCGCGGTGGCGCAGGTCCGCGCCGTCGTCTTCGGCTCATCCGTGTATCTGTTCGAGGCGGTCGGCACCTCGGGCTCAGCCTTCACCGAGGACTACAAGAGGCTGCTCGACACCTTCACCTCCACCTCCGAATCTCCGCCGAACAGCCCGCCAGCAAATCCATCCGCCGTGACCCCTACGCCCGCCCCCAGTACCCCCGCTCGCTCGGCTACACCGCTCGCCGCAAAGGTCGTCGCGCCGCCGGACGGCTTCGCGATATCTGAGGACACACAGGCGCACACCGGCCCGATCACCGCCGCCGAATTCGACAAGCTCGCGGGGAAGGCGACCGCGGCCAGCCTCCACTACGTCCCCGGTTACCAGGCCTACTACGACAGCACCCAGGACGTCGAGGGCATCGCGGTCTACCTGTATCGGTTCGCCTCCGCCACCGACGCAATCGACTTTAAGGCCGCCGTGTCCCAAGCCGCAATTGTCGCCAAATTCAGAGTGACAAATTACCCGCCAATACCCGGAGCGGAGGTCCATGAGCCCACCGTCGCCGATAGCTCCGGCACCCACGAGCACGACATAATCGCAACCAAAGACGACACCGCGATAATCGTAAGTTACATCGATTACCGTCCCACCCGGCCACCCGCCCGACGCGCTTTATCTTCTACGTTTCGTCGAGCTATTCAGCCCCGGCATCGGCATGAATGCGAGCCGGCGGCCGCGATGATGGGGTGGGCGCGACGGCCATGGCCTCGTAGTGTGCGTGGATATGACCGGCGGCCGGACTGCCTTGCTGGTCATCGTCGCTGAGGCGGAGCCCGCCGTGGCGCCGCTGCGGCTTCAGCTCGACCCGGTCGCGCGGCTCGGTGTTCCGGCGCATGTGACCGTGCTATTTCCGTTCATGCCGGCGTCCGAGATCCGCGACGAGGTCATGGCCCGGCTGACCGCCCTATTTCGCACCGTGCCCGCGTTCACGCACAACTTCGTGCGCAGTGCCTGGTTCGGCGATGAGGTGCTCTGGCTCGCATCCGATGCGGCCGACATGCTTCGGTATTTGACTCAGCTGGTCTGGTCCGCCTTCCCGGCGTATCCGCCCTTTGAGGGGCAGTTCAATGAGGTCGTGCCACACCTGACGATTGCTAATCGCGGTCCTTTCGACGAGATGCAGGCGGCCGAGCGGGCGGTTCAGCAGTACTTGCCAATCGTCACGATGACCCAGGCGGTCACGCTCATGGTCGAGCAGCCCTCGGGTCGTTGGGAGGCCGCAGCGTCGTTCGCGTTGAACGGTTGATCAGCCGTCGCGCTCGTCCTCGCGACGTTTGACATGCCAGCCACGCGACGCGGCGGGCAGTCCGGCGGCGGGCAGTCCGAACGCATGGCCAGCAGACCAAACCCGGCGCGCAGTTGTCTTGCTGCCGCAGATGCGGCAATACCGAGACGGGTGCGCCCGTGTATTGGTCGACGTGTGCCGCGATGGCCGAGAGCCGATTCCTCCGGTGGCGGGGCGCGGATCGGACCATCTGCGTTTCCTTCGCGTGGCATGGTCGCGGTGTGGAGGCGCCGGTCGAGATCCGGGATCTAGCGCGCGGCGAGTTGTCGCGCGTCGGCGAGATCGACCGCACCGAGCGCGTCGATGTCCTCTTCGAGCAACATGGCACCGAGCTCGTTGCGCGGCGGCGAGGAAGTTGGAGCGCGTCCGCCTGGGACCCTGACGGACACGGCGAACACTCCGTCCACGCGCAGCGCCAAGCGCTCGTGCACTACGCCGACGCGGGCGGAATCGCGCGTGGCGCGTTCGCGGGCGGACGGCTGGTAGGGATCGGAGTGGTCGTGCCGCATTCCGCCCGGCGATCGCGCAGCTCGCGTTTCTCCACGTGAGCCAGGACTTCCGGGCCGCCGGCCTCGGCAGCCGACTGTCCGCCGACCTGGAGGTGGTCGCGCGCCGCGCCGGTGACACCGAGATCGTCGTCTCCGCGACGCCGTCGGAGAACACCGTGCGCTTCGACCTGGGTCGCGGCTACCGGCCCATGGCGCGGCCGCTACCGGAGCTCCTCGAGCTGGAGCCCGACGACGTCCACATGGGAAAGGTGATCTGAGCCACGGCTCCATGTGGCGCGAAGGAGTCGGGGTAGTTCGGCGTCGTGTCGGCTAGGCACCGGGCGGCATGGGACGGCCGAGGCGGTGGTCGAGAATCAGCTGGGTCTTCGTCGCCGGAGCCGTCACTTCGGCGCCTCCGCGCACGCCGAACTGCCGATCTGGTGTTCGAGAGGCAACCGCGCTGGCCTCTGGCTAATAGATACATACTGGCGGTCGCGTGCCGTTTTTTGTGCGTGTGTGGTGGTGAGCGGTCGGCGGTGATGAACGCGTGCCGGCATGCGCTACGACCGCGGACGAGTCTCCCTGGACCGGCATGCCACCTACATCGTCGCCGCCTACCCTCGCCAGCGTCGCCCGCTAGGTCACGCTGGTCGTCCGCGCGGGTCGGCAGGGACGTGGCACGACCGCTCCGGCCCCTTGAGCCGACTGGCTCGGTTCGCTGCTCGCGAACTCCACGCGCGTTGCACGTCGGCTGTATGCAACGGTCGCAGCATGACCGAAGCGACGGAGCTCGCGGATCTGTTGACGACGGCGTCGCGCACTGGTGCCGTCTGCGTGCTTGATCTCGATGGCGTCGGCGCAGTGACCTTGAACGCGGACCAGGTCGTGCAGGCCGGGTCCGCGTTCAAGATCGCAGTCGCATTGGAGGTGTACTGCCAGGCCAGCGCCGGACAGCTCGACCTCAACGAGCACCTCCGCTTCACCGCCGAACGCGCTGCCGTAACTGACGGCACGATCGAGCAGGCCATCGACCTCATGCTCCGGCTCAGCGACAATGCGGCGTCCAATGCCCTGCTCCACCGCGTCACCCGCAGCCGGATCATGGCTCGGCTCGCATCCCTCGGCTTGGCGCACACCACGGTGTCGCGTGACGTCCTTGCCGAGGTGGCCGGTATCACCGCGCGACTTGACAAGATCGCCCAGGCGGTCGGGTTACCCGGCTGGAACCAGGTCACCGAGATCGTCTACGACGGACGCTACGAGGAAATCGCCGACCGCCTAACGAAGATGACCGTGGACGAGCAGGCCCTGCCGCACGAGCAGATGGGTCCAACCACCACTGCCCGAGAATTGGCGACCCTGTACCGGATGATCTGGCTGGACCAGGCAGGACCGGCGGAGGTCTGCGCAGCTCTGCGCGCGGCCGCAGGCCATCAAGAATTGACCCGCCTGGCCCTAGGCTTCGACGATACGGCCGGGGTCAGCGTCGCCGGCAAGGGTGGTCGCATCCCCGGGATCATCTTGACGACGCTGGCGTGATCACCTTTCCCGACCGGCACCGCTACGCGGCCGCGGTGTTCACCCGCGCCCACCGCGCCTTTGACGGCGAACTTGCCAGCTACCAGCTGATCGGCACCATCGCCGCCACCGCCATCGCTCGGCTACCGCGCCGAGTGCCGAACGATCGGCCATCATGCGCAGATTACGGAACACCCCCGCCGCGTTTGCGCCGACTTACCTATCGGCCAAGCCGGTCGCAGACAAGAGCGCGCCACCACCGTCGATCTGGTCGCCGAGACGACAGGGGCGTTGGTCGTTCCTTGCGCGCAGATCGGATTGCATGTGTGCGTCGCTTCCCCGGAGTTTGGTATGCAACCGATCGGCTCATGCCTCCGTCAGCGCGTATTGCCAATGTGCGCGACTTCGATTGATTACGCTGCGGCATCGCCGGGTGCTGGTTTGGCGGTCCAGCCCCGGCTGGTGGATTGGAGCCCGGGAAGCGGCAGTCAGTGGATCGTCAGTACCATACGTGGCGCATGATCGAATTCCGTGTTGACGACGCCGCAGGGGATGAAACCGATAGCGGTATAGAAACCCATGGCATGAGGGTTGGCGGTCACTTCCAGTCGCTCGACTCCCCGCGCTCGGATGACCTCGGCGATGCCATTCACTAGCGCAGTTGCCATTCCCCGCCTCGTCCAGTCCGGGTCCACAAACAGGTCTTCGAGCTCAGTCACGCCGTCGGCATCCGCCCAGGTTGCGAAGCCCACGACTGAACCGTCCTGTTCTGCGACCAGGGTGCGCCCCTCGTTCAGCCCTTCGGGTCCGAGGATCAGGGTGTTCCGGATGAGCGAGCAGGTTGGCCCGGTCACCGGCGTTGGACAACGACGCACGGCGATATACGTCCCTTACCGCAGCAAGGTCTGCGAGCACACCTGGACGGATCACCTGTGAAGTATCCACCGGCCAAAGCGGGCCGCCGCCGAGAACAGGTTAGCCACCGCACTCCTGACCCTCGCCACACGCGGGTACGGGCATCGGTAGGTCCGAGGCGTTGATTAACGCTTCGGCGCTGGAGTCGGCGAGCTAGCAGCCGCCGGCAGGAGTTCACGTCGCCGACCTGCTTGATCGCCGACTCCGGAACACCGTTCTCGCTAGGTTGTGCGGCGACGTGGATCCTGTTAGGTAACGTTGACGGGCTGCTTTGCGGTCGGCGCGGATGCTGCCGGTGCCGGCTCGGGCACCGTGCCGGGTTCCGAACGGTCTTCGATGTCGGCGAAGGCCGGAGTGTCCGGCTCGTTGGGCAAGCGCGCGGCTAGCGCGACGAACGAGATGGCGTGGTACCAGCCGCACAGGAGGAGAAGGTCGATGGCGCCGTCCTCGCCGACGGAGTCCACCAACTCCTGCCAGGCGGCATCCGACAAGTCGTGGCTGCGGCACAGCTCGTCGACGGCGCGCAGCACCGCACGGTCGCGCGGGTCAGACCAGCACGGGTCGTCGAAGCTGCCCCGCGTCACCGACCTGATCTGGCCGTGGTCGAGGACTGCTTTGCCCGCGTACGCCGCCAGGTGAACACCCCATTCGTACTGTGCCCCCAGCAGCGCGGTGGTGCGAAGGATCACCAACTCCCGATCGCGCACGGTCAAGGCGAGGTCGCGGGACAGGTAGTACCTGCCCCAGCCGAGGATGCCGCGGGCACGGGCGGGGCGGCGCGCGAACAACCGGAACAGGTCAAGCGGCGGCCCGAGGGCCTGCAGGACCTCGGCCACGTCCGGCTTATACGGCGGCTGAAGGGGAGCAATCCGGGAGCTCTGCTGCTTCGATTTCCGATGCATACGTGGACGGTACGCTCGACCTGCTTCGAAAGTCAAAGCGCACTGGAGGGTCGCCATGAGTGAGCCGACCGGCCGGCGGAAAGCAGCTGTTCGTCCGGGCCGGCCCGCGCGGGGATCCACGACCGGACAGCCGATCATGGTGCTGTTCGACCTGCTGGGCCGGCGTTGGGCGCTACGCATCCTGTGGGAACTTGCGCTGCGACCACGGCAAACGTTCCGCGAACTGCAGGTCGCGTGCGGAGACATCTCCGCGAGTGTCCTGCGCGATCGGCTGCGCGAACTGCGCGAGGTGGGAATCATCGAGCGAACCGATCCCGGATACGCCCTGTCACGAAGCGGCGCCGACCTGGTCCGCACCCTCGATCCGCTCAACCAGTGGGCACGTCGCTGGGCCTCCCTCCTCGAGGACGCGTAATTAGCGTCTTCACGACGTCGACCACGTACTCCCTCACCGACCACGCGAGCTCGACGTCATCGGTGTCGTGAAGAGAGCGACCGCAACACCGCAGACGCGCGTGCACACGATCATCGCCGCTGTCTCCGCGCTCACGAGCCGTCGTTCTGCGCGCGGCGATCGCCTAGCGCGCGTGCGCAATATGAATCGGTATTGGGTTGCGGTCGTGCCCGTGATGCACGCGCCACCGTCAGTTGAGCAGCCCCTGCCGACCGCTAGTGCCGATCCAGACGTGTTGGCCCGGCGAGATGTGCACCGACCCGAACCGAGGGGCGCCAGGCACGTCCACCCACCCACCGCCCATGCGGATTGCTTGATCAATCTCAATTCTCAGTCGATTGAGGTCGGCGTCGGCGCCGAGAACGATCCGGTTGTTTCCGAGGTGGAGGACTGCGCTTGTCATAGTGCCTGCTCCAAACGTGAGTACGGTGCCGCGACGAGCTGACGTGGCGAGCGAGAAGCTACGCGCCTAGATCGGTAACGTCGCGGGCTGCGCGGCTGGCCGGCCACGCGCCGTCGAGTAGCCCAATCTCGTGCGCGCGGAACCGTCTGATAGGCGCTACCTGGCGTGCAGAAGGACGACACGCAGATGGACTCATCAGCACCGGGCACCGGTCCATAAGCGCGGTTACGGTCGAAGCGACCAACATCGCGCTGCTCGCTCCAGGCGTGCCCTGCTACCTGGTCTTAGAGAAGGAAGACCTCCACGTGTACGCCCCGGAACCCCGAGCGGCGTGGCAAGAGGTGAGGACCATCCCGTATCGAGACTTGACGTCGATCACTGTCGGCGGCACCGGCGAAACCATTCGCACGACGGACGCCGGTCTGATCGGAGGGGGACTCGGTGTGAAGGGCTCGCTCGAGGGCATCGCCATCGCGCGCGCCGTCAACCACCTCACGAGACGAAGTACCCAAACCTTCGATACGGTCGTGACCGTACTGGCACGGGACTGCGCCGTTGCACTCCGCAACACCTTCCTCCCACCGCAGGAATTGGCGAAACTTCTCGCGCCGGTCTACGAAGGCATTCGAAGTGCACCTCGGCCTCGAGCCGGAGCACCCGCGCCGCTCAGCAGGCGCGCCGAGTCCGCGTCGCGGTCTCGAATTGCCGGCAAACGACGGCGGCCAACGTAGGCGATCGGATACCGGATCCGAAGGGGATGATGAAAGCCTTATGCCCACCGACCTCGTCGACCTGAGCGGGCTGGTCCCCGCCCGGATGTTTGATGTCGTGCTCGGGCGCGCAGCGGGAAGGCCTGTGCGACCGGGTAACGGCCCTCGAGCGGCCCTGGCGCGAGCGGGTCCAAGTCGTCGTGTTGGACCCGTTCCGCGGCTGCGCGACAGCGCTGCCATGAGGCTGGGCGACTTCTCGGCGGCGGCGATTTCTGAGCGGTGGGCACCCTGACGTGGGCGACTCGCACGTCGTCTCATGTGGAAATCGCCCAGCGCATGGCGCTAATTCGTAAGAGCGAACCGTCGATCGGCACCCTGATCGCTTGCGGCCGAGAGTTGTTCGGTATCAGGCCGGATCGATCGATCACGTGCGGGTCGCCGCCCGATCGACACCACAGCTCCAGATGCCGGTCTCGAGATCTCAGCACGCCACACACCACACTCATCGGGCTTCACGACAAGCAGAATCAGCGCGCGAGCTCACAGATCTTGCTACTTCGCCGCGCTTGGCGCCTCGTTAGTCCTGCCGCACCACCATAGGAACAGAAACGGCATTTCCTTCATGAAGATCAATCACGGCGCGAGCGATCGTCGCAGCCGTTCCGCGCCCCACTCGCGCAGCGAGCCGGTCGCGCTCGACTACGCGGATGCCTGACGACTTGTCGATGAACACCAGTTGCTCTTCGGGCGCATCATCTATCGCAAGCCAATACGCAGTGCGCGTAGCGGTTAAGACCTCCGGGCGGATGCTCTTCACGATCACCGGAACACCACTCCGCCCAAGCCATCGCGGTCCGACCACAGGTCACGGAAGTCCGAGTGGGTCATCTCGTACGCGACGCCACGTGGGTCACGGATGGAGGCCGTCGCAGGGCCGAGCTCGTCCACGATCACGAAGTGTCCGAGTTCAGCCTCGGGATCCAGGAGTGAGATCCACGGGCCCCGTGACGAAAGTTGCTCTAGATTCGCTTGGGCCGCCTCAACGAATCCACCGGTCCAACCGCCAGCGGACACGGAATTCATTCGCCTCACGTTGCGGGTCCGCTGGTTGGTCGAGAACGGCTACGGCCCGGCCGAGCAGTACCCCGAGGTTGCCGTGCTTCGATCACACAGATGACGGCGCGCCGGTGTGCACAGCTTGTCACGCGTGTCCGAGGGGTATGTGCACCCAAAAAACCAATGCGTGCTCACCGGTGAATTCCCAGTTGGGAGCCGGTCATGACCGCCGGCCCGGACCGGTGGATCCGGTGGACAACGATCGGATGCGTTGCTCTGCTGGCGCTGATCGCTGGCACAGTCTCCTACCTTCATATGCACCTGGGCTGGTGGAGTTGCACGGGCAGCCAGGCTGGGTTGCCGCCCTGACGCCGCTGTCGGTGGACGGGATGATCGTCGCTGCGTCGACCACGCTCCTGGCCCGATTCTCGGTCGGGACGCAAAGGTGGAGCATTGCCGTGGGCACTTCTGGTCGCGAGCAGCGTCGCCAGCCTGGCGGCCGATATGGCCGTGGCCGAGCCAAGCCTGATCGGGCGCGTGATCGCAGCGTGGCCGTCGTTCGCGCTGATCGCCTCCGATGAGCTGCTGATGCGCCAGGTTCGCCGCGCCGCCGAGCCCGGCAAGTCCCGGCAGCGGTCGCGCGGGGTTCGAAGCCGGCCAGAAGGCGCGCAATCGGCTGGTCGGCCCGGTGTCCGGTTGCCTGATGCCGGGCGAGGGCCGACCTGCGATCGGCGCGCGCTTTTGCTTCGGCGAGGTGGCGGGCTGCGCCGGGGGTCATGCGCGAGGACGGCGGCTTCGGCGCGGAGTGCGGCGACCCACTGGTGCCACAGCAGGGAGTGCCATGAACGGCTGCCGCCGTCGCCTGCGCTGAGCAGGTCCATGGCCGGCTGAAGAAGAGGTTATTCCTCTATGGCCCCGCCCACCGTGCGCAGATGCTCGCGGAAACTCAGGGAGGGCGTGTTCTCGCGCTTGGCAAGGTAGGCGCGGAACTGTACCTGGCTGCGTAGTGAGGCACCTGCCCGGATCCGTTCGGCCTGGCGCCGCTCGGTATCGCGGATCGTCTCGGCCAGCGTGAAGATCTCCTCGGCCTGCGGGCTGGGTAGGAAGAGCACGCCATCATCGTCGCCGAGAGCCAGATCCTCGCGGCTCACTGCCCAGTCTCCGACGACGGCGGACTCCAGCGCGTCATGCGCGCGGGCGTCGAGCCGGAGGGGGCCAGTGGGGATCGCTCCCAGGCTGAAGACCGGCAGCCCGATCGCCCGTATGTCAGCGGTGTCGCGATGCAGCCCCCAGATCACCATCCCTTCCACACCGGCTGCCTGAGCCTCCAGAGCCACCAGGTCACCGACGCACGCTTCATCCAGCCGCCCGCCGTTGTCGACTACCAGCACGTCGCCCGGTGCTGCCATTTCGAATGCCTCCAGGAAGGCATCGACGCTGCCAGCATGCCTGGCAGGACAGACACGCCCGGCCAGGCGGCTGCCAGGCACCACAGCACGCAAGAGCGCAGAAGCGCAACGCACTGGGACTCGGGCGCGTATACAGGCGTCGGCCACGTGGGCTGTGGTGAGGGCTGCGAACCGGTGCTGCAACATTTGGTGGTCCATGACGATGTTTCCTCCCTGAGGTGGCCGCGGCCTGACGATGGATTGACCCCGGCGTGTCAGCGCGAGATACATCGACGATCACGTACGCCAGTGACATTCCATCTCCGTACTATTCATCTAGCTGTGGCCGGCGGAGTCCATATCGGCCGCGCTGACGGCTTGCGGCGGAGGGCATTGCGCCTGCAAGAGCGGGTCGGGTATCCGGTCGCCGAGTCGCAGCAAGCCGGCTCCGATCAGTGCTGCCGCCAAGGCGCCGCCCCACCAGACGGCGTCGGGTGACGTTGCGAGCAGCGCGCCGCCGACCGCGGGGCCCAGGGCCACGCCTGCCGTGAAGCTGAGGCCGTAGAGCGACATGTAGCGGCCGAGCAGATGCGGCGGTGCGAGGTCGGCGACGATTGTGCCGAGCACGATGAACTGCGCGCACTCACCGATCGCGATCACGATCGCGACCCCAGCCAAGACGGTGGTAGCGGTGAGCGTCGAGCTCGTTAGCGTTGCGAGCAGGACCGCGAGCAGGCCGATGGCAAATAGCGCGCTGGTCGCGGCAAGAGCGTGTGTGCGGCGCATCCGCTTGACGACCCGTGTGGCTGGAATCTGCGCGACGACGATGAAGAAGGTGTTGATGAAGAAGACAACGCCGATCTCGCCCGGCCCGACAGGCGTGTGCGCCTTCGCAAACGGCGCGAGGATGTTGGAAAAGAGCGCGCCGCCGGTCATCACGAACACGATGTTGGCGGCGATCAGGATGAGGAAGAGCCGATCGTGAGCAACTGCTCGGAAGCCTGTTCCCCTGTCACTCGCCGACGCAGCATTCGCAAGGCGAGCATTCGGGATCCCCACGAGCACAACCAGCGCGAAGACAGCGAACGTGGCGCCGTCGAAGAGGTAGAGCGCCTGGAACGCGCGGAGGTCATTGGCGGAAGCGACGATAAAGCCCGCAACCGTCGCGCCGCTGCCAAGACCGAAGTTGCCTGCGACTCGGCGGAGCGCGATCGAGGAGGCGCGCTGCCCCGCTGAGACCAGGGTCAGGCTCAGAACCTGGTTCGCGGTGATCGCGACTCCGAACCCGGCGCCGCCTACGGCCGAGCAGACGAAGGCTTGCCAGGGACGGTCGACGAATGCGAAGCCCGCGTAGCCCAGTGCGCTCGCGAGATTGCCGATGATCAGGATCGGCTTCGCGCGGAAACGATCGAGCAGCGCACCCGAAAAGGGCGTTACGACCGCCGCCGTGCCCATGACCGCCGCCAGCACCAGCCCCGCCGTCGCCGTCGGGAAGCCGCGGGCCTGGTGCAGGTAGATGATCTCGAAGGGAAGGATCAGTCCAGTGCCGAAGTAGTTGACCGCGGTCCCAGCCTGAAGAACGATGACGGGCCCCGGCAGGCCCGTCCGCCAGCCGGCGAACACACGAGCGAGCGTCCTGCTCACGTGGTTCCTGCGGTTGGCTGCTTTCCCGTGCGTGCCTGGGACTCGCACGTTCAGCAGCGCCCGCGGCGGCGGCGATCGAGAACGGCGAACGCCACGCGCCCGGCCGATGCGGACGATTCCATCGTCAACCTCCAGGGTCGTTTCCAGCTGCTGCGGCACGATCCGGTGGGCGGATCGTCCGGGCGGTCGGTAGTGCATACACCGCGGCACCGGGAAACTGGGCGCCCGCGAGCCGCCCAGTTCGCGCCGTGGGCGGTGTATATACCGGGCGGAGGTACGACGTGGTGCGGAAGGAAGGAGCGCAGGATGGTGACAGCCGATCTGCTCTCACGGGCGCGGGCCGGGGATGGCGAGGCGTTCCGGGAGCTGGCCGGGCCGCACCGGCGGGAGCTGCAGGTGCACTGCTACCGGATGCTCGGATCCTTCGCCGACGCCGAGGACGCCGTCCAGGAGACGATGCTGGCCGCCTGGCAAGGCATCGGCGGGTTCACCGAGGAACGCGCGTCGCTGCGCACCTGGCTGTACAAGATCGCCACCAACCGGTGCCTCAACGCGCGCCGCGCAGCGAGCCGGCGCCCGGCCAGGGAGTGGGACGTGTCGCAGTTCGAACCGCCCGTGCCGACCCCGCGCGACGAGGCCGTCTGGCTGCAGCCGTTCCCTGACGCCCTCCTCGAGGGTGCCGTCGACCTGCCGCCCGGGCCGGAGGCCCGCTACGAGCAGACCGAAGCCATCTCGCTGGCCTTCGTGACCGCCCTGCAGCTGCTGCCGCCGCGCCAGGTTGCCGTCCTCATCTTGCGCGACGTCCTCGGATTCCACGCCAGCGAGGTAGCCGGCATGCTGGAGGTGACCGTCCAATCGGTCAACAGCGCCCTCAAACGAGCCCGCGCTAGCCTGCAGCGCCGCCAGCAGCCGGCCGCCGGCCACCAGCCGCCGCCCGCCGCTGGCTCGCCCGCCGAGGACGCGATCGTGGCCATGTTCGCCCGCGCGTGGGAGTCGGCCGACCTCGACGCGCTGGTGGCCCTGCTGACCGACGACGTCTTCATCGCGATGCCTCCGGAGCCCTTCGGATACGAGGGCCGAGAACTCGTGGCCCGCTACTGCGCCCGCCAGTTCGCCGCGGGCCGCAGGTTCGACCTCGTGCCGGCCCGAGCCAACGGCCAGCCCGCGTTCGGGGCATACCTGCGCGGCCCGGCCGGAATCCGCCACGCGACCGCCTTCTACGTGCTCACCCTTGCCGGCGGCCGGATCTGCGGCATGACCCGCTTCGAGGCCAGCGTGCTGCCGTGGTTCGGGCTACCGCGATCGCTCCCGGCCCGGTGACCAGCCTTGGAGCAGCGATAGTGAGCAGCAGCGGTCCTGGCTGGGGAATGCGCCATCGAATACCAGAGCCTCAGCAAGATCCCCGGCCCATCCGCCGCGGCGGGCGGCACGCAGGCAGCAGGCGGAGCGGCGGCCACAGGCGGTAACCCGGCGACTCCCGGCCCGCTATCGCCAATGGCCGTTCCATTGTGGGCCGACCCCGATTCCGGGACGCCAGCTCGATACCGGTTAACGAAGATCCCGCCCGGGGAGGGCACCATGCATCCAGATATCCTGCGGCAGCTCGCCGCCGAGCACACCCGGGATCTGATTACCGAGGCCGGTGAGGCGCGGCGGGCCCGTGAAGCCCGCCACGCCCAGCGGCGTCGGCTGGCAGCTCACCTGAGGCGGTCAACCCGGCTGGCAGCGCAGCAGCCCGGGTCCCGCCGGGGATCCAGGATCCCGGTCACGCCGGCCGCGGACGGCCGGGTAGAGGCGTCGCGGTAGCCCTGACGAAAAATCCAACGGCCCAGCACATAAGCGAAAGGAACTCACCGACCATGACACGTGACGCCGTTACCAGTGACCAGCTGCCAGCATCGGGCCTGCCGTTCTCGGTGGCCGTGCGCGGCGGCGGGCT